>CAWJKD010000004.1:0-228761 GCA_963843415.1 uncultured Bacteroidota bacterium
ACTTCAAAACCTGTTAAAAATATTTTAAGACAGTAATTGGTCCGTAAATTGCCTGTTGCTATGTTATAACTATGAAACCATTATTAATAATAACCGGATTTTTGTGTGTGTCCATCATTACTGTGAATGGACAGGTTACAACATATCAACCCGGTGAAAAAATAAAATATATAATTCATTACGGTGTGGTGACAGGAGAACAGCTCTTGAGATCGATCGTGATACTTCGAACGGAGTTGAACTGTGGCATTCGGTAGCAGTCGGAAAGACCACCGGAATAATTGATGCACTCTTCAATGTAAAAGATATTTTTGAAAGCTATATAGATCCCGAAACAGAATTACCTGTCAAATCGATAAGAAATGTCAGTGAAGGTAAATACAAGAGATACAATGTAGTTATGTTCGATCATTCCACCAGGGAGGATTCTGCAATTTTAACAAGTGATCTGACAGGAGTACATATCACTGAGCAGGGCATCCATATAGTTTCCTCCTTTTACTGGTTCCGTAATCGTATTCTGCCGGAGATAGACAGCTTAAAGAAGGGTGATATCTTTACGATAACAACCTGGTTCACAGATGAGCTCTATCCATTAAGAATGAAATATATCAGCACTGAGGAAATTAAAACTAAAGCAGGAAAGATTAAATGCCACGGATTTAATCCCGTGGGCTAAAGGAGTGGAAGACTCTTTAAGACACAAGACGATGTTACTTTATGGTTTTCAGCTGATAAAAATTTTTTACCGGTTAAAATTCGTTTTGATATCTTTGTGGGCGCTTTTATTGTAGATATGGTAAGCTACGAAGGGTTGGTTTACCCGCTTGATATTAAAAAGAAATAAATTAATTAATTAGAATAACTGATACGTTTATGGCTAGCACTGCAGATTTCAGGAATGGACTTGTAATTGAATTTAATAATGACCTTTTTACAATTGTATCATTTCAACATGTAAAACCCGGAAAAGGACCGGCTTTTGTAAGAACCAGGTTAAGAAGTATTAAAACAGGAAGAGTGCTCGAAAATACATTTTCTTTCCGGGACAAAAGTGAATGTTGCACGGGTGGAAAGACGCCCCTATCAATATCTGTATAAAGATGATGTAGGGTTATTATTTTCATGCACCGTGAGACTTTTGATCAGATCCATGTAGAAGAATTTGTGATCGATAATCCTGAATTCCTGATGGAAGGTCTGAGAATGTTGAAGTTGTGGTCTCATGCTGATACTGAGAATGTCCTGTCAGTTGAACTTCCTCAGTTTGTGATAATGGAAGTTGTTTACTCAGAACCAGGATTACGGGGAGATACTGCAACCAATACATATAAGCAGGCCAAAGTTCAGCAACAGGACCACTGTTATGGTTCCTCTGTTTGTTAATACCGGAGACAAAATAAGAATTGATACCCGCGAAAAGATCTATATCGACCGGGTTAAAGGCGTGATCCCTGCAGATGGAAGATAAAAAGGCTTTTACCGACAGACTGAAGATATCCAAATTTAAGCTGGATTCTCTTCTTGATATTACAATTCTGATCAATGCCAACCTGAGGAACTTCTTCTCCAAATACGAATCGATCTTAAGGGTTAATCTGGGCATTGGCAAGATCCTGATCTTCAAGCGTTCCATTTACGTGGGAGTGCCTCATGAACGGCGGCTTCCCGGAACATTACGAGAAGATTGATGTAGGAATGGCTGATACTCTTCATTTCAAGGATATAACATATGTATCGCCCGAGATGGGATTTGAGGGAGTCGATATTATTGTACCCGTATTTTAATAATAATGATTCATCTGGCATTCCTCTTCATAGGTGATATTGAAGAAGAAGGTGAAGGCATGAGCCCCGGTGCTTAAACATCTTAATTTTATCCAGACCATTTCGAACATCATAATTGTAGCAATTGAAAACATAAGGCTTCACAATGAAAGTCTGCGCCAGGAGGCTCTGAAAAAAGAGCTCGAACTGGCCTCCCGGATGCAAAAAATGCTGATACCCGATAACAGCCATATGCCCCGCTCTCCTGAAATTATTGTAAACGGATTTTATTACCCTCATTACGAAGTAGGAGGAGATTACTACGATTGCCTTAAATTGTCAGAGACTAAAACCGGCTTTTGTATCGCCAATGTATCCGGCAAGGGAATGTCAGCTGCGATCCTGATGTCAAATTTCCAGGCGAGCCTGAGGGCTCTTTTTAACAGCACGATATCAAACTCGAACTGCTGATCCCCATAAGCTTAATGCCATCGTTGTTCTGAATGCAGCCGGGGAAAGATTCATAACGTTTTCAATTGCCGGATACGACCATAAGAAAAAAGTTCTTGAATATATTAATGCAGCCCATAACGCTCCAGTCCTTTACAACACCGAAACAGGAGAGGTCATCAATCTGAATTCGTCATGTGTCGGACTGGGCATGCTTGATGATATCCCTGCTGTCAGCAGAACAGAAGTCCAGGTTAAGGCTTATTCAAAAATAATCTGCTATACGGACGGCCTCTCGGAGTTAAAGGGAAAAGACGGCAAAGAGATCGGTACTAAGGAAATAATACGTCACATCTCAAATAAAGAGCCTGTAGCGGCCAACTTACAGGTTATGATCAGATACCTGGGTATTCCTGATACTAATCCCGGCCTCTTTGATGACGTTTCAATAATTGCTGCAGATCTCCGGTAGAATTCAGACAACCCTTATAAGAAAATAGTTTTTCTTCCCCTTCTGAATAAGAAGGTATTTATTATTAAGCAGCTGGCTCTTCCCGACAATAACTTCCGGATTCTCAACCTTTGTCTTATTAATGCTTACTCCTCCCCCTTCTGTCATTCGTCTGAGCTCACCCTTTGATGCGAATATCTGTGAGTGTTCTGTGCAAAGAGCCGAAAAGGTAATACCGTTAGTCAGAGTTTCCATTTTTATGTCATATGATGGTACACCTTCAAATACAGAGAGAAATGTGTTTTCATTCATCTTTTTAAGAGATTCGGTGGTGCCTTTCCCAAACAGTATCTGTGAAGCTTCAACTGCCGATTCAAAGTCTTCTCTTGAATGGACCGTAACAGTAACTTCTTCAGCCAGACGTTTTTGCAGTATCCGTTCGGAAGGAGATTTCTTATGTTCAGCAACCAGATTGTTAATCTCATCGTAACCGATCAAAGTAAATATCCTTATATATTTTTCAGCATCAATATCCGATACATTAAGCCAGAACTGATAAAAATGGTAAGGAGAAGTTTTTTCAGGATCAAGCCATACATTCCCGGCTTCAGTTTTTCCAAATTTGGAACCATCTGATTTGGTTATCAGCGGACAGGTGAGAGCAAAAGCTTCACCTCCCGTTTTCCTGCGTATCAGTTCTGTACCGGTGACAATATTACCCCACTGATCGGAACCGCCCATTTGAAGACGGCAGCCAAATTTATTATAAAGATGCAGGAAGTCTGTGCCCTGTACCAGCTGATAAGAGAACTCCGTAAATGACATCCCCTCTTTTGAATCACTCCCCAGTCTTTTCTTTACCGAGTCTTTCGCCATCATATAATTTACGGTGATATGCTTCCCTATATCCCTTATAAAATCAAGGAAAGAGTATTCTTTCATCCAGTCATAATTATTGACCATGAAAGCCTTGTTTTTTCTGTCAGGGCTGAAATCAAGAAATCTCGCAAGTTGTTTTTTGATACCTTCCTGGTTCTTCCTGAGTGTCGGTTCATCAAGCAGGTTCCTCTCTTCCGACTTTCCGGACGGATCTCCTATCATGCCCGTTGCCCCTCCGATAAGTGCAACAGGTATATGACCTGCTTTCTGAAAGTGAACAAGGAGCATCACCTGCACCATATGGCCGATATGAAGGGAATCGGCAGTAGGGTCAAATCCGATATATCCTGTAGTTGTTTCTTTACTCAGCAATTCTTCTGTCCCGGGCATGATGTCGTGTAACATGCCTCTCCATTTTAATTCTTCAACGAAATTCATAAGAGCCTGATTTGAGAATTGCAAATATAGTAAACCTGATTAAATTGTAACCTCCTCGGGTGCCTTCACCGGTTTGGGGTTCTTTTTAAATCTGTCAAAACTCTGAATGAAATTGCCTTCACCCAATACAGGGAATATCGCAGGCACAATATCTGAAATAGGATAGTATAATTTCGACTCCGAAATTTTCCTCTTGATAATAAATGGTTTCCGGGCATCTATTGCATTCAGAACTGAAAATATAACGCTTAGTATGAGAACACTTTTAATCAAACCGAATACAATTCCAAGTATCCTGTTCAGGAATCCCAGTGAAACCGCATCAATAACTTTATCGGCAAGAATGCCGACAAAGTGAATAACAATTACTATGACACCGAACGTAATGAGGAAAGCGATTATTCCGACATACTGACCTGTCATATCGAACCATTCATACAATTTTGCCGCAGTGAAGGCTGAAAATTTTATTGCCCCCCATATTCCCAGGATCAGTGCAGCAAGGGCGGCTACCTCTTTTACAAATCCGTCGATAAAACCTCTCACTGCGGTTATGCCGAGGATAATAAGTATTATTGCGTCAATCCAGTTCATATCTGATTTTTCAGAAAGTGAAAGTATGAAAGATCCGGGATTTATCAAAATATGGCGCAACGGTGTAACTACGCAATGATGCAATGGAGAAAGGAGGGGGAGGGAGCGATAGGTCGAAGATATGCTTCAACTGAATATAGGTCAATGGTTACAATAATAAGATCCCCTCCCGGGAGGGGACTGGGGTGGGTTTTTATTATCGAAAAAAACCTCTATTTTTGCACTTCGACCGGTCCTATAGTTCAATGGATAGAACGGAGGTTTCCTAAACCTTAAATCCAGGTTCGATTCCTGGTGGGACTACAATTTGACCCTGTATTTAATTGATTTACAGGGGTTTTTGTTATTAACAACCATAGCCATCGATAAATTAACAACCAGTATTAACAACCAAAGTTCAATTTGGCCAAAAGTGATCAGGATCTTTGGTCAGGCAAGGTAAGTTTGTCCAGCATTTGTATCTTTAGCTCATAAATTTAGTTTATTTCAATGAGAATTCATACCTGTCATGGATAAAAACAGAGCTGTTGTAGTCACTGGAATTGGAGTATTTACCTCCATTGGTTGTAATCGTGCTGATTTCTGGAATTCACTGATAACAGGCAAGTCGGGAATTAAAAGAATTCAGGCTTTCGATCCTCATGGCCATAAAAGCCAGATCGGTTCCGAGGTAATATCATATAAACCGGAGGATTATTTTGATCGTAAAGAATCACGTAAAATGGCCAGGGTATCCCAACTGGCTTCCAGTGCAGCAATTGAGGCAGTGAGGGATTCCGGTCTGGATCTGAATAATGAAGACAGGGACAGAATCGGATGTGTCATTGGATCGGGCGCCGGAGATTATACGCACCTTGAAGATCAACATATCAGGTTTTTAAAAATGGGACCTGGCTCGGTTAATCCTTTAACCGTACCCAGGGTTATTTCCAATATGCCGGTTTGTAATGCAGCAATGGTTCTTGGAATTCATGGGCCAAACCTGGGAGTCTCTGCTGCCTGTACAACCGGCACACATTCGATAGGAATTGCACTTGGTCTGCTCAGAGGAGGCATGGCAGATGTGATCCTGGCCGGCGGAGCAGAATCCACCATGACCCCTTTGGTTCTTGATGCTTATGCGAGCATGGGAGTCCTTTCAACATTCAATGAAAAGCCTGAAATTGCCAGCCGTCCCTTCGATCTGAACCGGGATGGATTTGTAATGGGTGAAGGTGCCTGTGTTCTGGTTCTGGAAACATCGGAACATGCTGAAAAGAGGGGAGCAAAACCTCTGGCATTGTTAAGTGGATTCGGTATGACATCGGATGCGTATGGGATTGCTGCGCCTGAACCAAATGGCACTTGGGCAGCTATGGCCATGCAACTTGCTGTTAAAGATGCAGGTTTTGATCTGGAAGATATAGGGTATATCAATGCTCATGGAACTTCGACCAAGGTTAATGATAAAACCGAAACACTGGCGATTCACAAGGCTTTTGGATACAGGAATATCCCTGTAAGTTCGAACAAATCAAT
This sequence comes from uncultured Bacteroidota bacterium, assembly GCA_963843415.1. Classification (GTDB taxonomy): domain Bacteria; phylum Bacteroidota; class Bacteroidia; order Bacteroidales; family VadinHA17; genus LD21. The sequence continues at coordinate 6,098 of CAWJKD010000004.1, forward strand.
GATTGGCCATATACTTGGCGCTGCAGGTGCAATTGAGGCAGCTGCAACTGTTCTGACAGTTCATTATGGAATTTTACCTCCAACCATTAATTTTGAATTAAAAGATCCGGAATGTGATCTGGACATAATACCAAATCACGCCCGGTCTGTGAAAATTGGAGCTGCTATTTCTAACTCTTTCGGTTTTGGTGGGCAAAATGGGGTGCTTGTTTTCTCAAAAGCCTGAAGTATCAATTTTACCTTAATTACCAGCCATTGTGCAAGTATTCTTTCTGAACGTTCCTGACACTCAATCACTTCACCCCGTCTTCCAACTTCAGATGATTCTAAAGCAGATTGCATCAGCCGGTCTCCCTGACCACATTCCGCCAAAAAGAAAACATTTTTATATTTATCTATAGACCATGAAATTAACTCCGGTTTTAAGTGATCAATTTATACCGGCAGGAAGTGATCAGGGTCTCGGCTTTTGCAACTGCCTTCCTCAACTGGAACCTTTAGAAACATATCTAAAGCTGATATCAAGAAAAAGTATTGCAGGATAGTACTCTGGAGAGGTTAAAATACCTCATGGCAAGATGCTTCTTTATGAACCATCTGTTTATTGTACTTTACAATAGTAGTTTGTTCCCTTTATTTCACCTTCGGAATTCTCGCTTGTAAAGTTCATAATGAGGCTTCCCCCTCCCTTATCAACTTTCCAGGTTTCTACTGTAAGCGTGTTTTCCTGGTTACTCCCATCATTATACATGAATATCGATTCAGCGATGAGCGATCCATCAGTAGCTGACAGTTTAGCTTTAGAGGTCAATGACATACCAAAAACGAGAATTTCGATTCCTTTATCATTTAATCTTAGTTTTTCCTCAAATGAGTACTCTCCTGCATCCCTGTGTTCATAAACACGGAATGTCAGCAAACTATCATTCCTTAAAGTAATATTGATCTTGACTAGCAGCACCTCGGCAGTAGTCAGGATACTTTTGTTCTTATCTATGATCCATTCCCCATTGAAGCCTGATGTCTGACTGTAAGCTGAAAAGCTGGTGACAATTACTGAGATAAAAAGGCTAAAGAATAGTTTTATTTTCACGGTATTTTTAATATTTATATTTGACTTGAATCAATAAGAATAGATTAATATGATTTAAGACCAAATCAAGTCAGTGAATATAAGAAGTTACCATTCCTTAAAACTATTAAAATTAAATTATATTATCAGGTTGCCTGAATAATAAGATTTAGTATAATCGATTAACTTTCCATAATAAATCAAAATGAGATCATATCGAAAAGAACTTTGGTTCTAAATTCCAACTCGCAGAGCTTTTGTCAATATTGCTAGTCAGGTGGAAAGATGTTTATCAGACAGTGGCATTCTTGAAGGCTTGATACTGGTCGACGCCATGCATATTACAAGCAGTATTTTCATAATTGATGATGAGACCGATATGCATCATTATTTGAAGTCTGGCTGGAAAAGCTTGAACCGGAAAAACCATATTCACAGTATAAACATAATGGTTTTGAAGATAATTCTGATCCCACATAAAACGAACGTTTATGGGTCGTGAGGTGGTGGTTGCAGTAACAAATGCTAAAATGGATTTTGGTCCCTGCGTAGGAATCTTAATTTTCCAGGAGTATCCTTTCTGCAACCATAACAGCATAGAATGATTACCAAAATGAATATTATCTTTCCCGTGGGGAAAATATTATTTGTACACATATTCCGTTTCCCCGTTTACCTTTATCGGATAACCCTTATCATTGTATTCATATGAGTTGTTTGTAATCTGCACTTTTTGAATCGATTGGTCAACCTCAAAATGAATAGTGTAGGTCTCTTTTATAATATTGTTAGGATTTGTGTTAATACAGGGGGTTAGTAATCGCTTGAATGATTGATAAGGATTATGCATATTATCGTATTCATACTCTGTGGTTGTACTTAACTCCGCAATTCCTGATGATGAAACTATGTATTTCGTTTGCCTGATTACATTTCCATATTCATCATACTGATAGTCAGTGTAGCCTGATATTGAATTATTATAATAACCTGTTGCCCTGGCTATCCTGTCATTTTCATATTGAAATTCCATGAAATCACTATTATTCTCTGAAGGGCGGATAAATGATTTTCGCAATAACTGGTCTTTACCGTCATATTCAAATTTATGGGTAATGCTTTTGGGTGTGTTTTCAGGACTAACCCATTCTTTACGGTTGATTGCTGCTTTAAGCACACTGCTGTTACTGCTTGCAATGCGCATATCCCAATAAAAATCAGATGTTATCAACTGGTTATTGTTATTGTAAAAATGTCTTGAATAATGAAATTTACTTTTCTCTTCGGTCAATAAATTTTCATCATTATATGTGTATTCCATATAAATCTCACCACCAATCAATACCTTACTTATCAACGGGATATCCGTATTTTCGATAATTAACTGTTTATCTTTTTCGCAGGAAAATAGCAGGAGAGAAATGAAAAACGCAAATACTAACTTTTTCATGACATTAAATTTCAATAATTATCTAAGTATTGAATCCGCTTTAAAGAAAGATGAGGTACTTTATCCGGAGCAACAAGGGCATTAAATCCAACAAATACATTGAGAATGTCGTTAGTAATTGAACAAGTTACAGTATCAGAATTAATAAATGGGTCACTTTTTAATGATGAACCCTTTTCCGGAAAGCATCCTCCTTTTGTAGTTTCAACGTATTCAAGATTTCCTAATTCATTTTTATCACAACCAATAAAGGTTTTCAATAGCAGGAGTGAGAACAATATTTTTCTCATTGAATTAGTACTTGGGGCACAGTAAAATGCGCAAAATTCATACCAATGTTATCTTTTAGCCACAAGGAAAGTGAGTATTAATTTGACTTTCATATTTAAAGATTATGCCGCCTCTTAAAATATAATGGACAGTGAGACTGACTTTGATGAGCCTCATATCTATTTGACAAAATCATTGCCAGGATATTAAGAATCATGGCGATAATACCGAGGAATGCTCCCAGGTTGGATCTGGAAATGAGATCTTGATAGTCTATGAAAAAAAGATTAACAAGAATCAAGACTGCAGAGATGCCAGCGATAATTAGTCTGAATTTTTTCATCAGTATATAATTTATTTTTAATGGTCTGATAGCCTGTCCCGCCTAAGCGGGAGAACCACACATGATTGAAAATGAATTACATTCATTTGAGTTTATGATTGGATCAATCATGTGGGTTTCATAAGAAATTATTGTCTATCAACAAAGTTAGAAGTAAAGATAGAAAATATAAATTATTGTAAGTTGGTAAGCCAGTGCCTTTTGATCAATTTAATATTTCATCCGATTTTTACCGATGTCATTGTTAATGACCCAGCCACAGCTTTGTCATTAAACAACTTCACATCTTCGTTTTCTTCTTTTAATGACAATACATACAACAAGGGCAGGTAATGTTCAGGGGTTGGTATTGCCAGTTCAAATGCTTTGCCCTGACGACGGTAGTCGATAAGTTTTTTATGTTCGTTGTTCAGTATATACTTTTTCATTTTTTCGCTGGCTTCCAGAGCCCAGTCGAAAGCAAAATTATCGGTATTAAAGTTATCCCAGTCCACCAGACGCAAGTTGTGAACCATATTGCCGCTTCCGATTATCAGCACTCCCATTTTTCGAAATGAGGTCAATTCTTTAATCAAATCGTAGTGGTACCGGGGTGTCTGGTAATAATCGAGACTCATTTGAATTACAGGCACATCTGCCCCGGGGTACAAGTGCTTAATTACACTCCATGCACCATGGTCGAGACCCCATTTATGGTCTAATTCAACATTGGTGGTTGTTATCAGCGATTTTGCCTTCTTAGCAAGTTCAGGGCTGCCCTTTGCCGGGTACTGCACGTCGAAAAGGGCTTTCGGGAAACCTCCGAAATCGTGTATGGTTTCAGGTAGCTCCATAGCAGTAACAAAAGTACCACGTGTTTCCCAATGAGCCGACACGCAAAGAATGGCATCCGGCTTAGGGATTGATTTTCCAATGTTTCTAAATCCCTCAACAAATTCATTCTCTTCGATAGCATTCATCGGACTGCCATGCCCGAGAAACAGCACAGGCATTTTTGGTATGCTTCGTAAAGGTGTTGTCATTCTATTTAAAGTGTTTAATCATTATCACAACTATTAAAGGCGATAGTGGCAATAGTATTAAAAATATTACAAAATCCATCACCGGTTCAATAACCGTCCATCAAATAAAATCCCGCAGAACATTAATCTTGCGGGATTTGATTATAGAAGATATGATCTCTTAAATAAGAAAGGTTTATAAAAATATTACGAGTTTAGTATAACCTTTGCTTTATCATCCAGAGCTTCTGTCATAAATGGTATTCCGGTGATTGCTTCAGTTTCACGATTGGAAGTAATCAGATCGCCTCTGGAAAGTTGTGATATGTCGAATTTCCTGACACCTGCCATGAATTGCTGCAACCCGCAGGCGAGCTTGTCAGCATAACCACAAAGAGCGATTGCCCCAAGAGGGATATTACTCATCTCGCCGGCACCAACCTTATTCTTAACTGTTTCCCAAAGAGCAAATATTTCCTCCGGGTATTTACCATACTCCGTTACCGAAGGAGGAAGTACATCCCAATGTCCATTAAGGCTGGCTCTCTTTGAGGGATGAAATACTCCTTCAATGTTACTTCCAAGGAAACCGGCAATCATAGGAGCCCTTCCGAGGCATACCAGACGCGCATAAGGCGCAACTAATGAAAGAGCTTTGAACAAATGGTCTTCCCGTGCCATTCCGCCAGCGAGAGAAATGTCTGGCACTTTTATTCCTTTTTCTGCAAGGATACTGCAATATTCATATGTTTTCGAATGTAAAGCTAATGAGGGGATACCCCAGTTTTGCATCATATTCCAGGGACTCATTCCTGTTCCACCACCGGCACCATCAATTGTAAGCAGATCCAGCCTGGCATCAGCCGAATACCTGATAGCCATAGCAAGATTCTCCATCCCGTAAGCCCCTGTTTTAAGTGTTATCCTTTTATATCCTATCTTCCTGAGGTAACTAATGCTGTTAAGGAAACTCTCACGTATCTCTTCCGGAGAATGCATATTTGTTGCTCCTAAACGGCTATGACGTGCAAATGATATAATTGCTCTGTTTTTGTAAGCTTCAATGACTACCGGATCAGTCGGATCCGGATCAACAATATATCCCCTCCATTTAAGAAATTGTGCATAATCAATATCAGAGACTTGTATTTCGCCTCCAATATCTTTTGCTCCCTGACCCCATTTAAGTTCAATTATAACATCATTCCCATATTTTTCAATCAGATATTCTGCGACACCATTCTTTGTGTCTTCAACATTCATCTGGATAATAATAGCACCATAACCATCATAATAACGTTTAAAATATGCTATCCGCCTTTCCATTTCAGGGGATTCTGCGACTTTCCCGTTTTGTATTTTTGATTCTTTATCGACTCCAACAACATTCTCGCCGATAACAATCGGGAAACCTGCCAATGCTGCCCCTACTGCAAATGATGGCCAATAACGGGCCGCAACGAAAGTTGACCCCAGAGCACCTGTCATCATCGGAATCCTGCACTTAGTCTTAATCTCATTACCAAATTCTGTCTCGATATTCACATTTGGAAATATACAGTCATCCGAATCATCAGTAAGTTTTTTGTTCAGGCCGGAAGAACCATAAGCATACCCCTGTATACGGAGAGCATGATATCCGACTCCAAGAGAAGTAATATTGTCCCCTCCGGCAGTTGAGTATCCAAACTTACGTGGATATAACATTTTTCTTCCTTCCATACATGAAAGCCATGTCTCACATTTCCCCTTACATGCTGAATCACATAATGTACATAAACCTGACTCACACGGCACACCGCGGTTTATTGCGCCAAGAGCATCATTGTTCTTTCTTGATTCAAACATAATTTGCAGAATTAAGCATTAGTAATTAATAATATCTATGTATAAGCCCATATTTATTGCAATATATAATATATTTATTAATATATGTTTAATTTATTAATTATTTTTAACATCCCGATTAAATGTTTTAATCTTAATTAAGAAGAAATGCGCTTTACTGTATTGTGAAGGGCACCGCTATTTCGATTTAAAACGGTGGCAGGTTGGTCCGACTTATGTACAATATAAAACAGGATTTACAGGTTATGAATCATTAACTCTTCCTGTACCTCAGACTGAATTGGATAATAATCCATTGAACAGAGGTTCCTGATCAGTTTCTTAATCAAACAGGGCATTCATTTTAAAATTTCTGCTAATTTTGGATGCCCTGTTTTTTTATAATTACCGTTAAAATTATGAACAGATTTAAAATTTTCCCATTAATTATCGCCGCTCTTTTTATCGGTGGTATTCAGAAAGAAAACAATATTGAGCCGGTAAAAAAAGAGGTTTTCGGCACTCATAATGGCAGCGAAGTATTCCTGATTACTCTTACAAACAGAGCAGGTAACTTTATAAGACTGACAAATTATGGCGCAAGGATACTCCGGATCGAAGTTCCGGATAAGAATGGCGTCAGAGATAATGTTACTTTAGGAGCTGAAACATTTGAAGCTGTTTTAAAAGATGCTTTTGGCGGTGCCACAATCGGAAGGTACGCCAACAGAATAGCAAATGCAAAATTCTCACTTGACGGTGTTGAATATAATTTACCTGTAAATAACAAACCAAACACTCTGCATGGGGGCCCCAAAGGATGGTATACCAAAGTGTGGAATACTGAAATAATTAAAAAAGGGAAATATCAGGCTGTGAAATTTACATACGTAAGCCCCGATATGGAAGAAGGATTCCCCGGGACAATTAAAATGGAAGTTATCTTTACATGGACAAACAAGAATGAGATTGTTATTGATTACACTGCATCAACTGACAAAAAGAGTGTGATCAACATCACAAACCATGCCTATTTCAACCTTCAGGGAGCAGGAAAAGGCAATGTATTTGATCACATTCTGACACTTAAGGCCTCAACATACACTCCTTTTAATTCGTATAACATCCCGACCGGAGAGATACGCCAGGTAAAGGGAACCCCTTTTGATTTTACCACCCCTCATACTTTCGGAGCAAGAATCGGAGATAGTTTTGAGAATGTAGTTTTCAGCGGATATGATCATAATTATGTGCTTGATAATAAAGGTAAAGTTGATGCAACTGTTTATGATCCTGTCAGTGGTCGTGTACTCGAAGTAATGACCGATCAGCCCGGTATGCAGCTATATACAGGAAATGGACTTAAGTATAAAAACCCAAGTGCAACCGGAGGCACTCAGATTAAGCTCAGATCAGGTTTCTGCCTGGAAACACAACATTACCCGGATAGTCCTAACCAACCTGATTTTCCATCAACGACTATAAATCCGGATCAGATATTTAAATCAAAGACGATTTACAGATTCTCGGTAAGAAGTACTGAATAGTATAGGCGTCAGGCCCTGCCAGCCGTAGCTTTATTTGACCGGCTAAGCTTTAGCGTAATCAGTAGCGGAACATCGCGTCAGACGCGGATTCTTAATGAGTGGCCAATAATTCTTTTCCGAAATCCATACATTCCGATCTCTTGAGATTATCATACTCAGGCATTTTCATGCCCTGCATCTGTTTACGGACCTCCGGTTCCATCAGGCCGAAGGTAATTCTTCCCAGAAAGACTCTGGAAGGTACATTACTGACCCCGGCCAATAAAGCCAGATGCTTGTCGATGAGCGCTGTAGTTTGTTCGGGGCCGACAGGCCTCATCATATTCCCGCAGACAGCGAAATATCCTCTGATCTTACTTTTCAGCATCACCTTGTTCTTTACAAGGTATTCCTGAAGCTCAGTTGATGTTACACCTGCACGGATAGCTCCTCCGATTACAACATTATCGTACTGTGAAAGATCCGGATTTTCGCGCACATCAAAAACATTTGCTATTCCATCCATACCTTCCGATATCCAGACTCCTGCATCTCTTGCTGAGCCGCACCATGTTGCATAGAGAACAGCCCATTTCTTTTCGGACTTGTTAGGATAATACTCAAGGGCTGACGCTTTCCTTGCAATAAGAAGTGCACCGGCAGCAAGCAAACTGCCTTTGATGAATGTTCTTTTTTTCATGATTCAATTTTGTTTGTAAGACAAGTATTAACATTGATATTTTAAAGCTTGAAATAATATTTATTCAGCCAGTATTTATATAGCGGATCCAGGAAAATAATATTGTTATCCTGAATATCAATTATCTCCTTACTTATCAGCACCTTTTTGATTTTTACAACATTTGCAGAGGTTCCAAGCTGGTACTCCTGGATTACACTCTGAGAGCTCAGCTGTTTTTCGTTGCTGCTAAGAGCTTTAAGGAAGTTTATCTGGCTGTTGCTCAGATTATCCGTCATGGTTTGAAAAAGCATGCTCAGCTGCAAAACAAGATCATCGAAGGCTTCACTCACATTTGTTTTGTCACAGATATTATCACATCTCAACCAAACCTGCTGTGCCAACTGCTGAACATAATAAGGGTGACAGTCCGTTAAAAGGGAAATGATACTTGCCTCATCCTGCCCGATCTTTTTACCGGTATCTGAAAATCGTTTTTGAATAAACTTTATCCATTCCTCTGCCGGTATTTTGTCAAGAAATATAATATCGCCAAACTTATAAAAAGGCATGGTCGGCGATGTAAAGACATCCATCATCATATGACGTCTGCTCCCGTAAAGACAATATGTTACATTATTGTGCAACTGCCAGTGAGCCCGCATCTGTTTCTGAAAAGCATTGGGATTCTCAAACTCTGAGATATTCTGGAATTCATCGATGCATATAATGAAATGAAGCTTGTTTGCCGTACCGATTTTTTCAGCAAGATCAATTATATCATCAGGTTGTTTTCTTACCTCTTTCCAGTCCAGTCCTACCCTTAGCTCGGTACCCGGACCAGCACTAAAGGTCAGATTAGGAACAAACCTCCCCATGAATCTTTTCGCATTTTCGAGTATTGTCTGAACTTTCGATGCTGATGAACTGAGAACTGTCGTTGCAAACTGCTGATAAAATTGTTCCTCTGTTCTGACACTGTTCAGGTCAATAAAACAAAACCGGATCTCCTTGTTTTTCTTTGTAGCCGCCTCAGCTGCTTTTGCAACAAGAGACGACTTTCCCCATCTCCTGGGAGATATAAGAATTGTATTTACTGACGAAACAAAATTACTGACAAGCTTGTCCAGCTCATATTTCCTGTCAGTAAAATCCTCCCTTGTAACAATTTTCCCGAATGTGAAAGGCGTTTTCATCTGATCTGTTTTTACAAATATAACAAAATATGAATAACTAACCTAATTGTATGTTACTATATTGTATGTTACCTAACAGTTAGCTGCAATTCATATTCTGTCTAGTTCTGACCCCGATGACGGCAGAAAACTGAAAATGATTTTATTGACCCTGTTGTAAGTCAATATCTTAAAAACTTCTCTGAAACAACAAAAGGAAGCGGTTTTTACTCCCTCGATCTTAAGAGAAAAAATGTGCCTGAATTGCTTATCGGAGGGGATTACGCCTTATAATGGCCAACGATCATGATGGTTATGTCCCCTGGTGGCAGGCAATTGAATACTTTATTGCATTGCGCCGCTGCGCCTTCACGCAAGTTTCTTATACTTTATCCTCACCGGAGTCGTATCAGTAACTCTCTTTTTATAGTTTTCTTCATATTCAGAGTAATTCCCTTCGAACCATACCACTTTTGAGTTACCCTCAAAAGCAAGCATATGAGTTGTTACACGGTCGAGGAACCACCTGTCGTGGGATATTATGACAGCGCATCCGGCGAAGTTCTCGAGTCCCTCTTCCAGCGCCCGTAAAGTATTAACATCGATATCGTTAGTAGGTTCATCAAGCAGCAGGACATTTGCTCCCGATTTAAGAGTAAGTGCAAGATGAAGCCTGTTCCTTTCACCACCCGACAATACATCACATTTTTTCTCCTGGTCGGCCCCGGTAAAATTAAACCTGGCAACATAGGCTCTCGCATTTATAAGCCGGTTACCAACCATAATATTCTCCTGTCCTCCTGAAATAACTTCATATACACTCTTCAATGGATCTATTTCAGAATGAGATTGATCGACATATCCCAGAGTTACCGTTTTTCCTGTTTCAAAAGTTCCCCGGGTTGCATTTTCCTGCCCCATTATCATTCTGAAAAGCGTTGTTTTTCCGGCTCCGTTCGGACCAATTACACCAACGATACCATTCGGCGGAAGATTAAAATCGAGATCCTCAAACAGCAGTTTGTCGTCAAATGACTTGGCAACGTGCGATGCTTTTATCACTTTATCGCCGAGCCTTGGCCCGTTGGGAATAAATATCTCAAGCTTCTCCTCCTTCTGCTTTACATCCTGATTGAGAAGGTTTTCATAAGCGCCCAGCCTGGCTTTCGATTTGGCACGTCGTGCCTTTGGAGACATCCTGACCCATTCAAGCTCACGTTCAAGTATTTTTTTTCTTTTTACATTCCCTTTTTCTTCAATCTCAAACCGTTTTGTTTTCTGTTCAAGCCACGATGAATAGTTCCCTTTCCATGGGATCCCTTCTCCCCTGTCAAGCTCCAGGATCCACCCGGCTACATTATCAAGAAAATACCTGTCGTGAGTTATACAGATTACAGTGCCATGATATTGTTTAAGAGTTGTTTCAAGCCACTGAACAGACTCGGCATCGAGATGGTTGGTAGGTTCATCAAGCAGCAGAACATCAGGCTGCTGGAGAAGAAGTCTGCACAGAGCGACCCTTCTCCTTTCTCCTCCCGAAAGCACATCTACCTTAATACTGGCTTCCGGACAACGCAGGGCATCCATAGCCCTCTCAAGCTTATGTTCTATATTCCATCCATCATGATATTCGATTTTCTCCTGAAGCACGGCCTGCCTTTCCATAAGCTGCTGCATCTTGTCAAAATTCTCATAAACCACCGGCTCGCTGAAACTCAGATTAATTTTTTCATATTCCTTTATTATATCCATTATCTCACTTACACCTTCCTCAACAATTTCCCTTACTGTACGGTTCTCTTCAAGAAGAGGATCCTGCGGGAGATGTCCGACTGAGTAACCGGGTAAAAATGTGATCTCACCCTGGAATTCTTTTTCCTTACCGGCAATTATCTTCAGAAGGGTTGATTTTCCAGATCCGTTAAGTCCGATAATCCCTATTTTCGCACCCAGGAAGAATGATAGAGATATGTCCTTAAGTACCTGACGATGAGGCGGAAATGTTTTCCCCACCCGGTACATTGAAAATATTATCTTATTGTCGTCAGCCATATTATTCTGTTTTGAAAATCTTGATAAATATAATAGTAAGGGCGTTGCATGCAACGCCCCAACCACATAAAATTTCCAGATATTCCCAGATAGATTATGATCAACCCCGATACAGCCGGATTAATTCTTTTCGAATAACCTGATCGTTTCGTCCTGCAGCAACACCCAGAGAGAGTATACTCCCTTCAGGGTACCGATAGGGATGTTGAGACATCCCAGGGCTGCAACGACAATTATAAGATACCTTGCCCAGGGCTGTAACGAAAGGAGGCCAATGCCCCCGACGAGTCCGAGTGTTGACATAAATCCGATAAGTAATGGAATACTTATTGAAAGGAATTTTAACACCAGTACCGGTATCTCTTCATTATCGACAAATCCTTTTGCAAAATTGAGCGCAAAAAAGACAGCCAATGCACCAATCAATCCCAGTGCTCCGAAGCCAATATGGATTGCTCCGACAACTGTGACATGTTTTCTCATTTTCGAATCATGTATGACATTTTCTTCCATGACATTTAATATTACTTGTTAATTTTTCATTCCTGATCAAATGACTTGCAATTTAGCTGATTGATGCATCCTTTATTCAAAAAATCAGAATAATGTAACCTTTTCAGTCTAATTTCGTTCTATTTAACAGGAGTTTCATATTTTTGGACTGAAAAATAATCTATATGAAAAGGAAAGTTCTTTATGGGGCAGCATTTTTTTTCCTGAGCTGGGCAGCCTCTTCCTGTGAGGGTGAAAGCTGTAAGTTCTGCAGGACAGTCTCAACAGACTCTTCAAACGGTGAAGTATTAAACGGTTTTGAAACTGAATATTGCGGAGTATCTCTGTTTACAATTGAAGCAACGGGTCCGAAAACAGTAGGAACCATTACTACAGAATGGGAATGCCGCTAATACCTCATCCCTATCAGAGTCACATCATCAACCTGGGGGTTGCTGCCACGCCATTCTTCAAAAATCTCACTTAATCTTTCACCCTGTTTCAACATTGGGAGATCCCTCATTGAAACAAGCGTCTCCTTAAGTTTCATCGACATGAATTTTTTCCTGTTCTGCCCTCCAAACTGATCAGCATAACCATCAGAAAAAATATAAAATGCATCCCCTTTCTGCAAGTCAATCTTATGAAGAGTGAATGGCTGCATCTTGTAGTGAATTGAGGCCGGCATCTTGTCTGCACGATAATGTATAAGTTCCCCTCCCCTTACAAGGTAGAGAGGACAGTTGGCCCCGGAATACCAGAGTACATTCTCTACGAAATCCACCATACATACAGCCATATCCATTCCATCCTTGACAGACTCCTCATCTGAAACCTGGTTTAATGATTTCATTACTCCCTGACGCACGTTTTCAATTATCTGGTCGGGCATGAGCACATTTCTGCCATTTACAATTTCATTCAATAATGTCACACCAAGCATGCTCATAAAAGCACCGGGAACTCCATGTCCGGTACAGTCAGCCGAAATAATAATCTGCTTATCGTCCCGTGAACTGACCCAGTAAAAATCGCCGCTTACAATGGCAAGAGGTTTGTACAGAACAAAATGTTCAAGCTTATCGCTGAAGAGCTCAAGAGACGGGATAAGAGCAGCCTGAATTCTCTTTGCATACATTATACTGTCAGTAATATGCTTTTTCTGGTATGCGATCTGGTCTCTCTGGGCTGCTGCAAGATCGCGCTGCAGGGTAATCTCATCCTTCTGCATTGATATTGTCCTGTTCTTTTCCCCGAGCCTGATGTTGGCTTCTCTCTTGATCCGGTAACTGCGATATATAAAATAACCCAGAATGCTTACAAGTAAAAGAGCAAGTAGCACAAAATAAAGGATAAGCTTCTGTTTCTCCAGTGTTGCAAGCTGGATCATTATCCGGTTTTCCTGTCCGCTGATAATATTCAGCTGCTCATTTATCATCCCCAGTTGCAGACTTATTTTTTCCTTCTGTCTGCCAAGGGTGTCTTTTTGTACCTGTACCTCCTGTTGCTGAAGTGAAATAATATTTCTTTGTTCAGATATCTCCCCCTGTTGTCTGTTGATCTGCCGGAACTGATTGTCAAGGATATTCTCTTTCTCATCAAGCATCTGCTCTTTCAGAGTAATCTCCAGGTCGAGGCTGTCAAGAAGTGATTTCTGTTTTAATATTTCCAGCTTTTGCAGTTCAATAGTTTCTACCTGCTGTCTTATGGTCTCTTTCTGCAGTTCAATTTCTTTACTGGCAAGATCGAACAGGTTTTGCCAGTCTTCCTTCGTTTTAATAGCCATAAACAATACTTCCTGCGGTATTGTCATTCCGGCATTCTTTACCATCTCTTCATTGATGTCGTAACGTGGTCTGCCATTAACAACAATAAAATTCATCATCGATTCCCGGAATTCATATCCTTCAGTTATCAGCATAGTCTGATGTCCGGCAATTTTGTTTTTAACCCGTTCAATGTCAAAACCGGCATTCTTGTTAAGGTATAAAACCTGAGTATGAGCAACACTTTCAATATTCTTAAAACCGACAATCACTACCGGCTTATCCTGGATCCTTGTCCTTGTTTTTGCCAGGTTGCCTAATTCGTATATCAGATCATAATCTCCCAGAAGAACGCCGATCTTAAAATTCGAGGAATCGGAAAAATCGGGTCCGTACTCAATATATCTTGAAAGGTCAAAAATATAGAGAGCCCGTGTTGGATTATCAAATCCTTCCTGACTAAATGAGTTAAGAGATAAAAAAAAGCACAAATAAAATAAAGCTGATGTAATTAAACTGGATTGTTTAATCATTTTTCAGTATTTTTGTTATACGAAATTGCAACTTTTTATTAAGGTACACAAATATTCCTTATCAAATGGTTCAAAACCATGTTCATAAAATGTTTATAACTGCGAGACTATCTTAACCCGCTATCTGGTACTTATAGTAATTTTATACGAGCTTATTTGCAACGCACAATGACACTGAATATCAACGACATACACCTCGCCAATAAAAATATAGTAATAGTGGAAGACGATATTCCGTCCATTAAATATTATGAAACGCTTCTTAAAAGTACCGGCGCTGATGTAAGGGTATTCCGTAATGGAAAAGATTTTGTTGATTTCATCAGCAGCAACACCGCAAAAATAGATCTTGTCTTTATGGATTTTCTTGTTCCTCTTGTTAACGGGATAGAATGCATGAGAATTTTCCGGAAAGAGAGGAAAGATGTTCCGGTATTAATGCTCACTGCATATGCATCGGAACAAAGTAAAACAGAAGCTTACCTGGCAGGATGTAACGAATATGTTCTGAAACCAATTTACCCCGATAAGATCATCTCCCTTCTCGAAAAATATCTGCTTCAGGAAAAATCTGTTACTGCTGCCGGTTAATTTCTCCTTTCAGTTTTCTTCAGGCAAACGGGTGCCTAAATAAGTTTTGTAATAATCTTCAACCTTTTTGTCAATTTCCGCGGCTAACTCTTTATCACCATATGTAAGACAGGCACTTGCCACTTTTGATGTATATTGAATTGCCGACTGAATCTCATACTCAGCAGAGTTTATAATATACGGTGATTGCTTAAGGTAATAATCAAGCTGTTCATAATTATAATCAGCATATGCTCTTGTCATTTCAGTACCTTTTTTGATATCCCCGGCTGCGAAAAACCCTTCAATTATGTCCGGGGTATACGGATCATAAGGGACCCTGTTAAAGGGAAGGGCATCCATACAGAAATTAAGTACCTCGAGAGCCTGCTCCTTCTTCCCTTCAGCAACAAGTTCCTTGGCAAGTCTTGCGTAATGAAGCCTGGCTTTTACAACAGTTATAGTGCGCTTATGATGAAAATCTAAATTTACATTTTTATTATTGGCTCCTCCCCATGCAAATTTCTTCATCATATTTTCGTAAAGGATTTCCGTGTCTACACGGCCATAATCAGCCCAGCTTTTATTCTCTGATTTAACTGGAACCAAACGGTAAGTGAGCCCGTCAAGCTGAAAAAATTCCTCCAGCCCGAGGGCATCATTGTGATATCCGGTAACAAAATAAAGAGGTCTCTTCCAGTCGTTATGAGCAAGGATATCGAGAACTATAAGCTGGCTCTTAAGGATAGAATTACCTTTTAATTTTATATCGATATAGGGTACTATTTTCGATGAATCTTCAGGCCTGACAGTCCCTGATTCAATAACTTTGTCCCTGTCGACAGGTATGCGTATTGTCCTTGAAGGAATTATATCAAGGATTTCGGTAGCAGATATCTGAACTTTTGTGGCTTTGTTTTCGCTGGTCACCCAATCGATAATAGTGGAAACATCAACCGGGTCTTTTGTTTTTTCGACAATAAATACCTGGTTATTCAGACCATCATAATATTTTTTTATCGGCAGTGTTATTGGCAACGGATCAGACTCATAGGCCTTATATTTCATTTGCTCAATATACCAGTCGGTATTCAGAAGCATAAGATTACAGACACGGACATCCGTTCTTCTTCCTTCAACTTCCTGTGCATACCATAGCGGGAATGTATCATTATCCCCATTAGTAAAAAGTATTGACCCCGGTGCGCAGGATTCGAGGTAATTAAATGCTATGTCACGGGCCAGATAGCGGCCTGACCTGTTGTGGTCATCCCAGTTTTCAGCTCCCATCACAACAGGTACCGATAATAAGCACAACAAGCCGGCAACGGGAGCGGCAATTTTTTCACCTGTTAACCCGGAGATCCCTTTAAAGAGCGCAAGTACTCCAAGCCCTATCCAGACCGAATAAAAATAAAATGATCCGGCATAAGCATAATCCCTTTCCCTTGGCTGGTTGGGATATTGGTTAAGGTAAAATACAATTGCTATCCCAGTCATAATGAATAACAGCAAAACATTAAACCAGTTTCTGGTATCGGTGTTCAGGTGGAAGAACATCCCTATCATGCCAAGGATAAACGGCAGGAGGTAGTACTTGTTCCTGGAAGGGTCATTTTTCTGGCTGGATGGGAGATCGTAAGTTCCAAGCCTCGGTTCATCCAGAAATTTTATACCTGTTATCCAGTTCCCGTTTATTGCTCCACCTGTCCCCTGGGTATCATTTTGCCGGCCGGAAAAATTCCACATAAAATATCTTAAATACATATATCCGAACTGGTATGAGAACATGAACCTTAAATTTTCACTGAACTTTGGTTTCTTTACAATAGATTTCTCTCCAGCCTGGTCGGTGACCTGCAGAGGAATACCTTTTGTGCCTCCCCAGGCCAGATAAGCTTCAGCATGATCATCAGCCTGGTCACTCCACATCCTTGGGAATAGAGTTATAAATCTCTCGTCATAAACACGTTCAAGCTCCCGGTGAGTTATAACATATTCCTTGTTATCTTCAAGGACATATACAGGTTTTCCGTCTTTATAGTCGAGGACCGGTGCATTATAATATGGGCCCCGTATCAATGGTCTGTCTCCGTATTGTTCCCTGTTCAGATAATATAAAAGACTGAAGGGTTCTCTTGGATTGTTTTCATTGAGAGGTGTATTTGCTGATGCCCTGATAACAATAATTGCAGTGGACGAATACCCGATAAGAATAACCATTATGGCTGTAAGTACGGTATTGAGAACCACCCGGTTTTTATCAGCCAGATACCACGCCAGTCCTGAAATTGCAAGCAAAATCAGAATATTGACAAATCCCGAATCAGATAATACCCATATCCCTGTCAGGAATAATACTGCAATTGCAGTTATACCATTTCTTATTTTGTCCTCTGAATTGAGTGTCATCCTGATTGCAATTACAAAGAGTGCAGCCAACAGAACAACATGGAATACCATACCGGTGTTATGCGGAAGTTTTAATGTGTTTACAAAGAAGAGATCGAAGCTCGCAGATATTTTTACAATACCAGGTATTATACCCCAGATCAGAAGAGCCAGAATTATGAAAGAGATAACCAGAGAAAGAATAAAACCCTTCCAGGAAAACTTATATTTTCTGAGATAATAAACAAGAACAATTGCCGGCAGAGCGAGAAGATTCAGAAGGTGAACTCCGATAGAAAGCCCCATCAGAAACGCAATAAGAATAATCCATCTGTCGGAATGTTTTTCATCTGCAGTATCTTCCCATTTTAGTATTGCCCAGAATACAGCAGCAGTAAAAAGAGATGATGTTGCATATACTTCTCCTTCAACAGCTGAAAACCAGAAGGAATCTGAAAATGTATAAGCCAGAGCTCCAACAGCCCCTGAGCTCATGATTGCAATCAGCCTTACAATATTAAATTGTGATTCGTCTTTTATGAGGATCTTTCTGGCGAGATGAGTAATTGTCCAGAAAAGGAATAATATCGTAAAAGCGCTTGCAAGGGCTGACATTGCATTTACCATAGCAGCAACATTTGAAACATTACCGCCTGCAAAAAGGGTGAATACCCTGGCCAGGATCATAAAAACCTGGCTACCGGGAGGATGCCCTATTTCGAGCTTATAGGAGGATGCAATAAACTCACCGCAATCCCATAAACTTGCGGTTGGTTCAATTGTCATAAGGTAGGTAATGGCAGCAATTGTAAACACCACCCATCCGGTTATATTATTTATCAACCTGTATTGTTTCATCTATATCCTGTTTTGATGGAAATCACGGAGAACAGATCAAAAGACGAAAATACTTATTTTTTTCTTAACCCGCATAAAGCAGCCGGACTCACAATATTTGCTATTTTTGAGAACGTTTGAAGAGATGAGAAATCGATCAGCACTATTGTTTTGTTCCCTCTTTCTGATCCCATTTTCGGTTTCGGCACAGTATTATGAAACCGGACAGGATCCGGCAAATCTGAAATGGCTTCAGATTAAAACAGACAGGTTCAGAGTAATATACCCCGAAAATTATGGGAACCATGGTATTGAATTTGCCCGTACACTTGAGAAAGCTGCTGATGACCTGTCTTATCTTTTCCCCGGAAAGAAAATTAAAATACCTGTTATAATTCACAGTTATACAACACAATCAAACGGGTATGTTGCATGGGCTCCGAAACGAATGGAGATATATCCTACACCTGAACAGAATACAATACCTCTCCATCCGTTTAAACAGCTTGCTCTTCATGAACTTACTCATGTGATGCAGATGCAATCTCTTAACAGCGGATTCGCTAAGGCAATGTCATTATTTTTCGGACAGCAATTTCCCGGTGCTGTCACAGCATTGCTTCCACTATGGTACCTTGAAGGTGATGCTGTCTATGCTGAATCTGTCTTCACAGAATCGGGAAGGGGAAGAAGCCCTGCATTCCAGAAACAACTGAAAGCAATTTCCGTCGAAAAAGGGTCAATGTACAAATATGATAAGCTCGTAAATGGTTCCTTCAGGAACTTTGTTCCCGACCATTATGAGACCGGCGCCCAGGCAGTAGCACTTACTCATCTTAAATACAGTAAAGGAACATGGAACAAAGTTTTAAGAACAACAGCAAATGCTCCTTTCTTAATTGACCCGGTTAATATCAGCCTTTTAAGAAATACCGGTCACACCAAGAAAGGGATTTTCAAAGAAACATTCGATACCCTGAGTACTATTTGGAATGATGAAATAAAGAGAAACGGATCTGTTCCATATACCGCCTTGAACCGTGAAAAAAAGAATAAATATTTAAGTTATCATAGTCCGGTCCCGGCAGGTGATAACACAATTATTGCAGTAAAGACATCGCTTTCGGATCCACCATGTTTTGTTCAGATAAATACCCTTGATAAATCAGAAAAAAAGATTCATGTACCCGGTTATATATACCCTTATTACATTTCTTTTGCGAATTCAATGCTGGTGTGGGTGGAAAACCAGACAGATCCGAGGTGGGAGAACCGGAACTATTCTGTCATAAAGATTATGGATATCAGGGATGGAATTGTAAGACAGATTGCCTGGAAGACAAGATATTTATCAGCATCAGTCTCCCCTGATGGTAAAACAATATCAGCCGTCGCGAACAGCGTTGAGAATAAGAACAGCCTGATATTATTTGATATGGGAACCGAAAAGATTACCGGAACGTTCTCCTCCCCTGATAATGCCAGCCTTCAGCGACCCCAGTGGTCTGCTGACGGATCAGAGATCACTGTTATTTCATTAACAGAAAAAGGTGAAGGAATAATGTCATTCAAACCGGCTGACGGGAGCTGGAAAGTTCTGTTGAATGAAAATACAGACGATTACCAGTCATCGTTCCTGAGGAATGACTCCCTTTATTTTGTAAGCTCGGCTTCAGGAACTGAAAACATTTTTGTTCTTTCTCCCGATAATAAAGCAGCCAGGATAACAAATTCGAGGTTTGGAGCCACTGACCTGATTGTCAGCAGAGGTACACTAATGTTCAGCGATTATACAGCTTCAGGAAATGACATCTGCGCTATGCAATTAAAAAATGCAACTGTCCATGAATCAGCTGAACCGAAGCAATCCTCACTCCTGATTGACAATGTGACAATTCCTGAAAATATTGACAAGATTGAAACAGAACAGATTTTTTATCCCCGGAGGTACAGGAAATGGCAGCACCTTTTCGGATTCCATAGCTGGATGCCGTTTTATGCTGATATTGAAGAAATTAAGGATGATCCGACCTCAATAACGCCCGGATTTACACTGATGAGCCAGAACCAGCTGAGTACCCTGATAACAACTCTGGGATATGAGTACACAAATAAAAGACACATGTTCCACTCACAGGTTACCTGGCAGGGATTGTATCCTGTACTTGAATCAAGAATTGATTACGGCGACCAGAATTCAATCTACAGAACCAGGGCTGGCTTAAACCTTGATGACCAGGCGCCTGTTAAACCTGAACTTGTCTTTTCAAACACTCTTTCGGTTCCGCTGACATTTACGACAGGTAAGTTTTCTCAATATATCCGGCCTTCATTATCAGCCAATTACAGGAATGCATATATTCTTTATGTTAATGATGATACAATCACCGATTATGGCCAGACAGAATTGTCGGCCAGGTTCTTTTTTTCCAATTATCACAGGTCTTCAATGCGTGATATATATCCTCGTTTTAAACAGGTCGTTGATTTCAATTACTCTTTCTATCCTTTCGATAAGGATATTTACGGTTCATTTATTACACTCAGAACAGCAGCTTATTTTCCGGGCTTTTTTAAAAACCACGGTATCAGGTTAAGATATGAAATTGATAAACAGAATTTAGAACAGCTGCTAAGATGGAACCGGATAAATCACCCGCGCAGTTATAAGAATATAGCATCAGAAAGAATTAATTCTTTCTCGGTCGATTATACCGCGCCCCTGTTCTATCCTGATTTTAATCTGTTGAGCCTTCTGTACCTTACAAGGATAAGGGCTGATGTGTTCTATGATTATGCAAGCGGAACCGGCAATTATTACCCCAGGTATAATGACGCAGGCTCACTTGTTGGATACGATCATCACGATAAGACAGAATCATTCACCTCATATGGAGTTGAACTTCTTGCTGATTTTCACGTTCTGCGCCTTCCTTATATGGTATCAGCAGGTGTGCAGGCAGCATGGCAGAAAGGTGTCAGATCTCCTTTTTTTGAAGCGATATTTAATATTGACATTTATGGAATGATCATCGGAAGCTCACATCATCGATCAAAATGAGATCAGAACCTGATGCTTCGTGCAGTTTTTGCAATCAGTTCCCATGCTTTTTTCGACGTGACCGAAGGTCACATTTGTCTGGCCGGTAACCATCCTGAGAGTATATTTCCCATCAAGAACAGTATGTGACAGGTATATCTTTCCTGAATCATTCAGCTGGTGATTCAGCTTCTCATTGATCGAATTTGTTTTCTTTTCATCAGTACCTGAAGGAGTATATCTGAAACACACCACATTTATGATAACAGGGGCAAGTACCTCAAAATCTGACTCATTTGAGATAATTTCTTCCAGACTTGAAGCAAATTCGATATGTTCCCGTATTTTTTTCTGGAGTCCTTCTATTCCGAATGATCTTATAACGCTCCAGAGCTTAAGGGCTCTGAATCTTCTGCCGAGAGGGATGCCCCAGTCACGGTAATCATTTACCTGACCCCTGGTTCTTGTTTTCAGATATTCGGGAAGTATTTCGAAAGTTCTTATAAGTGCTTCTGCATCTCTTGTAAAGAATGCCGTGCAGTCGAAATTTGTGAACATCCATTTGTGGGGATTGAAGAGAAAGCTGTCGATGTATTCCTTCCCGTCGATCATCCACTGAAATTCAGGCAAAATAAGGGCCGTACCGGCCATTGCCGCATCTACATGAAGCCAGATATCGTTTTTTCTGCAAATCGTCCCTATAGCCCTTAAAGGATCCACAGCTGTAACTCCTGTCGTTCCGATAGTGGCAATAACGCAGCAAGGCAGATATCCTTTCTTAATATCTTCTGTAATTGCCTTATCGAGTTTCAGCGGATCCATTGAAAAATCATTTTTCACAGGGACTTTTACGAGATTATTTTTCCCTATACCGCTGATTTTGACACCTTTTTCAACAGATGAATGTGCCTGTTCCGAGCAATAAACCCTGAGAATTCCTGCCGGATTCCTGCCTTCATTATTGATACTGAAATTGCTGATCTTTTCTCTTGCTGTGATTATTGCCGTCAGGGTAGCAGTAGAGGCAGAATCCTGAATAACACCTTCAAAATTATCAGGAAGTCCTATCATTTCCCTGAGCCATATCATCATTTTTTCCTCAAGCTCTGCTGCAGCAGGGGATGTTTCCCAGTTCATGCACTGAGCTCCCAGTGTGGCAATTATCATTTCTGCCAGTATGGAGGGAGGACTTGTATTGGCCGGGAAATAAGCAAAGAAGTTAGGGCTTTGCCAGTGTGTAATCCCGGGCATTATTATCTCATCGAGATCTTTCAGCAGTTGATCAAACGACTGGCCTGCTGCCGGAGGTTTATCAGGTAGCTGTTTAAATATATCGCCTGGTTTGGCCTGGGATTTTACCGGATATTTTTCGACATTTTCAAGATATTGAGCCATCCACTCCACCAGCTCGTGGGCATTTTTCCGGAATTCATCAGGCGTCATTTCAGATCAGTTATGTTACCGACTCGGAAAGCAGAATTATTTTATTTTGCTTAACTTCAATCACTCCTTCTTCGATATCATATCTGATTTCTTCATCTTTCATATCGACCATTATCACAGGTCCCTTTTCAAGAGTTGAAATAATTGGAGCGTGGTCCTTAAGCACCTGGAAAGATCCCTTTTTCCCGGGAACCCTTATTGATTTAATATCACCCTCAAATACTTTCCTGTCAGGAGTGATGATCTCTATTTTCATCCGGAAATTATTTATTTTGACTGAGCCAGGATTTTTTCACCTTTCTCAATTGCATCTTCTATTGTTCCTACAAGCATAAACGCCGATTCGGGATACTGATCAACTTTCCCATCCATGATCATATTGAATCCCTTAATTGTATCCTCTATTGATACAAGGGCTCCTTTTATTCCTGTGAACTGTTCGGCAACATGGAAAGGCTGCGACAGGAATCTCTGCACTCTTCTTGCCCTGTGAACAACAAGCTTATCTTCTTCAGACAGTTCATCCATTCCAAGAATTGCAATAATATCCTGAAGTTCGTTGTACCTCTGAAGCAGCTCTTTTACTTTTTGAGCACATGTATAGTGAGCCTCGCCAACTATTTCGGCAGTGAGTATCCTGGATGTTGAATCGAGCGGGTCGACAGCCGGGTAGATACCGAGTTCGGATATTTTCCGGCTCAGAACAGTTGTTGCATCCAGATGTGCGAAGGTAGTTGCCGGAGCAGGGTCAGTGAGGTCGTCGGCGGGTACGTAAACAGCTTGTACTGAAGTAATTGAACCCTGTTTTGTAGATGTAATACGTTCCTGCATAATTCCCATTTCAGTTGCAAGCGTCGGCTGATATCCAACTGCTGATGGCATCCGGCCCAGAAGAGCTGATACTTCAGATCCTGCCTGAGTAAAACGGAATACATTATCCATAAAGAACAGAATATCCCTCCCGCCGCTTTTTTCATCACCATCCCTGAAATGTTCGGCTACTGAAAGACCTGACAGAGCAACTCTTGCCCTTGCACCGGGAGGTTCATTCATCTGTCCGAATACAAGAGCAAGTTTTGACTCTTTCAGTGCGTTTCTGTCAACTTTTGAAAGATCCCATCCTCCTGCTTTCATGCTCTCAAGAAAATCCTTTCCGTATGTAATAACACCGGCTTCCAGCATTTCACGAAGGAGATCATTTCCTTCCCTGGTCCTTTCACCCACACCTGCAAAAACAGATAATCCTGAATATGATTTTGCTATATTGTTGATAAGCTCCAGAATCACAACTGTTTTCCCAACACCTGCACCACCGAAAAGTCCGATCTTCCCTCCTTTAGAATAGGGCTCTATGAGATCAATAACCTTAATACCTGTATAAAGTACATCTTTTTCTGTTGATAATACATCATATTTCGGAGGCTTGCGGTGAATAGGATATCCGCCCGTCTTGTCGAGATAGCCCAATCCGTCGATTGCCTCTCCGGTCACGTTCATAAGACGCCCTTTAATCTGCTCACCAATCGGCATCACTATGGGCTTTCCTGTTGCCAGAACCTCCATCCCCCTGCGAAGGCCGTCTGTGGAATCCATGGCAATTGTCCGTACTGTGTTTTCGCCAATATGCTGCTGACATTCCACAACCAGAGATGTTCCATCATTCCTTTTTATCTCCAGTGCATCATAGATATCAGGCATTTCAACTCCCTGCCTGTCAAATGTAACGTCAACCACTGGTCCAATGATCTGGCTGATTTTCCCGGTATTCTGTGACATATTCAATATTATTTTTTCAGAAGTTACAAATTTAATAATTTTTGAAGATGAATCTGTTTTTGATTCTAATTATTCGGCAATTGTGTAAACAACTTTTTATCACTTATAAAAATCTACTTGACTGGTATTCTATAATGAATTATCTTTATTGATCCGCATGAAAATAATTTTTAATAATCTACTTTATGAAAAAAACATTATTCGTCCTTTTACTGATTGTAACTATGATTTCCACTATAAACGGACAATTTACTAAAATCGGCGGGGGGCTGGCATTCGGCTCGGGTTACTATTTTAATAATATTGATTATGCTGACTACAGGAGCCCTCATATTGCAGCTTCAGTTAAAGGTATATATGAGATTACTGTACCTATTCACGTTTCCCCGTCGTATACAATTTTTATACCCCATATTTCTTCGAGCAACGATTTTAAGACAATTATTTCCGAGATGATGTTTGACATAAATGGTCATTATGTTTTTAATTCACTCGACAGGTTTGAATTTTACGGTCTTCTTGGACTAAATATTCTGCTTACCCGGGAAAAAAGCAAATCACCAACAGGAGGGAATACATTTAAAGAAAACGACAATGCACTTGGTATTAACCTTGGGGCTGGTACGTATATTAAGATCACAGATCAGTTTGATATTTTTTGCGAGGCAAAATACGTACTAAGCAAGTATGATCAGTTTATGTTCAATGCCGGAGTACTGATCAATCTCGACTGGCTGATTAAGCACGAAAAAACAATAATAAATTAACGATTACGACCTATTAGAGAGCTGGTAAGATCTGTCAGCTCTTTCTTTCTGTTATCATCAACACCAACTTTCTGAAGAAGGGAAAAAGCCTTATCAAAAAAATCATTTGCAAGAGTCTCGGTAACCTCTTTAATCTTCAATTCATCGTATATGCCGATAACCTGTTTTATCTTGATTTCAGGATCAAGTTCTTTGCTGCCGTACAGGGATTGAAGTTGCTTCTTTGAATCGCCGGAAGCTATTTCCAGAGCTTTGATCAGTGGGAACGTCTTTTTGTTTGTTACAATATCGCCACCCGACTTTTTACCAAATATTTTTGTATCACCCCAGATGTCAAGCAGATCGTCCTGAATCTGAAAAGCGAGACCCAGATTTCTGCCAAATTCAAAGATAAGATCTGAATCTTTGTCATCTCCGCCACCTATCATAGTCCCTATCCGGACCGAGGCAGCCATAAGCGCTGCCGTCTTCATTTCTATCATTCTCAGGTACTCATCCTGTGTAACCACTGCAGCTTTTTCATAATTCATATCCATCTGCTGACCGACACAAACTTCTATGGCTGCCTTATTAAATACCTTGAACACTCTCAGCAGGTTTTTCCCGGGGGTCTGTAAAAAACAATCATTTGCGATGAATGCCATTACATCGCCTGACAGAATTGCCTGATTTGTATCCCATTTATGATGCACGGTTGAAAATCCCCTTCTCACCGAAGCCTGGTCCATGATATCGTCATGGACAAGCGTGAAATTATGAAATACTTCCAGCCCTGCGGCCGGTAAAATTGCATCGCTTATGTTATCGCAGAAAAGATTACATGCCATCAGCGCTATCACCGGACGAATTCTTTTACCTCCCAATGACAGAATGTATTTTACGGGATCAATCAGTTTGCCTGCTTCCGTATTGTACGAAAGGTTCACCAAAGTTTTGTCAACGATCTCTTTGAGTTCAGATTGATTGTACATGTTCAGTTTTCAAGAATCACCGGAATCAGTATTCTGTTTAACCTTTCAGGGCTTCTGCGCCACTTACAACTTCGAGGATCTGATTAGTAATTGCAGCCTGCCTTGCCTTATTATACTGAAGTGACAGGTCGCGGATCATATTTGTTGCATTATCTGTAGCTTTATGCATAGAAGTCATTCTTGCACCATGCTCAGCTACGAATGAATCAAGTATTGCTTTATAGAATTGTATCTTCAGCGATTTGGGAATTAGTTCTTTTACAATTTCCTCTTTCGTGGGCTCATAGATATAGTCGGTGGGTGCACTCTTTTTATTTTCAGATGTAACAGTTTTAATTGGCAGGAATGTTTCATAGGTCAGGTTTTGTACTGCCGCATTTTTAAACTGGTTGTATATAATATCCACCCTGTCATATTCACCGGATACAAAACTCTGCATAATTCCTTCAGCAACTTCAACAACATTATCAAATGTAAGGTCATTAAAAAGAGCATTCCTGGCAGGGAGCATCTTAAGGTGTAATTTCCTCAGATAGTCATATCCTTTTTTACCTAAAGCAATGAAAGTCACATTACCCTTTATGAACTGTTCCTGATATTTCTCAGCAACGATCCTTCTTGCCTCCTTTAAAACATTTGAATTAAATGCCCCGCAAAGTCCTCTGTTTGAGGTTATTACAACTAAAAGGATCTTTTCCGGATCAGATTTACGGCCATAAACATTTTCCACTTCACTATCAGCCAGGCTCTGATTCACTCCGATCAGTATCTCCTGCAGTTTTTTCACATATGGTCTGAGCTGTACTATTTTATCCTGCGCTTTCCTTAGTTTTGCGGCAGAGACCATCTTCATAGCTGCAGTGATCTGTCTTGTAGATCTGACTGAACTTATCCGTATTCTTATTGCTTTTAAATTCGCCATCCTGTATTCAATGCCCTTTTACAATCCTTGTGTTATTATGGTTTGTACTTCGATACCAGCTCTGATGCAACTTTTTCAAGCACATTGGTGATATCATTTGTCAGAATACCGTCACGTAGTTTATCAAGAACTTCTCTGTGCCTCAGATCAAGGTATTCAATATATTCTTTTTCGAACTCTCTGACCTTGTTTACAGGAACATCTTTCAGCAGAGCCATCGTTCCACAGTAAATAATGGCTATCTGCTTTTCGACGGGCACTGGGGCATATTGACCCTGTTTCAGTATTTCGACATTTTTTGATCCCTTGTTAAGGATGGCCAGGGTTGATGCATCAAGGTCTGACCCGAATTTCGAAAATGCTTCGAGCTCTCTGTACTGAGCCTGGTCAACTTTAAGTGTACCTGCAATTTTCTTCATCGATTTGATCTGGGCATTACCTCCTACACGTGATACGGATATCCCAACATTAATTGCCGGACGTACCCCTGCATTAAACAGAGCTGATTCAAGGAAGATCTGTCCGTCAGTTATTGAAATTACATTTGTCGGAATATAAGCAGCCACGTCACCAGCCTGGGTTTCAATTATAGGCAGGGCTGTGAGTGATCCTCCGCCTTTAACCATATGGCGTATTGTTTCCGGAATATCGTTCATTTGTTTTGCCACCTCCTCAGATTCAATGATTTTTGCAGCTCTTTCAAGAAGGCGGGAATGCAGATAAAAGACATCACCCGGATATGCTTCACGCCCCGGTGGTCTGCGAAGCAGGAGAGAGACTTCCCTGTATGATACTGCCTGTTTTGACAGGTCATCATAAATAATGAGAGCATCACGTCCTGTATCTCTATAAAACTCGCCAATTGCAGCACCGGCAAAAGGTGCATAGAATTGTGAAGCCGCCGGATCTGATGCGGTTGCAAGAACGATTACAGTATATTGCATTGCACCATGTTCTTCAAGAGTCTTTGCAATATTGGCGACTGTTGATCCTTTTTGTCCTATACCAACATATATACAGTAAACCGGTTTCCCTTTTTCGAAATTACTGCGCTGATTTATGATCGTATCAATAGCAATTGCTGTTTTCCCTGTCTGCCTGTCACCAATTATTAGTTCCCTTTGTCCTCTTCCGATTGGTATCATGGCATCAATTGATTTTATACCTGTCTGGAGAGGTTGTTTTACAGGCTGGCGATAGATGACCCCGGGGGCTTTTCTCTCGAAGGGCATTGTGTACAGTTTCCCTTCTATCGGTCCTTTTCCGTCAAGCGGCTGGCCTGTCGGAGATACTACCCTTCCTAATAATCCCTCTCCAACATCTATCGATGCAATACGCCCTGTACGCTTAACAATGTCACCCTCGTTTATCTCCTCTGTCGGTCCGAGAAGCACAGCACCAATATTATCTTCCTCAAGGTTAAGAACTATTGCTTCAATTCCGTTTTCAAATTCTAACAGCTCATTTGACTCTGCATTTGAAAGTCCGTAAATACGGGCTATCCCATCACCAACCTCCAGGACCGTACCCACTTCTTCCAGTTCAGCACCAGTCTGTATACCTTCGAGTTGTTGCCGGAGAATACTTGAAATTTCTGCTGGTTTAATACTTGCCATGTTATTTCTCTTAATGTTCTGAATTTCAATTATCTTGTCAGTCCGTCAGCGTTTTTGCCAACAGCTCTTTCTCTATTTTACGCAATTTATTTTTAATGCTGGCATCAATATATTTATCTTCAATACGCAGTATAAACCCCCCAATAATTTCCTTGTCGACTATTTCTTTAAGCTCCACTTTTGTTTTGAAAGTATCAGATACATATTTTGAGATCTGTTGTATCATTTCATCGTCTACTTTCATTGCAGTTGTAAGTGTTGTCTCGGTTATCCCTTTATGTTCCTTGGTTTCATGTATGAAGACTCTTGCAATCGCAGGAAGAAAGATTTCTCTTCCGTGTTTGACAACCAGGTCAACAAGGGAATATGTTATTTCTTCCAGATTCTTTCCTATAACCGTATGAATGATACCTGTTTTTTTCGAAGGCCTGATAACCGGATTCGCAAGAAATTCTTTGAATTCGGGGATACGGCAGATTTCTGAAATCAGGATCATATCATTGTAGACCTTATCGAGAATCTTCTTCTCGAGAGCCGACAAAAACAGAGCCCGGGCGTACCTTACAGAAATTCTACTGTCGTTCATACAAAGGATTTTCTAATTCTTATTCAGATCAATATCTTTAAGATACTTGTCAATCAGTTTCTCCTGTTCTCCTGTCCGGCTCAGTTTTTCACCCAGCAGTTTTGACGCTATCTCAACTGAAAGGACAGTAACCTGTTCATGAATTTCCGAAAGAGCTTTAGCTTTTTCTCTTTCAATCCCTGCTTTAGCAGTCTCGACAATTTTTTCAGCCTCTTGTGTAGCCTTGCCTTTAGCTTCAGCAATCAGTTTATCCCTGACGTCTCTTGCTTCTTTCAGGATAACTTCACGTTCATCTCTGGCTTTTTTTAATATCGCCTCATTATCACTTTGAAGTTTTAACATCTCTTTCCGTGCATTTTCAGCAGATGCGAGCGAACCTTTGATCATGTCTTCTCTCTGTTTTATTGCATTAAGGATAGGTTTCCATGCAAATTTTGCCAGGATAAAGAAGAACAACGAAAAAATGAGTACTGTCCAGAAGATCGTTCCGATGGCCGGAGATGTCAGACTGCTACTGGCTAAGATCATATTTATTGTTTTAACGTTTCCGTGATAAGAGATCCTGCAACCAACCGTTGCAGGATCTCATTTTCTTTTATTTTGCAATCAGAGTGACAACTACGCCAAATAGGCCAACACTTTCAATAAGGGCTGCCGAAATGATCATTGCCATTTGAATTTTACCTGCCGCTTCAGGCTGCCGGGCAATAGCTTCCATCGCTGCGTTACCGATCTTGCCAATGCCATAAGCTGCACCTATAACTGCCATACCTGCTCCAATTGCTGCTAATGTTCCTGTCATAACACTTGTTATTAATTAAACATAAAAACTAATGATGTTCGTCTACAACTGCCAGGCTTATAAACAGAGCCGACAATAATGTGAAAACATATGCCTGAAGGAATGCAACCAGTAATTCGATGCAATCCATAAAAATCACGAAAAATACCGATAACGGGGAAACAACCAGGGAATCAAAAATAAATATAATAGTCACCAGGCTCATAATAATTATATGACCCGCGGTAATGTTTGCAAACAATCGGACTGTGAGCGCAAATGGTTTTGTAAACATTCCTATTACTTCTGCAGGTATCATAATGGGTAACAGCCAGAGAGGAACCCCGGGTGTGGCAAAGATATGCCTCCAATAGGTTTTTGTCCCGTTGATCTGTATTATAAAAAATGTGAATAATGCCAGTGTCGCTGTAACCGATATATTCCCTGTTGCATTTGCTCCGAAAGGAGGCGGGAAAGGGATGATCCCCATTACATTATTAATTAAAATGAAGAAGAAGACAGACAACAGGTAGGGCATGAATTTTTCATATTTTTTTGGCCCTATATTGGGAATTGCGATATCGTCGCGGACAAAACATACTACAGGTTCCAGAAAGCGCTGAATACCTTTTGGGTAGCTGACGCCGGTTTTCTTATATGAACGGGAAAGAGACAGGAATAAGAAGAGGCCTATTATAGCTGCTGCCAGCATCCCGATCACTGCTTTTGTCATTGAAAAGTCAAGCAGCATATTTCCCTCATCCACCTGCCCCTGTTCATTAACCGAAACAATTTTACCTTTCAGGTCTCCCTCCTCTTCAAGCCGGAAGCCTTTATATACCTGTCCGTGCGCCAGGCGGCGCGAAGAGAAGAAATGAAGTCCCGTCTCCTTACTGTACAAAATGACAGGTAAATAGATTGCAACACTTTCTCCATTTTTTTTTGTCAGGATATGCCATTCATGTGAATCAACAACATGATCAATTATAAATTCACTTGCATTAAATTCCTTATCCGCAGTTTCGTGCTGACCGGAACTATTCGATTCCTGCTCTTCCTGTCCTGATAAAGGAACTGTAAAAACCAGAAGCAAAAAAACAAAAAAGAGACTTGCTGTAATACGAGCTTTCAAATTTGTTTTTGTTATAAAGATTTGTAATTCAGTGTCTTCAGTATCATCAATATTGAAAACAAAGTGAACGCTAAATATAGTACAAAAAATAATAAAACATCTGAGAGTCCGGATTTTTTACCAACAAAAAACCATACGAAAGCGAATACAAGCTCAATCAGGAACTTAAGACCCATTGCAACCATAATATGCAATGTCTTACTGTCGGGTTCCCTGGTCACTCCTCTGAAAATAATTGCCAATATTAAAAAAGTCAGGAGAGTAAAAGCACCTGATAATGCAGCTATTTCTCCAAAATGTATATTAATGTCAACGTTTGAAACCAATATAAATCCTGCATTGAGAATAAGTATCTCAATAATAATCAGAATAAGTATGTATTTATTCAGAGGTTTCAACCGGGAAACTACTTTATAAAATCTTTAATAGCTATGTAGATTGCAGTAAAGACCCCCAGAAGAGAAAGGATAATTGTAAATACCGGGTTATTGAATCCTGCAAGTTCATCGAGTTTAGTGCCTCCCCAGGTAGTCAGCAAAATGATACCTGCCATTTCGAAGGCTATACCTGAATACTTTGCATAATCATGCAGCCCTTTATTTAACTGTTTTTTCGGCTTCTTTTCCTTGAGTTCCTCCTCCATTATTGTCGTTCCCGTTCATTTTGCAGTTTCCTGTGAATATTGCACCCGGCTCAATAGATAACTTAAGGGTTACTATATCTCCCATAATTTTTGAAGATACTTTAAGGATAAGCAACTGGCTAACAATAATCCTGCCCTCTACAGTCCCTGATACTTCAGAGTTTTTACAGATAACTTCTCCGTTTACTTTTCCTGTAGGCCCGATAACAACTTTACCTTTGGTATTCAGATTTCCGGTCAGTGTACCGTCAATACGTATATCTCCATTCGATTTAACATCACCTGTAATATCGGTACCGTTACTTATAAGATTAATAGCTGCTGTTTCGGGTTCATTGTTCTTTGCCATAGTGGTTTGAGATTTAGATATACAAACTAATACCCCACAAATATATAAACTATAATAAATAAAAGAATATGCACATCCCTAAAACCTGTTCCGGTTACATATTAACTGCATTTCTTAAGTGATTATCATGGGGTTCGCGATAAAATTCTATTTTGGATCATATGCCCATTTCAGATATACCGATCCCCAGGTGAAACCTCCTCCAAATGCGGCAAGTATCAGGATATCTCCTTTCCTGAGCTTCTTTTCGTATTCCCAGAGGCATAATGGTATTGTGGCAGCTGTAGTGTTCCCGTAATTCTGAATATTTATCATTACTTTTTCCGGGGGAAGGCCCATTCTCCTGCCTGTAGCTTCTATAATCCGCAGATTAGCCTGATGCGGGACAAGCCATGCAATATCTTCTGATTTAAGATTATTACGTTCCATAATCTCAACAGCAATATCTGCCATATTAACTACAGCAAATTTAAAAACACTTTGTCCTTCCTGGAAAATATAATGTTCTTTGGCATCCACTGTTTCGTGAGAAGCCGGTCTGACTGAACCTCCTGCTTTTTGGTACAGAAATTTCCGGCCGGAACCGTCAGTATGGAAAATATAATCCATAACACCAAAATCTTCGGAAGTGGGTTCAAGAAGAACTGCTCCTGCAGCATCTCCGAAAAGAGGACATGTGGTCCGGTCAGAATAATCGGTTATTGAAGACATCTTATCTGCGCCAACCACAATGACTTTTTTAAATCGTCCGGTTTCGACATAAGCTGAAGCCGTCTGTAGTGCAAACAAGAATCCCGAACATGCTGCCCCCAGGTCAAAACTAAAGGCATTTTTTATTCCTGTTTTATCGGAGATAATATTAGCTGTTGCCGGGAATGCCATATCGGGAGTAACGGTGGCACATATCAGCAGGTCAACTTCATCGGGTGATGTCCCTGTTTTTTCAAGCAGCCCCCTGACAGCCATTTCACCGAGGTCTGAGCTTCCAAGGCCCTCTTCTTTAAGTATCCTCCGTTCTTTTATTCCAACGCGTTGCATGATCCACTCGTCGGAAGTGTCAACCATTTTCGAAAGCTCAAGATTTGTGAGTCTGTATTCCGGAACCCAGGCATTGATACCTGTGACGGCTGCCCGAATTTTTTTCATCATTGAATTGCTTCTTTTATCTTTTGAGCCAGATCGACATGAACAACAGCCCAGGTCTGAAGGATCATATTCATTATTGCCTTTCTTTGGGATATTCCATGGCCAATAACGACATTTGCGTTAATCCCGACTATGGGAGTACCGCCAATGCTTTCGAAATCCAGACGATCGAAATAAGAATCCTGAAGTTTTCTGGATTTATAAATATGATAAAAAGCTTCTGTCTGTTTCAAGATCACATTACCAACAAAACCGTCACATACAACTACATCCGGCATCCCATCCCTGAAGAGGTAGTTAGCTTCAATATTCCCTTCAAAATTAATATCAGGATGATCTTTCATAAGTTCAAAAGCTGCTTTTATGGTTGTCGTCCCTTTTGACTCTTCCTCACCAATATTGAGTAACCTTACCGTGGGATTTTCGATATCAAGAACATACCTGGCAAAAAGGCTGCCAAGAATTCCATACTGAAGAAGTACATCCGGTTTGCATTCCGGGTTTAATCCAACATCCAGAATAACTGAATTACCGCCATCTATTGCCGGAATAAAAGTGGCAAGTGCGGGTCTGAGAACTCCGGGGATCACATTTACAGACTGGCTGGCTCCAACAAGCATTGCACCTGTATTCCCTGCACTGCAAAATCCATCAATGGCCTTTTCCTTAAGCATTCTGTACCCGACCGCAATGCTGGAATCTAATTTTTGTGAGTAGGCTTTTGCGGGTACATCGCCCATTTCAATAACCTGGGTTGTGTGAACAATTCTGAGATGTGAAGAGTCAGCATTCAATGCTTTCAGCTTCCTAAGAATGGAGTCCTCATTACCAATCAGAATCAGTTCATCTCCAGCAGATAAATGTTTGAGGGAGTCTACTGCACCTTCAATTATAGGATCAGGCGCAAAGTCACCACCCATTACATCAACGCCTATTTTCATAGAGTTATTGATTATTTAAAGCATAACGTCATGCAGTTGCCTTTTTCTCAACAGCAAGTTTGCCTCTGTAGTATCCACACTCAGGGCAAACCCTGTGATACTGTACAGAAGCGCCACAATTTGAACAGCTGGCAACCGTCGGTGCAGTTGCTTTATAATGAGTTCTGCGCTTGTCTCTTCTGGCTTTTGAGTGTTTTCGTTTCGGATTTGGCATCGTAATCTGTATTTAGTTTATTATTAGATTTCTTAATTCATTCCAGCGTGGATCTTTATTATTCTCTTCATCTACAATATACTTCTGAAGCTTCTTAAGCATTTCCGGATCGCATGTACTATTTCCGTCTTTATCATTTGGGTGCATTCTCTGTATTGGTAAAGCGAGAAGAATGTACTCATAAAAGTACTGCTTTAAATCAACCACACTCTCATCGGGCGGTATAATTATAATATCGGGATCGCTTTCATCGTTTACCCTCCCAAATTTTACGAGAAGTATGTTTTCACACTCGACCGGATATGGGAAAACGCCCAGACATCTGTCGCACGCTGTGTCCACTTCCCCTGTGATCCTGACAGTGATATCAATATGAGAGGATGTTCTTTCAGCTTCAACAACAGCATTAAGTTTTGCTGCTTTTATTTCAGACTCTTCATACTGTTCAAAGAATTCTGTACCAATTTCAAAATCAAAACAGCGCTGCCCTTCTTTTAAACCACCCACCGGTATAGTAAATAATCCGGACATCTCAATTATTTTTGGTCTGCAAAAATATGAAAGCTTATTCAATTAAAAAAATTATCAATAAAAAAGTAACAATTCCCGCCTGAAAAGGATATCTGCCGTCAAAAAACCTCCATTTACCGATTTCCTCTGACTGGTTTGAATATTATGACTTATTTTTGACTCAATTAATAATTACAGGTCATGGGATACAGTAATAAAGATTATTTACAAAAGCACAGGGAACACCATCCGCAGATAAGCATAGGTCTCTTTTTTATTGTGCTTGGACTTGCCCTTCTGGTAGCAACAAACGACATGCTGCACCTTGGAAGTGTCAGGGAATACTTCACATGGGAAACAGCAATGGTATTTGTCGGAGTACTCCTCCTTCTGAATATGCAGTTCCTGGGGGGATTGCTTCTGATTGCAGGGGGTGGCTGGTTTCTGATTGATGAATATTTTGATGAAATTCCTGAGTTGATTAAAAATGTCTATTGGCCAGGTGTAATCATTTTGCTTGGTATTACATTCATCATTTCTTCGCTCATAAAAAGAAATAAACACAGTAATTAAATCTGAAATAAATTAAACTTCAATTATGGAAACGAACAGTGAATATAAGACTGATCCTCAACTTCCAAAACATGAGCATCACTTAACAAATAACAGGGTTATTATCGGAGTGGTCCTGGTTCTGGCAGGATTATTCCTGGTTATCAGAAATACCGGATTTTTCCCGGATTTCATTGATCATGTGGTCTTTAGCTGGCCTATGCTTCTTGTCATAATAGGTCTTGTTATGACAATAGGTGCGACAGAAAAAACTGCCGGGATAATCATTATGGCTGTAGGAGGATTCTTCATGATCCCCCTTGTTTTTCGTGAAACATTCCACATGTATAATATGTTCTGGCCTTCAATCTTCATTATTATCGGTGTCATTTTTATTGTCACCCAACGAAAAGGATGGAATGCGACCAATTCAAAGGGGATGATCGGAGACGATATTATTGATTATATTAATGTTTTCAGCGGAGGGGAACGCCAGATCGTTTCACAAAACTTCAGAGGTGGAAAGATTACTACCGTTTTTGGAGGTATTGAACTTGACCTGACAAAAGCAAAGCTGGCTCCTGGAAGGAATGAGATTGAGATAGCCTGTGTTTTCGGCGGGGCAACCATAATTGTTCCGGATACATGGTATGTTACAATTGAAGTTACCCCTGTTCTTGGTGGATTCAGCGACTCCAGAAAGCTAAGTCCTGGAAGGACAGTTGAATCATCAAGCCAACTCATAATAAAAGGTGCAGTTGTATTCGGAGGCGGGGAAATAAAAAGCTATTAACTTTTTAACAGATGAAACCCACATGTTGTACTAACACAAACACTTAATAAATATAACTTTATCAACATGTGGGTTCCATCATACCTTTAAAATCAAAATTATATTATGATGAAACATCCTGTACTCGGTAACAGGGGACATCTATTGATATGGTGGCTGGTCTGGCTCTTTCTGGCGCTCGGCCAGCTGCTTCTATACTATTATGCCTATGGGAGCTTCACGACTTCTGCAATCCCGGATGGAATAATCTCTTTTGTGGTTTACTCGGGAATCGGTCTGTCCCTATGGTATCCATTCAGCTATGCTAATGCCACAACCAGACGGACTTTAGGCATGATCACAAACCATATTATAAGTGGCGCTGTTGCTGTGACTTTATGGATGCTGATAACAAGATACAGTGTCGCCCTGATCATGCCAAAAGAAAATGATTATCAGGCATACTGGGAGGCAACATTCCCTTACAGAATCGGGACAGGGATTTTTATATACTTTCTCCTTGTTCTTGCATATTACCTTTTCATAAGTCTTTATAATCTGTCCGAAAAGAACGCCAAGGAGGCACGTCTTGAAAGTCTTGTCAAGGAGACTGAACTCAAAATGTTGAGGTCGCAGATAAATCCTCATTTTCTTTTTAACAGCCTCAATTCGATAAGCTCTCTTACAATTACCGATCCTGAAAAGGCAAGAGATATGATCATCAGGTTATCTGACTTTATGAGATATGCCCTTTCGAAGAAAGATGAACAACCCGTCACACTTAGAAGTGAACTTGAAAACCTGAGGCTCTATCTGGATATTGAAAAAGTACGTTTTGGAGACAGGCTGACCACTGAGGAGAATATTGAGAGTAAATGCCTTGAGATAAAAATGCCTGTGATGTTACTTCAGCCTATCTATGAAAATGCTATTAAGCATGGAGTCTATGAGAGCACTGAATGCGTCAGAATAAACACAAGTGTATCCTGTAAAGAAGGATACCTCGAAATAATTATTAACAATAATTATGAATCCACACCATTGGCAAGAATAGGAACCGGGACCGGCCTGGAAAATGTTGCCAGAAGACTGGAATTGTTCTACGGCAACCGGGCCTCTGTAAGAACCACTAAAGAAAACGGCATATATACAGCCACACTTTTTATCCCTGCCGAAACTTAATTTCTGACGAAATCAAATAAATTTGCTAAATATTTATTTATAATTTCAGGCAAATTGTGCTAATTCTTCTGATTCCAATGCTGATAAATCAGCTGAAAAAATGATTTGTTATGGAAAAGATACTGACTTTAATAATTGACGAT
Organism: uncultured Bacteroidota bacterium; assembly: GCA_963843415.1. Classification (GTDB taxonomy): domain Bacteria; phylum Bacteroidota; class Bacteroidia; order Bacteroidales; family VadinHA17; genus LD21. The sequence continues at coordinate 43,568 of CAWJKD010000004.1, forward strand.
GAAGCCCCTGCCCGGGAAATAATAAAGTATTATTTAAAAGATCTGAAAGATATTGAGGTGGTTGCTGAATGTGCTGATGGTTTTACCGGACTGAAGACGATTACAAATTTGAAACCAGATCTTGTCTTCCTTGATATCCAGATGCCCCGGCTGACAGGTATTGAAATGCTTGAAGTCTGCACCGAAAAACCTGAAATAATTTTTACTACTGCATATGATCAGTTTGCGATAAGGGCTTTTGAACTTAATGCCATTGATTACCTTATGAAGCCTTTCCCAAAAAAAAGGTTTCTGGAAGCAGTGAATAAAGCTATTGAAAAAATCCGTTCGGGAGCCGTCATCAAAGAACCTCTGAGTCAGCTTCTGGTTAAAAGACCGGAACCTTCTTTTCCCGTCAGCAGGGTTGTTGTTCGTAAAGGGAACGCCATTAACCTTATCCCGGTTGAACAGATCCGATATGTCGAAGCTCAGGATGATTATGTAATGATATACCACTCCGACGGAAAAGCGCTAAAACAACAGACCATGAAGTTTTATGAAGATAACCTGGCAAAAAATGACTTTGTAAGAATTCACAGGTCATATATCGTAAGGGTCCAGGAAATAAAGCGTATTGAACCATACGGAAAGGATAATCATATTGCTGTTCTTCACTCAGGTGATAAGCTCCCGGTTAGCAGGGCTGGTTATAAACAATTGAAAGAGGAGCTGAATTTTTAATTGACCCTGCTATTTAATAATAACGATTTATCTTTTCAGCCTGTTGCATTTTGTATATCGCAGGAAAGGATTATATCTCTTAAACCTGAACAATGCCACCGGATCGTAACCATGAGTACCTCCGGGTCTGCACCTGAGAATTCTGTTTGTCCCCATAACTAGACCATGCAGCGGACCGTGCAGCTTAAGGGCATCAAGCATATATTGAGAACAGGAAGGAACATGACGGCAGGATTGTCTTAGAAAAGGAGATATTGTATATCTGTAAAGGTGTACCGGTAATGATAAAATGAATGATAATATGTTTTTCATTATTTTTGTCATGTTTCAAAGATAACAAAAGAGGCTGGTCATGGAATAATTAATCTTGTTCAGATATCCCTGTCAATTTGACAAGAACAGACCTAAAATAAGCTATTGGCAAGACTTTTGAAGTGGTGTAACAAAGAAAAAACAAAAAATGACAACACAAATCTGGATTCTGTTCATTGGCTTTATGATCCTTAGCTGGATTGTAAGCGCGACGTTAAAATCAAAATTTAAAAAATATTCAAAGATCCCTGTTGAAAGCGGTATGTCGGGTCGTGATGTGGCTGAAAGGATGCTGCGAGATAATGGTATATTTGATGTAAAGGTTGAAAGTGTAAGCGGAAGTCTTACTGATCATTATAATCCCCAAAACAAAACAATCAACCTCAGCAGGGAAGTCTATGCCGGCAGAAATATAGCCGCAGTGTCAGTAGCTGCTCATGAAACCGGACATGCAATTCAGCATGCAACTGCATATGCCTGGCTTGGATTCAGATCAAAAATGGTCCCGGTAGTGAGCTTTTCTTCTAAATGGATAACATGGGTACTTCTCGGAGGGATGGTTTTGATAAACACCTTCCCTGCCCTGCTCCTTGCTGGTATTATAATGTTCGGTCTTACAACATTATTCAGTTTTATCACCCTGCCTGTCGAGATCAATGCAAGCAAAAGAGCTCTTGCCTGGCTTTCAACAACAGGAATAACTTCATATCAGAATCACGATAAAGCACAGGATTCTTTAAGATGGGCTGCATATACTTATGTAGTTGCTGCATTAGGTTCGCTGGCTACCCTGCTCTATTATATAATGATTTTTACCGGGGGGAGAGATGATTAAATCCTGGCTATAAGCCAGATTACGTCGCAGCGGTTACCTTCCTGCAACCTCCAGCCATCGTGTATATTTATGTATCACCCTTATTAAGAGCCATATACTAACCGCTCCGATAAGAAGCCACATCCATATATTGTTCATAAAGATTTTTCCCGTCAGGTAATAATTTCTGGCAAGATCGAGGGCTGCAAAAATCAAAAATATGTTAACAAAACTGTTGTACTCCCTCTTTAGCACATTCCTGACTGAGAAAGGAAGCTTTGGCGGAATGAATCTTAACGATAAAGGAATAAAGGCGCTGACATTCATGGACCATTTGTCGTAAATTTCACCAAATTTTCTTCTTAAAAATTGCTCTTCCGCAAACATTATCCTCTCATAATATAGCCAGTAAATAAGTCCAAATACAACCAGGAACCATACTGATCTTACAAAAATGACCGGTCCAAGCCACATAAGAAAATTCCCTGCATACAGCGGATGTCTGACTATTGAATATAGTCCGGTCGTATTAAGTTCATCCGCAATCTGACCGTGAGATGTGTTCCGTCCTGATGTATTTCTGGGAGTAAAACCAACTGTGAGTATCCTGATTATCTCCCCTGAAATACTGACTCCAAGGAATATCATTTCGTTGCGGAGATCAAAGATGATCGCCTGCCTGTTTCCCAGATACATCATGAGGAGTCCTGCAGCAACTAAAATCAGCGGAAGCCAGCTTCTTCTTTTAAAGAGCCAGTTGCCGCTATTCTCAAATTCGTGAACAAGTGCCATTAAGATGATTGTTATTGCGGCAAAAGTAGAAAAATTCTAGAAACTGTATTTGATCCTGAGATATATCAAATTGATCCTCTCCTTCGTTTCACTCATCTTTCCGTTAAAATGTTGCCAGATAAATGAAAAATCAACATTCTCAGCCATAGAAAGATCTACTGAAGGTCCGGTGAAATAACCTTTCAGATCAGGGAACCACATTGCTGAAATACCAATATTCAGGAGGGGTGTTGCTGCCCATGTAAACTGTCCGAATGCTGAAAACTCAGAAAATGCAAGATCTTTCGCAGACAGATTTCCGGCATATAAGCTCGTGAAATTATTCAGATCCAAAGGATTATTACAGTACATTATCTGGAGCTGTGCCATTGAATTATTTTCAAAGACTTTATCAATACCTGCTGTAAGGATTGTCGTTCCGGTTGTGTCACCAAAAGATCTGAGGGGGCGGAACCACGATCCTTCACCTCTGAAAGAAAGTGAACCTAATGAGCCTGACCATCCCACACCTGCTAATATATCGGAGCTGTTGGAATACCCGGCAAGGAATTGAATATCATAACCCCATTTATTAAAACGGAATAATCCTGCCGCTGTAATATCATTTTCGTTGTCGGCTTTTACAGCAAGCTCTACAGTCGATGAAAAAGTCGGATAATATTGAAGTCTGATGGCATCACTGCCAGGTCGTTCAATATAGTCAACATCAAAAAATGAGTACGCGTTGAAAATATCATTCGGATTCCATACGAAGGTCTGACCCCAGTTAATACGCTGCCGGCCTATCCTGACCTGGAACTTTTCATAATTAAAGTCGAGCCATAACCGGTCAATTGTGGTGTTAAGGAAGAATGAATTTTCAGATAATATGTTCCACGACATATCGATTAGACCGTCATCCATGCCGATCATTCCTGAATATGTTTTCCCCGTTTCTGTGATATCGCCGGTAAACAGACGGTTCCTGAATTCCGCCGCAAATGTTACATGTTCATTTATGTACCCTTTCAGGTTAAGCCTGTTATGAATAAGAAAATCATTTATGAACGGACCCGTAATTGTATCAAACATAACACTCTGCATTGATGTAGTGTAACCATCAAGAGTTATGGCTTTCGCTTTATCCTGCGGATATGCAAAAGCATATTGAGCTGAAACCAGTGTAAATATTAATATTACTTTCTTTAGCATTCAGAATGGCTTATTATTTATTCCCGTACTTCATCTGAAACAACTTTCCCGTCTTCCAGGGTTATAACCCTGTGAGCCATTTTGACGACACGTGGATCGTGAGTAGAAAAAATAAAAGTGATCTTTTCTTCATGGTTAAGCTTTTCCATTATTTCCAGCAGCGTGGCAGCTGATTTTGAGTCCAGATTTGCAGTAGGTTCATCAGCCAGGACAAACTTTGGTCGTGAAGCGAGAGCACGTGCAACGGCAACTCTCTGCTGCTGGCCTCCTGACATTTTTGCCGGCCTGCTGTCTGCTCTGTCACCAAGACCAACTGCTTTCAGAAGTTCATACGTTCTTTCCTCTCTTACCTTTTTGGCCATTTTCTGAAGTGACATAATAAATCCGATATTTTCTTTTGCAGTCAGGACAGGAATAAGGTTATATGACTGGAACACAAATCCTATATTTCTCATTCTGAAGTCTATAAGGGCAGATGATTTCAGTTTTGAAAGATCTGTTCCGTCAATAAGGATTAGCCCTGAAGTCGGAATATCAAGACCTCCAAGAAGATTAAGCAGTGTCGTTTTTCCCGATCCTGAAGGACCGACGATTGCTGCAAATTCAGCCTCCTGAAAGTCAAGGGTAACACCATCAACCGCATGCACCCTGATCTCAGCTGAGTTATAAATTTTATGCAGATCTTTTATCTCAATTACTTTCATGACTTTGTTATTCATCAGGTTATTAATCAGTTCGTATTGCTTCTACAGGATTTAGCTTCAATGCTTTCCGGGCTGGATATATTGAGGATACCACTCCTGTAAGTATGATAAGTATTGTTGTTGTAATAAAGAATTGTGCATCAATTGTCGGGAACAGATGTGCCGAAAAGCCCATTGCCTCCATTCCGTCAGAGTATTTTACAAGGTTTATACCCCTCCTGGCAGTGACTGCGATAACGGCTCCTGCAATTCCCATGCCTGCTATACCTCCGACGATCGACAGAAAAGTTGATTCAAGCATGATCATCGAAAAGATCTTGCGGCGATTCATGCCTATTGCTGCAAGCATTCCAATTTCTTTTGTCCTTTCGAGCACAGCCATCAACATTGTGTTAACAATACCGAATGCCAGTGCGGCAAGAATAATTACCATAAAAATAGCATATACCTGCTGTATCATGTCTGACATCATAGCCAGATCGGGTTGTATTTCCTTCCAGTTAAGAACTTCTAAACCGGGAAGAGCCTCTCTGATAACCGGAGTGATCTTGTCGGTCATATTATTATCTTCGAGACGGACAACTACTCTGTGAAATGATCCTTCCTGCAAACCTGTTAAGGACCTTAGTTCTTCAATCGGAACAAACACCGACATTTCTTCAAACATATCGTTGTTTGTCCTGAATATTCCGCTTATTCTAAGTGCAGCTCCGGTCTGTACATTATTAATATCAAGAAATGACAGGATAATTTTTGAACCTTCCCGGAACGACCATGCTGCTTCTTTTATCATGAGGTAATATTTCTTTACTTCAACCGGCGTCAGCTTGTTTTCAATGGCTTTTAAAAACTTCTTATCTGATATAAATCTCTGCTCAATTAATGGTTCAAGTTTTGCAATAACTTCTTCTGCGACTTTTTCCTCCTTCAATTTCGAAATTGCTTCTGCAGAAAGATTATACCTGATAATATTCAGTTCCTTGGCAAGTTTTTCCCCAATAAAAGCTGTGTTGAATTTTGTGTCAGATTCAAAATAACTTCCCGTCCCCTCAATCAGTTTCTCTGATAATGTAAAGATCTCCCTTTCTTTCTTGACATCAATTCCTGTTATCTCCACGCCAGTACTCTTTACGGCTGTTGAGGCAATTCCCCGTGTAATTATTCTTCCTGTTACAGCCTCTACTCCGGGAAAAGTATCAAGAACTGAAACAATCCTTTTATAGTCAGGAATTATATTACGGATATCACTGCTGTTCCTGAAATCCTTATTATTGATCTGAATATGGGATAATTCTTCGTTAACTGCAGCTTCAATACGCTGAACTACGGAACTGTTCATGGCAGCAATTGTAAATACCCCGGCGAAAACACCTATTGCTATGGCCGCTATCACTATCAGACTTCTGGTCTTGTTACGCCAGATATTTTTCCAGGCTATTGAAGTGATCATTTCAATTAAGTTTAAGCTTTCAAAGCGTCTATTACATTTATCCTGAATATTTTACGCACACTGAATGTAATTGCTACGGCAAGAATAATTAGTACTATTAATATCTGCCACAGATAGAATGTGTCGGGAAGCAGGGTGGGCATCACAGGTTCAAATCCATAATCTTCATACATTCTGGCAAATTCCCCTTTGAATCTGAAAGGATAGACATTACCATAAATTACAACAGGCAGAGATGCAATTACACCTGCAACAATCCCGATGAAACCAATGAAAAACATCTCAAGAGATATTATTTTTGCCAGTTTTCTTTTTTGCATACCTATTGATACAAGCATCCCGAATTCTCTTCGTCTTTCAGCAAGCATCATCAGAACAGTTCCAAAAATACCGAATGCAATCACCAAGTAGAGAATGCCTACCATGATGGCTCCGCTTCTGTTATCTGCCTCCATCTGGTTTATAAGCAGTGCATTCAGTTCATGCCATGTGCGGATCGCCAGCTTATCGGATAGTTCCCCCTGAAGCCTTTCTGCCGTCATCAGAACATCATCGTCATCATTGCTTTTAAGACTTATTACTGCTGTGGTAGCCATTCCCGGAGCTGCATACAACTCACGGGCAGTTTCAAGAGGCAGATAGACTATTATATTGTCAATGTCAGGAGCGGGTAATTTCACAATACCGGCTACTTCGTATTTCCCCGCTGCTGTTGTTCCATGATAGCCCTGCCCGATCAGGACTATTGTGTCACCAACATTTGTTTTCAGGTAATCTGATAAGCCGGAACCAATAAGAACTGAGTTCTGTGTCTCTCCCTCAAAATATCTGTTGTTAAATGATGCGTGCTTTGTGATCAGAGAAAAGACAGCAGCTGTATCATCTTCAGAGATTCCCAGATCAAGCATAAGCCTTCCTGTACTTGAATAGGATTCATCCCCGAAAAGATCAAGCAGTCTTTTTGTGCGGTCAGAAATTGCTTCCGATTTTAATCCTTTTATGGCATCAGCAGTAAGTTTAAATTTAACCATTCTGCTTCTTATGTCTGAAACCCGATCTTCTCCTTCAGGATCTATTCCCATTACAATTACACCTTGTGTCTTGCTTCCGGCTGCAGCCAGGGCAAATGATTCCAGCCGGGGTACCACAGTTCTTACATTTCGATCTTTCACCAGATCATTAACTGTAGACTGGTCAAGTTCAAAACTGTTGTCAAGTATTGGTTCATCAAAGTAATCAATGTTCTGTACCTGGAGATACCCCGAATAAGATTCAATTGCATTTTTAAAAAGACGATCATATGAACCCAATTGGAACGATCTCATTATCAGAGCAAAGAATATAGCAAAGAACACAGAAGCTGCCGTTATCAGAGTTCTCCTTTTGTTTCGCCAGAGATTTTTCCATGCCAGCTGGTAATCTTTCATTGTTGCAGGATTGAGATTTCTATTTTATGTTTCGTGCTCCGGTTTCCGGTTTGTACAACGCGAAACGCGAAACTTTTATCGTATGGTTTTCATATTCTGTTGCGAGAAAAAATTCTCTTCCAGTTTTATATTAAATTTCATCTCAACTATTTTCAGAATGGTTTTATGCCCTTCATTTTCGGAAGGGACAAGTTCAATAACTGTCGGTAGCAGTCTTCCGTCAAGGACCTTCAGTTCTGATCCCCGCTCTGTTCTGACGAGATAACCATCCTCATCATATAATTCAGCTTTTAGTAAAATAAATTCATCCTTCACAACCCACCAGGTCTGTGAACCCCAAAGTACATCTGCATCTTCTTTAGCAGTCAGTTTTATCTTCCAGCATGCCATGCCGTCTATATCCTCTTCTCCTTCAATATTATGTGCATAATCATTAACAACTGATGATTCCCGGAGAATATCATCATTTGTATAATCAGAGCCCATCCATCCCTGCGACATCATTGAAGGCGGCAGTTTGATAAGCCTGTTTATAGCCGGATTCCAGCTCCACATCTCGCTTCCACGCTTCAGAAATGTCTGATTTTTTTCTCTTGCCGGAGCTGTGATTAAAGTAAGCGCAAAGTCATCTTCTTTTGACCATGATTTAAATTCCACACTCCTTTGCCAGGTTGGTCTCACTATGGTCATTGTCATAACACTATATCCGGTCAGTTCTCCTTTGAATTTTTCATCAGTCTTTCTGATAATGTCTGTTGCTGAAAGTGTTTGTGCAACAACACCGGCGAAATTTATGGGGAAGATGATCATAAATAAACCCAGTAATAAGATTCTGTTCATACCTTTTTTATTTATAGAGCTCAATAATATGATTTACAGTTTTATTAAAATAATCTTCGTCATCATCATCCATGTAAATAAAAGTAACTGCAAAGCCTTTAATTGTTAAAATAAACATATTCAGATCAAGGAAGGGATCATATCCGGATCCTTTTGATTCTTTTTTTCGAAGGAAATATTCTGTAATGATTTTCATTATCCGCGAAACAAAAAACTCCTCCTTAAAATCGTTGACTGATTTCATCAACGAAGAAGCTCCTATGAAGTAGTTCAATAACTGCTCACGTACCTCGGCTTGCATCAGGAGTTGAAAAAATAATCGCCAGAATGTCTGCTTTTCTCTAAGTATCTGGGCTATCTTCTTTACAAAGAATTCAAATTCATCATCAGAAAGCTTCCCGTCTCTGTCGATGTCAAAATAATTGTAAACTTCTGAGACTGATCTTTGAATTATTGCTGCAAGCAGATCTTCTTTACCACTGAAATAATTATACATCAGTCCTTTTGAAATTCCGGCATGCTGGGCAATATGGGTAATTGTAGTAGCATGATATCCTTCCCTGGCAAAATGCTCAAGGGCTGAGTCCATTATCAGGTTCTTTTTTTCTTCCCTGATCTCTTCAAACTGCTGTGGTGTTCTTGGCGACATTTATTGATTGAACGTTCATTCAATAATCAATTATTTAAAAACCGTTTTTGATTGAACGGTTAGTCAAAGTTAAAATAATTATTTTAATCCACAAAATATTTTCGTGATTTTTCAAATAACTAAATGAAAAATATAATCATCAGCCCGATATTCAGATACCCATCAAAAATAAAAAAGGATTTTGACATAGTATTAATAAACAAATTGCGTTTTTTTACGTTTTCAAAGCGAAAAGGCATTATACCTGTCAACGCCGGATCATAGTCATAAAAGGGATAAAAAGAAAATGAAATTTACCCACATACTGTACCATCTGCTTTGCCGTCACAGGTCATCGTTTTTGAGAACCGGTGCAGTCGCATTAATAATGACACTATCTATAATATCCGACATGCCTTCCTTTTCAAATCCTCCTCCCCGTTACGTCAACAGGTTTGAAACAGCGGCAGGTTACGGTTTCCCTGAATCAATCAGTTTGAAAGTCAGTTATGGTAATGATCTAATGGTGGGTTTAAGTCAGGCATTCGACACGCAGGGTCTTGGACCAAGTGCATTAGAGATTTACTACCGTATTGGTCAGAAAACAAGGTACCTGGATCAGAAACCCTGGTATATTTTAGCAGGAATAGCCGGTTTTGTTTTTGATGTTGATTATAAGGAAGAATACACAGTATTGTTCTACCCCCGGTTCGGAAGGTCATTATATTATTCAAAAAATTTCGGGACAAATATTGACATCGGCCTTGGGATCCCTTTTGAAAGGGATAAGAATGTCAGCAATCCTTTGTCTCCTGTTCTTCTGACGGGAAGTATCAGCCTGTTCGTCAGATTTTAGGGTTCAGGAAAGAACTCTGCCGGGAATTTAATCAGACAGTGGCAGTGGAAATTTTTCATGCTAATAAAATATATTTCTCCGTTAATATTTGCAGACCTGATCTTTAATGTGAATAATTTAAATTGTGGAATTCAATTATTTTAAAAGAATTTCTATCTTTATCAGTTGTACTTAAAACATTTAGCAATGGCAAGTCTTAAGTTCTTACTGGGATTGATTCCCTCAACCGCTAAAATTGAACAGGCAGAAAAAGCTTTGGTTGCTGAATTTAATAAGCTTACTGCTTTTACTGATTCTGACCTCCTGAAAAAATACAGTGCGTTGAAGGATTTAATCAATTCATCTGATTTTCTTCATAAGAAAAAGGAGATAGAGTCCCTAAGCTATAAAAACTCTGAAGAATATATGAAAGAGAAAGAATTTCTTTCGCTTCAGAAATCAAAAGATATCGTACTCTATTTCAGGACTATAGCTGGATCGACCTTGAAGAAATTCAGAGAACTTGACGGTTCTCAGAAGATATCCGGTTTTGAATCACTTGAAAATCTTGTTAAGTCTCTTGAATTCAAAGAAAAAACTAAGACAAAAGAGTTTAAAAACAGTGCTGATGAAAAGAAATTACTTGAATTCAACAGGCTGAAAGCGAGCTCTGAAATAAGGGAATATTATGCTTTTAAAAAATCAAAAGAGTACTCCAATTTCCTGAATCTTGACGGATCTTCAAGAATCGCGCGATATAATGAATTGAAAGATTATGTGGCCACAAATGATTTCAAGGAGGTTAAAAAGTATCTGCTTGACAAGAAAAGATTTGAAAAAAATGAAATGTTCAGGCAGATTCAGGAGTTCGACAAGGTAAAGAAGAATGAGGATATTCTGTGGTACTTCAAAGTAAAGGATTCGAATAAATTCAATATTTTCAAAGAGAGGGAGCTTACATTCACCGATGATTTTGATGGTGATAAACTTGATCCGCAAAAATGGCTTACAAATTATTTTTACGGTGATAAGCTGTTACATGACAGATATTCGGTGGGAAATGATCTTCAGGCATTTACTGAAAAAGAAAATTTTGAAGTCAGGAACAGCCTACTTAAAATAATTACAAAACCACAGAAGATTCAGGGTAAGCTCTGGACTTCCGGAGGTTTTAAAGTCCATAATTTTGATTACACTTCCGGAATAATAAATTCAGGTAAAAGTTTCAAACAGAAATACGGGATATTCACTGCAAAAGTCAAGCTTGGTAATCCAGCAGCAAAATGTGCCTTCTGGATGCTTGCAGATAAGATTACCCCTCATATTAATATCTGCCGTACATCCGGAGGTAAAGTATTTTTTGAATATTTTGCTGCAGTTGATAAAAGAGTACAGGCCTCTTTGGCAGGAAAATATGCAAATGACTTTTACATTTTTACCCTGGAGTGGACACCCGATAAACTGGTTTGGAAAGTCAACGACACAGTAGTAATGACACAAACTTCCGATGTACCTCAGGAACCAATGTATGTGCTCTTATCGGGCGGTCTCGATAAACCCATCCATAGTATGATGACTACCGAAATCGACTGGGTCAGGGTATATCAGCCGAAATAATCACAAGATCTGAATGATACAAGTAAGCAGGGGCTGTATCACAAATCATTTTTAACCGCAAAGATCGCAAAGAGATACGCGAAGATCGCAAAGAGTTAAATTATAATGGTTTGAGTTTGCGCCCTTTGCGTGAACTTTGCGTACTTTGGGGTTAAGATTGACTTTTGAGACATCCTCTTTTTCTTTATACCCGAATGATCTTATACAGCTTGTTTTGAATCTATACTGTTAGGATGTATATTTGTAATAACCACAATATTTTATATTGATGCCAGACGGTATTTTATCACAACGTGAGAAAAGGCGGTACAGCAAACAGATAATGATTCCGGAGATAGGAATTGAAGGCCAGGAAAAACTCAAGAAAGCAAGTGTTATCGTTGTGGGAGCAGGAGGGCTCGGTTGTCCTGTTCTTCAATATCTGGTTGCCGGGGGCATCGGCATGGTGGCATTGATCGACTTTGACAAGATTGATGAAACCAACCTTCAGAGACAATTTTTATATAGCTCAGACGACCTCGGAAAACTTAAATCTGTAATTGCAAAAACACGCCTTGAGCAGTTGAATCCTATGGTGAGGGTTGAAGTCCTTAATCTAAGACTGGATGCTTCCAATTCTTTAAAAATATTAGAAAAATTTGACGTCGTTGTGGATGCATCCGATAATTTTGAGACAAGATACATAATTAACGATTCCTGCATAATATTGAACAAACCAATGGTTCATGGAGCAATATACAAATTTGAAGGACAGGTATCAGTTTTCAATTATAATGGAGGCGCTACATACAGATGTTTTAATCCTTATTCAGAAACAGGAGATTTTAAAATTCTTTTGCCGGACGAAGTTGGATTATTTGGAGTCCTTCCGGGAATGGCAGGAACATTGATGGCGAATGAGGTAATAAAAATCATTACAGGAAAAGGTAATATACTATCGGGTAAATTATTATTATTCAATATATTAACAAATTCCTTCCAAATCTTAAACATTAAGAATCTTCCTGAAAATCATAATATCAGGGAATTAAGCAATCATAACAAAAATTACAAAAAGCAATCTGATGAGATTATTACTAATAAGCAATTCAACAAATCCGGGTGAACCCTATCTGGATTATCCGAAAAATAATATCCGTGAATTCCTCGGCACAAAACCTGTTAAAGTTCTTTTCATACCTTATGCAGCTGTTACATTTTCGTTTGACCTTTACGAACAAAAAGTTTCAGAAAGGTTCAGGGAGGTGGGCCATGATATCGTTTCGATTCACCATTTTGAAAACCCTGTAAAAACAGTAAGCGAGGCTTCAGCAATTGCTGTCGGAGGAGGGAATACATGGAAGCTCCTTAAGACGTTACAGGAAAATAACCTGATTGATGCAATTAATGAAAAAGTTATCACCGGAACTCCCTATATAGGCTGGAGCGCCGGATCAAATGTAGCCTGTCCCACGATCAGAACCACAAATGACATGCCCGTGGTTGAACCGTATTCTTTCAACTCATTCAATCTGATACCGTTCCAGATCAATCCGCATTACCTTGATGCCAATCCTGCAGGGCACGCGGGAGAAACAAGAGAACAACGAATTGAAGAATTCATTGAGACCAATCCGGATGTTTACGTAACAGGCTTACGGGAAGGCACGATGCTTATCATTGAAAACAAAAAGATCGACCTTGTCGGCCCCCGGAAAGCAAGAATATTTAAAAAGGGAATCCTGCCCTTCGAACTGGGTTCAGGGGATGATCTGAGCTTCCTCCTTTTATAAGCATCTCCAAATTCATTCAAATAAATTAACTTTGTCAACCGTTATCTGGCAGGCAAACAGAAATTCTTTTTTGTTTATGAAACTGTTATTTAAAATATTAAAGATAATAACTGCCTCGATAGTTGCATTGACAATAATTCTGTTCATTTCTTCATTGGCGATGCAGAATAAGGTTGCAGGTATTATCCTGAAGTCCCTTAACGACAAATTACTTACAAAATACGAGTTCGAATCAGTCAGGTTATCCTTTCTCAGGAATTTTCCAAAAGCTTCCCTTGATCTGAAAGACGTACTTGTTCATTCTTCCCCGGGTTTTGATACCTCCTGTTTTATCGGAATAAACACTGATACACTTCTGTCGGCAAAGTCAGTTACAATGGATTTTAAAATCACGGATATTATCAAGGGAATATACAATATTGAAAGAATTGGAATAAAGGAAGGTCGTCTTAATTTGTTTACTGATACAGCTGGGCTTGTTAACTACGAAATAACTGCAACTGATGAAACAGTGCCGGAAGAAGATAAATTCACAATTAACCTTGAAAAAATAAACCTGTCCGGATTAAATGCAATATATAACAACCGTGCAACCAGGCTTTTAATTGAAGGATATGCTGAATCAGGACAGCTGAAGAGCAGAATCTCAGGAAATGATATCGACTTTTCTGCGGATGGCACATTGTTGATTGACAAGTTCCAGCTTTATAATTTCAGTATGACTAACACTGTAGAAGCTGATGTGGATATCAACCTCAATAGTACAAGCAAAGGAATCTTTTTCAATAAAAGCAATATAGATATTGATAATCTCAATTTTGAATTGAGTGGTTTCATCTCAACGGATAATGTTCTTGACCTGGCTCTCACAGGAAAGAATATCGATATCTCAGGGATTAAGAATTACATCCCGGATAAACACAGGGATAAGATATCTGCTTACGATCCTGTGGGAATATTAAATATAAACGGGAGGTTCACCGGACCAGTAACAAGGACGGCCAATCCACTGATTGAGATTAATTTTATGCTTGAAAAAGGAAATGTAACTTACAAGAATTCTGCTATTAAGTTACATAATCTTTCATTTAAAGGGTTCTATACAAATGGTCCGGAGATGGTCCCGGAAACAAGTTATCTTGCTATCAGCAATTTTGAAGTGGGTCTGGGATCGGCCATCTATACCGGATCATTAAAACTCTCTGATTTTACCTCCTTATATGGATCTCTCAATTTAGCCGGAAAAATATTCCCGTCTGAAATTAAGGAATTCTTTAACCTGAAAGATGTGTCGACGGCAGGTGGAGTTGCTGATTTTGATATCAGAATGGCAGGCAAAATACCCAGGAAAAGCAAATATACAATATCTGATTTTTTTAGTTTCAACCCGGAAGGAAACCTGGATTTCAAATCATTGAGCATTGGTTTTCAGAATGATAAGGTAATGTTCAGCAATGTTACCGGTTATTTTCAGATTTCAAACAGTGCGGTTGCCAGGGATTTAAAGTTCACCTGTAAAGATCAGGAATTTGAACTTGATTGTAAATTCAAGCGATTTAATGAATGGCTTTCAGGAAAGCCTGTAACCCTGCAAGTATCTGCCGATATCACCTGTGACAGGTTTGTACCTGAATCATTTTTCCCAAAGTCAGCTGCATCAGATGCATCATCAGCCGGAAACAAAAGAGCACCTTCTCTTCCTGAAGATCTGATTATTGATCTGAATTTTCAGATAAATGATCTGATCTATAAAAATTTCCTTGCTGAGGATATCATCGGAAATGTAAGCTACCAACCCCTGATCTTTAATTTTAAAACGTTGAAATTAAATTCTTTGGATGGCGTTATCTCAGGTAATGGTTTTATTGCTCAGAATACCGATAAATCCTTTATCGGAAAAGGTAACTTTGATCTCGACAGGATTAACATCAATAAAACTTTTACATCCTTCCATAATTTCGGCCAGAATTTTATTAAAGCAGAAAATCTTGATGGAATCCTGTCAGGATCTCTTTCTCTTCTCATTCCGATGGATTCTTTGCTGAAACCCGTAAAAAAATCAATCACAGCAGAAGGGAAATATACTCTTGTTAAAGGCGCTCTGATTGAATTTGAGCCTATCAAAGAACTCTCATCATTTATATCTTTATCGGAGCTTAGCAATATCCATTTTGAGGAGCTGCAAAACGATTTTTTCATAAGGAGCAACTATCTGTATATTCCGCAGATGGAAGTGAAATCTTCAGCTGCGGATCTTTCTGTTAGTGGTAAACATGATTTTGACAATAATTATGAATATCATATTAAAATCCTCCTTTCAGAGATGCTCAGCAAAAAGATTAAGAAGCCAAGGCCGAATACAACAGAATTCGGGGCAATAAAGGATGATGGTCTTGGACGAACCTCTCTTCTTCTTAAAATCAGGAATCAGGGAGAAGATCTGAAGGTGTCCTATGATATAGCTGCCGCGGGGAATCAGATTAAAAACGATATAAAATCGGAAAGGCAATCTCTTAAAAATATTTTAAACGAGGAGTATGGATGGTTCCGGAACGATTCTTCGGTCAGCGAAAAGCCTGCCAGAAAGAGCCCGCGTTTTAAGGTAACCTGGGATGAAATTGATACTGCAAAGATCAAGGAGGATCAACCCGCTGAACAAAAGGAGAATCTTTTAAAAAACCTGCTGAAGAAAAAATAATAATATTCACCTTTAAATCCCTGTGCTTTGGACAATTACAGGCATAAATCACGCTGGATGCTCTTCCTTTTCCTGTTTGCAATTCTGGCAGGTCTTGGATCACTTATTTATACCCGTTACCTTGTCGACATTCTGAAAGAGGAAGAGAGAAGGAAAGTTGAGCTGTGGGCAGAGGCAACAATAATGATAAATTCAGCTGATCCGGATGATCCCGATCAGGACCTCGGATTCCCGTTTTCAATCATCGAAAATAACAATACTATCCCGATGATACTGACAGATGAAGCTGACAGTATTATCAGTTCAGGTAATTTCGATGCGGTAAAGATGGCCGGTCCTGATTATCTGAAACTGCAGCTTGAGAAGATAAAAAAGAAGGAGAATCCTATTGTAATTGAACTGGGGAATGGTCATACCAATATGATCTATTACAAAGACAGCACGATACTTACCCAGCTTATTTACTATCCTTTTGTTCAGTTAGGGATAATAATACTATTTATACTTGTTGCCTGGCTTGCTTTCCGTGCATCACGAAAAGTCGCAGATAATCAGGTCTGGGTAAGTATGTCTAAAGAGACAGCCCACCAGCTTGGTACACCAACATCATCACTCGCGGGATGGGTTGAAATTCTGCAGAACAGATATCCTGAGGTATCAATAACCAGGGAGATTGACCGCGACGTTGAACGACTTGAAAAGATCACCGAGCGTTTCTCACGGATAGGATCAAAAACTGTTCTGAGCAATGAAGATATTGTTGCAATTATTTGTCGTACAATCGATTACCTTAAAACCAGAACATCATCGAAAGTAAAATTTATAATGGATTTCGACAAACTTAAAGTAATCTCAATGCCCGTCAATGCGGCACTTTTTGAATGGGTTATTGAAAATATTTCAAAAAATGCTATTGATGCGATGGAAGGAAGCGGGGAAATAATTTTCCGTATTACCGAAAATGAAAAGAATATCCTCATCGATGTTTCGGATACAGGTAAAGGAATTCCAAAAAGTGCCTTCAGGAAGATCTTTAATCCCGGTTATTCAACAAAGCAACACGGCTGGGGACTTGGCCTTTCGCTAGCAAAAAGGATTATTGAAAAATTCCATAAAGGCCGTATCTATGTAAGACAGTCAGAAATGGGAAAAGGATCATGCATAAGGATCGTGATGAACAAGGTATAGGAGTTATCCTTATATTTGCCACCCGTTATTTCATGCTATGAACAGAAGAGATATCGAAATAATGGCTCCCGTCGGATCGTTCGAATCATTAACGGCGGCCATACAGGGTGGTGCCGATTCTGTCTATTTTGGTGCTGAACAGCTCAATATGAGAGCAGGATCTTCTATAAATTTCAGCCTCGAAGATCTTCAGCAGATCACATCAATATGCAAGGATAACGGTTTGAAAAGTTATCTGACCGTAAACGTTGTGATTTATGATGATGAGATAACTCAAATGCAAAAAATCATCGATAGTGCTGTAAAAAGCGGTGTTGATGCAATAATTGCCTCTGATCTGTCGGCTATAAATTATGCATTTAAAGCAGGAATTGAAATCCATATCTCAACACAGCTAAATATTTCAAATACAGAAGCTCTGAAGTTCTATTCCCAATGGGCAGATGTTGTGGTGCTTGCCAGGGAACTTAATCTCAACCAGGTAAAACATATCTATAGATCAATCCTGGAACAGAATATAAGGGGACCAAAAGGAAATCCGGTAAAACTGGAAATGTTTGCACATGGTGCTTTATGCATGGCCGTTTCAGGGAAATGTTATCTCAGTCTTCATGAGAATAATACATCTGCCAACCGTGGAAATTGTTACCAGACCTGCCGTAAGTCATATATCATTACTGAAAAAGAATCAGGGAACCAGCTTGAGATAAGCAATGAATTTATAATGTCCCCAAAGGATCTGTGCACAATAGGTTTTCTTGATAAGCTGCTGGATTCCGGTGTACGGGTTCTGAAGATAGAAGGGCGGGCACGGTCGCCGGAATATGTCAAAGTTGCGTCATCATGCTATGATGAAGCTGTGAATGCGGTAATTGATGGAACATTCTCTTCCGACCGTGTTGAACAATGGAAGAACAGATTGTCAACGGTTTTTAACAGAGGCTTCTGGGACGGGTATTATCTCGGACAGAAGCTGGGAGAGTGGAATACAGGATATGGATCCAGTGCAACAAAAAGAAAGTTATACCTCGGAAAGATCACCAATTATTTCACCAGGATAAATGTTGCAGAAATAAAACTCGAGAACGGCGACCTGAATAAGGGAGACAGTCTTCTGATTATCGGTCCGTCAACCGGTGTGATCGAATATACCGTCGGGGAGATAAGAGTTAATCTTAAAGAAACTGAAAAAGCAAATAAAGGAGAACTCTGTTCAGTCATGATAGGCGAATTCCTGAGAAGATCTGACAAAGTCTATAAATGGATTGACACCGAAAAACTATAATTCTCAGTTAACGAATTTGATCACCAGGTTATCTTATCTGAAGCTTCAAGTATCTTATTTGCATTTGACTCTATATCGATCGTGTCTGATTTTATATAGATCATATTCTTTGATCGTTTCCTGGAAAGACTGTAATTATACGTTTTGTCATAGTAATTCAGCATATTCTCAACTGCTATTTTAAATTCTCCTGCTTCAACTGCATCAAGAATAACCCTGGTATTTTCACCTCCAAGTCTTTTACTTACCTTTAGTATTGATGCTTTCAGCTTGTCCGGCGGATAAGTGGCATAGTCCTCAACTAATCCAGGGACTCTCTCTTTTGCATCAATCATCAGTATTATTGCTGGAGCATCCTGGAGATTATTGTAGAAAACGTCGGGCATATAAACCGTACCGATATTTCTGCTCTCATCCTCAATCCACAATATGTGGTCGTTATTTACTCTGCACCATTCATCAAAAAGAAGGTTTGCAAAATGTTCTGACGAAGGTTGCTGCTGTTGTCCGAGAGCTCCGAAAGCTGATCCTTTATGTATTGCAAGTCCTTCAAGGTCAATTATTTGATGCCCGAGAATTTTTAAATGGTGAAGGATCCTGGTTTTACAGCTTCCGGTCATTCCGCCAAGTACAATTATTTTACGATGTTCTTTAAAGCTGGCCAGAATATGGTTTCGATAACTCTTATACCCTCCTTCAAGAATTTCTGTTTCTACACCACCCAGGGAAAAAAGCCAGGCCATTGTTTCTGACCTCATCCCTCCCCTCCAGCAATGCACAAGAAGAGTTCCTGATTGTGCAATAAGAAGCGCCTGCCTGAGCATTTGAGAAGTTTTTGTTCCCGTAAGTTCCAGTCCTTTAAGTATTGCCTTTGTTCTGCCTTCTTTTGCGTAGGTTATTCCTATTGTTTTTCGTTCATCATTGTCGAACAGTGGAATGTTTATTGCGCCAGGTATATGACCCTGGTCAAATTCAGAAGGAGATCTTACATCAACAACGGGAGTCTCTTTTGCCAGCTCAAGAAATTGGACAACATCTATCTTTTTCAGGGGCTGTATTGTCATAAATTATTTGAGTAAGCAGCCAGCTCAATTGATTAATACCGGCTATTTCATTTTAAAGTGCTTCAGAAAGATTTTTTTCAGCTCTTCAAGCCTGACTGGTTTGGCAATAAATTCTTTAATACCGGACAATTCCGCTTTCCTCCTGGTATCTGGCAAATTGTCGGCAGTAAAAGCGGTTATCAAAACTGACTTATCATGTGCGAGTATTTTTCTGGCCGATTCAAAACCATCCATTTCAGGTAAGAAAAGATCCATAAAAATAAGATCGTACTTTGTATCTTTTGTCTTTAAATAACCACCGTAACCATCTTCGGCAATATCAAAAGTATAGCCAAGTGCCGTCAGCATGGTACCAAGGACTTTCAGGTTCATCTTGTTATCCTCAACAATTAATATCCTTATATCCTTGTTAATATCTTTTAAATCATCAGAAGCAGTCTGAGACTCAAGGTACGGGAAACTATCCTTAAGTATTGCAGCCAGCATACCCGGATTGACCGGTTTAACCTGATAATGGTCAATCCCCATCGTAATACTTTTCAGAAAGTTACCCTTTTTGTCGTTGGAGCTTATCATGTGAACAATAAAGCTTCCCGAAAGGTTGTTTTCCCAAATTGATCTTGCTGCTTCAAATCCATCAAAATCTTTATCATCAAGGATGACCACAAGATTAAACTTCTCATCGGCTGAATTCAGATTAGACTTTATCTGGTCAATTGTTGACCTCTGCAACGTAGTAACCGAAACACTTAGTCCAAGTTGGTGAAACGATGTCATTATGTCCTCGTCCCTTTTCTGGTGTCCGGTTATTATAAGAGCTTTGATCTTGTCGAATGCATTGATTTTCTCAAGATTAAGGTTCTTTACTATTCTGTCGTTTGAATAAGTGGTCAGACTAAAAATAACTTTGGTCCCCTTGTCCCCGGAGATACCTGAAGGACTTTCAGCAGAGAGTTTGCCTCCCATAAGTTCAACAAGATGACGAGCCAGGATGGTACCAAGGACAGATTCATCCTTTCCTTTAAGGATTCTTGCCGTAATATCGGGTGCTTCACCAAATATTTTCTGCAAACTTGACTTATCAAAAGAATGACCTGTATCAAGCAACTCGAAATCAAGTGTAATAACTCCGGTGTTGTTACTTTTCAATCCGCATTTTAATTGGATCTCTCCCTTATCTGTATTTATTGCAGAATGCAGGATAAGATTCGTTAATATCTGTCTTAATCTCAGTGGGTCTCCGATTATATTCTCCGGAACATTGTTATCGATCAGACTTGTGAAATTGACTTCTCTGCCGGCAATAAATGTCTTTGCCAGCTCTGAGCAATATCCAATCTCCTCCCTCAGGTTAAAAGGAATCTCATCAAGGATCATCTGACCGGTTTCTATCTTTGAAAAATCAAGAATATCATTGATTATATTCAGCAGGATCTCGGTTGACCTGCGTAACAGACTGACAATATCTCTAACCTCCTCTGAAAGTTCATTCCGGTTGATTACGTCAGTGATACCTATAATCCCGTTCAGCGGAGTCCGGATCTCATAACTCATTCTTGCGAGGAATTCCGATTTAGCTACATTTGCTTTTGCCTCCTGTTTCCTTGCTGATTCAAGCATGGTGACATCAATTAGGATATCCATGTTTGCTTCTTCGCCCATAAAAATCACAGGAATACTGTTTTTGTACAGAATTAATTCTCCGGCTTCCTTTGCAATTATTACAAATTGTTCGGGATTAAAAGCACTTCCCAGGTTTTTAGCAAAATAATCACCTGCTATTGTAACTGATTGCTCAGGCAATATTTTACCCTTCATTTCTTCTTCTCCTGAATAAGAATAATGGGATGCGGCAACTTTATTGGCTTTTAGTATTTCCTTTTTCCTGTTATTAATGATAATGCCAACCGGCATTTCTTCAATCAGTTTAAAAAGCATTTTCTCAGACTCCTTCAGACGCCGTTCTTCTTTCATCCGGGTTCTGATATGCCGAAAGAAAAGGAGGATTATACCCTGAATTGCCAATAAGGTTCCCAAAACAATTATGAAAGAATTTCTTATAATGTATTTCTGAAAAAAATCGGTAGGAGCTGAGAAAATAAGCCCAAGATTACGACGAAGGAGCTGTGTTGAATAATAAGATGATATAATGTTTTTGCCATTCCCGTTTATGGTTGCTTTATGGACCAGGTTCCCAATAGTCCCTTTTTCAAGATCATTGGCTATCTTATCGGCACCGGAATAATTAACACTTGTTTCGGCATTATCATAAATTATTTCTCCTGAATCACCTACAACCCATTGCCACTGGTAGTCTTTCAGATTAAAAACCGAGAAAATTTCATCGAAGTATCTCTGATAGTCGACTGTTACTACAATATTTGCAATGCTTTTATTATTTTTTATAACCGGCAGGTAATATTCAGTTTTCCTGTCAGTCTGAACCAGTTTTTCCATATCATAAATCTCTCCCTGGGCATGAAGGGAGAAAGTCGGATCTAGCCATTCTCCGCTGTTTTCGTCACGTTTTAATGTGAATTCGTTTCTGTTATTATCGTAAAGCTTAATTCCTGTAACAAAATCCTGGTATTTTGAAAAGAACAGTTTCATTTTATCTTTTGCCTTTTCCTGTAAATCGGGGGTTGTGAAGAACATAGAAAGATCTTCCGAAAAGCATATTTCGTTAAGATCACTTATGAAACCGTTGTCGATATCGTCGATAGATAGTCCTACAATCTGAACCTGCCTGTCCAGCAATGTTGTAATATAACTTATTTGTTTATTATACAGGTTTGTATAATAAAAAACATTAGCAATCAGTATCACAAGAAATGCTGAATAAACTATTATCAATAACCTTTTCATTGTGAATTATATTATCCGCTGATGATGATAAAGATAGTCTTTACAAAGTAAACAAATTCCTGATTTACCTGTATTTCCTGTTGTCGTCTTCGATTATGTTCAGATAGCTCCTGTATCGTAAAGGATCAATCAGGCTTTTCTTAACAGCAGCTCTGACAGCACAGTCGGGTTCATCCAGATGAAGGCAGTTATAAAATCTGCAATCGTTTGAATACCTGAATATTTCCGGGAAAAAATGGTAGATTTCTTTCCTGTTCATATCCACCACACCAAAACCTCTTATCCCGGGAGAATCGATCACAAAACCTCCAAAAGGCAGCTTGTGCATTTCCGGGAAGGTAGTAATATGCTTCCCCTGTTTATGATAGTCCGAGATTTCTTCTGTTTTCAGATTAAGTGAAGGATCAAATGAATTTATAAGGGAAGTTTTTCCGACACCTGAATTTCCGGAAACGAGGTTAATCCTATCCTTCATCTTCATCTTCAGATCTTCAATTCCTGAATTGTCTTTTAATGAAAGTTTGAAACATACATATCCTATTTTACTGTAAAGTGAAATCAGATACTCCATTCTTTCGATTTCAGCCGGGTGGTAAAGGTCAGTTTTATTAATTATTAAACTCGCAGGGATCCTGTAGGCTTCAGCCGTAATTAAAAACCTGTCAATAAACTCAACCGGCGTTTCAGGAAGGATAATTGTAAACATCAGAAATACCTGATCCACATTCGAGGCAATTATCTGTGTTTCTTTTGATAAATTAGAAGCTTTTCTGAGTATATAGTTTTTACGATCAAGTACTTCGGTTATTACACCTGTAGTTTTGCTTCTATCGAATTCAAATAATACATTATCACCAACCGCAACAGGATTTGTTGTCCGGAGTTCTTTAACACGGAACTTACCTTTTATTGTACATTCTATTATTTCCTGCGAACCAAACAGGATTCTGTAATGGCTTCCGGTAGATTTTATAACGAGGCCTCTTTCCATATAAAAAATCCTGAATCTGAAATGGCAGGGGCGTTGCACGCAACGCCCCTGTTAACAACCTGCTAAATAATCATTTAATCGTCCGACGCCATCAGGAGAAATGGTTTCATCTCAAAATTCTGATAATATGGTCTCAGTCTTTCAATATTATAATATTCCGGAACATTAACCACCTTTTTGGATGAAGTTACCACATCCAGCGGAACATTATCATAACGTCCGTTCTTCAATACTATTATCCTTCCATACACACCCTTAAGAATAAGGTCAAGAGCAAGATTGCCATAAGCCATGGGAACAATTGAATCCAAAGCATCAGGATCTCCTCCCCTTACCATATAACCAAGCTTCTGATTAATAACATTTATTGTTTTTCCGTTGTTGAATTTCCCTGAAATCTCCTTTATCCTCTGTGAAACCACGTCTCCTATTCCTCCCAGTTTGGCATGTCCATATGCATCTCTTTCAGCGTCACAAAACATCATCTCGCTGCCATCAAAAACAGCACCTTCTGAAACAAGAACAACCGAATATTTACTTGGATTCTTATTCCTGTCCTCAACCAATAGTTTTGTAAGTGCCTCGACATCAAATTTATATTCCGGAATTACACATCTGTTGGCCGATCCTGCCATTGTGGGCAACATCGCCGTAAATCCGGCATATCTCCCGAACACTTCCATAACAAGTATCCTTTCATGCGAACCGGCTGAAGTCCTAAGGCTGTTTGTCATCTGGATTGTCCTTGTGACACAGGTGCTGAACCCAATGCAATAATCAGTCCCGGGCACATCATTGTCCATTGTTTTAGGAATAGCTACGACTTTCACTCCTTTTTTGTACAGGTGTACACCATAACTAAGTGTATCATCTCCACCGATCGGGATCAGATAATCTACTCCAAGCCATTCAAGGTTCTTTATTATTTCAGGAGTTATATCATTTACTTCCTTATTGTAAGTAGTCTTCAGATGTTCCGGAACACTCGATTTTGTCATATGGCTTGGACGTGTTCTGGATGTGTGAAGAAAGGTGCCACCTGTACGACCCGCTTTATTTACAATATCATCAGTCAAAACCTGATAGCAATTACTGTTATCAGCTTTATTGTCTCTAATCAGTTCACTGATCCCTGCCCATCCTCTTCGCAGTCCTATTACTTTGAACCCCTCCCGGTTAGCACGTATTGTTACTGCTCTGATCGCTGGGTTAAGTCCGGGAACATCACCTCCCCCGGTCAGAATCGCTATAACTCCTTTTGAATTCGAAACTGCCACGGTTTTTTGATTTATCTTTGATTTCATATTCTTACTTTTGACTTCCAAAGTAAAACATTTTAATTTTATTCTGAAAACCAAATAATAATCAGGTTGTTTTTAATATGGAAGTTATTGCTATTTTGCAAATCATATGGAAGTTACATCATCGAATAAATCACAGAAGATTCTCATTACCGGGGGTGGCGGACTCGTAGGAAGGAAGCAGGATCTCTCCTGAGAAAATAATAAATGCCGGATTTAAATTTTCCTATGATATTATTGATGATACTCTGGCAGAGTTACTTAAAAAATGATCTATAAAACTGATTACCATATTCACACAACATTCAGCGATGGGAAATCCGCACCTGAAGATTATATTGCTCCGGCTGTGGCAGCAGGTATTAAGGAGATTGGATTTTCGGAACATTTGTCTTTGTTCAAAGAAGATCAGGCCTGGGTAATGAATCCCTCAAATGTCAGGACATACCTGGATTATATAAGCAGGTTGAAAGAAAGAACTCACGATATTGAAATAAGAACAGGACTTGAAATTGATTTTATCCGGGACAGGGAAAAGGATATTGAACTGTTTCTGGCTGATCTTGATCTTGACTACAGGATAGGCTCAGTACACTATCTTGGCGAAAAGACAGTAGATCTTGATCCTGAATTCTATAAAGGGAAGGATTTCGATCTCCTGTTTGAAACCTATTTTGAGACTGTTATTGAAGCTGCGTCTTCGGGACTTTTTGATATTATCGGCCATTTTGATCTTATCAGGATTTACGGATACAAACCATCATTTAATCCTGAATCTCTTTACAGAAAAGTTGCCAGGGCATTAAAAGCAAATGAGGTCGTCCTGGAATTAAATACAAATGGAAGAAACAGGCCGATAGGTGATTTTTATCCTGACAGAAGGTTTCTTCCAATTTTTAAGGATGAAAAAGTACATGTTTGCGTAAATTCGGATGCTCATATGCCTGTCCGTGTGGGGCAATATTTTGACGAGGCATACAGTCTTCTGAAAATCAATGGTTTTACTGAAATGGCAACCTTTGCAAAAAGGCAAAGAAGATTAATATCATTTTAATCAGGTTCCCGGCCGGGCGAGTGCCGTTACCGGCAAATAAGTTCCGGACTCTCGCTACGCTCCAAGCATATGTTCAAGAAAGATCTTTATACCGATAGCAATAAGTATAATCCCTCCTAAGATTTCGACTTTCTGTCCCAGTTTTTTCCCGGCTGATTTACCAATCCTGATGGCTGTCATCGATGCGAGAAATGTTACGGTTCCTATCATAATTCCTGAGAGCCAGATCTTGATGTCAAGAATAGCAAAGCTGATACCAACAGCAAATGCATCAATGCTGGTTCCGATAGCAACTGCTATAAGTTCAGTTATCTTTGAATAATCCCTTATCTCATCATTTTTCCCTCTTTTAAAACCCTCAATCATCATCCTTATGCCCAGAACAGAAAGCAACAACAGGGCTATCCAGTGATCAGCAGTCTTTATGAATTCGCTAACGAATGATCCCAGGAAATATCCGGCAACAAGAAGGCCGGCCTGAAAAGCTGCCATTACAAGGGCAATCCTGACGGCCTGCCAGAAGAGGATCCTGCTCCTCAGAACACCGTACGAGAGTGACACAGCAAAAGTGTCAAATGATAGACCCAGAGCAACAGCAAAAACTGTAATAAAATCCATCAGATATCAAAAATTGTCCAAACATACACAAAATATCTTTCCCGTATTTTTAATTGATTTATATTTGAAAACCCTAAAGTGGTTCAAATGAGAGCAGTCATTCAGCGTGTCAGTAAAGCCTCAGTCAGTACGAATAATATGAGTCTTGCCTCTATCGGTAAGGGGCTCGTTGTGCTCATTGGCATTGAGGAAGCAGACAACTTTGAAGATGTCGAATGGCTTAGTAACAAGATAATACAGCTCAGGATTTTTAACGACGATAACGGATTGATGAACCTTCCTGTTCTTGAGACCGGGGGCGATATCATTGTAGTCAGTCAGTTTACTCTTCATGCAAAAACAAAAAAGGGTAACAGGCCTTCGTATATAAAGGCTGCGCCGCCTGAAATCGCCATCCCTCTTTATGAAAAATTTGTTTCAAGACTGGCAGAGCTGATTGGTAAACAGGTAGGGACAGGCGAGTTTGGAGCCATGATGATGGTTGAGATCCATAATGACGGACCTGTCACAATAATCATAGATACCAGAAACAAAGAATAAGTGCTTATGCAGAGAGATAATGATAACCCAGGTGAAAAATCTTTAAAAAGATCCGTTCTGCTTGTGTCTGCTTTTGCCGCTTTCCTGACGCCTTTTCTTGGTTCAGCGATAAACCTTGCACTTCCTGCAATAGGTAAAGATTTCAATACCACCGCAATAGAGCTGGGATGGATAGCCAGCAGCTTTATCCTCTCATCAGCAATTTTTCTGCTTCCTTTCGGCAGGTTGGCAGATATTGTGGGAAGAAAAAAAATCTTTACATATGGGATATCTCTATTTACCTTCTCAACTTTCCTTATAATTTTTTCGTGGAATATTCAATCCCTTATAGCCTTCCGAATAGTTCAGGGTATTTCAGGAGCAATGATTTTTGGAACAAGCCTCGCAATTATAACCTCAGTTTTTGGTCCGGGGGAACGTGGCCGGGCAATGGGAATAAATATAACTGCTGTTTATACAGGTCTTTCAGGCGGCCCTGTAATAGGCGGTGTGCTAACCCAGTATTTCGGATGGAGAAGCATCTTTGCATTTCTGGTTCCAGTAGGGATTATCTCAATTTACCTGATATTTAAAAAGATGAAACCGGAATGGGCTGAAGCAAAAGGAGAGAAATTTGACTGGAAGGGATCAGTAATTTATGGCGTTTCTCTTGCATCTTTTATGTACGGCTTCTCAAAACTACCTTCAGTCATTGGGTGGATTTTCCTTGGGGGCGGGCTGATATCAGGTTTTTTCTTCCTCCTTTTTGAAAAAAACATATCAAATCCGGTTTTCGACATAAAACTGATCCTGAGAAACAGGGTTTTTGCCCTTTCCGGGATAGCTGCCCTTATTCACTATTCAGCTACTTCAGCAACAGGATTTTTCATAAGTCTCTATCTTCAGTATCTTAAGGGACTTGACGCCAGGACAGCAGGCCTGGTTATGATATCTCAACCTGTTATGATGGCTCTCCTGTCCCCCATAGCTGGTAAGCTATCGGATAAATACAATCCGGGAATAATTGCATCGCTGGGTATGGGGCTTACGGCAACAGGATTAATAATGCTTTGCTTTGTAAATGAGATGAGCCCGATATATTTAATTATCATTATGTTGATAATAATGGGTGTCGGTTTTGGTCTTTTTTCGTCACCTAATTCCAATGCTATCATGAGTTCTGTGGAAAAGAAACATCTTGGTGTAGCTTCTGGTGTTGTGGGAACAATGCGGATGGTAGGGCAAATGCTCAGCATGGGAATTGCTATGATGCTTTTGGCTCTTTATGTGGGACAGGAAGCTATCAGGCCTGATAATTATTCCGGGCTCATTGCGGGAATGAGAACAGGATTTATTATTTTTTCGGTGCTTTGTATTTTTGGAATTTTTGCATCCCTTGCGAGGAATGGAAAACTCACTTCCGTTAGTAACCGATAGTCAGCCGATATTTACCGATAATTTCGTCTGATTATGGTTATTTCACTGTTTTTCTATCAGAAGTGCCTAACTTTGAATTAATTTTAACTTAATAATCCTATGAAAAATGTCTCAGGTGACAATTCGATTATAATTATCGGGGCAGGCTTTGCCGGCCTGGGAACAGGTATTTATGCGCAGATGAACGGTTACAAGACCAGGATTTTCGAGATGCATGACAAACCGGGAGGGCTGTGTACTTCATGGAACCGGAAAGGTTACACTTTTGATGGTTGCATCCACTGGCTTGTCGGATCTTCACCGGAGAGTGCATTCAACAGGTACTGGGAGGAAGTAGGAATAGCACAGAAAAGCAAAATTATCAACATCGATGAGTATATGCGTTTCGAAGGCAAGGATGGAAGAACCCTGATCTTTTATTCGGATATCGATCGCCTCGAAAAGCATCTGCTTGAATTTTCATCGCAGGATGCAAAACCAATAAAGGAATTTGTTTCAGGCGTCAGAATGTGTATCCCATTCAATCAACCCTCAAAACGTGTTCCTGTAATGAAACGCATAGGTAAAAATATAAAGTTTGGAGTGACCCTGGCGACAAATGGAAATAAGATGCAGAAATGGATGAAAATCACTGCGAAGGATTTTGCAGAGCGCTTTTCTGATCCTTTACTGCGGGAAGCATTTAACGAGATGTGGGTGCCTGAATTTTCGATGCTTTTCATGCTTTTCACCTTTTCATATCTGCATAACAGGAACGCAGGTTATCCGATCGGTGGTTCCATGCCGATGTCAAAAACCCTTGAAGAGAGCTACCTGAAGCTTGGCGGACAAATTAATTATAAAATGAGGGTGGAAAAAATAATTGTTGAAGATAAAAAGGCCGTTGGAGTGAGATTAACTGACGGATCAGAGTACCGTGCAAACAGAGTCATTTCCGGCGCTGACGGATATGCTACGATCTTTAATATGCTCGATGGCAAATTTGCAGATGACACAACGCGGGAACCCTATGAAAAATGGCCTATATTCAAACCTCTTATTTTCGTAGGAGTAGGCGTTGCCAGAACATTTAAGGAAGAACCATTGGCAGTTTCGGGCTTTAGCTATCCTCTTAAACAGCCAGTTGAATTAGGTGACGCTGTGCGCGATAGGATCTGGATTCATATTTATAACCATGATCACTCACTGGCTCCTGAAGGAAAAACATCTGTTATAATAATACTGAACTCCGAATATGATTACTGGAAAAAAATAGCCCAGGACAGAAATGTATATCTGCAGAAGAAGGAAGAAATCGGAACTAAAATTGTAGAAATTCTTGAGAATCGCTTCCCGGGTATATCTTCACAGGTAGAAGTTGTCGATGTTGCAACTCCCCTTACTTTTGAACGGTATACCGGCAACTGGCAGGGGAGCTTTGAGGGATGGCTTATCACCCCGGAAAACTCACATACTTTTATGAAACGTATGCCCCAGCAATTACCTGGTTTGGAAAACTTCTTTATGTGCGGACAGTGGAACGAACCGGGAGGAGGATTGCCAACGTGCATAATGGCTGGCAGAAGACTTGTCCAGAATCTGTGCAGAACAGATCATAAAAAATTCATAATTTCAGGATAATAGAACTTCTTTCTTCTGCAAATCCTGAAATAAATCTTATCTTTTTAGTGTAGACTGGATCTTTTCCACATTTCTTTTAAAAGGAATGAATAACTTAAATTCATAAAAAAAAATTTATGAATACAAAAAGCATTATATTAAACCCGTCCTTTAATATTCATAATGGCATAATAAAATTAACATTAAGATCCCATGACAAAACTCTATGAAAAACTTATTAAATCATGCCCTTCAGAAGGTGAAATAAGAAAGGGACTTAAGGATGCTGTGGCTGCAACTCCTCTGATGCCTGATAAGCGTTTGCTGATGAATATTTTGAATATCATTGATCTCACAAGTCTGAATGTGACTGACAACAAAACCAATATTATACATCTTACCGGGACAGTGAATAGTTTTCAAAGTCGTTTTACAAATATCCCGAATGTTGCTGCGATATGTGTCTTCCCGAATTTTGTGTCGGTTGTGAAAGAAAAACTTACTGCAAAAAATGTAAAAATTGCTGCGGTTGCAGGAGCGTTCCCTACATCACAGACTTTCAGAAGCATTAAGGTGGCTGAATGTAAAATGGCATTAGATGCCGGAGCTGAAGAAATTGATATAATTATTCCTGTTGGTTCTTTCCTCGGGAACGATTATGCATTCGTCGCTGAGGAAATACGAGAGATTAAAGAAGCTGTTGGCGACAAACATCTTAAAGTGATAGTTGAATCCGGAGTGCTTGTAAGTTATGAGTTGATTTTCAGAGCATCCATGATAGCAATGGATGCAGGTGCTGATTTCATAAAAACATCCACCGGCAAAACAAATATTTCAGCTACACCTGAAGCCGCATTTGTAATGTGTAAGGCTATATCAGATTTTTACTCCGAGACAGGAATCAAAGTGGGATTTAAGGCAGCAGGAGGCATCGTTACCGCTGCAGATTCATTTACTTATTACCAGATAGTCAGTTATTGCCTTGGCAATGATTGGCTTAATAATAATTTCTTCCGTATTGGAGCAAGTCGTCTTGCAAACAATATTTTGTCTGAAATTGCCGGGGAGCGACATGATCATTTTTGAACAGGATCTGCAAATTGTAGTACAGGATTCCGTCAGTCAAAATCCAGATACTTCAGTTCAGAAATTAACTGTGACTTCTGATTCAGTAAGAGTTATCGATTCTCTTTTACCGGAAAAAGTCATAGACCTGCCAGAAAAGTCCGTACCGGAACCTGCCGATACAACTTCCCTGTGCATAAGAAATAGCATATCTGATGTTACTTTTTACGATTCTTCAAATCTGGTAACCCGTATTGATCAGAAACTTACCAACAGGTTCCCGGCAGTGTTTATCGAAAAAAACAGATTCAGGGAGCGGGAGACAATGGAAACACTGCTGATCAATCTGAAAAACGGGGAAGAGATTCCTCAAAGACTTTTTCATGCTGACTGGATAACAATACTTATACTGTTTTCTGCTTTCTTTTATGCTCTGGTAAGCACTTTCCCAAAAAGAATTACAAATGAGGCCAGGCGTTTTTTTTTATTCCGCGATTCAGCCAATAATTCTTCAGGCGATACGGGGGAATTATTTCACTGGCAGTCTACAATATTTAACCTTGTTTCATTTCTGAATTTATCTTTATTCGTCTATAGTGCATTATCGTATTATGATTTAATACCTTCAACGATCCGGGAATTTACTTTCTGGCTGATATTATTGCTGATCCTTGTCAGTTCGGTTACAATACGTCATATAATCTGCTATATAACAGGCGAAATAAGCGGAGAGAGGCTCGCATTCAGTGAGTATATTATTACTATTTATCAGTTTTACCGATTTCTGGCATTTATTTTATTCCTTATAACAATCCTTTTGTCTTATACTGCATATTTACCTGTAAAATCATTATTCATTTCAGGATTCATTGTGGTCTCCTGCCTCTATTTATTTCGTCTGATCAAACTATTTTATATTTTTCTAAACCGTAATATTTCAATTTTATATTTGATTTTATACCTTTGTGCGCTGGAATTTTTGCCTGTCGTGGTTTTGATTAAATATCTGACAGGTTTGCTATAGGTTAGCTAATTTCGCCCAGGAAGTGAAACCAAAACTGTAACAAGTTGAAAATAAGGAAGATTTTAGTATCGCAGCCAGAACCGATGAATCCGAAATCTCCATATTTCGATCTGGCAAAAAAATACAACCTTAAGATCGAATTTAAGCCATTTAGCGAGATTGAGGGAATCCCGTCCAAGGATTTTCGTCATCAGAAAATAAATATACTTGATTTTTCTGCTGTAATTTTTACAAGCAAGACAGGAATAGATCATTTCTTCAGGATATGCAATGAACTCAGGATCTGTGTACCTGATACAATGAAATATTTTTGTATTACTGAAAATGTTGCTTTTTATCTTCAGAAATATATTGTGTACAGGAAAAGAAAAATTTTCCATGGTAAGTCAAAATTTCAGGATCTGATTGATGTGATTGTAAAACACAGAGAGGATATTTACTTTGTCCCTTTGTCTGAACCTCACAACGCAGAGATCCCGGAACTTCTCGATAAGAACAATATTAAATATTCTATTGGAATTCTGTATAAAACAATAAGCAGTCATTTTTCAAACATCAAGGATTTTGATTATGATATCCTTGTTTTCTATAGCCCTTCCGGGATCAAATCTTTAAAAGAGAATTTTCCTGAATTTGTTCAGGGGGAAATCAAAATTGCTGCTTTTGGGCCAACAACCGTATCAGCCGTCCAGCAGGAAGGCCTGAGAGTTGATATTGATGCTCCCAACATAAAAGCGCCATCAATGACGATGGCCCTCGATAATTATCTGAAAGAGCATAACAGGAATCTTAAGTAATAACAGCTCAAAATATTATATACACTTACCTGATGTCCCTGTTACATTATTTTGGGATGAAAACAGGTGAAGTTTTTCCTATATGAATAGCAGAAGGGAAACATTCAGAAAAACGGAAAGGCTTTGCAGCCGTAAAATATTGACCGGACTATTTGAGAATGGAAGTGTTTTATATTATTCATATTATAAAGTGGTTTGGTCCAAAATCCCTGGGCCCGGAATGAATCCTGCGCAAGCCGCATTCAGCGTATCGAAAAAAGGATTCCGTCATGCTGTGACCAGAAATCTTATAAAAAGAAGGATGAAAGAAGCATACAGGAAAAATAAATATATTCTATACGATTTTCTGACAACCGAAAAGATCCGGGTTGTCCTTATGATTGTTTTCAAAGAAAATACAATACCGGATTTTCAACAAATTGAGAAGTCGATGAATGAAATGCTGGTAAGGCTCACTGACAAAATAAGAAAAGCTGAAAATAAGTGTTAAAGTTATCTAAATTGTCTCTTTATCAAACCCTTTGCAAAATTTTCTTACTATTTTCGTCGTTCCAAAATCAAGTGATCTTAAAATATGAAACCCACATGTTGTACTAGCACAAACACTTAATAAATATAACTTTATCAACATGTGGGTTCCATCATACCTTAAAAATCAAAATTATATGATGATGAATAAGATATTTTCCAGGAAGTTAATAACATTCTTCAGCCTGCTCATTATAGCTGGTCTGAGCGTCGGTTTCTTTGTTACACAGGAAACCCGGGATTTCAGGATCGCTAAAAATCTTGATATCTTTTTTTCTCTTTTCAGAGAACTGAATTCATTTTACGTGGATGAGGTTGATCCTGACAAAGTTATCAGAACGGGTATTGATAACATGCTAAAGAGCCTCGACCCGTATACCGTGTATTATCCTGAATCAGAGGCCGATGAATTTGCCCTAATGATTACGGGCAAGTATGGGGGGATCGGTTCGCTTGTGAGAAGTAACGGAGAATATGTAGTAATAAGTGAAGTATATAAAGGATTCCCTGCTGATCGTTCAGGAATTAAAGCGGGAGACATTATTAAAAAAGTTGATGGAGTTTCGATTAAGGGTCTTTCAACCGATAATGTAAGCAATAAGCTTAAAGGTAATCCCGGTACAGATATAACCATCTCTGTTGAAAGCGACGGGAAAGAATCTGACCATGTAATGAAAAGGGAAAGGATAGCAATAACTCCTGTTCCTTATTCCGGAATGATTGATTCGAAGACCGGATACATCAGATTCAGAAATTTTACACAGGACTGTAAAGAAGATGTCAGGAAAGCCCTGGAAGGCTTGAAAAACAACAATGCCCAACAGATAATACTGGACCTGCGTGGCAATCCCGGAGGGTTGCTTACTGAAGCAGTGGAGATCGTTAATTTATTTGTGGGCCCCGGAAATGAGGTGGTTTCCACAAAAGGAAAGGACAGACAGTTTAATGAAGTTTTCAAGACTACTAAAGCTGCAGTTGATGAAAAAATAGCTCTGGCAATTCTTATAAACAGAGGATCCGCCTCAGCCACCGAGATTGTTGCAGGAGCTGTTCAGGACCTTGACCGGGGAATAATCGTAGGACAGCGTTCCTTTGGGAAAGGACTCGTTCAGGTAACAAGACCGCTGAGTTATAATACCCAGCTTAAAGTCACTGCTGCAAAGTATTATATTCCTTCAGGCAGATGTATCCAGGCTCTTGATTTTTCGAATCCGAATGAAGACGGAAGCGTGGGAATTATCCCCGATTCTCTTATCTCAGAATTCAAGACCAGGAATGGAAGAACCGTCAGAGATGGCGGAGGAATAACTCCCGATGTTGAAATAGTGCCTGAGCAGCTCAGCCAGGTTACAACAGAACTCTATCTCAGAAATTTCGTATTCGATTATGCTACTCAATACTTCTGGACTCATCCGGAAATAAAAACACCTTCACAATTTGTTTTTGGTGAAACCGATTATACCGATTTCCGTAATCTGCTGGTAAGCCGCAACTTTAATTACACAACTGCGACCGAAGCTTCGTTGAACAGGTTAATTGAAAATGCAAAGAGAGAAAAATACTATGACCTCCATAAAAACCTTTTTGATGAACTGCAGAAAGATATAGCCCATAATCTCGATCAGGACCTTCTGATATTTAAACCCGAAATAATGGAGCTGCTGGAGGAAGAGATAATAAGCCGTTATTTTTATGAAGAAGGTTCAATTGCATGGACAATAAAGAATGATGAGCAGGTTAATAAAGCCCTTGAAGTATTAAACAATAAAGAAGAATACAGTTCAATACTGAGTGGAAGAACTAAATCCTCTCTGATCACAAGGCTTAATGCTTCTGAAGATAAAGAGAACTTCAATTAACTGATTTTACAACAACAAACTCTCTAAGCAAGGCTGTCCTGTTTCCATTCGTACGATTGGTCTTCAAAGATCTCCTTTTTCCAGATTGGTAAACTTTTCTTTATATATTCAACTGTTCTTGCACAGGCTTCAATAGCTTCATGACGATGAACTGCTGCAACCAGAACGGCCATTGAAATCTCTCCTGCCATCACAATGCCCACTGAATGATAGATCTTGATCAGTTTAATTTCTTCAAACTGAGAGATAATGTTATTAATAATCTTATCAGCCTCTTTATTTACCATTGCTTTATAAGCGGAATATTCAATTGCTTTAACTTTTTTCATGCCTGCACGATCTGCACGCACCTGCCCCAGAAAAATTGAATGCCCTCCTGCATCAGTCTGTTTACTAAGCTGTTCCAGCTCTGATAAAATAATCTCCCTTGATATTGGTCCGGATATTAAGATACTCTTCGACATATTATCTTACCCTCCTGCAAAAGGCGGCATAAATGCAATTTCGTCACCGTTTTTTAGATCGGGTTCTTCATGTATTATCTCATTGTTAACAGCAATAAGATAATTATAATGAACGAATTCAGGATAATCATCTTCAATTCTCAACCTCAGATCGCTGAACGATTTTATATTGTTGTAATGTTTAAAGCCTGTCTGAGCAACTTCAGCAAGAATGCCAAAAAATAATACTTTTATTTCCATAATCTCTGTCCGTTTAATGAGCTTCCAGCCAGTTTTTCCCGGTTCCCCAGTCAACTTTCAGGGGCACATCCAGCGTTGCCGCATTTGACATTTCAAACAGAACAAGATCCTTTAGTTTTTCCAACTCCGGCCCGAAAGCTTCAAATATAAGTTCATCATGGACCTGAAGAATCATTTTTGACCTTAGTTTATTAGTTTTAAGACTCTCATGGATCCTTACCATGGCTATCTTAATTATGTCAGCAGCAGAGCCCTGAATAGGTGCATTTATAGCATTCCTTTCTGCATTTCCTCTTACGACCTGATTACGCGAATTTATATCCCGCAGGTACCTTCTTCTACCAAACATTGTGGTTACAAAACCCTTATCCCTTGCTTTCTTAATACTTTCATCCATATAAGTCTTAACTCCCGGATAAGAAGCAAAATATCCGTCAATAAGTTCTTTTGCCTCTTTTCTGCCTATTGTCAGACGCTCAGACAATCCAAAAGAGGAGATCCCATAAATTATACCGAAGTTGGCTGTTTTTGCCCTGCTTCTCATTTCTCTTGTAACATCTTTTAAATCTACTCCAAATATCTTTGAAGCGGTTGCTGCATGGATATCATTTCCTGAAAGAAAATCAGAAATCATGTTATTATCCTTACTGAGATGTGCCATCAACCGGAGTTCGATCTGCGAATAATCGGCAGATAAGAATATAAAACCTTCTGCCGGGATAAAAGCTTTTCTTATTTCCCTTCCTCTTGCGTCCCTGACAGGTATGTTTTGCAGATTTGGATTATTAGAACTTAACCGGCCGGTAGCAGCAACCGCCTGGTTGAAGGAAGTATGAATCCTGCCGGTTTTCCGGTCAATCAACAGTGGAAGAGCTTCAACATATGTTGTAAGTAATTTCTTTAATCCCCTGTACTCCAGAACTTTATCTACGATAGGGTGTTTATGAGAAAGGCGCTGAAGGATTTCCTCATTTGTTAAAAACTGTTTTGTCGTGGTCAGCCTGGCTTTATCATCAAGCTTCAGTCTGATGAAAAGGATATCAC
Organism: uncultured Bacteroidota bacterium; assembly: GCA_963843415.1. GTDB lineage: Bacteria > Bacteroidota > Bacteroidia > Bacteroidales > VadinHA17 > LD21. The sequence continues at coordinate 80,310 of CAWJKD010000004.1, forward strand.
CCAGTTGTTTTGGTGATGAAATATTGAATTCAGTTCCGGCCAATGTATAAATTTCTTTTTCGAGAGTAATGATGTCGTCTCTTAATCCTGCTGTAATTGCTCCCAACGCCTCCTGGTCTAAAATTACTCCGTTTCTTTCCATGTCAGCCAGAACAGGAATAAGAGGCATTTCTATGTTATCAGCAAGTTCAGCCAGTCCTTCTGCCTTTATTCTTGGCTCAAAGATCATTTTAAGCTGGAGAGTGACATCAGCGTCTTCAACAGCGTACTCTTTAAGTTTTTCTGCTGACACTGATCTCATATTCTTTTGCGCCTGCCCTTTCCCGCCTATAAGTGACTCTATGTGAACGGGAGAATAGGATAGGTATACTTCCGACAGAAGATTCATATTGTGTCTCATATCCGGTTCAAGAAGGTAGTGAGCTATCATCGTATCAAACAAAGGGCCCCTGACACTGATCCCGTAATTTGCAAGAACCTGAATGTCAAATTTTAAATTTTGGCCTGTTTTCAGAATATCCGGTGTTTCCAGAAGTGGCCGGATAATTTCAAGAAATCTTTGTGTCTCTTCCCGGGATTCAGGAAAAAGTACAAGATATCCCGATCCTCTTTCCCATGATAATGCCAGTGCTACAATCTCAGAATCAAGGGGATTTATACTTGTTGTTTCCGTATCAAAGCATATCTCTTTTTTTTCTAAAGCTTTCCGGATCAGTTCTTTCAGTTCACCGTTGCTACTGACTAGTCTGTAATCGTGACTCACATCTTCAATGGTAAGCATATTTGATGGCTGCAGGATTTCTTCCGATTCTGAAAATAGCAGTCCCTGAGTTGATATACCGGATTCAGATGCCGGTTTATATCCGGGTTGCTTTTGCTGATTTTCTATTTCTGATAAAATTTTTGCACCAGCTGTTTTGAATTCAAGTTCGTCAAACAGAGTTTTCAACTTTTGTGAATCAGGTATTTCTTTTATGAGCTCTTTTTCGTCAAATTTAACCGGGACATCAACGACAATTGTGGCCAGTTTTTTTGAAAGTTCAATCTGCTCCCGGTTATTAATTATAATATCTTTAAGTTTACCAGTCAGTTTGTCTGTATTCCTCAGGAGTTCTTCAACAGAGCCATATTCTGAAATAAGTTTCTTTGCGGTCTTGGGTCCGACACCCGGGGCTCCGGGAATATTATCCGATGAGTCGCCCATAAGTGCAAGAATATCAATTACCTGTTCAGGGCGCCTGACTGAGAATTCCCGTTTTATGTCATCAACACCCCACTTAATTGCTTCGTTTCCGCTTCGGGAGGGCTTGAACATAAAGATCTTGTCGGTAACAAGCTGGGCAAAATCCTTGTCAGGTGTCATCATATACGTCGTAAATCCCTGTTCTGAAGCTTTCCTGGCAAGAGTTCCTATTATATCATCGGCTTCAAATCCGGGATAATAAATAACCGGAATTTTATATCCCTCAATTATTCTTCTTATGTACGGAACTGCTTTCTTAATATCTTCAGGAGTTGCATCGCGGTTAGCTTTGTATTCTCTGAACATTTCATGCCTGAATGTTGGTTGTGGTGTATCAAATACCACTGCAATATGCGAGGGTTTCTGCTTCTGCAGCACTTCCTCAAGTGTAAGAAGGAATCCAAAGATAGCGGAGGTATTCAATCCTTTTGAGGTGATTCTGGGATTATTAATGAATGCATAATATGAACGGAATATAAGGGCATATGCATCCAGTAAAAAGAGCTTTTTAGTATTATTGTCAGGCATAGATCAGGGTTTCATTAATTATTCATTATCTGAAGCAAACCACTCTGCATATGATTTTGCTGTTTCATAAAGCCTGAGGCTATGAAGGCGGATACCTTCAGGCATTTCATTCCCGAGTCTTTGGGCAAAATCCGTTACAAGATTTTCGCAGGTTGGCTGGTAATCAACTATTACGGTATTTCCGAAAGTCTTTGTCATCATCGCCTTTTTCTCTATGTCGAAATCTTTGCTAATGACAACTGAATGATCAAACTGACTGATTATTTTTTTAAAGACAATATCTTTAAGATCACAAAAGTCTATCACCATTCCGTTCTTGGGATCTGCATCATTTTCTACAGGTGTGCCGAATAAGGTAACAAACAATCTGTAGGAATGCCCATGGACATTCCTGCAAGGACCATCGTAATTTCTCAGTACATGCGACATTTCGAATGAGAATTCTCTTGTTACGCGTATTAAAGAGCTCATACTTCCGGATTTATTAATTACGATCAAAAGTAACCAATCCTCAGGATTTTTTGTGAAATCAATCATCCAGTTTTTATGCTGCTTAAATAATATTAACCATATTTAACGTTCTTAAATCCATTATTTCTATACCTTTGTCACCTAATTAATTAAGGTTCGACAGAATGGGTGAAAATAATATTAAGCTTACTTTTCCTGCATTGTTCGATCAGACGGTACAAAGATCCGGACAATCCGGAGCATATGCATTTGCTGGAGAAGAGCCAATAAGCTATGAGTCTGCCAACAGGCAGATAAAAGCGGTGACTGCATTTCTTGAAAGTAACGGAATCAAACCCGGAGACAGGGTGGCAATTTTGAGTTCCAACATGCCAAACTGGCCTATTGCGTATTTTTCTATAACATTTATGGGGGCAGTTGTAGTTCCGATTCTTCCGGAATTCTCAGCCACGGAAGTATCTAACGTTCTCGGACATTCAGAAGCAAAAGCAATATTTATTTCTTCAGGACTCCTGCAACGAATTGAGGAATCTAAATCTGAGTCTCTTTCAACAATTATCAGGCTCGAAGATTTTTCACTGATTTCTTCCGGAATAAATTCATTTGAATTTAATCCGGATGCTATCCCTGCAAAGAAATATGAAGTTGAAGAAGAAGATCTCGCATCAATTATCTATACTTCAGGGACTACTGGCCGTTCAAAAGGCGTGATGCTTACTCACAGGAATATTTCATTTAATGCCCTTAAGGGGAAAAAAATACAGCCTCTTGATGAGACCGACCGTTTTTTATCTGTGCTTCCATTATCTCATACATACGAAAACACGCTTGGATTGATTTTGTCAATGCTTGGCGGATCATGCATCTATTATCTGAGGAAACCCCCTACCCCGGCAGTTCTGCTTCCGGCGCTTGAAATTGTAAAACCTACAATCATGCTGACGGTTCCTCTGATAATTGAAAAGATCTACTTTAATAAAATATTACCGACATTCAGAGAAAAAGCTCTTTTAAGAATTCTCTATAATATCCCCTTCATCAGAAAGAAACTTAATGCTGTTGCCGGGAAAAAACTTATGAAGACCTTCGGAGGACATATCAAATTTTTCGGTATAGGAGGAGCAAAGCTCAATAAATCAGTTGAAAAATTTCTTCGTGAAGCCAGATTCCCATATGCAATTGGCTATGGACTTACTGAAACCTCGCCTCTTCTGGCCGGAGCGAACCCGAAAGAGACCGTCTTCGAATCAACAGGACCGGCTATTGAGGGTATTGAGCTTAAAATTAATAATCCGGATAAAAAGACCGGTGAAGGTGAAATATGGGCAAGAGGGCCAAATATAATGAAGGGTTATTTTAAAGAGCCTGAAATGACAAAAGAAGTTCTTACACATGATGGATGGTTTAAAACAGGGGATCTTGGAACTCTTGACTCCAACAAAAACCTGTTCATCAAGGGACGGCTAAAGAACATGATAGTGGGTGCAAGCGGAGAAAATATTTATCCTGAAGAGATTGAATCTGTTATTAACAACTTCCGGTTTGTGGTTGAATCTCTTGTCATTGAGCAAAAAGGGAAACTGGTCGCTTATGTGCACCTGAATATGGAGGAGATTGAAAAAAAATATAACCACCTGAAGCAGGATATGTCCGAAAAATATGAAGAAAAGAAAGAGGAACTGCTTGCCGAACTGAAAGACTATGTCAATTCCCAGGTCAATAAGTTCAGCCAGATTAATAAAGTAGTTCTTCAGCCGGTACCGTTCCAGAAGACGGCTACCCTGAAAATAAAGAGGTATTTGTACACTTGATATACTACATCCTTTTACCCGCCAGCTGACGGTCTCTCCTCCCTGGTGGAGGAGAAAATTTTACAGGAATAGATCTAATATTACAGAGCAGCTTTGTATCTTCTGCTTACCTCATCCCAGTTTATTATGTTCCATATTGCATCAACATAATCAGGCCTTTTGTTCTGGTATTTCAGGTAGTATGCATGTTCCCACACATCAATTGTTAACAGCGGTATTCCTTTTATTGAGGAAATATCCATTAAAGGATTATCCTGGTTTGGAGTACTGCCGACTGCCAGATTTTTTTCCGGAGTCATATAGAGCCATCCCCAACCGCTTCCGAACCTTGTTTTCGCAGCCGTGCTGAGTGTCTCTTTGAATTTATCGAAGGAGCCAAAGTTTTTCGTAATTGCTGCGGCAAGCTCTGCGGAAGGGCTCGATGCTCCTTTCCCAAGATTGTTCCAGAAAAATACATGGTTATAAAAACCCCCTCCATTGTTCCTGATAGCATCGGGTGCTTTTGAAATACCAGCAAAGACCTTTTCTATGGGCATATTTTCAAATGCTGTTCCTTTTAATGCATTAACATAGTTATTAAAATAAGCCCTGTGGTGTCTGTCATAATGTATCTCCACTGTTTTGGCATCCATAATAGGTTCAAGTGCGTCATAAGCAAAGGGTAATGACGGAAATTCGAGAGTTTGAAGATTTTCCATAGTAATATTCTTTAAATTATTTATTTCTCCGGATAAGGACTTTCCTGCCAGAACTGTACCAGCAGCTCCCATTCCGACATTTTTTAAAAATTTTCTTCTTTCCATAACTTAAAATATATTTGTTAAACAAACGCTGTCTGATAATGTTCACTAAAGATATAACATTTAAATATCAGTCTTAAAAATATTAACTATTATGCAACTTTAAACATATTATTGCCGTTTAATAAACATCTAAAAGAATCTGACAATGAAAAAGATTTTCAATATACTATTGATCACAGTTTTTCTAACTTCTTTATTATCAGGCTGTAAAAAAGATAAAGGAGATCCTCCGACTCTTCCTCCTGCAGAATCTTTTATGATAGACTTCTCAAATTTTGAAGCTGGGAAAAAAGCAGCTGATGAGATTATTCTCCCTAAGGGCATTGAAGATAATTATTGGGAATTTTCAGCCGTGGTAGCCGGTTACTTCCAAAGTCTGCTTATTACAACCCTTGCTGTTCCGGTTGCTTCTTTTAACAAAGCTCTTGACCAGACCCCAAAATACCTGGAAGAGAAAACCTGGCAATGGAGTTATAGCATCACTTTTCTGAACATAACATATAAAGCAAGACTTACTGGTGAGATAAGGACAACAGATGTTTTGTGGAATATGTTTATAACAAGGGAAGGAACTGGTGGTTATGCCGAATTCCTGTGGTTTGACGGAACATCAAAACTTGATGGTACAGGCGGACAATGGAACCTGAATCACAGTTTTCAGCATAATGAACCTTTACTTAAGATTGAATGGACAAAAAGCGGAAATATAGTTAACTACATAAAATATACCTACGTAAGGACAAAAAATGATGATGGTGATGATGATCCTTTTGAGTCGAGCTATATTGAATATGGTAAGACAACAGGTATATATGACTCATATTATAATATCAGCTATTTTAATGGCCTCACATTTTCCCTTGTTAATGTGGAATGGCATTCAGTTTCTCATATCGGAAGGGTTAAATGTCAGCCATTCTTTAGTGACAATCTCTGGCATTGCTGGGACGGTACGCTTGCTAATACAATATGCCCCTGATCAGCCCCTGGCAATCTTCTGTAATTCATCTGACTCCAAAGACCGGACATTCACGGTGTTCTAAAATGCGATTCTCCATCTCTTCTTTATTCTTAAATAGTTAAAACAATATTACAATTATATCGGCCATTCTTAGTGCCGGAATTAACAATGGAGTTGCCCATTGAACTTTTTTTACTATTTTGCCCCATTAAATCATTATTGAAAATAATGTCACCAGGGAAAAAATCATTATTACTTATAATAGCTATACTAGTTGCAGATCAGATCCTTAAAATCTGGGTAAAGACTCATATGCAACTTGGAGAAGATATCCCAATTTTTGGCAAGTGGGGCATGTTGCATTTCATTGAAAACAACGGAATGGCATTCGGGATGGAATGGGGGGGAAAGGCCGGAAAGCTTGTTTTAAGTATTTTCAGAATTTTTGCGATTTTGGGAATTGTCTGGTTTCTGCGTTCGATTATCAGCAAGAATGCTCACATCGGGCTTATTCTTGCTGTCAGTTCAATATTGGCCGGTGCCATGGGGAATATTATTGACTGTGCTTTCTATGGAATAATCTTCAGTGAAAGTTTCAATGGTCATGCAATTTTGTTTCCTCCCGGAGGCGGATATTCATCCTTTCTTTTAGGAAGAGTTGTCGATATGTTCTATTTCCCTGTCATTAATACACAATGGCCGGACTGGTCCCCATTCAGACCCGGAGAATCATTTGTCTTCTTCAGACCTGTTTTCAATATTGCCGATTCAGCTATAACCTGTGGGGTCTTCACAATCTTGCTGTTTCAGAAAAGGATGTTTAAGAATTATAACTGATTCTCATTCCCCATTGTAAAACTTGGTCTTTATCCTTTACAGCAATTACTCAGATCATTGAGAAGGTGTTTCAGGGTTTCATGTTTTAAAAAATACAATATATTCTTCCCCTCTCGTCTTGATGACAACACATCTCTGTCTTTCAGGATCACCAGATGATGTGATGCTGATGCCTGTCCGATTCCCAGGTGTTTATGAATTTCTGTTACTGTTCTCATTTCCCCGTCTTCAAGAAAACCAACTATGGATATCCTTACAGGATGCGCTATCGCTTTAAGCATCCCGGCAGCTTTTTCTATAATCTCAGGTGTAAGTTCCTCGAATTTCATCTGTAATAATTTGTAGTACAAATATATATAAATATGTTGATATGTTGAATCCCATTTTCACTTTAGTGCTTTTTACAGAACTTGAAACAAAATGTTTTGTGGATCATTGTGTTAAGGTGAATTTACTATATTTGAACGAAATATAACCTGAATGTCGGTTCTCACAGAAATCAGAAAGCCTGTTGAAAAAGAGATGGATGAATTTGAATCTTTCTTTAACAGGACTATGAAAAGTGATATTCCTCTGCTCAAGATAATATTGAATTATATTTTAAGGAGAAAAGGGAAACAGATGAGGCCGCTGCTTGTTTTCCTGACAGCCGGACTGAATGGGAAAATTATGGAGGCAACATTTGTGGCCGCAACAATGATTGAATTGCTTCACACTGCTTCATTGGTTCATGATGATGTTGTTGATGATGCCCGTGAACGAAGAGGAGCTCTTTCGATAAACGCTTTATGGAATTCCAAGATAGCAGTCCTGGTTGGAGATTATATGCTAGCCCAGGGATTGCTTATAACGATTGAAAAGTCCCGTTATGATATGCTCGAAATAGTATCTGAATCAGTAAAACTGATGGCAGAGGGAGAACTTCTGCAGCTCCAGAAGGCACGGAAGCTTAACATAAAAGAGGAGGATTATTATAAGATAATCATGAGCAAGACTGCTGCTTTGATTTCGGCATGCACCGCAACGGGAGCGAGATCAGTTACTGAAGACCCTGACGCCATACAGTTAATGAAAGATTTTGGCGAGAACATTGGTCTTGCATTCCAGATCAGGGATGATCTCCTTGACTATGAGGCAAATGGCCTGACGGGTAAAATTCTGGGAAACGATATCAAAGAAAGGAAAATAACCTTGCCCCTGATTCACGCACTTGACCTTGCATCAGCTTCACAAAAACGACATATTGTATCAATTGTGAAAAGCCGGAAAAAGACAAAAGATGAAATCAATGAAGTCATAAAATTTGTTTCCACGTCAGGCGGGCCTGAATATGCTGAGAATAAAATGAATCAGTTCAGGGACAAAGCTCTGGCAATACTTGACTCATACCCAGATTCAGAATTCAAAAATTCTTTGAAAAAATTCGTTCATTATACAACTTCAAGGAACAAATAATTTAATCTTCCGAACCTGATTTGACAATTTGAACCAGTTTACCTTAATTTTAAAACAAGTAAAAACAGACATCGCCTATGTTTGAAGCTTTAAAAGCTATGGATTCAGTATCGCTGAGATTTTCACAGGATGGACTTCTGATACTTAACCTTACATTAGCGTTTATAATGTTCGGTGTTGCGCTGGGGATAAAGTACGAGCATTTTGCACGGCTGGTAAAGAATCCCTCATCGGTAATTGTTGGCTTCTTATCTCAATTCCTCTTGCTCCCTGCAGTAACATTTGTTATTGTTGTTTTGATGCGAAAAATTATCACTCCTACAGTTGCTATGGGAATGATCCTGGTCGCAGCCTGTCCGGGCGGTAATATTTCAAATTTTATGTCATCGCTGGCAAGGGCAAATGTTGCTTTATCAGTAAGTCTTACAGCAATTGCTACTCTTGCTGCAATAGTCATGACACCTTTGAATTTTGCAGTCTGGGGAGGACTTTTTCTGGATATCTACGAGAAGACAGCCCCCGACCTGCTTCAGCCCCTCAGGATTGATCCCAGGGAGATGTTTAAAACTGTCTTTATCCTGCTTGGGGTGCCTATGGTTTTGGGCATGTTGTGTGCGCATTACCTGCCAAAAATAACCAAAGCAATTATCAAACCATTAAAGATCTTTTCCATATTGGTATTCTTTGCTATGGTGATAATATTGTTCAAAAGCAATTATGATTTCTTCCTCCGTTTCATTAAGCTGATTTTTATAATTGTTTTAATTCATAATTTCCTGGCTTTTTTGACAGGATATCTTTTTTCAACCGTAACTCGCCGGTCTTCATATGATAGAAGAACTATTACTATTGAAACCGGTATCCAGAATTCAGGGCTTGGACTTGTATTGCTTTTTAATCCAAATATTTTCCCTCCAGACATGATGATAGGAGGAATGGCAATAGTGACGGCATGGTGGGGAGTATGGCATATAATATCAGGTTTATTACTTTCCGGGGCATGGTCAATAATACCTCCTAAGGAAGCTGTGAAAGGGAAGTAAAAATTTTACTGTAATTTTAGTTTCTGTATCCGGACCAGATTTTTTGGAATTTAATATATTAGGATCGACATAATTACAATAATTTAATCTTATGGTGGCACTTAAAAAAATTGAGGAATTCATCGCATCCGAACCTATTGCAATGGTCGGGGTATCACGTAATCCAAAAAAGTATGGCTTCACTGCTTTCAGGGAACTGAAAGAGAAAGGGATGAATATCATACCTGTTAATCCCTATACTGATGAAATACACCAGGCTAAAGTGTATCGCGATATTAAAAGTCTTCCTGCTGATGTAAAGGGGCTGCTTATAATGACTCCGAAAAATCAAACGGCAGGAATAATCAAAGAAGCAAAAGAAAAAGGATTAAAGCAGATCTGGATACAACAAATGTCTGAAACCAAAGAAGCTTTGCAGGAATTGAAAGGTACTGACATTAATTATATTACCGGAGAATGTATTTTGATGTATTACAAGCCGCATAGCATTCATAAATTTCACGCCCGGCTGAAAAAATTCTTTGGTAGATTTCCAAGATAGTGATACTGCTTTATCGGGATGAAAGAAACTGACTATATCTGTAGCGTTGAATTTGCTGTCAGAGATTATGAATGTGATGCACAAGGTGTAGTAAATAATGCAAATTATCTGCACTATCTTGAACATGCCAGGTATGAGTTCCTTGCTTCGAAAGGGATTGATTTTGCCAGTTTACAAAATGAGGGTATAGATTTTGTTGTTGCAAAAGTTGAAATCGAATATAAATATCCGCTTCGAAGCAGAAATAAATTTGTTGTCAGGATGTCCGTTGTAAAGGAAGGAAATATCAGAATGGTCTTTAAACAGGATATTTTCAGACTTCCTGACGAAAAGTTAGTTGCGAAGTCAAAGGTCACTATAATTGCTGTGAAAAATGGAAAACCAATAAGACCAGGAAATATATTTGAACTAATAGGAATTAATTAGATTTTAAAAAGTGAAAATAAAGAATCTTACACGAAGGCAGTTTGTTACTCTTACGGCTGCCGGAACCGGAAGTTTATTGCTTGGTAATGCAATAAATATAAATAATTCTTCCCCGGTTCAGAGTCAGGCTGATCCCTATCGGATTATTTCGCTTGGAAAGACCGGCATCAAGACCACCCTGCTGGGTATGGGAACCGGGTATAACGGATACAACCGGTCTTCGAGCATCACAAGGGCAGGGACTGCAGAATCAGTTATCCGGCATGCTTATGATGCAGGAGTTCGTTTTTTTGACTGCGCTGATGCTTATGGAACTCACCCTTACACTGCACAGGCTCTGAAAGATATTCCAAGAGAGAATTATACCCTCAATACAAAGATTTTGCTATCCCCCGGAGCACTTCCTGAACCCGAAAGTCCAGATGCAAATATCGTGGTCGACAGGTTCAGAAAAGAACTTAATACTGATTATCTTGATATCGTCCAGATCCATCTTATGACAAGTGCTACATGGACCGACGAACACAAGAGGCAGATGGATATCCTTGAAACCTTAAAATCAAAAGGCGTTATACGGGCTCATGGAGTTTCAATTCATTCATTGCAGGCAATGGAGGCAGCAGCTGAAAGCCCATGGGTTGATGTTGTCCATGTCCGCATAAATCCATTTGGCATTTCAATGGATTCAACAAATCCTGATGTTGTCACACCTGTAATTGAAAAGCTCCATAAATCAGGAAAAGGTGTTATCGCCATGAAGGTCTTCGGTAATGGTAAATTCAGGGATGATTCAGAAAAACTGGATCAGTCGCTCAAATATGTTCTCGGACTTGGTACCGTAGATATGATCATAATAGGATTTGAAAAACCTGAACAGGTTGACAATTGCGCAGAAAGAGTAGCTAAGGCGCTTAAGGCATAAAAAATGTTAAGTGCGGTTGCTGACTGGCTGATTGCTGATTAACAGAATATTATATCCCTGTTTAAGTATTGGATTTTTCCTGAGCTCTTATTAAAACTGATTTTAATTATAAATTTAATTTCTCTAACTTTATGAAACCTGGAAGATATTTTTTAATGGCTATTACTTTTTTGTTATTTACCATGTTTTCTGCAAACGGACAGGATACCGGATTGAATACAATTCTCGCAAAGGGAGCTGCACTCGAGAAGGTTGCTGACGGATTTCAATTTACTGAAGGTCCCGCTGTTGACGCAAAGGGGAATATTTATTTTACCGACCAGCCAAATGACAGGATAATGATATGGAACATTAAGACCGGCCTTTCAGTTTTTCTGGAACCTTCCTTCAGATCAAATGGCCTCTTCCTCGATAAAGAAGGATATCTTTGGTCCTGTGCCGATGAAAAGAATCAGGTACTGCGTATCTCTCCTGATAAGAAAGTGGAAGTAATGGCCGGTTCATACGACGGAAAACCTTTTAATGGACCTAATGATTTGTGGGTAGTCCCTGATGTTGGGATTTATTTCTCTGATCCTTTCTATGTCCGTAAATACTGGGATCATACAAAAATGCCTCAGGATAAAGAATGTCTGTATTTTCTTAATCCTGATCTTAAAACTGTTGTCCGAGTTGTTGAAGATATGAGAGGGCCGAACGGAATTGTCGGCACAAAGGATGGTAAAAAGCTATATGTCGCCGATATTAAGGGGAATAAAACCTGGTCATATACAATAAACAGTGATGGCAGCTTAACCGATAAAACTCTTTTTTGTGAGATGGGATCTGATGGCATAACGATAGATAATAAAGGGAATCTGTATCTTACCGGAAAGGGTGTTACAGTTTTTGATAAAGGAGGAAAGAAGCTTGGAAATATTTCTGTACCTGATGGCAGGACCAGTAACGTCTGTTTTGGTGATAAAAACAGAAAAAGTCTTTTCATAACAGCTGGCAAAGGGCTTTACAGGATACGGACACGTACAAAAGGGACCTATTAATCTCCTGTTTTTCAACGTTTGTCAAAACCATTGGTTTTTTCAGTTCATTCTGAAGAATTTTTCTTTAGTATTGTATTCCACTATTTTTTTGATGAAAATGGATTCTCTGGTAAAACCATTTGTTTTGGAAGGAACCCGCAGGGCTGATATTTCACCGGGAATTGCTGTTTTGGTTGAACTGATTGAAGATAAACGGACCGGAAAACTTACAGGTGGCAGGGTAAAAGAAATTCTTACAACATCTCCGAATCATCCCCACGGGATAAAGGTGATGCTTGAAAGCGGCCAGATTGGAAGAATTAAACAGATTATCTGAACATTTATTATTCCAGACATTCTCAGGTGTGTTACTGTTTTAAAATCTCTTATTTGTCAATCATTCAAATTTTTATCTACATTTGGTTCTTTAGAGAACCTGATGTATCTGTTACTTTAAACCTATTCAATCCCTCATAAGATGAAATACACAGATTTTGTGGTAAGCTCCTTTGGCAGGGGGAATGTGATTTCACCTCTTAAACAAGGCAAGCATGCCGACAGCCCTGTCTATAAATTTGTTGATGACAGTGAAAGGATTATCTACGATGTATCGGTTTCGAACTTCAACAAATGCAAAGAGACCAGTGATATTCCGATATCATTTGAAAAAGCCGGCCCTAAAGAAAATATCTTTTTTGAACCGGCAAAAACAAAGGTTGGAATTGTTACATGCGGAGGATTATGTCCGGGGGTAAATAATGTTATCAGGAGCCTTGTAAATCAGTTATTTTACAGATATGGTATTAACCGTATCCTTGGCATTAGATACGGTTATGAGGGATTAATTTCAAAATACAATCACCCGGTGATTGAATTGACTGCACCGATGGTGAGTGACATTCACCTTTCAGGAGGTACCTTTCTCGGAACTTCACGCGGAAATCAGGATGTGGCAGAAATGGTTGATACTCTTGAAATCCTTAATATAAATATTCTCTTTTGTATAGGTGGAGATGGAACCCTGAGAGGAGCTCATGCAATTCAGGAAGAGATTTTAAAGCGAAAATTAAGAATTGCTGTGGCCGGTATACCGAAAACAATCGATAATGATATTGATCTTATTCAGAAATCATTTGGCTTTGAAACAGCTTTTTCTATCGCTAATGACATTATCAGAAACGCTCATAATGAAGCTTCCTGCGCATATAATGGTGTGGCTCTTGTTAAGCTGATGGGACGTGATTCGGGATTTATTGCTGCAAGCGCTGCTCTTGCTATCCAGGAAGTAAATTTTGTCCTTGTCCCTGAGATAACCTTTGATCTTTATGGTCCACGCGGATTTCTTAAAGTTCTTCGCCGGAGACTGGAAGAGAGACACCATGCAGTTGTGGTTGTGGCAGAAGGGGCAGGCCAGGATCTTTTTGAACCCGGTGATCAGGAAACAGATGCTTCAGGCAACATTAAACATAAAGATATCGGAATCTATCTTAAAGAAAAGATAAAGGAAGAATTCTCTTCGAAAGGGTTCCCATATTCAATTAAGTACATTGATCCCAGTTATATAATCAGAAGTGCGCCGGCCAATGCTAACGACAGTAAATTCTGTAATCTGCTTGCACAGAATGCCGTTCATGCAGCTCTTGCAGGAAAGACCGATTTTGTTGTCGGTTACTGGAATAATGAGTTTACACTTATGCCTATTCCAATGGTAGTTGCAAAACGTAAAAAAATTGATGTGGAAGGGGAATTGTGGTGGAACGTCCTTGAAGCCACCGGCCAGCCAATAAGTATGAAGAATCCGTAATATGATCAGAAATATCATTTTTGACCTGGGAAATGTTCTTATCAGTTTCAGGCCGGCTGAATATCTTGAAAAAAATAACTACCCTGAAAAGATCAGAAATACTATCCTGAAAGATATTTTTGGCAGCCGGGAATGGTCGTTACTCGATAATGGAAATATCACAACCGGAGAAGCTATAGATTCAATAACAAAGAAATCCGAGCTTAAAAAGGAGGAAATAGCCTTTATTTTCAATAAAAGGACAGAAATAATGTTTCCCCTTGAGTACAATGTCAGGATGCTTCCAGGATTAAAGAAACAGGGTTATAAGCTATATTATCTTTCTAACTTCCCGTCAGATATTTTTGAAGTAATTAAAAACAGTTATTATTTCTTCGGGCATTTTGAAGGAGGAATTATTTCTTCGGATATTAAACATTCAAAACCGGATCCGGAAATTTATCGCATTCTTCTTTCCAAATATAATATGCAAGTTTCTGAGTGTTTATACATCGACGATATTGAATCCAATATTAGGGCAGCTGAAAATATCGGGATGAAGGTTTTGTTCACCGCCGGATCCACAGACATTTCACATAACTTGCAGATCCTTTTAGAAGCAAAATGAAAATGCTCATGGATTTATCTGTTTTCCGATTAAAATCCAAGGCCCAGCTTACATTAAGATTTAAATATTTAATTCTCGCTGAGTTAAAACAACAGATAAATACATTTATTAATCTGATTTACATATGCTTAGATATTTAAAAAATATGTTTAATCAGATGTTGCTCCAGAGCTATTTATGGAAATAATTTGTCAGAAGTCCGGCTTTGTGTGTTCCAATAAGATTCTTGAGTTCCTCAAATTGTGCATTCCTTATTTTATCAACATAGCCCAGCTTTTTCAATAAAATTTCTTTCGACCTTGATCCTATTCCCTTTATTTCATCCAGGTCAGATTTTGTCAACTCCAATGACCGTTTATCACGGTGAAAATTTATTCCGAAACGGTGAGCTTCATTTCTCAGATTCTGTATTATCTTAAGACTTATTGAATTTTTATCAAGATAAAGAGGGACGCTATCTCCCGGGAAATAAATTTCTTCCAGTTTTTTAGCAATTCCAATTATAGTAATTTTATCATGGAGGTCCAGTTTCTTAAGGCTCTTTAATGCAGAAGAAAGCTGACCTTTTCCCCCATCAATAACTATTAGTTGAGGAAGAGGATTTTTTTCTTCCGTCATTCTTTTATACCTCCTGTAAACGATCTCTTCCATTGATGAAAAATCATCAGGTCCCGTCACGGTTTTTATATTGTAATGACGATATTCTTTCCTGCTAGGTTTTGCATTTTTGAAAACAACACATGACGCAACCGGATTTTTTCCCATAATATTTGAGTTGTCGAAGCACTCAATATGAACAGGTACCTGAGGCATATGAAGATCCGTTTTTAGTTTCTCCAGATTTTTACCTGTTCTCTCTTTTGGCTTAAAATCCTGTTTCTTTTTCTTCTGTTCCAGTTTGTAATAGATTGCATTCCTTTCAGCCAGCTCCAATAACTTATGTTTTTCTCCTTTTACGGGAATTGAATATTTTATTTTTTCAAACAGAATATCAGGCATAAAGGGGACTAATATTTCATGTGAATCACTTGAAAGTCTTTGCCTTATTTCGGTGATAGCATAGCTTAGCAGCGATTCTTTTTCTTCATCCACGCGACTTTTCAGGTCAATTGTAAATGCTTGTATAACAGCGCCTTCCACAACCTTAAGGTAGCTAACATATGTATTGTCAGAATCCTGGGCAAGAGCAAATACATCTACATTCCTGATTGTATTGCTGACAACAGCGGAGCGACTCCTGAAGCGCGAGAGAATCTCAATTTTCTCTTTAACTGTCTGGGCATCTTCAAAGCGCAGTTCAACAGAATATTTTAACATAAGCTTTTTCAGCTGGTCGATAACTGAAGTAATGTTCCCTTTTAAAATATTCTTAATCTGCAGGATCCCTTCATTGTAGTCCTGCTCTGTCTGCAATTCTACACAGGGCCCTTTGCAATTTCCTATATGGTATTCAAGACACACTTTAAACTTTCCTGCTTTGATGTTATTATATGTAAGATTCAGCTGGCAGGTTCTTAATTTGAACAATTGTCGTACTATGTTAAGCAGAGTTTTTACCATCAGACCAGAAGTGTATGGTCCGAAATAGAGAGATCCATCTTTTATTGTATTCCTTGTGCTGAACACTCTGGGAAATTGTTCCTTTTTAATGCAGATCCAGGGGAATGTTTTATCATCTTTAAGTAGTATATTATATCTGGGTTGCAGTTCTTTAATAAGATTATTCTCAAGTAATAGTGCATCTGATTCGTTATCCACCACCAGGTGTCTGATATCATTTGCTCTTTTGAGCATAACAGTTGTTTTGCCGGACTGATTTTTTGTAAAGTAGGAGGCTACTCTTTTTTTTATGTTTTTCGCTTTCCCGACATATATTATTTTGCCATAATTATCCAGAAACTGGTAAACACCGGGTTTTTCAGGGAGAAGGGGTACAATATCCTGAGGATTATTTGGCATAAAACTAATTTTACTTTTTAGGGGGTCTGCTTCGCTTCCCCCGTAACGAGGGTAAAGTTAAGCAAGATTATCATTTTTGTGTGTCTCTTTTTCCTTCTGTCTGCTCAATCCTTGCAAGATAATCGAAGCAATCCTGCTCAGTTGATGAACAATGTTACATGACAGAAGCGGTTTCCATCAAATAATCCACGGTCGCTGAGTTTTAGTTCCGGTATTACAAGCAGAGCCATAAATGAAAGCGTCATGAAAGGGGCTGACATTCTACATCCTAATGATCTTACTTTTGCTGATAAACTTTCATATAAAGAGGCAATTGTTTCAAGAGGCTTATCTGACATGATGCCTGCCACAGGCAATTGTAACCGGTTTATTAAGTTGCTTTCCGCAACAGCCAATCCTCCTTTCATTTCAACTATTGCATTTACTGCATTTACTATATCCTCATCGTTTGTTCCGATACAAATTATATTATGGCTATCGTGAGCAACCGAACTGGCAAATGCTCCTTGTTTAAGGCCAAATCCTCTTACGAATCCTAGTGCAGGAGGAGCATCATTATATCTGTCTTTGACAATTATTTTCAGGGTATCGCTATTTATATCCTGAATTACTGGCTTTCCCGGCTGGGTGCTTATTAATATTTCTTTAGTCAGAAGTTCGCCGTCAAATGCTTCAATTACCCGCATTTTAGTTTTTGCCCTTTCAATTTTTATGTCCCTCTCTGTTATTTTCGAACAAAAAAACTTGTTTGGTGCATCTGTTCCTTCATAATTGAATAAAACCTTTCCCCTGTCATATACCTTGATACCATCGATCCATGTTTCGAGAATATCCATGTTGTGATAATCTTTTACGATTATAAAGTCAGCAGGTTTTCCTGGTTGCAACAATCCTGAATCAAGGTTATAGTGACGAGCGGGATTTAATGTGCAGCTTTTTATCACATCAAAAACATCAAATCCTTCAGATATCAACTGAGCGACAATCTTGTTTATATGTCTTCTCATCAGCATTTCAGGATGAAGGTCATCACTACAGAGCATTACCATATCAGGATGAGAATTGATGAGGGGTTTCAGAGTTGAAAGATTCCTTGCGGCGCTGCCTTCGCGGATCAGGATCTTCATTCCGAGAGATATTTTTTCCAATGCTTCTTCAATTGTACTGCACTCATGGTCCGTTGTGATTCCGGCCCGGATATATTTTCTCAGATTTTCCCCGGATAATCCCGGAGCATGACCATCAATTGGTTTTCCAAGCTTTTTGGCAAGATTAATTTTGTTATATACCTCCGGATCATTTAAAATGACTCCCGGATAATTCATCATTTCAGACAAGTATTTTATGTCCTGCATTTCCAACAATTCTCTCACACTATTATGATCCATAACAGCCCCTGAAGATTCGAATGATGTCGCCGGTACACATGACGGAGCACCAAACCAGAATTTTAAAGGCACTTTTTTTGAATCAGCAATCATGAATTTAACACCCTCTACGCCAAGTACATTTGCAATTTCATGAGGATCAGAAATTACTCCGGTTGTTCCACGTGAAACAGCTGCTCCTGCAAATGATCCCGGGGTTGTCATTGAACTTTCAATATGAATGTGAGAATCTATCAAACCAGGAATAATAAAACATTCCACTTTCTCATTTACCCGAACAATCTTCTCAATTATATTTCCATTTATAATTAACCTTGCCGGGTATATTTTACGATAATTTACATCTATTAAATTACCCTCCGCTATCATATCTTTATAAAATATTTAATTGTTTTTTAAATCCTATAATTTCAACTACCCTCAATTATTTATTAATCATAAATATTACATGGTCAATTTATAATAGTATTCTATTAATTCTTAACCCATTCTATACTCCTAAACTGGATTACATTAATAAAAACATATTATAAAAATTAAATATTATATAAATTTGTTCCACGTGGAACAAATTACCTCCCAATGTACATTAATAGAATATTAACATCTGAAGGAGAAACCCCGCTAATTCTTCCTGCCTGCCCAATATTAGCAGGTTTTATCCTGGTAAGTTTTTGCCTTCCTTCTGTTGAAATTGAAACCAGCTCATTATAATTTAAATCTTCAGGAATTTTTACTGTTTCAAGTCGTTTGATTTTTTCAGCAACCAATTTTTCTCTTTGTATATATCCTTCGTATTTTATTTTTATCTCTACTGATTCTGTTATCTCATCTGCTCTTTTGCCTAATGCTTTTAAAAGTTTTTCTCCTCCGCTTACATTTCTTATTAACTTCTTTACAGATATCTGAGGTCTGGATGCAATTGATATCGCTTTTGCTCTTTGTTTAATAGAGCTTGTTCCTTCCCCTTTAAGAAATGTATTAATCTCTTCAGGTGTAATGCTTTTCTCACTTAAGAATCTTATCACCTTTTTTATAAGCTTTTCCTTCTTCTCCAGGATCTCTATTCTTTTTTTATCTGCCAGGCCTAATTCATATCCCTTTCTTGTAAGTCTTTCGTCAGCATTATCCTGTCGCAAAAGTATTCTGTATTCAGCTCTTGAAGTAAACATCCTGTAAGGTTCGTCAACTCCTTTTGTTACCAGATCGTCAATTAGTACCCCAATATATGCTTCGTCTCTTCTTAAAACTAATTGTTCTCTGGCCCGTAATTTCAGAACTGAATTAATTCCTGCCATAATTCCCTGTGCCGCAGCTTCCTCATATCCCGTTGTTCCATTAATCTGACCCGCAAAATATAGATTCTCAATTTTCTTTGTTTCCAGTGTAGGCTTCAATTGAGTTGGCTGGAAAAAATCATATTCAATTGCATATCCTGGTCTGAATATTTCTACATTTTCCAATCCCCTTATTTTTCTCAATGCCTTTATCTGTGCATCCAGCGGCAGGCTGCTTGCAAAACCATTTACATAATACTCTATCGTTTCTGTTCCTTCCGGTTCAATAAACAACTGATGTGCTTTCTTATCTTTGAATGTAACTATTTTATCTTCTATGCTTGGACAGTATCTCGGTCCCCTTCCTTTAATTATCCCTTTAAACAGCGGACTGAATTCCAGCCCTTTTCTTAATTCTTGATGTACCTCTTCGTTAGTATAAGTGATAAAGCAGTTCCTGGTGTCTTCAATGAACAGTTTGCTATTTAAAAAAGAAAATGATCTCCCTTCATTATCTCCCACCTGTTCTGTCATCATGTTGAAATTTATTGTCCTTCCGTCAATCCTTGCACTTGTTCCTGTCTTCATTCTTTCAACACTAAATCCTAATTCTGCAAGCTGATCACTTAATCCTGTAGATTCCTGATCTCCTGATCTTCCTCCCTTCATTTTCCTGAATCCCACATGCATAAGTCCATTCAGAAAAGTTCCGTTTGTCAGTATTACCGCTTCTGAATAGAATTGTGTCCCAAAAGTCGTTTCAACACCAATAACTTTACTATTCTTCAAAATCAATTTCTGGGCTTGTTCCTGCCATATGAAAAGATTATCCGTACTTTCAACAGCTTTTCTCCATTCCATAGAAAATTTTTGTCTGTCGCACTGAGCTCTGGGGCTCCACATAGCAGGTCCTTTTGACCGGTTAAGCATCCTGTACTGGATCATGGTTCTGTCCGTAATAAGTCCGCTAAGACCTCCCAGAGCATCAATTTCACGTATTATCTGGCCTTTTGCAATACCTCCCATTGCCGGATTGCATGACATCTGTGCAAGCTTTGTCATGTCCATTGTTATCAGCAGTGTTTTACACCCCATTTTTGCAGCTGCATGTGCAGCTTCACAGCCAGCATGCCCTCCCCCTACAACGATAATTTCATATCTGAATTCCATTTACAATTTCTTATAAGCATTAATCCATCTTTCTTCCTTGCCCGCCATCTCCATCCTTTGCTTCTGAGTATTGTCTTCAAAACCGCATAAATGAAGAACTCCGTGTACCATTACCCTAAATATTTCTTCCTTTAAACTAACTTTATAGTTGATTGTATTTATTTTTACTCTCTCAATACTGATATATATTTCACCATTAACTATTCTACCCTCAGAATTATCAAATGCTATAACATCAGTATAATAATTATGTTTCAGAAACTCTTTATTGATTTCTTTCACACCTCTATCTGTAGTAATAATAAAACTAAGGTCACCGGGAACCTTATTTTCGTTCCTGATGACCTTTTCTATTAGATCTAAAACAGATTTGCTTCTTTGTATCCTGAATTTTACCTGATCATAAAATATCTTAATTTTCAAGTCATTACATTTTTAAAAATCAACTTAACCTGGTTCCCCTTCTTATTAAACTGAATATCATCTGCGAGTTTTGACATAAGAAATATTCCTCTGCCATTCAGTGCTTCAATATTTTCGGGTTTTGTTGGATCCGGAACCTCCGAAGGTTTAAATCCTTTTCCCTCATCAGTAACTGTAACTTCAAGATTCTTGCTATTCAGGATAATATCTACCTCTACAGATTTTTTTTCATCAGATTTGTTTCCGTGCACAATAGCATTATTAACTGCCTCAAGAGTTCCGATCAGTATCTTTCCATAGTTATCCTGGTTAATACCTGTTTTAAACGTTATATTATCTATAGCGTTTTCAATTATTCTCAAGTTGCTGAGCTTGGATTCAATTTTTATCTTCCTGAGCATTTTATTTAATGTAATCCTTTATACTTGTTTTTATTCAATTTGTTTCAAAACAGTTTAAATTTTTGTTATCCACATTTCCGGATCCAACGCATTCTTTTGTTCAAATATCATAAATTTCAGTGTACAGCGATTCTCTTCACCCGGATCCTGAAATATATCTCCGATTATTTGCTTTGTGTCCACCTTGTCTCCTTTCTTAACCCTCACATTCACCAAATTACTGTATACCGACAAATAAGTACCATGCTTAATAATTACTGTCATATTTGCCCCTCTTATAAGTGTTACAGCCGAAACTTCACCCTTAAACACACTTCTTGCCGTTGTTTTCATTTGACCTGTAATGTCGATTCCTTTATTTTCTTCCGTGACGTACTTCAGCACCGGGTGAGGATGTGTTCCAAAATGGCTTGTAATTACTCCCCGTTCAACGGGCCATGGTAATCTTCCTTTATTATCTGAAAAATTTTCGCCGATCAGTTTCTGCTCCGGTGTTAATTTTTGTCCTACTTCCTTCTTTCTTTCTTCTTCAATAACTCTTGCAATTTCCTGTTCAATTCTCTGCGCTATTTTCTTTTTATCCTCCAGCTCTTTTTGTAACTGTTTTTCTTTATTTCTCAGCGATCTCAATATTCTTTGCTCTCTTGATTGCTCTCCTTTCAGAAGATCTTTCTGCTGCACTTCCTTTTGTCTTAGATCTGATATTTTCGACACATCAGATTCTAATCTTTCCTTTGTTCCTTCTATTTGTTGTTTCAATTCGGCAATTATCTCTGATTCATATCTCCTGAATTTAGATACCTGCTGGAGGTATTTAATACGTTTATACCCTTGATTGAAGTCTCTGGCAGACATGATATATACTATATCCGGATTAGATTTCTTGAGCTTGTATGAATTAATAATAGCATTTGAATAATCATTTCTCAATTTGATGAGATCTTTCTCCATCATATCTATTGCAAGTCTGTTTATATCAATCCGCTCATTCAACAAATTGATTTCCTGCCCCATACCTTTTAGTACTGTCTCTCTCAAATTTAGCTTATTTCCTAACATCCTTAATGAAGATATGCTCTCGATCTTTTCTTTTTCAGTACTCTTTAATATATTATCTACATATGCAATTTCTTCCAGAGTCTTTATTCTTTGCTCTTCGAGTTCTTTCTTGCTCTGCCCCGATAAGAGGGTGTAAACAAATAATAATATGTTTAAAGATATAATAAACCTCATTTTAAAAGCACTTTATCATACTTACTTCCCGGTATAAATTCTATATTTTCATTCTTAACAAACTCAATGCTCTTTATCGTAACATTAATCATTGTCTTTTCTTCGATATCTTCTATTCTTATTTTCATCGGATATATAAGTCTGCCTGAATAATTAAAATCACTGTATGTAAAGTTTATTGCATTTCCGCCCATCACATCTCCCAATTTATTGGATGTGATCTTATTCTTTTTGCAGTCAATTGTTCCTTCTACCGCT
This sequence comes from uncultured Bacteroidota bacterium, assembly GCA_963843415.1. Lineage (GTDB taxonomy): Bacteria > Bacteroidota > Bacteroidia > Bacteroidales > VadinHA17 > LD21. The sequence continues at coordinate 102,890 of CAWJKD010000004.1, forward strand.
CTGTCTTTAAATGATGCCTGAAACTTTTCTTCTCCTCCTTCACATTTTTCTTTATTATTTTCATATTGAAGTCCGAAAATAAAATCTCCAAACACAAGCGGAAGGGCCTCTGCTGAAATGCCATACTTTTGTTCCAGAAATGTTGTTGATCCATAAAACAGGCGTTTGTTTATCCTGTCATTAACAAGAATCGTATCTTTTGTGATATAAACACGCGCAGCTTCAATTCCTGTTTTACCTCTTATGCTTAGCAAATATGTACCGGGGGTTTTGTATTTCAGATTTGCCAGCAGTTTTTGCTTTTGATCATTGTTATTAATCTCTATTTCAGCTTTTCTTATATTGAAATCTGTTCCTGTAATATTTCTTTCTCTTGTGCGATCAAACAGGCTAAGCTTATCAAGCTCTGACTCTTCATAAACAACAACATTCCTCCTTGAAACCGAACAGGCTGATGCAAGTATTGAAATAACCAATATTATCTTGAATTTTGACATTTCTCTATTTCCTCAATAAGATTTGATTTTGTACTATCAAGCTTTAATGCTAAATTCCAGTTAATTACAGCGTTCGTGCAATCCCTTTGCTTTTTCATAATATACCCGAGATGTTCATACCATTCAGCATCCGGCTTTTCGCCGCTATTTATAATTGTCTGCATAATTTTTTCAGCTTCTCTTAACTTACCTCTTTTGTACAGTACCCATCCATAAGTATCTAAAAATGTCGTATTATTCTTTTCCGTTTCTATAACCTCCCTGGCCATCTCTTCGGCTTCCTTTAACCGGAGATCCTGTTCTGCAAGATAATATGCATAATTATTCAGGATGGTCAGGTCCTGTTTGTCCTGTTTAAGTGCTTCATCGAACGTTTCAAATGCTTTTTCATAATTTTTTTGCCTGTAATAAATATCTGCCTTAATACTTAGGACCTGCATATTCATGTCTTTGTCATCCCCAGCTAAAATAGTAGCTTTTCTTAGCTCTTCCAATGCGATATCATAGTCCTTATTCTCTGTTGCTGCTGATGCGAAAAGTACTTTTGCGAGGAAGGATCTGTTAAATTTTGTGGCACATTCTTTAGCTCTTTCCTGAAGCTTTTTGAAATTTCCATCCTGAAGGTAGACTAAAAGCAGTTTTTCCCATGCAAAATAGTTATCGGGGTTTGCTGAAATGATCTCCTCGAGTCTTGACGCCGCTTCTTTCAATTTATTTTGTTTTATATATAATTCGGGTTTTAAAAGCATTATAATGTCATCATTACTATAATTAGCTTCAAGAACCATAACTGAAATCTCCAATGGATCGCTTTTCTCCTGAATCAGTTCAGGTATTTCGATTAATCTTGCTATTAGTGATATTTTATCCTCACGTGTAATTTTTGCATTCATCATCACAGTATTCATGAATACAAATAACTCATCGTATTTCTTTTCATTTATCAGAAAATCACAGAGTGAAAGTTGTGTTCCGGGATTATCCGGATTTCTTTCAATAAGTTTATTATATACATCCATAGCTTTCTGACTGTCACCAAGTCCGCGATAAATTTCTGCAAGTAATCCATTATACATTATTTCTTCAGGGTATTCTTCTAATAATAACTGAGTCAGAGTAAGGGCATCACTATACTTTTCAGCCATTATCATGTTTCTTATATTTGCCACAGTTGAAGCTTCATTTACCCCATATTTTGTATCAAATTTTTTAAATATCTGTTCTGCTTTATCATATTTTTTGTTCTCTGAATAAAGATTGCCCAGGGTTAGCAGAAGATCCTCCTTTTCAGGATAGATTTTCACTGCCTTTTCATAATAGAAGATAGCACTGTCAATTTCAGTATCATTAAAATAACTTCCTGCCATTAGCATAATATACCAGATATTTTTTTGATCTAATGATAATGCTTTCCCTGCATAAATTCTTCCTTTATTCTGGTTCCCAACTGCTAAAGCAATCTGTGCCATCTGAAAATATGCTGCATCGCTTTCAGGATTTATTTTAATACAATTTTCCAGCAATTCCAACGCTTCTCCAGTGTTTCCCAGCAATTTTAACTTGACAGCCTCTACAAAATAATATTCAAATTTTGCTGAATCGTATGGCTTCATTTGTCCCTTATCAATAGCAGAAGGTGTTAACTTCCTGGCACAGGATATAATTGAAAGAATCAGGACCAGAACTATTATCGATATTATTCTCTGCTTTTTCATCAGTATAATGCAAACTTCTCCCCTGTAATCAGCATCTATTGTCCCCCGTGAATTTACAATTCCAATACCTTTCTTTATAGCAAGTCCGCTTCCTGGACTTATCTGTGCTTCATATCCGACAGGTATTTCGACGAAATGACCTGTTGGAATCAGCTCTCGTTGCTTTGGGTCGATAATGATGTTATTTTCAATATTTGCCTTCAGATCCATTCCTGCCGAAGCATTAGTAGCATATGAAGGCAATGGGTGTTTTGATTTATTAACTACTTTGATTCTCATTTATTTCCTTTACTAAAAAAAATCGTTAGTGTTTTATCTTTATATTGTGCAAACAATAAAAAAATTGATATAAAAACAGTATTTAAGAGCAACTCCGCAAGCAGGTTCTTATAATCAAATATCCGGCTGAAAATGACCATTCCTGTTGCGATCAGGAAATATGGAATAAGCCCTTTCATATTATAGTTAATTTTAAAATGCTTTTCTGCAAAAATAAACGACATTATTATCATTGTTCCATACGATGCAATATGTGCCCAGGCTGAAGCCATATATCCATAAACTGGTATCAGAAGTATATTTATCAATATTGTTATGACAGCTCCTATTAATGTAATATATACTCCATATTTTGTGAGGTTATTCAGCTTATACCAGATACTGTGGTTCATATAGATACCATAAAGCAGGTAGCCCATGCTCACGATAGGCACAACTATAATAGCGTCCCGGAATGATTTGTCAATAATTAATTGAAAGCCTGAAATATATAAGTTTATTCCCAGAAAAATAACCAGCATGCTTATCACGAAATACTTCATAACAAAAGCATAGGTTTCTTTTGCCTTTTCGTGCTTGGCCCTTTCAAAAAAGAATGGTTCAGCTGCAAACCTGAACATCTGGATAAAGAGAGCCATCAGAACTGCTATCTTATACCCGGCGCCGTATTCCCCTACGGTTGCAAGGCCAGCCTGATCACCAACCACTCTTCTTAATATTACTTTGTCAATAACATCATTGATTGAACCGCTGAGACCTGCTATCAGAAGAGGAAATGAATATGAGATCATTTTTGTCCAGATGTGTCTGTCGAATACCGGTTTTGCCCTGATGATAAAAGGTATCAGCATCAGTAAGGTGGAAGCACTTCCAATCAGGTTTGCCAGAAATACATATCCAACTCCATAACCCGGGTTATAAATTCTCCTGAACCAACCAGAAGATGTTTCATAAATACCAGGCGCAATAAGAAGTAGGAATAATACTGCAATGATTGTAATAATAACATTGGCAATTTTTATAATGCTGAATATTACTGGTTTATTCTCTTTCCTCAGCCAGGCAAAAGGTATAGCGCAAAATGCGTCAATTGCAATAATTGCAGTAAACATTCTGATATAATCATGATTATTGCTGTATTTCAGAATTGCAGAAACCGGTCCGATAAAAATATTAACCACTATAAGGAATAGGGATGAAGTCAGAAAAAGGCTTAAAAGTGTTGTACTGTATACCTTTTCAGCATCTTTCTTTTCCTGTGCAAACCTGAAAAATCCTGTTTCCATACCATAGGTCAGAACAATCAGTAACAGGACCATCCATGCATAGAGCTCGGTAACAACTCCATATTCGCTTTTTTCAAATATCCTTGTGTACAGAAATGTCATAATACCATAGTTCAGGAATCTTGGAACTATAGTACCAAAACCATATACCATGGTTTGCCTCGCCAGTGTTCTGACTTCGTTCAAATCAAAAATTTAAAAGACAAAGATAATTTTAAGACTTTAATTACCTGTTTTCTGTAATTAATTCGTTAAAAACAGTTTAATTTGAAAATCATTTTTCCTGATCGGGCAAAGTTAAATATCTTTGTTATCGCAATTACATGACATTATTAACCAAAGAAAAATATTCATGAACAAAAGATTAGTTAAGCTTTTATCATATTTATTTTTGTTTCTGCTGGTAAGCTGCAACACTCCGCAAGGCAATGAAAATACAATTGTCATGATGAAAACCACCCTTGGTGATATAAAGATCCGACTTTACGATGATACTCCCGGTCACCGCGATAATTTTATCAAACTCATCAATAGCGGTTTTTATGAAGGCATCTCTTTTCACCGTGTCATTGATAATTTTATGATTCAGGCCGGGGATCCGCTGGCCCGAAGTGTACCCATTGCAAAATCTGCCGATTCGTTGAATACTTTTACGATTCCTGCAGAATTCACCATTAACCACTTTCATAAAAAAGGCGCGCTTGCAGCAGCCCGGGAAGGGAATGATGTCAATCCTGAAATGCGATCTTCCGGTACTCATTTCTATATAGTAAAAGGGACAGTACTAACTGATGATGAATTAAATAAAACTGAACAAATCATCAACAGCAACATTAAACAAGGCATGTTTAACAGGTTGATAAGGCATGTTGCCGACAGCTCAGTCCGGTCCGGGAAACCTCTTTCCGATGCAGAAGTACAGGAAATCGTATCTGTTAAGATGTTTGAGTCTTTAACTTCAGGGGAAGAATATAAAATCCCGGAAGATCAGCGAATTGTTTATAAAGAAACAGGAGGAGTTCCCCGGCTTGACAGGACATATACCGTCTTCGGTGAAGTTCTTGAAGGACTGGATGTCGTGGATAAAATTGCTGCTGTTGAAACAGACAATGCGGACAAACCCCTGAATGATATTAAAATACTTAAAATCAGTGGTTGTCCGGGAATAATTTATTATATGATTTTATACAAAATCTTATGCTTGATAAAATAGATGCCCTGCTTACTGAAGTATCGGGATTATCGGTAACCAATCCGGACCAGCTTGAATCATTCCGCCTTAAATTTCTCAGCAAAAAAGGTCTTATTGCTGAACTCTTTGAAGATTTCAGAAATGTTCCTGCCGCTGAGAAGAAAGAGATAGGGCAGAAGCTTAATCTTCTAAAACAGAAAACTCTTGAGAGATACAATTTTCTTAAAGACACTCTTCAGGCGGGTGATGAAAAATCAAAGCTAAATGATCTGACACGGCCTGCATTTCCGTGGGAGCTGGGCTCAAGACATCCTATTTCAATAGTAAGAAATGAGATAATCAATATTTTCGAGAGGATTGGTTTTACTGTTTCCGAAGGTCCTGAAATAGAAGACGACGATCATGTTTTTACAAGGCTTAATTTTGCACCTGAACACCCGGCAAGGGATATGCAGGATACTTTCTACATATCAAGGATCTCTGCTGAAGATTCAAGCCCTAATGATATTTTGCTTCGCACACATACTTCTTCTGTCCAGGTGAGAGTTATGCAGACTCAAAAACCACCGATCAGAACCATATCTCCCGGCCGGGTTTTCCGTAATGAAGCTATATCTGCAAGAGCCCATTGTATTTTTCACCAGGTTGAAGGATTATATGTTGATGAAAATGTATCTTTTGCAGATCTGAAGCAGACATTATTGTTTTTTGCCCGTGAAATGTATGGAAAGAATACTGAAATAAGACTTAGGCCTTCATATTTCCCATTTACTGAACCTTCCGGAGAAATGGATGTAAGCTGCACCATCTGCGGGGGAAAGGGTTGCAATGTGTGTAAATACACAGGCTGGCTGGAAGTACTGGGTTGTGGAATGGTTCATCCGGCTGTTCTTGAAGCATGTAATATTGACAGTAATAAATACACCGGCTTTGCTTTCGGTATGGGTATCGAAAGACCTGCTATGTTAAAATATCAGGTTAATGATCTCCGCCTCTATTTTGAAAACGACATTAGATTTCTTGGACAGTTTCAAACAGCTTTTTAGATTTTTGAACATTTTCTCTGATAGTATTGTTAAACTTTGTTATTTAATAAATATTCAAAATGAAACAACAGGGTGAGCTTATTCCATTTTGTGATAAATGTTCTCTTGAAATCGGTTCAATCTTCAAGCATTTGACTCATGATGAGGTTGATATGCTGAACTTTGAGAAAGAATTCAGGCAATACAAGCGGGGAGAGATACTTTATAATGAAGGGAACCGTATAAGTGGTTTTTTCTGCATCCACAACGGGATAATCAAGATATTTAAAACAGGGCTCGACGGAAAGGAACAGATTATACGTTTTGCCAAACCGGGAGATATAATTGCATACCGAAGTGTTCTGAGTAATGAAGTGGCCTGCACTTCTGCCAAGGTAATTGAAGATTGTAAAGTATGTTTTATCCCTGCTGAGGTCCTGATTTCCTTTGTTAAATCCAATTCTTCTTTTGCACACGAATTGCTCAAACTTGCCTGTCATGAATTGGGAGAAGCAAATTCATATATTACCGATATTGCACAGAAAACTGTCAGGGAGCGGCTTGCCGAGATTCTGCTGCTGCTGATGAACGATTTTGGTATTGACGATCAGAACTATCTTCAGATATCCCTTACGAGGGAAGAGCTGGCAAATATAGTTGGTACAGCAACTGAATCAGTAATACGGTTACTATCTGAATTCAAAACCGACAGTCTCGTAGAACTTAACGGGCGGAGAATCAAAATATTAAATTCTAAAGGTCTTGAAAAAATCAGCAATGTTTTCAGTTGACTGAACTCTCAGAAAAAACAATCGGATCTAGTCTAGAAAAGAGTATTCTCTTTGTTCCTCCAGAATTCCTTTCCAAGGTGTCTGTAGGCATGTTCGGTAGCTTCTCTGCCTCTTGGTGTTCTTTTAAGGAAACCCTCCTTGATCAGGAATGGCTCATATACTTCTTCAATTGTCCCGCTTTCCTCACCAACTGCTGTCGCGATTGTGCTTAATCCAACCGGACCCCCGTTAAATTTGTTTATTACAGCAGAAAGTATCCTGTTGTCCATTTCGTCGAGACCGTGCTGATCGATATTGAGAGCATCCAGCCCGTATTTTGTTATCTCAATATCAATTTTCCCCGAGCCTTTAACCTGAGCAAAATCTCGTATACGTCGAAGGATAGAATTTGCAATCCTTGGAGTTCCCCGGCTTCTTCTGGCTATTTCAACAGCCGCTTTTTCATCAATTTTTATATCCAGAATACCTGCCGATCTGTTTACGATCCCCTTAAGAATATCATGATCGTAGTATTCAAGGTGAAATTTAATGCCAAATCTTGCCCTCAGTGGACTTGTAAGCAACCCCGATCTTGTTGTGGCGCCGATAAGTGTAAATTTGTTTAACATAAGTTGAACAGATCGTGCGCTTGGTCCCTTGTCTATCATAATATCAATCCTGAAATCTTCCATTGCCGAATAAAGATATTCTTCCACCACAGGGCTAAGACGATGTATTTCGTCAATAAACAGAACATCTCCTTCTTCCAGATTTGTAAGAAGCCCCGCAAGATCTCCTGGTTTGTCAAGAACCGGGCCTGATGTTACTCGCAGATTAACATCTAATTCATTGGAAATTATAGATGCAAGAGTTGTTTTACCAAGACCGGGAGGTCCATGGAGAAGGACGTGATCAAGAGACTCTTTTCTTTGTTTTGCCGCTGTTACAAAAACAATCAGATTATCGATTACCTGCTTTTGCCCTTTAAAATCGCTGAAGCAGACAGGCCTCAGCTGCTTTTCAAATTCCCGGTCTGCTGTTGATATATTGTCTTTTCGGATATTGAAATTCTCTTCCATAAAGCAAAGTAACTATTTTATCAGCTTTGTGTCGCTTTCAGGAAGACTTATTTTTACCCCGTTAATACTTACTTCAACATCATCTTTATAGGTTATTGTCAGAATGGTTGCTCCCTCTTCATCATATTTTTTCCATGTTTTTTGTCTCAGGCCATTCCTGTAATTCTGTTCCTCTTTCAATTTTCCATCTTCATAATAGAAAAGATGCTGACCGTCCGGATTGCCTTGTGAATAATTTCCTTTGAATTTTAATGTTCCGTTACTATAATAAGATTTCCACTGACCCTCTTTTAATCCTATAATGTAACGTCCTTCTTCTGTAGAATCTCCCGTTTTGAATTTCCAAAGCTCATTCCTTTCACCGTCTGAGTATTCTCCCTGTGCAATGATGTCTCCGTTGTCTGAAAACTCGGTGCAGGATCCATCCCTCTGACCGATAAAATATTCTTCTTCCCTGAGAATAGATCCGTTATCATGGTACCATTTCCATAATCCATCGGGTCTGCCGTTGTTATAGTTGCCGGTTTGCTCAACCTTTCCGGTAATTGCATAAAACTTCCACAGTCCGGTACGTCTGTTATTCGCGTATGTTCCTTCTGCCTGTACCTTACCATCAGGGTAAAAGTCTTTCCACTTTCCATTATAATTTCCTGATTCATCAACAACACCTTCAGACATTAATAATCCATTGTCATTATACAGATAAGCATTTGTTACAGTTCCGTCGTTTCCATATTCCCTGTGAACTCCCACAGGTATTTTGTTACGGTACGGTCCCTTATATATAAGTTTATTTTCATTATTATACCTGTTAACAATTTCAATATCAGGTTCATCTTCTATCCTTGACTTTACAATTGACCCGTTTTCATAAAGCATTGTAAGAACGAGTCTTCCACGTGAATCCTTTTCCTTATAATATCCATGCAAAAGATCATCCTTAAATGTTTTTTCAGTTTTTACACTGCCTCCGGGGTAAAATTCTATCCATTCTCCCTGTTTCAGATTATTATCATCTGTCCTGTTAATCTTCTGTCTGCTAACAAGAAAATCATTATTATACTCCATAAGGGTAATGACATTCCCGTTTTTGTCATATTCTTTTGAAAGGCCTTCCTTTTTATTTTCGTTATATGATATTGTCTGTTGAACTTTCCCGTCAGGGAAATAGATGTATGCTGTTCCTTCCTTCTTATTGCCGGCATAAAGTTCTTTTGACCAGATAAAAAGACCGGTAGAAGGATCTTTTCTATAATTATAGTAATAACCGTTCATTTTACCATACAAGTAACTGATTTTCTTGGTAGTATCTGCAGCCTGATCAAAGAACAGCCATATACTGTCAAGCATAAAGTTTGTGTATTTACCCTCTGATCGCTTTACTCCTGTTACATAATAGCTTTTCCAGTAACCGTCAGGTTTTCCATTCCTTATTATTCCTTCGCTTGAAACAGCCCCATTCGGGTATTTAAATACCTGATATCCGTCTTTAAGCAATTCATTATTCTGTGCAGTTAATTCCAGTACTGCCAAAAATAAAACCGAGATTAAAATAATTCTGTTCATTCTTAATTATAAACCAAGTTTTTCAGATATTTCCATCATTCTCATAATCGGCTTTCTTGCAGCAGCCATTAACTCCTTTTCCAAAAGTATTTCAGGATTTTCGTTCTTAAGGCAGTTGAATATTTTTTCAACAGTAATAAGCTTCATAAAGTTGCATTCACTGCATCCGCATGTAGAATCTTTAGGCGGTGCCGGAATATATTTTTTTAAAGGATTTGTTTTTATCATCTGGTGAATTATGCCAGGTTCAGTTGCGACTATATAAATATTTCCTTCATCTTTTTTGATAAAATCGAGCAATCCTGATGTAGATCCGATGTAATCAGCAACCATCCTCACAGGTAGTTCACATTCAGGATGTACAATAACCTTTGCTTCCGGATACTCTTCTTTTAACTTAAGGATAGCTTCAATAGAAAACTCTTCATGTACATGACAAGTTCCATTAAATACTACTATATCCCTTCCTGTTTTATTCACTACATAATTACCCAGGTTTCTGTCCGGTGCAAATATTATTTTTTCCTTTGCAGGAAGCGAATTAACGATCTGAACAGCATTTGAAGATGTACATGAAATATCTGATAATGCTTTTATTTCTGCAGTAGTATTAACATAAGTTATAACTGTTCTCCCCGGATTGGCATCAATAAATTTCTTAAAATCCTCAGCTTTACATGAATCAGCAAGAGAACATCCTGCATTCATATCAGGAAGCAGAACTTTTTTACCGGGTGCCAGTATTTTGGCTGTTTCAGCCATAAATTTAACTCCTGCAAAAAGTATTATATCTGCATCATTAGAAGCTGCTTTTTGAGACAGAGCAAGACTATCACCAACAAAATCTGCCAGGTCCTGAATATCTCCAGTCTGATAATAATGAGCAAGAATGACAGCATTTTTCTCTTCTTTCATTCTTACTATTTCCGAAATATAATTATGCTTATTATCTCCCTCCATCACCGATTGTTATTTTATTAACATTACATATTCTTTTATATTAATTTAATTTAAGTATTTATGATAATAATAATATGCTGTTAGTTGTGTTTAAATTCTATGAAGATTTTAATTGTTTTTTTCGCAATTATCATTAAACAAACATCTTTTAAACAGCTCAAAAAATATACCACTTTTGATTATCAATCTATTACTTAAAAAATTAACAACTGTTATTAAACAGATATAAGCAATGTTAACAGAACAAATGTATTGTTTTTAGTGTTCATTAATAGTTTATTCTTTGCCATAATTTTATTAAAACTATTAATAAAATAACATCATTATTTCAAAGTACGGTTTTTACACACAAATATGATATTTTGTGAAATGTTAATACGTCTCTTTTTACATGTTATTAACATATCTTCGTAAGATACAGAATCTAAACATTTGAGATCAAAATTTGTTAACCTTTTAAAAAGTAATATAAAATAAGGATAAAAGAATATTTTTTTCTTTATTTGATCCTTTGTTTAAAAGCCGGGAAAGTGAAAAACAGGAAAATAGTAATAGTATCGGATCATGCTGGTTATTATTTGAAAGGAAAAGTATTGGATTTTCTTATAAAAGAAAAATATAATATAAAGGATATCGGAACATTTTCCCCGGAAAGTGTTGATTATCCTGACTTTGGTCATCAGTTGGCACAAGCTGTCGCTGACGGAGAATATGAAGTTGGGATATCAATATGCGGAACCGGTAACGGCATTAATATGACAGCAAACAAGCACCAGGGAATAAGAAGTGCATTATGCTGGAATGAAGAAATAAGCAAACTGGCCAGAGCACATAATGATGCAAATATCTGTGCATTACCCGGAAGGTTTATTACAGAAGCAGAAGCATTTGTAATTGTAAAGACTTTTCTTGAGACACCTTTTGAGGGAGGCCGTCATAAAAGAAGAATAGATAAGATTCCATTAAAATTATATTAAATGCTTTCAAATTCATGTAAATATGGAATCAGGGCGGTAATTTATATTGCCAGCCGACAGAAAGATAATGGTAAAACAGGAATTAAACAGATTTCAGAAGACCTTGGTCTGCCTACACCATTTCTTGCAAAAATCCTTCAGCAGCTGGCTAAACACAAAATACTGATTTCGCTAAAAGGGCCCCATGGCGGATTTTCTCTTCTGAAAGAGCCAAAAAAGATAACACTTCTTGATATTATAAGAATTATCGACGGAGACGAAGTTTTTACAAGCTGCATAACGCACAATACAACATGCACAAATGCAATCAAAGGTAAACGCACCTGTCCTCTTCATGATGATTTTTCAGTCATAAGAACTAAAATGGGTGAGATATTCGGTAGCAGAACTATTTACGATCTGGTGAAAAAATCGGAAAATATAGAAAAGATCCTCATTTAATTTTCTGTCCTGTAATATGGTTTGAAAAGCAACCATAACAACATAGCTGAAACAATACCGGCAGAATTTGAAAGTGCATCCAGAATCTCTCCTCTGCGGTCTGATGTGATAAGCATCTGAAACAGCTCCATCAGTGTTCCAAAAAATAATGGAATTAAAGAGATCAATATCAGCTGTCTTGTATTACGGAATGAATTTTTATGTTCAAGAATTATAACTGCCATTAAAATAAAATAGAGACCAAAATGCCCTATTTTATCTATATAAGGAATATTGCCAACCTGGCCAATTGTAAGAGATCCTGCAAGACTGAGGTAAATAATTATCAGGGTAGTAAGAATTGTGAAGATATTCTTTTTAATCATAATTTTCAATTTGATGCAAATGTAGTTATTAGAATGGCATTTTTTTATAATTTTATAGAATGTAATTAATTATGGCCGGAATATATATACATATACCTTTTTGTAAAAAGCTTTGTCATTACTGTGATTTTTATCACGTTGTCTCAAATGATGATCATACAGATTTTATTTCAGCTCTTATGAAAGAGGCAGAAATAAAGCAAAATTATCTGGGCAAAGAGACTATTTCTACTGTTTATTTTGGTGGTGGCACGCCTTCTGTATTCACTGTAAATGAAGTTGACACCATACTAAAACACCTGTATAAACATTTTCCGATAGAAAATGACTGTGAAATAACAATTGAATTAAATCCGGACGATATATTTCCGGAATATCTGAAAGGGCTTAAAGATATTAATATTAACAGAACAAGTCTGGGCATTCAGTCATGGTATGATGAGGACCTTAAAATGCTGAACAGAAGACATACAGCAGAAGGAGCAGCAAAAGCCCTGAATTATTTAATTAAAGCCGGTTTCGACAATATATCTGTTGATCTGATATATGGAATTCCGGGAATGAACATCGAACGATGGACTTCAAATATTGACAGAACATTAATATTTGACATACAACACTTATCAGCTTATCATCTGACAATTGAACCCGGAACACTCTTTGGGAAAATGATGAAAAAAGGCCGATTTAAAGAAACCGACGAAGAGGAGAGTGTTGCCGAATTTAATTTGCTAATTGAAAAAGCGGAAGCAGCAGGATTTATACATTATGAAATATCCAATTTTGGCAGGCCCGGGTATTTCTCAGTGCATAATACCAATTATTGGAAACAGATACCTTATATCGGGCTTGGACCATCTGCCCACTCATTTAACGGGTACTCGCGGCAGTGGAATCTTCCAAATCTAAAAAAATATACAAAATACCTGAAAGAGGACAAACTCTTTTTTGAAAAGGAAGAGCTTGATCTTAAAAAAAAGTTTAATGAATATATCCTGACATCATTAAGGACAATGTGGGGAATTGACCTTGAATATGTAGAAAACGCTTTCGAAAAAGAAGGATATGATTATGTAATTAATATGGCAGGGAAATTTATCAATTATGGTTTGATGGTGCAGAAAGAAAAATCCCTGATCCTTACGAACCAGGGAAAAATGATATCAGATAATATTATTTCAGAATTTATGATGCCGGGTAAGAACGATTAACGTTTTGTCAAGGCAAATATAGACTTCCCAATTATGTTATCTTCAAGATAAAGCTCAACAGTATAATTACCTATAACAAAATCTCCGGTATTTTCGAGGAAAACGCACATCTCTATATCCTGATTCATATAATCTACCATCCGGCTTGCTGAATAGACCAGCGTGTTTCCTTTATAATTAAAAATATTATCAGCGCTTGTAGTTATTACAAGAGAATCGGGTCTGATAACTCTCATAAATACCTCTTTCTGACCGGCAGAAGCGATAGGGTTTTCTCGAAGGACAAAACATGTCCTTAAATTTTCCAGGGCATTGATCCTTGCTGTCTCTTTCCGTTTCTTATTCAAAGCAGCCACAACTATATCCTTTGCCTGGATAACAGATGCAATTTCTACCTTGGCATCGAGTTCTTCCTTGACTTTTGTAAGTTCAACATTGGAGTTCTGTACTTTTGTTATTTCGTCTTTGATCTGAATATTCTCAGCGACAAGCAATTTATTCTTGGTATTGAGAGAGTCAATCTGCACAATATAGCTTTTCATAATATCTCTCATTGTGGAAATCTCACTTCGGTATTTTTTTATCAACTGTACATTTGAAGCATTAATAGAGAGAAGCTGGATTATTCTGTTTTTTTCTCTTTGAAGATTTGCATTCAGGGTGTCATTATCCGTTTTAAGAGTGTCATAGCCTGCCACCATCCTCTTTAACTCATTAGCCAGGGAATCTTTTTCCTGCGTGAGAACCATTTCCATTTCAATCATCTTGTTCTTCTGGTCAAAATACATTACTACCAGAAATATTAGAGCACCAGCCAGAAGAATTGATAATGCTATCATTCCGATGGGTGCTTTCTTTTTCTCTTCCCGTACTATCTGAGGGTTACTGGTTGTCTCTGCCATTTATGTGATTTTTAATAAAGTATAAGCTCACAAAAATAATAATATCTCTTACAATTTATTATATCCGATTCAATGATTAAATTTACAAGACAGAAATTAATATTTAACGTATTTATAATCAGTATTATGAGTGGTTTTTATGGTATAGTATCCAAACAAGATTGTGTGAAAGATATTTTTTACGGAACAGATTATCATTCTCATCTCGGAACAAAACGAGCCGGGATGGTCTTTATTGTTCCCGGAAAGGGATTCAGACGATCAATTCATACCATTGAAAACTCCTATTTCAGAAACAAGTTTGAGAGTGAGCTGAATGAATTTGCGGGAAATTCAGGGATGGGAATAATAAGCGATACCGATCCTCAGCCAATACTTTTCGGCTCGCACCTGGGGAAATTTGCAATTGTAACAGTCAGTCGCCTGCTGAACATTAATGAACTTGAAGAAAAGATACTGAGTCAGAAAAATCATTTTACCGAGAATTTTGAAGGGAATATCAATCCCACAGAGGTAATCGCCAATCTTATATGCGAAAAAGAAGATTTTATTTCGGGTATTGAAAATGTTTTTGAAAATATTAAAGGATCATGCTCACTGATGATTCTCACAGAAGGGGGAATAATAGCTGCAAGAGATAAGCTGGGACGGACTCCTGTTGTAATAGGCAAAAAGGAAGGTGCATATGCTGTGGCATCAGAATCTTGCTCTTTTCCCAACACAGGATTTGAACTTGAATATTTTATGGGGCCGGGAGAGATTGTTCATGTAACATCAGACGGATATACACAGCTTAAATCACCCGGGGAAAAAATGCAGATATGTACATTTCTATGGGTATATTATGGATATCCTCCATCATATTATGAAGGTATAAATGTTGATGAATGCCGTTACAGATGCGGCGCATCACTTGCACGGAGGGATAGTGTCAAAGCTGATTTTGTATGCGGGATACCCGATTCAGGCGTTGGACATGCCATTGGTTACGGGAATGAAAAAAGAATACCGAATAAAAGGGCATATTCAAAATACACAGCAACATGGCCACGCAGCTTTCTGCCTTCATTTCAGGAGCAGAGAGCGCTTGTGGCAAGGATGAAGCTTATACCTAATAAAGCAGTAATTGAAGGGAAAAGAATAGTATTTATCGATGACAGCATTGTTAGAGGGACCCAACTGAAGGACAATACAAATGACATGCGAAAATGCGGTGCCGCAGAATTACACATGCGAATCGCATGTCCGCCCTTATTGCACTCCTGCGATTTTCTTAATTTCACCCAGTCAAGGACGCCCATGGAACTCGCTGCGAGACGCGCAATAAAAGATATGAACGGGAATGAAAATGAATTGAATGAGTATTCTGATCCGGATTCAGAGAAGTACAAAAAAATGGTTGAAAAAATTGCTGAAAACCTTGACCTTAATTCCCTGATATATCAACGGCTTGACGATCTTATTGAAGCAATAGGGCTTCCAAAAGAAAAACTTTGTACTCATTGCTGGGACGGAAGCAGTTATTTTTAGCTACGGCGCAACGGCGCAACGGCACAGGGGCTTAAAGGCTGAAGGGTGTAAAAAAATTTATATTCCCCACCAGAGTGGGGAAGAGAAGGGTTTGAACTTTTAAATATAGAATTTTATGAAATACGTCGGTGCACATGTGAGTGCTGAAGGCGGAGTACAGAATGCTCCGGTTAATGCTCATGAGATAGCTGCAAAAGCGTTTGCTCTTTTTACAAAAAATCAAAGGCAATGGTTTTCGAACCCTCTGACGCAAAAGAGCATCACCGAATTCAGGGAGAATTGTGAAAAATATGATTATAAGCCGTTTCAGATTCTGCCACACGACAGCTACCTCATTAACCTCGGACATCCTGAAAAAGAACAACTCGAAAAATCGAGAAAATCATTTCTTGACGAAATGAAAAGATGTGAGCTGCTCGGCCTTGACAGGCTTAATTTTCACCCGGGAAGCCATCTTAATGCAATTTCAGTTGAAGATTGTCTCAAAAGGATAGCAGAGTCAATAAACGTTGTGCTTGATAAAACAACCGGAGTTACTGCAGTTATTGAAAATACCGCAGGGCAGGGAACTAACCTGGGACATACTTTTGAAGAGATAAAAGAAATTATCAGTTTTGTTGATGATAAATCACGGATCGGTGTATGTATCGACACCTGTCATGCTTATACATCGGGATATGATGTAAAAACATCAACCGGTTTTAACGAGACCTTTAAGAAATTTAATGAAGCAATAGGATTTAAATATCTTAAAGGGATGCATCTGAATGATTCGAAAAAAGAATTTGCTTCTCGCGTCGATCGTCATGAAAACCTGGGAACAGGTTTCCTGGGGGAGGAGGTCTTTTCTTTAATCATGAATGATGACCGCTTTGACAATATGCCATTAATACTTGAAACACCGGACGAATCGCTCTGGGCAGCAGAGATAAAAAAATTGTATTCTCTTATCGGAAAGTGATTTAATGGGATTGCTTTTTTAAGATAATTTCCTGAATATCAATATTTTTTAGTTTCTCTTTTGCCGCAATGTACCCGACCTCAAAAACTGCTTCAGCTTTCTCAGGATCCAGGATCCCATAATTTTTAAGCGCCACAGGGGCTATAAAAAGGTCAAATTTCCTGGATTTTTCAAGCACCTCTTTCGACATACTAAGCATAAAAGTTCTTACGGCAATTTGCATTAATCCGCTTATATGTTCTTCATTAGCGGTAGGGTTGACAAAAGAGCCTATAGTAAAAAGACACTTGTCTTCAATGGGAAGCAGAGGAAGATTATCAAGAACACCACCGTCAACGTAGTAATTATTGTTGATAATAACAGGTTTAAATAAAACCGGAATGCTGGCTGAAGCAATTACCGGATCCATGATCTCGCCCTTTGAAAAATAGACGATTTTGCCTTTGTTTATATTTGTTGCGGAAACAAACAAAGGAATTTTAAGCTCCTCAAAAGTTTTTGCTTTAAGATGACTTTCCAGGATCTTAATAATTCCTGAAATCTGCAATAATCCATCACGTGGAAGAGCAGGCTTCATATAATTCAACCGGCTGCTGGGTTTCATGATCTTAAATATCTCTTTCGGTGTGTACCCGTCACAGTACAAAACGCCAGCCAGAGCTCCGGCGCTCGCTCCCGAAATTACATCCGGATAAATCCCCGATTCGTTTAATGCCTGTATTACTCCAAGATGAGCAAATCCTCTTGCGCCTCCACCGCTAAGGACTAATCCGATTTTATATTTTTCGTCTGGCATTTATATAAGATATTTTTTTATCTGAGAATAATATCAAAAAGCAATTTCAGATTAAGGTAAGTCACTATTAATGCTATAATAGACAACAGAACAAACATAAGCCTTGTGTTTGCGTATTTTCCCATTACTTTTTTGGATGATGTAAGATATACCTGTGTAAATACAGTAAAAGGAAGCTGAATGCTGAGGAAAACCTGTGAAAGGATCAATCCCCTAAAAGGATTTCTGATAAAAAAGATAATAACTAAAGCACCAAGGATGGAGATCAAAACGCCTGTTCTGGTATGATTATCTTTAATGTTATAAGGTTCCCTGACCATCCCCGATACTATAGAACCGCCGGCCATTGCAGAAGTAATTGCGGAGGCTAAACCTGAGAACAATAAAGCGATCGCAAAAACAACGGCGGCATTTTTTCCCAGAAGAGGTTCAAGCAAACTCTTAGCTTGTTGCAGCTCATATACTTCTGTTTTATTACTAAAGAATGTGGCGGCAGCCAGGATTATCATTGCACTGTTGATAGCCCACCCTATGATCATAGAAAACAGAGTGTCTGCAAATTCAAACTTCAGTTGTTTTTTAATTATTTGCTCTTCTTTAAGATTCCATTGACGGCTTTGTATAACTTCCGAATGCAGAAACAGGTTATGTGGCATAACAACAGCACCCAGCACGCTCATCAGCAACAACATGGAACCTTCGGGAATAGAAGGCTTAATCCATGCAATGCCGGCCTGAGCCCAGTCAACATCGGCCAGAAATACTTCATAAAGGAATGAAAGACCAATAATTGAGACAAAGGCAATTATCCATTTCTCTATTTTCTCATAGGAATTTGTAAAAAGCATTATTAAAACAAAAATAGCGACAAGCAATGCTCCTGTTTTAATTGGCACCCTGAAAAGCATTTCCAGAGCAATAGCCCCGCCAAGAATCTCGGCAAGCGAAGTTGCCACCGATACCAGAACAGCAAACGAAAGGATTGATTTTGAAACCAGTGGTTTTGTATAGATAGTCGTTGCCTCAGAGAGGCAATATCCTGTAACTATGCCAAGATGAGCTACATTGTGCTGCAGAAAGATCAGCATAATCGTAGACAGAGAGACTATCCACAGAAGTGTATAACCGAATTCAGATCCCGAGGCAATATTAGCAGCCCAGTTGCCCGGATCAGTAAATCCTACTGTAACCAGCAAACCCGGGCCAATGTATTTAAAAATATCGAGAGCTCCAAAAACCCGGACATGATCTTTTCTTTTCAGATCACGTAAAAAACGAACCGGATTTAATATATTTTTCAGATTTGCCATGATATACTCTTACTCAGGCATTTATGGTGTGATATTCCTTATACGGGCTGATAACAAAGATATGTAATTCATTTACACATAAGAGATAAAATGCAGAACTAAAAATATGGTATCTTTAGTTAAATTTGGAGGTAATTAACAGAGTATAGAACTAATAATTCATCCCATGCAATTTTTACTTATCGCTTACGACGGAACCGATAGCCAGGCATTAGACCGCAGAATGAAGAGCAGACCAGAGCATCTGGCAAAGATAGCCCGTATTAAAAAAGCTGATCAGTTCCTGTTTGGCGGAGCTATTCTGAATGATTCCGGAAACATGATCGGATCAGTAATACTTTATGAAGTGGATGACAGGAAACAGCTGGATCTCCTTTTGAAGGACGAACCATATCTAAACAATAAAGTATGGGAAAAAATCGAAATCAAACCTTTCCGGCTGGCTAAAATTGATAACGGCAATAACTAACAACAATTAGAATTGTCCTTGCCACTTTGCATTACAAGTCAACGGTATATGGAGTGTTGACGCAAAGGTTAACAAAAACTTAGCAGTAGCCGTCAGTTCAGGTTAAAAAACAGACTGATTAAATTACTATTTACTATGTTTGTATTCTGAATTTTGTTTTAGGATAAACAACTAAAGACTTAAGTTAATATTTATACTCCCGGAATGAATCAGATAATTGTTTACACTTCAGGCACTTTTGATCTCTTTCACAGCAATCA
Organism: uncultured Bacteroidota bacterium; assembly: GCA_963843415.1. GTDB lineage: Bacteria > Bacteroidota > Bacteroidia > Bacteroidales > VadinHA17 > LD21. The sequence continues at coordinate 122,481 of CAWJKD010000004.1, forward strand.
TCTGAAAATGATTAAATATGCAAGGGGATTAGGAGATGTTCTCATTGTTGGAGTAAGCACTGATGAACTTGTCAGTTCGTATAAAAAGCCTCCGATAATTCCTTTTGAGGAGAGGATCCAGATTATTGAAGCTCTTAAATATCCCGATATTGTGATACCGCAACATTCGCTTGACCATTCTGCAATAGTTAAAAAACTCCATATTAATATATTCGTTGTTGGGGATGATTGGCTTGGCAAATACGATTATCTGGAAAAACTTGGAGTCAGGGTTTTTTATTTCCCCTATGGAAAAGGTATAAGCAGTTCGAATGTAAAAGAAAAAATATTTACTAATTATCAAAAGATGAAAAGTAAAATAGACAAGCATGATAATCCTGAAATTAAAAGCGATAAATGAAATATGCGGTTGTAACAGGCGGGACTAAGGGAATCGGAAGAGAAATCTGTCAAAAGCTTTTAATTCGGGGATTTTCAGTAATATCAGTTCATAATGATATTGATACACCGGACCAGCCTGCAAGACAGTGGCCCGGGAAAGAGTTTAAGGACCTGTATTACAAAATAAAATGCGATCTTTCCAGTACTGGCAATATCCAATACCTTTATTCTGAAGTTAAATCAATAACAGATTCCCTTGATGTTCTTGTTCTTAATGCCGGCAAAACAATCAGGAAAGGGATTGCTGATATGACAATTGAAGAATGGGAATCAGTTCTTGCTGTGAATGTCACCACTCCATTGTTTTTGATCCAGAAATTTCTGCCTTATTTAAACAAGGGGGGAAATATTATTTTTACCGGCTCTGCAATGGCGGTATTTCCTCACTCTGTCTCTCTTGCTTATGGTATTTCAAAATCAGCCGTTCATTCAATGGTTAAGAACCTTGTCAAATTTCTGATTCCTTTTGATATCAGAGTAAATTGTGTCGCACCTGGTTTTGTTGATACGGAATGGCAGAAAAACAAGCCTCCGGAGGTCAGGGAAAGTATTAACAAAAAGATTTCGTTAAAACGGTTTGCTGAACCAGAAGAGATCGCTGCGGTATTTATGTTTATAATTGACAATCCATACATAAACGGGGAAATTATTGCTGTTGATGGCGGTTACTCTTATCAATAAAAGTCAAAAGAGAGAAAATGAGCTGGCTTGAGGAATATAAGAAATCACTTAAGATGACAGAGGTGGAAGAGTATCCTGACCTGTTTTTCTACAGACCTCTTGCATTCCTGGTGGTGAAATTGGTATATAATACCAGAATTACACCTGATAATCTTACATTATTTGCAATTATGTCAGGATTGACCGGAGGAGCACTATATGCCTTTGGAACGCAGACAACAACTATTTTAGGAGCATTGTTTTTTGCATTATTCATAATTTTTGATTGCAGTGACGGCCAGCTCGCACGCCTTAAAAAAAACGGCACTCCCATAGGAAGGATCCTTGATGGAATTGCAGACTATATAGTAGTAATATCTATATATGCTGGAATAGCAATAGGATATACACGGCAAGAAGGACAACCATCTTATATGTTAGGTCTCCTTATCCTTTCTGGTGTATGCGTAATCATTCATCATATGCTGGTCGACTTCTTCAGAACCAGATTCCTGACTATTGTTGGTAAGCGTAAAAACATCCTTGAAGAAGATCTCAGCGAGTACAGGAATGAATATAACAAACTAAAAGGCTCAAAAAGCAGATGGATTGAACGCAACATCATTCTTATTTATCTGACATATTTAACTATACAGGAAAAGCTTACAGCCAAAAGAAAAAAACTCGAAATTTATGATATCTCTCCAGAGGAGTATTATAAAAAGAACCGGTTATTGATGGGGCTATGGCTGACTATGGGACCATCAGCAATGAGAACCTCTTTGATTATTTGTTCTCTGTTTGGTCGTTTTGATATATATTTCTGGATCATTATAGGCGGATTTAACATCCTTGCTGCAACATTATGGATAATACAGCGTCAGTTCGATAAAAGTTATTTGATTCGTACGAAATGAAGGCAGGTAAAGGGAATGACTGAAAGTATTTTAACTATATCAATTGCCGGATTATTGGCAGGTCTTATTTTTTCAATGCCAATTGCAGGACCTATCAGCATCCTTATTACAACAAATGCTCTTAAAGGCAGATCAGGGTATTGTAATTTTGTAACCATAGGAGCTTCATTCGGAACATTTACTTATGTGTTTTTTGCAGCCTACGGCCTGACAAAACTTTATCCATTTTACAAACCTGCAATCCCCTATCTGTTGTTACTGGGTTCTCTTTTTCTTTTATTTATTGGATATAGGCTCTTCAGTACAAAGCTCGATATTGAACACATTGGAGACAAAAACCCCCGGAGTGATAAGATCAGGAAAAAAGGGAGGGGTGGATTCTATGCAGGATTCATTATTAATTTCTTAAATCCTACTCTTTTAATCGGATGGCTTACATCTACCTTTTTTGTGATTTCCTTTGTTTCTTCTCTTGGCTTTAATACGGGGAATCTGAATATTGTTATTAACCAGAGCGTGAAAGAAATCAGTAGTATAGAAAGCAGCGTTAGTGAGGATATAGAAAATTTGTCAACCAATAGTCTGGGGATCATAAAAACTCCTGAAATTGGCGAAGGTAAAAATGAACCAGCCCGATTTCCCAAATATTTTCATTTAGTAATAAGTGTATTATATGCTTTCTTCGTCACCGCAGGAAGCATAATATGGTTTTATATGCTGACATTTCTTTTAACCCGTTTCCGGAAAAAAATCAATATAAGAATTTTAACAGTGTTCATTAAAAGCCTGAGTATTGTTATTTGTTGTTTTGGTATGTACTTTGGATACCTTGCTGTCAGGATGCTGTCAAATTAGAATTTGAGAAGGATTCTATAAATAGCCTTTGGGTGTCAATGTAAAAACTTCGAAACATCACAATTAATTAGGGCAATCTGATTATGTTTGCCGAATCAGCCTTCATTAATAATACAATATAATCTCATGGCACATTTATATAACCAGGAAATTAGCGAGATTCTTTCACAACTTAATAGTTCTGGATCAGCGGGATTGTCAAAAGGGGAGGTTAGACGACGGCTCGAAGAACATGGCTATAACCAGTTGATCTCAAAACGTAAGAAAAGCTTTTTGCAGAAGTTCTTTGCCCAGTTTAAAAGCTTCATGATAATAATCCTCCTGATTGCTGCAGCAATATCAGGTGTTGTTGGGGTTATGGAAGGAGAAGGATTACTGGATACATTTGTAATCCTTGGGATTCTGATAGTAAATGCATTTGTAGGTGCCTACCAGGAACGAAAAGCAGAGTCCTCTCTTGAGGCGTTGAAAAACCTTGCCGCACCCATAACCAAAGTACTTCGTGACGGGATCATAACAGAGATCCCCACAAGGGAACTTGTTCCGGGTGATATTGTAATTCTTGAGACAGGCGCAATTATACCGGCTGATTTGAGGCTCATTGAAGCTGTCAACCTTAAAATTCAGGAATCATCTCTGACCGGAGAATCTGTTCCGGTGGAAAAACATACAGAACCACTGGCCGGCGATGAGATTGCGCTTGGTGATCGCATAAATATGGCATTTTCAACAGGCATGGTTACATATGGTCGTGGCCGTGGTATAGTTATAGCAACCGGAATGCAGACAGAAGTTGGGAAAATTGCGGATATGTTGCAGCAAACTGTTGAGACTGAAACACCCATGAGCCGGCGTCTTGAACAGCTCGGCAAAGTACTTGGTATTGCTGCTTTGATCATCTGTGCAGTTATCTTTTTGGTCGGAGTGCTTTATGGCAATTCTATATTAAGCATGTTCATGACAGCTGTCAGCCTGGCTGTAGCAGCAATTCCTGAAGGTCTACCTGCGGTTTCAACAGTGGTACTGGCCATAGGAGTTCAGCGGATGGTTAAAAGGAATGCCATTATCCGCACACTTCCTTCAGTTGAGACACTTGGAAGTGCAACAGTAATCTGTTCCGACAAGACAGGGACCCTTACGCAGAATAAAATGACAGTTGTTGAAGCGTATGTTAATCATAAAAGAGATCTCATTAACAGGACTGCTCCGGCTACAACTCTGAATGCCGAAGAAAACAAGCTCCTTTCAATTTCAGTTTTATGTGCTGATGCACAGATGAGAACAAATGAAGACGGTAAGTTTGAATTTATGGGTGATCCGACAGAAACAGCGCTCCTCGATTTTGGAATTTTGTACGGGATGTACAAAGATGATCTTGAAAAGAAATACCCCCGGATTGCCGAGATCCCTTTTGACTCTGAAAGAAAACGGATGACAACAGTCAACAGGGTGTCTGATAAGAGCACAAGAATAAATGTAAAAGGAGGCCTGGACGAAGTCCTGAGTGTTTGTGACCAAATTATTGTCAATAATGAGGTCAGACCAATTAGACCGGAGGATACTGAGAAGATAAGGAGTGCAAATGAAGCAATGGCTGATTCAGCGTTACGGGTTTTATCGATGGCCTACAGGGATCTGCCTGAAACGCCGGATAATGTGCATATCGGCGAACTGGAAAAGGGACTAATCTTTATTGGCTTGCTTGGAATGATCGATCCGGCCAGACCGGAAGTTCTCGATGCTGTAGCCAAATGCAACACAGCAGGGATCCGTCCTGTAATGATAACCGGCGACCATAAGAGCACCGCATTGGCAATTGCCAGAGAGATAGGAATATACAGAGATGGGGATCTGGCTATCACAGGTGCCGAACTTGAAAAACTGGATGAGGATAAATTTAATCAAAAGGTAACCACTTATTCAGTATATGCCAGGGTGGCGCCTGAACATAAAGTCCGTATTGTGAAAGCATGGCAGAAGCATGGTGAAGTCGTGGCGATGACCGGAGATGGGGTGAATGACGCTCCGGCTCTCAAGCAGGCAGACATAGGTGCCGCCATGGGAATTGTCGGAACAGATGTCGCAAAAGGAGCTGCTGATATGATCCTTACCGACGATAATTTTGCAACAATTGTTTCAGCCGTTGAAGAGGGTAGAAGGATCTATGATAATATTCTTAAAGCTGTTCAGTTTCTTCTCTCAACAAATGTAGGCGAGATATTCCTTTTGCTTATTACTTCAATTCTTAACCTTGGCGTACCCCTTTTACCAATACATATACTCTGGGTCAACCTGGTTACTGATAGTCTTCCTGCATTGGCCCTTAGCGTTGACCCCCCTGAAGAAAATATTATGAATCGTAAACCACGTAGTTCAAAAGGGGGTTTTATGACAAAAGGCATGGTATGGAGAGTTATGTATCAGGGGATAATGATTGGAACGATCCCTCTTATTGCTTACATAATAGGGCTACATGACGGAGGAGAAATCCTGGGTCAAACAATGGCCTTTGCTACATTGATGTTCGCACAACTCGTTCATGTCAGGAATTTGCACTCCAATACCCGATCGTCATTCACTATCAGCCCGATGAAAAATAAACCTCTGATCTTCGCAATTCTATTTTCAGCCGGACTTGCGCTTTTAGTATTGCTTATTCCTCCTATAAGTGAGGCTTTCAGCCTTACTGCAATGGATAATAAACACTGGCTTACTGTGATATTAATGTCCTTTATACCGATCCTTGTTGTTGATATTTTCAAATTATTCAGGATAAATGGCACCAGAGAGGAAAGATCAAAATAACCAGGAGATCCTTAATATTCCTAAATAATAATGATTAAACAATTTAGATTTTATTTATATTCTATTGCGCTGGTTCTTTTAACGGGAACATTTTGTGTTAATGCACAGGTTCTGCAAGATACTCTTGCAGTAAACAGGATTAGATCCGGTATTGATGAAATGTATAACCTTGAATTCAATAAAGTAAAAGAACTGTTTTCTGAGGTCCGCAGATTATATCCTGATCATCCTGTAAATTACCTGCTCAGCGGACTTACTACATACTGGAAAAACTATCCGTTGATTTCAACCTCCCCGGCCAGGGAGATTTTTGAAGAAGATTTAAGGAAGTGTATCCGGCTAAGCGAACAGAAACCTTATTCAACTCAATATGAAGCAGAAAGTCTGCTCGCAAATATCTGCGCAAGGGGACTACTTGCATTGTTTTATTCAGATAATGGACTGGTGATGAACGTTATCCCCCTGGTAACAGGAACTTATAAATATTTAATGAGATCCTTTGATTTTGTGTCGACCCATTCGGACCTGTATTATTTCACCGGATTATATAATTATTACAGGGAAGCATATCCCAAAATACATCCTGTGTACAGAACTCTTGCTTCTCTTTTTCCTTCAGGTGATATGCCAAAAGGTCTTAATGAACTTACCAGAGCAACAGGACAGGCAGTTTTTTTAAAAGCTGAATCTTTTGTAATTCTCTCATGGATCTACACAGGATATGAGAATAACTACCTGAAGGCTTCAGAATATAGCAGAACACTATCTGACATGTACCCGGAAAATTTGTATTTCAGGGGGTTACACATCAAAAATCTTCTTCTTCTGAATGAATATGAACAGGCTGAGAATCTCCTTAAAAGCTACCCTTCTGATTCAATTAAAACCTACTTTGACGGACAGTCTATGGTATTCCGTGGCATTGTTCAGGAAAAGAAATATAAAAATTATTATTTGGCTAAACAATTTTATGAGGAAGGGATAGGTATTCTATCTCTTTATGGCGATCAAGGAGACGAATTCTGCGGGTACGCCTATTTCGGCCTCAGTCGTATTTGCGATCATAACGGAGACAAAACCGGTAAAAAATCGTATCGCAGGAAAGGATCAGATCTTGTAAGTTTAAAAAAAATTAATTTTGACTGAATATATGAGAAAAAATATGACACCAGGGGATATCAAAGCAGCAGATAATAGCCACAGTAATTGCGAACCGGAACGAAAAGCAAAATATTATTAATTTTGAATTAGTTTATGAGAGTAATTGATTTTGACGAGCTTGAAAAATTGTCTCCTGTTTTCAGAGGTGAGAAGGGGCACAAACGTGCTGAGCTCTTCATGCGGGTATTTTCTATTGACAAGGTGAACGAAGTATATAACAATTCAAGCAGTTACTCCGGAGCCGATTTTGCTGCAAGATTATTGAATGATTTAGGTATTGATTATATTATTGGTAACGCCGACCGGTTAGAAACGTTACCGGAAGGAGCTTTTATAACTGTATCTAATCATCCCTATGGAGGTATAGATGGAATTATATTGATTGATATAATGGCCGGAATACGTTCCGATTACAAGTTAATGGTTAATAAAATGCTTTCTCTTGTTAAAACAATGAAAGAGAATTTTATAACTGTAACCCCAATGTTCACAAAGAAAAAAGGTATTACCGGTACAACTATCCATGGTTTCCGGGAGACAGTAACAAGCTTGCAGAATGGCCACCCGGTTGGTTTTTTCCCTTCGGGAGCAGTTTCAGATTTTACCCTGAAAGACTTCAGTGTAAGAGATAGGAAATGGCAGACAAGTATTCTTCGTCTTATTCATTCAATGAAAGTTCCGGTTTTACCGATTCGGTTTTTTGATGCCAACTCGCGATTTTTCTATTTTCTGGGTTTGATAAACTGGCAAATCCGTTCATTGAGAATGCCTTATGAGCTTTTCAATAAAACAGAAAAGAAACCGCGGATCGGAATAGGCAACATAATATCTGTCGAAGAACAGGAACGGTTCGGCGATTTCGCATCTCTTGGTGCTTATTTAAGAAAATCCATTTATGAAATGCCAGTACCTAAATCATTCGTTACGAGAACCAAACTTAATTTAGACGTAGTAAAAAACACATAGACATCAGGGGCTATTTCATTGTCTTAAAGCCGCAAGCTGGCAGTATCCAGGTTGGCAGTGTGCCGTCAAGATTGAACTGATCGTTAAAAGTATCAATACCCCTGCAAAAAAGAAAGTTCTGGATCCTTTTACCATACTTTGCTAAAATTTTGATAAGGAGGATTGTTGAGATATTAGCATTATGTGCCTTTTTCTGACATTACCCATCCGGTCGTAAGCATATTAATTTAAATACAACAATTTTTTAAAACATATTTAGCAGATGGAATATATCACTAAATTAAATTTTATTTTTACTATATTATTCCGATTAAAATAACCTTTAATATCTGGTCCTATGAAATTTTTAACAAAAAAATTCCCGTTTGCGATTTTGCTCTCTTGCATAATAATGATTTCCTGTACCGAGAAACAGGTAAGCATTTCTCTGCCAAGAAGTTTACCGGAAGCAGAAGGAGTATCTTCAAAGGCTATACTAACTTTTCTCGACTCGGCAGCAACAAGAGTACACGAATTTCATAGTTTCATGTTTCTTCGTCACGGCAAGGTCATTGCCGAAGGTTGGTGGGATCCTTACCGGCCTGATTTAAAACATACCCTTTATTCAACAAGCAAAAGTTTTACATCAACAGCAATAGGTCTTGCGGCAAGTGAAAATAAATTAAGTTTAGATGATAAAGTTATCTCAATTTTCCCGGAATCGTTACCTGATTCAGTCAGTCCCTTCCTTGAAGAACTTACGATAAGGCATATGCTTTCTATGACAGTAGGTCAGGGATGGGACCGTTCGGCTCCATCTTATACTACTGATGACTGGATAAAAGCATTTCTGGCAATGCCAATGGCTCATAAACCGGGTACAACATATATGTATAATTCCATGGCTTCATATATGCTTTCGGCAATAGTCCAGAAAGTGACGGGAGAAAAGGTGATCGATTATCTCACTCCAAGGTTGTTCGAACCATTAGGGATCGAAGGAGCCGACTGGGAGACAGATTCAGATAATATCAATACCGGGGGCTGGGGTTTGAGACTGAAGACTGAAGACCTTGCAAAATTCGGATTGTTATATCTGAATAAAGGGAACTGGAATGGTAAGCAACTGCTTCCGGAATCATGGGTTGAAGAGGCTACATCTCTGAAAATACATCAGAATCCGAAGCTTACGCAAGCGCAAAGAGATACATGCAATGACTCGATGCAGGGTTATTGTTACCAGTTCTGGCGTGCCCGTAACAATTCATATATGGCTAACGGTGCCTTCGGCCAGTTTGTACTGATCATCCCTGAAAAAGATGCAGTGATCATCTTTACAGCAGAGTCTTCAGATATGTGGGGGGAATTAGGGATGGCCTGGGAATTTCTTGTGCCAGGAATAATGGGAGATAAATTACCGGAAGATAAAGAATCTGCGGATAAATTAAAGCAAAGATTAGCCTCTCTTGCGCTTCCTGTACCGCCAAAAAGCAATAATGAAACCAAAGCCTCAGAGATCTCGGGTAAAACTATCACCCTTTCAGAAAATCCGGGGAAACTGCAGAGTTTAACTCTTCAGTTTAAGGATGATCTGTGTCTGGTTAATATTAAAACCGATACTGCTTCCTATGATATCTCATTTGGATCAGGAAAATGGTTTAAGGGAGAGACAACAAGGCATGCACCTTCAATTTTCGCGACAGCACAGAATAGTCTTGGTGGATTACCTCCTTTCAAAATTGCAGGAGCTTATTTCTGGCTCGATAACAGCACACTGGATCTGGTATTGCGTTATATCGATGCCATGCATACTGAGAAAATAACCCTGACTTTTGACAAGAATAAGGTAAAGGTCGATCTTGCCAACAGTATTGGCCGTGGCAGGCCGACCTCAATTGAGGGAAACATATAAAGAAGAATAGCAGACCTGCTCCGCTTTGTATTCTTTTGGTTTCAAAGTTATTAGGTCTGATTGTGCGAATCAGTGCTCAGGCTGTATCGGACGAAGAAAGGGGATAAGAATAGTTTGTTGAAAGATATGATCTAATAATCTGACAAGATCATCCCGCCGTTAGGTTGTATTGTCACCTGAATTTCTCCTCTTTTATTAACTTTTAGTCTGTCTGTGAATGGAATTAGGTCTTTATCGTCTCCAATTCTTATAACCTCTTTTCCGGCAAGCACAGGAAGTTGTATTTTTAAATTCAGCATATTGCTTTGCGCATTTATTCCAGCCATGTACCATTTATTGTTATGCCGGCGGGCCAGTATGCAATATTTCCCCGGATATCCATCAATAAAAATTGTTTCGTCCCAGGTTGTCGGTACATTTTTCATGAAATCTGTTTCAAATGAAGGGACATCGGTGAGGTTATTTGGAGTAATAGCAAACATTTGTACAGGATTCTGGAACAGAATGGCTGTGGCCAGCTGAAAGATATCGGTAGTGCGACGTCGTGTGCCACCATCGTTTGTCCGGTTATGTCGCTTATTAAGCAAAACGGGACCAAATTCCATACAACCTGCAGCATTCCGGATAAAGGGGTGCAAACAGGCATTAAAGGCTTCCAGATCATTTGCTCTCTGCCCAAAAATCAGATTTTCAGAAGACTGCACTGCCTCACTGCCAACAAAATTAGGGAACATACGTTCCCATCCCCTTGGAAGAGTACAACCGTGGAAAATAATCATCAATCCGTATTCATTGGCATCTGTCAGTATATCTTCGTACAGTTTCATGGTTTCCTGTTTATCTCCCCCGAAAAAATCAATCTTCAATCCCTTAACTCCCATGCTTTGCAGCCATATCATTTCTTTTTTTCGGGAAACGGCATTGCTTAATTTATTTTTAGGTCCCTGGGGCGCATCGTTCCAGAACCCGTTGGAGTTATACCATAAAAATACATCAACTCCTTTCGAATGAGCATATTCTATTAAACCGGGCATACGGTCATAACCGATTTCTGTGTCCCACAAAGCGTCAATAAGAATATATTCATACCCTAAATCAGTAGCCAGGTTAATGTAGGTTACCTGATCATCGAAATTCATACTTCTGTCCTGCCACAAGATCCAACTCCAGGTAGATCGCCCATATTTGTATTCCTGAGAGGGTTCATACAAAGGTTCAACAAGATCGAAAGGAATTGTAGTTTCCACAATGGGTTTAAGATTGTTACCAATGGTCAGAGTACGCCAGGGTGTGGAACCGGGCAATGAAAGTCCGGGAACAGCACTGCCAAGACCATTGTTCTCTCCCGGATCAGGATAGGCTATAGAATAGAGACCTTCAGCTGTCCCTTCGCTCAGATGGGATCCACAGTAAGTGCTTCTAACACCTGTTTCCGAAACAAGCACCCAGCCATCGTCCCCAATATGGAACAGACAGGGGAAAGTATAGCCCAAACCATATCTTGAGGGTGTTCCTATTGGTTCATCGGGATTATATCCTTCTTCGTAACTGGGTTTAGTTCGTTTCCATCCAATCATTGGTGTCGCCTGAGGCGCCAGGAAGGTGGTTGTTTTTTTAGGAAAATTAAAACCGGTAATTTCCTTTTCAATAATACAAACTGTTGTTTCACCATGTTGAGGTATCTGGTAATAAAAGCCTATATCGTTATTGCTAACACGAAAAACAACATCTATACTTTTATTTTCACTATTTGTGAAGGTTACTGTAAGTCCGTTAGCCTCATAGTGTATTGACGCTCTTTTAATTCGATCCTGCAGATACTTTTTATCAATTTTATCCTTTTTTATGGCTGAAATTTGCATTTTCCGGCTGAAATCCCCGATGTTTGTTACCAGCCCAAGAGGAGAATCTTCAAGCATGGGGATCCCATTGTAATCTGCCGAATAAAAGGGAATGCTATCCTTAATGAATACTGTCAGAATAAGTTTACCATCCGGGCCACTTACTGTATTTTGCTGAGAAAACATTGGTGAAGATAATAGTAACGACAACAAAGAGAATAGCAGGTACTTTTTCATAAAACAATCAGATCGATTTATAGTAAAAAAAACTTAATACATAACCCAAACACTAATTAACTGATGATTAATGTTATATATTGCCCATGTTACAGGCTGTCTTTTATTTCCGTTCCGGTGAAGATAAGGTTACCAGATACCGGCTGTTCCATTCCAGGAGGACCCGGACGCCGCCGGGTGGGCGCGATTATCTCCATCTTCAGCTGATCGCCCTCAAATGTAAACTGGAAAGTCTCATCAGAGCCCGGATTGAACATCGAGAGATAGTAGGCTGAAAGCTGATTAGGGGATTTCCAGGTACAGATACCAGCAGTATGGACCGGAGTGACTCCCATAGTATTTGGATAAACCGTACGAGCTATGGAGAGGCTGCGGTCAGTCATTCCGTGCAGCCAGTTGTCCAGTCCGAACGGGATATTGTGAACAGCACCGGCCGTACTAAAAGTAAGATAGCAATTTCCGGAGGCATCGAAGCGAAACAGGACGGAACGAATTCCTGGTGCATTTTCCTCCATCTGATATCGCCGGGTACTCATGGTTATCTTTGATTTGCTGGTACCTTCGAACGGACGTTTGGTCTCATAACCTTCAATCGCTGCATTAAGGTCGAATGACTTTTCGGCCTTGAGTTTCTTGCCGCTCATCGATGGCAGCATTTCGTATATCAGATTATTAAAACCGGCCTCATCCCCGATACTGCTATGGCAGACCAGGATAAAATCATATTCCGGAATCACCATAATAAGCTGGTTCTGACCTCCGATAGCCCGGTAGGAGTTGTGGCGTCCCATCCAGATCTGATAGCCGTAACCCTGTGAGCCATCGTCAGCCGCATTCTCGTTCTCTTCCGGGGTACGTTCAGGATTCTGATAGATATGAGGAGTTGTGGCTGCCTCGATCCAGGCCGGATCCAATAGTTGCTGTTCCTTCCATTTTCCTTTATTTATAAGGAACAGACCCATCTTTGCCATATCTGAAGTTTTCATGTGAGACCCGCCGTTACCCATGTTATAGCCATCGTTATCCATTTCCCAGACTACGTCCTCAATGCCGAGGGGATCCAGCAGACGAGGTTTCAGAAACTCATAAATGGATAAACCGCTGACCCTGGTGATGATGTGTGAGAGCATGTGAGAAGCTGTAATGTTATAAGCAAAAGAGGTGCCAGGCTCATGTGCGAAAGATGTCGCCAGAAACGAGCGTACCTGGCTGACTCCAGAACCGGCATATCGGGTTGAGGAATGGCCGACCGACATTGTCAGCAGGTGCCTGACGGAGAGCTCAGACAATTGAGTTGAAATCGTATCGGGAAGCAGATCGGGGAAGAATGAGATCACTTTATCTTCAATATTCAAGAGACCTTCCCGGACAGCAAAACCGACGGCCATGGCTGTAAAGGTCTTCGTGGCGGAATACATGGCATGCTGGTACTGAGGAGCGTATGGCGCCCACCAGTGTTCAGCGATCACCTTTCCATGACGGATCATCATCAATCCGTGCACCTCATATCCTTTTTCTTCAATCATCTGGAAGAACCGGGCGATGGTTCCGGAAGGAACGCCCTGTTCCTCGGGAGTACTTCTCGGCAATCCGTCATGATAAACGGTGTTGTTTTCAACTGAACTGGAACATCCGGTTACAAACATATACCCAAGAAGCAAAGTGATGACCAACCAAAAATTTAAAAATCTTAATTTCATTCTATTATGCTGTTATGTATTTAGTTTCAAATATAACTCGGATTAGCAATACTGATCATTACAATAAAAGAACAGCTTAAGGCAACAAATCAGTAGCCCTGTGTCCTTTTTGTCAGGGGGCAAAGGCTCCGCAGAAGGGGTCTTTGTTATCTTTCAGCCTCATTATTTTAGCAATGTGAGAAGGAATAGTTGTGGCTGCATTTAAACCGGGAAATCCAGTCACAGGGCGAAAATCCTTGTTTGGTAAATCCACGAACAGCTGATCATCAAAATTTTTGAAGTATTGGCAATCGGTTGAAAATTCCGGTATCAAATTGTTGAGCTCCGTGGGGGAGTAAATATCTATCTGGCAATTTTCATCCGGGTAGGGGCTCCACTTCATCATTGGTGCATTATTGCCTCCTTCCTCATTTCCTCTGACAAAGATATTGTAGTTAAGAGTTTTTAGTTGCGGTTCGGTGAGCCGTTCGCACATGAAGGCCGGCTGTTCGGTTTGAAACAAGGGAGAATCATTCCCGTTGGCCATATAAAGCAGATTATTGACAAAGACATGTCCGTGTCGTTCCTCCACCTTGGGTCCGACAGTAATATGCCAGCCGAAAAGTCCGATCTCGTCACCGCGGTTATTACGGCTGAAATTTATCCTGCTGTTGATCATTGTGTTATTATATACTTCCACATTACTCGCATTTAAAACAAAGATACCCTGGTCACAATCCTCAAATACATTTCCGGCCACAATGGCACCCTTAGAAATTTCAAAGAAGAATCCGTTTTGGCTTACCTTTTCAACATGATTTCTGACAAATACTGCGTCGTGGTTTCCCACATCCCACCACACTCCGTTGGAATTGGGATGGTTGACCACCATGTTTTCCCGAACGACGGCCCTGTGACTTTGGTTGAAAATCTTTACAGCCGCAGGGTAAAATCCGGTCCATCTCTCAAGATTGTTATTTTCAAAAATATTTTTTTCGAGTAATATATCGGATGAAGCAACTATGTAAACTCCTTCAGTATTGGTGTTTACAACCTTACAGTTTCTCATCACCAGGCTGTCGCTGATAGTAAAAACTCCGATTCTGAAACAGTTAGAAAACGTGCAGTTTTCAAAAACGGTACCCACTACATCTTTTCCATGTTGGTCTATGGCCAGTCCTGTCCCTCCTATATGAACCATGGTGTCTGGATATTGGGTAATGGTAAGCCCGTGAACAGACGGCCCTCTCTTATCAGGCTCCTTTCCATTCACCGGCTTTAAAGTGCGGTGCAGAGCCTTTCTGAAGGCAGTGATCTCAATGAAGCGGCCTGTCGGGTTGGTGCCAATGTAAATCTTGTTCTTGTCGTAATCGACAAAGCAGGAGCCCTCACTGACTTCCTGGATGCTTCCTGTCGATTGAAGGAATTGCCCATCAATAAACACCGCATCGTTATTAAAACGATGCAAAGGGGTGAACTGCTCATTCCGTTCACGATTCCACCAGTCTTCGGGACCGGCCGGAAATAAATGTTTCCAATCGGTAACCCACAAACTATCTGCAACCTTTATCCAGGAATCGGCAACCAGAGTTCCGTTCAGTACCGGCTTTTCGTCGAGATAAGGTTGAATAATAATACCCTGATTGAAGGTCAGATTACCTGTGCGATAAATTCCACCACGCATTATAATAGCATCGCCTGTAGCAACTCTTGCAAAGGCTTCCTCTATAGCAGTAGGATTATCAGGCGAGAAGCCATCAGAGGCTGCATCACCATCGGGTGAAACAAAGTAAATTACCCCTGGCACCTCGGGCAAATTGTAAGTTTTTGTTATAGGGCCATACTCAGGAGAAGGTGTCTGATCAGCAGACTGACGGCACGAAATAATTACAGACAACAGAGCAATGAACCCCCAAAACTGAATGGAAAAAGAAAATGTTTTCATTTTTAAAATGTTTTTCATTATAAACTAAAAAGGTGGATATTCAAAATGCTGAAAAATATACAAACATTTGATTTAAGGTTTTTAAAATACATTCCATCAATTGTTCAGACCCGCTGCTACTCTGTTTTAAATGATCTAGTCCCAAACAAATTTCCAGATATTTTTTTGTTTTTTCCAGACTGTATGGAAAATGCCGGCACTTTCGTTTTTTCTGCCGGAGGAATCCGGAACTGAATATTTATATCTGCCATAAGTGTAACCAAGTGTTCCGCATTCTGAAATACCTACAAAATCAGGAGTCCAGATCAATCGGGCATTTGGATTTGAGTTTTTCTCATAGTAGTTTCTGATATTTTCCTTGCCGGTAATAAGAGAATCATTTCCTCTTCTGATTACTGCATTTTCGTCGGCAAAATAATAAAATGCTTCAACCAAACCTTTCTCAGAAGCCATGTCAGAAAATGCCTTTTCAGTCTGAAGGATTTCATTTCTGGCCGAATCAAGATCCACTGTCTGTTTACAAGATACCAGAAGCAGAGCAGAAATTAAAAAAATAAAAATGTCTTTCATTGATTATTATTAATCGCCTGAACAGATTGTGAATGATTTAACAATACAACAGTAATCGTAAAATTGTTATTATTTATCTGTCAATTTCCCCATCAGAGAATCCAATGTCGCTTTCAGTTTTTTAATAGTATCATTAAGTGCCTTTTCTTTTGAACTGTTTTTACTTGTTACAACAATCGGTCTCCGCCCTTCTAATCTTGCCTCAAGTCTGCATTGAATATCGTCTGTGCTTTTTTTATCAGCATTTTGATCTGAAAGATGTACTTCAATCCTGGTTATTTTGTTGGCGAACCGCTTAAAAGAACCATTTAGTTTTTCAGATACGAAAGATTCGAATTTAAGAGTCCTCTTAATATTCTTATCGGTGTTTAGTTGAATTATCATATTTCCGGTTTTTGAAGCCTAAGTTAAATACTATTTATCATTATTGTAAAATATCTGCTTATGTAATACCTAATAAACTTCATGTGTTATATTTAATAATAATATTGGCAGGAGTTATTTTTTTTAATGTTTTAATTGTTTCAGTAATACTTAAGTCTCTCAATTTGTCAACAGGCCGGTCGGAAACGACAAGGTTTTCCTGATGTGAATCTCTGAAGTCAACAGATAAAATATAAGTATAGTATCCTGATTTACCTTCTGCAGCATTCAGAGCTGGGATATGCCGTTGTAATTCGATTGTTTTAATTGAATCATAATAAAATTCCTCAGAAGAATCACCAATGCGTTTGACTATACATGTTCTTGTGAACTCAATATCTCCGATAGCAATTATTTTTTTATTCTCAGACTTAAGTTTTCTATAAAAAAAGTAATAAAAACCCCCGATAACAAAAATTGTGGCAGGATATAACAATGCAAAACTGACCTTAAAAATTTGATGTACTACCAGATAAATTAACATAAACACGAAAGAGATGCTCCCGAAAATAGTACTCATCCGTCTTCTGCGCTTACCTATCCAGACAGGGTCATAATGGTCAATCCTGTAGATTGTATATTTACTCATCAGATAGTTTTATTACCATAACAAGGGATACTTGTCAAAACTCTTACTTTCTGTCCATTTTAAATCGCTTGATACCCTGTCACGCCCCTCAAACTCATCCCTGGATTCATTTGTTGATTTCCAGACAGTATTCATGTCAAGCAGGTTGACAAAGAAATCGTTTGTCAGAACTTCAGGATGTTCAGTGAAAACGCCGTGTTTTGAATTGTTAAAGTTTGTGCTCAGAACGCGCATTCCTCCTATAAGGACTGTCATTTCAGGAGCAGTTAATTTTAGCAGTTGAGCTTTATCTACAAGCAATGCTTCAGGAGAGATTGTATATTTCTTTTTTAAATAGTTCCTGAACCCATCTGCTACCGGTTCAAGAAAGGTTAACATTGTAAGGCCAGCTGTTTAGTGGTGCAAATCGTTGTTGACCAAGTCCTGCACCACCTCTACCATCGCCTATTCGGTATGTGCCTGCACTATGCCATGCCATACGGATAAACAGTGGACCATAATGTCCGAAATCTGCCGGCCACCAGTCCTGTGAATCGGTCATTAACTTATGAAGGTCTTTTTTTAAGGCCTTCAGGTCAAGGCTTTTAAACCCTTCAGAATAATTAAAGTTTCCACCCATTGGGTTACTTAATGAAGAGTGTTGACGCAAGATGTTTAATTTCAACTGATTGGGCCACCAATCGCGGTTTTTGGTTCCGCTGCTTCCAACGCTGTGTTTATGAGTAGCTCCGGTTACCGAGCATTTGCTCAACTTTTCAGGGTTATTTTCCATAGCGAATTATTCTTTATTGTTTCTCAACTTACCTGTTATTTTTTATTTCTGAAATCCCGGAATCCTTCCCAGACAAGCAATGCACAGAGAAATCCAATTAAAATAACCATCATTATTTTTGAACTGCTCTCAAAGAAAAGCAGATAGGTCAGGAATGCCAGGGCAAACCATTTGAACACATAGAAAAGTAACTTAAAATTTTTCATATCATATTTATTGACACGGTAATAAAATATTTGAGTTAATTCAGGTTATTTGGTTTTAAAAGTATGCTGATGGCCTGGCAATAAAAATAATAGTTTTTATTAGTAATGGAGATTATGACGACAATTTTAAAATCATGGTCATTGAATCATCAACCGGTTTATAATCTTCAAAACCAATTTTTTTGTATAGATCATAAGCGTAATTTATTTTGTCAACGCTTAAAGATACTTGCTTATAACCCTTATAAGTCAAATCTGTAGTCATTTTTTTAAGAAGTAATGTTCCTATACCTTTTTTCCGGAACTGTTCATATACTGCCATGCTTAGTTCTGGAGTATCAGAATCAACAAATCCAAATGCTTTATTTGTTTCATTAAAATGTCTTGTCCAGACCGCCCCAACTAATTCTCCATTTACTTCTGCAACAAAGCATAAATCACCTTCTCTCCCGAAATCCTTAATATATTGTGAAATTTCAGGATGCTCAATAATAATTTCAGAAAGTTTCTCATTGCCGGGAGGGACAAAAATTGCATTGTAAAGCATTTTATCGAGAAAACCAATCTCCGATTTCTTAATGGGTCTTATGATGAAAGAGTCATTCATAGTTCAACTTGTTTATGTCTTTGTTGGCCGGATCAGCGTTTATTTCCGAAATCCGACTGTATTAGCAGTATATAGGATTTGTTATTTATTATTTTTCAATTTCGATATCATATTTGTCTAGTAGTCCCGCTATCCCGTGTAATGAGAATTTCGCCTTTTTAATCCGGTTTGCCCCCGGGTCTATCGAATAGTTAAATGAAGTACGAAAATCAACTCCTTCAAGATTGGTATTCCTGAATATTGTCCTTTGTAAGTCACAGTTTTGAAAAGAGGAATTTTTTAAGTCGGTTTCAGTAAAGTCGGCCTCAATTATTTTAGAATTCTTAAAAACAGTACTTTTTAGATTCAACTTATTAAACGAGCAAAGATCCAGGGAACAGTCAATAAAAGATAGAGTGATCATTAAGTCGTTGCAGTCCTCAAAATGTAATCCAAGCAATTTGCAAACTTTAAAACGGCAATCTTTAAAGGATGTTTTAGTCAGATTAGTAAAACTCAGATTACAATCCTGGAATTCGCAATCAAGGAAGTTTAAATCTGACAGGTTCGAATTAGAAAAGTCACAGTTTTTGAATGTGCAGTTTTCATATTCTCCAGTCTCCAGAGCAGTATCGTGAAATCTCTGATTTTCATATTTAATTTCTTCTTTGAAAACTCTGTTCATCTGGGGGCGATTTTGCATAACTAACTAAATACCTATGTATTATGATGTCCTGGGTTGTGCTTTTTTATCCAATACAAAGTGGGTATCTTGAGCTAGGAGCCTGTATGTGTTGGAGAACGAAACATACTTATACCGAAGAGCATACAGGCTTAAAATAATCTGTTGTGTTTTTCGCTTGACATTAAAAGTCCAGATTCAGACCCTCAGCGAACCACGGAACGCCCTGACACCATAGTAAGAGGGCGCACTGTTGTGATACACGAAGACATTGCCGTATCTGCGATCACAAAAGAGAGCGCCGCCGAGTTTTCTGATATCCGAAGGGGTTTTTACCCAGCTCGACGTTTTCGCATCGAAATTTCCAAGTTTCTGCAACTCCCGATATTGTTCTTCCGTTAAAAGCTCAATACCCATTGCAGCTGCCATATCAATGGCGTTATTTTCAGGTTTATGTTCTTTCCTTGCATTCTTCCCTTCACGGTCGTAACAAACATTTCTCCGACCTTCAGGACTTTCGGCTGAACAATCGTAAAAAATATATTCCCCCGTCTTTTTATCATGACCAATAACATCCGGTTCACCGCCAGTTCTTTCCATTTCATGGAGAGACCACAGTTTTTCTCCGCCAGCTGGCGGATCCAGCTTTGCTTGTACTTTAGTCCATACAATACCTTTGTGGCGGTTCATATTTTTCTGAAAGCGGGCTTTCAATGCTCTGAGTAGTTCTTCACGCTGTTCCGGTGACAACTTCTTTTTTGTTTCAACGTTTGACATAGTTTATATGCTTAGAAAACAAGTAGTTCATTTTTATTTATCAATATTTTTGTATTAAGTAATGGTTCATCTTAACATTCATAGTTCCTGTGGAATCTTATGTTATTCTATTTAACAAATTAAGCTGGTTCTGTGTTCAAACTTATAAAAACTCTCTAATGTTCCGGAAGGCTCTGGTTAATGCTAACAGCCTGCAGACAGAATCAGAAAAGACTGTTAATTTTACCTGTGATATTATTAGGTGTTTTATTGTAAATTTATTTTACACTCAAGGCAGTAAGGCCGGTGGACACTTAGTACGGAACCACAGTCAGTGCAAGTCCTTCTCCTGGATTCAAATTCCAGAAACTCAGCAATCCCTTTTTCTTTTATCATTAAGAGGTTTTCGATAAAACTTGTATTGTATTTAGTTCTGTATCGTTTATCAAGTTGTTTCATTCTTGTACATGGATATTTTTCGCACTCGTAACAAAACTTTGATTTGGTTTTTTCAAGGTAGATGCATTTCGTGATAATGCATCGCTGAACAGATACTGCTTTATCTTTAGAAAGTACCCTGCAACCAGGGCATTTGTTTTTTTCTCTAATGTATGCTATACATGTTCCACAATTCATTCCGCAGGGGGCAATTTGGGATCTTTTAAACAGGACGGTTTTTTTCATCGTGATGATAGTTGTCGGATAGAACTAAACTAAAATGCTGGTGCAAATGCCTTATTCCTTCCGGCTTCCGCCTTTCGCCTTCCGCCTTTCGCCTTTTTACAGCACTGCCCAGTCAGCTACAATAGCATTTATTTATTAATCTATTGATATTCAGATTAATAAAATACTATTTCTGACTTTTATGATATTTATTGCTATTAAAGTTACATATAAAAATTCATATGCTCAGGCTGAATAGATTTTGAATTCCGATATTCCCGGTTATTTTGTTTCTAAAGTTAACAGGCTATTATAGTACTGTAAATAGTAAAAAATCTAAAAATAATTCAATAAAGATCGCTTATTTAGCATTTTTTATTTTTTCGTCATGTCTGACTGGAAGAGGGTTTTTGGAATTATCTGGGCGGGGCAGCTTATATCTACACTGAGCAGCGGTGTTGTAGGATATGCTGTAGTCTTCTGGCTGAGCATTGAGACAAAATCAGCTGAAGTCCTTGCCTTTGCTACGATAGCTGCTTTGTTACCGCAGCTGTTAATCGGTCCATTCACCGGGGTTTTCATAGACCGGTGGGACCGCAGGCGGATTATGATAACAGCTGACATTTTCATAGCAGTTTGTTCGTTCATAATGGGCATTTTGTTCCTGAAGGGTGATGTAAAGATTTCATTTATTTATCTTCTGCTTGTGCTGCGTTCCCTTGGCAGCGCATTTCATGTTCCGGCAATGCAGGCTTCCGTACCCTTACTGGCTCCAAAGTCGGAACTGATGAGAATCTCAGGAATCAACCAGGTCATCCAGTCTTTAAGTAACATTGCCGGCCCGGCACTGGCAGCTTTGATGATAAGTGTTCTCAATATGACCTGGGTGCTTATGTGCGACGTAATAGGTGCCCTGATAGCGACTTTTACTCTTTTTCTGGTCCACATCCCTAATCCGCCGCGAAAAGCTGATGCACCAGAACCACATATGTTCAGAGAGATTAAGGAAGGTTTGCATGAGATATACGTCCGGCCCGGGTTGTTCTGGCTTTTCATAATAATTGTCATGACACATTTCTTTATAATGCCCATAGCTGCACTATTCCCATTGATGACTATCAACCACTTCCAGGGAGGGACTTACCAGATGAGTATTGTTGAGGTGGCATGGGGATTAGGAATGCTGGCCGGAGGAACACTTCTGGGTTTGAAAAAGTTTAAGTTCAGCGAGGTAGCAGTGATCAATTACATGTACATAGTAATGGGTCTTGTGTTTGTTTTCTCAGGATTTTTACCTGAGTGGGGTTTCTGGTTTTTTACAGGACTGACTTTGATAGGGGGGATCTCTGTATCAATCTATTCGGCGTCATTTATGGTAGTCATGCAGAAAACAATTGATCCTGCAGTTATGGGCCGGGTCTTTTCAATCTATGGAAGTATTACACTTCTTCCATCAATTTTTGGATTGCTGCAAACCGGTTTTATTGCCGACGCCATAGGAGTTCCAAATGCCTTTATCATCTCAGGGACCGCAGTGACATTGCTGGGAATAGTGTCATTTTTTATACCGGCCATCAGGGCAATGATCATGCAATTCAGGTATAAACCTTCTGAGCAGAAGAGTTGACAAAATCGTCCATCTGTTGCCGGATAGTTGCCTTGGGAAGCGATCTCGGCTGCCGGACGATTTTGTTTAAAACGTTTATAAAAATGTCAACATCGTCAACGGTGTTTCCAATTCCGAAACTTATCCTGGCAAGACCCGGAAACTTCAGCACGGGGAAGAGAGTAGCTATTATACGTTGAAATCTTTCAAGAAAAGGTCCGACGCCTACAAGCTGTTTTACCAGGATATGAGCACAATGACAGCCATGTCGTATACCTATTCCGCCCTGATCTGCAAGATTTCTGGCTATTTTGTCTGAAAATATCTTCCTGTGGCTGAATGCAATTACTCCCCCCTTCCTTTCAAATCCCGGAGCTGAAGGATCCTTAACTCCGTAAACAGTTATTTCAGGAATTTTTGCCAACCCGAGTAATGTCCTCCTTGTTAAAGCCTGTTCTTCATCCCGGATCAGATCAAGTCCGATCCGTTTTAAGAGTATCAGTGCCTTTCCTAACGAAGCAATGCCGGCAAGATTTTCCTCCCCTGACTTTCTGATCAGCTCCATTTCATCAAGGTCGAAATTTAATAATCCTTTTCCGGCCACAAGAACTCCGGTGCCAAAAGGAGCGTAAACCTTGTGTGCAGAGAAGGCAAGATAATCTATTCCAAATTGCCTTATACTGGTTTTCCTGTGTGCCACAAGCTGAGCAGCATCTACCATAAGCTGCACTTCATATTTATGAACGATACGACTTATTTCCTCCAGGTTGTTAAATACACCCAGGACATTAGAAGCACCGGTAACAGTCATAAGCCGGATCCGCTTTTTCCCATGCCGACATTTGGAGTTGTATTCGCATAAAATTGCCTCAAGCTTGTCTAAATCCACAAAGCCTTCTGCATCAATCTGTAATCTCACTACTGAAACACCGGGAACCATTCGCCACGGCAAATCGTTCGAGGTATGTTCAAGGACCGTAGTAAGCACAACAGGTTCAGTGCCTTGTTCAGATTCTTTGCTGATACTTGTCGCCACAAGGTTAATAGCCTCTGTAGTGTTGGAGGTAAAAACTATATCATAATCACTGACCGGAGCATCCAGAAATCCTGCACATATTGATCTGGTTTCCTGAACTAACTCTGCTTGTTCCTGACCGGAAAGGTGAAAAGTTTCGCAAACAGCGTTCCATATCGGACTGAACGTTGGAGTGCTGGCGGCATTGTCAAGATTAATGAAAGGCTTTATCCCTTCTGTTGTTGGAACAAGAATATCATGTCCTATCAGGGTTTTCCTGAGTTCCGGCAGAAGTTTAGGACCTGAATATTCTTCCAGTTCATCGTGATACAGGATATCACCAACCGATATTTCTCCGGCAGCTACATTTCGGAAAGTATCCGGACCAAGATGCTTCACCATATTTAATGCCCTGGCAAAAATAATTACATTCATTATCTGGGGAGTCCCTGCTTCAAATTTGTCAGGGGCATTTGCCCAGACTACCCAGTCCGGTGATATGATCCTGGTTGTTCCACCGCCGGTCTGGAAAGGAGTTCCACCGGGAAGTGAACCCCGTTTAACAGCAATTGCCCTTACCCCAAGCGGAAGATAAATTTCCTGGCTTGAAACAATTTGAAAACTACCCGGTTTGATCTTTTTCCTTAGGATCTCTGCTCTTCCCGGGGAACAAAAGATAACCTCATATTTTTTTTTATTCAATTCCAGGTAGTCCAGGACGATGTTCCTTGCCTGTTCATATAAATGGGTGGTCACTATTGAATTGTGTCCGCTGCCACGATGGACATTGGAATAAGTTTCCAGTGCTGCAAGGACTCCACTCTCCAGCTCTGCAAATGGGTCAGCCGTTTGGGCTAAAGGACTTTCTGGTTCAAATATTGGCTGCATTATACTATTCTGATTATGGGAAACATGATTGCTTATTGACGAAAGTTAGACAGAAATAGCCGAAATCATAACATTTATTAAAATATTTATATATAAACTGCTTATAATCAGCTTCTTTTTTGAAATTCGTGATTTTATATCGTATTTGGTATTGCCGCTCACTTTTAACAGGAATATTCATTGATTTTTCTATTTTCACTGTATTCAACATATTCTGAAATAAAATATCTTTGCCCGATTCTAAACTTTAAGGTAATACAGATATTTAATGAAGGGTTTATCCGCGATTGTGTTGCTTGTGATTTCCAATACATTTATGACTGTTGCCTGGTATGGTCATTTAAATCACCTGATAGGTTTTTGTTTTCTGATATTAGCAGTTTACTTTGTTTTCAAGGGGTAAAACGAAAAATGGAAAAACACAAACAAATTCCATGCTTTCTTGCATTGATCTTTATTTCCCTTTTATCGTGTAAAAACACTGAAAAAATGAATATCTGGATGATAGGCGACTCTACAATGGCCAATAAAGAAGCAGACAAAGCCCCTGAAACAGGCTGGGGTATGGTTCTGAAGGAATTCTTTAACGCTGAGGTTGTCGTGCATAACCATGCAGTAAACGGGCGAAGTTCAAAAAGCTTCCTGTCGGAAGGAAGATGGAAATCTGTTTGTGACAGTTTACAGAAGGGTGATTATGTTATTATCCAGTTTGGGCATAACGACGAAAAGCCTGATTCTGCACGTCATACAGAGCCTTTTACATCATATAAACAGATTGTAAAGAGATATATTGACGAAACAAGGTCAAAAGGAGCAAATCCGATTGTTTGCTCATCAATAGTCCGTCGCCATTTTGACGCCAACGGAAACTTAAAAGAGACCCACGGCGATTATATCAGAGCTGCCAGGGAAATTGCTGACGAAACAAACACACCTTTTGTCGACATGGAATATCTGACCCGGAAACTTGTTTCAGAATTGGGTCCCGAAAAATCAAAATCACTATTTTTATTCAGCAACCCCGGAGAATATACTAACCGGCCCCGGGGTGTTCAGGATTCGACACATCTCAATCTGGATGGTGCCCGAAAGGTTGCGGACTTGTTTGTCGATGGTGTTAAGAAATTAGAATTGCCATTGACGGATTTTTTAAAGTAATTGGCATTTTACTCCTGTGAAAATGTTGCAGGTATACTTTTTATTATAAATATTAAAAATCGTAAAAACATGAAAACAAAGATCTTTGTCTTATCAATTCTCATCATGATTTTAGGAGTTTCCTGTAAACAAAAAGCAGTTGCTCCTGTTGAACAACCTGAGGTTTCGGTCCAGACTCCTGATTATCAGAAAATGATAACTGCGAAAGTCTATATTAAACCCGGGATTGAATCTGATTTTATATCAGCTGCGAAGGTGATGATTGAAAATTCGAACAAGGAAGAGGGTTGTATGGGTTACATGCTCTATCAGGATCCATATGAGAAAACAAATTTCATCTTCGTTGAAAGATATAAAAACCAGGCCGCCGTAGATGCACATTTTGCCACCCCGTATTTCAAGGAATTCGGAACTAAAACAGGCAACATGACCAGTATGCCTATGGAGATAAAGATATTCGACATTGCCGGTGAAAAATAGTTTTTGAGAATCTTTATATTTTTTGAGGATTAGCGTGTTTGATGAAGGTTTTATTATCAAGTTCTGAAAAAGCCTCATTTAGTTCTTCTTCGGTATTCATCACAATAGGCCCGCCCCAGGCTATTGGCTCCTTAAGTGGTTTAGCGGCCAGGAGAAGGAATCTTGCTCCTTCACTTCCTGATTTAACAAGAATTTCATCATGGTCAGAAGTATTTAATGATGAAGCTGACATCAGGAATGCGCAGGCTTTTCCTTCAAAATTTATAAGTTCATCATCTGCAGCCAAAGTTCCTTCAATCAGATAAGTGAATAAGGTCTGATCGTTGGAGGTTTCCTTGTAACGCCAAACGCTGTCAGGCTTCAGGTCCACATCCAGATACTGCACTTTCACATATTCACCTTTAACTGCTCCGGGATTTTTCTTGTAATTGCCCGACAAAACTCTGACGGTTGCATTTTTCTCCGTGACCACTGAAACATCCTGCTGCTTTATATCCCGATAGGCTGGTTGTGTCATCTTATCCTTTCCCGGGAGATTTACCCAAAGCTGGCACCCTAATAGTCTTTCAGAAGCCTTAGGCATCTCCTGGTGAATGATCCCTGATCCGGCTGTCATCCACTGGCATTGATGATCTCTTATGACTCCTTGATTGCCCAGACTGTCACCATGTTCTATTTCTCCCTGTAACAGGTAGGTCACAGTTTCAATTCCGCGATGAGGATGCCATGGGAATCCTTTTATATAATCTTTAGGATCTTCAGAATCAAAACCATCCAACATTAAAAAGGGATCAAAATCATTGATTGTATTTAATCCCAGGACTCTTCGCAATCGAACACCGGCACCATCAATAGCATTCTGTCCTCTCACAATTTGTACACATTTTCTTCTCGGCATAATTCTTTATTTTGAGGTATTATAATAGGTTAAGACCTCTGATAGAAAAATTGTTTGCTTAAACAATTAAATGAGCCTCAGAAGTAATGGCAATACTTAATGCTTTTGAAATAATACAATTCTTTTCAGACTCAATCGCAACAGCTTTAAACTCTTCTGCATTTATCCCCGGTACGGACCCTGTAAGGTTTAAATGGATACCTGTAATAGTTGTACCTTCCAGGTTTATTGTTGCTTCGGTATCGAGATAATCAGGAGTAAAACCCTTCTGGGTCAAAACTGACGAGACCCACATTGTAAAACATCCTGAATGGGCAGCTGCAAGCAATTCTTCAGGATTAGTTCCTTTTTCGCCTTCTTCAAACCGGGTTTTGAAACTGTAAATAGTATTATCTAAAATACCGCTCTGTGTTGTCAGCGTACCGCTGCCTTCTTTCAGGTTTCCAGTCCAGTGCGCTTTTGCTGTTCTTTTCATATTATTATTAATTATTAGTGATTATTGTTTTCAAAGTTAACATACTATCAGAAGCTTTTTCAGATAACTCCAGGTATAAATACCAGATCTTAAAAATGAATAACGTTCTTTAGTTCATTTTGTTTAATATTAGTTTATTTTTATTAAATAATAAAGACCATAATTATTTATTGATCCTGACCAGTTAATTTTGAATAAACCACTTTTCCCCTGAAAATGCTTTCATGAAGGCTTTAAAATTATTACTATGAAAAAGTTACTATTACTAGTTTTACTGTCGGGAACCATGGTTTTTCAGCTGTTTGCCCAGGAAGTTCTTAAAAGCGCTAATTTGTTTGATTCCGGATGGAGATTTCGTCTGGGCGGACAAAGCGGAGGTCAGGCTGTTTTTGATGATTCTCAATGGCGGCTGATTGATCTTCCACACGACTGGAGCATTGAAGATCTGCCGGGAACAGATTCTCCCTTTAATCCTGATGCCATAGGGCAGGAGAGTACCGGTTTTACGGTTGGAGGAACAGGCTGGTACCGCAAGACTTTCAAAATTCCACAGGATATGAAGGGCAAGCATTTTATTATCCTTTTTGAAGGAGTCTACATGAACGCGGAGGTATGGCTGAATGGCCGGTCATTAGGTGTTCATCCTTATGGATATACAAGCTTCTGGTATGATATAACTGACCGTATTCAATACGGGCGCGACAATGTACTGGCTGTTAAAGTTAACAATGAAGGGAGAAATACGCGCTGGTATTCCGGTTCCGGATTATACCGGCATGTCTGGCTGAATGTTTCATCGCCTGTCCATATTGTCACCTGGGGCACTTCAATCACTACTCCGGAAGTGAATTCCGGTTCAGCTAAAACAGTTATTAAAACGACAATTGAGAATAAAAGTACCGATAATGTTGAGGTTCGGCTGAACTCCCGAATTATATCTCCTGATGGCGGAGAGTCAGGCTCTGTTGAAACCAGGCAGCTCATTGTGGCAGGAGAGACTCAAACCTTTGATCAGTCGGTGAGCATCAGCAATCCGAAACTTTGGTCAACAGAAACCCCCAATCTTTATAAGGTTGTAAGTGAGGTGTTTAATGGTTCAGATCTGGTCGATCAGAAGGAAACCACATTTGGTATCCGTACTATCTCTTTCGATGCTGTCAACGGTTTTCAGTTAAACGGGAAGCCGATGAAACTGAAAGGAGGCTGTGTTCACCACGATAATGGGCCTCTCGGAGCGAGGGCTTACGACCGGGCAGAAGAGCGACGTGTCGAACTGTTGAAAGCAAGCGGATATAATGCAATCAGATGTTCTCACAATCCACCCTCACCTGCATTTCTTGATGCCTGCGACCGCCTGGGAATGCTCGTTATAGATGAGGCTTTCGACATGTGGAGGGAAGGTAAAAATATGTTTGACTATCATTTATTTTTTAACGACTGGTGGAAAAATGACATCGAAAGTATGGTTTTACGTGACAGGAACCATCCTTCGGTAATTATATGGAGCATCGGCAATGAAATACCGAATACGCAGAAACCGGAAGTTGCCGGGGTGGCTAAAATGCTGGCAGAACATGTCAGGGGAATTGATCCTTCAAGACCGGTCACAGCTGCAGAAAACAATATAACAGACGGCAAAGATCCTTATTTTGCTGCGCTTGATATTGCAGGTTATAATTACGCAACAAATAAATACACAAGCGATCATGCCAGACTTTCCCGGAGGATAATAGTCTGCACCGAATCATTCCCGAGTCAGGCTTTCGACTACTGGATGGGAGCTATTGATAATTCTTTTGTTATTGGTGATTTTGTCTGGACCTCGTTCGATTATATGGGAGAAGCAAGTATTGGCTGGCGCGGTTTTGCGTCAACAGGAAAATTCTACCCATGGAACCTTGCCTTTTGTGGCGATATAGATATCTGCGGATGGAAGAGACCGCAATCGTACTACCGTGATGCATTGTGGAAAGAAAATCAGTTATCCATATTTGTGAAACCAATAGTACCGTCATTCAAAGATGCCCGGAATTTATGGTGGCTATGGGATGATGCTGTTGCCGACTGGAACTGGGAGGGTAATGAAAACCAACCATTAGATGTCAGTGTTTACTCATCATGTGAGCAGGTGGAATTATTCCTCAATGGCAAATCGCTTGGAAAAAAGCCAACAAACCGGACTACCAAATTTATAGCAACCTGGCAGGTCCCGTATCAGTCTGGCAAATTGAAGGCGATAGGATACCGTGGCAGGAAACAGGTAAATGTTTCAGAGCTCGCTACTTCAGGTAAAGTAACAAAGCTTAAACTTACAGCTGACCAGGTAAAGTTGAAAGCTGACGGACAGGATCTGTCCTATATTACGGTTGAACTCTCTGATGCATCAGGAATCCGGAATGTCAAGGCTGAAGACCTTGTAAAATTTGAGGTTGAAGGTCCCGGAACCATCGTTGGGGTGGGAAATGCAAATCCAATAAGCCTTGAGAGCAATCAACAGTCTCAACGCAAAGCCTGGCAGGGAAGATGTCTTGTAATTGTCAAATCAGATAATCAACCCGGGAAGATCGTACTTAAGGCAACAACAGAGGCTGCTGATGCTCCAGCATCTCTTGAATTGATATCGGAGAACTGATGTATGATCAGAAATTTTCTCCTGTAACCAGTTTAAAGCATTTTTATCTGCAACAATTGCAGTTATTATGCCGCTATAGTTTTCAGTAAGCCGGATAGCCGGAACACCCCCTCCACAAACTTTGTTACTTTGAAACACTATCCCGTTTGGCAATCAAAAGAAAAGCATCAAAAGGTTTTGTCTCAGTTTCCGATATCTTTTTATTTATAACAAAGCATTTCCGATGATAAATATTTGGAAGACCCTGTTCTCCGATCTTGTTTGATAAAATATTGATATCGAATCCTTTATGCCCTGTAAAAATTTCATCTTGAAAAGATGGATTTTCTGACAGAGAATGAAAGGTTGTCGATACAAAAAATTCTAAAGTAAACTTAACCTGAAACTGTTTTTACAATTTCAAATGTTTCGTCCGATGCTGCCTTCATGACCTTTGCTATTTTAGCCGGCTGTCCGGCTGCCATTTGAGTACCGTCAACAATCGCTGTATAGGTCTTTCCATCATCCTTGATATAAACCGAAATGCGGCAGGGCATCATCACCGACATAATCCGTTCGTCACTCAGTTCCAGCATCTGGCCTGAATAGGAAGGTTTACAAATTTCAATTACCTTAACTGGGTTAACAGTCTTCCCTGATTTAGCAAGAGACTGCTGCAGGTCATGAACAGCAGGAACTTTCCATTCCCTTCGCCCGGCTTCAGCAATAAGGAGATCAACAGTTTTATCAAAACCGTATTTACTTGAATTTTCAACAACAAATTTATTCCTTGTCATTAACTTATGGTATTAGAATTTTAATATTCAATAGAAATTACATGTTCAAAGATATTTATTTTAATATTTTATTTCAAAAGCCAGCCTCCGTACACTTTTTTTATTAAACTTATTGACCTGATCTTGATGACAACTCAGACTTCGCAAGCATGAAAATACTCTCAAAACTTCTCCTTATCCCGATAGTTGTAATATTATCGCTTTTTGTTTCCTGCACCAAGAAGAATGAACCATTCCAGGACAGTTACGGAGAATATTCAGTTTTTGCATGGAACGATCTTGGAATGCATTGCCTGAATCCGACCTATGATAAACTTGTGATACTACCGCCATATAATAATGTCATGGTTCAGGTTGTCAGGCGTGGAAATCCTCCTGAAATTGTAACATCCGGAATAACAGTGAGAATTTAAACTCACTGGAAGGATACTTCGTCATATAATAAAAGATCTTAAACAAAAAATCAATATGTTAAATTGGTCATCAGGATGAACATTCAGATTTATATTTTGTTAATCAGACAATAGCTTTTTTACTGACAGAACCTTATTGCTGTTATTAT
Source organism: uncultured Bacteroidota bacterium (assembly GCA_963843415.1). Lineage (GTDB taxonomy): Bacteria > Bacteroidota > Bacteroidia > Bacteroidales > VadinHA17 > LD21. The sequence goes on from CAWJKD010000004.1 coordinate 153,616, forward strand.
AATTTAAAATACCTATAAGAGATGTCGTTATTTGCAAATCCGTTCAAACAGGGGAAAGGTTCAGATAAGCCGCAAAGAAGTTTCGTAAGCAGAGACTTCCGCATTCCTCTGATCGGGGAGCAGGCGCCATCATTTACATCTGAATCAACGGAAGGGACAATCAATTTCCCTCATGATTTTGGAAGTAACTGGAAGATAATTCTAAGCCACCCGATGGACTTTACTCCTGTTTGCTCAACAGAATTAATTGAGCTGGCCAACCTTCAGAATGAATTTGATAAGCTTGGGGTGAAGCTTTTGACAGTTTCAACAGATCCGCTAGAAACACATAAGCAATGGAAGACATCTCTGGAAAAAATTGAATATAAAGAATATGCCCAGCAGAAGATTAATTTTCCAATTGTTGATGATTCCAGTCTGGTAATTGCAAAGCTCTATGGGATGATACATTATGAAACAGACAACAACCGGGATGTAAGGGGTGTTTTTATTATTGATCCCGACAACAAGATAAGGGCAGAATATTTTTACCCGCAGGAGGTCGGAAGAAACATGGATGAGCTTCTCAGAACAGTTGTGGCTCTTCAGACAACATACACAAACGATGTAATGACTCCCGCCAACTGGAAAGCCGGGAATGATGTGCTGGTTCCCTTCCCTCTGAAAGCCAATATGTCAGCCATGAATAAAGAATCGGGAGAATATTATCAGTTTGCATGGTTCATGATATTTAAGAAGATGTTTACCGGAAACCTGAAGCAAAAAGATCCGGCAGACTGATAGTACTCTACAAGTCAGATTCCATTCAGCATATTTAATTAAGGCACAGGTATTTAGATTTAAAAGTCAAATTGTAACTGTAATCCTTGAAAAGTCAAGGGACAGATATGGTCAACAGCATTGACATATGTCGGAACACATTCTGTAAGTTACAAAGTATAAATATCAACAAATTTATCTCACACACGATAAAGGTAAGTTCAAACCTTATTTTTCCCGTTTCACCTATATTTTCAATCTGAGGCAGTTATAACAATGTATTTTTAGAAAACTATGAAACAACATTGAACCGCAGCACATTAATAAGGTATAAACGAGTAGAAAGCACTACTAAATAATCTGATATTTAATATTTTGAACTTCAGAAATATTTAATTTTGGGTTTAATGAAAAGGAATTCAATAAAGCAATATTTCGGAATATCGTTGCTCCTTTCACTTGCGATCGCAGTAACAATTCATTTTCCGGTTGTTCTGGAATATTTTTTTCAGGATGAAGGAGGGAGAGACAGGCACAGATTCCTTATGAGCTTTACTCATCTGGGAGGACATCTTATTATAACGTACATTGTTGCTCTCCTTGATGTTTACATTGAATTTCTTCATTCTGAAACCTGTAGAAACACGGGGAAAGCTTAAAATACTGAGTGTTTTTCTTGCGATTGTGCTGACAGTGGTTTCCGTTTACATCCTGAATGATCTCTTATTTTCATTACTTGAACATGATTGATGCCGAATCTCAGCCCGGTAGGACGGGGCAGAAGAGATGAATTTGATTATGCTAATTTTTTTGTTTCTGGTTTGGTTGTTGGTTGTATATTGCTGATCAGACTGATATTTCAGAAGCAGACTATCTCGCTTGAAAATGAGACATTAAAAAGGGAGGCTTTACAAAGCCAGTTTGAATCTTTGAAGAATCAGTTAAGCCCTCATTTCCTTTTTAATTCACTTACAGCCCTTAAAATCCTTATTAAAGAGGCACCTGATACAGCTCAGAATTATGTCAACAGCCTTTCAAGGGCACTCCGCTATACTCTGAAGAGCAACGAAAAACAACTCGTCACTTTAAAAGAGGAAATGGAGTTTATGCAATCTTACTTATTTCTTATCAGGATGAGATTCGGAGATAATCTTTCCATAAGCACAAACATAAATGAGGATCTTTTGTCGTTTAAATTACCATCGCTTACAATCCAGACCCTTGTTGAAAATGCGATAAAACACAACGAGATCAGCAAACGGAATCCTCTCAGGATAGAAATGCTGACCACTGAAAAGGAAAGCCTGATTATCCTGAACGACATCCATGAGAAGATCACAGGTGAGGAAGGTACCGGAATAGGTCTGACAAACCTGTCAAAGCAATACGAATTACTTATTGATAAAGAAATCGCAATAAAAAATGCAAACAATAAATTCAGTGTTGAAGTTCCTTTAATAAGACCATAACAATGAAAGCTTTAATCGTTGAAGACGAAATTCTTGCTTCAAAACATATGATGCAGGTTCTTGATGAGGCAGGAGACATTTCGGTCATTACCGTACTTGACTCCATCAGAGAGACAATTGAATGGTTCAGAAGAAATCCTCAACCGGATATTGTTTTCATGGATGTTCACCTTGCTGACGGATCTGCTTTTGAGATATTCAAACACACAAAAATAACATGTCCGATTGTCTTTACAACTGCTTATGATGAGTATGCCCTGAAGGCATTTAAAGTGAACAGTATTGATTACCTGCTTAAACCGGTTGAATTGGATGATGTACAGGGCGCGTTGAAGAAACTAAGGGGACTTTCAGGTTCTGAAGACCTGAAGGCTGCATTAAATAATCTAATAGCTTCCTACGAAAAGAATTCAAAATATAAAAAGCACTTTCTCATCCCCGCAAAAGGAGATAAACTGATCCCGGTACAGACAAGTGATATAGCTTGTTTTTATATAGATGCCGGAGTTGTCAGAGCACTTTCGATGGATGGTAAAAGTTTCAGATTTGATTATTCACTTGATGAACTTGAGGATCTGCTTGATCCGGGATTGTTTTTCCGTGCCAACCGCCAGTTTATTATTTCAAGGGCCGCAACAAAAGATATTGATTTATGGTTTAACAGCCGGTTATCTGTGAATCTCAAAATAACCGTTCCTGAAAAAATCCTCGTCAGTAAAGCCAGGATCAGCGAGTTCAAAAACTGGTTCGGGGAATAATGGATTTAATCTTTATCCATAGGCGGTTCATCTTCTATTTTTTCAGCTTCAACATTATATTTAAAAACTATCATTTTAAATCTTTTAGATTTGGCATAATAATAATTTAAAATTTACAATACATGGGGAAATTATCCAGGGCCATCAATAAGGATGCTTATTACATCCTTTTCATAGTTTTTTTATTATGTGTGCAAAGAGAAGGATTTGGGCAGGAGACCGTTAAGATTAAAAGGATCACCGGCAATATTGAATTTGACGGAATCCCGGCAGAAGCCGCATGGCGTACTCTTGATCTTTTTCCCCTGATAATGCATAAACCAAATTTTGGAGCCCAGCCATCTGAATTAAGTGATATCAGGATAGGATATGATAATGAATTCCTATGGATTGGAGCCAGCCTTTATATGAAAGAGGTATCAAAGATTTTTGCGGTAACCAAAAAAAGAGACGAACAGCTTTTTGATTATGATGCATTTGGTATTATTCTGGACACTTACAATGACAATGAAAACGGTCTGGCTTTTTTTACCACCCCAACTGGTCTCAGAACTGATTACACAATCTCAAATGATGCTTCGGGAGGTGCCGGCGGACCCGGCGGATCTTCTGATATGAATTACAGCTGGAACACATTCTGGGATGTTAAAACTTCAAGAGATGGCAAAGGATGGTATGTGGAAATGAGAATCCCTTTTTCAAGTCTGAAATTTAAATCTGAAAATGATATTGCATCAATGGGATTGATAATAAACCGGAATATCAGTGCAAACAATGAAGCCGATACTTATCCGGGTATTGATCCAAAATATGGATTTCTTTCGACCAACAAGCCTTCGCTGGCACAGACTGCTGAAATAGAAGGAGCAAAACCGACAAGGCCTTTATACATTTCACCGTATGTTCTTGGAGGCTTCTCACGCGACTGGTCACTAAATGAGGAGGAAACCGGATATATTCAGGAGGATAATCCACAATATAATGCAGGTATAGACATCAAGTACAATATCAACAGCAATCTTACACTTGACCTTACCGGTAATACTGATTTTGCGCAGGTAGAAGCTGATGATCAGCAGGTTAACCTTACAAGGTATTCTCTTTTCTTCCCTGAAAAAAGAAAGTTTTTTCAGGAGAGATCCAGCCTGTTTGATTTCAGCCTCGGAGGACATGAAGACAACCTGTTTTACAGCAGGAATATTGGCATTGCCAAAGGAGAACCAATAAGGATTTTAGGGGGCGCCAGAATCACCGGCAGGCTGGGGAAATGGGATATGGGCTTCCTTGATATGCAGACAGCAGAACACGAGGAAACACCTGGTGAGAATTTTGCTGTCCTCAGGATGCGCAGACAGGTTATCAACCAGAACAGTTACGTTGGAGGCATCATGACTTCAAGGCTTGGAATGAATGGTGAACAAAATCTGGTATATGGAGTCGATGGTATATTCCGTCTTTTTGGTGATGATTATCTCAATGTCAAATGGTCTCAAACCTACGACAGTAAAATTGGCAGCAGGTTGAACTCACTTGATCCATCATTCATTCTTTTTGATTGGACAAGGCGTTCAGAAGAAGGATTTGCTTATAATTTTAATTATACCTATTCCGGCAAGGATTTTAAACCTGGTGCCGGTTTTGTCAGAATGGAAGGGATCCAGGGCATTAATGGACAGCTTATGTATGGCTGGATTCCAGGTGAAAGATCAAAACTTTTTAATTATAATGTTAATGTGAGCGGCGAAAGATACGTCCGGCTTGAAGACGGAGAACTTGAATCCATGAGAATATCACCGGGATTAGAGTTCAATTCAAAAAGGGGAATTCACAGCGAAATTTCCATTGAGTACCAGGAAGAAGGTGTGCTGCGCGACTTTAACCTGTCAGACAGTATAATTATTTTTGCAGGCAATTATTCCTTTTTAGGATCATCCATTCGTTTCGGAACTTCAGATGCAAGGAGGGTCTCTCTCATGGCTGATGTGAATGCCGGACAGTTTTATGATGGCAACAGGTTTGGTTTCGAAGCAGAGCCCAATTTAAAAATATCATCCAGCCTTAATCTGTCAGCAGGGTATGAATTTATCGCAATCCGGTTCCCGGAAAGAGAGTCCATTAATTCACTTAATATCCATTCTGTTAGCCTGAAGGGATTGTATATGTTCAATACAAAACTGTCTGCAACGCTTATGCTTCAGTATTTAAATACTGAAGATGAGCTGATAACTAATTTCAGATTACGGTATAATCCCAGGGAAGGGAATGATTTCTACCTGGTGTTTAACGATTTCAGAGGAATTGCGGAAAGTTATTCCATTCCGGAACGACCAAAATTCTTCAACAAGACAATAATGGTTAAATACACCCACACCTTTATTTTATAGATCATGTTATTGCACATTTACAAGTTCATCGTACCCGGTCTATCAAACTAGCGGGCTGTGATATCAGGCACTTTCCTTACATGAATTTCATCAGTTTATAATTTTGATTTTTATAGGTATGATGAAACCCACATGTTGATAAAGATTATATTTATTAAGTGTTTGTGTTAGTACAACATGTGGGTTTCATGTATTTTTGTGGGACCTGTAAATTAGCGAAACCTCAAATACCTGGGAAAATTAAACCATGAAGAAAACTGAAACATGAGTATAAGTTTTATAACTAACGAACAATTATATAAACAGGCAATAGAACCTGTTTCACGAGCAGCCTCATTTGTGTGGATAGGAACGGCTGATATTAAGGATTTGCATGTGCACCATAAAGGAGCTGTTCACTCTTTTCTGGCCGTACTTGATAGTTTAGCAAAAAAGAAAGTAGCCATCCGGCTAATACATGCAAAAGAACCTGGTGTCAATTTTAAAAAAAGCTTTGACAAATACCCCTTGTTATGGAAAAATATTGAGAGGCAGCTATGCCCGAGGGTTCATTTCAAGCACATTATTATTGACGGCAAATTTGCTTATTCAGGTTCTGCAAATCTTACCGGAGCAGGCCTGGGTATTAAGGGTGCAAATACCCGGAACTTTGAATCAGGTTTTGTTACAACTGATCCCGAAATAGTTAAGGCCATTATGAATCAGTTTGACGATGTCTGGATGGGCAAATTCTGTAAGAGTTGCATGCGAAAAGAATTTTGTAATGATCCTATATTATAACTAAACTGTTTTTCAATTATACTAATATATACCTTTGGCTCCTTAGAACAAAGTACGGATGGAACTGAGTTTTTGCAGTCTTTGCAGCGGGAGCAGCGGTAATTGTTATTACCTGGGCAACGGATCACATGGTATTCTGATCGATGCCGGAATACCAGCAAGATCAATACGCAGGTTTCTGAAGAATATGGATATTCCAATGCAGTCTATAATGGGAGTCCTGATATCACACAATCATATAGATCATATCAGAGGATTGGAGGTTCTTACAAGAAAAAACAATCTTCCATCATTTACAACCAATAAAATCTGGATGAGCATCCTCTCTAAACAAAAGAATATTTCAAAGGACTGTATCCGGGAAATACCTTTGAAGGAGAAATTCCATCTGGCAGGTTTTGAAATTGAGGCATTTCCGGTTTGTCATGATGCTCCTGAAACCATTGGATTCCATATTTGTTCCGGAGAAAAAAAAATAACAGTTGCTACAGACCTTGGGCATATCTGCCAGACTGCTGCTCCATATATTAAAGCAGCCAACCTGCTTGTTATTGAGTCCAATTATGATGAGCAGATGCTTCTAAATGGTAATTATCCTCATTTTTTAAAAGCAAGGATACAATCTGACCATGGCCATTTAGGGAATCATCAAACCTCAGCGTTTCTGGCAGATATTATTAGTGACAATCTCAGTAATATTTGTCTTGCCCATTTGAGTAAGAACAATAATACACCAGAAATAGTGCTCCAGACCCTTCAACAGACTTTATCGGAGAGGGGTATTACTCTGAACGGTCAACAGAGAATATTAGTTTTAAACCGCAATGTGCCAACTGAAATGATAAGATTGATTGATTAGGTATGCTGACTTTTACCAATCATCTCAGAACACAATCCCGGTCAGCCATCCCCAGATCACATATCGCAGGAATTTTCCAGCCAGCATTGCAAGGGCTGTGATCAGTATATTGGCGCGTAAAATTCCAAGGCCGACGGCAAAGATATCTCCCACAACAGGAACCCAGCTCAGAAATGCAAGAATTGCTCCTCTTTTATAAAGCCGGTCATGCCACTTTTCAATTGATTCACGTTTTATCCGCAGGTACTTTTCAATCCACTCCCATTTACCCATATAACCGATAGCGTAGCTGCTCATTCCACCGAGCCAGTTTCCTGCTGAAGCTACCAAAACAGCGGTAAAAGCATCTGTTCCGTTAACGATCAGGAAAGCAAGCAACGCTTCTGAACTGAAAGGCACAACTGTAGCTGCCAGAAAACTAGCTAAAAATAATCCCCAGAGGCTGTAATCAAAAAGTCCTTCAATCAACTTTTGTTTATATCTATTCTATTATGCAACGGACATCCGTCCAAAATCTCTTGACATACTGGTTTGATTTACTACAATGATATCGAATTGCAATTCTTTTCTTTCATTTTAATCGGTTTTAAGGTTTTGTTCAATTCTTCTTTAAGGGGAAATGAATAAATCAGGATATGTTAAAGTCAACTATCTAATATAATACTTTATTGAAATATTGTCAATTAAAATTTGACAGACCACTTCAAATTATTGATCAACAATAATTCAACAAGGGTCGTAATTGATTACTAAGAATACTATACTGTCAAATCCGCTTTGAGACATATTTATCCCACAATGGGAGAAATGGTTAATAATTTACTCCGCATCAAAATCAGAGATAATGTTTATTAATTATGTAGTTAAAGAAAATTTAATTTATTTTGGCTTAAACTAGGTGTAACTTTGATAAACAAATAACTGACTGATCATATTTCTTAATCCTGTAATGATGGGAAAAATATTACAATTAATTTTTATCCAATTTTATTGTACCATTGTTTTATCACAACCTTCTGACCATACGAATATTAAATTGTTCAGATTCGGCTCTTTTGAGAACGAAAGACCTGCTGTAGAATATTCTGACGGAACAAGGCTTGATGTGTCGGCATTTGGCGAAGATTATAATGAGGCATTCTTTTCTGCAAATGGAGTCATAAGGCTGCAAACATGGTTAAGGACAAATGCTGGGAAATGTCCCAAAGTTGATTTAAACGAACGGCTTGGTTCGTGTGTGGCACGCCCTTCAAAAATTGTTGCCGTAGGACTGAATTACATCGAACATGTTAAGGAAGGATCCGGAGGCAATTCTGCTTCGATCCCCGGAGAACCAATTCTTTTCCTGAAATCTACTTCAGCTCTGTGCGGACCTTTTGATAATGCAATTATCCCAAAGGACTCAAAAAAAATGGATTGGGAAGTTGAGTTAGCTGTTATTATTGGTAAAAAGGCCTCGTATGTTAGCGAATCGGATGCTCTCAGTTATGTAGCCGGATATTCTGTTATGAATGATTACAGCGAACGTGAATGGCAACTGGAAAAAGACGGAGCCCAATGGGACAAGGGGAAAAGCGCCGACAGTTTTGCACCACTCGGACCTTTTATGATTTTACCGCATAACCTTACAGATCCACAACAATTGAATTTATGGTTGAAAGTAAATGGTAAAACCATGCAACAGGCTAATACCCGGGACATGATTTTTACAATTTCCCAACTGATCAGCTATATAAGCCACCGTATGACGCTTTTACCGGGAGATGTCATTTCCACCGGTACCCCATCAGGTGTCGGGAACGGACAAAAACCACCGGTTTTTCTGAAAGAAGGTGATATAGTTGAACTTGGAGTGGAGAATATCGGTATACAGAGACAAAATGTAATAACATACAAAAAATCTATCGAGAGATATTAAACAAAAAGTTGTTATAATTGTTTAAAATTTAAATTCAAAAAATATGAAATCACCTGAAGAACAATTTGTCATAGGGAGGCGTAATGCCCTGAAGATTCTTGGACTCAGTTCGGCGGCTCTTTTTACAGGAGTTCTGGGAGGTATTCCAACTGCCCAGGCAGCTGAAATCGTGAAAAATAAAAAAACTATTGTCCCAAGTGGTAAAAGCCCGGTTTCATTTGCTACCGGCACCGACCGCAGGGCAATGATGTTCGAAGTGTTGAAACCATTTGATCAGGAAATCCGTAAAGGATTAAAGGGGAAACAATTGATAATAAAACCAAACATGGTGTCAACATCCGCCCCTTTATGTGCAACACATGTTGATGCATTACGAAGCCTGATTGAATATGTTAAACCTTTTTACAGTGGACAGATAATTATTGCCGAGGCATCGGCAGGTAATGGTATTTCATCCGCGGGATTTAAGAATTACGGATATCTCGACCTCCAGAATGATTATAACATTAAATTTGTTGACATAAACCTGACAAATGGAAGTCCTTTCTGGATCCTTGACAGGAATCTGCATTTGGAGAAAATCCTTATAACAGATGTATTCTTAAATCCAAATAATTACATTATCTCTATCTCCAGACTGAAGACGCATAATACAGTAATAATGACCGCAGGGACAAAGAATATGGTAATGGCTGCACCACTAAATATTCCGGCAGCTGATGAGAAACCTCAGATGAACTATAAGTCGAAAATGCATTCTGGCGGACCTCGTTTTTTGCATTACAATATGTTTCTGATGGCACAAAAGGTCAAGGCGAATCTGACTATTATCGACGGACTGGAGGGAATGGAGGGAAACGGTCCTTCAAGAGGTACGGCTACAGATCACCGCATTGCCATGGCCGGCTTTGATGTTGTTGCAATTGATACCATGTGCGCAAAACTTATGGGTATACCTCTCGAGAATATCGGCTACCTGAATTATTGTGCTGATAATGGATTGGGCATAACTGATATTAACAAGATCGAGATTCTAGGAAACCAGGATCCAAATAAATATGTTATACCTTATAAGCTTTCCGATAACATTGCATCTCAAATGGAATGGAAAGAGGATCTTGTAATAAAAAAATAACAGGGTTTTTTACTATCCTAAATTAATTTTCAGAATTTATATTTAAAGGATAGAGAAAAAATCTGGGTTTCATAATAATTCTGATATTCTGCATGGAATCCCTGTCCAGCTATTTCCTGTCGTATCCCCATTGTATTAATTATATCGGAAGCAGAAAGGTTTAATTCCAGTTTATTTCCAAAAAAATACTTTTTCACTCCCAGATCAATTCCGCCCCTTGATAGTTCTCTCCCTTGTCCGATGTTTTTAGCACTGAAATACTGCCCGGTTACTTCAATCAGGAAACTTGAAGTTAGGTTAAACTGGGTTATTAACTTTACAAAAACTGGAATATCGGAGCGTTTCTCAATTGAATAGATCTGAGGAACAGGGAAATTAATCTGTCCTGAATAGGCAAAAATTGTATTTCTGTATATGTTTGCACTTGCCGAAAGCTTCAATAGTTTTAAAATCTTTTGGTCTAAACTGAATTCCAGTCCGGAATTGGTTGCTCGTCCCAAATTATCATAGGCTTTAATGGTTATTTCGCTGTGAAGGGGATCCTGGATATAGATACGGGTATAAAAGTCATCTATGATCTTATGGTAAAGCGATGTGTAGAAGGAACCACTTTGCCACATGTACCTGTATGTCAATTCGATATTCTGCGTAAACTGAGGTCTGAGTAAAGGATTTCCTATTTTCAGCAACTCCGGATCGTCATATTTTGGAAATATCCGGAGGATATCTTCACCAGGTCGGTCAATCCGGCGATTATAGAAAAGAGATATTTTGTTTGATTTGTTGACTTTAAAGGTAAGGCGTATATTGGGGAACAAACTGAAGTAATTATACTGGTCCTCGCTGAAATAAGGATTTGGAGCGAACCTGTAACTAACACTAGTGTATTCTCCACGCAATCCTGCTTCAATATCCGCTTTTTTAAATTCAGCAACCATATTCACATAACCTCCTGCCAGGTCTTCGTCCCACTTTGACCAGTCACCAAAATTATAGATCAGGGCAGTGTTTCCCGGATCTTTTGTAACTGTATAGGTAATTGGCATGTGACGTATTTTGCCCAAAATCCCTGTTTCCAGTCGTCCGAATGGTAACGGACGGATATAATCTGATGAAACCAGGTATACGTATTCAGGCGCCAGCACCCGTGTTTTATCTGTATTAATGACGGGAAAGGGTACCGGACCGTCCTGGCTCAGATTATAAGTTTCATCTTCCCATCCTTTTGTGAAAAGAATTTGAGAATTCAGCTCATGACCAGCCTGTTGGAACCTGTATTTATGCTGAAGAGTAACATTTGTAAATCCTGTGCCTTCACTCTCATGGAACCCCCATTTTCTCAGAGGCGTCTGATAGTCTTTATTCCCAAAATACCATACCCGTGTGGTATCAATATGCCATTCATAGTCGTAAAGTCCAAAAAGGGTAATGGTCTGTGCCGGAGTTGGATTCCAATCAAGGCCAAGTTTAAAGTTGTAATGGTTCTGGGATCGGTTTTCAGCTACCTGGCTTTCAGTCATATCATCATTATCATAAAGACGGGTGGTGAACTCGTTGTTTGGAAGCCTTCGCTGATGTATCAGATACGATTGCCAGAAGAGGTTAATTTTTTCTGTTTTATAGTTCAGGTTAACGGAAGGAGTAAGTTTCCAGTTATTGGAATAACTTGGCATCCCTGTCGGAAGATCTGCTTTTCTTTTAGTTATCATCCCGATCGCGGGAGTTAAACCAAAATCTCCGCTAAAGCCTTTTTTAGCAGATTTCTTAAATTTGATATTAACAATCCCAGCCATACCAGCAGCATCATATTTTGCTGAGGGATTGTTAATTATTTCAATGCTTTCAATCTGAGATGCCGGAATATTTTCCAAACCTTTCTGGTTTCCGAACCCTGTCAGACTCGACTGTTTACCATCAATCAATACAGCAACTTTATCGCTTCCACGAAGAATAATACGACTTTCCTGGTCGATGACAACACCGGGCAGTGTTTTTATAATATCAATGGCTGAGCCAGTAGATCCTGAAATAAAACTTTCTGCTGAATAACTTTTCTTATCAAGCGCAGATGAAATTGTTTGTTTTTGTCCGGTGATTTGTACTTCAGCAATTGCCAGATTGGATTGTTGGAGAAAAACAGAGCCCAGATCGAGAACATTGTTTAGAGTACCGGCCAACACCCGCCGTTTGACTGATTCGTAGCCAATGTATGAAACTATGAAATCGTATTCTCCTGCTGCCAGATTTGAAACCGAGAACCTTCCTTGTTCATTTGTAATTGTACCTGTGACTAATTCCTGAGATCCGGCTTTCAATACCGAAATCGTTGAATTTACTAGTGGTTGTCTGTCTTCCTGAGAAAATATTCGTCCGGAAATGGTTGTTTGCGACAAACCATTTAATGAAAGAGATAATGCAAAAAACAGTGGGATGGAATATTTCATTGTCTAAACGGATTGACTTTATTAAATATTAATATTCAAAAGTATAACTTTTCAAATTATCTATATGGAGAATAAGTTCTTTATTAGCCACTTCAAAATGTGATTGGATAACAATAACAAAATTAATTACAGTAAACACTAAAGTTGTCTCAGATTAATTCCGGGACAACTTTACCGTGAAATCATTCAATTTGATTTTAATTATTCTTTTTCTGAGCTGTTTCAGATAATGAAGTTTTTTTAAAAAGTTCCAGATTGCCTGAGAGTTTCATAATAACAGCCAGCAATAGGAACAGACCAATATTCCCGGCAAGATAAGCATAGTCGTTCAGAGTCAGCAGGACGAAAATAAATGAATATAAAATCACAAGCATGCCAAATACAATCAAGGCAGTCTTTTTTTCTCTGAAAAGAGTGCCAGTAAAAACCGAGATCATCAAAATTGTTGCAATGGATGAAATCAGGTATGCTATATTAAATCCTACCTGCTCACTGAGAGAATTCAGAAGGGAGAAAAAGAGGACAAGCCCGAGCGAGACCAGGAAATAGTGGAAAATATGAATAACCTCCTTTCTTGTGATTTCAAGAAAAATCAGAACAAGAAATGTGAGAGCAATGAAAAGTATTCCGTATCTGGAACTCCTCCAGGACTTCTGGTAATGATCAACTGGTTGAAAAAGATCAAGGCCGAATGAACTTTCCAGAGGATGAAAAGCATTTCCTGTCCAGTTCTGAGGGAAATTCCTGTTCAGGTGGGTCACTTCCCATTCTGCAGTAAATCCAGTTTCATCTACATTCCTTTTTACAGGCAGGAAGCTCCCGTTAAAGCTTGGAGAAGTCCATTCTGATTGAAGATGGGCAAACGTTGACTTTCCAAGGGGAGTCAATTGCAATCCTTCAGAACCTGAGAGGTTGATGCTCATGTCTAAACTGACCTTGCTGCCCGGAATAAGAACAGGACTAATAAATGAAATACCCGACTGAAAGATATCATTATCTCTGACCCCTGGTTGTGCTTCCAGTTCTGTAGAATCAGTTTTCAGAATGATTTTACCCTTGAGACCCCTGTTATCTGAAATGCCCACAGTATAATATGCTTCATTCCATAAAACTTCATAATTTCTTAAAGCATCTTCAGGCGGGATAATAAAATATCCTCTGATTTTCAATTCAGAATCATAAACAACCGACTGATAGATACCCCGGTATCTTATTTCCGGTTTGATTATTCCGGTTATATTGAGATTTTCGGGTAAAATATGCCATAATATAGTTGTTGATTTCTCATCTTTTTCTGACGGAACAGTGCGAACAGGGATATTTATCACAGGTCCTGAGAAGATTTGTTTTGCAGCCCACTGATCGGATATTTCCTTTTTAACCTTTTCAGCATTCGATTGCCTTTCAGTGATAATCTGTTTGATCATCTGGAGAGGGACAAGAAAGGCCAGTCCGAGAAACGCAAGCAAAGCGAGCTTGACTGTCAGTGACTGGTGCCATTTGTTCTGGTTTGTAATTTCAATTTTCATAGTATATAATTTATTAGTTATTAAAAGTACTTTGAAATGCAAAGTGAATTAATAAAAAAATTATTGTTCCTTTATAAGATTTTCAAGAGCTTTTAAATGCTGCCTGAATCCGGCTATTCCCGTTTGAGTTGCTGAGTAGCTTGTATTTGGTTTACGGCCGATGAATTGTTTATTAGCCTTTATCATGCCCTTTTCCTCAAGTGCTTTCAGATGACTGGCAAGATTCCCGTCAGTTACATCAAGAGTCGACTTCAGACTATTAAAATCATAGGATTCATTTATCATCAGGACTGACATAATTCCCAATCTTACCCTGCTCTCAAAAATCTTGTTTATATTCGAAATAAGATCTTTCATGCCTCGTATTTTCTGTACATTGCCAATCCGTAGATAATATGGAGTATTCCAAAACCGAATATCCAGAATATCAGACCCCAGCCCGGGATAAAAGCTGAAACAAGACCGGTAATTATTTCGAGTATCCCGAGATAAAAAACCTCACCAAAGGTAAACTTCCCTGCACTGACCAGAGCCAGACCGTAAAAAATGAGAAAACATGGAACTATCAATTGTAAATGGTTCTGAAATATGAGCACAATAATAAAAACACCACCGGTAGCAAGTGGAATAAGAAGGTTAATAAGAAGTCTTCTGGAAACAGGAGTCCAGAAATTCTTGCCATCCCTCTTTGCCTTTTTAATCGAAAAATAGAGAGAGAACAGCACTGAAAGCACCAGAACTAAAGCAGCATCTGCAATAAGTTGCCATCTGAGAGAAAAAGTCTCTTTTGCCGGCAGACTTCTTAAATATTCATCAATATGAATACTTCCATTGTCCAGAATAATAATATATGCAAAAAGTGCCCCGGCTATTGCCGTCAATCCTGCAAATATTCCTGAAAGGCCACTAAGTGAAAGAAATCTGGAAGATTCTTCCATAATTTTCCTTATAGCCTTTATATCCTCGATGGAATTTATATCACTTTTCATGCTTTAAAAGTACTTTGAATTACAAAGTTAAACATAAATTATATAAGCTCCAAATTATTTATATAGTATTTGCAAAGAACAGTCCCTGGGACAACCTACCGCCGGAATAAATTAACCATTCCGGGATGAATTTAAGGTACTGAAATATGAATAATTATAATCCGGATTGCCTTACCGGTCGGAGATTGTCAGAAAAACCGGGTTTTGAACCCTGTCAACTTTATTATTATTACACTCTTGCTCCGATGACCAATATATCATCTCTTTGAGGCTGATCGCCCATCCAGTTTTTAAGGGTCTGTTCCATAATTTCTTTTTGTTCACACATGGGTTGATCACAGATGTCTAACAATAACTTTTTAAATTTTTCACTGGTGAATCTATGATTGTTGGTTCCGCCAATCTGGTCAACAAAACCATCCGAAAAAATGTAAAAAGTATCTCCGATTTCAAGCTTAATTTCATGATTTGTAAATGATTTATCACTTGAGAAGTGCATACCTACTGGCATTGGATCGGCTTTAATTTCTTTAAGTACTGGCTCCCCAATACTATTGCTGATTATAAATAAAGGATTATACGCACCAGAATATTGCATAATATTATTCTTACTGTCAATAACACACAAAGCTATATCTATTCCATCTCTTGATTCTTCTTTTTTCCCGGTTTGCCGAAGTGAATGTTTAATCTCCTTCCTTAATTCATTCAGAATATGGTTTGCCTGAGTAACCTCCTTCTTATGCACAATTTCGTTCAAATAACTTATTCCAAGCATACTCATGAGTGCTCCAGGTACTCCATGGTCTGTACAATCTGCCGATACTAATATGATATAATGTTTTACTTGTTTTATCCAATAAAAATCACCGCTTACAATGTCTTTTGGTTTATACAATATAAAATTCTCATTCAGTAATTCAGTTATGTATGTTTCTGGTGGCATAATCGCTGACTGTATCCTTTTTGCATATTGGATACTACTGACTATTTCATCCTTCTGCTTGTTAGTAATCTCATTTAAATGCTTTAATTCCTCATTTGTCCTAAGGATCTTTTCTTTTTGTTCTTTTAATTCAGCATTCTGTAAGTCAAGCTCTTTGTTTTTACTATTCAAAACCTCCTCAAAGCGAAAATTGAGTATCCGCAGGTAATATATGCTTGCGTTAATAAACAGGAATAATCCAATTTGTGCAATTTTATACCAGGGGTAGAAAATATTTATCCTGTCAATGATCGGGAAATGGATTGACCCAAACCGGACCATCACCTTATCAATCAATAATGTAAGGATAAAATAGAAAGAAAGTGAGCTATAATAGAGTAACTTTTCCTCACGTGGGTCTACAAGCAACTGAGGGATTATCGAAGCTCCTATCACAACATAAGGATAGTACGTATAACTTTCCTCTTCAACATACCCTATCAATGTAGGACCAAGAAGAAATACAACGGGGGGAAGAAAGACAAGGATCAATCTGCTGAGTTTTGTAAAACCAAAGCGAGCAACAGCAAGGTTCAGAAAACTTACAACAAGAAGGACTATCACCCGAAGAGTTCCGTAAGATGGTTTAGCATTGATAAACCAGATTGTAATGAGAGTAGTTAATAGTAACAGGCTCATTGAGATCAGCGTTACAAAATTAAGCTGATTTGTAAGAATAATTGTTCTCTGACTCAGATCCCTGTTATCCTTGGCTATTCCGAGATTGGAAATATAATTCCATATTTTATACATAATGACTGTTTTTAGCTATGTTTTTAAGTCAGATATTCATAGTAAAAATTTCAACTATTCTGCATAAACGACTTATAATCAATTAATTTTTCCGAGATATGTCGTTGTGGTACCAGTATTCCCGGTTATTGCAGAGGGTTATCATGATGGAATTTTCACCTTTCTTGCTTAAATTAAGAACCTCTGAAAGATTAAGTAAAAATAAACCTGTGACCTTGCTCAACTTCCCCATAAGATAGAATTTAAGTCCGACTATATCTAAGCAAGAACATTATCAAATTTACTCCAACAAAAAAAAATCAAGATATCTGGTTTTTTACCCGTTCGATTAACTTTTTGGACCGCTTCTCACCAAAGTCAATTTTCTATATAAGAATCTAAGATTGCTCTTATAAAAACTGCTGATCAGGTAATCGTTGAACTTATCCGGAATGGGAATATTAATCACCTGACTCTCGTCTTTACCAGATTTAATTTCACTTTTCACGAGATCATTTAGTGTATTAATATAATCAACCATCATAAATAACGAATTAATATCACCAACAGGTCCGTGCCCGGGTACCAATATTTCCGGTTTCAAAGTGATTAAGTTATTCAGATTATTTCTCCATGATTCTGGATCGCCATCTCCAAAATAAGGATGGCATTTCACAAATAACTGATCGCTCATGAATATGATGTTATCCTCAGGCAGATATGCAACCATATCGCCATTTGTATGACCCGTGCCTGTAGGTATCAAAACCATTCTTCTTTTTGAACCATAGATCGTTAATGTATCACTAACGGTAAAATTCGGAAGAGTCATTTTCAATTCAGGAATTGATTCTATTATTGCCTTCAGCTCATCTTCCCACAAAGTAAGTTCACCCTTTTCGGATCCTGAAGCATTTAAGATTTGTTTCTGAATTTCAATAAGTTCTTCGGAAGCTGATTTTTTATTTTCTTCAAATTCCTTTTCAAAATGATTTTCTATATATTTTCGGGCGTTGGGAGTACTTAATATATCTGCCTCAGGAACGAATACCTGATTTCCCCGTGTGTGATCGCTGTGAGGATCAAGATTCAAAACAACTGCTATGGCTTTACCCGTTAAGTATTCCGCATGTCTCTTTAGATCCCTGGCAGCAGCAGGACTTATAAATGGATCTATTACAACAGTTTTGTCGCCCAGATCAATTATTCCGGCATTGCAAATTGCATGTCCGCCCTGATTGTTATGTATTGCCGCATAAATACCATCAGCCAGCTTCTCCAGTTTGTAATGTCTGGATTCCGGTAATACTGTTTGGCCATTAATATGAAATAATGAAAATAAGGTGCCAAGAATAGTAAGAAACGGCAATCTAAATAGATTTTCTATTTTCATGACGATAATAAATTTTACGCCTTGTTTTAATATTAAAATTGCATGTAACCTCTTAATTGGATGTTACAGAATTAACCACTTCACTTAGATCTTTACCTGCAGCTCCCATGACTTCCGAAATGGTACCGCCAAACATTTTTCCTAATAGTCCAACATTGAGCTGAGAGATAAATACCTGACCTTTCTTATCTTCATAGACTCCAAAATCCAGGGGCATGAATGCTGTAACACCCCTATTCTTATCCTCAGCAAGAATCTTAGACACGTAGCGAGGATTGCATATATCTATGCTCCCGACTCGTTCAAGGTTGACGAAATCTTTTGTTCTTTTTTGAAAATCGTTCACATTTAGAATTTGCCAGTCCTGTTTCTTTGTGAGGGTTTCGCTCAAGGCAATAACAGTTTCGTCATAACTCAGTTTGCTCCTGTGCTTAACCAACATTAATAATGGCATGGTGAACCACACGATAAGTCCCATAAGAGCCATGCCGGCTATTACCGAAATTAAAACTTGTAGTACATTCATATTCATTTTTTTTCCTCCTGCTTTTTTAACTCTGTTATTGTTTTAACTTTTCATATAATATTTTACGATGACCCATCACTCTTTGGATAATATTTTCAATTCATGATTACTTATTTCCCTATCAAATTTACACCTTATTTATACCAAAGTCAATTTTCCTTCAGTTTGTGAGAAAAGTGACCGTATCCAACGAATGTCGCAGGAAATCCGTCCTTTTTTGGCCAATTCATATTTAAAATAGCCAACCATGTTCAGGGGAGCAGATTTTTTATTTAGAATTCATATATTGCATCTTTTTAAAAGCCACTAAATAACAGTTCATTTGATAAACATGGGAAAGAACATAAACACAATATCTGGTCCGGGATTAGAAACATTGGGGAAAAACACCAACGCCCCCACCGCCACTTGTCATTCCAGGGAAATTCCTTTATGGCTGGTACTTTTAGATAATTTCCCGACTGTAATTTTGTTTACTCTTGGTTTTCTGATAATCAATAAAGTTTCAACAATCAGTGCAATAATTTTTGGATCTTATGCTTTATTCAGTGTTGTCTGGTTCTGGGCAAAAATATGCCCTTATTGTCATCATTATAATTCGCTGGCATGCCCTTGCGGATATGGGGTGGTTTCATCTAAATTATTTAAAAAGGGGACTGGCAAATCATTCAAAAAAGTATTCAGAAGAAATATCAGCATCCAATTTCCAAACTGGTTTGTCCCTTTGGCGTTTTCGGTATATCTGATTTCCTCAAGCTATACAAAAGAAATCCTGGTACTGACAATTTTCTTTGTATTAATTGGATTTGTAATTATTCCGGTCGTTTCAAAACTTGCAGGATGTAAAAATTGTGAGATAAGAGAAGATTGCCCCTGGATGACAATTAGCAAAAAAGAGAAAGTTCTTTAGTTTAATACACCCCCTAATGGTGTTAGAGATTATGAATAATTACATTTAATAATTCACTGTATATTTATACTTTTAGTCCTTTTATGCTATAAGATGAAAAAATTGTTACTGGCAATATCATTCATGCTGTTTATCATTCCCTTCGAAGGATTAAGCCAGAGATCAGCTCTTCTTCTGATAGACATCCAGGATTTTTATTTCCCGGGAGGACGGTCACCTCTTGCCGAACCTGAAAAGGCGGCACAAAATGCATCGAGACTGCTGGTTCATTTCAGAGAGGAAAAACTCCCGGTCATACATGTGCGGCACAATTCCGAACCGGGAGGCATGATCAGGAATATAGTGAAGCCACTACCCCGGGAAATGATCTTCAGCAAAGACGCTGTCAATTGTTTCGCAGGAACAGCTCTGCTTGATTCCCTAAGGTCAAACAGGATTGACACCCTCGTAATCTGCGGTATGCAGACGCACATGTGTGTTGAAGCAGCAACAAGGGCTGCAAGCGACTATGGATTTAAATGCATTCTGATACATGATGCGTGTGCCACCAAAGACCTTAAATATGGCGACAGGTTGATCAAAGCGGAAGATGTTCATTATTCCACACTCGTTACACTCAAAAATTATGCAACTGTCGTATCGGTGAGTGAATTTCTGAATGGGCAATAAGATGGTACAACACCCCTGGTAGATAAAACCATTTCACCAAAATCAGGTGCATGATCGGTCGTTGTACGTTCATACTATCAATACCGGTTAACCGGACATTCATCAGGAAGCAGGTTGTACAATTACTCTTTATTTGTTATTTTGTAGCTCAGAAGAAAGCATAGTCAAAGAGAAATATAATTTTTGCAGCAGCGATCCAGGTTTTAACAGTGTTTGCAGGTAATAATGCTTCAGCCCAGTCGAAATTGAGTGGCCATGTTTCCGTGGCTCTGACCGCATTTGAAGCCAGAACCGGCTTCTTTGACCGCTTCAAAATCGGGTATGAAAAAACAAAACATACATTAGTAAACAACAAGGATTTAACTCTGGATTGCAATGGTAAATATATCTTAGCGTACTATGTTTAAGATTGCCGGTTATTCCGCTTTAACCGTAATCTGGTCAGGTAACATTTTGTTTCCTTGTTTTTTCGTTTAATCTTCATCGTTTTCAACATGTAATATGTGTAAAAACCTATGAACGATGGGAGCAAAGAAAACTGCTGTAATACTTAAAAATGCCACGCCGCTGTATAAGGCGAAAAATGAAGAAAATAATTTAGCACTATCAGTTTCCATTTCTGCCACAGGCCCCATTCCAGTTAAAATCATACTGGACATATAAAAACTGTCCAGCCAGTTCAAGTGTCCAAAATGATGATAACCCATGGTCCCGACACACACTGAAAAAATAATCAACATTACGGAAACCAATGCATACCGCCCCACTCTTATTAAGAATTGAGAAAAGGGAGCAACTTTTTGTCTGTGATGTTCTAATTTCATTTCTGTGTTAATTTATTAATCGGACACTAGTGAAAATAATTGGAAAGTAAGTTAAAGGTTGTCTAATCTACCGCAATTCTGGTTATCGTAACGAAACTTCGGCCATTGGGCTAATGGATCTAATCCCTTGCTTCCAGTTTGTAGTGCATATACCTTTCCACTTAAATCACTTATAAAAAGAATACCTTTCTTATTGATTGCAGGAGAAGACCATGTAATACCAGTTTCTGTGGTCGTCAGTGATACAAGAGATCCATCAGATGAATTAAGTGCATATACTCTTCCAAACTCTTGTCCGAAATAAATTACTCCGTCTGAACCTATGGCTGGGGAGGAATAAATGTCAAAATGATCTTTTGGAGTATCATCAGGAAGGTCATCGGGCTCAAACACCCATTTTAATGTGCCATTCGATTTAACCGCAAAAAACGCAGATGAAGGATTTCCAATATTTAAACCAAAATAGATTGATCCATCAGAGTCAATTGACGGTGAAGATCTGAATGTGCCTGTGAATCCTGCGGACGCTATATCAAATGTCCATAATAACTGGCCGGAATTTGAAACTGCATAAAGGATCCCTGGCTGTGTTGCCACATAAATTGTTCCATCAGCTCCGATGGCTGGGGATGAAAAGCAATGATCGTCAACACCAAGAGAAAGAGTCCATTTTATAGAACCATCGGTTGGATCTAAAGCTGTAAGAGGGACATTATGATAGACGAAATAAATTGTCCCGTCTTTCCCGATTACAGGTGCATTGCGGATAGCTTCCGGCCATTGACCCGAAAATGACCATCGGAGAGCCCCCTCTTTGTCAATTGCATATAGTTTATCCCCTCCAACATATATAGTCCCATCTGATCCTATTGTTGGGATTGATAAACCTACCTCTGAGGTTAATTTGCCTGGGTTTATATCATATTTCCAGATAAGCTGACCATCACTGGAGATATGCCATAATTCATCCCCTTGAATTGTACCATTAAGCGGATCACGTGTCTCAACAGTGAAATAAATTGAATTATCGGAAGATATTGCCGGGGCAGAGCGAACCTCATTGATCCCAAGTTGCATTCTCCAGACTTCTTTGCCTGTTTCGGCATCCAATGCAACGAAATACTGACTCTTTTTGTGGATATCGGGAAGTGCTGATGTTCCAAAATAGACAATTTTCTCATCAATGCTCAAGGCAGGTGAGCAATAATAGTTTTCAGCAGGAAGTTGAGTCATCCATATTTTTGGCATACCATCTTCGGATTGGATATTTTCCCTTTTGCAACCCGGAAAGGAAAAGTCTAAGATAAACAGGATAAGAATCAGTTTTATTAACTGTAACGACGGGAGTATATTTAAAAGTCTATTAACCATTTAGTATTAGTAATTGCTCAAGCAAATAATAAGTTAAATATAAAAAATACCTGCAATCCGGGATTGTAATTTTTTGATTTTCTTCAAAATCCTTCCTTTTTGGACCACTTTAAAAGAAGGTCTGAAAACCCTTAATCGATCTGCGTGTTAAAATATATTTGACTTTGGTTAATTGTTGGTGTAACTTTCATCAACCAATTAACCTACAGTTATTCTAATCTTATCCAGTCACCAAATTCCAATCAAATGGAAACATTATGTTTAAAGACAATGGTTGTAGCATTCCTATTACTTTTTACAAATGAGATACAGGCACAGACAACACAGAAAGAGTTCCCAAAAGCAGGATCTGAATATAATGTCCTGGATGCCTGGGCAGGAACCTGGAGCGTTCAAGGAGAAGCACGAGACAGTATATCTGCATCCTGGAATCATGTTGATTGGATTCTTACAGGCAAAAGGATTTTATATGGTTATGCACTTGAAATAATTCACCAGTGGAAAACCAAAGATTTTACTCAAAATGGGGTTGAGATAACAGGCTATGACCCTGTAAAAAAAATATGTATGACACATATTTTTTATGATGATGGAACATGGTTTAACTCAACACCAACATTTACAGACAGGAGAACTTGCATAGAAGATGGAGCAACGTATTATCCAAATGGAAAAGTTGAAGTTTCGCGATGGATATGGAATTTTAGTGATGACTGGATGTCCTTTGTTGTAATAGGTGAAAATTTGAAGAATAATATCTGGTGGAAAGCATTTGAAGGGAAAGGGACTAAAGTCAATCAAAACAATTAAATAATTGAGTTCTTTTATTTTAAAGTGCGACAATTCCCGTTACTTTAATTTAATAAACGATTTCTCTCAAAATGTAAAAACTGACTGGTTGGCCAAATATGTTTACTTTTAGTATTAAATTTAAACGAGTTATACTCAATTGCTATTCTTTAATCAGCAGGAGGTATGAAAAGACATATTGAACTGAAAACAAAAATGGTTATTTTTTGGTATATCCTGATTGATTTAATGTGTGTCGGCGCAGGAATGGGCGTGCCGATATTTTGTATATTATTAGGATTCCCGCTAGGATGGTATATTACCAAAAGAGTTTCTGCTTCTACTGAACAACTTTATCAGAAATACCATAATATATGTAAGTTTTCTCTCTTTGCATCTGTTTTTACCTTTATGGTAATGTTAATTGTCTGGGGAGGCGCAATTCTGATTAATATCAACTCATCGTCTGACATTCAAAATTTTGGGCACCCTTATATTCTATACGACCCCGAAACTAGTTTTATTGGATGGTTATTCCTTATGATAATTATATCACCATTTTTACAACTATTGACAACAATTTTTGCTGTTTTCATAACTTTAATTCGAAACGAAAAAAAATTATAAAAGCAGGCTGGCAATATTGGAAGTGAAATTGGTTAATTCTCCATTATAAATCTTTAAATGGTTTTACATTACCTGGGTATATCGTACCCCATCATCTGACCATCTCTCTCCAGCAAAGTTGATCATTACAGACCGGAGTTAATTCCATGATCTATAAATAAATATAAAAATCTTAATCTTCCCGGCGGAATGTGGTCAGGGCGATTGGCTTATGCACATGATTAAGCAACGTGGATTTGATTCCGCATTTGGGCTGCCATTTATTCCAGCCGGATGTGGTAAATGTTACTGGCTTTTACCGATTTTTTTATCCATGGTTAAAGTTCATTTTTTCTATTTGCCGGTTCACCATCGTATTTTCCAGCTTCGCAACTATTTTTCATAAACTTGATAATTACGAATTTAAATTTATACGATTATTACTCAGGGAATAAAAAGAGAAACTTAAATCTATAACAATTTTATACCATGAAAAAGAACATTCGTACAACATTATTATGCCTTTTTCTTATTGCATTTATTTCACAGGTTGTAAAAGCTCAGGAACAAGGTTCAACATCAGATGCATTAAGAAAAGAAGCAGTCAAAATATTTCTTGACTGCCAAAGTTGTGACATGAATTACACCAGGCAGCAAATCCCTTATGTAAATTTTGTCAGGGATGTGAAAGAAGCCCAGGTTTTTATTCTGATAACGCAGCAAAATGCAGGAAGCGGAGGTACACAATACACTCTTACTTTCCAGGGTCTTGGAATTTACAATGGAATGAACGATACGTTGGTTTATACAAGCAGTCCGGATGAGACAAATACAATTGTCAGGGAGAAAAAGAATAATCGGCTTCAAATGGGTTTAATGAAATATGTTGCCAGAACTCCTTTGTCCAGTGAAATTGAAATTAACTTCAACCAGGAGCTCGAGCAGGAACAGGTAGTTGATAGATGGAATAATTGGGTCTTCTCACTTGGCACTGAACCTGAGTTTCAGGCAGAAGAATCAGACAGGCAACTGCAATTAAATAACTCATTTGCTATTACAAAAGTAACACCGGATATAAAACTTGAACTTGAACTTGATCAACGCTATAGCAGGAGAAGAGTTATTGAAGAAGATGATTTTGATACCACATATGTAACCAATGAATTTCAGGGGGATAATCTTTTTGTAAAGAGCCTTGGTGAACATTGGTCAACTGGTATAAAATGGAATATCGGGACATCCACACGAGAAAATTACGGTTTCAGAACTGATATTCTCCCTTCTGTGGAATATGATCTTTTCCCTTATTCTGAAGCAACCTACAGACAATTAAGATTCCTGTATAGTGCAGGTATGCAGTATAATAACTATAATGACTCAACTATATATAATAAGCTTAAAGAGTATCTTTTTAAACAGGAGTTCAATATTGCTTTCCAGATCCAGAAAAAATGGGGATCTGTGAATTTATCATTATTGGCTTCAAACTACCTCAATGATTTTTCCAAAAACCGTGTTGAACTGAATTCTTCACTTAATCTAAGGATCTTTAAGGGTTTGTCGTTGCAGATCTCAGGAGGTGTTGCCCACATTAATGATCAGGTTAACCTGAAAAAGGGGGATATTTCAGAAGCTGACAGGCTTTTAGAGCTCAGGGAATTGTCCACACAATACAGGATTGGAGGAGGGATAGGATTAACTTATACATTTGGTTCCATTTACAATAATGTTGTTAATCCAAGATTCGGATTCGGAGGAGGTGGTGGTCAGGGAGGATCGGATCCGGATTATGACTGACAGATTATCTTGTGAAAGGATTGGTTCGAACAAATAATTATGAATAAAGCTCTAATTCTGATTGGATCGCATTAACGGGAAGACGATAATAAATGTCAAAAATCAGTAACTTGTACTTTATTTTAATTGATTGATTCCAACCTTTAGTAAAGATGTTCCGTTATAATTATATAAAATGAAGTTAATGACTCATAATAATATAAAACTGGTAATTATTATAATGATCCTGTTCCTTAATGGATGCATTAAAAAAGATGATCTTACACTTCCGGTTAAAGTCGATTTCAAGATCGGTATTGCAGATAATCCTTCCAAAGATGATTATCTGACTTTTAACGGTGGCGAAATCGGGGTACGGAGGATCCAGTTTGATGGTAAAAGAGAGGCTGGCGGAGATGTCTTTTTTGAAACAGATCCTAAAATAATTTTCCCTACGTTAGCATTCTACAAATCTTCACAGCCCGTAACAATTTCAGATTTTGATATACCTCAGGGCATTTATAATTATATGAAATGGGATATCAATCTCAAAGGGATAGTAATTGATGAATTAATTGATGATGATGACGAGGATGAAAATGAAGACACAGATTCACCTAATATTGGACTTTCAATTACCGGTAAATACACTTATTTGAGTGGTACTTCAATTACATTTATAATTGCTATTAGCAATACGGAATTGCTTAGTGTCAGGGCTTTTGATCCGGATGAAAATTCCAGAATTGTTTTGTCTGTAGATCAAGATTACGAAGCGATTCTACTGTTTGATCCGGCTTATGCTTTTCATTCAATTAGCCGGGAATCACTCGAGGAGGCAGACGTTTCGGATGATACCGGAATAGAGTTAATTGTTATATCAAGTGAAGAAAATGAAGATCTGTACGAGGATTTATTATACCGCATTGCCCAATCAGTAAAAGTTGTTGTTAAATAAATAGTATCTGCTTCTTTATATCATGAAAGCTGAGGAACTGAGCGACGATGATTTAATCAGAGGTTGCGGGGAAAACAACAGAAAGATTCAGGAAATGCTTTACCGGCGTTATGCCAAAGCTATGTACAATTTATGTCTTATATATGAAAGTGACCGTGATAATGCCAAGGATATACTTCAGGAGGCATTTATTAAAATTTTCAGAAACATCAACAATTTTGACGGGAAGGGTTCACTTCAAGGCTGGATGAAAAGAATAGTCACTAACACGGCAATTGATCATTACAGAAAAAATTACAATGAAGCGCAATTTATTCCATTTGAAAATATTATTCATCCCTTTTCAAATGAAGTGTCTGTTTCTACAGTCCTGAATACTAAGGATATTATTTCCCAGGTTAACAGGTTACCGAATGGGGCACGAATGATCTTCCAGCTTTTTGCTATTGAGGGATATAGTCATAAAGAGATTTCTAAACTGCTCAATATTTCTATAGGCACATCAAAATCCCAGATCAACAGGGCAAAACAGTTATTACAGCAATGGATTGGAGATTACAATAAGTGAAACTGAATAATTGAAGGTAAAAGATAAAATATCAGATAAGTTTCGTGAACAGATTGATGAACTGCTTAATAATCAATCCGATAATATTTTATTTAAACCCTTGGATCAGGAAGAACTGGATGTAATATGGGAGGAAATATCCGCAGAAATTGACATTGGTGAGGTTTGGAATAGTGTCTCTTCGAATCTTGATATTGTTATGCCGGTTGATTCAGGTTCCGGAATATTTACTAAATCCATTGCCGCTGTTCTTATTATTTTAATTAGTATGATCCCTGTAAAGAAAGCATTTATGGATTCACATATTGATCAACCTGATAATTTAGTCGAAAACAGGCAAAATGCCCAACCGGCAGAGCTGATTATTAATAATAAACCTGTGGATTCCAATATCAGCCAACAGAAAAAAGAAGACGGATCACCAGCATTAAGGAGTTCTTTTGATAAAAGTAAGGATAATAATATGGTAACCTTAACAGAAAGGAACAGAACTGGTTTGACACAAGGAACACCAATGCCTATAAGTAACAAGATCGTTTCTAAGGTTTTAGCTGCTATCGAAATGGCTGATTCAAATCTGATTATTGCCAAAGGTCATATTTTAAATGAAAAATCCAATATTCTGCCGGTTTTATTTCCTTGCGATAATCTGAGAAATTTAATAGTATTTCCCGAAGCAGATTTTGACAACCTGAAACTCAATAATAATTCTTCAACCTCCGGGTATACACTTCCCTCAACAGGTAATGGAAGGATCTCAGCAGGCTTTATAGCATTGTTTAAGAATACCTGGTTGCTTAATAACAAAACACGGGATGGCCTTAAATCCGAATCCCTGAGTTCATCTGAAATTGTGTTTTACCCTGATGTTGGTCTCAGCCTGAATTATTCGTTAAATGAAACCTGGCAGATTCAGGCTGATGGTTTTCTATTTTCAAATACCGGTCAGGAATACCTTGAATATCTTTACGGACATTACGTAAAGGAAAAAATAACTCTCAAATATTCCACGTTTGCCCTTTCTGTCAAACATAAATTCACGGGAAGTGGTCGTCTTCTTCCCGGGTCTTCAGTAAATGTACTTGCCGGGGGATATTTCTCAGTTTTGAAAAACGCGAGTCATAAAATATATCCGTATACTGAAGATATCAAATCACAATATGGGAGATTTGATTTTGGCGTCAGATTAGCCGGTGAATTTGAGCTGCAGATTTCCAATCAGTTATCCATTGCACCCGGACTATTCGTGTCATTAGGAATGCCTAACATATATAAGGGAAACGATAAAATTCCCGGTTATCTGATTAGAACTCACAACGGAAGTGCAGAGTTCCATCTTTCATTTTATTATCATTTTAATTAAATATTCAAGATTGAATTCCAACCTTTTATATTATCTCATCGTTTTGTATGTAATAAAGTACAAATAATAACTAAAAGTAAAAATGATGAGAAATATTAAAAAACTAATGGCAATTGTAACCGGCATAATTACAATTGTTTCCTTTTCCTGTAAGAAAGATGATCCCTCACAGACTAGCTTAAATATTGTTGTGAAGAGTGATCTTCCCAAATCAGTAGCTCTTGGCATTACAACAATACCTGGTACAAATGGTCCGGGTGAAATTAAAGGTGCAACATCGACTGCCTCAGGTTATACTCTTGAAACATTCTTAATCAATATTGAGGATATTGAATTTGAGCTGGATGATGACATTGATGACATTGATTATAATGATGATTATGAAGATGATGATGGTGATGATGATGGTGATGATGATAAAGGTATTGTTGATGATGACAATGATGGTGATTCTGACGAATTTGAAATAAAGGGTCCGATTTTAATAGATTTACTTTCGACTGAAGCCGGACATGGGTTAGTTATAGCTACCAGCGATTTACCCAGTGGTGTTTATGAAGATGTTGAAGTTGAGCTCGACAGATATACCAAGGATCCTGCAAATGAGAAAATCTATAATCATACAATGTTCATTAATGGACAAATCGATGGGAAAAAGATGGAAATGTGGTACGATGGTGATTATGATATTGAGTTAGATTTCCCTGATTCGGAACAAAATATTTCCCTTTCAGGAGACGAGATTAATGTTTATATTGATTTCCATATTAATAAAATGCTCGAAACCCTTAATTCAATTGATTTTAGCGGTGCAAAAGACGGGAATGGGAACGGAACTATTGAAATTGGTCCAAATGATGTTGACGGCAATCATGAATTTGCCCATTATTTTATCGGAGCGATCTTTAAATCATTTGATCTCGACGATAATGATGACGATATCGACTAGTTTGCATTGATATTCTTTCAGAATCCACAGGAAAATTCTTGTGGATTTTTTTTAATTAAAGATAAAAGCAATCCTTCGTGTAATTCTTCGCTGCTTTGCATAAAATACTTTTATTCTGCACTCGCCTGTATTGTCAAGTTATTGCCATGGTTAATAAAAGTTAATGGGAAACCGTAAAATATAAATAAACAAACTTTTGCTTTATATTTGGTCCGATTATGGATAAAATCCAACATACTTTGATAAGTCTGTCAGTTGTTTTCATCTTATTCTTATTCGTTGATGAGGGTAAAACTATTTTGCTTATTGGCAATAATATACAAGTCCATCTGATTCATAACCAGGCTATTGATTTTGAAATTCCTCATCAGCATAACCATAATAAATCTCATGATGATGAAACATGGATTAATTCAAATTTATTTGAATTTTC
Organism: uncultured Bacteroidota bacterium; assembly: GCA_963843415.1. Classification (GTDB taxonomy): domain Bacteria; phylum Bacteroidota; class Bacteroidia; order Bacteroidales; family VadinHA17; genus LD21. Next base: position 183,492 of record CAWJKD010000004.1, read on the forward strand.
ATCCTCATCAGAAAAGCTTTCATTATGGCCCTTTTATCAGAACAGAAAGGCTGAAGACTTTACAGGATTAATCTGGCAACCCCCCAAATTTGTGTAAGGAAAACCATTTTTTTAGATTTCCATCCAAAATTGCTTTTGTAATAAATTAGCATTAATGCTCCTCTATTATTAAGCATTTCTATATAACCTATTAATAAAAAATCAAATAAATCTGATATGATGGACTCACCTTTTCAAAGAGAAGATCTCAATGGTCTGTCACAAAAAGAAGCATCTGAGATACTTCAGAAAGAAGGGTATAATGAACTACCTTCTTCGAAGCCGAAAAGTGTATTTAAAATTGCATTTGATGTTGTACAAGAACCGATGTTCCTGCTGTTGGTAGCTTGTGGAACCTTGTACCTTTTTCTTGGTGATGTACAGGAAGGATTAATGCTTCTCAGCTTCGTATTTGTTGTGATGGGGATCGAGTTCTATCAGGAGAAAAAGACCGAGAAAGCGCTTGATGCTCTTAAAGACCTTGCAAGTCCAAGAGCGCTGGTTATTCGTGACGGGGAAACAATCAGAATACCAGGAAAAGAAGTTGTAAAAGGAGATATTGTGGTTTTACAGGAAGGGGACAGAGTCCCTGCTGATGCTTTGGTTGTGAAGAGTAACAATTTGCTGGCCGATGAGTCTCTTTTAACCGGAGAATCAGTACCTGTGAGAAAAAGGGAGTGGAGAGAGGGCGATATTACGTTCATTCCGGGAGGTGATGATCTGCCGGTGGTATATTCAGGATCTATGATTGTCCAGGGAAACGGACTGGTAAAGGTCACTGCCACAGCTTTAAACACCGAAATCGGGAAAATCGGAAAGGCGCTTGAATCAGTTAAGGAGGAACCTACCCAGCTAAAGAAGGAAATGGGGATTTTAGTCAGACGCCTGGCTATTATTGGTACTCTTTTGTGTGTTATGATAATTGTCATTTATACGCTGACAAGAGGGGATCTATTAAAAGGTTTTCTGGCAGGAATTACGCTTGCAATGGCTATGCTGCCGGAGGAATTTCCGGTGGTCCTGACCATTTTCCTGGCTCTTGGAGCATGGCGGATGTCGAAAAGATCCGTGTTAACCCGAAAACCTGCAGCCATTGAAACTCTTGGCTCTGCAACAGTTCTGTGTACAGACAAAACTGGTACTCTGACACAGAACAAGATGACTGTTACACGACTCTTTAACGGTACTGATTTCTCCAGAGTTGTATCAGGAGATACCTTCTCTGAACCATTCCACGAAATCATTGAATACGGAATTTTAGCCAGCCAGGTGAACCCGTTCGACCCGATGGAAAAGGCAATAATAAACATTGGCGATCAGTTTCTTCAGAATTCAGAACATATTCATGCCGACTGGGTAATGGAAAAAGAATATCCATTATCCAAAGACCTTCTGGCCATGTCAAGGGTTTTTTCAAATACAGGTACTAAAGAACAGGTAATCGCTGTAAAAGGAGCCCCTGAAGCAATCTTTGACCTTTGCCACCTGAATAGTGAAAGAATATCACATTATGAAAAAGCAGTTGCTGAAATGGCTTCAGAAGGGTTAAGAGTTTTAGGGGTAGCCAGAGCAAGCTTAATTTCAGGAGAGCTTCCATCAATTCAACATGATTTTGACCTTGAATTTGTAGGGTTAATAGGATTGTCAGACCCGATACGGAAAAATGTACCTGATGCTGTAAAGGAATGTTATAATGCTGGTCTCAGGGTAATTATGATTACAGGTGATTACCCTATAACAGCCATCAATATCGGAAAAGAGATCGGGATCAAAGATCCGGAACTCTTCATATCAGGTTCAGAATTAAATGAGATGCCTGAGGAAGAACTTTGTGAACGCATTAAAGTTGTGAATATTTTTGCGCGTGTAATACCGGAGCAGAAGCTTAAAATTGTGAATGCTCTGAAGAAAAACAGGGAAATAGTTGCCATGACAGGCGATGGAATCAATGATGCTCCTGCTCTCAAAGCTTCCAATATAGGAATTGCCATGGGTGAAAAAGGTACCGACGTTGCAAGGGAGGCATCTTCCCTTGTATTAATGGACGATAATTTTGCGTCCATAGTAGGAGCTGTAAGAATGGGACGAAAAATATTCGATAATCTTCAAAAGGCACTGGGATATATTTTTGCCATTCATGTTCCGATTGCCGGATTGTCTTTAATCCCTGTATTATTCAGTGACTTACCCCTGATCCTGTGGCCTGTTCATATAGTTTTCCTTGAATTAATAATTGATCCGGCCTGTACCATGATCTTCGAAGCGGAGAAAGAGGAAAAAAATGTAATGTCCAGACCACCAAAAGATATCAACGAACCATTCTTCGGGGGAAAGAAAATACTATTCAGCTGCCTGCAGGGCGTAGGCATCATTTTTATTTGTCTGCTTGTATATTTCATAGGACTAAAACTGGGTTATTCCGAGAAAGGTGTCAGGACACTTACATTCGTTACATTAATAGTCTCAAATATTTCTGTTATTCTTTCAAACCGCTCATGGACATCCGGGATTTTTAAAATCCTTGCTACCCCGAATAAAGCTGTTATATGGATTGTAGGAGGAGCGATTATCTTCCTGATCATGATCCTTAACATACCATTTCTCCTCAACCTGTTCCAATTTGAAAAAATCGGCTTCATGGAATTTATAGTTTGCGCGGTAGCCGGTCTTTTCAGCATCACATGGTTCGAAATTTACAAGAAGATGAAGAAGGCCTGAAATTGCTGCTCTGAAGAAAACATGTGATATTATGGATGAACAGGTTCCGGAAACTGAACTGCTGGCCCGATTAAAAAACTGTGCGCTAAATTCCTTTTAATGAGATTGATCAGGTTTTTCATTTGATCTGCCGATTCTTCTTATAACCATAGTTGAACAAATTACTTTGTTTTCAAGAACATCGTTTTCCTCTTTTTGTTTCTCTATGTAATCCATGAATAGCTGTTTCTTTTCCGGATACCTGTTAATTAACTCAAAGCATCTCTTTTTCAGGATATTAAATATATAGTCATCAGATTCCTTAATATCATCTCTCCCGATTATTTCTTCTTCAGCAAGCTGCATTCCGGCTGAACGTATCTGCTGAATAATTGTCTCTCGTTTTTGAATCAGCGGGTGGGTATAATTGCTGTTGTTATCGATATAGCCGTCATCAATTATGAAAACACCGGTGTCACCAAGGCATCCTGATAAGGAGGCAAGCGTAGTGTAATAATCCCCGAAGACCGGTCCGATTGCACCCAGAATTATAATATCTGAGGAAGGCAAATCCTTTACCTTCAGTCTGATATCTCCAACTTCAAATCTGCAAAGATGTTCAACATTATTTTCAATGGCCCTCTTCCTGGCATCAGATATAAACTCAGGTATTGCATCTATACCATAGCAGCTGCATCCGAATCTCTTTGCTGCTTTTATTGAAACAACGCCTTTCCCGCAACCGAGATCCAGAATTTTCAGTCTGTCATGGTTTATAAAATGCTTCTCAATCAGGCGGATGATTATTTCAGGGTCTGCACCGATTTCCCAGAGGTCCTGGAGAATATACGGCAGATGTGGGAAAAGCTCTTTGTCTGTTCCATCCATCGCGGTTACTACACTCTCCTCTATTGATTTCATCTGTAAATAATTTGTTTTTAATGGTCTGATAGCCTGTCCCGCCTAAGCGGGAGAACCACACATGATTGAAAATGAATTACATTCATTTGTGTTTATGATTGGATCAATCATGTGGGTTTCATCTTTTCATTTTTATAATAAACATCAAATACCTTTATTTAGCTATTAACATATTTATTAGTGTCCGATTAATTCCAGCTGATTTTCAGCTGTTTATCATATAGTTCTTTGACATCTTTGTAATTCTGATTTGTAAGCAGCTCATTTAGTGGTGTTTTGTCGAGTAGGGATATGCTAACTTGTATCTTGACTGCATTCATACTCGTTCCCCAGAAGGATTTTATCTTCAGATGTTGCTTTATCCATTTGAAGAACAGTTCAACCTATTATTGATTGAAGCTTATTTTGAAGAAGAAATTCTCTTAATGGCTTCCATATCCGGTTTGCATCATTTATTTGGCATTATAAAACAAAAATGACCGGCAGGTAATAATTTCAAAACCTTTTTCAACAAAGAATACGTATAAATCTGCAGTACGGTATATGTTTAAAATTATCCTTAAAAAATGGTTTCTGCTCTTTAATATCTTCCGTCGATATATGGCGGATTCCCTATCACCACATCGAACCCGTAAAATCGCCGTCATTATTCAAAACCTCCGGGAACTCAAACCGCCATTCAAAAGCATTCTCGTAGATCTTATTGCTTTTAATTTCTTCTATTTCAGTTTCATATTTCTTTATTTCCTCTGTAAGTTTTTTTACTTTTTTGTTCCATTCTTCTTTTTGTGTTTTAGTTAGTTCGAAAAGTCTCGACTGCCCAGTGAGATTTAAAAGTTCTCCATTGAGTTTATTAAGTTTGAGGAATCTCTTATCGCTCTTTGATACTTCAGTTTCAAAATCATTTTTAATCTTGCTGATAAGCTGTTCCATATTTCGCTTTTCATCTTTCGACTGGGCATTCCGGTAGGTCATTACTGCTTCACGGTAATTATCAACATTCCATTTACTTGATTTTAAGGCAGTTTTAATGTCGACATGAGCGGGTACCTGCTTATAAGTGAGTTACCGCATTTTATGTTTATGTCTATATTAGGAAGTGTCTCAAGATCTCATCTTGCCCTGAGCCCTGCACCTGTGCCCTGTGCCTTTATAATATGCGTTTTTTAGCAGTTCGATCCACAGCCTCAGACGGCAGATCTTAACCGAGTTGGGATTAATATCAACTCCGAAAAGGCAGCTTTCGATTATTTTCTGCTTTTCAAGGAACAGCGCCTCCTGCACCCGCTGACTCTCTTTGCTTTTCGGATTGTACTCGAACAGGATGGATTGTTCGTCGGTTATAATGAGCTCATCGTTAATTACTTCAACAGTGTACTCTTTAAGTCTTTTCCCTTCTTTGTCGGTTAAAACCTTCAGCTCCGATTTGATTGCAATTATCTCATTCAGGGCGGATACCAGGAAATGGCCGGAGCCGACCGCGGGATCACAGATCCTTAAGCTGTTAATTATTTTATTGGCTTCTCCGATATCTTCAATTTTATTATAAACACTGATAATTGTTTCACACTTCCAGCCTTTTGCTTCGTTGAACTTCTGAACAACAGCCCTGCGTATCGTCTCATGGCACATATACATTGTAATGAAGCCGGGCGTAAAGAATGAGCCGTCCTTATAACCGTTTATCTTCTCAAATATCAGTCCCAGTACCGAGGCATTTATGAGCGTCTTATTCTCTTCCTGGATATCCTCCGATCCTTCACCTGAGAAATCATAAGAGTCGAGAAATTCAAAAAGATACTGAAGCGGGTCAATCTCGTCTGTCAGTTTTTTCCCGGTTTTATCTTTCAGCACACTATTGCTTGAGACAGGCAGCCTTAAATGATCATCAAGATTGCTGATCCGGATAGTGCTGTGCTCAAGGTCGCCGGGTTCAAACAGGGAACTGTTCAGGTAGGGGATATTCCCGAATTTCTCCTTTATTTTTTCATTACGGTCGCTATCCTTAACGGCAAGAACATGGAAGAACAACTTGTTCAGTTCGTCATAATCGTGCACCCTACCGGTATTCAGAAACCTGAATGTTTTATCGCCGCTGTTATATCTAACAAGCTGTCCTTCGAGTAGCTTAAGAAACAGGATACGGTTAATCCAGGTGATCACCAGTTCAAGGGCAACATTAAAGAGCTGTTCATCGGTATCCCTGCCGAAATCGGACCGTTTCGGGAGCCGGCTCAGGCAATCTTCATATTTCAGGATTGTTATTGCATTTTCAATTAGTGAAGCCTGGTTTCTCTTTTCAGGTTTTTTCCTTCCTATTAATTTTTTACTTCCCTCCTTTGTCTCCTCAAGTCCTATAATATGCAGCAGCTCGCTGTAAAAAGTTTTATCGAGGTTATTGCTGTCGTTGGCAAAAGGAAGCTTCAGAAGGTGTTCGGGAGAAAGTATTTTATATAATGCGATCAGTTTGTTGTCATCCTGCCGGTCGTTGTTTCTGATAACCGGTTCGAAATCTCTTATATCGAAGTATGTTACGGATATCTGAGATTCAGAATTTTCAACAAATGGCGCTGCGATCTCATTATAAAAGAAGTCGGTATTTGTTCCTGACAGACCACGGTCCTCGAAGCCGGTGAAATGCTTTACGAAGTTCTTATTGGCGGCAAAGATCCTTTCAAAGTCATTTGAATTGAAGATGAACCATTCAAAAATATTTGTGATTATTAGATTCTTTATCTCAATGTTTTTGCCTTTGATTCTTTCTCTCATGAAATACAGGATCAATTCATGAAAGGCCTTTGTATTTAAATTGGTTGTTGCCGGCATGTCCGGTTTGTTCCCGGGTTTTTTTATTTCGAACAATACACCGACCGGAGTATTTGTATCCGATGAGCCCTGGCATAATCGGCAATACCCTGTGCTTCAACTCTCTTACGTTCAGCTTCCTGTCGCTCCTTCTGTAAAACAAAAGTCATCTTCTGTGCATCCTGTTCGGCATTTATTTTTGATTCAATGGTAGCTTTTACAGATGCGGGAAGTGTAAGATTCCTTACCAGAAGCTGTTCAAGCATCAGTCCCCGTTCCTTGAAATTTGATTCGATGGTTGAAAATATACGGGATTGAAACTCATCCCTCTTGGTTGAGTACAGGGCGACTGCATCGTAATAAACAGCGTTGTCCCTGATCTTAGTCCTGCAGATCGGACGAACAAGGACATTCCGGTAATCTGTTCCGACCTCCTTAAGAATACGGGGCGCTTCAGACGGGATAACTTTATACAGAACGGTAAGGTCGACAACCACCTCCAGTCCGTCTGCCGATAAAACACGTATGGCATCATCTCCCTGCTTATTACCCTCATCATTTATTCCCGACATGGTATAATTCTCTGTTCTGACATCGAACATAACAACCTTTACCAGCGGATTGATCAGGTTTAGTCCGCTTTCAAGAATATTATTATTTACTTTCCCAAACAGCTTCTGTACGCCTACCTGTCCGGGTTCCACCTGAACCACACATTTGAGAGATAAGCCTATGAAAAGGACAATAGCTCCGGCTGTCTTTATCAGGGTTGTGTGTTTTCGCATAAGCGGTTCAACTTTGGCGATGAAAAATCCTACAATTAAGATTATAATTCCTGCTAAGATTACTGTCATAACTTCTTCTGTTTTTAAGATTAATAATTTTATTCTTAACAGATACATTCACATTCGTGGCAATCAGGACATTCGTCACTTGAACAAATGCATTCATATTCGTGGCAATCATGACAATCGCCATACTCACAACCGGTAATGGATACTGAAAGCAATAATACCATTAATAAAACATATATTTTTTTCATTGTGCGATAAAGATTTAAATTATTAATATTCCGTGAGTTAATTATCAGTTTAGCCATTTTCTTATGCTTTTCTTTTAAACAAGAACAGCGATTTCAGGCTTTTCCAGTATAAAGCAATATGTATGAGCGTCAGGCTCAACAATATATACCCGCTGATTTCATGAATTTCATCTATCTCGAATTCGTCAAAATCTGCTGCAAGAAGTATTACAACAGCAATTTGCACTATTACCGAAAGAAGCAGCAGAATTGAGCTGATACGTCTTAATATGTTGATCAGGATTTATCGTGTTATTCATCTTTTCAATTTTATAATAAACATCTTATACCTTCCGAAAATTTAAATCAGAATCAGGTTACAAATAAGTAACCTGGAGAATTTCTGCAGACAAAAAGAATTAAAAACCGGTGGATTAAGAAGATTTTGGCGGTTGCCAGATGGTGTTCAGATAACTGTTCCGGAAATTGTCATTTAAACCCGGGACTCTGTCATTTTCGGTATCGGATACATTTGATTTTACTTTTGAATCATTCATAAAGACATCATCTTCGCAACAAATGGAATGGAAATATTCTAAAGTATCTGAAGAATCTGAACATTCGCTGCAGGCAGTTATATGATTCTGAAAAGAAGCAATGTCATCAAAGCTGCTGTTGGCCCAAACCAGGTTCAGGCTGAGAGCTAAGATCAGAAGAGAAATTTGTTGTATTGCCTTTTTCATGACTGCAAGTATAACTAAAACAGATGAATAAACAGTTACATTCTAAAAACTGATTGTAAAATCACATGATGCCTCTTTCCTTGTTTAGTGATTCAATTTCAGACATGATCCGTTTGATCGGATATAGTGAAACGTTTTCTGCTGAATACTTTTTACCATAAGCAAATGGGTCATCAAGATCATGTATTAAAAGAATCAGAAATATCAGTAAGAAGGATATAACTCCCACAAAAAACAGAGATTCATAAAACGGATCAATCTTTGAGAATATCAGTCCAAAGCACATTAGAGTTGTAACAGATATCGAGATATGGTATCCTGATGCAATAAAGCTTGTATCCCTTATAGTATCTACACGAATAATCATTCTGCTTAAGTTGGACATTTCATTTTTAATACGAACTATATAATTTGCCTGGGTATCGTCTTCGACTTTGGCAAAGAGAGAATTTAAGTATCTGGTTTTTGCAATTAAATTTGGGGTTTTTTCTTTTCGGTAAAACCATTCCAGAATAGTTTTTGAAAGTTCCTGGCAGTATAACATACATTCTTTACTCTTGTGTATCTTTTTATCATCATGGAGGTAAATCAATTCAGAAAATATGTTGTTAATCGAAGATGCAATTTCTCCGGGAATTTTTTCACTTTCTTTATAATCAGAAAGGACTCCGCTAAGTAAAAATCCCATTAAAAAAACATTTGCTGCAATTATTCCGGAGAAAAGATTATTTATTGTAAGAAACTCAAACCCAAAAGCGTGGGCCAGAAATTTAATGCCAATTATTACCGCAACAAGAATAATGGCCTTTACAGAAATCCATATGTTTTTCTTACCTGTCTCTTTCATATCATTTTACGCTGGTGTCATTACATACTACATGAAATCTCAATGATCCTGATGTTGAATTTTAGAATATCCCAATCTTCAATGCTGCCGAATAAGTGAATCCCATCAGATCTTTCCCGGATAAATTTCTGAAGGTGATATCACTAACAAATCTGTAACCTGCAGCGAGATTTAGTTTCATGTACTTCCATAAATTAATCTCAAGAGCGACCCCGGGCTCCAGATTAAAAAACCATGCTTCATCTGAAGGGATAGTGACATGTTGATCCTCATAAGGATCCTTCAGGTCGAGTTCAATTTCGCCTGTTCCGGCCTCCAGAAAGAAATTAACATGAATGGCATTTTCAGGTTTTAATGAAAATTCACCTTTTATTCCAAACCATTGTCCATCAAGATATAGCCGGTTATCCACCTCTCCAACAGGAGTATTTTCGGTTGCAATGAACTTATATTTTAAATCCAGCGAAATATTATTATTTAATACAATACCTGCACCGACACCAGGAATAACGGAAGTTGAACCGGCAATACTGCCAAACTGGCAGAAAGGAGTTATAAAATAACCAATACGCGGAGTACCGGTTCCAATTAAGGTTTTTACTTCTTTACTTGTTTGAGCTGTAAGATTTAACACGATACTGCTAAGTATTATTATTGATTTTATTCTCATAATTTCTAGGTTTTCTGATCAAAAGGTTCGATATAATTGAATTTGTCAAAACGATGGACCACTTTGCATGTCTCTATTTCACATTTTCACAGATTTCATAAGCCTGAATAAGATTAAGTTGAGGATTAAACATAATTACAATACAAACAAACGTATCAGCGCAGGTTGCTCTTACTTTTAGGCTATGATAAGTCCGAATTTGTGTTCCTTATCAGGAGGATAATCGGAAAACCGAACTGAAAAGAGTGATTAATGCTACACGAACTTTGGCGGTTGCCAGATGTTGTTCAGATAATCGTTCCGGAAATTATCAGTTAAACCCGGTACCTTATCATTCATTGCGTCAAATAAATTTGATTTTATCTTTGAATCAGACATAAAGACATCATCTTCGCAACAAAATGAATGGAAACATTCAAAAGTATCTGAAGAATCTGAACATTCGCTGCAGATACTTAAATGATTTTGAAAAAAAGCAACGTCATCAAAACTGCTGTTGGCCCAAACCAGGTTAAGGCTGAAAGCTAATATCAGAAAAGATATTTGTTTTATCGTTTTTTTCATCATTGCAAATATAACTAAACCAGATAAAGCTTATCGGATGATACTGATTAATTAACATTAATTTAACTATTTGAACTTCATTGATATTCAAAATAAATGCCACTTTTGCATTCATGAATAAAAGAAGGAATATATTTCTTAATATTTTAATATTTACAATTGTGTTTTTATGCTCAGGGATTGATACACGTTTAAATTATGAGACACCGAGATATTTTACGGAACATACAACCTGCAGCAATAATTTTGAAAATAGACTAAGTCACCATCCTGTCATATCAGATGAAGACCAGATGGATCAATCTTATTTAATTTTGCTTACTGAACAATACGAAAGTAAGGAATCTGGTTTATCTGCCTTACTTTTTCTTAACAATTTTTCCTATTCTGTCTGGCAACCACCAAAAGTATTTTAACAAACTATCAGGCATATAAAACTTCCGCATGAGTTTTCTCCTGCCCGGAGAATTTTAATGTTTTTCTTAGTATAAATTAATTATGTTTTATTTATACAATCTGATATGGGATTTGAAGAATTTTTCGAAAATGACCGCAAAGACTTTAGGAATAACATGGGAAATAGTAACCCGCATGAAAATGACTATTCATACAATTCACAAAATCCATCCGGCGTATATGGAAACATTGTAAACTGGCAAAATATTCTTGAGAAAATCAGGAGTAACAACAGGCTGAAATTGTTTGTTGCCGTGGCAGGTTTAGGGATTTTAATAATTATAATTGTCCTGATATTCCTTCTGTTCCCTTTAATTGTAAAACTTTTTAACTATATAACTCAGAATGGTTTGCAGGGTGTCCTTAATGAAATTACAGGTTTTATTGACAAAATTCTGAAAGGTACTGCAAATTGATACCTGACAAATTAAGGCTGAAAATTCTTGTTCTTATTAATAAAAATTTAACCATTATGAAACCTATTTTTTCAAAATTATTCTTAATAATATTGTTAAGTACAGTTTCCTTAACTATAAGTTATTGTCAGCTTTATGAATGGCGCGGACCCGGCCGAAGCGGTATTTATAATGAAACGGGATTGCTGAAAAAGTGGCCTGCGAACGGGCCAGCACTTTTATGGGAAGCCGAAAATTTGGGTGATGGTTATTCCTCACCAACTGTTACTGATGATGCTGTTTATGTAACCGGAAGAAAAGACAGTTCAGATGTACTGACCGCACTTACTCTCAATGGAAAAAAGAAATGGGAAACAGTGTACGGCAAAGCCTGGATGGCAAACCACACCGGATCGAGATGCATTCCGACATATTATAACGGAAATATATTCCTTATAAGCGGCAGCGGGGATATTGTCTGTGTCGGGAAAGACGGCAAAATAAAATGGTCAAAAAATCATTACAGTTTATATGACAGCAAGCCAATACAATTCGGGATCTCAGAATCTCCGCTGGTTACCGGTAACATTGTAATTGCATCTCCTGCCGGCAAGAAAGCCTCGCTTGTTGCTTTTAATATTGCGGACGGCAAGGTAGTATGGGAGGCGGAACCCATCGACCAGGAGCCGCAATATATGAATCCCAAGCTTATTGAATATGCCGGGAAGAATATAATCGTTACCGTAATGGGGACTTATATTTTTGCGGTCAATGCAAAAGATGGAAAGATAATGTGGAAATTAAACTATACGGAAATTAATGCGGCAACCGGCAGGGTAATGAAAAATCATGCAATGACACCCCTCTATAAGGATGGGAATATTCTTATTGCGAATGGTTATAACTGGGTGGCATTAAAGCTTAAGCTTTCAGCAGACGGAAGTTCAGTTGATATTGTCTGGGAAAACAGAAATTTTGATCCGCAACTCGGAGGAACTATCCTTCTGGGAAATAATATTTACGGAACAACACATATGGCAAAACCTGCTGACATGTGGGCATGTGTAGACTGGACGACGGGTAAAACCCTGTGGACTGAAAGATGGTACTCTAGAGGTTCCGTAATTTCAGCTGATGGGATGCTGTACTTATTTGAAGAAAAGACTGGTCATATTGCTCTTGTAAGACCCAATGCGTCAAAACTTGACATAGTAAGTGAATTTCAGGTCACAAAAGGAGAAGGACCCTTTTGGGCTCATCCGGTAATAAACAATGGAAACCTTTATATCAGACACGGAAATGTACTAATGGTATACCAGATAAAATAATTACCGGGAAGTCTAATGTTAATTGGAAAAGCCTGTGAGCGGGAACGTTTATTCGAGAAAGTTATCCGCGCCACTTGTCTCCCTTAACAAGTCTTTGGCAAGCATCATGTCATCGTAGTGTAACATCAATTCAATACCAGGCACAAATTAATTTTAGCTGTCAACTATTGATTGATTCTCTACAAAACCCTTCCTTCTTTGACCACTTTAATAGGAGGTGTGAAAACTATTAAAATTCATAGTAGACACAAGGATTTAACTCTGGTTCGGGTGGTCAATTTATTTTGGCCACCTCTAGAAAGGTGTTGACATTCAATAAAATAAGGGTTTTAATAACCACCGGTCTTAATTTATTTTTAAACAGTTTATCAGAAAACTCTGCTAAATTGGAGCATGCTGTTGCATTATTTTGTCATTGTGCTGTTGCTCTCTATTGCTTATCTTAGCGTATAAAAATATTCATCATGAACAAAACGTTAAAAATAAGTCTTTGGGGTGTAGCGATCTTCCTCTTATTAATAATTATTGGTGTTGCAGTCTATTTAATCAACTTTTTAAAAGCAACGAAAGCTATGACTCCTGCTGAAACGGGTATAATAAACGACACGGTATGGTGCATTAAAGACAAGTTTGTAAATTCTTATATATTCAAAGGAGAACAGAGTTATTTGATGATTGATGCAGGGATAGGAGACAAGAACTTTAAAAGGGAGATGGACAAGATCGGGATCAATCCTGATAAGATCACTAAAATTTTTTTAACCCATACAGACGGAGATCATATCGGTGCGATCGGGTTATTTAAAAATGCTGTCATCTATATGCACAATAATGAGGAGCAGATGATAAACGGGACAAACGGAAAAACTAAATATTCAAAGCCAATCTGGAAATTTGGTCGATATGCGCTTATGAACAGTAACGATTCACTGGTTATGGATGGTTTAAAAATAAAGATATTATATACTCCCGGCCACACACCAGGATCATCATGCTATGTAATTGGCAATGACTATCTTTTAGCAGGCGACAATTTAACAATGACAAACAGTGAATATGACCATTTCGTTGAAAAATTCAATATGGATACTCCACAACAGATTAAATCATTAAAACTATTGCCGGATCCCGGATCATTTAAATATATTTTGACTGCACACCATGGAGCAATAAAAACCAGAGATCAATAATATTAAAGTCAGTATCAATAAAATCTCAGTGTTATTGGTTTCCTATACTAAAATACTGTCGTTGGCCACAAATCTCCTGTAACCTGCAAAAGCCGGTGACCCTGAACACCTCTCGCCGGTAATAACTGACCACTTAAGGCCGGAGTTAATCCAGTGATCTATAGATAAATATAAAAATGTGAATTTCCCCGGCGGAATGTGGTCAAAGCGACCGGCTTATGCACTTGACATCATTTGTAAACAACAACGAGGATTTAACTCTGGTGGTGGGTGGTCAGAACCACTGGTTTTTCCCCCAAACCAAATGCTTCTGTATTTTATTCTTATCTTTAAGGGTAAGCTTTAATAAGACTGTGTATAAAACACTATTAAGTCAGGTGACATTATTCTGAACACTTTCATTTCAGCAGTCCTTCCTGCCGGCGAACTGTATAGAATAATTAGATATTCAAATAACTTGAAAACAGGAATTACATGGATAAAGATAAAAAGATGATATCAGGATATATTGTAGGCGGATTACTTGTTATTGTATTAGTACCTTCAATTATTTATATCGTTACTTCGTTATTTGATAATGTTTATAGATTAGAAATTCTCCAGAATTCGGTAATAAAATGGATCATTATCATAATATTGCTTGTAATGGGATTAATATATGGAATTTGGTCATTGATTATTCAAAACACTGTTGGAGAGGGGGGTCCTGTAGAAATAGGAAATATAGAAATAAGTCCAAAAACAAAGAATCTCGTTGTATCAGGACCATATAAAAACACAAGAAATCCTATGCTATTTGGAGCGTTTTCAATATATCTTGCTTTTGCACTATTTATTAATTCAATAACCTCTTTTGTAATAGTATGCGCAATTTTTGTTTTTATGTTGACTGTTGTAGTGAAAATGGAAGAAAAGAGATTATTAAAAGATTTTGGGAATCAATATGAAGAATATCGAAAAAAGGTATCAATGTTCATTCCATGGTTTCAAAGAAAAATCAAATAGAAAAAACAAATCCTGGCACCAACTGGCACCAATAAAAAAAGAGTGAGTTCGTTCGCTCCCGTGCAAAGACCGGTGACCCTGAACACCTCTCGCCGGTAATAATTGACAACTTTAAGCCGGAGTTAATCCAATGATCTATAGATAAATATAAAAATGTGAATTTCCCCGGTGGAATGTGGTCAAGACGACCGGCTTATGCAATTGGTCAAATATATTTACCTTTAATAGACATAAACGAGTTACCTACTATTTAAAAAACAAAAAATCAAAATATGGAAACTTTTCGCAGTGATATTTCAAACATAGATTTTCCGATTTCTGAAAAAGTTTCGGCTACAACAATCAGGCATTCTATTTTAAATTTAATTCAAAAAGATAATCCTCAATTTTCACATGAGAGCTATCTTGCTCTGAGCGAGCTAAACAACTACAGAGAAAAGGCTATCTCGGATTATCTGGTTAAAGAAATTGGAGAGCTGACAGAACTCGAGAAGACTGTATTAACTTCAGTGACGAACAATAATACTTTAACAGATAAAATAGACATTGACGAGAAACAAATATTAACACCTGGACAAAGAATTGCTGACAAAGTTGCTTCATTTGGTGGCAGCTGGACATTTATTATTTCATTCGGGGTGTTTATTTTTATTTGGATTTCTACCAATATATTTTGGCTTGTCAATAAAGGATTTGACCCTTATCCTTTTATACTTTTAAATCTAATTTTATCGTGCCTGGCAGCGTTACAAGCTCCAGTGATTATGATGAGTCAGAATCGACTGGAAGAAAAAGATAGGGATAGGGCTAAGAAAGATTATATGATAAACCTTAAATCAGAATTAGAGATAAGGACACTACATGAAAAAATTGACCATTTTATTATGGACCAACAGCAAGAGCTCCTGGAGTTACAAAAAGTTCAAATAGATATGATGAACGACATATTAAAACAAGTAGAAAAGAAAAACGGCAGGTAACACGGTATGTTATTGCATTGGGTGGCCGCACTCTGCCATCTCAGATGGTGGACTTGTACGTGAAGGTACCTTAGAGGTTTCCAGATTAATTCTGGTTTCTTCCGGGGTATTTTCTAGTGACGGGAGGGGGAGTGCAAAAGCCGGTGACCCTGAACACTCCTCGCCGGTAATAACTGACCACTTAAGGCCGGAGTTAATCCAGTGATCTATAGATAAATATAAAAATGTGAATTTCCCCGGCGGAATGTGGTCAAGGCGACCGGCTTATGCAAAAAGCAAATATTTGCAGTATTTTAGACTGATTCTAATTTACTCTACCGGACATTCGCCTGTAATCAAATTGTACAATTACTCTTAATTTGTTATTTTGGGGCTCTGGAGAAGTCCAGTTATAAGTGAAAAACCAATTTAAGAATGAGAGAAATAATCTTTACAGCAGCGATTACGGTTTCAATGGCTTTTGCATGTTTTAATACTTCAGCCCAGTCGAAATATGAGTGGCCATGTTTCCATGGCTCTGACCGCACAAACAAATCGAAAGAAACAGGGCTGGCGCAGAAATGGCCCGGTAACGGACCTGAACTGTTAATGACGATACAGGGCCTCGGCGAAGGTTTCAGTTCAGTTTCGATTGCCGATGGACTTTTATTTACAGCTGGAATGGAAAACGACCTGCCATATGTCTTTGCATTTGACCTTAAAGGAAAACTTTTATGGAAAAGACCTTCAGGTGGAAAATGGTCAACTACAGCCTCATGGGCAAGCTCATATATTGGTCCCAGGAGCACTCCGACATATGATAACGGTATCGTTTATTTTCTTGGCGAAATGGGTCTTCTTACTGCATTTGAAGCCAGAACCGGTAATGTGAAATGGCAGGTTGACCTGGCCCGGGAATATGATGCAGTGCAGACTGAATACGGTTATTCCGAATCTGTCATGATCGAAGGTAATAATCTTTATGTAAGACCTGTCGGGAAAAAAGGACACCAGGTTTGTCTCGATAAAAATAACGGGAAATTGATATGGGCCACAACCCAGATACCCGGGGTTGAAGCCTATACCTCACCTGTGGTAGCTGATCACGGAGGTTATCACCATCTGATAGGAGGGAGTTCAATATGTTATTATGGTGTCGACACAAAGACCGGAAAGCTTCTCTGGAAAGTTGATGTTGTCAATCAGAATGCCTGTAATATTTCGGATGCTGTCTTCCACAATGGTCATGTGTTCATCTCGAGCGGATATGCCTTAGGCAGCATGCTTTACAAGCTGAATGTGTCGGGTGGGGAGATCAGGCCGGAAAAGGTATGGCAGTCAACTCTGATGGATAATCACCATGGAGGTGTAATATTTCATAACGGATATATTTATGGTTCAGGGAGTAAAATGAGGGGATGGTTTTGTCTGGACTTCATGACAGGTACTCAGAAATGGAAAGCAGGCAACGATGAAGGAAGTATCACTTTTGCCGACGGGATGCTATATACTCTCGACCAGAGAGGAACAATGAGACTTGTAAAAGCAATCCCCGATAAATATGAGATTTCCGGTGAATTCAGGGTACCGTCAGGAGGAAAAGGTATGTACTGGGCTCATCCGGTGGTATGCGATAAGCGGCTCTATATAAGGCATGCAGATAAGATATTCGTATATGATGTGAGCAAAAAATAGGAGGCCTTACATACAACACCCCTTCATGCAATTGAAACGTATCAGAAAATATATTTTGAAAAATAATATACGCACATTTATAAAATAATACATACGTAGACAATGGACGCAAAATTAACATTGAGCATAGATAAAGATGTTGTTTGCAAAAGCCGGGACCCTGAACACCTCTCGCCGGTAATAATTGACAACTTTAAGCCGGAGTTAATCCAATGATCTATAGCTAAATATAAAAATGTGAATTTCCCCGGCGGAATGTGGTCAGGGCGACCGGCTTATGCAGTCGGTATCTGGAATAGTGATAATCCAAAATAGGGTCAGTAGTTGGGAATAGGCAAATTAACTGTTCATTCATATCTTCAATAGCAGCAAGATATTAAGGAAAGAATGGAGGTAACGAATAACACTATTCGTATAAAATTAAACAGATTGTTCAAAATCCGTCCTTCTTTGACCACTTCAAAAGGAAGACCTGATTACAATTGCAAAAGCCGGTGATCCTGGTTTGCAGTAAAGTCTGTGTACAAATTGGATTTTTTTGTAAGTTTGATGATAAATTATAAATCAAGATATTATGCTACGTAGAGAAGATACAGAAGCTATTGCCACTCCTAAAAAAGAAGCCTATGTAAAAGGTGAAGTTCTAAACGAAAAAATGAGAAAGTTCTATCTATTATTCGGGCTTATACCCTTTTTGGGGATGTTTTTATTGGTTGGTTGTGCCAGCATGAAGACCTTAAAGCTAAATTCCATCGAACTTACGAATCAGTTGCACGCCGGGATGCAATACTCAGAGGTTGAGGCATTAATGGGGAAACCCAAATCATCGCAAGTTGTGGGTGACCAATGGATTGCCCGCTGGAATCTTCAGGAGATGTGGCGGGGTTATATCCCGTATGACCTCGTTTTTAAGGCATCGGATAAGACCCTTATTTCATGGTCAGAAAACTCACAGGCTTTCGCTCAGAAGCAGGAGCAGTTGAAAATGGTAGCCGATGAGCTGAATAAGGCTGATCTTGGTAATTCGGCCACATCCGGCGGAGGAGCTTCTGCTTCCTTTGAAAATGACCGGGACCTGATGAATTATTATGCAGGCTCGTATTATAGTTTCAATGCTGTAGGAGGCGGACAAACCGGTGGAACAGAGAGAAAACTGTCACTTTGTCCTGACGGCAGATATTATTCATCTTCCGAATCAGGATACAGTGGCGACGCTGGCAGACCAGGAGCCTGGGGCAATGCTTCACAGGGCAGCGGCGGTGGAACCTGGAAAATTACTGGCTCTAAAACAGCGGGTACCATAGCAATGACCAACGCAAACGGGAATACGACTGCTTATAAATATGAAACCTGCGGAGACGGATGTTATTATTTCGGAAATATTAAGTATGCCTATGCCGGGAAACCCGAATGCAGATAGTATTCTGGAAAAACCAGGAACTTTGACCACTTCAAAAGAAGGTCTGAAAAAACTAAACATACATTTGTAAACAACATAAATTGCCATAAGTACTGACATTTTTTATTTTTTGAATAAATTTGTTCGACTTCCAGCGTATGGAAGAAACAAGATCACACCGGTTTTCTTTAAGGTCTTTACTGAAAAGTCGCCTTAATGCTATCAATAAAAACAGCAAATTTATTGCCACATTTTTGCTTGCGGTTCTTTTTATTGCTGTTGGTGCATTGTTCTTCAGACATGAACAACCGGAACTTGGTCAGATAAAACATGTCTTACTGGCATCCAGGTTGACTTATATAATTCTGGGAATAGTTATTACTATAGTATACATTGTCCTTCAGGGATTTATGTATAAAATGTCATTTGCCTCCGTAAGAAAGAAAGTAAATTTTTCCTTGACCATCCTGTTGTTTCTGAAACGCAATTTTATAAGCATTTTTATGCCGGCAGGCGGGGTTTCATCACTTGCCTTTTTTACTGATGAAATCGAAGGTGAAGAGACATCCAAAACAAAAATCCATTTTGCTTCATCAATTTATGCTTTTACTGGCATAGTGACAGTGGTGCTGGTTGCCATTCCAATCTTAATCTATGCCCTTTCCCGGGGTCTTTCAGGAGTTGCAGAAGCCTTCACATTAGTGACAATGATCCTTCTTGTTACAGCAATTTATTTAATGTACAAATCCCTGATAAAGAAAAAATTTCTTTACAGAATATTTGTAAGGTATTTTCCCTCATCTGAAGTTTTCATTGACGAGCTTATCAGCCACAGTATTGACAGCAAATACCTTATTTACACCATATTAATATCTGTCACCATTGATATTACATGTATATTCCTGGTTTTTATAGTAATGTTGGCACTGGGGCTCAAAGCATCCCTGTTTTTTGCAATGCTTGGTTATCTTGCAAGTGTTTTTTCAGCATTTTTATCGCCATTTATGAGAGGGTTGGGTGCGGTCGAGCTATCAATGTCATTCATTCTTAAAGGACTGGGATATACAGGAGTGGAAGCTCTTGCCATAACACTTCTTTACCGGTTCTTTGAATTCTGGCTTCCCCTATTTTCCGGAGCAATTTGCTTTCTTCTGAAGATTAATAAGCTGCTCATGCGCGTAATTCCTGCTCTTTTAATATTCACGCTTGGTATTGTAAACATTATTTCTTCAATTACTCCTGCTATATCTGAGAGAGTTCAACGGCTTGAAGATTTTATACCTCTTGATGCAATTGCAACTTCGAATTACTTTGTCTTTTTTGCAGGCCTTTTTTTGCTGCTGACCGCAATATTCATGCTGAGGGGATTAAGGAATTCGTGGTGGATAGCTTTGGTAATGAGTCTTCTAACATGTATAGGCCATCTTACAAAAGCCATTGATTATGAAGAAGCAACATTCGCCTTTATCATCTTTATCATACTGATATTTTCAAGAAAAGAATACATAATAAAAGGAAATCCTAAATTACATGCCATAGGGATCTGGTCTGCAATACTGAGCATGATTGCAGTGATCATCTATGGGACGATTGGCTTCTATTTTCTTGATAAAAAACATTTTGACATTGAATTTAATTTTTGGCAAAGCATTATTTACACTCTAAAGAATTTTGTACTGATAGGAAACACGGGATTGGTTCCCGTCACCCGCTTTGCAAAGGATTTCCTGATTTCAATAAATGTAAGTGGCTTTGTTGCTCTTTCGTTCCTGTTTTATACAATTATCAGGTCCCACTTTGTAAATGAAACTACTTCTCCTGAGGAATTTGATAAAGCTAGACACATGGTTGAGAAGTATGGGAATTCAGGGCTTGATTATTTTAAAATCTATTACGATAAGTTGATATTTGCCCCTGAGAATTTAAATGCTTTCATTGCTTACCGCATAGCAGGCAATATTGCAGTTGCCCTTGAAAATCCTGTTGCTGAAAGCCCGGAAGATCTGAGACAATGCGTTTTACTTTTCGATAAATTCTGCTTTGAAAACGGCTTCAAGAACATATTTTACAGGGTCCCTGAAGAAAGTCTGCCGCTATATAAAGAAACTTCAAAGAAAAGTCTTTTCATGGGACAGGAGGGAATTGTCGACCTGAATACATTCACTCTGGAAGGTGGCAAAAATAAAGCTCTCAGAAATGCAATAAACAAAGTAGTCGATGAAGGATTTAAATCCTCAATACACATTCCTCCAATAAAGGATGGATTATTGCAGAAACTGAAAGCTGTTTCGGATGAATGGCTTGATTCGACAAAACGGGAAGAAATCATTTTTTCGCAGGGTATGTTCCGATGGACTGAACTTAAAAATCAGACAATCATTACAGTGGAAAATTCGGAAGAAAAGATTATTGCCTTTCTTAACATTATTCCTGATTTCGCACCCTTAGAAGGCACTTATGATCTTTTCAGGAAAACAGAAGATTCTCCGCATGGTGTAATGGATTTTCTAATAGTTGAACTTTTCAAATACTTGAAATCACAGAATTACTTAAAAGTAAATCTGGGTTTTGCCCCAATGAGTGGAATCTACGACCCTCATACATTCCCTGAAAGAACGATGAAGTTTGCTTATGAAAAAATAAGATCCTTCTCTCACTTCAAAGGCTCCCGCAATTTCAAGGATAAATTTTTCCCGACCTGGTATAACAAATACCTCATCTATTCACAAGATTATGATCTTATGCAGGTTCCGGCAGCTCTGGCCAAAGTAATTAAACCAGACAATGATTGACAGGAAGATTATAGTATATACCGGATCTGCAGCTTGTTTTACCGGATGTGCGGGTGATTTTCTTTCTCTTTTAATACTGGGGCAGGAATATCCTGATTACAACCAGCTGAACGATACAATGAGCTCACTCGGATCCTCCGCCAGTCCTGTATCAAACATAATTTCTGTTTTGTGGATAATTCTTGGAATTCTGATGATAATATTCGCCTTCGGGTTCAGAGCGGCTCATTCACCAAGAGATAAAAATGTAAAGATTGTATTCTGGCTGTTAATATTTTACGGATTGGGCGAAGGACTTGGGTCAGGATTGTTTAAAGCTGATCGTGTTTCAGGTTCCTATACCACTTCTTTCATTGTACATGATATTCTGGGAGGAGCAGGTGTTGTTGCTATTATGATTTTGCCGCTTATTGTTCAGAAAATAAAACCATCATTTTCAAGTCCCGGGTTTATACGATTTTCAAATATTACCCTTATTCTTGGTACATTGTTCCTGATTTTATTTTCATTTCGTTTTATCGGAAATGGAGAAAACATAATAGTAAGATATAAAGGCTTGTGGCAGAGACTATTTGTACTAGTGTATTATATATATATGATAACCATTGCAATAAAAATGGCTTCAGAAACTGTCCGCCAGGACAAGTGATTAATTCTTTTTTATCTAGACCCAGCTGGACGATATTTAAATATATGTCTTTTATTGACCGCTTCAAAAGAAGGTCTGAAAACAATTTACATTTATTTAAAAACAACAAGGATTTAACTCTGAATTTTGGAATGAAAATATGATGTGCAATATTTCTTTATGAGTTTATTCTCAGAATGTAAATAAACTTCTTCATTTTTTTTTATTTTACTATAGCAATAGGAAGTGTCAATTTCAGAAAGAAGCTGTCAAGGCGCACTGGACTTTCAGTAAGTACATAACTATCATGAGAATAAATCAGATATAAGGCACCGAAAGGAGGCTTGAAACGCCACCCGAAAAGACCAAAGATGTAGATCCTTTCATTACTTGTGCTATTTTGAGCAAATAATTTGATCCATAGATCATTAGTAAAATTGTAATTTGCTGTCAGCACATTGATAAATGTAGAACTTAAATCGGGATCAGGAACGAAATGAAGATAAGATGTACTGTATTCAAGTGACAGGTTTTTTATAGGTTTTACCCTGAAGCCTCCACTGTAAAGGTAGAAATCCCTGTCGAAATTCCTGCCCGTCGAGAATCCTGTCTGAACATGGCTCCACTCCTCGGTATTGTAACCCAGGGTGAATTCATGCCTGTGATTATTATAGCCCTTCTCATAAAGCTTGTACTCATTATTATAATTGTACCCTGCACTGATGCGGTTGCTGAAATAAACATCGACCGAATTGTCGGTATTCCAGCTTCTCAGGATACCTGCCTGGCTCCAGAAAATATTGTCGTTTGACCCGACATTGATATACTCGAAGACCTTATTCTTGATCCAGAACTTATAAGTCCCTTCAAAATCAACCTCCCTGCGGTTGTCATCAGTTATAAATCCTGTCTGGTTTACATTTTCACGAAAATTGCTGCCAACGTTATTATATCTTATATGATAGTGATAAATATTGTTTTCCTTTGCAAATCTCATAAACCAGGCGCTGTGTGACCATAAATCTCCAGGTGCGCTTCCGACAAATTGGCCTGTCAAATACCATGTCTTACCGAGATTCAGGGTGTAATCAAGGCTTAAGGATCTGGTATATGAATCATTTCCGCTTTTATCTACAATAATGAGGCCGAGGCTTGAAGATTTCAGAATGTCACGCTTTATGCTTGCCGCAGTAAAGAAGTAATGAGCACTTTCATCTGACATCCTTGGTGTCCTTACATTTACTACATTAAACTGGTAGCCTCCGATTTTCCCGTTGAGTTTCTCACCAAAATCTATATCCTGGATCCGACGAGAATAAAAAGTCCTGAAGCGTGTGTTATACATTTCATTTCCCTCCTGGAAGAAAAGACGCTTCTCCGGGTAACTGAGTTCATAGCGTGTAAGATTAATCTGCACCTGGTCGGCTTCGACAGTGGAAAAATCAGGATTAACTGTTCCGTTTAGAGAAACATTCGGGGTGATCTGCCATTTTACATCGCCCCCGCCATCAGCTTTTATTTTTTTTTCTGTGGTTTTAAATAACGACAGATACGGAAACAGTGCAAGCTGCATTTTCCTGCCTGATGTGTTAAGCCCGATCACCTTGCCGCCCTGAGATATCCTGAAGTCATTGGAAAGAGGGCCTGTCCAATAGGATGTTTCAAAATCAGAGCGGATAACCCTTCCGAAGTTGATACCCCATGTATCCAGCCCTTTTTTGTATTTCAGGCTGTTAAGCGGAATCATAATTTCAGTACACCATCCACCTCTAAATTCTGCTACAGCACATTTCCATTCGGTATCCCAATTCAGATCTATATTGTTCCCATCATCATTTATCTTAAAATCGACCTGGGTACCCAAAGGATTTACTATGAATCCATACCCAGTGCGGTTATCATTGTAAGTATCGATAACTAAGCCGACTTCATCATCATTTTTGGAGAGTGCATCACGACTCTGGTTTTTTGCAATCAATTGTGTTCGCTGGTAACATTTGAAAACAGCATAAACATTTTTGTCATCATACCCGAACCAGGCCGATGTTGCTTCAGATGTGGGTTCTCCTGGTTTTGGCTCCATTTGTATGAAAGCGGAAGCGCTGTCGGCTCCTGACCAGACTTCAGTGTCGAATTTGCCGTCGATTTGCAGGGTTGTTTTAAGGGGAAATGCGTGAAGAATTTTCTGAGAATACAGGTTTGTGGTAAACAGTCTCAGAATGAGGATAGTACAGATGAAGATATAAGTCACTTTCATGCCAGAAAAAGAGACTTAAGTTAAGAACCAGGAATAAAGAAAAGAAAAAACGACAAGAAACAAAAATTAATTAGCTCTATTAATTATGTTGCCTTCTTTATAATTCCGTAATAAAAATTGAAGTTTTTGTAGGATTTTAAACAAACCCGGTTAAAGGATTGTTCAGACCTCCTTTAATTTTGAGCAAGTTTGAGATAAAATTGAATGATTTTTCAACAAAGCCTGGTACTAAACTGGCACTAACAAAAAACACTAACAAAATTTCTCTGTAAGTGTATGATTTTCAAGTGGGCCTTCTTTGACCATGTCAAAAGAAGGTCTGAAAATTCATAACATACATTTGGAAGCAACAAGGATTTAACATTTGTGTTTTCGAAATTCAGATAAGTATTGTATCTTTTATGAACTCGCTGTATATGGAATTATGTGTTCATCTTTCAGGAATAGGTTCCGAATGAATTGGAGGTACCAATCTGGCACCACCAATCTAAAATAATTACATTTACATTAAATTACACAAGAGAATTGCAAAGAGAGTCACGCGGTTAATGATTCCTGATGAAGTGATCATGAGCAAGATTTATTTCATCAGGAGTCAAAAAGTAATGTTAGACAGAGATCTGGCAGACCTATATGAAATCGAAACAAAACAGCTAAAAAGAGCTGTAAGACGGAACATGGATCGGTTTCCTGATGACTTCATGTTTGAACTGTCAAAAGGAGAGCTTGCTGAATGGAGGCACCAATTTGGTACTTCCAGCAGTGAAACTATGGGGCTTCGTGTACCACCTTTTGCATTTACCGAATACGGAGTAGTTATACTGGCAAGCGTATTGAATAGTGACAAGGCAATCAAAGTCAATCTACAGATAGTAAGAATTTTCATCCATATGCGTGAAATAATGATCTCAAATAAGGAGATACTATTCCGATTGGAGAGAATGGAGCACAATATAGCCGACCATGATGCCCAAATAATATCAATCCTTGATTATATGGGACAACTGGAAGAAGCTAAACAGGAGGAATTGGATCAAAAGAATCGTCAACGAATTGGTTTTAAGACTTCGAGAAATCAGGAAGACTAACTTTACTAATCGGGAATCATAGATCCTGAACGACGAGGAAGCGTGAGGGCGCGGTCTGAAGTCTTCTTAGCTATCAATGAACTACAGGGCAAAAACCAGAGGCTATGATCAAATTCAACTGGTCATAATAAAATTTTAATATTTGTTTTTATCAATGAATTAACTACGGTATCAGGTGGTCAATCATATCCGGCGTCAAGTGGTTATGGATACTGGTTTTTCCACCTACCACCAAATGATGCTGCAGATCTGCCAAACGTTACCAGGTCAATCATTTCACCGAAATCCGGTTCATTATCAGTCGTTGTCCGTTCATATAAATCAGCAGTAACAAAACATGTTCACAGATTAGACAGTCATTTTTCCTGGCAGCCTAAATTTTACGATACTATCATCTGTACGACCGGGCAGTTGTCCCTTATCAGAAAATACATTTCAGAAAATACCCAATGCTACAGTGGTAAAATTCGATTTTCTTCAATACCCGTCCTTCTTTGACCACTTCAAAAAAGGTCTTGAAAGACTTGACATACATTAAGAATGGCAATCAACGAAATGTTATTGTACCAACCAATCATTATAAGTTGTGGTGACCGTTCCCATCTTTTCCAATTCGTCAAAAATAGGCTTTAGCTTATCTGATACGGATTTTCCAAGTTCGGTTGAACTTCCATCATCATTGTTGTATCTGTCTCTGACCTTTTCTGATTTAACGACATGAATCAAGCCTAAACTGTTTTTGGCATCACCTCTGATACTTTTTACTAAATATACCTTCCAGTCGGGTTCAAATTTATTCATTTCTGGGATTACTTTACTTTTATAGGACTCAATAAATTGTTCCATGGTAACACCAGGTTTTAGAGTAACTGTAATTACATGAGTACCAATCAAGTTTCCTTTTTGTAAGCTTTATCCAAAAGTCAATCCTACTAAAAGGATTAATCCTGTAATAAAAATTAGTTTTTTCATCGTGCAAAAGATTAAAATGGTATGAAGAATTTGTCTATAAAAGCTGTTATCCTTGTCAAAGTTACACTATCAAAAAGCCCAAGTCAAATAAATCTTGACCACTCATCAAAATCCCACTTTCGAGGCATAGTCCGTACTGATTTACTTGAATTTGGTCTTATATGGGTGTAACTTGCATAAAGTTTACATCAAAGGAATAAAAAAGCAGCAAATGAAAAATATGTTATTCTTAATAACCTTTCTGCTGACAGTAATACAAATCACTGGTCAACAGGTAAAATCCTTCAAAACAAATGATGGAGAAACCCTTTATTATACTTCTCTTGGTAAAGGGCCAAAGGTGGTTCTTTTATACGGAGGTCCAGGTTTTGGGGTCGGACCAATGCGTCCATGGGCAGATTCATTATCAAGCCAATTTGAATGTATATTATTCGAACAGAGAGGTACCGGATTATCAAGTAATGTCAAATTGGATAGTACTACAATAAATCTTAAAAGAGCTACTCAGGATATTGAGGACTTGAGAATGTACCTTGGTGAAAAACAATTGATCCTTTGTGGTATTTCTTGGGGTGGAATGCTTGCACAAGCTTATGCATCATTTTTCCCTGAAAATACTAGAAACATAGTACTGGTAAGCACTTTAGGTCCTGATTTGAGTCTGATGTCTGCATTTAATGACAATATGAATATGAGAAGATTTCCAAATGAAAGAGACTCATTGACATATTGGAATAAACAACCAGATTCTGACCTTTCGAAAATGAAAAGAAATTATTTCAGCTTCATTTCTGAATTCTATAGTCATACCACTGGTTATAAAATGTTGCCACAATTCTTTGCAGCGACAAAATTTCATGAAACAATGAGTGACCTGATGTGGAAAGACTTGATTATTAATTACAATCTAAAATCAGTTTTATTCAAGTATAAAGGGCGATGTTCCATTATCAGACCAAGACAAGACCCAGTACCCGCTGAATCAGTTTATCAGATTAAAGAAATATTACCTCAGACAAAAATTATCTTCATTGAAAGATCTGGACATTTCCCTGATTACGAAAAGCCAAAAGAGTTCTTTAAGATATTGCAGGAAGTATTATAATTGACCGATTTTATTTTAAAACTGGCACCAAATAAAAACGCCTCCAATTCTGTTTATAATTGTTTGATTTTCTTCAAAATCCGTCCTTCTTTGACCACTTCAAAAGAAGGTCTGAAAACACAAAACATACATATGGAAACAAAAAGGTTTTAACTCTGGATCTGGGTGGTCAATTTGATCTGATCAACCCTTGTCAGGGTCACAGTATATTTTAATAAAGTAAAACTCACGGTTATCCTGACTGCCACTGGCTTTTCAAATAGACCAGGTTTATTTAAGATAATCACTTACCGCCCGCGATATGCCATATTTTATACTTTCCCAGGTTTGATTTTTGAAACTCACCGGGGGCTCGCTTTCTTCAGCATCAGCAAAGTATGTTAAAGCATGCGGGATGCTTATAGCAAGCATTTGGCTTGGATATTTCTGTTTATGCCAGTCAATTAATTGTTGCAGAGGATAATGCCGGAGCAATTCATAAAAATCCCAAAAGTCCTTTTTCTGCGCCCTCCCAAGTATTGCCTGAATCTTCATTGCAGAAATATCAGCGCTGCTGTACATTCTTATTGAGTCCCTTTCCTCAATAGCTGCAATAGGTTGATGGGGAAAATGAACAATGTCAACTTTAATGTCATCAATGAAGCAAAAAATTCCAAATTGTATTTGTTGTTGTTTGTAAACAAACCTATGTTGGAAACTTGCCTCAAGCTCATCAATTATTTTGGGATAATTAAGAATTTCGTGTGAAAATAAATCCAGGTCAACTGAACTACGATGACCATATCGCAGCGCCAGGGCTGTTCCTCCCACTAATGAAAAAGATTTAAGTGTGGGCAAAGTCATTAAGTCCTTTAATAAGGAAAGAGCCCTGGATTCAATTGTCTCAATATATAGCATCTGAATTCAATAAGTGGCTTATCAATTATTGCGCTGGCAAAATGGATAGTGTGAAGTGGCAAATACTTTGCATGTAAAAGAGCGGAAGCCACTTTTTCATCACCATAATACCTACGGCACTGACGAATATCCTCAACATCGCCACGTTCAAAAACCCGCTCGATAACAAAGTTGGCTTTGGCATCATAGTCAATCTGCTCAAAGTTTACATCCCAAAAAATGCGTTTTTCGAATACAGGCTTTCTTTTATTTATCATAATTCAAAAATAATAAAAGAGGACGGTATAGTGGCAAACAGACTCAATGTTTTTACTTATAGTGCATAAGCCAGTGACACTGACCATTTCTCTCCGGCACAAATTGACCACCCAGGGCCGGAGTTAATTCTATGATCTATAGATAAATATAAAAATGTTAATTTTTCCGGCGGAATGTGGTCAAGGCGACCGGCTTATGCAGGTTATGCAGGATTAAATAAATTAAGTACACCTCAGGGCTTTTATGATTTGTCCTATCGAAGTGGTATAAATAATTTTATTTTTATCGAGACCAATAATGAGATTAGAAAATTCGAATTTTATATTTCAAATCAAAAGAATTGGATTGATCTGCAAACTATTATAAGCTATTATAAGAGTACTTTTGGATCACAAAAAATAAATGCATAAAACAAACACAGACAATGAAGTAAAAGAGTTTGTCTCAGTTTTTACACAGCACTATGGAGTTTCAGAGGATGTTCTTGTAGGGGAAGGTATATTTCCAATTCATTTTTCACCCAAAACACCCCATTTCATCCAAATCCTGGCGTAAACCTGGCACTAAAAGAAAAGAGTGAGTGTGAAAGTGAGTCTTGAGAAAACAGAACGAGAGTGTTCGCAGCCTCACTGGCTATCGCTATTGTAATACTGGTTTCAAAACATTTACACAGATTTGTATCTGTTTGTACCAGTTTATTTTGTACCAGAATAATTGTAAAAGATTTCATGGTTTTATACCGATATAGTACAAATACTGGCACCAAAACTGGCACCGGGCCGGGCGTTAAAAAATTGCCCAGTGGGCAATTTTAGCGAAGGAGCCAGACTGCAGGGGTGGCTAAAGTAGCTTTGTTTATCGTGGCATTTATTCAGAAAGTATGCGATATAATTCAAGATTCAAATAATAATGACGGCCTTCAATTTCTTTTTTCTCAAGAACATGTATTTCGCATAGCCTGTTCAAATAATCCCTTGCAGTATTTTCAGAATATATTCCTGAATCAACCAGGTGTTTTACTTTAGTAAAAGGCTGAGTGAACAATGCATTTACCAGATCTTCGGGACTTCTAACCTTCCTCATATCTTTCTTAATAAACTCTAAAATTGAATCTTTTGTTGATACAATTTCATTTATTTTCTGGAAGGTAATCGTGGATGTATATTCAATAGCTTTAAGCATGAAAAATAACCAGTCCTTCCAATTACCTCTTTGAGAAACCCCGGATAATCCCGAGTAATAATCTTCTTTGTGATCTAAAATATATCGGCTTAGAAATAGTATCGGGACATCAAGTAAACCTTTTTTTGTCAGATAATTGATATTAAAGACCCGACCTGTCCTGCCGTTGCCATCACGAAACGGATGAATTGCTTCAAATTGATAATGAGCAATGGCCACTTTAAATAAATAGTCCATTTTGAAATTTTCATCATCGTTTAAGAAAGTTATCAGGTTGTCCAGCTTTTCTTTAATTATCGCCTGACCCTTTGGCGGAGTATAAACAACCTGACCAGCAGTTGGCCTTGTGCCACTTTGCTTTATTGTTGTGTTTAAAAAATCAGGCCGTATCTCATCTTTTGTTTGTTTTATTTCCTGAAAGACTTTAATAAAATACTCTATATCAAAATAATCCTGGTTTCTTAAATAATTGTAACCAGACCATAGTGCCTCTTTATACCTTAACACCTCCTTTGAAGGTCCATTAATTTCATTGGTTTGGTCACTATATGCTTTATATAATTCATCATCCGTTGTGAAAATGTTCTCAATAGCACTTGAAAGTTTTGCTTCCTGTAAACTGATAGTGTTGATTAATAAACCTTGATTGGGAATCACAATACTACGACCCTGAAGCCTTGCTAATGCGGCTTTAGCATCTCCCAGTTTCTCTAATATCTCTATTGTCTGATAAAGTTCTTTTCTTATTGGCAACAGGGGAAGATTGTTCCATGGGACATTTCTGTCGGGATTGATTTGATACAGTATTTCGGGCATTAATTAGTAAATATTTTAATGTTTGAGCAACTTCTGGCCTCAAATATAATGATAATCTATCATCTGGGCATTAAAAAATTAAATTATTAATGTTTGCATGCCTTCCTGACCTTAAAAAAGATTTCAAAAACAAACCAGACATTAAAATATCACATTTTTAATGTTTTTATATAATTAATGGCTTAATGTATATTAACATACATTCTGTAACAACGAAGAGTTAACAATTAATAAGTGTAATTGAGAATGGAGGTAATTACCACCGACCTCCGTTTAAATTTAAACAAATGGATGGTAGAACCTTTACAATTTTGTTTTGTAGGTGTTTGATATTCTTCAAAATCCGTCCTTATTTGACCACTTTAAAAGAAGGTCTGAAAACACTTAACATACATTTGGAAACAACAAGGAAATAATTCCTTTAATGTATGATAAACTTACCTATACCAATTGATTCCGAGGTTTTACTATAAAATATCACATAGCTTGACTTTGCTTAATATATGGTGTAAATTTATATCTCTAATATAGAGAAGAATAACAGACGCTCAAGAATCTTAACCTATTATTCAGCTTATCAGGGGAATCCTAAATGCTTAAAATATTATAGATAGTTTACATGTTTCCAAAATCATTAAAAAAATTTAATGTTTAGGGAAGTGAGTTGAACTTAAAACAAACAATACATGAAACCCACATGTTGTACTAACACAAACACTTAATGAATATAACTTTATCAACATGTGGGTTCCATCATACCTTTAAAAGCAAAATTATATTATGATGAAAAAGATCTTTTGGTTATTATTTGTACTAATAAGTACAGGCTCCTATGCCCAGGATAAATTTGACTACATGGATATATTTCAGCTTGAATGGGTATCTGATCCCCAAATTTCTCCTGATGGTCAAAAAATCATTTATGCCCGTAATTACAATGATGTAATGACAGACCAAACTTTTTCCAATTTATGGATAGTTAATTTTGATGGTACTGACAATCTTCCTCTTACAACGGGAAATCATAATGATTTTTCACCCCGATGGTCGCCAGATTGTAAAAAAGTATTATACAAGTCGAATAAAGATGGGTCAGTTCAACTTTACTCGCGATGGCTGGATAATAATGCCGAAACTAAGCTGACAAATCTAAGGATATCCATAGGCAACATTATCTGGTCTCCAGACGGGAAATTCATTGCATTCGACAGTTTTGTTGAAGAAAACACTCCTCCCTTGGTCTCTCTGCCATCACCACCAGAAGGGGCTAAATGGGGTGCACCTCCAAAATACATTAATGAGATGTACTATCGCTATGATGGAGCTGGTTACCTGAAAGAAGGTCATAGCCAGTTGTTTCTTCTGTCTGTTGACGGAGGAACGCCATACCAACTGACCACGGGTAAATTCAATCATGAAGGTGACTTTTGCTGGACCCCTGACAGCAAGTTTATTCTTGTTTCTGCTAACCGACATGAGAATTTCGAATTTGACCCCCTCAATTATGAAATCTATGAAGTGAATATTCAGGATAAATCCATTAAGCCACTTACATCCAGACAGGGACCAGATTTCAACCCTGTGGTTTCGCCTGACGGGAAACTAATTGCTTATGTAGGTTTTGATGACAAGTACCAATTTTACCAGGTGTATAATTTATATTTAATGAACCGTGATGGATCCTCTCCTCGTCAGATTATCAAGTCACTTGACCGAGATATTGGGAACATTAGATGGAGCAGTGACAATAAAGGGATATATTTTCAATTTGATGATAAAGGTAATACGAAGATCGCCTTCACAAATCTGAACGGAGATGTAACTATATTATCAGATAATGTTGGCGGAATGAGTTTGGATCGTCCTTACTCAGGAGGTTCGTTCACTGTTTCTTCAAACGGAAGATTCGCTTTTACTTATTCACAGACCGATCGCCCGTCTGATCTCGCATCAGGTTACAGAGGTATTAAAGAAATCAAACCTATCACACTGGTAAATGATGACTTATTTCTGCATAAGAAACTTGGAAAGGTAGAGGAGTTATGGTATTCATCATCTTTTGACAACAGAAAAATTCAGGGATGGATAGTCTATCCTCCTGAATTTGATCCCTCCAAAAAATACCCTTTAATTCTTGAAATTCATGGAGGCCCAATAAGTAATTATGGTTTCAGATTTTCAACAGAAATGCAACTTTATGCTTCAAATGGCTATGTAGTCTTATATACCAATCCACGGGGAAGCGACAGTTACGGTGAAGAATTCGGTAACCTTATACATCACAACTATCCAGGTCAGGATTATGATGATTTGATGTCAGGAGTTGATGCTATTATTGCAAAGGGATTTATAGATGAAAATAACTTATTTGTAACAGGCGGTAGCGGAGGAGGCATACTTTCAGCATGGATAGTTGGACATACCAACCGCTTTAAGGCTGCTGTTGTGGCAAAGCCGATAATTAACTGGTACAGTGCTGCACTTTATTCAGATATGCCAGGTTTTTTTTCAAAATACTGGTTTCCAGGTTTTCCATGGGATCATGTTGAACATTACATGAATCGTTCACCAATATCTTATGTCAGGAATGTAAAAACACCCACAATGATTTTAACAGGAGAAAATGATTACCGTACTCCTATTGCTGAAATAGAACAGTACTATACGGCCTTAAAACTGAACAAAGTGGAAACAGCCATGGTCAGGATCCAGGAGGCTAGTCACGAGATCGCAGAAAAACCAAGTAATGAGATAAGTAAAGTCAAATACACTTTAGGATGGTTTGATAAATTCAAAAGCAAATAATTGAATTAAAACATTCTCTTTAAACTGATTTTTAATTTACAATACTTTTTGACTTGAGGAAGCCCGATTTGCCCTCTTTAAACTATAGGATATGCTTGTTGATATCATGCGTCTTTTCGATGTCCAGACTGGCTAGGTAGTGTTCCGTAACCACAGAATTGGAATGACCCAGCATCTCTCCGATGTAGTCTGCATAAGCCGGTGACCCTTACCATCTCTCGCCTGCCCAAATTGACCACCCAAAGCCGGAATTAATCCTATGATCTACAGATAAATATTTAAATGTTCGTATTACCGGCGGAATGTGGTCAAGGTATCAATCAACGCTGATATTTGTTTAAATTTAAACGAATGGGTGGAAAATCCTTCCAATATTGTTTTGTAAGTTTTTAATTTTCTTCAAAATCCGTCCTTCTTTGACCACTTCAAAAGAGGATCTGAGAACAATTAACATACATTTTTGAAAACAAGGATTTAACTCTGGGTCTGAAAGTCGTACTGACCTGGATTATTAAGGGCAAGATGTGTAGCCCCACCAGCAACCATTCTTATTTGTACGGATTTACTTGACTTTGGTTTTTTACAGGTGTAACTTGCGTTAAAATTAAATCCTTTTTAATATGAAAACATCTACTAAAATACTTAAATGGACTCCAAGGATTCTTTGCATTCTCGCTATTCTTTTTATAAGCTTATTTTCGTTGGATTCTTTTTCCTCCGAACTCACCTTCTGGCAAAATACTACTGCTTTCCTAATGCATAATATTCCATCTTTTGTCTTACTTGCCGTGCTTATCGTTGCGTGGAAATGGGAAAATATTGGTGGAATTATACTCATAATTGTCGGAGTAGTTTTGTGTGTTTTCCTTTTCAATCTTAATTACAATCAAAGACATTTTACACTGTGGCAAAGTATCATTAATGTTTTAATACTTTGTTTACCTTTGGTTCTTGCAGGAATTTTGTTTATCATTAGTCGCGGTGCAAAGAAGAAAGAACTTTCTGGTGTTCAATAACCTTTTACCCACTCCTCAGGACTCATCTCATAAATCTTTTTATCAAATAATGAGTTAATAGATAATTAGATAACACCTGCATCGTCTCATCAATAGATATCAGATGTTGCGTTTGTGGGGGTATGAATAATTCCAACTCATTTTTTCGGTCAAAAACAACCCATTTTTATTTAAAATCTTGAGGAAAATAAAATACTCTTCCGATTTATTTTATAAGTGTTTGATTTACTTCAAAATCCGTCCTTCTTTGACCACTTCAAAAGGTGGTCTGAGAACACTTAACATACATTAAGGAACAACAAGGATTTAACTCTTTTCATGAATGGTCAACTTCCCCTGCTCGTATGGATTCAAGGTTGTGATTTTTAACTACCTGATTTTAAAGAGGTGACTTAGATTTATTTGACATTTGCTTTTTTAGGGTGTAATTTTACATTAAAAGATATAATATCAAGGGAGGGTAAAAAGCAAGCTTAAATCTATTTGGAGTAAGAGCATGTCATGATCTTCATCTATTGAGATAGATTTTTTGAATACATGGATTTTCACAAATTGACTTTATCTCCAATTGATTACATCGATTTCAGTTTTTTCTAACCTAAAATTGAGTAATAATGGAAAATAATTTGACATTGGATCCTGATAGTTACTATAGAATGCCCTTTATAATGGGGCCACTTTGGAAAGGGGAAAATCCACAATTTATTTACCCTCAGACTGAAGTAATTGTTCTTCAATATCTAACTGATAATGACGCAATAAACTCACTATTGCCCAGTTGTTTTAAGCTTGGCGAAGAACCATTGGTAACCGTAATTTTCGGGTACCATAATGGATTGAATTTTATGGCAGGAGGAGGATATAGTATTGCAGCTGTGCAAGTATCAGCACGCTTTGACGGTAATCAGGATCATTTGGAAGGTGACTACACCCTTGTCATGTTTGAGAATGAAACATGGCCCATAATTGGTGGAAGAGAAGATTTGGGAGTGCCCAAACTATATGCAGATATTTCACCATACAAAATCTTAACTAATGGTAGTTTAAGGTGTGAAGCGTCACTTTGGGGCCATTTACTTTTTGGATTGGAACTCTCTTCACCAAAAGAGCAAAACAGAATCGTAAGGTTAGCCGCAAATAAAATCGTCAATTCTCGTTTCTGGTTGGGTTACAAGTATATCCCTTCATTAGATGGGCCACCTGATGCTGATTATCCGACACTTGCCAAAAACGATACTAAAATCAAGGAACTCTGGTTCGCCAAGTCGGGAGAATTGTTTTTTGGGAATGCAGAAATCAATGATATTGGTCAATTTAAATATTTAATAGACGCTCTAAAAACACTGAAAGTCAAAGAAGTAAAACGAGCATTACATTTTAGAGGCAGTGCTATTTTACGATATGACCTTTCAAGGAGACTAAAATAAAATGATAAAGTTGTACCCTCAAAATCCGTCCTTCTTTGACCACTTCGAAAGAAGGTCTGAGAAGACTTAACATACATTTGAAGACAACATGGAAACAAATTAAGATTTTAATTAACTGTATTTTAACCGTATTTAAAATTAGGTATTTGAAATGTTTGGTAATTAGGTGAAAATTAATTTGACTTTATGTTTTGATTGGTGTAATTTAGTAACAGTTAAAAATTTAATCTTTTCGAGAAAACTATAATTAATACTTATCTCTATGGCAGAAAACAAAAATATGAAATTACTGAAAATCACATTAATACTCTTTGCAGTATTAACTTTGATGTACGGCTTTGTATATTTATTTTTTCCTGAAACATATGTAAAATTTGTAGGTAGTGATCCAATACCATCAGCCTGGATTCGATGGATTGGAGGAATATTAATTGGCCTTGGGATAGGTGCAATTATGGTTTTTCGCAAACCTCGTAATCAGGGGATTTTTGTAAAAACAATGGCCATAGGAACCCTCATTGATGCCCTGGCACAAATGTACTCTACATTTTTTGAAAGTGTGAGTAATATTTGGTTCGACTTAATTCCTGAATTAGTAATTTTAATTATATCTGCCCTTTTCTGGATAAGTCTGAAACAGGCAAAAGTGATACTCTGGAATGATGATAAGTAAGTATGTTGAGTATGTTGTTAAGTGAAGAATGGTTGTAACAACTTAATGACTTTAGTTTAAATCTAAACGGATGCAAATCGGTTTTGTACTTAATTGATTTTCTTCCAAATCCGTCCTTTTTTGACCACTTCAGAAGAAGGTCTGAAAACAATTAACATGAATAACAAAACAACAACGAGTTAACAGAGGAATTGGTGCTCAATGTTAACTTATCAGCAATGGTTAGGATAGCAAGTCAATCCAAAAAATTCATACTGTAGTGATTGTTTTTTAATAATATTTTTCAATTCCGCCATAACCCTTGATAAGTTTATTTTTTCGTGTTTTATCAATAAAGCTTGAAAGTCGTTTTTTGAACTCATCAGGTCGGTTACG
Source organism: uncultured Bacteroidota bacterium (assembly GCA_963843415.1). GTDB lineage: Bacteria > Bacteroidota > Bacteroidia > Bacteroidales > VadinHA17 > LD21. Next base: position 220,517 of record CAWJKD010000004.1, read on the forward strand.
AGCACCGTCAATATAGGCAATACGAATTCTTTTATAAGAATCTGAAAACTTTTGATAATTTTCCCATGCAATTCTATCTTTTTTTATCGTTTCAATGATATCAGAAGGGGGAAGAAATTTTTGATTAATAGTTTGTTTCACAATTTCTTCAAGTGAAGGATGGATCATTTTTTTATCTAAAAGCCATTTTAATCTTTCTTTGTTGGCTTGTGAAAAATCACTTTTAGGATTTCTGGGAGTAAATCGTTGAATAGTATTGTTATTATCAAGTGCTTTGACAGTACTATCAATCCATCCAAAACAAAGAGCTTCCTCGACGGCGTCGTTGTAGGGAATACGGATTTTCCCAGATATTTTTTTTGGGATAGACTAACCAAATTTCTGTTGTATTGTTAAAATTTTCACGAAGCCAGTCTCGCCATTCTTTTCTTGTTGTCACATAAAGGATTTTGTTTATAGTCATGGCACTTTGATGTTTGAACTAAAGTTGACAATTACCGCCAACTTTTTTATGTTTAATAAAAGTAAATATAATTGTTCACCCAATTTTTATTCACAACCTGGCAATAACAAAAAACACCTACAAAATGTCTCTATAATGTTTGATCTTCTTCCAAATCCGTCCTTCATTGACTACTTCAGAGGAAGGTCTGAAAGCTATTAACATATCAGAAAACTCACATCAAACAATTTCAGAAGTAGTGTTTGTGGAAAATAGGGAGGAGTTTAAACGGGATATAAAAAACTGCTTCATGCTCATGATAAGACATTGAAAAACTTGACTTTGATAAAATTAGGTGATAACTTTGTTATAGATACTTTAAACTAAAAATAAGATTAATATGAAAAATCCAATTCTTATAATAGTTTTGGTTTCTTTATCCAGTTTGATCACTTCCTGTGAAAAAGATACTGATCCCTATTCCAAAATTGTCACCGACAATCCCCTCAAATCACATATTGACAGCCTGGTTCATAATACTTTTAAGGATTATGCTATTAAAATTGAAACAGCGGGTTTTTCTATTGTAATCATAGATGGAAGCCAAATAAACTATTTCAACTATGGTGAAACAAAAAAAGGAAACAAAATCCTTCCTGACAAAAATACATTATATGAAATTGGCTCAATAACCAAAAGTGTTACTGCTGCAGCTTTGCTCTATTGGCTGAACCAGAATTTAATTAATGTCAATGCAGCTATTAAAACATACTTGCCACAAAACTTATCTTCCAATTTAGGGCTAAATGGTGTGGATATTACTTTTAAACATTTGTTAAATCATACCAGCGGACTGCCATCAAATCCAAGCGACATACCACCAATTTCAGACCTCATTACTGACTACGACTCCACAAAGTTTTATAATTACATAAGTAGTCATCCCCTGTTAAGAACACCAGGTACACCTCCTACGACAAACCAAGAGGCAGCAGCATTTTATAGTTCTTTTGCTTATGGTCTGGCTGGTATAATCCTTGAAAGACAAATAAAACAACCATTACAGAATGTTTTTCAAAACTGCATTTTTCAATCGTTACAAATGACTTCAACTACTTTGAATAAAATTGAAAATATCACAAACAAAGCTTACCCTCACAACAATTCTGGGCCGATTACCTATACGGATTTGTCTGGATTTGCAGGAGGTGGAAACTTAAGAAGCAATTTGAATGATTTAGTTAAATATGTTCAAGCGCAAATTAACGCCACAAATGACAATAGTTTAGGGCAAGCTATGTTGCAAAGTCAAAACCCCACTATCCAAATAAATCTTCAGGATTATTACGCACTGGGTTGGGCATTTTTTTATACAATCGACAAAAAGGAATTAATTTATCATGCTGGTAGAACTCCTGGTTTCTCATCTTTCATAACCTTCGACAAGAATTCTCAGAAAGCTATAATCATATTATTTAATAATAACTCAGGTGATTCTCAAAGAATACCATCTTGGGCTCTTTCAGATGAGTATTTTAAATAAGTGGTAGTTTATGCTATAGTATCTGTTCAAGATAAAAGTGGTTTATTTTCTTGTTGCTCCGCCAAGGCTCGAACTTGGACTTTTCTGATTCATAGTAAGAAAAGATTAATTAAGTGAGAAGAATTCTTCCTGCAATCTGAAATGAGGAGAATTCTTTAAAAGAATAGCCATTTTCACCCAAATCCTGGCACCAAACTGGCACCAAAAAAAAAGTTACAATTTTTGAGGTTGTAACTTCTTGATTTTGAGTGGGCCCAGTTGTCACAAAACAAAAAGACACCCACAAGCGGTCTTGTAAGTCTCTGATTTTATTAGAAATCCGTCCTTCTTTGACCACTTCAAGAGAAGGTCTGAAAAGACTTAACATACATATCTAAATATTTTTAAATAGACATAAATACTGCTCAAAGTATACTTATTTGGATAATATTGAAATTGCTGTAAAATATACTTGACCTGTGTAATACTTCTGTGTATCTTTATATGAGAATCAGATTGATAATGATCCTTGGAATTGACATTAAATCCCTTTCTCAAATTTCTTTTTTATTAACCAATATCTTTCAAAATGAGCAATCTTGATGAAAATAATCAGAAAATACTGGTTATCCCTGAAGGTACAATTACTCTTCAAGGTTTTACACGGTTTGCTTTTACTGCACAAAAGGAAGGCAGGATCATAACTGACGGTTATTCAATGAATTTTCTTAAATGTACAGCCGAACTGATGTTCAATGATAATCAGAATTTTGTGCTTCATACAAAGGAATTTATTCCTGATTCTCCAATAATGTACAGGGAAATAACTTTTAATGGTGGAATGACACCCAATGGCCTGTTAAAGTATCCTTGGCCAGAAACATGGTTTGAATTGGGAGCTGAAGGTATATTACAAGGGAAAAAGGACATACTTGCACAAGTTCGTGGACATACAGGGATGGCTCTTTTTGGTGAAGGAATAAATAAAAATACTTTGAATTATATGGGCTATTTTGATGGTAATAAACTGTTTGCACATACACATATAGTAGGATTACACAAAGTGCCAGGCGAAATGGATTTTTTTAAGATACTAGTGGATGGCCCGATAATGATCAACTTTATGATCGATCTTGAGGCCTATAATAAGTCTTGAAAAATTTTGATTTGCGTAGCATAAATTAAGTCATCATTATTCGTCTAATAATGCTCTTGAGGTGGGAGGATTGATTCCGCATCATTATTTTGTCTAAAAACATCCTATTTTCATCCAAAGCCTAGTGCCAAGCGGGTTTTAATATCATGATTCATAAGGAGGTGACTTAGATATATTTGACTTCGGATTTTTTGTGGTGTAAATTGCATATTTATTTGATTAGATAAAAACCCCATCAATTTGGGTTGATCAGTGCTTGATTTTCTTCAAAATCCGTTCGTCTTTGACCACTTCAAAGGAAGGTCTGGAAAAACTTAACATACAGACAGGAACGAAATGGATTTAACTCTAGCGAAGCATGTCAATTTGAGACGATTACAGATTGGCAAGACACTTGTCTTCTCAAGTTTTTCTTTTGGGGATTAAGAAATATCCAAATCCCAACGCCAAAAATAGGTATAAAGCTACAATCAGCCAACCCATTGCATTTAATGCACCTGATATTATTGCAACCAAAGTTACAATAGCTCCGATAGCGTCATAAACGAATAATGCAAGGATTATTGCCCATCTGGCATCTGATTCCTGTGAATCTCTGGCAAACCAGGTAAGCATTAAAATACCAATCATGGATGCGCCATATTCTCTGGCTGCAAAAACGCCACCCGCTGCCAGTGTAGCCCCAAAGATGGAATATATAAAGTTTGGGACAAGCAAGATGGGTAAACCAAGACACAAGCATACGATTGCTTTAATAATCAATAAAGTTTTTAATTTCATAGCAGTACTCCACTCTTTAATAAATTTTCAAATAGTGATATTTCCCCTTTTTATTTACGAGTTAATTATCAGAATATTAAACTCACCATCAAAGTTAAACCTTGTTTAGACCAAAGTCAAGTTTTTTTCAGTTTGTGAGAAGGTTTTGGAATCCCAAAATTGTCCTGGAATGTGTTTAAAGGACTTTTCACAACAGATCATTTTGGACTGACCTTTTTGCCCTACCAACCCCCCAAAATGTCCCAAAATTGACCAGAATAACCGAGAATCAAATTGGAGATGTTTGGTGGAAATTACCACAAACCCTGCCTACAAAATCCATCCTTCTTTGACCACTTCAGAAGAAGGTCTGGTAACAAATAACATACATATGGAAACAACAAGGCATTGACTCCAGAATTTGGTGGTCATTCTGATAGAACAAATATGGCCAATGAGTCCCCTTTTAAACTAACTTCCTGATTGGTCAAATATGTTTACCTTTAGTTGACATGTAAAGGAATTTATCTATCATTATAAATCGATAACAACTCAATGAAAATATAAATCTGAAATGATAGAAAAATGAAAGCAATTGTATGCACAAAATACGGACCACCAGAAGTTCTTCAGCTCAAAGAAGTTGAAAAACCAATTCCTAAAGACAATGAAGTACTGATAAAAATTTATGCAGCGTCAGCTACAGTATCGGACTGTATCATTAGAAGTGGCAAAGTAAATATTTTACTATGGCTCCCCATGAGGATATTCGTTGGTTTCAGAAAACCAAGAAAACCAATATTGGGATTAGAGCTGGCTGGAGAAGTTGAAGAGACAGGCAAAGATGTAAAACGATTTAAGAAAGGTGACCAAATTTATGCATTTACAGGGAAGCGTGTTGGTGCTTATGCCGAGTATACTTGTCTGCCTGAAGACGGATTGCGTATGCCTGCAGACTGTATTATGGCATTAAAACCTTCCAATGTAACCTATGAAGAAGCTGCAGCTTCTCCTACCAGGGGAACTTTAGCTTTGTATTTTCTTAAAAATGGAAATATCCAAAGCGGACAAAAAGTTCTTATCTATGGCGCTTCTGGAGGAGTTGGTACTTTTGCGGTGCAGATTGCCAAGCACTTTGGAGCAAAAGTTACTGGGGTTTGCAGTACTACAAATTTAGAATTAGTGAAATCTCTGGGAGCTGATGAGGTAATTGATTACACAAAAGAGGAATTTATGAAAAGAGGGGAGCTTTATGATTTTGTCTTTGATGCTGTTGGAAAAAGAAAAAGTTCCAAATTAAAATTACAATGCAAGGAGGCATTAACTCCAAACGGGAAATACATTTCAGTCGATGATGGAACCCCAAAGATTGATATCGAATATTTATTACTACTCAAAGAGCTGATTGAGACAGGAAAAATAAGACCTGTTATTGATAGATGTTATACATTGGATCAGATTGTAGAGGCTCACAGATATGTAGACAAAGGACACAAAAAGGGCAATGTAGTTATAACAGTAAGGTGAATGAACCACAATTGCACCTGGGCACGGTTCATGCATTAAGCTATAAAATCTAATATTTATCTGTTTTCAGCCATATCAAAATTTGCCAGAAGCTGCACTTGTCGGCAGAGAAAGATTTCCAACTCATTTTTCGGTCAAAAACATCCATTTTCGTCCAAAACTTTTCAGAAAATAAAATACTCTTCCGATTTATTTTATTAGTGTTTGATTTTCTTCAAAATCCGTCCTTCTTTGACCACTTCAAAATCCGGTCTGATATCACTTAACACACAATCCTAAACAACAAAATTTTAACTCCGGATTTGGGTGGTCAATTAATTCCGGCCGATTGTGATCAGGAGCACTGGCTTTTCCACATAGTCAGTGAACCCCTTCGATTAAAAATGAGTCAATAACATAGATGATATGATTGGTTAATTGAGAAACAAAATTGCAAAAAATGTGACTAACAAATTCTACTTAATCGCAAACAGTTGTAAAATTTGTTATACCATCATTCTCTTTTTAAAAAGGAGGATATTACTTCTTTTGCTTTCGCAGATTCACACATAAATGCAATATGACCACAATCACTGGTAAGTTCTAGTAATCTGCAACCAAATGCTTTTGAAAAGGCGATTGAACTAGTAGGATTCACCGCATGGTCCTGTTGAGAAATTACCACAAGTACATCAGCTTTAACTACATTTTTAATATTATCAAGATTACTATTAGAGCTTTTATAAATGTCGTGTTTGATCATAGCATTTAATCCAGCCAGGTAATCTTTTGAGTTCATCATCTTACCATATTTTTTCCTGAAAGCATTGATACTATCAGGACTCACAGTTCTATTAAGATAGGATGGAGTACTTGTATTCATATTTAAAATGTCATAGGCTCGTTTCATGGCAAAGTCAACATTATATTCATTTGAGCCTGCTTCTATAATTAAATCAGCTTGCGTTTGCCAAAGGAGAACATCATAAAACGACTGCTTTGGTGTTCCAATTATGGGTATTGCTTTATCCATGAATTCAGGATAAGCAACCATCCATTCAAATGTTTGCATTCCACCCATAGATAATCCCATTACAGCATACAAATGATCTATGTTTAAGTGATTGACCAGTAAGTCATATTGAGAATTTACCATATCACGGATTGATATCATTGGAAAATCTGGTGTATTAGAAGGTGAAGACGATACTCCATTTGTCAGCGCATCAACTATTATGATATATATTCCAGTAGTATCTACAAATAGGCTTGTTAAACCTATTAGTCCAGCACTTTTAAAAGTAAATGGTGTGGTTAATAAAACTACATTTTTTTTATCATTGTTTAGTTTACCTATTGTTCGATAACCGATTTTGCAATTTTCGATAATTTTCCCTTCAGTTGTTTTAAGTCACCGATATTGACCAGATGTAATTCAGACTGTGCAAAACAACAATTAATCCAGAGTGATAAAAAAGCAATAAGAATTTGTTTCGTCGATGAGTTCATGTCTTATGTTTTTTTATTGATTGTTTTAACTTAATAGTGTTTTATACACAAACTCTCTAAACTATTACCAAAATTACACCTTATTTAGGCTAAAGTCAATCTTTTCCCAAATATAAATCCACGCAAGAATTAACTCAGAAGGATGTCTTAACCAGAATCCCTAAAATTCATAAGTAGTGCAGAAAAAACTGATAAACAGAAGTTTAAAACGAAAATTATATTTTTTTACTTTTAATGTTTATTAATTTGGTTTTCATTGTTTTTATCCACTCTCTTACATGGCATTGTCGGTGTCGTATTCTCCTATATTTCTTTGAGAAGCGGATACCAATAAAAAGCATTAGAAGCATTATAACTATGGTTGTTATCATAAAGTGCAAATTATAAGAGACAAACTACAAAAAAAATAAGCACACTATAACACGGAGGGTGCCACGAAAAGTATGGCAGCTGTTTTGTTTGTTTAAATTTAAATAGAAATGCCGTTTGATTTTTTTGGTCAAAACATCCATTTTTGTCCAAAACCTGGCACCAAACTGGCACCAAAAAAAAGTTACAGTTTTTGAGGTTGTAACTTCTTGATTTTGAGTGGGCCCAGCTAGATCAGACAAACAGACACCAACAATTGGTCTTTCAGGTGTTTGATTTTCTTCAAAATCCGTCCTTTTTTGACCACTTCAAGGGAAGGTCTGAAAACAGTTAACATATATGAGTAAACAACGAGGATTTACACTTCAAAGTTCTCCCATTCGTATTTTACCCGTTCCATTAACTTTTTGGACCTATCATCACCACGGATGTTTTCAAGAAAGGGATCTTGCTCAGCAATTAATGGGTAATTTATGAAACCACGATTTACTGCATTTTCAAGGTACTTAAAAGCAAGTTCTTTCTCATGAATTAAACTATAATAACCAGGCATCATTACAGTAAAATCTGGATCCTTCCATGTATATTCTTTGGTTGCATCACTTAATGTTTTCAAAGCGAGTTCATTTTCCCCAAGTAATATATGTTTGATGAATAATGTAAGCTCCTTAAATGTCACAGGAATATTCTCATTCTTAATAATTCTATCAACTAAATCAAATGATTCCTGTTTTTGATTATTCGCTGCAAGAAAAGTTATTAGCCAAAAATCACTATAAAAGAATTCTGGATTTATAGCAGATGCTTTTTTAAGCAACTCAACTGCTTTTTTGAAATTTCCCTGAAAATACTGATCATTTCCAAAAAACAAATAATTAACGGCTGATAAAGGATCAATTTCAATAAGCCTATTATAGAGTGGTTCCGCAAGAGAATGCCTTCCGCAATAAATACCAGTAAACAGAGAAGTATACATTAAAAT
>CAWJKD010000005.1:0-750613 GCA_963843415.1 uncultured Bacteroidota bacterium
CGTGTTAGGTGCTGTTGATATTATTTGATTTTTTGCATTTCAGATCTATAATTACCAAATACTACTTGGTAATATTTATTTCGATTTTCTCCATCTTTTAAAAGTTCAAAGCGAAAATCAAAATCTGTAGCAAATAGTTTATTGTAGGATTCTAACACTAGTTTATTCCTATTACCGGAACGTGGATTTATCATAAATAGATCTTCTTTTTCTCTAATGATCTCATATGAATAATCCTTATTTGTAAAGGATCCCACAAAAACATCAAGAATTGTTGTGTCTATTGTTTGTCCAATATAACTTTTTGAAGATACTAAAGGCCGATTATTGATAATTTTAATTAAGGCACTTCGATTAGGGGTAGCATATGATTCATTGTTTGATAAGATAATTATTGTAATCCCATCAGGTAAACAGCGAAATATTTCGGTGCTATATCCTGGCCAGTCACCTCCATGATATGCAAAATCCCCAAACTCATTATTCCCGAGAAATACTCCGTATCCATAATATAGTCTTGGAGCACTATTATATCTTAACCCACCAAATGTTACCGCGAAGTCACACAAGGCATAAGGATAAAGCAATTTTTGTATTAAGGTATCAGCCTGCACCTTATTATCAAATAAGAATGCGGTCCATTTTAACAAATCATTGGTTGTTGAATTTATAAGTCCACTTCCTTGGATTCCATCAAGAAAATAGACATAATTATATTCAGGAAGAGAATCGGGTAAGATATAACGATTTAAACTGTCAGACCAAACATAACCATATGCATAATTTTCAATGATTTCACCACTCCGTCTTGTATTATAGATTCTTGTATTTGTCATTTGAAGTGGTACAAAGATATTTTTGGCCATACAATCTTTAAAAGATAAACCTGAAACCTTTTCTATAATGCTAGCTAAGAGATCGTATCCAGTATTACTATACTCCCATTTTTCACCGGGTTTAAAATGTATTGCAGGCTTCTCTTTGGAAAGCAGACGAATCACATCATAATTAAAGGCTATCTTTTTATGATCCCATTTATTGTCGAACAGCTTATAACTATTTGGTAAGCCAGAAGTATGAGTGAGTAAATGGTGGATCTTTATATTATAATAGGGGAGCTCTGGAAAGAATTTTCTCAATGAGTCATTTAAATTTAACAATCCTTGCTTCTCCAGCATAAGAATACACATAGCTGTAAATTGTTTTCCAACCGAGGCAAGTTCAAAAATACTGGAGTCATTTAGAGGTATTTGCTTATTGAAATCAGAGAAACCAAATGATTTTTGATAGATAGTTTTACCTTTTTCTGCAATAAGTACATTACCATTAAAATTGAAGTAATCAACTTGTTCTTGAAGATAACGGTCGATTGATTCAATTCTTCTATCCATGTTGAGATTGACATTGGACTGTCCTAAAGACAAAATAATGTTTGAACTGATTATACCAATTAAAAGCGATTTCTTCATGACAATACATGGTTAAGGTTTGATAACTAGATTATCATAAAAGGAGGATTAATCATTTCATTAACAGGGTGTTAATTAGGCCGGCAATTGCACCTAACTAAATAGTGTTTTATACACAGTCTTATTACAGTTTACCCTTAAAGGTAGGAATAAATAATTTTCCACCTGTCCTGATTACAACTAAATAAGATTGTGTATAAAACTGAGTTGGACTAAGCCGAGCTTTGCTATGGGCATTCTATCGGGCCGGTTCTTTCCAGCACTGGTGATTTGTATAACCGGTAGTTTTCCTTTAAAAAGCTTATGTTTTAACTTTCTCGATTAATTTTACTATAAAATCTGTAATAACTGGACATACCTTTCCCGTTAAAGATTTTCTCTTTTTATTAAGAATGATATTCATATCAAAGAACATCTTTGGTGCAGTATCTGTCAGGCAGCTCTTGGTTCAGCATCAAGATTGATTTGACAGATCATTCTTCCTGTTTTACATCTCTTACAATGAAAGGGATCATAACCAAATGTATCGTGTACTATTTCCTGCCAGCTTTTTCCGTCCAAGTGAAGAGAGATCCATCTCTTTGTCGTTCAATGAGAGATATGTATCAAGCAGATCATTGCAGAGTTTATTGGCAAAGATCCCATAGTATCGTATTTTATAAAAGCCACACGGCAGCACATGCATCATGAACCGGTTAATAAATTCCACTGCATCGACTTTCATGATTTTTGTCTTTCCACCATGCCGGTAATCTTTCCATTTAAAGAGAACCTTATCATTTACAATGTCCACTATCCTGGCATTTGATATGGCTACCCTGTGAGTATAACGTCCCAGATATTCTATAACCTTCTCAGCATTGTTTAAGGCAGGCTTGGCATATACATTCCAACTGGTCTTATAAATAAGGGTTCTAAGAAAAGGGATATCTATTTTTTCACTGTTGTCAGATGATATCAGATCGGCGGAATGTTTGTAAATATTCTCTGCAAATATTCCTCTGAATAAGGTTGAAAGCACCTTTACGGGAGCAAAGAAGTTCTTTTCTGATTTAATCCATTCAACCATGTCGCTGTCAAATCCGCCGGCTGGTACCAACAGGTGAACATGAGGATGATATGTGAGCGCCTGTCCCCATGTGTGCAAAATAGCAACACAACCGGTTTTAGCCCCAAGAAAAGCGGGATTTTCTCCAGCTTTAAGCACAGCCTGTGAGGCTGATCTCATAAGTAAATCATAACAAATTGCCTGGTTTGCATAAAATAATTTGTGCAATGCTGACGGGACAGTAAAAACGATATGAAAATACTTTACCGGTAATAGCCTGGCTTTAAGTTTGTCAACCCATATAATTTGTTTCAGGTACTGACATTTGGGACAATGTCTGTTCCTGCAGGAGTTGTAAGCATGCTGAACATATCCGCAAGTGTCACACTTTAGAGTATGACCACCCATATTCTGTGACCGGCAATTTATAATAGCATTAAATGCTTTTTTCTGCTCATGGATCAAGTCGTGCTGTTGATAATAATCTGCTTCGAACCGTCTGAAAATATCAGCGATTTCGATTTTTTGCCTTTTGTTTTCCATGGGTTAGCAGGCTATTTCATCAAAAGGACTCTTAACCGATGCCGGATCAAAACGGGTTACATGCAGATATATCGAAGTTGTTCGTAGTGAAGAATGACCCAGTAAACTTTGAATGATCTTCAGATTTACTCCGCTCTCAAGCAGATGTGTTGCAAAAGAATGCCTGAGGCTGTGTATTGTTGCCTGTTTTTTTATCCCGGCCCTTTTACAGGATTCTTTGAATACCTTTTGGATGGTTCCTCTGCTGATTGGTTGTCCTTTCTTCTGTCCCTCAAAAAGATATCGTACCGGTCTGTATGCACGCCAGTACATCCGTAACATTTCAAGAGTGTTTGCTGAAAGCAGGGTGTACCTGTATTTATTCCCTTTACCCAGAACCCTGACTTGTTTACGGTCGGAATCAATGTCAGATGGTCGCAGACTTATAACTTCAGAGATACGTAAACCGGCAGAATAAATCACGGCTAGGATAGACCTGTGTTTTAAATTCCTTGTGGTCTCAATAATTGATTTAATTTCCTCTTTTGACAGGACGACAGGCAACTTCTTAATCCCTCTGGGTCTTCTAATCCGGATTGATTCCCACGACTTACCAAGAACATCTCGCTGAAGTATCTTCACAGCACTGATCACCTGATTAATATAGGAAACTGATAGGTTCCTTTCCGTAATTGAGTACTGAAGGAAGTCTTTTACCTGATCAGATGTAACTTCATCAATTGAACAACTAAAATACTTTTCGAGTTCCCGGAGCAAATGGATATATGTGTTTATACTCCTCTGGCTGTAATTGCGGGTTTGCATCTCCCGCAAAACCATTTCTTCTAATGATTTTTTTTCATCGTAGTATGATTATTAAGTGAATAATCATACAAGCTATAAATTTTAAAATACATCTACCGACAGGTGTCGGTTTAGTTCAACTGTTTATATGTTGCATAAAATTAGACATATTTAACCATTCTTGTGGTTATTGTATTCTTTATATTGTATGGATAGGCATTGACATTCTCCTCATAAGTCATCAAAAGGACTCCTTATCTTCTGAATACTCTGTGTCGTTACATGAGTATAAATTTCCGTAGTCCTGCTGCTTTTGTGACCTAATAACTCTTGTATATACCTTAAATCAGTACCAGATTCCAACAAATGCGTGGCGTAACTGTGCCTCAACCCATGCAGCGTTACTTCCTTATTTATTCCTGCTTTTTTACATGCTGCCCTGAAAACGTTTTCCAGACTGCTGGTACTATAATTCCTGCCAGGGTACTGACCCTCAAAAAGATACTTTTCCGGCTTAAACCTTTCCTTATAAGATCTAACCATTTCTATGGTTCTGTCTGAAATTGGTACCACCCTGTCCTTAAATCCTTTCGACTGCCTTATAATTAACAACTTCCGGCTTACATCAAAATCTGATAAAAGAAGCCCTATCAACTCACTCCTTCGTAATCCGCAGGCATATATCAAGACTTAACATAACCCTGTGCTTCTCATTTAATGACGCATTCAATACCTTCTTTACCTCATCCTTGCTCAATACATTCGGCAACCTGTGCTGCGGCCTCGGCCTGCTAATCTCTTCCAGATTAATTACCGACCTGTATATCTTCATGTAAAACTTCTTCACCGCACTTATCATCTGATTCTGATATGAATGACTTAATCCTGCAGGGAGTATGTACTCATCTGTCAGCTTCAAAAGATCATCTGACGTGCCCTCTGAGGCTTCCTTCGGACTGATGAACCTGAGAAAAGTCGTTACCATTCCGGTATATGTTCTTATGGTCGTTTCCGGATACCTGTGCGTCTCCATCCACATTCTGTACTTTTCAATGTCTGCCTTGCCTTTATCACTTAAACAATGAAAGTCCAATCCATTGATACCTTTTGATTTCCGGTAGTCTTTACTTTGCTCCTCCTCTCTTTTAAACCTGATCTTTTCAGCCAGATTGGTCTTAAGGGCAGAATAATCAACAAATGCTTTACCGCAAAATTTATCTGACAGTATCTGGATAACATCAGAGGTCTCTTCAATATGCCAGCACTTCATTTGACTGCTCCACCTGGCAGAATTAAGTCTCTTTGACAATTGTAATTAATTCAGAATCGTAGGGGAACCGTACGGCAATACGGTTCAACCCATTGTGGATAACCCTTTCGACAATTACTTTTTTCATATTATGCAGCGAGCAGAATATTGATAATCAAAGATAATATATCTTTCCGATTATAGCAAAGCCCCATCAGTCACAAAATCTATTACTCTTTTATTAATGAAATAGGACCAGATAATAGCCCTGGGACTAATATGTTACTTTTTTCACTACACAAGTTAAGAATAAATCCGGATAATGAGGTAGCATAATCTCTCTTAAAAACATATACTAACTAAATGGACCTCAATCTGAACTGCAATATGGACTGACTGAAATTAGAAAATACCTCAGGGAATAACATTTATATAATTGTCTTCAAAGAAAATAAGGTATCTCTCCGGATTGTTGTCCTTACTTAAAATATTTAGGTTATCGGTGCTGATAATATAATTGAACATCCTTGTTCCGGTAGGATTTCTTACAAGATTGCCTTTGTTGAATGAGTTGTAGTAACCCATTGCCTGTGCAAAAGTCGGGAAGCCCGAGACTTTGATCATGATGTAATTATTGTTAATCAGCGTCCCTTCGGTCCGGTAATTTTTATTTGTGTAGTTATCAATATTATAGCTGATAACATCAAAAGTTGCCTGATTGATATTGAAAAGAGGATCAGCAATGATCAGACAAAAGACATGAACTATACTTGTGTCTGCTTTGAATAATTCCTGTGCGATCTCTTTTTCTTCCTCCAGCTTGAGCTCAGGGAGTTTCTGGTTCAGGTATGCAATGACCTCTGCTGCTTTCTTGCTCTCTTCGCTTAATGGCCATGTCTTTATCAGCTTGTTAAGCTCTTCCTTAAAGGTCCGTTCATCACTGATCCGTGCAACAGCGTAGGAGCGGAGAAGTTGAAATTTAGGAGCCAGAGTATTCTGGCTGTATTTTGTAAGACCTTCATCGCACAAAGAAATTGCGTATGTGAAATTCTCTTCTGAATATGTTCTGTATGCTGCCTCATAAAGAGTTTCAGCCATCTTCATTTCGGCCACTTTCTTTTGATAATAATCCGGATCGGAAAGGATCCTTGCAAATTCGGTAGAAGGATATTTTTCAAGAAGCTGTTGCCTGTATGTTTCTGACTTTGAGTTATTTATTGTTGAGTTTACCCTGTATAAATTATAAAGAGCCTCAGGAACAAGTTCATGGGATGGATACCGTGCAACAAGATTCTCGAATGATTCGGATGCCTTCGGCAGATCAATGATTTTTTCCGAATACGCCTTTCCTGCATTAAGATAAGCATTGGCAATCTTTTCGTTGGAGATTGCAAGCAGTGTATCGTTCAGGGGCAGGTTTTTAAGATAAAACTCAGGCTTTTTATAGTCAAGAAGAGCCTGCGTCGTATCGATCTCTTTTTGAGCTCCGTTCTCTGGATTGGTACCTGCCTGAGCAGCAGAAACACTGGCTTTATTCGATCTGCGCCAGTTATCCTCCAGTCTTCTGTCGCCATAACGTCGTCTGAATTCTGTTCTTCCGAACGTCAGCGCAGACTGATTATAAAAATACCATCTTCCTTCCTGTTCAATATTCTCCTGGAAGCGCATCTCATTCTCATAATACTGACCCAGATTAAACCTGTCGGCATACTGCGACCTCTTTCCCTCACTTTCAGCCGTAATTATTTCGTTGATTATTGAAGTAATGAATGCATTTCTTTCGCTTTCCGACATTGCGGCTACTTTCTGAAGACTGTCTTCTGTCTGAATTATATTCAGTTGTGAAACGACAGAGTTAAGGTTCTGCGATTTCGTTTTAAGAGCCTGATATTCAGGATGTTTTTGATCGAGAAAATAAACGGTGCTGTCATAAAATTTTCCGGCTTGCATAAAATCGGGCTTCTGATAGTAATAATCGGCCAGAGCCAGATAGGACCGGCCTTTCTGGTTTCTGTTACCTGCCGATGAAGATGCTGATTTCCTGAAATACTCAAGAGCCTCTTTTTCGTTTCCTTCCTTCATTGATAAATTTGCCAGTGCAAAATAGATCTGGTCAAGGAAGTCCTTGTTCTTTGAGTCTTTCAGCATCCTTTCAAGTTCTCTCCTGATCTCCCGAGGATTACCTGCATTGATATCAAATACCCCGGCAATATTTATCCGGGCATTGAATTCAACATCATATGGAGGGTTCATCCTGACTACATCCCTGTAAAGCGAAACAGCTTTTGATGAGTTACCGGCAAGCTCGTTGAGTTGAGCCAGAAGATATGTAAGCCTGTACCTGGTTCTTTTTCCTGAAACAAGGTCGATTGCGGTTGTAAGAGGATCAATGGCTTCTGTATATTTCTTTTGCTTTATGAAGTGATCAGCCATTGTAGTATTATACATGGCGTTAAGAGCTTTCAGCGACTTACCTGTCATGTCAAGCTCAGTCAATAAACGGAATGCTTCCGGGTATTTTCCCCTCTCATTATAGACCCTTGCAAGCCATATTGTAGCTTCTTTTACGATCATCGGATCGTTCGCCTCTGTGATGCAATAATTTAAGACAGCTTCAGCTTCATTATATTCCTGCTTGTAAAATCTCGATATGCCAATGAGAAGATAACTATCGTCAACCCACTGGTTGTATTCCTTCCTTTTGAGAAGGTCTGTCTCTGTTTCAGATGCTTTGTCTTTTGTTTCCGGCTTAGCTGTTATCGACTTCAATGATATAAGCTTGGACGCTTTCTGAATTGCGGTTTCCATGTCCGACGTGCAGATGGATGCTGTCGCGGGATCACTGAACTCGAATACTTTTAGTAATTCACTATAGTCATCGGTATACCGGGTGGAAATTTTTAACAGGCCGGCTTTAAAACTCTCATACCCGTTAAAATAGATATTATAGTGGGCTGTAAGACCATGATACAATCTTGTTGCCCCTGTGTTCTTTTCAACCGAACAGTTTACCGGCAACAACAACAGGACCAGGAAGGCAAATAATTTATATGGTGCTTTAACTGAAGGCAATATGCAACTTTTAATACTATAAACTGACTAAATCAGAGTATAGTATTTCAAAGGTAAATAAAATTGGACAGTATGGTTTTCTCAGACTGAAATTACCTTCCTGATTTCGGGAACCTCCCTCAGAACAGCCTGCTCAACACCTGCCTTAAGTGTCATCATGCTGTAGGGACAACCGTGACAAGCTCCTGTAAGCTTCACTTTAACGTCCATATTATCAGTTATTTCCAGCAGCTCAATATCCCCACCGTCTGACTGAAGATAAGGTCTGACTCTGTCAAGCGCTTTTATTACCCGTTCTTTAATACTTATTGTTTCTGACATTTTTAGTTATTTATTAATCTGAACTTTAATTGTTGGTCTCTGGTCCTTATTTCTTTGATTTATTTTTTCAATCACTTCATCTGCCAATAACATGAATGCATTTCCTGAGGGTGAATCATCAAGTACTTCAGGATGTCCATGATCACTTCCCTCGCAGATACTCTGAACAAGAGGGATCTGACCCAGAAGAGGAACTCCCATTCTTTCAGATAGTTTTTTCCCGCCCTCCCTGCCAAAGATATAATACTTGTTTCCGGGAAGCTCGGCAGGTGTAAACCACGACATATTTTCAACAAGACCAAGTACAGGTACATTGATCTTATCGCTCCTGAACATTGCTATCCCTTTTATTGCGTCAGCAAGTGCCACATCCTGCGGTGTTGTAACAATTATTACACCGGTTACAGCAACTTCCTGAACAAGAGTCAGATGGATATCGCTTGTACCCGGAGGGAGATCAATTAGCAAAAAATCAAGTTCTCCCCAGTCTCCCTGTTCAATCAGCTGCTTCAAAAAGTTCGAAGCCATCGGGCCTCTCCAGATCAAAGCATCGGCAGGATCAACGAAAAATCCCGTGGAAAGGATTTTAACACCATATTTATTAAGAGGTACAATAAGATCTTTGTTGTTTTCCCTTCGCACTTCCGGTCTGTCATTTTCAGCATTGACCATTATAGGTACAGAGGGGCCGAATACATCAGCATCAAGCAGACCTACTTTATATTTCCTGCGTGCCAGGGCAATTGCAAGATTGACTGCCACAGTGGTCTTCCCGACACCTCCCTTTCCTGATGCAATTGCTATAATATTTTTTATTCCGGCTAATGATTCAGTGGAGACTGATTGTTGTTTCCCGACAATTATTTTTGGTCTGACCTCTATTTCAATAATTACAATGTCCGGTCCAAGGGTCTCCTTTAAAGCTTTTGCTATTGTGCTTTTAAGAGATGGAATAAAGGAATCGTCTGATCTTTCCGGCTCTATGATCAGAGATATCCCTTTTTCACCCGATTCAATTCCTGCTACCATTCCAAGGGTTACAATATCCTTACCTTTTTCGGGATGAATAACTTTTCGCAGAGCTGAACGGATCTGATCTTTGTCGGACATTATTTTTATTTAATTTAAATATAAATAATCTGCAATTTTACAGCTTTTTTAATGAAACACAAAATAATCACTTTAGTTCATCAGAAGGATCCCAGAACTTTTCACTGAAATTCAAAATCTGATCATCCTCGATTATAATACCCTCATTTTCAAGAAGCTGCTGCATGGTTGAAGAATTCCCGAAATGATGTTTGCCTGAAAGCAGACCATTCTGGTTCACAACTCTGTGTGCAGGTATGAATTCAGGCCGGGTATGGCAGGCATTCAGGGCCCATCCAACCATCCTGGCAGATCGCCCGGATCCCAGGAAACGGGCAATCGCACCATATGATGTAACTCTTCCACGGGGTATAAGTTTTGTGACTTCATATACCCTGCTGAAGAAGTCCTGGTTTTCTAATGATTTTCGAAAATATTTCTTCAATAACTCTCTGTTTTGGTATCCTGAATGATAGATAATTTATTTTCAGCCCGTCATTCAGGAACTTGTTCTCATAATGGGTCCTGATTGACAGGATTTCATCATCGGGCCTCTCTGAATGCAGATCGTCTGTAGCAGTAATTATCGGGAGTCCATTCCTTTCTGCAAGTGATTTTGTATAATTATACAATTCAGAATTATCAGTCTTCAGGTGAATTATTCCATTGTTTTTAAGGAAGCAGCGATACTTGTTTAAAAACCATGGACAGGTTAACCTTTTATTTGAATTCCGTTTTCCGGGTTGTGGATCAGGGAATGTCAGCCATATTTCATCAACTTCATCCTCGTTGAAAAACGAATCAATGAACTCTATCCTGGTACGGAGAAATGCCACGTTAAACAATTTTTGTTCGCTTGCGGTTTTTGCACCTCGCCACATTCTGGCACCCTTAATATCGATCCCGATATAATTATTTTGCGGATATCTTAAGCGAAAGGCTTATAGTGTATTCTCCTTTTCCGCAGCCAAGCTCCAATATTATCGCATTTTCGTTATGGAAGATATCCTTATTCCAGTTTCCTTTTATCGGATGCTCTTTCCCGAACTGATCAACGGTTCCGGGCTGGATCACATTACTAAAAGCATTCAACTCAGCCCACCTGGCAAGCTTGTTTTTCACTGCAGAAAAAGATTTACCTTTTGATTTTTTGGATCCTCAGGCCTAAATCATAGACACCTTTTAGATCACCAGTGCGCATACCATGCTGAATCTTAAAGTTATATGGGCCTTTTTCAGGGAAAAACACATTGGATTTATATGGCAAGCTCAGTTCATGGACATCTCCGAATCCTTTTCCCAACCAATTCCCTTTTTCATCAGCAAGATCAAACTGCAATGTATCGGTTTTACTATCACCTTTTGGAGAAACGGTTGTTACAAAAAGGTATATATTACGAAAAGGAAAATCGGACCCGGTGCGTATTGTAAAAGATACTTCTGATGCACTTACTGTATCAGTTACCGGAACTGTAAACTCGGCGATGTTGGAGAGGCTCCATATTTTTTCAGGCATAGCAACAGAATCGGTGAAAAGGAGATCGCTGTTACATGAAGTTATCAACAGCAGCAATGAAAGAATAAGAAAACAGGAACCCTTATTTATTCCTTTTTTCATTGTTTCTCCTGTTTTTTTTCTTCCGGGAATGACGGTGTTGCTGATTCTTTGAATCTGCGGGATCAAACCTGTCGAGGCTGTTATCTTTTAGCAGGTCCTGCGACTTTGACTCGGTTTCCCATCCCTGATTATTAACAAGAAGTTTATCGGCTTTCTGACCTTTTTTATTCATGGCCTGAATTTCCCATACCCTCTGAACGGGAACCGGGACAAGATTCATTGTTGAATGAGGATCGGTTGAGTACCAGTATATTCCTTTATGGACTTCCATCTTTTGAAAATAGGCTGTTCCATCAATTGTTTCAAGAGGTATCTCTTTTTGCGGGAATGATCTCTGGGCATCAACATAACAATCGACTTCGTAATTCAGACAGCATTTCAGCTTGCTGCACTGACCGGCCAGTTTCTGTGGATTGAGCGATAACTCCTGGTATTTAGCATGAGTTGTTGTCACCGACATAAAATTGGTGATATATGTAGAACAGCAAAGTTCTCGTCCGCAGGCTCCTATTCCACCTATCCTTCCGGCCTCCTGCCGTGCGCCTATCTGGCGCATTTCTATTCTGACCTTGAATTCATCAGCCAGAACTTTTATAAGCTGTCTGAAATCGACTCTTTCATCAGCAATATAATAGAATATGGCTTTAGTCTTATCTCCCTGGTATTCAACATCTCCGATCTTCATATTGAGTTTCAGCTCTTCAGATATCTGCCTTGACCGCAGCATTGTAGAGATCTCAAGTTTTTTTGCATCTTCCCACTTCACAATATCTACCGCTTTGGCTTTACGATATACTTTCTTCATATCGTCGGGGGGCGGAGGAACTTTAAGCTCCCTGAGCTGTTGCCTGACAAGGCACCCTACCATCGATACTCTTCCGATATCATGTCCGGGAGACGCTTCAACAGCAACAATATCCCCGATTTCAAGCCTGAGGTTGTTGACGTTACTGTAGAATCCTTTGCGGGTGTTCTTAAAACGGATCTCGACTATATCGTTTTCACATGAACAACCCGGAAGATCGTTCAACCAGTTGAAGGAGTCAAGTTTATTATTGCCCGGTTTATATTTTATATCAGGTATCCGGATATCTTCATCCGCCTGCCCTTGCTGTAATTCCTCATTCTCTGCCATAAAAATCGATCGCTTCTGAATTCACGCTGCAAAAGTAGTGAATAAAAGCATCAATATCAATATGGGAATGATGTTCAGCGGATCAACCTTACAACCTTCAGGGCGAGATCAAGAAAAATGATCTTTGCATTTCCGTTTGCTTCAATGTGAGAGAAGGCCAGATTAAGTTCATCAGTAAGAGGGTAGATCGTCTTCTTGTTTATAAAAGGATGGAACTTATCTGAAAAGGTGACCTCTTCATCTGCCATGAATACGAGGTTGTTCTTAAGCTGGCCTAGTGAAAGCATAAGGTTCTCCCTTATGATGCGCAAAGAATATGTAATAAAACTCTTCTGAGCCTCCCTTCCTTTCAATGCCATCTGCTCGGACCATGTTATGACTGAAAGAATATCACGTTTCCATGCAAAGCGCATCAGCGATTTGAAATAGTTAAGGTTTTCTGCTGAGGATTCTTCATTTTCCGACAGATCAACCGCTCTTATAATATTCCCGTTTGCAACCCTGGCTATTTCAGAAGCCTTATGTTCATCATAATTGAACCTCTTAAGCAGATAATTACGGATATCATTATACGTGAATGCGGGGATCTTTATGTGCTGGCATCTCGAAAGGATGGTTGGGATAATTTTATCAGGTTCTTCAGAGACAAGAAGAAAAAGAGTTCTGTCCGGAGGCTCTTCAATTATTTTTAAAAGCTTGTTGGCAGTGGAGAGATGCATTTTTTCGGGGAGCCAGATTATCATAATCTTGACATCAGATTCGAAAGTCTTAAGACTCAGCTTTTTAATGATTTCAGATGCCTCCGAAGCAAAGATAAGTCCCTGGGCATTGCCAACCTCTATTGAATTCAGCCAGTCATTAAGTGTAAAAAATGGTGTTTTTTTAGCGAATTCTCTCCATTCTGCTATATATGAGTCACTTACCGGTTCTGTATCTTTTTTGTTCTTTGTTACAGGGAACACGAAATGCAGATCAGGGTGTATCATCTTTTCGTATTTCACACACGACTTGCAGATTCCGCATGAATCATTTTCAGTCCGGTTTTCACAGCTGGCATACATAGCATAAGCTAATGCGAGTGCGAGAGAACCGCATCCTTCAGGTCCTGAAAATAGCTGGGCATGACTTACCCGTTCTTCTCTGACTGATCTGATAAGTCTGGTAATAGTCTCCTTATGTCCTGGTATCTGTGAAAAATTCATCTGTTTACCGGCTTCACTTATTGTGCAATTTCTGCTATAAATTCTTCCAAAATTAGTTAAACTTTTAAAACTGGAATAAAAAAAGAAAATGAGTATCAGGAATCATGCACAATATTTCATTGATTTTCTTCGTCTACCCCAGCCCCAAGGGGAGCGAAGAAAATCAATTTACTCCCCTTGGGGCTGGGGTATATAAATTGATTTTCAAGCGATTTTAGAAATTGTATTAATGATTCCTGATACTCATAAAAAAGAATTCACCCCGCGGAGAAACAAAGCTACACAGTGATTGTACATAGCCGATCCATTAATATTATTTGCCTGTTTAACTGAGATAATTATTTCCAAAAAATAATTAGGTTTGTGGGATCAATTTTTTTGGATAACCAAAAACGCTTGCTATATGAAAATGATTCAGGATTTCAATTTCAAAGGTATTAAAACCATCGTAAGAGTTGATTTCAATGTACCTCTTGACAAAAAGACTTTTGTTGTAACAGATGATACAAGAATACGTGGTGCGTTACTTACAATTAATAAAATTGTAAAAGATGGAGGATCCGTTATACTTATGTCGCATCTCGGCAGACCTGAGGGACGGATGGAAAAATATTCGCTTAAACCGGTGCTCCCGGTCCTGGAGAAGCTTCTTGGCAGGAAGGTATTATTCGCTGACGATTGTCTGGGCGAGTCGGCTGTAAAAATGTCTGCAGAGTTAAAACCCGGAGATATTTTAATGCTTGAGAATGTTCGTTTTTATCCCGAAGAGGAAGGTAAACCGATACTCCCTGAGACAGCAACAGAAGAAGAAAAAAAAGCTGCAAAAGCCGAACTGAAAGCCAGACAGAAAGAACTGGCCAAAAAGCTGGCAAGCTATGCAGAAGTGTATGTTAATGACGCATTCGGAACGGCACACAGGGCACATGGAACGACAGCCGTTATCGCTGACTATTTCCCTGAAGAGAAACGGATGTTCGGATTCCTTATTAACAGCGAACTCGCAGCTATGGACAAGGTGCTTAATAATGCCCAGCGTCCTTTTACTGCAATTATGGGGGGTGCAAAAGTATCTGACAAGATCATGCTTATTGAGAATCTGCTGAACAGAGTTGATAATCTGATTATTGGAGGTGGAATGACATATACTTTTATTAAAGCCAGGGGCGGGAAGATTGGCAAGTCTCTTTGTGAAGAGGATAAGCTTGATCTGGCTCTGAAGATTATTGAAAAGGCAAAGGAAAAGAATGTTAATCTGTATCTGCCGGTTGACAGTCTGAATGCTGACAAATTTGAAAATGATGCCAATACAGGCGTTTCTGATATTGATGCTGTTCCTGGCGACTGGCTCGGACTCGATATTGCTGACAAAACAATTAAATTGTTCTCAGAAGTTATTGAGAGATCAAAGACCATACTCTGGAATGGTCCGATGGGCGTTTTTGAGATGGAGAAATTCTCAAAAGGGACAACTGCCATTGCAAAAGCTATCGCTGCTGCCACCGCTAAAGGTGCATACAGTCTTATCGGAGGCGGCGATTCTGTTGCAGCAATAAATAAAAACGGTCTGGCTGATAAAGTAAGCTACGTCTCAACCGGTGGCGGTGCAATGCTTGAATATATGGAAGGTAAACAACTTCCGGGCATCAAAGCTATCAGAGGACAATAGAACGGCTCAATGGCTCAACGGCGCAATAGCTCATAGGTTTAAAATATTGGAGGACGTCTGAAAAGCCGAAATCCATTGACCGCAAAGATCGCAAAGAGTTATATTTCAAAGGATTGCCTTTGCGTACTTTGCGTGAACTTTGTGTACTTTGCGGTTAAGATCAACAATCCTTAAAACAAAACAGTTGAAAAACCGTTATCTTTGTTTTATGAGAAACGGTTTATTAATAGTGATGCTTGTTCTGTCCATTCTGACATCCTGTAAGAAAGATGACCTGGTTGATACTTCAGGCACCACTAAAATTAATAACGATCTTACTTTAGACCCGAACTTGCAGACTTACATAAATTATGGATTCAAGTTCTCTGAAGCAAAACTGGTTCCCAATCCGAATCCGGATGTCACAGTTGATAACGACGGTACACTTGATAATCTAATCCTTCAGGGGAAAGTAAATACAAGGTTCTTTAAAGCAGGAGAATATTCAACGGAAGCTCTTGCCAAACAAGGATTTAGCAATCTGAAATCTATCACTATTACTCAATGGGAAGAGTGGGCTTTTTCAGTAAAGCCAAACCAGGTCTGGATTGTAAGCACCTCTGATGAATTCTATGCCAAGATCAGGATAATTTCAACTATCTCCGAAACCAGGGGAACACGGGACTATGCTGAATGTACCTTTGAGTGGGTCTACCAGCCCGACGGAACCTTAACCTTCCCCGGCAAATGAGACCGGAACCGGCCGACAGGATCTTTAATATCAGGGATAACGATAACTTTCAAAAAAAAGTCCTGAAAATTTTTAAATACCAGGCTGAAAATAATCAGGTCTACAAAGAATTCATAAACAGGCTTGGTACCAATATTGATACTATCAGCCAGATACAGGATATACCCTTTCTCCCTGTCGGGTTTTTTAAAAGTCATAAAATTATTTCTGGTGATCTGCCTGTTGAGATTGTTTTTGAAAGCAGCGGAACAACAGGGATGTCAATAAGCCGGCATTATATGGTTGACGCGGATCTTTATGAACAGAGTTTCTATAGAACTTTCAAGTTATTTTACGGTGATCCGGCAGATTATATAATTACAGCTTTGCTGCCATCATATACTGACAGACAAAACTCTTCTCTCGTGTATATGGTGAACAACCTTATTAAAAAGAGCTCTCATCCTCTTGGTGGGTTCTATTCAGATAATACAGAAAAGCTTCTGTCTGTATTGGTCCGTAACAAGACGGGGGACAGAAAAATTCTTTTAATTGGTGTCAGCTTTGCACTTCTGGATTTCGCGGAAAAATATTCATGCGATCTCTCCGGCATGATTGTAATGGAGACAGGAGGAATGAAAGGAAGGAGAAAAGAGATCACACGGGAAGAACTTCATTCAATTCTGAAAACGAAGCTGAATTTAAAGTCTGTCCATTCCGAGTATGGTATGACAGAGCTTCTCAGTCAGGCTTATTCAAAAGGTGGAGGGATCTTTTACTGTCCATCCTGGATGAAAATACTGATCAGAGATCCGCAGGATCCATTGTCAGTTTTCAATGAACCCGGAATAACCGGAGGGATTAATATAATAGACCTTGCCAATATTAACTCATGTTCCTTCATTGCAACCGGAGATCTCGGCCGCCTTCATAATGACGGAAGCTTTGAGGTTCTTGGCAGGTTCGATAATCAGGATATAAGAGGATGTAATCTTCTGATTGGATAAAAAGGCTCAGGGCTCTATCTTCTACGCTTCCCGTTTGCCATTGACCCCCTATAATTGCACTATAATCCTATAATCCCAATCTGGTTCTGATCGCAGGAGGTATTCCATCTTTATGTACCATAATAAAGAGCGTCTTTGCCCTTACATAATTTTCTGACATATTCAGGAAACCGCCAAAAGAATTTCTCGCGGTACCCCAGGAGTTCTTTGTTTTGTAGTACTTGGTTCCATTCTGATCTTTTGCTATGCCTGTAATGTGCATCCCATGATCGTCGGTCGTTACAAAGTTTACATAGCTTTCCTGTCTGTTTTCCTGTGTCACCGGCAACTCCTTATCGGAAGTGATTGAAGGAATAACTGCGTATCCGTTTGTAAAAGAGAACCCTTTTTCGCTTGTATCTCCGTCCCAGTTTACGGTAAAACCTTTACTCAGTGAATAATCAATTATTTCAATCAGTTCATCGAGAGGGACATTATAAAAAAGAGCCATTGCCCAGTTATCAGGTATTTCAAGAACACTCCTGCTGTAAAAGGGGAAATGCGTGAATGAAGTAATTTCGATATAATCATCCGGATTTATGCCCAGGTTATCAGCAAACAATTTTGGGGAATATGTGATACCTCTGAAAGTGAATGACTCGGGTATTTCCCCTAAATATGAATCCAATACGGCATTGACAATTTCATAATACTGCTCGCTTTCATTTTTGCGCTTTATCGGGACTTCAGCAACCGCCTTCAGAAATTCCTGCAACTCGGAGTGATTATGAACCGGAGAACCATAGTTCAATCCGGTATAAACCTCGTCAGGCACAATTCCCCATTCTTTGAATACTCTTATCCAGTCATGGGAGTTGCCTCCCTCCCCCGTGTTCCCGTTACCTCTGCGCAGATAATTATCTTTGAGCCTGTTAATATAATTGTGACGTACGATGAACATTTCCGAAAGGTCATATTCCCCTTTCCCCAGCCGGATCAACTCTGATTCAATAAATGAAGTTGTCGCAAAACTCCAGCAGGTTCCTGTTGAGGACTGGTTTTTAACTGAAGTGGTTTTAAGGTCAATAATTGTTGTGAACTTAATACCTCCTTCAGTACCTGAGGTAAGTACCGGAGCAGTGTTCTTCTTTTGCGCAAATGACGTAAATAAAAACTGTGTCAGCAGGATCAGAATTATCAATTGTTTTTTCATATTCAGTATTATCTGAGTGTCGGGTAAAATGCACCTTCGATATGTTCTATATCAAATGTATCTTCTTTTTTAATTACAGATATAATATCAAAACGGCACTCTTTGGTTATATTAAACCATTTAATGTAGGAATCAGCAAGATAAATCAATGACCTTTGTTTTTCTTTTGTTGATCCTGCTGAAGCAGGTGACAGAAGGAAATTCTCTGAACGTGTCTTGACTTCAACAAAAACGATGAAATCTTTATTTTCAGCTATTATATCGACCTCATACCTCCCTGATTTCCAGTTACGCCTCACAATATTATATCCCTTTCCCAGGAGGTGTTCTACTGCCAGGTCTTCTCCTTTCTTACCGAGATTATGAGAATCTGCCATCCTATATTTCAATAAGTTTATTCCTGATAACAAAAAGGATCAAACTTGCTGTATTCTTTGAGTTTGTTTTGCTGAGCAGATTGGCCCTGTGCTTATCAACAGTTCTCTTACTTATAAACAGAGTATCTGCAATCTGCTGATTGGAAAGGCCTTCACATATTTTAAGGAGGATCTCCTTTTCTCTTTTCGACAGGTTTGCTGATTTGCTTTCATGCTCACGATGTTTGATCTTCTGGATCACATGGTAAAGGAGTTCCTGGGAGAAATAGCTCCCTCCTTTCATGACAGTCATGATAGCTTCCCTGACTTCTGAAATATCGGAATCCTTCAGTAGAAATCCCTTAGCCCCGGCATCGACCATTTTATAATAATACTCTTCTTCGCCATACATTGAAAGAGCTATAATGTTAATTTCGGGGCATACTTTAAGTCCTTTGCGTGTTGCCTCTATACCATCCATTTCCGGCATATTAATATCCATAAGTGCGATCTCAGCGCGGACTGATTTAATAAGGTTAAGAAACTCTTCACCATTTGAGGCTTCGCCGGCAACTTCAAAATCGGGATAAGAATTCAGGAGGATTTTCAGTCCGTTCCTGAATAGCTGGTGGTCATCTATAATTAAAATACGTATTTTCTCCATTTGTCAGTTATGCAGCTTAAGATGCTCTATTCATTCATTTTTATCAGAGCGCTCGTCCCTTTACCCGGGTTACTCTCGAGTATAAAAACTCCTTCGACTGTTTTAACACGTGTTTCGATGTTTGAAAGCCCCATTCCTTTACTGTCCTCCCTGCTGAGGACTGATGTGTCAAAACCCCTTCCGTTATCATTGAAGTGCAAGGTAACGAATTTTTCATGTTTGTTTAATTCAATCTCTATTCTCGAAGCGCCAGAATGCCTTATTGCATTATTAATAAGTTCACATACAGCACGGTATATCACAGCCTCTTTATCGTTTTCAATTCTCTGGTTTTCCATATTTGATTTGAAGTCAATTTCAACGGCCTTAGTCTGGTTTATCTTTGTAGTAAAAGTATTTATTGCGCTCGCAAGACCGAAATTCGACAGGACATGAGGACTCAGGTTATCAGATACGTCTTTAATTGTAATGATAGCTTCGTTAATAAGATGATTCGTATTATTCAGAATAACTGTGCCGGAGGGATCACTTATCCTTGACGATAGTGATGACAAAGACATCTTAATTGTTGAAAGGATCGGCCCGAGGCCATCATGAAGATCATTTGCAAACCTTCTTCTTTCATTCTCTTCAGTATTTATAATTGCATTAAGTACTTTTCTTTCTGTCCTGAGGCGGTCAACCTCAGCTTTCTTAAGGGAATAGAAGATATCCCTGATGAGGATTACACCTACTATTATCATAAATGAAACAAGTACTCCTGTCCATTCGTCGATCATCTGCCATGTATATGAGGGTGTGCCGCGGAAATATTCAAAAAGCTGAATGATTTTCCGTATTGCCATAAAGACAAATGCCATTGACAGGAGGATCCATGAAAGTCTGTACTTGGTCAGTTTCATGAATCCTAAAGCAATTGAGGCTGCGGCTATCTGAAGTACAATTGAAATAACAAGAGCTATAAGTCGTACCATTTCGGATCAGGGATTAGGCTACAAAAATAAGCGTAATTTATTTAACTGCACAACAGTCTGACGGTCTAATGGCTCTCGCCCGTTGCGTCCTTCCGCCCTTCGGTCTTTCTTCCCTTCCGCCTTTCCGCCTTTCCGTCTTTCCGTCTTTACGTCTTTCCGTCTTTCCGTCCTTCCGCCCTTCCGCCTTTCCGCCCTTCCGCCTTTCCGCCTTTCCGCCCTTCCGCCTTTCCGCCTTTCCGCCTTTTTATTACCTTTGTTCCTTCAAAATATAAAATGAGAGTCATTTATAATCTCGGCATATTAGTATATAGTGCTTTGGTGTGGATCTTATCTCCCTTTAACAATAAAGCCCGGTTATGGATAAAAGGGCGGAAAGGCTGGTATGGATCACTGAAAAGCAAGGTTAAGCCGGGAGAGAAATACATCTGGATACATTGTGCATCGCTTGGTGAGTTTGAACAGGGGAGGCCCTTAATTGAAGCCATCAGGAAAGAGACACCGGAAATTAAGATCATACTCACTTTCTTTTCACCTTCAGGATTCGAGGTAAGGAAGGATTACAGTCAGACTGATATAATTTGTTATCTGCCGGCAGATACACCGGGTAATGCTCAAAAATTCGTTAACCTGATTAATCCTGAAAAGGTGATTTTTGTGAAATATGAATACTGGTATAACTATATTACTGCAATAAACAGAAAAGGCATTCCTTTGTTTCTTGTATCTGCGATCTTCAGAAAGGAGCAAGCCTTCTTTAAATGGTATGGATCATTTCTCAGGAAAATACTGAGAAGCTTCACAGCATTTTATGTACAGGATCAGCAATCGGCTGATATTATGAAGACAGAAGGTTTTGATAATATAACAGTTGCCGGGGACACCCGTTTTGACAGGGTAATGCAGGTAGTTGGCAATGCGAGGGATATTCCGCAGCTCAAAAAATTCAGGGGAGATTGTAAGTTGTTTCTGGCAGGCAGCAGCTGGAAGAGAGATGAAGAGATAATTGCCCGTTATATCAGCAAATACCCCGGCCCGATGAAATGGGTCTTTGCCCCGCATGAAATAGGTAAAGAGAATATTGAAAGGCTCGAAAGACTGTTAGATTATAAATGTGTAAGATTCTCAGAGTTTAAGGAAGAACTGTGTGATGCAAGGGCAATGATAATTGATAATATAGGGATACTATCTTCAGCATATCATTATGCACATATTGCAGAAGTTGGGGGAGGATTCGGGAGAGGGATACATAATATTCTTGAACCTGCCTGTTGGGGCATCCCGGTTCTTTTTGGCCCCAACCATCACAAATTCCGTGAAGCTGTTGAAATGACATCTCTCGGAGGCAGCAGATCGTTCGATAATTTCGAAGATTTTGAAGCTGTATTGAATGCATGGCTGAGCAACGAGGAACTTTATCAGAAAGCTGCTGATTCCGCAGGGAAATATGTAAGGGAAAATACCGGAGCCACCAGGAAAATCATGGCGGGAATCTCGTGAATACATATTAACAGGGAACTCTTAAAACTTGTTAATAACTAATCTTTTTGAAATTTATCGGATCCTTTAAAGAGGAGTAATTTAGTCCGCCCGGATATACTAGGGCACTTTTAAATTATAACCTGTTAGTCAGTGTATTGCAAAGTTTTCTGATAATGATTATTAAACCTTAATCCTAATTAATATGACAAAACAATCAAAACATCTGTTTACATTACTGTTATTTCTGTTTATAGGGTTAGTTGCCTATGGACAGGGATCCACTACATCTTCGATGAGCGGCAAAATTGGAGACAGTCAGGGAGGAATTCTGGCCGGAGCAACCATTGTCGCCACGCATGAACCTTCAGGTACAATTTATGGTGCCACAGCTAACAACCAGGGTTTGTATTCAATCCAGGGTATGCGTCCCGGCGGACCTTACAAGGTTGAAATTTCGTTTATTGGATTTTCAAAAGAAACCTTTACTGACATTAATCTGTTACTTGGCGAGAATTTTGTTCTAAATACGGACCTGGGAGAAGCCAGCAGAGAGCTGAAAGAGGTAACTGTTGTCGGTGCAAGAAGTTCAGCATTTAAGACTGAAAAGATGGGAGCCACCTCGAATATTAACAAACAGGAAATGGCTTTGGTACCTTCATTAAACCGTTCTCTTGGAGACTATACAAGGCTCTCTCCTTATTCAACAGGTACAGGTTCTTATGTCGGACGGGAAGCCTATAATACTAATGTTACTGTCGATGGCGCAAACTTTAATAACAATTTTGGTTTGTCGGGAACAAATATGCCAGGCGTATCGGGAGAACCCATATCAATGGAAGCAATTGAAGAGATACAGGTTGCGGTGGCGCCTTTTGATGTCCGTCAGTCAAACTTCACAGGTGCTGGAGTAAATGCAATTACAAAAAGCGGAACGAACACGTTCAAAGGATCAGTATATGGTTTTTATCGCGATCAGAGCTTTAATGGTACAAAAATACGTGATACTAAACTGACAGTTTCCGAATCTGCCAAAAAAGCTTACGGTTTCACACTGGGAGGTCCGATTATTAAAAACAAACTTTTCTTTTTCGTAAGTGGTGAAAAAGAAAGCACTCTGACTCCAGGGAATACTCTGCTTGCACTGAGTGAGGGCAGGAATCCGGAAACTGATCTGAATGTAAGTACCAGAGTTTATGCCGATAGTTTACAGAAATTTTCTCAGCTTCTGAGCGATTACTACGATTATGAAACCGGTGCTTATGAAAGCTGGGGTGGTGATAATGAAAAGAATGATAAGATTCTTTTCAAATTAGACTGGAATGTCAGCAGGAATCACAAATTAACTCTACGGTACAATTTCTCACAGAGTTCAAACGTGTCGAGACCGAGCAATAGTGGCGATGCCAGACCATCAATCTCGGGCGGTCGTCACAGCCGGACAGGTGGAATGACATTTGAAAATTCCCAATATTTCAATTCAAATAAAATGCATTCATTTACTGCTGAACTGAACAGTCGTTTCGGGGAAATATCAAACAAATTCCTGGTTGCCTATACAAACTATAAACAACCACGAGCCAGCAACAGCTCTGTATTCCCTTTTATTGATATAATGAATAGTAATGCAACAAGTGGCGATGTTACAATGTCAGCAGGGTACGAATTATTCTCCTATAAGAACAATGTTGATAATAACACCCTGATAATCACGGATAACGTTTCTTATCAGCTTGATAAACATAACCTGACATTCGGACTATCGTATGAACATCAGTATTTTGCAAACAGTTATCTGCGTCAGGGATCTTCATATTACAGATTCAAGAATCTTGCAACTTTTGAAAATTTCCTGCAGGGAGATGGTGTTGGACAGACCTATAACGATAATTATCATCCACTGAGTTTCGCTTATACATATCCGATAAATAATTTTACTAATCCCGTATCGGAACTCTCTTTTGGACAGTTTGCAACCTATATCCAGGATGAATATAGTTTAATGAGTAACCTGAAAATTACGGGAGGTCTCAGAATAGATCTTCCAATGTACTTCGACGGTGCACTCGATAATCCAAATCTTCATGATGTAACATTCACGGCTGGAGAAAAAGTGGATCTGTCAACCTGGCCAGATAGCAAAATCCTATGGTCACCCCGGCTGGGATTTTCATGGGATGTACTCAGTAACCAGGTATTAAAGCTCCGTGGTGGTACAGGTATCTTTACAGGACGAATTCCTTTCGTATGGTTCACAAACCAGCCAAATAACAGTGGGATGCTTCAGTATCAGCTTGTAATTAATCAGAGCGGCGGAACAACAAGCCAGGACCAGCTGTCTAGATTGCCACTTCTCGCTGATGCTTCACAATTACTTGAAAATGGGTCACTTTCAGATATTTTCCCCCAGGCGAATGTTGCAGGAGGCAAAATCGCTGCTATTGATAAAGCTTTTAAACTTCCACAGGTATGGCGTTCAAGCCTGGGATTTGATATCAAACTTCCTCTCGAAATGATGTTGACAATTGAAGGCGTTTATACAAATGATATCAATTCAATAACTTTTGACAATATAAACCTTGTACCTCCAGCCAGTACTTATAAGGTAGGAGACGAGATTCTTCCTTACAGAACAAACACATCAAATGCAACTAAATATCTCACCCAGCCTTACACTGATGTTGTAATTATGAGGAACACTAATCTGGGACAGGGATACTCATTATCAGCACAGCTTAATCTGCCAAGTATCGCAGGATTCAGCGGTATGGTTGGCTATTCAAGGAGCTGGAGTGAAGAGGTTACCGGTAAATTAGGATCGGACCCCTTCTCAGCATGGCAATACAGGGTAATAACCAGAGACCTTAATTCACCGGAACTGGGTTTATCACTCAATAACACCCCACACAGGGTTGTAGCTTCATTAAGTTATAGTATAGAATACGCAAAATATTTTGGTTCTTCAATCTCATTTTTCTATAATGGGTATGTGGGAGATGCTTATTCTTATGTTTATAACGGAGATGCCAACAAAGACGGAACCTCAAATCATGAATTAATGTATATTCCGGAAAATGAGGATGATGTCATATGGTCGTCTCCTGAAGATGCATCTGCATATTTTGCGTTTGCCGAACAGGATCCTTACCTGAAAAAGCACGCAGGGGAATTTGCTTTGAGGAATGGTGCCTATGAACCCTGGTATGGTCGTCTGGATATGAGATTTATGCAGGAATTCAAACTAAAAACCGGATTCCAGGAAAACAAACTGCAGTTTTCAGTCGACATTATTAATTTTATGAACCTGCTTAATTCCAGCTGGGGTCTTAACCAGAGCGTAATAACAACCTCACCCCTGATGTTTACAGGACGTGACGCTGCAACAGAAAAACTGATTGTTGGCATGAGAAAAATAAGTGGTCAGTATGTTACAAAATCATTCCAGGATCCGAGTTCAGTAGCAGGGACATGGGGAATTCAACTTGGTTTGAGATATTTATTCAATTAATATAAGAGAGTATTAACAGGGTGTCTCAAAAGATCTGATCTGCCTCCTGTATATTAATCCAGGAAGTTCATAAAGATCAGTAGTGCCCTGGTTCTGCGGAACAGAGTTTATTATTAGATAATAAAAGAGGGCTTTGAGACACCCTCTTTTTTAATATATGATAGTGAACACTTACTTTATTTATTTTCAATCTTAATCTGCTTATTATTAATGATTTTGAGTATTGCAAATATTTCATGATTTATATACAAATTTATATTACGTTGATAATCAGATAGATGATAACGGTTAATAACTATCTTCGGAAATGTTAATAAACTTAAATTTTTTGTCTTGCATTGAGATTAATGCTTATCTAATTTAGCAAATACCCGTAAAATAATCAACGGTCGTTTAATCTCATCAATATCAGAGAATAACAAAATTATGGAAGAACTTTTTGTTCAGGAACCAGCTATTGCCTCTGAGCAAGCGGAAGAAAAAAAACAAAAATCCGAGACTCAGAAGAGAGCAGTTGGAAAGGAAAATGTGAAATCAGACAGACAGGAAATTGAGAGGATTGTCTATTCTCATGATGAGGCTGTAGAGGAGAGCATCCGATACTTTGGAGGAGATGAACTTGCCGCCAGGGTATGGACAAACAAATATGCCTTAAAAGATTCATACGGTAATCTTTATGAGAAGAGTCCCGATGATATGCATCACAGGCTTGCCCGTGAGATACACCGGATAGAGCTGAAATATAAAAATCCCCTTCCTGAAGAGCTGATCTATGATGTTCTTAAAAACTTCAGATACATAGTCCCCCAGGGAGGCCCGATGACCGGAATTGGAAACGATTATCAGATCGCTTCACTTTCAAACTGCTTCGTGATCGGCAATGATGGTTCCTCCGATTCATACGGCGGTATAATGAAGATCGACCAGGAACAGGTTCAGCTTATGAAACGCCGCGGTGGTGTCGGACACGACCTGTCGCATATCCGTCCTCAAGGAACACCTGTACTCAACAGCGCTCTCACTTCAACTGGAGTAGTCCCGTTTATGGAAAGATACTCCAACTCAACACGCGAAGTTGCCCAGGACGGAAGAAGAGGAGCACTGATGCTCTCAATATCAATCAAACATCCCGACTCAGGAAAGTTCATAGATGCCAAGATGGAGAGCGGCAAGGTGACAGGTGCTAATGTCTCCGTTAAGATCACAGACGAATTCATGAATGCTGTAGCAAATAAAACTATATTCCGTCAGCAATATCCGATAGTTTCAGATAATCCGAAATTCACAAACGATGTTGATGCACTCCAGCTCTGGGGAAAGATTATTCATAACGCATGGAAATCTGCAGAACCCGGAGTCCTTTTCTGGGACACAATAATCAAAGAGAGTGTCCCAGATTGCTATGCTGATCTCGGTTTTGCTACTGTCTCAACAAATCCGTGCGGAGAAATACCACTCTGTCCTTATGACAGCTGCCGGCTCCTTGCAATAAACCTGTTCAGCTATGTAAAAGATCCGTTCACACCAAAAGCCGAATTTGACTTCGAACTGTATAAGGAACATGTGGGACTTGCCCAGCGGATGATGGATGATATAATTGATCTTGAAATGGAGAAGATCGATGCCATACTCGCCAAGATCAATGCCGATCCTGAACCGGACGAACTGAAAAGGGTTGAAAGAAATCTCTGGAAAAACATAAGAAAAAAATCAGAAGAGGGAAGAAGAACAGGTATAGGAATAACTGCTGAAGGTGATATGCTTGCTGCCCTTGGACTAAGATATGGAAGTGAAGATGCTACTGACTTCTCCGTAGAAATACATAAGACACTGGCTCTTGAAGCATACAAATCCTCAACATATCTTGCCAGGGAAAGAGGTCCGTTTACGATCTATGATGCTGAGAGAGAAAAGAACAATCCTTTTATCCTCAGGATGAAAGAGGCAGATCCGGTGATGTACAACAATATGGTGAAATTCGGCCGGAGAAACATTGCCCTGCTGACAATAGCCCCGACAGGCACAACAAGCCTGATGACTCAAACAACCTCCGGGATCGAACCTATCTTCTCGGTGTTCTATAAACGCCGCAGAAAAGTCAATCCGAACGACAAGGATGTAGAAATTAGTTTTAAGGATGAAGTCGGCGATTCATGGGAGGAGTTTAACGTGTTCCATCATAAATTTGTCGACTGGCTTAAGCTTAGCGGGTATGATCCTGATGAAGTAAGAGCAAAGAGCGACGAGGAGATTGAAAATATAATTGCCACATCACCATATTACAAGGCAACTGCAAATGATGTCGACTGGATTGCAAAAGTGAGAATGCAGGGAGCAATCCAGAAATGGGTCGACCATTCAATAAGTGTAACTATCAATCTTCCTTCTGATGTCAAGGAAGAGCTGGTGAGCGATTTATACCTTACAGCCTGGAAATGCGGATGCAAAGGAGCAACAGTCTATCGCGACGGATCACGTAACGGTGTACTTATTACGGGGAAACCGGAAGGAAGGACCGAAAGGCCGAAACGTCCTAAAATACTCGATTGCGACGTGATCAGGTTTAATATAAGCGAAGAGAAGTGGGTTGCATTCGTCGGACTGAAAGATAACAGACCATATGAGATATTCACAGGTATAGCCGATGAAGAAATATTCCCGATACCGAAGAGCATTTTAAAAGGTCAGATCATCAAAATCAAGAATGATGACGGGAAAACACGATATGATTTTCAGTATACCGATAAATACGGTTATAAGAAAACCATGGGCGGTTTGTCTCATATGTTCAAACCGGAATTCTGGAACTATGCAAAACTGATATCCGGAGTGCTGAGGCACGAAATGCCGATTGCCGATGTTGTGAATCTCGTCCAGTCGCTGAAACTCGACAGCGAATCGATAAATAACTGGAAAAATGGTGTTGAAAGAGCCCTGAAGAAATATATTCCAAACGGAACCAGGGCAAAAGGTATGTGCGGGGAATGTGGTTCACATAATCTTGTGTATCAGGAAGGGTGTCTGATCTGCAAAGATTGCGGCTCATCAAAGTGCGGATAATAAACTGACAGGGGTCCCTGAAAAGGGTGTTTTCATATTAATCAGAAGGGTGTCGTTTACAGGCACCCTTTATTTTAATACTTTAAGTTCTTTACCAATCTTACCAAAAGCGCTGATAGCTTTGTCCAGATGTTCCTTTTCATGAGCCGCAGAGAGCTGAACACGTATCCTGGCTTCTCCCTTAGGTACAACAGGATAATAAAAGCCTGTCACGTAAATTCCCTCTTTCAGCAACCGTGACGCAAATTCCTGCGATAGTTTTGCATCATAAAGCATAACTGCACAGATTGCAGATTTTGTAGGTTTTATGTCAAAACCAAGGTTGGTCATCCTGCTTATAAAATACTCGGAATTCCTGTGAAGCTTATCCTGCAGTTCATTGGTCTCAGTCATCATTTCAATCATCTTTATCCCTGCTGATGCAACAAGCGGAGGAATTGAATTTGAGAAGAGATATGGACGTGACCGTTGCCGCAGTAGTTCAATTATCTCTTTCCTGCCTGTCGTAAAACCTCCTATCGCTCCTCCGAATGCCTTTCCCAGTGTCCCTGTAATTATTTCAACCTGGCCCATCAGGTTAAACAGTTCAGTTATGCCACGTCCTGTTTCGCCGACAACTCCTGCTGAATGTGATTCATCGACCATGACCATGGCTTTATACAGATCTGCAAGTTCAACAATTCTCCTGAGGGGTGCCACATTCCCATCCATGGAGAAAACGCCATCGGTGACAATAAGCCGGAATCGCTGAGACTGTGCAAGCTTAAGTTGTTTTTCAAGGTCCGCCATGTCAGCATTTGAATATCTGTATCTCTGTGCTTTACACAGACGGACTCCATCAATTATTGATGCATGATTCAATGAGTCTGAAATAATTGCATCCTCTTCTGTCAGCAGTGGTTCAAATACTCCTCCATTTGCATCAAAACAAGCTGCATAGAGAATAGTATCCTCTGTGTTGAAAAAACCGGCAATCTTTTTTTCAAGCTTCTTGTGGAGGTCGGTCGTACCACATATAAACCTCACCGACGACATTCCATAACCATGATCATCAAGAGCTGCATGGGCAGCTTTGATAAGATCGGGATTATTTGAGAGCCCCAGATAATTGTTTGCACAGAAATTAAGTACTTTTTGCCCTGTATCGAGTTCTATTTCAGCTCCCTGCGGAGAGATTATAATACGTTCGTTCTTATATAAACCGGCTTCCTTAATTTCATTAATGATACCAGTCAGATGTTCTTGGTAGTCTTTATACATAAACTTAATATTTTTATTCTTAGTGAAAATTTGTGTTAGTGAGGCATTTTTTGTTTTCCACTAAGGCACAATTGATCAACATGTTGTTAAAATCAGTCCCAGTTGAGTATCACTTTTCCGCATTTACCTTCTTCCATCACATCGAATCCTTTCTGGAATTCATCAATATGGAAGTGATGGGTTATAACCGGATTGAGATCGATACCGCCGATTATCATCTGCTCCATCTTGTACCAGGTCTCCCACATCTCCCTTCCGTAAATGCCTTTCAAGGTTATTGCTTTGAATATTATTTCATTCCATGGTACTCCAAAATCTGACGGAAGTATCCCCAGCAGGGCAACACTTGATCCGTTATACATATTATCGATCATCTCGACAAATGCTTTCGGGGAACCTGACATCTCAAGACCGATATCGAAGCCTCTCATTCTCAGTTTTTTAACAGCATCACAGATTTTCTCTCCCCTGAGAGGATTAAGGGTAAGTGTTGCACCCATTTTTTTTGCGATTTCAAGACGATAATCTGTCAGGTCGCTTACTACAATAAATCTGGCTCCTGAGAATTTCGCAATAGCAACAGCCATACACCCTATCAGACCTGCCCCTGTTATTAAGACATCTTCACCCAGAAGAGGGAAGGACAAGGCAGTATGAGTCGCATTTCCAAACGGATCCATAATTGCTGCCCAGTCATCCGGGATCCTGTTATCAAGCGGGACCACATTCGTGGCAGGCAATTTCAGGTATTCAGCAAATGATCCATCAATATGTACTCCGATACCGATTGAATTTTCGCAGACATGCTCTTTCCCGCGGCGACAATTGCGGCAATGGCCGCATGCAAGGTGACCCTCGCCGGTAACCCTTTCGCCGATTTTAAGATTTGTAACTCCGGCTCCCATCTGTTCGATATACCCCATATATTCGTGACCAATCACCATGGGAGTCTTTATTGTTTTCTGTGACCATGCATCCCATTTGTAAATATGAAGGTCAGTCCCACATATAGCTGATTTCCGGATCTTTATAATAACATCATTCAATCCGGGTTCGGGAACCGGCACCTCCTGCATCCACAATCCTCTCTCGGGACGGGCTTTTACAAGAGCTTTCATCTTCTTCATACGGGCCAGGTTTTAGAGTTGTCTGTTTTTAAAAAGACACCCAAAGTTAATACAAATCAGTAGTATTAAAACTGATATAAACCATACTGTTTTATGTTAGCTTGTTTAGCTATCTTTGTGTTGATAAACGAAAATAAGCTTTATGCAGCAAGTGCGAGTTCGTTTTGCCCCGAGTCCGACCGGTCCTTTACACATTGGTGGTGTCAGGACGGCGCTCTATAATTATCTTTTTGCGAAAAAGAATAATGGTACTTTCATTCTGAGGATTGAAGATACAGACCAGACCAGGTTCGTTGAAGGTGCTGAAGAATATATAATAGATTCACTTAAATGGTGCGGCATTAAAGTGGATGAAGGGATCTATGAAGGAGGTGGTTATGGCCCGTACAGGCAGAGCGACAGGAAAAAAATATATAAACAATATGCTGATTTTCTGGTTAATAAAGGAGATGCTTATTATGCTTTTGACACTGCAGAACAGCTCGAACAACTAAGGACCAGTGCAGAAAAAGAGGGCAGCACCTTCATTTATAATGCATCGGTCAGGGATAAATTGCATAACTCACTTTCAATAACAGAGCCCGGGTGGAAAGCGCTCCCTGACAAGGATATGCCTTACGTGATACGTTACAGGATGCCTGAGAATGAAGATATTCATTTTGATGACCTTATCCGGGGGCATATTGTTGTAAATAGTTCGACACTTGATGATAAGGTACTTTTTAAATCTGACGGAATGCCGACATATCACCTGGCAAACATCGTCGATGATCACCTTATGAAGATAACCCACGTGATCCGTGGCGAAGAATGGCTTCCGTCACTTCCCCTTCATTTTATGCTTTATCGATCATTCGGATGGGAGACGCCGCTCTTCGCCCACCTTCCGCTTCTTCTTAAACCTGACGGGAAGGGAAAATTAAGCAAACGGGATGGCGATAAGATGGGATTCCCGGTTTTCCCTCTCTTCTGGAATTACGGAGAAACGGCAAAAGGGTATCGTGAAGAGGGTTATTACCCTGAGGCTTTTGTAAATATGCTGGCTCTTCTTGGCTGGAATCCGGGAACTGAAAAGGAGATATTCAACATGACTGAGCTTATTGGTTCATTCTCAATCGGGAGAGTTCATAAGTCAGGTTCCAGGTTTGATCCGGAAAAAGCCAGATGGTTCAATCATCATTACCTTCAGTTAAAGACCAATAAACAGCTTGCCCTTGAATTCAGGGATGTTTTAAGAACATATGGGTTTCATCATGATATTGTTGAACTGGAATTGCTGGTTGATCTGGTCAAAGAGAGAGTGAGCTTTGTGAAAGAGATATGGCAGGAGACCGATTTCTTTTTTAAGGCTCCTGAATCTTATGATCAGGAAATCGTTAAGAAAAGGTGGAAGAGTGAAACGCCCCAACAATTGGAAGAGCTTAAAATTGTACTGGATGGAATCACTGAATTCAGTCCTGCCTACACAGAACAAGTTGTAAAAGAATGGATTACAAAAAACGGGTACAATACCGGTGCTGTCATGAATGCTTTCAGACTTGTTATTGTGGGTGCATCAAGGGGGCCTCACATCTTTGATATTATTTCCTGGATAGGGAAAGAGGAAACGATTAAAAGGATTGACAAAGGATTAGCCGTAATAGCTAAAAAGTAAAAATGAACCTTCCTGTTAAAGGTGATTTTATTGATATTCATACTCACGGTGCTGAACCCGTTACCGGTATTTTTTCAATTGAGACACTGTTAGCCCATGAACAGAGACAGCCTGAGAATCTTCCGGGTATCCTGTTTTCTTTTGGTATACATCCCTGGCATCTGGATGAGAAGAATCACAATCTGCAGATAACAAATGTTATTATGACAGCTGACAATCCTCTGGTAATAGCAATCGGGGAGGCAGGATTTGACAAAATAAAAGGTCCCTCAATAGAACTCCAGAGGAGGGCCTTTGAAGAACAGGTTTATCTCGCTGAGGAGCAAAAAAAACCGATTGTCATCCATTGTGTGAGGTACTGGGATGAGCTGGTTCAGATGAATAAGAAATTAAAACCTAAAATGCCCTGGCTTGTACATGGCTTCAGAGGGAAAAAAGATCTGGCATTACAGCTTATATCAAAAGGAATGTACCTGTCATTCTGGTTCGATTTTATTGTAAAGTCTGAGTCCTCACAATTGGTCAGGAGCCTTCCAAAGGATAGAATATTTCTTGAGACTGACGGAGCTGGAGTAGATATAAAGGATATATATAATAAAGTAGCAGCAGACCTGGAATTGAGTGTTGATGAATTAAAAGTTCAGATTCTGAATAATTTTAATGATCTTTTTAAGATTAAGTAGTTAATAACAACGGATTGCACGGGGTAGCACGGATAAGAACCCGGAATTGATCAGTGTAATTCCGTGAAATCCAAGGTGGGGGAGAAATGAACACTGATTGGCTTGAACGGACTGAAATGCTTATCGGAGAGGAAGGTTTTAAAAAACTTCAATCTGCCAGGGTACTTGTTGTCGGATTAGGCGGAGTCGGCGCTTATGCTGCAGAGATGATATGCCGGGCAGGAATAGGATCAATTACAATAGTTGACGGAGATAAAATTCAGCCTTCAAACAGGAACAGGCAGCTTATTGCTCTTAAGAGCACTGAAGGATTATCAAAAGCTCAGATAATGGGTTCCAGACTACTTGATATAAATCCTGGTCTTAATCTTTCCGTCGTAAATGAGTACATCCGTGATGAAAAGATGATCAATTTACTGGATGCCGGATTCGACTATGTTGTTGATGCTATTGACACATTGTCCCCGAAAGTTTACCTGATCCTTCACTCCCTTCAAAGAGATTATCCTGTTGTCAGCTCAATGGGATCAGGTGGCAAATTTGATCCACTGACAATACATATTACCGATATCTCCCGGACCACAGATTGCAATCTGGCACGTGCACTACGTAAAAAGCTTCACAGGCTTGGGATAAGAGAGGGTGTAACAGCCGTCTGGTCACCGGAAATTACCGATAAAGACAAAATTATTCCCACATCCGGAGAGCAGAATAAAGCGTCGATAGTGGGAACAATTTCGTATATGCCTGCAGTCTTCGGTATAGCCTGTGCTTCGGTAGTCATCAGAGATCTGGCGGGGATCAGCCGTTTTTAGCTCTCTGGCTGTCTGAAAAGTCCTTAATTACCCCAGGAGAACGTCTTAAAAGTCGAAATCCATTAACTGCAAATACCGATAGCTATCGGGACGCAAAGGTATACACAAAGGTCATAAAAAATTAAATATCAATGGATTGATTATTATTTTTATTTCTTTAATATCTATTATTTCTTTTTTTGATAATCAGCAAGCCATCTCTCCGGCGTTCTTTTTAGCAGAAAGCAGATTATAAGCCCCTTTTATAACAACCTTTGCTGTCTTAATATCAAATCCCTCCTGAAGGATAACCTCAGTAAAACCCGATGCAGTGGTCCCTTTTTTAACTTCAATAATCCTGTATTCAGTAAATGGCTGTCCATTCTCCTCCTTATTTTTATCAAAAACGAAAATGAAGAATTTATCATCAAAACTGACTATCGCCTCAGAAGGCAAAGTAGGAACCTCGTTGTCAGATTCTTCAATGTAGGCATTCACATACATACCTGGCAGAACATCCTTACAGGAACTGATAACTGTAGCAAAAACTTTAAATGTTTTATCCTCATCAACCGATTTCCCGGTCTGAATAATTGAAGCTTCATATACATTGTTTCCGTTATTCACAAAGAATTTTATCTTCTGTCCGGGAGTTGCTTTTTCTGCATCTTTTTCAAAAAGCGTAAGTTCGAGGAATAGTTTTTCGCTGTTCACAATTTCGAATAATACATCAGTTGGCGAAACATATTTGCCAATATTTATATTAACTGATTTAAGATAACCCTTTATTGGAGAGGTCAGGTTTACAGTACTGCTGATATTCTCTTCTCTGAGCCGGACAGGATCAATTCCGATAATAAGGAGTTTTTGTTCCAGTGATCTTACAACTGCCTGAAGGTTTTTATATTCAACAGTTACCTGCTGCACATTCTTTTCAGAATACACATCATCTTTGTAAAGATCTGTATGTCTGTTATATTCAGCTTGTGC
Organism: uncultured Bacteroidota bacterium; assembly: GCA_963843415.1. Classification (GTDB taxonomy): domain Bacteria; phylum Bacteroidota; class Bacteroidia; order Bacteroidales; family VadinHA17; genus LD21. Next base: position 34,650 of record CAWJKD010000005.1, read on the forward strand.
AAATGTAAATTTGTTTTTAGCTTCAAGATAATCCCTTTGTATATCAATAAATTCCTGATTTTCAATAATAGCAAGCGTCTGCCCTTTTCTTACCTCATCCCCCGGAAGAAAAGTTGTACTCTTAATAAATCCTCCAAGTGGCATGCTTACAGTTGCCAGGTTTTGTGGAGCAACGGAGATAATCCCATTTGCTTTCAGTATATTGCCAACTGATCTCAATTCAATTTTGCCAAATTCTATTCCTGCCAGTTTAATCTGATCTCCCCTTAACTCGACAATTGTATCAGGGATAACTTCTGCTTCTGCTGTTTCAACAGCCTGTTTATTTTTCATATTACAGGATGCCAGAAAAAGTAGCAATCCAACAGCAAACAATGGAATTTTATAATTAATTTTTGTCATGACTATTTATAATTTAAAATATTTTACCTGTTATAAATTCAATTGAAATTATTGTCTGATTACAATTATTTATTGCGTCGAGATAGTTTTGTTTGATTGAAAGTGCCCGGTTTAAAGTCAGTACGTAATCGAGGTAGTCCAAAGCACCAGCCTTATAGCTTTTAGATGCCTGGTCAATAATGATGTCAGCTTCCGGTAATGCCTGCGTTTCATAATAGTTTACACCTGAAGAGAATTTTTTATACTCATCAAGCAGTGATTGCAAATTACCTGAAACAGATCTTGTGTAATTCTCTGCATCCGTTTTTGCTCTCTCAGAATTGATCCTTGCAGCTTTTGTACGTGAAGTATAAGGTGTTATCCACAATGGGATAGCAATGCCAGCCTGGATGCCTGAAAACCTGTTACCATATCCAAAATCACGGGGGACTCCATTGACATCCTGAGTTCCGATCATTGTCTGATTGAAATACCCAATATTAAAATCAGGAAGTAATTGACTTTGTTCAACTTTCTTCTCAATCATAGATACTTCAACTTGCTGCCAGATATAATTCAAAAATGGATTCCCATTTATGGATATGCTGTCGGGCACTATTGTTAAAGCAATTAAATGAAGCTCTGTATCTGAAGGTATCAGAGGTATTTTACTGTTAAGAAGCACCATAATCTTCCTCTTGGTGATTTCCATGTCGGAAGTAATCTGGAACAACTGGTTTTTTATTTCCAGACTTTGAGAACGTGCGGTAATCATTTCAAGCCTGTTTGTTTCACCTGCCCTTGCTTTCAGTTCTGCTGCTCTCATAAAGCCGGAATAAAGACTATCCTGGTATATCAATAATTTTTGTTTTGAGACCTGATAAACATATTGCCAGTAGTAAAGTTTTACCTGTGAGGCAATTTCAAGTTGGGTACACTTTATATTGGAATTCACTGCTTTTAATATTGGCATTTGCAAGCTTATACCTGTTGACATATACAGTCGGAAAGGCAAATGATTGTGAAAGAGTAAAACCGTTGTCTTTAGTATAGGAATTGAACTGACCGTACTGACCGTCAATAGTTGTTTTTGGAAGGTCAATTGCTGCACCTTTAAGTGCCTTGTTAAAATCAACTGAATATCCTGCCGATTTGATTGAAAGGTTACTATCAAGCGCTGTCTGAATTGCATTATGAATATTAATAACTCTTGGCTCCTGTGCCTGTATGGTTCCTTTCAAGGTCAGTCCGATAAAAAGTAAAAGTACCGGTACAACATTTTTGGCTGATTTTTTTTTCAAGCTGAAATTTAATTTCCCTGAAGAGAAAAAGATATAGAATACAGGTAGAATAATCAGAGTAAGCAGTGTTGCAGTTATAAGTCCGCCAATCACTACTGTTGCAAGAGGTTTCTGTACCTCGGTTCCGGCAGAGGTCGAGATAGCCATTGGCAAAAAGCCAAGCGAAGCTACTGCAGCTGTCATAATTACAGGACGCAGTCTTGTCTGTAAACCCTTTAACACTCTTTCGGTTATATCGATCATGCCTTCCTTTTCAAGGCGATTGAACTCGGCAATGAGTACTATGCCATTCAGAACTGCAACCCCGAACAATGCTATGAATCCGACTCCTGCTGAAATGGAAAAGTTCATTCCTCTTATCCACAGAGCAAACACACCTCCTATAGCCGACATTGGAACTGCCGTAAATATTAAGATGGACTGTTTAGCGGAATTAAATGCGAAGTATAACAGAATAAAAATCAGAGCCAACGCCACAGGAAGTGCAATTGAAAGTCTTTTCCTGGCTGCAACAAGATTCTCAAATTGTCCGCCATAAGTAACGTAATAACCTGTCGGGAGTTGTATTTTCTGGTCAATCTGAGATGAAATTTCATTTATAACACTCTGAACATCACGATTGCGGACATTAAAACCTACTGTAATTCTGCGTTTAGTGTTCTGCCGCGAAACTTGTGCGGGTCCCGATTTTATTGAAATATCTGCCACCTGCGCCAAAGGAATCAGATGACCATCGGGAAGTGCTACTGAGAGGCTTTTAACGTCTTCCAGGTTTTGCCTGTAATCTATGTCTAGTCTTACCACAAGGCCAAAACGCTTTTCTTCATCATAGACAACTCCTGCCTGACTTCCTGCAAATGCTGAACGGAGAATTGAATTTACATCCCCGATTGTAATTCCATACTGTGCAAGCCTGTCACGGTTATACTCGACCTGAATCTGAGCCAATCCTGTAACCTTTTCGACATTTATATCCTGAACACCTGTTACATTCCCTATTACCTTTTCAACCTCTGAACCTTTTGAAGCCAGGATTGCAAGATCATCTCCAAATATTTTTATGGCAACATCCTGTCTTGAGCCCGTCATAAGCTCATTGAAACGCATTTGGATCGGTTGCTGAAACTCGAACTTTACACCCGCCAGGGTAACTAGTTTTTCCTCCATTTTTGCGACCAATTCTTCCCTCGTTGATGCAGAAGTCCACTCACCTTTATCTTTAAGAGTAATTATGTAATCACCTGTTTCCATGGGCGTTGGATCAGTTGGAATCTCTCCGGCACCGATTTTGCAGACGGTATGCTTTATTTCAGGAAAATTATCAAGAAGTATTTTGTTGGCTGCAATAACTTTATCCACAGTATTTGTCAACGATCCACCCTGTAGGGTTATAACGCTTGATGCGAGATCCCCTTCTTCAAGTTGGGGTATAAATTCCCCCCCTAACCGACCAAATAAAACCAGACTAACCACAAACAGAGTAATCGCGGCGACAGAAACGATTAGTTTGTGTTTCAGGGCATATCCTATAACCGGATTGAATGCTTTCTGTATCATATTCATAATCTTGTCAGATATATTTGGTTTATGCTCTGTTTTCTTACTTAGAAATAATGCTGATGCCATCGGAACATAAGTCAGAGAAAGAATTGCCGCTCCTATAAGCGCAATCGTAACTACCTGTGCCATAGGTCTGAACATCTTGCCTTCGATTCCTACAAGCGCCATTATTGGCAGGTAAACTATGAGTATAATCACTTGCCCGAAAGTTGCTGAGTTCATCATTCTTTTTGCTGAATCAAGAACATTTTCGTCCATTTGCACCTGATTTAGTTTTGTGATGCCGGGATGATGATGCCTGCTCCTTGAAACTCTGTGGACAACGCTTTCAACAATTATCACTGCACCATCCACAATCAGTCCGAAGTCGATTGCTCCAAGACTCATAAGGTTTCCGGAAATCCCAAAAATGTTCATCATCGAAATGGCGAAAAGCATTGATAAAGGAATAACTGAAGCAACAATAAGTCCGGCGCGCATGTTGCCAAGCAATAAAACCAGAACAAAGATGACGATTAATGCTCCTTCGATAAGGTTGCGTGATACGGTTCCAATTGCACGACCGACCAGATCAGAGCGGTTAAGAAAAGGTACGATCTTTACTTCTTCTGGTAATGATTTCTGGATTGATTCAATGCGTGTCTCAACATTATCAATTATCAGGTGTGCATTAGCACCTTTTAACATCATTACAACTCCACCTACAGCTTCTGCTGTGTCTACAACAAAAGCACCATAGCGTGTAGCACTGCCGTATTGTACTGTTGCTATATCCCTGACCAATAACGGAATGCCTGATTCACTCCTTTTTACAACAATCTTTTCAATATCTTCGATTGATTTTACTAGTCCTATCCCTCGAATGAAATATGCATTTGGTTTTTTGTCAATATAAGCACTTCCTGTATTCTCATTATTTTTTTCAAGCGCAGTGAAAATATCTGTCAGCGTCAGATTCATTCCCCTCAATCGTTCAGGGTTAACAGCAATCTCATATTGCTTGACAAAACCGCCGTAACTATTAATATCTGCAACACCTGGCGTGCCAAGCATTTCCCTTCGTACAATCCAATCCTGAAGTGTTCTTAGTTCCATAGGATTAAACTCTTTCTCATGACCTTTTTCTACTTCAAGCCGGTATTGATATATTTCACCTAATCCGGTCGATATCGGAGCAAGTGAAATCTGGGCGAGACCTGAAGGAATAGATTCTTCAGCCTCTTTCAACCTTTCACCAAGCTGCTGTCTTGCCCAATATATATCAACGTTATCTTTGAAAACAACTGTTACAACGGACAGCCCCAGACGCGAAATCGATCGGAGTTCAATTATGTCCGGGATATTGGCAACGGATACCTCTATTGGCGCTGTAATAAAACTTTCAACCTCCTGAACTGCCAGTGATGGTGCAATAGAGATGACCTGTACCTGGTTGTTTGTTATATCGGGGATTGCATCAATTGGCAATTTAGTAAGGGAATATGTTCCCCAGCCAATCAATGCCAATACAAATAATCCGGTTATGAATTTATTTTTAATTGAAAATGTGATTATACTGTTTATCATGTTAATCTTTCTTTATTTAATTATTTTTCTAACAGATAATACTTGATAAAATTTTGTTTGTTCTCAAAGTATATTAAATCAGGCTTCTACTTAAATTTCAGGCCGATCACGGTACCTGATTTCATGATTTTATTCCCTGAGATTGTGTCTCGGGTAAAAATAAAACATGGATCTGAATAATTATTAAAATCTCCGGGGTAGTTATTGAAGAGAAATTATTAATGTAATAGAAATCAGAAGTGACATGAATCAGTCAGAAATCAGTCAGTTTCAGGAATGAGTACTAACCAAGCTTTGGGGGTTGCCAAATAGAGGCAAATAGAGTGAAATTATAAGAAACGGAGTATTCAGAATATTCTCGGTAAGTATAATCAAAACAATTAAGATGGATTGAATTATCTTGATGAATAATAGGGGTTATGCAACAATCACAAGTACAAAATGGAGTACAATGATTACTATCACTGTGATTATTGTTGTTTGGATAATTCGTTAATTCCATCTTGATCAGGTTATAGTCATGAGGTGTATCAACACACGGCATTGCTGTGAGAACCAGAATATAAACTGATAATATGGTTGCAAGAAGTCTCATAATAATTTGAACGACAAATATAATAAAAAGTTCATGCAACAGTATTGCATAGTTATTGCTTACAATTGGAACAATTTCCTTTTACGACCATGTTAATATTTTCGAGCATGAAACCAACAGGTAATTTAATACCGGGTACCGGAACATTGTTAAACAGCAGGTTTTGTTACATTAAATGCATTTGAAGTGAACATTAAGATCCACTGGTTCGCACATACAGATATCAATTCACTCTGATCTCTTCCCGTTAGTACGTTTAAAGATATAGTAAGCCGGAATGCCTACGACAACTGTCAGCATAGCAATGGATGATTCCATGGGTCTTTCAAGGAAAGAAAGTACAAGAATAAGCAGTCCGGCAATAATGTAAATAATCTGCGGGACCGGGAATCCTTTCAGACGCAGGGCTTCAGGATTATTCTTTCTGAGTTTCCAGACACCGATAACAGTCATAATCGGAAAAATTCCAAGAGCAAATCCCATATATGTAAGAACCTGTTCGAATGTACCTGACAAAACAAGAACTACAGCTATCAGGCATTGAAGCATTATTGAGTTTGAGGGTACTTTAAACCTGTCGTGGATCTTAGCAGCAGACCTGAAGAAAAGACCATCTTTTGCCATTGAATAATAGACTCTCGGACCTATTATTATAAAAGCACTGAGTGACGAAAAAAGTGCAAAAGCAATGAGCATGGAGAATAATACTTCTGCTGGTTTCCCAAAAAGATTTCCCATTGCAAGTCCTCCCACCGAGATGACATCTTTCATCTCTCCGGGATTGATGCTGTAGACATACAGGATGTTAAGGCCAAGGTAGAGAACGATAACAATTACTGTCCCGTATATCAGAGACAGCGGAAGCGTTTTGGTAGGATTTTTGATTTCAGCACCCAGATAGGTGGAAGCGTTCCAACCGCTGTATGCAAACATTATCCACATAAGTGACAAGCCAATAGTTTTAAACCCGGCAAGCCCCGGAAGTACCTTTCCTCCTTCATTGAAATTTGCGAAATCTCCTTTCCCCGAAGAAAAACCGGCTGCAAGGAGAATTACGATCAGAACTACTTTCAGAATTGTTAGGATATTCTGGATTTTTGCACCGTACTTGATCCCGCGGTAATGAATAAAAGTAAATATCAGTATTATACTTATTGCCAGAAGTTTATTTGTAAGTCCGGGGCTCATTATGCCTGTATTGTCCAGCCAGGCAGGTAGTACCGGGACAGCCCGTGTGAAATATTCACTGAAACCGAGTGCCGAAGCAGCAATCGGTGCTGAAAATCCCACCATAAACGAGACCCATCCGCTGAGGAATCCAAAGATAGGATGATAGAGTTTTGACAGGAATAGATATTCACCTCCGGCTCCGGGCATTGCAGCTCCGATTTCGCCATAAGACAATGCTCCGCAAAGCGCTATTATTCCTCCCACAATCCATAAAGCGATCATCAGTACAGGATCATTTAAGCCGGTCATCAGAAGTCCTGATGTTGTAAATATTCCCGCACCAATCATATTGGCTATAACAATATTGGTAGCGGGGAAAAGGCTAAGTTTCCTCTGCAGTTTTTCCTCACTCATAATAAGATAATATTATTTTTCAGATTTTTTATAACTGATCGAGACACCACCTCCTGAGAGGTTCAAAGAAGTTTCGTAATTCGGAAGGCTCCTGACATAACTCAGAAAAGTAGCCTGTCCTCCATAACCGCCATATCCCCTGCCTCTTTCGGAAATGTTATGTGCAGTAAAGCAACCACCGGCTTTTAGTTTGGGATCGACATCGATAAAATAATTCTTGTACCACTCTTTGTCAGCATCACTAAAGACAAAATCAAAGGGACCTTTCAACTCCTTTACAAGTTCATGGGCATCAGCAAGCCTCGCATCAATGTATTCTGAAAGTCCGGCCTCTTTGAAGTTTTTCAGAGCCTCATTATGCCTCGCCTCATCAATATCAATTGTAATCAATTTACCTCCCGTTTTACTTAATGCCCAGGCAATCCAGATTCCGGAGTGACCTGTTGAGGTCCCGATTTCAAGAGCACTTTTGTAATTGTTCTTAATTATAATGTCATAGAGTAACTGCCCATCCGAAGCCGGGACATTCATATCATACCACTGCCGTGAACTAATAAATTTCTTTACTTTTTCATCAAGGGCGGAATTTCCTTTCAGATTCTGCGATTTCAAGGGCAAAAAACAGATGAGTGATATAGCCAATAACAGCAATGTCGAATTTATGTATCTGGGTTTCATTTGTTTAGCATATTGATTAATAACAATTACCTCACCAAATAGACATTTAAATATAATTTTTTATTCCTGACCATTTCTTATATCGCAGATAATTACTTTTTTATTTAATAACTTTTAACTTTTATTTTTCACATTGTCTGGAAGGGAAGGTTAAGTCTGCCTGAGAGCTAGAACTTATTGATTATTTTATTTGTTTAATAGTAATTGAGACTATCAGCTGTAAATAAATTTATAATTTTACACTCTGCTAAATGACTTTAGGGATTTTAATTTATCAAAAGTAAAAACATGAATTTTTCAGACTTTATAACACATCACGGGAAGCGTGTGTACAAGGAAGCATTTATTCATCTTGTTCAGATTTCAAGGATTGATGGGAAAATACAAAAACCGGAACTTGAACTTCTTCACAAGGAAGGCAAAAAGTTCGGACTTACTGATCCGGAAATTGATAAGCTGGTACAGCAGGAGAGAGAACATCATTATCAGGTTCCTTATTCGCTTGAAGAGAAATTTGCGCAGTTATACAATATTGCTGAGATGATCCTTGCAGATGAAGAAGTTAAGGAAAGCGAAAAGAAAATGATAAAGAGGTTTGCAATTGAGGCCGGATTTGAGTATTCAAAAATTGATGACCTGATAGAGATCATCTTTGAAGGAATAAAAAAGGATGCAAACGAAGAAGAGTTATTTAAGAAGTTCAGTAAGAAGATTTTGCATTGATCTCTCCCGGATATTTTTTTCTCAGAAATCAGAACCATACACATTTTTTTTCTGTTAAAGGGGGAATGACATATTTATTCCTTAATAACGATTTTAAATTTTCAGCATTCTGATACTACATATCTTACAAATATTGTTTAACTTGTAAGGATAATTACCTGATCGACAAATTAACCAATATTAGTAAAATGAGAATCCTTATTACAGGACTTGTTGCTTTTGTGATCTGGAGTTTTATTTCGGCGTGGCTTTATAACGATAAACTACTGCCCGTAATAAAAAAACCAATCCCGGAAATGACAATTCCCGAAAATCAGACTTACGAGGCAGATTCTTTAATTCACCTTAAAGCATCGATGCCAAAGGACCTTCCGATCTATTTTGAATTCAATAATTCCAAATTCAAACCGGATCCGCAATTAGCAAACAGTATAGTTCCCTTTAAAGCCTGGCTGGAAAAATATCCCGGTTCAATGGTTTCGGTAACCGGTCATTCCGACCTGGTGGGTACACCTGAATTTAACTACGAACTCGGTCTAAAAAGAGCGCAAATTATAACTCAATATCTTATAGATCAAGGTATTCCGGCAACCAAAATTATTACAGAATCTATGGGTGAGACCAGGCCGGCAGCCAATTATATAACAGCTGAAGGAAGAGCAAAGAGCAGAAGAACAGAAATATCAATAAAAATGTAATACAATGACAATATCATTCATACAACTCGCAATGTCTGTAACAGGAGCAGTAATATCTATAATCGCTTTACTCATAGTTGCAGCGGTAATAGGATATGTTACTTCCTGGTTTTATGCAAAATCAGTTTATACTCCGATAATCAAAAAGCTTGAAGAAGAAAAGGCGGATCTTCAGAAAGAGGTTGCAGGATTGAAAGAGGATATCCGCAAACTGAACAAAGAAGTTAATGTTCTGAATGAGAAAATAGGAGAGCTTGAAAAGGCATTAGCCGAGAAAAATAAGCTGATTGAGGATCTCAGGAAGAAAATAAAGGAATAATAAGTTCAATTTTCTATCGACGAGTGATAATCCTGAAGCGATCTGACTTTATATTCACCATTCTGCCTCTCTTTAATTCCTTTTGTTGCAGAAAGTGCCGCTGATGTGGTTGTTATGTAAGGTATTCTATATTTGATGGCATTTTTTCTGATATAAGAATCATCATATTCACTGAGGCGTCCGGCCGGAGTATTGACAACAAGGTCGATCTCTCCGTTTTTAATTGCATCCACAATGTTGGGTCTGCCTTCATGGACCTTAAGTATAAGGGTAGCCGGGACTCCGTTATTTTCGAGAAATTGTTTAGTTCCCCCGGTCGATAATATTGTAAATCCCATATCCCTGAAGTTTTGTGCTGCCGGAAGGATACGGAGCTTATCGCGGTCGGCAATTGTTATAAGTACAGTACCTTTTACAGGCAAAGGGGATTGTGTTGCCTCCTGCGATTTAAAGAAGGCCATTCCATAAGAATCCGCCATACCGAGAACTTCCCCGGTCGAACGCATTTCCGGACCAAGAAGCGGATCGATAGCAGGGAACATATTGAACGGAAATACAGCCTCCTTAACTCCGTAGTGTTTTAATGTCTTATTCTTAAGGTTGAAATCAGCAAGTTTCTGTCCGAGAAGTATCTGGGTTGCTATCCTTGCCATTGAGATATTGCAGACTTTTGAAACAAGAGGAACAGTACGCGAAGCCCTGGGATTGGCTTCCAGGATATACACAACATCTTCATATATAGCATATTGAATATTCAGCAGTCCAACAACTTTAAGCTCAATTGCAATCCGGCGGGTATAATCATAAATTGTTTTCTTATGCTCCTTTGGTATTATAACCGGAGGTATCACACAAGCTGAATCACCTGAGTGAATACCGGCATATTCAATATGCTGCATTACTGCAGGAACAAATGCATCCACGCCGTCTGAAATTGCATCGGCTTCTGATTCTATTGCATCCTCAAGGAATTTATCAAGCAGTAAAGGTCTGCCGGGAGAGACTCCGACTGCTTTAACCACATATTCCTCAAGCATTTCTTCATCAAGGATTATTTTCATGGCTCTGCCGCCAAGGACATATGACGGACGGATCATCAGAGGATATCCTATCCTGGCAGCAATTTCAAGCGCCTGCTCCAGGTTGCTTGCCATTCCTGATTCGGGCTGCGGAATTCCAAGTTTTTCAATTACATGTCTGAACCGGTCACGATCTTCTGCAAGATCTATGGTTTCAGGTGTTGTTCCCAGGATCTTAACTCCCTCTTCTGCAAGCTCTTTTGCCAGATTTAATGGTGTTTGCCCGCCAAACTGGACAATAACACCTTCAGGTTTTTCTTTATTATAGATGCTAAGTACATCTTCAGCGGTCAGCGGTTCGAAATAAAGCTTATCTGAAGTATCATAATCTGTGGAGACAGTCTCGGGATTACAATTAACCATTATTGATTCATACCCTGCATTACGTATTGCAAAAGCAGCATGTACGCAGCAATAATCAAATTCAATTCCCTGTCCGATCCTGTTGGGTCCTCCACCAAGCACCATTATCTTCTTTCTGCCGGATACCTCTACTTTATCGGGAGCATTGTAAGTTGAGAAGTAATAGGCTGCATTATCGACTCCGCTTACCGGAACAGGCTCCCATGCTTCACTGAGACCCATAGAAATACGTTTATTCCTTATTTCTTTTTCCGGGATGTCCAGTAGCTTTGAAAGATATCTGTCAGCGAAACCATCCTTCTTTGCCCTTATAAGGATATCATCCGGAGGCATCTGACCTTTGTAAAAGAGAATTTGTTCTTCCTCTTCAACAAGCTCTTTCATCTGTGATATGAACCATGGCTTGATATGCGTTCTCTTGTAAAGATCATCAATATCAGCACCTTTCCTCAATGCCTCATACATAATGAACTGCCTTTCGCTTGAAGGATACTTAAGCATATTCAGAAGTTCATCAAGAGGCTTCTTTTTAAAATCTTTTGCAAATCCCAGTCCGTATCGTCCGATCTCGAGAGACCGGATTGCCTTCTGAAGGGCTTCTTTATAAGTTTTACCAATGCTCATTACCTCACCTACGGCGTGCATCTGGGTTCCAAGCTTATCTTCAAGACCTTCAAATTTTTCGAATGCCCAGCGTGCAAATTTTACAACCACATAATCGCCCGACGGAGTATATTTATCAAGTGTACCTTCGCGCCAGTAAGGTATTTCGTCGAGTGTCAGACCTCCGGCAAGAAGTGATGATACAAATGCGATGGGGAAGCCGGTAGCTTTTGAAGCAAGAGCTGAAGAGCGTGATGTACGAGGATTTATCTCAATCACTACAACTCTCCCGGTTTTAGGATTGTGTGCAAACTGAACATTGGTTCCACCAATAACTTCAATGGCTTCAACAATATCATAGGAATATTTCTGGAGACGTTGCTGTAATTCGGGAGTTATTGTCAGCATCGGAGCTGTACAGAATGAATCACCCGTATGAACGCCCATGGCATCTACATTCTCGATGAAACAGACTGTAATCATCTGGTTTTTTGAATCCCTCACTACTTCAAGTTCCAGCTCTTCCCAGCCAAGTACGGACTCTTCGATAAGCACCTGGTTTACTATACTTGCCGAAAGGCCTCTGCTGGCAATTACCCTGAGCTCTTCAACGTTATAGACAAGACCCCCGCCTGTACCTCCCATTGTATATGCTGGCCTGATAACCACCGGATACCCGAGATCGTTTGCTGCTTTTTCAGCATCTTCAACTGTACTCACCGCTTTGCTTTCAGGCATCTCAATACCAAGCCGGTTCATCGTCTCTTTAAAAGCGATTCTGTCTTCACCACGTTCAATGGCATCAACATTGACACCAATTACTTCAACGTTATATTGTGCCAGGATCCCCTTTTTTGCCAGAATTGAAGACAGATTGAGTCCTGTTTGTCCGCCAAGATTTGGCAGAAGGGCGTCGGGCCTTTCCTTTTTGATTATTTCAGTAAGAGCGTATTCATTTAATGGCTCAATATAGGTTGCATCTGCCATCTCGGGATCGGTCATTATAGTCGCCGGATTGGAATTAACAAGAACGATTTTGTAGCCTAAGGAACGCAGAGCCTTGCATGCCTGAGTACCTGAATAGTCGAATTCACATGCTTGTCCTATAATGATTGGTCCAGAACCAATTATCATTATTTTTTTTATATCCTCCCGGCGTGGCATAACTGATGAAGCTTTTTATGGTGATTATTAACCTGATTTTGGTCCGCAATTTAGAAATTCAATTTGGAAAGGGGAGAATATCAGATCCTAAAAGAATAAGAAAGATATAAACCATCAGAAAGCCGAAAGTGTACCTGAGACGCCAGACACTATATTTTCCTGTGTATAAGTTTTCTTGAAATTAAACATCCTCATATACAGTATATTAAACACTTTTTTCAGTCAGTTCGTAAAAATTATCCTGAACTTCATCAAATTTTCATATTCGCCATCTCAAATTTGTGGAAAATACATTAAATGAGAGGCAATATGTCATGATTAACTGTATTATACTTGATGATAAGACACATTTAGTACACCTTGAAGATCTGATTGTAAAATGTCCAATCCTGAATCTTGTTGGTACATTCAATGATTCGACTAAAGCAATGAACCAGTTATCGAGACAAAGAAATATTGATCTAGCTTTTATTGATTTCAAAATAGCAGGACATAGTAACATGGAAAGGATCATCAGTCTTGATAATCCTCCTGATATCATAGCTGTTTCATCAGACGGGCAACAAGCTCTGAAAGCATTTGATTACAATTGCGTTGATTATCTGGTCAAACCAGTGTCTTATTCACGGTTTTACAGGGCTATTGATAAAACGATAAGATATAATTCTCTTAAGGGGATCAACTATTCCGATGAGAAGGAGATTTTCATCAGGAAAGATGAATCACTTATAAAGATGAATATTAATGACATCGCTTATATTGAAGCTCTTGAAAACTATATTATCCTTAACACAATTGATAAAAAATTCACTCTTCATTTTACAATGAAAGGAATTGAGAATCAGTTACCTTCGGAGCTTTTTGCGAGGGTGCACAGATCATTTATTGTGAATAAAAGGTTTATAAAGACAATAGATGAAAGCTCACTGCAGATAATTCTTGGTAATAATCACAAAATTATACCGGTGGGCAAATCATTCAGAAGTATGATTCTGGATGAAATATGTGTTATGAACAAATGAAGTTATTTGCCTTATAATAATCACTTTCCAGGCATCACATAAGGACCAGGGTATCTTTAACTATTTCGGATTTATCGTTGGTTGCATAAAGTTTCAGACCAATACCCGGGATTGTATTTTGAAAGATATTAGTTATGGGGCTGAATGCATCTCTGATATCATCTATCTCCTTCATGTCCTCAAATTCTTCAAGGGGTACATATAGATGCACAAGTAAAAGAAAATCAGGATTATTGATCTGCGTGAGGGCTTTCATTATTTTCGAAATCCATATTGAAGATGCTGTATTGAAGTATTCGAGATTGATCCTTAAATTGGTTATAGGTTTTGGCCGAAGGATATATTCATTAACCCAGTTCAATACAGGTTCAAAGATTTTTGCTGCATTTTCAGGTATTGATTTACCTGACAAAATAAGTTCACCGGTTAAATGATTCAAATCAATCAGCGGAGTCTTGTCAGTCTGTTCAGTCAATATACTCTTTAATTCGTCCATTTTAACTACCCTGGGGTGTTTAGATACAATTCACTTTAATCTAAGAAACATCTTCAAAATTATAGCATGCCCTGGTAACTTGAAAATTCTTCATCAAAAACTAAAGTACGATTATCAATTAATTTGTCTGTTCATCAATCATTTTAATGAAGGTTCATCTTTTGGACGTAATATGGGGCTTTCTGCGGCATGAGATGATAAGTCCTGCTGGTGTTTCAATTGAGGGTTATCGTGTATTAAATCCAAGTCCCAGCTTACCTTCAATAAAAGAACGTCTGCCATCGATGCCCATGTGGACACCTAAACCTGAATCGAAGCATTACTGCAGGTTACGTTTAAGATAAGGAGAACAGCAATTAATACTTTCATGAAGAATGTATAGGTTAAGGAAACTCAAGCACATAAAATTATCAAATTGCTTTAATTAGTTTAATAAGAGGAATTATTTTTTATTTTTGCGGTCACAATCTGGTAATTGCCAAATTTAACTGTAAATATTTGTATTTTAACTTATTGTAATTCTTAATCTTTAATTGGGCAGGATATTTTTTGGAAACATAGGCCTGTGAGGAGTTTTTTATTTGCCATTGAAAATGAGTGCGATTTTGTTCCTGATTATTTTATCTCTTACATTTCCTGTTTTTATTGTACCTAAAACCTTTAAGTATTATTATTCATTGCTTTTCCTTACTGGTGTTATTGTACTTACTTCAATAGGGTGTGGTAATGTGCTCTCTGGCAGCACCCGGTCGCTGACTCTGAATTTAGAATTGCCTGCATTGCAGAAGAGTCTTTTCCTTACCCTGGACAAACTTTCTGCATTTTTTATAATCGTCATTAACATTACTGTATTTGTCGGCCTGCTATATGGCAGAGGATACCTGAAACCATATTACCAGACCAAAAACTCTCTTCGGTTTTCAATACATTTCTTGTCGTACATGTGGCTCTATCTGTCGATGATTCTTGTGGTTATTATCCGGGACGGACTGTCGTTTCTGATTGTCTGGGAAATAATGGCATTATCATCATTCCTGCTTGTGATTTTTGATGCTGAGGATCGTACGATAATGAAAACGGGCATAAATTATCTGATCCAGATGCATATCGGAATGTTCTTCATCCTGATTGCGTTTTTAATTGTTGACAAGGAGACCGGGCAAATGAGCTTCGATGCACTCGGATCATATTTTTCGAACCATTCAAATCTCTTGATTTTCATTCTGTTCTTTATCGGGTTTGGTGTTAAAGCCGGTTTTATTCCTATGCATACCTGGCTTCCCATGGCGCATCCGGCAGCTCCTTCGCATGTCTCAGGAGTTATGTCGGGAGTAATGATTAAGATGGGTATTTATGGTATTCTGAGAGTTCTCATTTCTGTTCAGAATGATATGCTGTCTATTGGTATAACAGTACTTGTAATCTCAGTAATATCGGGTGTTATGGGTGTTATGATGGCTATAATGCAGCACGACCTTAAAAGGCTTCTGGCTTATCACAGCATTGAGAATATTGGTATTATTGGTATTGGAACAGGTCTGGGAATGATTGGTCTGGCAACAGGTAATCAGGCCCTATGCCTGCTAGGCTTTAGTGGTGGGCTGCTTCATGTATTGAATCATTCTCTGTTCAAATCACTTCTTTTCTTTAATGCCGGATCAGTGTATCAGGCATCACATACACGAAACGTAGAACAGCTGGGGGGATTGATGAAGAATATGCCTTATACGGCTGTTCTTTTTCTTACAGGCTCACTTGCAATCTGCGGTCTGCCTCCGTTCAACGGCTTCATCTCAGAATATCTTATCTATCTCGGAATGTTTAAAAGTCTTTCTGCCGCTAATTTATATCTGTCAATTCTTGTACTGGGAACTATCGTTGCTCTTTCTCTCATCGGCGGACTGGCAATTTTTTGTTTTACGAAAGCTTTTGGAATAGCATTTTTAGGGGAAGCTCGTTCAGAGAATGCACTAATTGCAAAAGAAGTCAGTAAAGGCATGATCTTTCCTCAATACATCACTTTAGGTTTTATGATCCTGATAGGAGTGGCACCGGTATTTTTTGTCAGACCTGTCTTTGATATAATTTCAGAGACGTTCAGTCTTCATGATGCTACAATTCTTGCAGGATCAGCTGTAACTAACCTTACGCAGTTAAGTATTCTTAGCGGAGTATTTATAAGTACTGTTGTTATTCTACTAATATACAGGTATTTCCATCTTAAATCAAAACAAATATCAGTCGGGCCCACCTGGGGTTGCGGTTATACTGCCGGTACGCCCAGACAGCAATATACTGCCACTTCCTATACTTATAATTACAATCACATTGCAAAACCGATTCTTCAGACAAAAAAGATCATGAAGGATATAGGAAAAGATGAAATATTTCCTGAAGAAAGATCTTTTATCTCAAAGAATGACGACATATTTAAAAAATTCCTGATTGACAAGCCAATAGATCTTGCTTCAGACCTTCTGAAAAAGATTGCCGTTATGCAGACCGGGCTGATACAGCATTACATATTATATGCATTTGTCTTTATGCTGTTTGTGTTTTTATTGACCTATTTTAACCTTATCTGAAAATGATAGGATTTGTACTGATATTAATTGCTGCATTTTTCTTTCCAGGTATAATATTACGGGCTAAAAGCATTACATCAGGACGGAAAGGCCCGGGAATAATTCAGCCTTATAAGGATATTATCGTTCTTATGCAGAAAGGAAGCATTTTCAGCAAGACGACAGGAATAATATTTCAGATTGCACCTGTAATAACTCTCTCAAGTATTATTTGTGCAATGCTGGTGATCCCTTTTGCTTATGAGGATGCAATTATTTCCTTCGATGGTGATTTCGTTTTTTTCTCTTATCTGCTAGCATTCGGTAAATTCTTTGCAATTATAGCAGCACTCGATACCGGAAGCAGTTTCGAGGGAATGGGCGCTAACCGCGAAGCATTTTTCTCTATGCTTGTGGAGCCGGCATTTTTTATCCTGCTTGCCACTTTTGCGATGTTTACAGGGTATACATCTTTCTCGGACATCTTTAGTCATTTTTTCATTACTGGTAACGATTATGTATTGATATACAGTATTATAGGATTTTACCTGCTTATCCAGATAGCAATTGTCGAAAACAGCAGGCTCCCCGTGGATGATCCGAAAACGCATCTTGAACTCACAATGATCCATGAAGTTATGATCCTCGATAACAGCGGATTCGATAAGTCATTGATTCACATTGGGTCATACCTGAAGTTTGCAATCTATGGAGCCCTGATATATAATGTAATAGTGCCGGCGGGGTGGAACATATTTCTCCAGATAGCACTTTTTATGGCAGTCCAGACAACATTTGCGATAATTATCGGATTAACAGAATCGTTCAGAGCACGGAACAAAATGAATTTAAATCCCAAATTCATTCTGACAATCTCAGCAATTGCATGGATAGCATTTATGATAATCTTAATATTGACAGATAAATTAACATAGTATCGGAAAAATGGTAAACTACCTGATAGTCCTGTTTGCAATAACACTTGTATACTTTGCTGCTGCCGAGCGATTGATAATATATACGAAGCTGATAGGATTGCAGGGATTGCTACTATGTGGTATCGCTTTTTTTGAACTTAAGGAAGTGAATACCGGAAACCTCATCTTCATCGTCGCAGAGTCCTTTCTGTTTAAAGCTTTATTGATCCCGAATCTTCTGGTGATGATTATTAAACGTTCGGGAGTCTCTAAAGTGCACAGCCAGGCGATGCCGGGATTTTATTTACTTATACTGTCGATCTTTGCATTATTGATAAGTGTTATTCTGGCAAATTCCCTCATAAATCCCTATATAAATAAGATTTATATGGTAATAGCTCTCTTTGCTTTATTTACCGGTTTGTTGCTTATTGTGACACATCGACTTATTCTTTCTCACCTTATAGGTTTCCTGATTATTGAAAATGCAGTATTTATCTTTTCACTTGCTGTAGGTAATGAAATGCCTATTCTGATCAACGTTGGAATATTGCTTGACATTTTTGTGGGAGTCCTGATCCTTGGTTTCTTTGGATTACGGCTTAAGGTACACACTAACGAGCTGACAATACTAAAGGATTAAGTCATGGCACTTCTATTGTTTTTTATTATTTCAGCATTAATGAGCATATTGATAGTATTGCTCAGGAACAAGACTATCACAAAGACCATCACTATCGCATTTGCATTACTGCACATCTGGTTTACGATCTATTGCTGGACCAATCTGGGTAAAACAGAGCTAAGTTATTTCACATATACAAGCGTTGGTGTTTTACTTCTTTCTGCTTTATCATTTTTAACAATCCCGACTATTTACCATGGATTCATTTATGCCTCAAAAGATGATACAAAAAAATATAACATTTACCATTCTGCACTGATTGCCCTGATGATTTTCATGTCGGGCGCTTATCTGGCAAACGGGATGACGGTGTTATGGATTTTTGTGGAAGCCACAACTCTGGCAGTTGCAGCTCTGATCTATCACGACAGGACTGAAATTGCCCTTGAAGCTACATGGAAATATGTTTTTATATGCTCAACGGGAATTGCGCTGGCGTACCTTGGAATTTTATTCCTTGGATTTATTTATGGCCGCGAAGATGCTTCAAACCTTTCTTTCTCGTCACTTGCCGGAATTATTAACCAGGCCAATCCCATGTATCTTAAGATAGCTTTTGTATTCGTGCTGATCGGATTCAGTACCAAAATGGGGCTTTTCCCGATGCATACTGTAACAATTGATGCTCACTCAGTGGCACCACCGCCTATCAGTGCCCTGATTTCCACCACTTTGATGAATGTTGGATTTCTTGCTATTTTCAGGGTATACACTTTATTCTCCTCTTCACCAGTATTGCCTTTTATGAATAACGTTCTTATTCTTTCCGGCTTGCTTTCTTTATTAATTGCAGCAGGATATATGTTAAAGGCTAAACATCTTAAACGTATGCTTGCATATTCGAGCCTTGAAAACATGGGACTGGTGGCAATTGCGATCGGAGCAGGTGGGGTTGGTTACTATGCAGCACTTTTGCTGATAGTTCTTCATACGTTGACCAAATCGAGCCTTTTTTATCAGATGGGCCAGCTTTCAAGGATACTTCATACTTTCAAACTGGATGAAACCGGACGGTATATGAAGCTTTATCCGGCAGGAGCGCTGGTACTACTGACCGGAATGGTATGCATCCTTGCTATCCCTCCCTCAGGGCTGTTTATCTCTGAGTTTTTGATTTTTAAAGGATTGGTCTTTAATGGTCAGTGGTTTATTCTGATCGCTGTGATTATCCTTCTCTGCTTTGTGATCTATGCCATGAGCACAAGGATAATGCACATTATATTTTCAGATCCGCGGGATGAAAATAAACATGCAGCTCCGGATAATGTGAGTCCTGTTGAAACCATAAGCCAATTTATATTTCTGGGATTAGTAATTATTATGTGCTTTTATCAACCGCCTTTTCTTGTCGATCTTATAAATCAAAGTTTTACCTTTTTACCCAAATAGAACAGGGATGCACCAAAATCAAATTTTAAATACAAAAAATGATTCACTATCGACTCGGCTGAAGGCGATACCGGTTTTAAAATATGATGTCTTTTATGAATTGGTATGTGATCTGCTTAAAGATGAGGTAAAACATTGTCTTGATTATTATTGTGTGGAATCATCCGGGTGCCTGAAGTTTTATTGTTGTATTGCTGATGACAGCGATAATAGTATTTATATCTTTTCTCACGAACTGAATAAAGATGATCCTGATTTAAGATCACTGACTCAGATCTGTCCTCAGCTTCATATTTTTGAACGAGAAATGCATGAGAATTCCGGAGTTAGATTTGAAGGACATCCATGGCTGAAACCGGTCAGGTATTCTCATGATCGTCACGATAAATCAAAGGTCATGGATAATTATCCTTTCTATGCCATTGAAAGTGAGGAACTCCATGAAGTAGGAGTGGGTCCGGTACATGCCGGAGTAATTGAACCGGGATATTTCAGGCTTATCTGCAATGGTGAAAAGGTTCTGCACCTGGAGATACAGCTGGGATATCAGCATAGGGGAATTGAAAAGCTGTTTATTGAAAAGAAGAATCCGCTGCAAAGATGTATGTTGTCGGAAAATATTGCAGGGGACACTTCTGTCGGACATTCTCTCACTCACTCACAACTTATTGAATCATTAGCCGGTATTGAAGTATCTGAGGCATTACAGATTGAACGATGTATTGCTCTGGAACTGGAAAGGTTTGCAGTTCATATAGGAGATACCGCAGCATTATGTGGTGATGTTGCTTACCAGCTTGGTCAGGTAGTGTGTGAAGCTCTCAGGACAACAATTATAAACACCACTCAGTTGTGGTGTGGAAACCGTTTCGGGAAAGGGCTTATGCGACCGGGTGGAACCAATTATCCCCTTAGCGAAATTGTTGCGGAAGAGATTCTGAAAGTTCTTTCAGACACAGGCAGGAGATTCAGTGAAGTCACCGGCAGGATCTACTCATTACCAAGTGTTCTGGCCCGGTTTGAGGATATTGGGAAAGTTACCAGGAAACAGATGCTTGATATAGGAGCTGTTGGCATGGCTGCACGAACCACAGGAATTGTAAGGGACATCCGCAAGACTCATCCTTTCCAATACTACAGGAACTATCCTTTCAATCCGGTGACAACTGACTCGGGTGATGTATTCGCAAGGGGTATGCTTCGTAACCTTGAAGGTCTTGAATCGGTTAGAGTGATTATTGACCTCATTGAGATATGGCGACAACAGAGCAGAAATATTGACAGACCAATATATGATTATAAGTTAAAGCCGGACAACTTTAGTATTTCTGTAGTTGAAGGATGGAGGGGTGAAATATGCCATACGGCAATAACAGACAAATATGGTAATATCGCTCATTATAAAGTGAAAGATCCCTCACTTCATAACTGGATGGCTCTGGCGTTGGCGTTACGTAACCAGGAGATATCTGACTTCCCGGTATGTAATAAAAGTTTTAACCTGTCATATTGTGGCAACGATCTATGACAACTATAAGCAGAACAGGACTATGCTGAAAGAGTTAAAAATATTAAAAAGTCATGGCAGTCAGTATGTAAAGAATCTGCGTACTCAGCCTGTTTCCGGGCTGTTCAGGGGAAGACCTGTCATTTCAAGGGACATCACCTCTGATGAGATCAGGAGAGTTTATGCAATGTGTCCGGTCAGGGCAATAGATGAGTTATCAGGTTCCATTGATATCGGGAAATGTGTTTTTTGCAGGGAGTGTTCCTTTGAGATTCCGGATAGGATTTCTTTCACAAACGATTACAGGATTGCCGCTAACAGAAGAGAGGCGCTTATCATTAAGCCTGGTTCTGAAGGTCCTGTGCGACTTGATGCAGGGCTTATCAGAAATGAAATTCGGAAGATCTTCCGTGGTTCCCTGAAGCTCAGGCAGGTGTCGGCCGGAGGAGATAATTCTTCAGAAATGGAGCTCGCGGCTTCGGGGAATGTGAATTTCGACTTCGGGCGTTACGGGGTTGAATTTACAGCTTCGCCGCGTCATTCTGACGGTATAGTCATTACAGGTCCTGTCAGTGAGAATATGTCGAAAGCCCTGCAGATATGTTACGATGCTGTTCCTGATCCAAAGGTCATAATCCTTGCCGGAACTGACGCGATCAGCGGAGGTATCTTTGAAGGATCTCCCGCTCTTGACAGGCAGTTTATTGATAACCATCATATTGATCTGTACGTTCCGGGCAACCCGGTCCATCCGCTGACATTTATCAATGGAGTTATGGATATGCTTGGGATAAAATGATTTATGGGTCAGTGGGCATATTAAAAGGATGAGATAGTTCCACTTGTGCTAAAACAATAAAATTTTAACTTGCATCCCTGACAATTTTAATGCCCGATAATTAACTCCTGAATGGGAAAATACCAGTTTACCGGATTTCTTGGAGTGCTGATAGAAAAAGCTGAATCAGGTTATTCTATTGATATAGACTTTATTATGGACAACCTTACAGATGATTCTACCTTTGCTATGACCAGATATGTGGATTATGCTCTAAGTCTGGTGACTAATGAAGATGGAATCAGTCGACTTGAATATTACCTTTTCAATGGCAGCCAGATTCAGCGTAACTATTCAAGTCTGTTCTATAACCGAAGAGGGGATTGGGAAATTGTTAAAAGAGCATATCAACAAGGATTAATAGATGAAATTCAGGCATTTGCGAGATAGTATCTTAATAAGATTTATTAAGCTTCAACATGTGCAATACGGGGGGAAAAAATAGACCAGCGAAGGCTAACAACATATTAATAATCGTACGAAATGGATCCGGTATATTTTCAAGATCAAAATGAATTCCGAAAATGGCTTGAGGAGAATCATAAAAAGGAATCTGAAATCATTGTAGGTTATTATAAAGTAGGGACAGGCAAGCCTTGCATGACCTGGTCTCAATCTGTTGATCAGGCAATCTGTTTTGGATGGATAGATGGAATTCGCAGATCAATTGATAAAGAAAGGTATTCTATTCGTTTCACCCCGCGCAGACTTACAAGCATCTGGAGCAATGTTAATATCAAAAAGGTCGAAGAGCTCAAAAAGAAAGGACTTATGAAAAAGCCAGGCCTCGAAGTTTATATGAATCGTAAGAACTCTAAATCTGGAATTTATAGTTTTGAGAATGAAATCATTAAGCTTGATGATAATTTCGAGAGAATATTTAAAGCCAATAAAAATGCGTGGGACTTTTTTGTAAAGCAAGCACCTTCATATCAAAAAACAAGATCCCAATGGATTATGAGTGCCAGACAAGAGACAACAAAAATCTCAAGATTAAAGAAATTAATTACGGCAAGTGAAAAACATACCAGGATATTTTAAGTCCAACGAAAGCACTGACACGAACAATGGTCATTTGTTTGTCATCAGGGCTTCCGTGTTTATGTTTTATCAATATTACTGTAACAATGCGTCAATGTTTTGATAATCTGAATGAAGTTTATCAACTGCTGATTGGTTTTTTTCTTTGCTATTTGTTTTTGTTGAATTTTCCAGTTCGTTTAAAGAAGTTTCTAATCTGGATACCGCCGCATCAAATTTCTGTTGCCTGTCTGCCAGATTTTGTGGCAACCGGGCTTGTTTCAATAGCCCGATTTTTATTTTCATAACAGGAATTATTGTTTTGATCTTTTCTATATCATTGTCAGGCATATAGGAATGATAGACTTTATATAATTCTTCGTGGAAGCTTTCAAGTTCGGATAATACAGGACGAATTATTCTGACTAATTTTTCATATGAACCATGAAGTGATTCCACTGTTTTAAGCATAGATTCTTTATTATCCTCTGTTACTGCTTTTTGTAATGTACTTAGATTATTTTGCAGATTTTTGATTTCATTATCCCATTTAGCCTGTTTGCTGTGTAATATTTCCGGTAAGGCGGACTCTGATAATTTCGAAACCGAAACACCCAGTTTGGGCATAATATTTTTTATTAATGCATAATCTTTTTTTGGATAAGCATCGTGCCACAGAATATAAACTGATTTATGTAAAGTATCTAATGCCGGAACATTTACAGTGATTTGAGGAGCATCTGTTTCTGTATTTGCTTTAATTGTACTTCCTGCCAAAAGGCAGAAGGCTATCATACACATAATTAAAATATTAGCGTTTTTAGATGACCTTATTAATTGTTTACTCTCTTCCATAGTATAATATTTATTTGTTAAATTAATTTTATAGAATTATTCCAAAGGATTTTAAAATCAAAAGTATAAATATATTATTGAAAGCAAAAAAAACAATAATGATAATAGGAATATATCATCATACTGGAAACGCCGGGCTCATTGACCACATTTAGCCGGGCAGATTAATCTTTTTATACAAGACTATATAACAAGTATTTAACACCGGCTTCTGGTGGTCAGTTCATTCCGGCGTGATATGGGCAAAGCCAATGGCTTTTCCACCTCAACAAACTCACTAACCCCCTTGTCGCTTTTGTTGTCTTTCTGGCGTTAGCTGATGAAGATGTCGTATTCGAAACCAGGGATGAGGCTTGATATTTCTTATTTGTTTGGCAGATAGTTTACAGGACCAAAATATTTATCGAGCCAGGTTAAAACTTCTTTAATCAAATCACTTTTCGACACATAATGATCTGTATCATATATACATAGTCGTTTATCCTTTTCTGGTGTTCCCAGAAGATTAAAAAAAGGTTTTACTGCAGTTTCAAAAGGGAAAATATTATCATACCTTCCATTTAACATCAGTGTAGGAATCTTTATCCTGGAAAGATAATTAAATTGATTAACCTCTGGCAGTGGTCTTCCAGCAGGCCCGCCAACAATCAAAATATTTACTGCAAGACGTTCTTCAACGGCAGGAATAATTCCACCTATTTCTCCTCCCCAGCTATGCCCGTAATATCCAAGTTTAGATGCATCTATGTCTTTTCTGGTCTCAAGGTAATCAATAGATCTTTTAAAATCTTTTACCCATATGATCATCTTTTCTACATATTGATGACTTCCATAAGGAGGAAACTCTGAATCAAATCTTTCAAATGTCCCCTTGTAAACAGGATATAATACTGCTCGGCCACTTTTCAGGATAAAATCAAAAAACCAGTTGACAACTGAGTTATCAATAATATATTTTCTTTCATTTAAAGCATATGAACCCGGGAAGAAAATAAGTGTCTGAAATGGAGGAGGAGTATTTTTGGGAAGATATAGATATGCGATTATCTTTTCACTACTATAAGCTGCATTATAGGTCACTTTTTCAACGATCCAGTTATCAGGACTCTCAACTTTTTCTTCTATAACAGCATTTAAAGTTGTACTATCATACAAAAATTGATTTTTATAGACTTTGAATACATTTTCTGATACCGGCACCTCTTTAGAATAATCCCGGCCGGTTCCGGAACCCAGATCGATAAGTCTGAAAGCACTTTCCGGAATTTTTTCTTTATCAAGATATTTGACACACCTGAACCCATTTTGCGGGGACCGGTCAAAAGGTGGAAGATTATTCCAGATTGCAAACAAATAATTGGCATCATCATATCCTGCACCTGAAATAATTCTGCCAATACTTGTCTCATTCCAGTTCCATTCTCTTACATTTCCTGCCATATCATACACTCCAAAAGCTGTAAGGCCGGGATTCTTTCCAATTGGTTCAGTATTCTTCCCATTGAAGTTACTTAAGGGATATATTCTGGCTCCTAAGTATTCGTAAAAGGGATTCCAGTTAAATCCGACCCCGCTATCCCAGTGATCTCCGGTTGGGAGTTCTTTCCCTGCAAATTTGGCGTAGGCCGCAGCCTCATACCAGCTTACACCGGAAACCGGATAATCATCCTGTCCGTCAGGATAATCTCCTGCTTCCCAGGTGGAAGGTCCGGGGCGGCCTGTTCTGTCAGTAAATCCTGCAATTGCTTCTTCCCATGATAGAGTCTTGCCGTTCTTTATGAATGTATTATCCCAATACTCCCGGTTCCTGTACCCTCCCTTATCAACAAACTCCTTGAATTGTTTATTGGTCACTTCATATTTGTCCATGAAGAATCCATTCTTCTTTTCATAGGTATTTTTCTCCTCATCCCAGTATCCATCCACATAAACCATACCCTGAGGTGTTTTTCCAGCTTCTTGTAGTTTTCTAAATAATGTGTCAATAGATGTTTGTGTAACAGCCAGAATGTTATCATATCCTGCCTTTTCCAATCTTACCTGGTAAAAACTAAACCAGGGAAACTTCATAGTGTCGATCGGTGTTGTGCCTATTTTCTTCCATTCCCCGTTGATATCAGAATACTCCCTGATAAAGACATCTGCTCCAGAAGGATCAGTCAATATTGTGACTTTTTTAACAATACGGGAAGCCCAGTTTTTTAATTTAGGATCATCAGGAATATATTTTTCTGCCTTTTGCTCCAGATTAAAAGCTTCAGCGATATTAAGTTCATTATAATATTTTTCAATTTCAGGCAGAGCCTTTTCCTTAGCCCATTTCACTTTTGAATGGTGATTTAAAAAGAGAAAACCCGCAAAAAAGATTGCAAGAATGATTATAATTCCGGGAATGAGAATTTTTGCATTAACCGGCGAAGGTTTGGATTTCCTAACTTTTTCTGGTTTAACTTCATGAGACTGAAGTTTATCTTCAACTTTTTCTTTAACCCGAATTTCTTTCACTTTAACCTTTTCCGGAGCAGCAGGGAACTTCATACTCTCAATGATATCCCTTATTGCAAGGGCAACTTTATTTATCTGGTCACGATAAAGGACCTGTCCCGGATTTTTAATTATATCATCATCCTTTGCCCGCAGCTGGCGGTTAACTCCGGTCTCCTTGTATACAAAATCTATGGACCTCATTATTCCTCCGACTGCTGATTCAAATAGTTTATTATCAGCAATATCTAAATCATGAATCCTTATCGGCAGCACTCTGTTAGCAACATTGCCATTGGGAAGTTTTACCTTGAAACCGAATTTGTCATTTGAAACTTTATCTATAAAAGCCTTTAGCTCATTATCCCATGCAAAAGACTTCGGGTCACAGTAAGTTCTTGATACAATAGGAATGAAGATAAGGCAATTAAGCTTATCTTTCAATGAGGCGTCCACATCATAAGATTCCAGAAGATAATCGCTGGGATTAATGTCAAAATAAACGCTAACCTCATCTTTAAACATTGACTCAAGCTCACGTTTAAGATTGTCCACAAATTCCGTTACCCAACCGTCATATTTATTGTCCTTCTGGCGGTAGCTTATAAATATGTCATATTCGTAACCAGGGATTAGACTTGCCATTTTATCTGTTCATTTTGATAAAGTTATGAAAGGATTGAATACGAAGCAAATAAAAAAGCTCCGGGACTGATCCGGGGGCTACTGGAAACGCCAAGCTCACCGTTCTTGTTTATGGCCCGATTTTTGATTAATTTTATCCGTAATGTTACCCTCATCGAAAGGATTAATAAAAAAATGAGGAGAAATCTTGTATACACCGGACTATTACTATTTGGTTTGATGTCCTGTAACCAGGATAATTTTCTGGAAACTATAGACAGATCTAAACTTACGGATGCTACAATCTGGGAAAGCGAAGGGAATGCAGATGTTTACCTGAATGACTGTTATCGTGATCTTCCGCAGAAATCAAATTATCCTGATAACCTTGATAGCTTTACAGATGATAACGTTGGCGGTTTTTATTACACTTCATGGAACTGGAGAAAAGGTATGGTGGAGCCATCAGGCGGTGCTAATGGGTCCATCTGGTTTGGAAATACCGGTCCTGGCCAGGAAGAAGGTTGGGCAACTCTTTATAACAAGGTCAGGAAACTAAATAAATTCATAAAGGAGATCACTGAAAACAGGGAAAACTATTCAGATGTCTGGTTTAATAAACGTATGGATGAAGCCAGATTTCTGCGAGCATACTTTTACAGCGAACAGTTTGTACTCCTCGGAGGATTGTCTCTTGTAACCGAACCTCAGGTTAGGCAGACAATGACCGACGATGAAATGTATGTTCCAAGAAGTACATTTGAAGAGACTCTTAATTTCCTTGTCGGAGAGTTAACGTCAATAATTAATAACAGTCATCTGGCAGTGAAATACAATCAGGGTGATGCCGATGCCGGAAGGGCTACACTGGGTGGGGCTCTGATGCTAAAGGGCTGGCTTCAGCTCTTTGCAGCAAGTCCTGCATATAACTCCCCCGAGCCTGCTGTTCCAAATGAAACAGATAATAAGGATTTGCAGAGCTTTGCCACACCTGACCAGGCAAGATGGTCTGATGCAGCTGCCACATTCAGACAGTTCATTGATACATGGGGACATAAAGGTTCAGGAACATATAATATGTTCAGCCCGATGAAAGAATTCTGGTATGAAGCAAATGAGTACAATTGCGAGGTCATCTGGGACAGACAGCATGTTCCGGCAACTTTGCCAAATACCTTCAGTAAATATGGAGGGCCTATATTTATACATGGTACTCTTTATTCATGGGGTAACTATTGCCCGACCCAGGAAATAGTAGCTGAATACCAGATGGCTAACGGGTTGAATATAGATGATCCAGCTTCAGGCTATGATGATCAGAATCCATATGCAGGTCGCGAAAAAAGGTTCTACGATTTTATCGTTTATAATGATTGTGAATATAAGCAGGATTGGATGTCTGAACCGGATAAAATTTATACAGCGGCTCGTACTCCTCCCTCGAGTAGCGAATGGAACCCCTATGGTTATGAAGTTGTCGGACAGACTGGTTATTATTTCAAAAAAAGGCTTGACAATATGTATCCCCCCGGAAGTAATCTGTGCGGTATGAACCACGTTTATTATCGCTATTCGGAGGTTCTGTTGGGCTATGCTGAAGCACAGAATGAAGCTATTGGTCCTGATGCTTCAGTCTGTGAAGCTGTTAATGCCATAAGGACAAGACCCGGAACTGACCTTCCACCTCTTCCTGAAGGTCTGACTCAGGCAGAAATGCGTGATGTAATCCATCACGAAAGAAGGATCGAGCTTGTGTTCGAACACAAGAGATTGTTCGATCTGTGGCGTTGGAAACAGGCAGAAGACGATCTGAATAAGGATTTGCATGGCATGTTGGTATTAAATACAGTACCTGCTGATAACGGCGGAACATGGACATATATACCTCTTTCTCTGTGGTTCCGCACGTGTTCACACAGAAGATGTATTTCAATCCCATACCTCAGACAGTGATCGACCGTAACCCGAAAATTATACAGAACTGGGGTTACTAATGAAATGATTCATATAATTATTAATAATGAAGCTTCTCTTAGGCTTCTAAATTTTAAATTCCATATATCAGGAGAAAAGTTATTATATGGCAACAACTGAAATTTTAGTATCGAAAACAATTCCACGCATCGTTAAGATTATATTTTCTTTTTGTGCTATTTATTTTTTCTTGATGGGAGCCAGCTTAATATTCTTACCTGGATTGCTTGTAAGAGGTGTTGTTGATGTCCCAGTTGATCCGGTAATTATTGGAATGCTTAGGGGTGCAGGGGGCTCAATTATTCCTTATTCTCTCCTTTACATTTTCATCGCCCTTGATCCATTCAAAAAATCATGGGCTTTATTTGTTATTTTAGTTGCAAACATATGCGCAATAATTCTGGATTTAGGATCAGTCATAATGGGTGAATATAATATTTTAAATGCTATGATAGATTTACCCATTGAGTTGATTAGCGTTTCAGGGATTATCCTTATTTTATGGACAAAAAAAACTAAGAACACCCCCAATGGATAATGCTAAAACTGCGTCTTGTTTCTTTCATTCCGGTTGTGTCAGGACTGTGCCTCAACGACATTACTGCGGTCATGATCTTATTCTATCAGCACCTCATACATATTTTATCTGCCAGCCATGAGGTTTCGTTATGATTAAGCTAATGTACGATTTTCTCCCTCCGGTCGTCAACTTTCCGCTATTTCGGAACTTCGTCACTTCGTTCCTTGTCTCACCCTCCCATCGCAAATGAAATAACATTACATCAAACGCAGGTGACAATCAGGTTATTGCAAACATATTTTCTGCTCTTGGTCAAAATTTATTTTTTTTTGACATAAATATGGCTTAAAAGGAAACTATATTATCGCTTCTTTTTGTAGTTCTCAATCAGGGAGATATCTGGGTATCCAAGGTTTGCAATGGCAGAGGAGTATTTAATGGCCTCATCAGATGTATAGAATCCGGTTACAAATACTTTGTAGTATTCCCATTCCTGGACAATCTCAACAGGCAGATTGAGTTTAGTTGTTATCCTTTTCTGTGCATTCAACGCCTTCGATTTGTCGTGGAATACTTCAACCTGCAGGGCAAAAGTCGGTTGAGACACAGCTGGTATTTCTTCCGCAAGAACA
This sequence comes from uncultured Bacteroidota bacterium, assembly GCA_963843415.1. GTDB lineage: Bacteria > Bacteroidota > Bacteroidia > Bacteroidales > VadinHA17 > LD21. Next base: position 64,791 of record CAWJKD010000005.1, read on the forward strand.
GGTAAAACTGTATTCTCACTTTCCGGTTTTTTAGTAGTATCAGGTTGTACAACAGCCTGCGGTTTAGTTTCTTCCGGTTTCTTAACTGGCAGTACCCAGATGTTCTTCATTCCAAGAAAGGCAAGTGTGGGATATAATTTTTCTATCTCTTCCTGGCTTATAAATCCTGTTATCCGAACCTTAAAAAATCCATCTTCAGTAACTAAAATAACAGATTCGTTAAGAATAGCTGAAAGCCTGTCTTTCAATACCAAAGCATTTGATTCCTGGCGGAATGCACCAACCTGGATTACTAAATCCGGATTGATCGCCACTTGTTTAAGGTTTAAGGGAGAATTGAACTGGCCATGTGAAATAAGACCCGGAAAAACCAGCATTAAAAGTAAAATCAAGTAACGGGAATCCATACCTGACCTGTTAAATGACATTTCTCAAATTCCTACTAACAAAATTAAATTAATTTTCAACAAATATCGGTTCTATGTTTAGTGATATTTGAATGATCTCTAATCCGAACAGCTGTTTATCAAGCAAAAAGAAACCCATGGAGACTGATCCGAGGGCGTACAATTAGTAATTGTTCCATATTTGGTCAAAACCTTAAAGTTATTCCCAATCCAAGCGCTGTTGAATTTTCCGGTGATGTATTAAATTTCTTTAAAGCAATTTCAGCTTTAACATATCTGCTGGTTCCGGTTGCATATAAAGGAACACCAACTACAATGGTAGCCATACCAGTCAGCCCGCTAAGTAATCCGACAGTAAGGCCTTCCCATTGATTTTTATTCGGCGCATATGGATCATCAGACGGGATGTTTGCTATATTATTTCCAACAATATAACTTGCTACGACTATACCGAAACCGCTCAATGTTACGATAATACCTGCATTTCTCATTTTAAAAGCTTTACGCTGATACAGATTAAGCTGGTCAATATCTAATGTATCAAGGTTCACTTTCTGCGCCATTATGGTATTAGATATGAAGCACACCAAGAGTATCAAGATGACTCTTCTTATGGCATAATGATTCCCTGTCATATCAAGCGATTTACTAACCGTCAAAGTTACACCAGCTAAAAGTCAAAGTCAAGTTTCTTTCAGTTAGTGAGAAGGTTGTGGCCAAATAATGTCGTGGGAAATCCGTACTTCTCTGACCACTTCAAGAGAATTATGACCAGCAAGTATCGAAGAACAACCAAGAAATGATTCTGGCGAATATGTATGTTTTAAATAGCTTCCTTTTACTTCGGATTGGATAACTCAAAAATGAACGATAGCAAAGAGTTTTATTCAGGATTCCTTGTATTCTTCAGAATCAGAACTGTGACCAGATACAGAATACCATAGATACATCCTATTGCCAAAGGAAGTATTGCCTGTAATAAGCTTACCCCCAGGAACAAAACATTTATCAGACAAAATACAGATAGTGAGACACCCTCTATTAGTCCCAGAGCCGTCATTAACCAATAGAATTCTGGTTTGAATGACGTCCATATTCTGCCTATTCCAAATGTCAGAGCAGCGATACCCCAGCCACCTCCGACAAATGCCAGTTGGTTTGTGTAAGAAGTATAACCTGGCAGAGGAATATTAAATACAGGGCAGAAAAGAGCCAATGCTGCAAATAGATCGACTATCCCGTTGCTCATGAGAACAATACGAATAAACTTGTTGCTGGCTGGTTCCATTTCATTAAAATTATTTCGCCAGGATATTAATTACCCTGCAAAAGTTTTCTTTTGGGAAGTAAAAAATATCCGAATCCCAGTGCTAATAACAGGTATAGGGCAACTACAAGCCATGCCAGTGGATTTAATGCACCAGATATGATGGCAAGCAAAGTCACAAAAAATCCAAAAGCATCATATACGAATAATGCAAGAATAATTGCAAATTTTGCCTCTGATTCCTGTGAGTTTCGTGCAAACCAGGTGAGCATTAAATTGCCCATCATTGATGCACCATATTCTCTGGCGGCAAAAACACCACCCACTGTCAGTGAAGCACCAAATATTGAATAAATAAAGTTAGGAAATATCAATATAGGTATTCCAAGACATAAGCAAACAGCAGCTTTAATGATTAGTAATGTTTTTAATTTCATGGCATGGCTCCTTTCTTTATCCGATTTTCAATTTTCTAGACTCACTATCAAAGTTACACAAGCAAAGAGCCAAAGTCAATTTTATTTTAGAATCAAGCCACCTGTCATCCTGCCTGAGTCCTGCATAAAGGTATTTTGTCTGGCTTGCTAAGTGATTGCCTTATAATTGCACATAATTGATAATCTTTTATTTAAGTTGAATGACTTACCAATATAGCTACTGACAGCAGCAAACAGCGAAACACAATTATTCGTTGCAGCTTCTTTTATTATCAATAACAGAAAATTGACATAAATAAAAGTTACTAATTTTGATGCAGGATGATGAGGATCGTCAAAAGGCAGACTTCTCCCATTCATCTGGTAAATTAACTTGTTTAATAATTTATAAACTTTATCGTATGGAATCAAAAACTTTCAAAGTATATAAATATCGTTGGATCGTGCTTGGTGTGTATATGTTAATAGTTGCTATTAACCAACTACTTTGGATCACCTTTGCACCAATAACCACTGATGCTGCGAAATATTATGGTGTTGCAGATCTTCAAATTGGAATTCTGTCTATGTGTTTCATGATCGTATATATAGTGACATCAATTCCTGCATCATGGGTTATCGACACTTATGGAATTCGTACAGGTGTAGGAATAGGTGCAGCTCTTACAGGAATATTCGGGTTGTTACGAGGATCAGTAACAACTAATTATGACCTATTGCTTTTATCACAAATTGGCATTGCTATCGGTCAGCCATTTCTTCTCAACGCTACTACCAAACTTGCTGCCCGCTGGTTCCTGATTGAAGAAAGAGCAACTGCATCGGGTCTAGGAACCCTGGCAATGTATCTCGGTATTTTAGGAGGGATATTACTAACACCTTTTCTTGTAAAAAGTAACGGTATAAATGGGATGCTACATATTTATGGAATTATTTCTATTATAGCCGCGCTTTTCTTCCTTTTACTGGCTAAAGAACGTCCTGCTACAGCTCCATGTCTTCCTGACCAGGAAAAACGTTCTCTTGTTTTAGACGGTCTTAAAGATACACTGCGCAATAAAAAGTTTTATTGGTTGATGTTCATCTTTTTTATTGGACTTGGAGTATTCAACAGTGTGACAACATGGATAGAGGATATACTAAAGCCAAGAGGTTTTTCGCCTACTCAAGCCGGAATCACGGGAGGTCTTATGATTTTGGGTGGAATTCTCGGTGCACTCATTATACCTATGCTTTCTGACCACTACAAAAAAAGGGTACCATTTATTATTATTGCCCTTTCAGGCGCCACCATTGGCCTTGCAGGTATAACTTTTGCTTCCAGTTACTGGATTCTTATTGTCTCCGGAATAATTTTAGGATTCTTCCTGCTAAGTGCTGGCCCGATTGGATTCCAATACGGTGCTGAAATAACTTTTCCGGCTTCGGAAGGTACCTCATATGGTCTGCTTTTACTTATGGGACAGATATCCGGAATTGCTTTCATTTTTGGAATGGATAGTTTTAAGTCACCATTAACAGGTTCTATGACCACACCTTTAATTGTGCTTCTTGCTCTTATGATGATCAGCGTTGTTATGTCCTTACGACTAAAGGAATCGTCATTATTGGACACCAAAAATAATTGACTTGAATAAATATAAGTTATAACTTACATGTAATTAACTCGATTTCAAAATACTAATATCTATTCTTATGAAAACAAAAAGTTCTTTTTCAGTATTAATCTTTTTTGTCATTCTTGCCATTGGTATAGCATTGGCATATACCAGTTATAATGTTCAGGACAACAACGAGAGCCATATGGATTGGAGTGATTTTTTTCCTGGTTGCCCTTATTGTTTCATCTGCAATAAAGATTGCAGATCAGTGGGAAAAGGCGGTAGTATTACGGTTAGGACGTTTCCATTCACTCAGGGGACCAGGACTGTTTTTCATTATACCTATCATTGACACTGTTGCTTACTGGATTGACATCCGGGTTATTACAACTTCTTTTACAGCAGAAAAAACTCTTACAAAAGATACTGTACCTGTTGATGTGGATGCAGTACTATTCTGGAAAGTTCTGGATGCCAAGAAGGCTGCTCTTGAAATAGCCGAATATAAAGGTGCAATTAACTGGGCATCACAGACAGCACTGCGTGATGTTATTGGTAAAACAATGCTTTCGGAGATGCTTGAAGGCAGGGACAAGATGAGTAATACGCTTCAGAAGATAATTGATGAACGTACAGAACCATGGGGTATCAATGTGATCTCTGTTGAGGTTAAAGATGTCAATATCCCTTCTTCACTGCAGGATGCAATGTCGATGCAGGCCCAGGCGGAAAGAGAACGTCAGGCAAGGGTAATACTTGGTGATTCTGAACGACAGGTAGCAGAGAAGTTTGGAGAAGCTGCCAAAACATATACTAACAATCCTATAGCACTTCATCTGAGGGCAATGAACATGCTTTATGAAGGATTAAAGACAAACTCTACAATAGTAATTGTTCCAAGCTCAGCACTTGAGACAATGCAATTAGGCGGCCTTGCCGGAATGACGGCAATGACCATGGGGTTGAATAGGGAACGTGAGAAAAAAGAGAAGGAGAATGAATCTGAAGAATGAAATAATTCTGTAATACCTTTCTCGTGCTGAGAGAGAATAGAAATAATTTTACCTTAACACATTGATTATCAAGATTAATATAAAAAGACAAAATCTTGATATTTCCATTATTTAATACCTGTTATCCCCAAAACCCAGCAAAAAACCCAGCAAGTTTTCTAATTCATGATGATCTCCGGACTTTAATTCAATGGGTTTCTCAGAAAATTGTAAATTTGTTGCATGAAAGATAAAAACAACATATTGCAATTGATTAAAAAATCTGTAAGTAGTACAGAACCAAATGCAATACTGATTTTGTTTGGTTCATATGCCAGAGGTGATTTTAAAGATGATTCTGATTTAGATCTGTTGGTTCTTGTCGATAAAGATAAAATTACACGATTTGACCAAAAAAGGATAAAGTATCCCTTATATGAAATTGAATTTGATACAGGAACTATAATAAGTCCATTGATATTTTCTAAAAAGGATTGGGAGATGAGACATAGGAAAACTCCATTTTATGAAAATGTTGCCAGGGAGGGCAAAGTCTTATGAATCAGGAAGAGCGGCAGGAGTTAGTAAAATACAGGTTGACAAAAGCAAGGGAGACTTTTAATGAAGTTGATTTGCATATAGAAAATAAATTGTGGAATACGGCTGTTAATCGACTCTACTATGCTTGTTACTATGCTGTGATTGCCCTGCTCGTTGATAAAGATATTCATGCTCATACTCATTCAGGTGTAAGGCAAATGTTTGGATTACATTTTGTTAAGACGGGTCTTATTGATAAGGAATCTGGTAAGTCTTATACAGATATTTTCGACATGAGGCAAACAGGAGATTACGATGACTATATCGACTTCAAAAAGGAAGATGTTTTGGATATGATAGAGCCTGCTGATGAATTGATTTCGAAAATTGAGAGATTACTTTCAAAATAAAAAATCTTGATATCACAATTTGTGACTTCAAGATTTTTATCAACCAGATGGTTTAAATCATAAAAGCAGAATTGAGGTAACTATCACCGACCATCACCTTATTTTGAACCTATACAGAACAGGTTATAAAATCCGTCCTTCTTCGACAATCATAAGAAGGTCTGGAAACTCTTAACATTCATTTGGAAACAGCGAGGATTTAACTCCGGATGTCGGTTTTCAATTTGAAACGGCTACCTATACCCAGGATTGGTGGTTTTTCCGATTGGAATTCAATTATTCTTTTGACTGGCAACAGCCTTTTTTGCTTCCTCAAGATGAAGATATGCGTCATGATTATATACTGCTTGCTCTCTTCTTAAATCCCAACTCTTCTGAAGTATTTCAAGAGCCTCCTGATATTTACCATCCTTATATAATCCCCAGCCTTTAGTATGCAGATAATTGTAATTATCAGGACTCAACTCAAGTGCCTGATCAATCAATACTAAACCTTCATTAATGTTACTGTCTTTAACAATCAGGAAATAAGCAAGATAATTCATCCTCTCACCAGAACAAGGCTCTAATGATAGTGCCTGACGATAATATTCTTCTGCCTTATCCGGAATTTCTGCTTCAGCATAAATACCTGCAAGGCTTGATGTTATTGTTGCTTCGGTTGCAGAATTTTCTTTAAGAACCGATCTGTATTTTTCAATGAAATCGTTAGCAGTTTCAGATTTACCTTCAGACAATGCCAGTATTGCCTGTCTGTAAATTATAGCAGGATTATCAGGAAAATCCTGTTCTGCTTTCTTATAAAGTTGTTTCTCTTTTTTATATTGATCAGTTTTATGATATGCTGATCCAAGGGCAGCATAATTACCATAGAAATAGGGTTTAGAGCCAGATTTATCGTATAATTTAAGCGCCTTCTCCAATTCAAGAATAGTTTTATCATACTGATATAACAGACTGTAGTTACGACCTAAACTATAATAAATAACTGGCAAATGATCATCAATTTCCTGAAACTGTTTTAAGTACTTAATTTCATCATATGGTGTTTCAAAAATAAAGGCATATAACCAATTTATATATATTTTCTGCTGCATTGGCATTGGGTCTCTTTTTTTGTAAACTCTTATACACCATTCTTTTGCCTCTTTGTACAATCCAAGATTTCTATATGCAAGAGTAAGCTGTATAATTCCATATAAAAAATTTGTATCCTTAGCTACTGCTTGTAAATACATTTTTACCGCTGTGTTATTATCTCCTTTTCTATAAGCATTTTGCCCATAAACAAAATAATTGTACGCTTCAGGTGATTTGGTTGTAGCAAAATACTGATAATCAGGAACGACTTTTTCCGACATTTTAGATATTATAAGGAAATCCCTAACCATTCGTTTAAGCGAATCTATGACAGGAAGGATCATTCCTTCTTTTAAGGGTTCATTAATTTCAATAGATTTAAGTGTCTCCTCTGTTTTTGAGTTTATTAATTGTGCATTTACCCGCATTGTAGAACCTGCCTGTTTTATGCTGCCATAAATAAAGACATTTGCATTCAGTTTTTGTGAAATTGTACTGGCAACAGAAGAAGTAATTGAGGTGAAATCGTTAAAATCTCGGCTTTGAAGTAAATTGTTGATTGACTCTATTTGTATTACTTTTAGTTCCTTATAGTTTGATAGAAATGATATTAAATCATTTTGTATTCCTTCTTCCCAAACATTCAATATCGTATCATTAGTCATATTCTTAAATGGCATGACAACAACGGAGATTTTTACCTCTGCCCTGAACTTTCCCTGTCTGTTCTGGTTGAAGATTTTCGTATAGACAAGAATTGTAGCTATTATTAATAGTACTGCTAACGCAATACTCCCAATAAGCAGCTTCCTTTTAGATAATTTGACAGGTTTCTCCTGTACTTCCTTTCTCTCTGCCTCTTTGATTTCCTTCGATGATTCTTTTCGCTGAATTAGATCTTTACCCGGTTCTATCTTTAATCCTGAAATGACATCTTTAATAGCATGAGCTACCTTAATTATTTGTATTCTGTAAGTAGTATTATTTAAGTTTTTCTTTTCATTATCTCCAGGAGCAAGTGGTTTGTCAATTCCGGGCTCTTTATAAACGAACTCAACACCACGCAAAAAACCTCCTGTAATTGATTCACATAGCTTAAGATCATCAGCATCCAATTCATGGATACGAACCGGTAATACCCTGCTGGCCACATTTCCGTGAGCCAGCTTAACTTTCAATCCAAACTGATCTTGCGATGCCTGCTCAACAAACGCCTTAAACTCAAATTCCCAGGCAAATGATTTCGGATCACAATAGGTACGAGATATAATCGGAATGAAGACCAGACATTTTAATTTTTCTTTTAGTGAGGCATTTACATCGTGAGTTTCAAGAAGCCCATCGTGAGGATTGATATCAAAATATACGCTGATTTCTTCCTTAAAAGTGGATTCGAGTTCTGTTTTAAGGGCTTCAACAAACTCACTCACCCACCTGTCGCCTTTATTGTCTTTCTGACGGTAGGAGATGAAGATATCATATTCGTAACCAGGAATGAGACTTGCCATATTTTATTTGTTTGGCAGTGGGTTAACGGGTCCGAAGTATTTGTCGAGCCAGCTTAATACTTCTTTTACCATATCATTTTTATATAGCGAGTGATCCGCATCAAACAGGCAAAGGCGCTTATCTTTTTCGGGAGTTCCAAGTAAGTCATAGAACGGCTTAACAGATGTTTCGTACAAATTGAACATGTCATATTTACCGTTTAACATTAAAACAGGGATTTTGATCCTGGGCAGATAATTTACCTGATAAGCTTCAGGATAGACCGGACCGTATAGTCCTCCCAGAACCAAAATATTTAATTTAACCCTATCCTCAACAGCCGGAATGTATGCACCTATTTCTCCACCCCAACTCCAGCCATAGAAAGCTATTTTACCTGTATCTATATCTGAACGGGTTTCCAGATAATCTATCGTCCTGCTAAAATCCTTTGTCCACCAGATCAGCCATTCTGTGAACTGGTGGCTGTAATTAGGATCGCTCATTGCCATCGTCAAACCATTATTCCTTTCATAAGTTCCCCGGTAAATCGGAAAAACCACTGCGCGTCCGTTTTTTAAAAGATAATCGTTCATCCAGATAAAGCCATTAGAATCTTTTGCATTTTTCCCTTTAATCGCGCTCCCGCCAGGGAAATAAATGATTGTCTGATATGGCGGTTTGCCGTTTTTTGGCAAATACAAATAGGCAGTTACTTTTTCATTTCCATACGCGGCATTAAAAGAGATCTTCTCAACAACCCAGTCCTCCGGGCTCTCATCTCTTTCTTCAATTCTTGCATTTAAATCAGTTTTGTCATAGAGGAATTGGTTTCGATAGGTTTTAAATACGCTTTCTGAAACTGGTTTTTCTTTTGAATAATCCTTTTGACCTACGAAATTAACTTCCTGGAATGTTTGCTGAGGGATTTTTTCTTTGTTTATATACATGACACAGCGGAATCCGTTCTTCGGTGAACGGTCAAAAGGTGGAAGCTGACTCCAATAAGGATACATATAGTTACGATCATCCCATGCGCCACCGCGAACAATGAAGCCAATTTTTGTCTTATTCCAGTTCCACTCCCTTACATTCCCGGCCATATCGTAAGCTCCAAAATGACTAATGCCAAGGAACTTCCCGACAGGAGCGGGTCCTTTATCATTAAAGTTGCTATATGGCAGTATTCTATTATATGAACAATTAAATGACCAGTTTTTCCAATCATATGGAAATCCGGCACCGCTTGTCCAATGAATATGGGTCGGCAGGCTTTTTCTTGCATACTCGGCATAGGCGGCGGCTTCATACCAGCTCACCCCGGAAACAGGATAATCATCCTGACCGTCAGTGTAATCACCGGCTTCCCAGGTCGAAGGTCCAGGGCGGCCTGACTTGTCAGTAAATTCTGACATTGCCTCTTTCCAGGTAATAACCTTCCCATCTTTGATGAACTCATTTTTCCAATAATCGGGATTGCTATACCCGGTTTTGTCTACGAATTCTTTATATTGTTTGTTTGTCACTTCATATCGGTCAAGAAAGAATCCATTTTTATCCTTCAGAACATTTCTTACTATTTCTGTGTCAATGCCGTCCACATAGACCATACCTGCGGGTATTTCGCCTGTTCTGAACATCCTTCTGTACAGAGTATCATAATCTGTCGAGGCTATGGCAAATACATCATCATACCCTTTTTTTACCAGTTTGACCTGATAATATGTCCAATTGGGAAGTTTCATGGTATCAACGGGCGTTTTGCCAATTTTTTTCCATTCACCTTCATCGCCCGCATATTTTCTGATATAAACATTTGCATCCGGAGGATCAGACATTATTGTCAGTTTGCCAATGAAATCAGAGGCTGTCTTCCTGAAGTCAGGATCATCAGATATATATTTTTCAGCTTTCTGTGCCAGGTCAAAAGCTTTGATATAATTCTCCTCACTTTCTTCTTCATTGGTAAGGCGTTTGAGTTCGGGCAAGGCTTCTTCTTTGGCCCATTTAACTTTTGTCCGGTGATTAATAAAGAAAAAGGCTGCGATAAAAACTGAAAGAATTAATAAAATACCCGGAACCAGAGTTTTGATTTTAATTGGTAGATGCTTTAATTTCCTCTCTTTCTCGGGTTCAAGTTTGTCAATAGGAAGTTTGTCTATTTTTTTATTTTTATCTGTTAAAGTACGTTCCTCATGTAGAAATTCTTTCTTTTCCACCCTTCCTTCGGCCTGAATTTCTTTTTCTTTCGACTTATCCGTACCAGCAGGGGACTTCATGCTTTCGATGATATCCTTTATGGCCAGAGCGACTTTATTTATCTGGTCACGATAAAGAATCTGTCCGGGACTTTTAATAATGTCATCATCTTTAGCCCTTAACTGGCGGTTCACCCCTGTTTCTTTATAGACAAAATCAATTGACCTTAGTGCTCCACCAATAGTTGATTCAAAAAGTTTCATATCAGTTTGGTCAAGGTCATGAATGCGGACAGGTAGTATCCTGTTAGCTACATTGCCTCCGGTAAGTTTAACTTTCAAACCAAACTGATCACGGGAGGCTTCTTCAACAAATGCTTTAAACTCATGCTCCCAGGCAAATGATTTAGGATCACAATAGGTACGCGAGATAACCGGAATGCAAACCAAACACTTGAGTTTCTCTTTAAGAGATGCATCCACATCATGAGTCTCGAGTAGTCCGTTGTGAGGATTGATATCAAAGTAAACACTGATCTCCTCTTTGAATGTTGACTCAAGCTCTGTCTTCAGAGCATCAACAAACTCACTCACCCACCGGTCACCTTTATTGTCCTTCTGGCGGTAGCTGATAAAGATGTCGTAATTATAACCTTCGATTATGCTTGACACTGGAGGTCTATAGATTTCATTCTCAAATTTAAACCTAAGTTAAACAAAATACAAATATGGAATCAGGTATCGCTGATAAGGATTTGATTTATAGATTTGATTGGAATCTGGAACATTGGTGTTAATTCCCATCAATCTTATTCAAAAACTGGAGGGATAAGCCATAAAAACACTCCAGAAACCTAGCAAGAACCTAGCAAGATGAAAAAAACACCCATCAGGTTTTCATGATAAGTGGTTGATTATCTTTTTGCTCTGTCAGAGCTTCCCGCTAATCTTCTCTACGGTCTGATTAGCGGAATTTCCTCCCTCCGGTCGTCAACTTCTCGCCCTTCCATCGCAAAAAAAGCAACAAAAATATTGCTGCTTTTTGTTGCTCTGTCAGGGCTCGAACTATTTTCACATAACGCTTAAAATCAATTAAATACAGAGGCTTGCTTTTTGGAGGTCTCGAAAAGGAGTCTTCTCTGCTTACATCTGCCCGGTAAAGTTAATTCTTATTCTGATTGGCAATAGCTTTAAGTTTATAGGTCATATACCATTTACTTGTTGAATTATCAAAACGCTCAATTAGTTCCTTTCTCTCTATATATCCTTTTTTCTCCAGGCTTTCAATGGCTCTTAATATAGTTCGATAGGTGCTGCTATTATGTTTATCCCTATAGTGCTTTTCTATCTCTCCAGGGCATTTAATTATGCCAGTTTCAAAGAGACATAATTCATAGGTATTTATAGTTCTCTCACTTGCTTCGCTATAACCACAATGATAAGGTGTGTATTCACAACTATCAATGTAATCCTTGCACCCAATAGCTACCATTTTAAAATACAGTAGTAATTTACTTTCTATCCTCCTTAGCATTGCCTCCATCTTTGTATTTCCAAAAGAATGCGTATTTCTGATTGTAGTTAATTATTCTTTTGACTGGCAATAACCTCTTTTGCTTTATTAAAATGAAATTACTCTAATTGAATTCCAGAGATTTTTTAATTACCTCCACCGGGAAAGGTTTCCCATGACCCGGATAGATCATTTTTATCCCTCTGTCGATTAATATTTTCCAATATTTCTTAATTGCTTCGATATCCTGGGCATATATTGGTAGTCCGGGACGAAGCCTGAATGGAAATCCATTATGAGCCATACACCCGACAAATGCTTCTCCTGAATCAAGAATAACACTGATTGATCCAACCGTGTGCCCTGGTGTATGAATTATGTTTCCATCTATCCCATAGGCTTTAAGAGGATAGGGCTCATCCGTAATCAGAATATCGGGTTTGAACTTAGGAAATGAGATCTTTTTAAAAATCGCAAATAGCCATGGTTTGGTAACTTTGCCATAGAAGTTTACCCCTTTCGGAATTATCATACCACCATTTTCCAGATAGGTTCTCTCACTTTCGTGAATAGCAATTTTAGCCCCTGTAAATTCACGGATTTCCAAGGCAGATCCGGAATGATCAAAATGCGAATGTGTAAGGACTATTAATTTGATATCTGAGGGGTTTATATCAAGTCTTGAAAGTACCCTTTTAAACACTTTAAGCTTATTGGGCATGCCGCCATCAATCATTATAACATCTTTACCACGGATGAGATAACAACTGTTCAGACCAAGCTTAACCCGAAAGATTTCTAATTTCATATTTTATAGTCTTATAAGGTCATCTTCCAACTCCGTCACCCATCCATCGTGTGTATTGTCTTTCTGGCGGTAGGGGATGAAGATGTTGTAATTATATCCTGAAATGAGACTTGACATATGATACCTAATTATTTCAGAATCAAAGTTAAACTATCCTGATACCAATATCAAAATAAAATCAGATTAATATAGAAAACCCCCAGAGCTGATTTACGAGGAGTTATGGTTTCACTTCAATTTATGCCGATTATCGAAAATGATGGAATTATTTTGTTGACAACCGGGATCTAAAAATACTTTGTAACTTTAATTATCAGTATATTCTATGAACAAGTTATGCGTTATTCCCCCTACCGATTTGGCTTTCAGTTAAATCCGCAAGATAATGATCCAAATATTTTGACCGTTAGTCATTATTTGAAGCGTAGAATCTCTTTGAAACAATTCAAATTTTGAATATCATAATGGGAAAGCCGAAAACCAAAGAGAGTAGGCAGTATAAAAACAAAAAACATGATTAAGAATTATTATTACCTGGCAGTCGGAGTCCTAGCAATCTTCTTTTCATTTACACACGCATGGAATGGTCATTCAAATGTTTTGCCACTACTTAATGAAACCAATCTTGACCAATCTATGAAAACGACCATTTTCTATATTTGGCACATCATTGGTGCTGAAAATCTCATTTTTGGCATTGCTTTTATAGCAATGGCTTTTTATAAGGAATTTTTAAAAGTCAAATTTGCAGCTTATTTAATTGTGGGAATAATGATTATCCGATTGCTTGTTATTTTCGGCAGTACATTATTTCAAAACAGGACCGGGTTAAAGGATTTACTAATTGACATTATAGCAACTATCATTTTTGTTGGATTAATAATTTTGGGGACAAGAGTAAAAGATAAAGCTATTATAAAGACACAGAGCTAAAAAGCGAAAGCATAACACGGACGGTACAATTAATTAGCACATCACAGTTTTTGCTTTTGCTCCTGCACCCAGGCAAATTTGTATTGGTTCATGCACTCGGACATGTGCATCTGCAAGTAATTTAAATTCTGCACCGCGATAAATTTCTGGGTTCGAGATAGTTTGTACCGCTACACAGATATCATTTGAATGACAAAAATCGAATGATTTTGTTACCATAGACAGTATTAATATTGGCCCGAAATGCTAACAGAAAAAACCAAACTATCTCTAAAACCAGAATTTAAAATACTTTGTAATTTTGATTATTAGTATAACCTATAAACAAGTTCAAGTACCATGAATATGGGAAACTCACTAAATATGAAAATTAAACCGATGGGGATATTGTCCTCTCTCCTGTTTTTTGGAATTCCATCCGCAGTTTATAGTTTCAGCATATACTATGTCATGCAAAAACTCCACCTGAATGGAATTAACGATTTTATAAACTGGTATGTATCAATGGTCATTCCATTAGCATTGATGCTTTTAGCAGCAATAATAGCATACAAAGTTGAGGGGAACAGCTTTAAATTGTCTGCATTTTTAACAAGATTCAGACTAAAAAAAATGACTAAGAATGACTGGATTTATACTCTTGTACTATTTATTGTCAGTGTCATAATTTATGGGACATTATCATTCACTTCAAAATGGTTAATTCAGTTTAAACTTTTCTCTCCTCCCGAATTCCTAATACCTGCGGTGGACCCTAGACTTGAACAAAATATTCTTTTGGACTCATTTATGGGCGTCCCATTAAAAGGACAATGGTGGATTGCTATTATATATTTTATATTCTTACTCTTCAATATTGTTGGTGAAGAATTTTGGTGGCGTGGATATGTTTTTCCAAGACAGGAATTAGCCTTTAAAAAATGGACCTGGGTAATACATGGGTCCCTTTGGGGTTTGTTTCATATTTTTTGGAAATGGAATCTGATAATTCTATTACCATCATCTTTAGCCCTTTCCTATGTAATCTATAAACGAAAAAATACTTGGATTGGAATTATATCACATATGGCTTTCAATAGTGGACCTTTAATTGGAATGATAATCGGGATAATAGGATAAAAAAAGGCTCCCTCGATAACATATACAATAGAGGTAAGTTACTTAGCACATGTTTTGCAGACCGGTCCTGCAAACAAGACAAATTCCGAACATTGGACAAACTCTGATCGTACCACTACTGTTTATAAAATAACAGTACCCTGACAAATCCAACATGCAATCAAAACAGTACCTTGACTCAGATATCATTTTACTGACAGATATCGAAAAATTGACAGTTGCAAAATTGGCCCGAAATGCTAACACGGACGGTTGGGGTAATAAACTTGTCACAATTTTTGCGTGCTACTTGACAATTTTTTCATGACACTTAACTTTTCACCCATTTGCCAAATCCGTGACTTCGGCTCTGGACAGATCCTGCAACAGTGACAACTTTATCTTTAGTCGGGACTAGCAAAAGCTGCGCCGTACTCTCCTCGCACCGTGAAAACATACTGGCTAAAGTATAAGGACAGTGCCCGGTTTGCGTTGGGTAACACAAACGCCCTTTATTACCGGGCCGTCAGACTGTATACTTAAAAGTTTGAGGTTATTAAAAACCTGATCAAGAACTCAAATATGAATAAATCATACTTGATGTGTACAATATACTTTGGGACTTGCGTTTATTACAATGGATGAATTCCTTTTAAAATCATGAAAACCATAAAAGGCATTTTTCTTCTGTTCTCCCTGCTAGTTTTATCATCAGGCTGCAAAAAAGAGAGAATTAGTGAATATAAGTATCATATTCCTGAAGCTTCAGGTGATGGATGGGAAGTCCGATCTTCCGATGAAGCCGGGATAAGTTCCGTTACTCTTTCCAAAATGATGGACCGGATTAATGCAACTTCCGGCCATAATATTCATAATATCCTGATCTTCAAAAACGGGAAGCTGGTCTTTGAAGAGTATTTTGAGGGCTACCTTTACTCAAGCAATCCACCCGGATCGAATGGCGATTTCATTCAATATGACAGGGAAACCGACCACTTCCTAGCTTCAATTAGCAAGACAATTACTTCAGTCCTTTTTGGAGTGGCTGTAAAGGAAGGGTTTATTGATAATGTTAATGACAAAGTCATCGATATTTTTCCGGAATATAAAGATATACTGACAGATGCTAAAGTTGAAATAACAATAAAACAGCTTCTGACAATGTCATCGGGACTAGCCTGGGATGAAAGTTCAACTGCATACGAAGATCCTACAAATGATGTGAGGGCCCTGTTTGATTCTGATGATCCCTTGGCTTACGTTCTGTCACGTCCCCTTTTATACCCTCCCGGGACACAATTCCTTTATAACAGCGGAGGAACAAATGTGCTGGGTGCGGTTATACAGAAATACTCTGGAAAAAGCCTTCTGGATTTCGGGAATGAATACCTGTTCAATCCGTTGAATATCGAGGGAGGAGTCTGGCAACGCCTGTCACCGGATTATTATTTTGCCTCAGGGGGGATCTTCCTCAGACCAAGGGAACTGGCTAAGATTGGTTATCTGTTCCTTAACAATGGGTATTGGGGCGAAAAACAGATAATCACTCCTAACTGGATTTCAGAATCTGTTCAGAAACACATTATAACACAGGGGAAAACCCTACCCCTTGCCCATGGTTACGGATACCAGTGGTGGCTTGCAGATTTTCAAGCTAACGGTCATACCTATAACTCCTTCTTAGCAGCCGGGTGGGGAGATCAGTACTTGTTTATTTTTCCGGTAGAGGAATTGATGATTGTGTTTAACGGAGGCAACTATTTAAGTGCGGGAAGTATTTCCCCGTTTTCACTTGTTGCTAATTATATTCTAGTTGCTTTACAATAATTCTAAGATGCAAGAAGCATTTCACAGTTTGTACAATTCCTGTATCATGACAAATCAGTTCCATTTGCCTGGATTTATAAAATCTATTTGTTTTCAGTATAGCAATAGTTTAATTTTGATTGAGGTACAAGACTGTGTAAAAAACACTATTTAGTTATAAGCTATTGTTTCAGCATGGCAGCATATTTATGATAAGATGAAAATAGTTGAATTAAATATTTCAGATTGCTTGACAAGTTCAGAATACAATCCTTCCCCCCACAGAGTGGATCCAATGGAATTGCCTGTATCTGAAAGGAGAAATTTTCCAACCATATATAAGTGTAATTCCTGTGGTTACAAGATTTCTCTATCATTGAAGGATTTTTATAATCATACAGAGTTGATCCGTTCAAATCTTGAAACAGAAGACTTTGACAATTTCCATGAGTATCTTAAAAAAAAAGGATTTAAAATCAGTTCATTATTGGATTTTTATTGCTCGAATTGCAAACAAGCAACTTTGATTCTTTTCACAGGTGGACCATCTGGTTATTGGGGGGAATACTTTGTTAAAATTCAGAAAGTCATAATAAAAAAAGATAACCTGACAACTTCTCAAACTACCCGAGATTTTTAACAGAACGGCTTATAACAAGGACAATGCTAAATATCTTTTATTAGTGACTTAATTGTAGTATGCAATAAGATTTTATACTTTCAATCCCCAATCCCCTGACTTACTATATTGAGTTAAATTGGGAAGTATGTACGAAACAATTGATTTGTTTCAGTATAGTTTCAGTAAGAACAAACAATAAAGCCTCGATAACGTTGTGTATCAAGGCTTTTTGTGTTTGTAGGCGTTGCTCTGTCAGGGCTCGAACCTGAACTTTTCTGATCCAGAGTCAGACGTGTTGCCAATTACACCACAGAGCAATTTTGAGTTTGCAAATATAAAAAATTCTCAGGGAAATAATATTCTCCATTTCAAAATAGTAAGGGCGTTGCATGCAACGCCCCTGACTACACAATATCCTTATATCAGAAAATTTATGGTAAAGTGTAATATATCGTCAGCTTAGGTCTCATCGATGCAACGGAATAATCACTCGATGCAAACCTGAAACCTGGAAATCTCTCAGTCGGCCAGAGCCTGAAAAACATACCGTAATTAACATAGATTGCCTCGTCGGATGTCGTAACGGCAGCCGGAACAAATAAGCTGGTAACATTGAGTTCAATCATATTTACATTCCTTATAAAGGGTGAAAGATAGACTTGGCCAGCTTCGATGGTCCTGGGCTGAGTGTTCCAGGTAACCTTGTATTCGTCCCATGGTTCAATAACCTTTTGCAGTACTGCCCCATACCAGGCTACCCCTGAAAATGGATCTGTATTGGTTAAATAAACAGGATCAAAAGGTATCGGGATATCATACCAGAGAGTCAGAGTCACTTTTCTGATTGTCGCAGATTTAGGCAGGGTATCGAGATTAAAAGCTATGAGGCTTCTGTTTGACCGCATGACAGTCAGGATGGGTTCGCTGAGGAATGTAGTCTCAAAATAGATATGACCACCGAAATTTTTGTCTGCATCAAGGTTTGAGATCATTGCATCTTTCCCCTGCCTTGGTCCGGGCTGAATAGCGATCCTATAATATTGTGAACCATACGGTAATGTAAGAACCAGGGGATTTTCTTTTGTAGTAGCCCTTAACTGTACTTCTGTGAATTTTAACTTCTGAGCCTGATACCCTTCTTTTTCCAGGACGAAAATATATTCATCTGATCCTCCTCTTATAATGATATGATTTACAGTTGCCTGCAGTTTAAATGTGTAATGCCATCCATTTGCTGCATATACGGTTAACCTTGCAGTTGTCGGTACAACCGGCTGGTTATCTGTGGTATTATCCAGATAACATACGGTCCAGAAATCAAGCGGTTTTATTATCTGGACACCAAAGCTCACATATCCGAACTGTTCGGGAGGATTATCCCCGACAGCGAGGACTTCAGGTACGATCTTGGTAACTTCACCGGCTTTTATTGTGAAATCAATAGGAAGAGGCCTGTTCACTAGATACGCCATTGGTGATCCGGCAACCGGAGCTGCAAAAACCACAGTTCCGGCAGGATTAATGATCATAAACCTGGTGAGCCTGTATTCTCCGGATTCAATTTCAACATTTTCGCTTATAAAGCCTGTCCCGAATTGATATAAAGGTATGAGTTTATCGGTAAAAACAGGATTTCCTTCGACATCCTCGACCGAAAACAAGATCTGGTAGGAGACCTTGGCAGTGTCATCGGATAAGGCAGATTTAGCAAAACCTTTTTCATCCAATGAACTTATGGAAAATTCAGCGGTCCCTCTGCCATTATCAGCACTCCTCTTCTCACAGGAGTATAAACTGAAAAGAGCAAGAAAGACCACCCCAAGACGAATAGAATTGATCAGGGTTTTCATATTATTCTGATTAGATACTACGAAAAGATGCTTTAGTAATCAGAGGATTAGGCACAAAAATCATGCCGCAGAGAGTCTTGCCGTCTTATTTCTTAATCTTCGCCCATGTATCTTTTAGCGAGACCGTCCTGTTGAAGACCGGATTGGATTCAGTTGAATCATAATCAGCACAGAAATAGCCCAGACGCTGGAACTGGAACTTGTCAAGCGGCCTGGCGGTCCGTAATGATGGTTCAAGCTTGCATCCTTTAAGTACTTTAAGCGATTCAGGATTAAGGAATTTACGGTAATCATCATCCTTTTGTCCGGCCGGATCTTCGTGATTGAAGAGCCTGTCATAGAGTCTTACCTCCGCATCCACTGCATATCGTACCGATACCCAGTGAAGTGTTCCCTTTACTTTTTTCTGAGAGCCATTTTCTCCGCTTCTTGTCAGAGGATCATAAGTACAATAAACCTCTTCTAAAAGCCCGTCTTCATTCTTCTTAAAAGACTCACACTTAATAATATAGGCTCCTTTAAGCCGTACTTCCATCCCTGGAGCAAGCCGGAAGAATTTTGCAGGAGGGTTTTCCATAAAGTCATCCCGTTCAATAAAAATCTCTCTCCCGAATGGTACTTCTCTGGTTCCCATACTTTCATCTTCAGGATTATTTATGATTTCAACGGATTCAATTCTATCGTCGGGATAGTTTGTAATTATCACTTTTAAAGGATCGAGAACTCCGAAAACTCTGGGTGTCCTGAAATTAAGATCCTCACGTACAGCATGTTCAAGGAGGGATACGTCGTTGATAGCTTCAACTTTAGTGTAACCTATAAGGTCAATAAATCTCCTTACCGATTCCGGAGTATAACCTCTCCGGCGGAGTCCGCACAATGTCGGCATTCTGGGATCGTCCCAGCCATTTACTCTTCCTTCCTGAACCAGCTCAAGCAATTTTCTCTTGCTCATCATTGTGAATGTGAGGTTGAGACGGTTGAATTCAATCTGCCTGGGTCTATAATCGGATGTTTTGAGCTGATCAATCAGCCAATCATAAAGAGGTCGGTGGACTTCAAATTCCAGGGTGCAAAGAGAATGGGTAATTCCTTCAAAATAGTCGCACTGGCCATGTGCAAAATCGTACATGGGATAGACATTCCATTTATCACCTGTCCGGTGGTGGGGAGCTTTTATTATCCTGTAGATAATGGGATCCCTTAAATGCATGTTCGGGGTTGTCATTTCGATCCTGGCACGAAGTACGCGGCTGCCCTCTTCAAATTCGCCCTCATTCATCCTGCAGAACAGATCAAGGTTCTCAGCTACAGGTCTCTTCCTGAAAGGGCTTTCAGTTCCTGGCTGAGTGGGAGTTCCCTTCTGTGCCGATATAATCTCAGCTGGTTGATCATCAACATAAGCCAGCCCTTTTCTGATAAGGTCAAGTGCAAATTCAAAAAGTTTTTCGAAATAGTCGGAAGCATAAAATTCTCTATCTTCCCAATCGAATCCCAACCACCTTATATCCTCCTTGATTGAGTCGATATATTCGGTTTCCTCTTTAACCGGATTTGTATCGTCGAAGCGAAGATTGCATTTACCTCCGTATTTCTGAGCCATACCAAAGTCAAGACAAATTGCCTTGGCATGTCCGATATGCAGGTAACCGTTAGGTTCTGGAGGGAAACGAGTGTGTATTCTTCCGTTGGTTTTCCCCTCTTTAATGTCTTCAATAATTATCTGTTCAATAAAACTCACAGGAGGTTTCGTCTCCTCTTTGCCTTCAATGATCTCATCACTCATTCGTAATAAATTTAAGATTACAAAAATAGGATGATTTTGAGTTCCTGGGATGTGCCGGACATTAATTTTTAGGTGGCAATACTGAAAAGGTGCAGGGTGCATAATAGAATTCACGCTACACCCTGCAAAATCTATTATTTCTAGGCAATCTGGTCCGGCTCAAGGTAATCCTTAAGAACTTTCACATATTCAGCAAATTTTTTCTTTCCCAGGGGAGTAATCCGGCAAAGGGTCTGTGGGTAGTTATTGCTGAATTTCTTGCTGACTTCTATATATCCGGCCTCCTTTAGTTTCGATATCTGTACACTGAGGTTTCCAGCTGTTGCCCCGGTTTGTTCACGTATAAAAGTAAACTCAGCAGATTCAAGGCTCATGAGCAGTGATATCACTGCCAGCCTCAGCTGGGAGTGCAGGATAGGATCCAGATCTTTAAAGGGTGTCACCGTTAGTTTTTCTTTTTATTAGATATCCGGGAATAAGATAACCGGTAAGCATTGCCGCGGGAACGGCCAGGGCCGATACTTCGGTTCCTCCAAAATGAGCTATGAGGGCAAAGATCCAAAAAGTGATTGCTCCGGCTATAAGGGGTTTGAATTTTATTATAAACCCGCTTATGAAAGCTGGTATGGCAGCCATGATCAGAATGAGAGGAGCAAATTTCTCCATGTTTTTCCACAAAATTACAGTAAGGATCACTGATGAGATCAAAAATCCTATCCATGTCCAAACATAAAGCATGGTTGCATATGTAAGAATTTTCTCTTGTCGGCCTTTTGTGAAGCCATAGATAAGTGATACGAAAACTCCGGGAATCACCAAGAACCAGACAAACCATGGAGATGCAAAATCCGTAAATTTCCATAGCAGGTATTCAATAAGGCTGCAGATAAAGATCAGCCATCCCCAGAAGAGAAGGTGGAAACTGCTCTGACGGATATTCACCTTCGTTTTATTGATCATATCCGTGATTATCCTAAGACTCTCTTCTCCTGACATCATTTTTTCTTCATTTTCCATAATTATTTCTATTTTTATATTTGTTAATTGGATATTGTAAATATATTGCAAATATAAAATAGTTTAAAATATAAACCAAATATTTTTATAATTATTTTAATAGAAATTGAAATTAACTTTAGGCACTTCAAACTTTAGGCACTTTATATCAATATGTTACACAAGTCTTAATCTAACAGGAAAATGGGTCTGATACAGATTGAAGGAATGGAATTTTATGCTTTTCACGGGCATTTTAAAGAGGAGCAGATTGTTGGAAGCAAGTTTCTTGTTGATCTGATCATTGAGACGGATATGGAGAAGCCGGCACAGAGCGATAATCTTAAGGATGCCTTGAATTACCAGAGGGCGTATGAGATAGTTAAGATCCAGATGGAGAAGAAGTCGTATTTGCTTGAGAATATTGCAGGTAGAATCCTTGATGCACTGTTTGCGGAATTAAATGGTATTAAAAAGGCTACTATAAAAGTATCAAAGCTGAATCCGCCGGTAGGAGGGAAAGTAGGGTCGGTGAGTGTTATTGTAAGCAGATAAAAGAATTCCTGCCATAGTCACAAAGGATTTTTATGAGGTCGGTGGCGGCCTTTAAGAACTTAACCCTTCCCCGGCCCTTCCCTTAAACAATAAGGGAAGGGTGAGAATTTCCAATAATTGGAAGGGTTATTATAAATATTTCTTATCCCTTTTTTCATCCAGACGAATTTATTATCTTCATTGCCGGAATGAATATAATATGCCTCGCATTCACTATAAAAACTATAGAGGAATAACTCTGTTGGGAAGAAGTTTGAGGAGGAATATGACATCTGCAGAAAAGCTTCTTTGGGATATCCTCCGTAGAAAAAATTTTGGTGGTTATAGATTCTTAAGACAGCATCCTGTTTTTTACCGAATCGATAAAGAGTGGATTGAATTTTTCATAGCAGATTTTTATTGCGCAAAGCTTAAGCTAATTATTGAATTGGATGGTAAAATTCATAATGACAGGCTGGAATATGATCGTGACAGGGATTTAAAACTATCGTGTAAAGGTATTTCTGTTCTGAGAATTAGAAATGATGACCTGACTGATCTGGATGCAGTTATTGATCTGTTATTTAGGACTATAAATAGCCGCCTGATTCAAATGTCAGATAATAAACAAATTAGCTCCCCTTCCTTTATTGTTTAAGGGAAGGGGCCGGGGGTAGGGTTAAAGAAACAAAGGGAAATGAGCATAATTTCTGGATGGCATCACAATTTTTACTATTTTTGCAAATCAATAAGTAATAGCTACACTCTAGCCAGTTCGAAGTTGGATATGGTAGGTTGATGGTCCCGAAAATTATCGGGAGGCTAGGTCTGGAAGAAATATAAATTATGGTCGGTTTACCGAGTGGCTAGGTAGCGGTCTGCAAAACCGTTTACGGCGGTTCGAATCCGCCACCGACCTCAGAAATAACAAATAAACCCCTGTAAATCAGGGGTATATGATTTTACGGGGGGCTTATTGGGAGGCATGACTGATGGCATTTTAAGTCGCATAATGGAATAAGTCATGTATAAATTTTCGCCACCGATCTCAGAATAGACATAAAATCCGCTGAATACCAGTGGATTTTGGTTTTATTGGTGGCTTATTTGGTGGCAATTTTTGAAATAATATTTTATTCAAAATTAGAAGCTATCTATGTACTGATAATAAACACCAAAAAGCGAATGGAAAGAGCTCAGTATCTCGTCTAATTCTCCCTTTGGCAAGCTCTCAATGCGGTCTTGAAATGCGTCATCAATCTCAAGAAATACTCCATGGATAGAATCTAATCCAGCATCTTTGATTGATTGTACTAAGATTTTTGTATATTTTTTGGTGAGATTAGATCCTGAGCGTATTTCAACAGGCTAAAGCTGCTTTCATCAAGCCCATGGCGATATCGTTTGAGTCAATAATAAAATGTCGAAAAAGTCAGATCATGTTCCTGGCAAAATACTTGTTGGATTTTACCACTTTCTTGCCATTGCTCCACTAAGGGAAGAATCTCCTCCTGCCGATTGACTCATTCCTGCTTTTTCATCTGAACCGTTTTGGTCCAAAAAATAGATCAGTTAAACCATGGAAACAATATGCATCACGCCGAAGTGATGCGGTAATCTATGATTTTACCAACTCGGTTGTTATCTCATTAACCAGGGTTTATCAGTAATATGATTTGCAAGCTTATTTTCATCTATTTCAAAACCAAGACCAGGTTTTGTGGGCAAAGGAATATGTCCGTTTACAACCTGGAATGGTTCCTTAAGTATATCGACACCACGCCAAGATCCTTCCCATCCTTTTACATCAGGACTTCCAATTCCTCTGTCGGTTGTTTCAATAGCAAGGAAGTTGGGAATAGAAGCTGCCAACTGTACCGCAGCTGCAAGATTAATTACTCCTTGTGCATTATGTGGAGCAATGACTCTTTCAAATGCTTCGGCCATTGCAGCAATGAATCGTACTTCTGTTATACCACCTGCATGTGTCATATCAGTCATAAGTACTCTTGCAGCATCTTTTACTAGAACTTCCCGGAATTCCCACCTGCTGTAACAATCCTCACCTGTGCCGATGGGAGTGTATGTTTTACTCTGGATCTCTGCCAGATCATCAAAATTATGGTTGGTGGCATGTATCTCATAGAACAGCAGGTTATATGGTTCAAATGCTTTGATAAGATTCATGCTAGACCTGAAATCACCTCCACCATGATAAATAAGATCAGCTCCGGGACCAATAGCTTCCCTGGTTTCAAGAAAGTTTGCAATAAGGGCATCATTATATGCCTTAGTACCTGCCAGTACATTAGTAGGTCTTTTAGTAGTAGCTCCTGTCCAGCCAAAAGCACTGATTTTAAATGCAGTAAATCCTTCACGTAATCTTTCATGCAATCGTTCAGGCGGATCAGAAGATAAAGGATCCCAGTAGAGCCGGATTGTTTCCCTCAGTGGACCTCCTAGTAACTGCCATACAGGCACTCCATATGCTTTTCCTGTAATATCCCACATAGCATGATCTACACCACTGATGGCACTCATTTTTACAGGTCCCCCGCGATACAAAGTTTTATACATGGTATTCCAGTGCCTGACTATCTGCCTTGGATCTTTTCCGATAAGGTAACGCGCCAGATCTGCTACTTCTGTAGCGACAGTCTGTGATTTAGCCTCAAGAGTAGGCTCTCCCCAACCAATGATGCCGGCATTGGTGGACATTTTCAAAAACACCGACCGTGGTTGGACAAAAAATGTCTCAAGTTTAGTGATTTTAAGATCATCCTTTGGATCAATCGCTGCCAAATTTGAATCAGCTTCAAATGAATTAGTGTCAAGAAATGAAAGTGCAGTTGCACTTGCCATCATACCCCCAACAGCTTGTCTGCGGGTGTAAAGTTTTTTAGATTGTATTGACATGGTTGAATTATATTTTAGTTATTAATTTATTATGAGTTACCATATAACTTCTATGAAACACCTTGCCATCTAACTGCTCACAAATCTCTTGTAATTTTAAGTTGCGTCTGGAGTAATCATGATTCTCCTATAAAATGCAGTTTAAATTTAAGAAATATTACAGAATTTAAAGAACAACTTATGGATTATGCTATTAAAAATAGTATAGACATAAAGTTGTAGTTTAATATTTCAATAGAGATTCAATTTCTGTTATCTTTGTGTTTACATCAAGAATCCTTAAATGGATACCAACCGGGCATAACACCACGGTGGTAAAATGATGTGGACAGTCCGTCAAAAATGTTGTAAATCACTATGACTTTCCAGATTGTTCTTGATGTGAAAAGTAACTTATTGTTTAATTAAAACTTTTTGCATTATGAAAAACAACAAAGAAGAGCAACCAGATCGCCCTTTATCGGCACGAAGGACAGCAGAACAGTTTTGGGAAGACCTGATGAACACACCCTACAATAACGATAAGGTAGGGCAGGCTTTTGTAAAAGTATCATGGAAACGATTACCGGAATCTGAAAAACCCCAACCAAATAAAACTGATGAAAAAGAAAATAAATAAGGATGAATTAGCTACAGAGAAAAAATCGGCTTCTTTGGAAAGGAAGAATATAAAGTTGCTCTTTCCAAATTTAAAGATAGTGGACGCTACGGACGAGATGATTGGAAAAACTTCTTTGTTTACGTGGATAAAGCCTGTTAAAAAATCGAATCAGAACGATGTTTAGAAACTCAATTTTTGATCAAATATGTTTACCTTTAGTAGACTCTTAATCGAGTTGGGCCACATTGTAAAATAATTCCGAAGATTGAGAGGCTAATTGATATACAATTATTTAAAATAATATTCAACCATTAAATTTAGAAAATGAAAAATAGCAAGACAAAAATAAATTTGGTACTATTATTAATAGCATTGCCGATAATGATTTCTGCTCAAACCATCAAAACAAAACAACAAGTTTTATCAGAAATTGCATCAGAAATACCACAAATAAGTCCGGAACAACTAAAGATAAAAATGGATTCTTCTAAACAAGAATTAATTCTAATAGATGTTAGGACGGAAAGAGAACGTGACGCTGGATTTATAAGTGGCTCTATATGGATACCATCGGGCTTTTTGGAAATGAAAATACAAGACATATGTAAAAATGCAGGAACTGAAATAGTTGTTTACTGTAGAGGAGGAAATCGTTCTATGTTGGCTGCAAAAGCACTTCAGCAATTAGGATATAAGAATATATTCAGTTTAGAAGGAGGCATAAATTCATGGGGGAGGAAAGGATATTCCCTATATAATTTTCATGGAGAAATTAAGGTAGTTAATGCTGGTAAAAAAGACCCAAATTTGTCAACATTTGATGTTTTTAAAGAATAATTAGAGTCTAAAAATTCTCTGAGTAAACTGAATGAAAGGTGTCCGCTTACGGCGGTCAGATTATCTGGTTTTTGTCCTATATTTAAAACCTGCAGATTCCTTATTATGAAACCCACATGTTATATTAACACAAACACTTAATAAATATAACTTTATCAACATGTGGGTTCCATCATACCATTAAAATTATAATTATGTTATGATGGAACTTGAATTAAAAGAAAAATTCCTTGTTTTATGGAAGAGATATTTTGGGAATGAAGAACTTCCTATTACGTTCTATTACACAACTGGTGACGGAGTTGTAAAAACAGAACCTCTCGACCATATGTGGCCGGTCAGATAACCATAATTATATTTACTTATACTACAAAGACTTAATTCCAACAATGAAAGGTCAATGTATCCCAGCTAAGAGTGGTCAAGGCTACCGGCTTTTACAGCCAGGCCTCTGTTTACTAATCTTTCGTGTTCCCATGCAGAAAAGTTTTCAGGTGGTTTAACTATTTCTTCTTCAGCTTTGCGTTCCAGTCGTGCAACACTTGCAGGACAACCACTTGCACACAATCCACATCCAACACATTTTGTACGGTCAACTAAAGCAATTTCATCACTATTTTGTGTTATAGCATTCATTTGGCAACGCCCGACACATGTTCCACAAGCCTTGCACTTTTCCGGATCAATTATGGAGTAATAATTGGCAGCTGCAACAGATTTTTCAATGCCGAATTCATTTATCCCCCTGAGAATTCCGCAGCAGCATCCACAACAATTACATACATAATAAACACCCTCAGCTACATTGCTTACTGTGTGTACGAGGCCTATTTTTTCTGTTTTATCAAGAACTGCCAGGGCTTCTTCTTTCGTTACATAAGGAGGGACGGGAGGTACTGCTGATTCTTTACCTGTATAGAAAATGATTTCTACATGCAGAGGGAAAGTACATTTTCTGGTTCCTTCCAGATCCTGCTGAACCCTGCATATACAATCCCTGACTCTGAAAGTATTGCACGACATCATAAGCTCAATCAGCTTGTCGTATGGCAGAATCCACTCTGTTTTTATTGCATTCTGGGCAGGTATGACCCGGTGTATTGCAGGCTGGGGTCTCATAATTTCAGCACCTCCTTGTTCAAAATACTCTTCAAACAGATGGGCTAGTTCGTGATCCATTCTCTCAAGCTGGGCTTCATAAATACCTACAACGAATGGCTCAAGTCTGAATAGTCCTTTTGGCGCATTACCACTTACAAATCCACGTTCCATCATTAATCTCAATCTGTCTGCAGTTTCTGCTTCCATGATCCCGGCACGTTGGGCAATTACACTGACCGGTTCTTCAGTTCCGGTCAACTGGCCGGCCAGGTTTGCCTCTTCAGGCAAAAATATCTTTTTCAGAAGTGTAATTTCAATATTTGACTTTGTCCTTGGAAAAGAATTAGGCAGCTTGTTTAAGGCATTTGCAAGACGCTCATACCATCCATTAATCGTTTCCGGATCCTGGTTAAAATTTTTTTTGCCGGGGATTGTTGCTGCCACTCCTGCTATAGCAGTTGTTTTTAGAAAGTCACGTCTTTTGAAACGGATTATTCTTTTTTCATGTTTTTGCATAATAACCTCCTTTTTAGTTATTGCCCTTATAATATGGAACGTGTTTAATGAAAAGAATGTCAAAGTTACATAAGTAAAAAGCCAAAGTCAATTGATGAAGCATATCTTAAATTGAATAAATGTTCTTTCCCCTCAATAATCTTAATGACTACTTTTTTCATATGGAAGCCGGCATGCATAAGCCAGCCATAATGATCTCAATGCTTTACCTTCATATATCAGGTCGCGTAAACCAACCAGCCTGATAATAAAGTTTCTTTTGTTTTTCAGAAGAGCCTCATATAAATCATCTCTGTCAGCTCCACGATCTATAACCCATATGCCTCTGTTTTGTACGGCTTTACCAACATGATCAAAAGCTTTTATTATCTCTACTGTTCTCGCTTTCAAAATCCGGTGATTTCTGTGAGTAAAGTGAATAATATAACGGTGTTATTTCATTACTGTTTACTTCTGATGCAATAACTTGGTTGGTCCAGTATCCATCAACAAGTCTCACCACCATCACTTCCATCTCTTACTAGTTGCCAGATATTCCATCTTTTCTGCATATGGCTTTTTCAGGTCACTTAAATCAAGTATCAATAAGGTTTTTCTTTTTATTTGAAGTGAAAGCCGGGAGTTGCCGGGGCTGGTTATAAGTCCTTAGGATCAATAGTATTATAGGTGTAGTGGATAAAAAAACTAAGCTTATTGTGCCAATGTGGTTGCCTATTGATGGAGCAAGAAACATCATATAGTTAATCGTATTTTCTAAAACGGAATATGCCGATAATTCCTACAATAACTCCTATAGGAACAATAATTTCAATATACTCGCCAAAGTCTTTTCCAAAATTGTTAAATAATTGCCACTTCGTCAGAATACCAATTCCAACACCCAGAAGTGTAATAAGTATGATGATTATACACATAATTCCATAATATTTTGCATTTCCCCAGGGACGCAACAATGCATAAAAAAAGAAGGCAATTCCTAAAGGGAACATTAAAGCCGGCAAACTGGTATCTTCAATGCCCAATACCAACGAAATAATGATTAATGAGAGTGCGATTACATAATAGATTACTGTTTTTCTTAGATTGTCAGCATCGAACCGGGAAAGGAAATGATTATCCATGATGAGTAATTTTGGTAAGTAAAGTTACACCAGCATAAAGCCAAAGTCAATTTTATTTTAAACGAAAGGTCATTAGCCGCTAATTTCGAGCGTCCTAAGCACTAAGCGGTACATATCTGACCATGAAGGAGCTGAAAGCCAAAGCAGCATACTGGTAATGTGGATATTATGACATAAGGACGAAAGCAAGGTCTGTAATTATCGGGCCGGAAAATAAGTAATCAGCCCTATGATGCAGGCACTTGTGCTAATTAATTAGAATGAGTATATCATTACTTTCTGCTACCGATCATCTTAAGCTTGTCTGACTCTTTATATGGGTAGCGAATCCCAGAAGTTTATTCAGAGCATCCCGGAACATCCCGGCCACAATTTTTTCGTCATTGTTTTCAGGTCTCCAGTACCAGTCCTGTTCATCGAAAGTAGATTTGCAGTTCTCATGACACGATGTAAATATGCCCGGTATCATCAGACAGGGTCAGATTGCAGGCTCAAGTTGCCTTTCTGCCAGGATTGGAATTAACAAATTAGATTTGTCAGTATAATTTGTATGAAGATATTGTTCTGCGGCTGTGCTACCTGGTTTGCCAAGGAATTCTTTATATATTGAAAGAATTTCGGGATTTTCATGACAGAAGCGTGTAGTAGCTTGTGAATCAGCCATTTTCAGAGCCTTTATCCGATCTTCCAGACTACTGATATCCGGAGCCGGTTGCCCTGCACCCCCTATACAGCCTCCCGTGCACGCCATTACTTCAACAAAATCGTATTCACACGAGCCATTCATCACCTGATCCAGAAGTACCTGGGCGTTCCTCATCTCGTAACAGGCTGCAACTTTAAGCTTTGCATCACCGATATTAACAGTTGCATCTTTCATACCATTTAACCCTTGTATCTGATTTAGTTCCAGTAAATCCGCCGGAGGGTTTTTTCCTGTCATATTGAAGTGGGCGGTCCGTATTGCTGCACTTATCATACCCCCCGTATTTCCACAGAGTTTCCCTCCTCCGGAAGCAGTTCCCATCAGAAGATCATAAGAATCTTTTCTGGCAGATAAATCAATGTTACGCGACTTTAACATTATTGCTAGTTCATTGGTAGTAATTGCTATGTCGGTGCTACGCATACCATTTGTCACAAGTTCTTCGCGGGTTATCTCAAATTTTTTTGACGTACATGGAGTAATTGCAACATGTACAATATTTTTAGGATCAATAGCATTTTTTTGCGCAAAATAGGTTTTAACCATAGCCCCCTGCATACTTACCGGACTTCTGGTGGTCGATAAATGTTTAACAAGAGAGGGATAAAAAATCTCAACATATTTAACCCAGGCCGGACAGCAACTTGTAAACTGAGGCTTGTTGATTCCTCCCTGGATCCTTTTCTGAAGTTCATGGGCTTCCTCTATAATTGTAAGATCAGCGCTGAAGTTCGTATCCAGCACATGGTCGAAGCCCAGATTACGGCATGCACCTGCAATATCTTCAGACAGATAAGAACCTGACGGGATACCAAAGTAGCTCCCAATACCTGCCGGAACGGACGGAGACACTGATGCTATGACAATTTTTGATGAATCGTCGATTGCTCCCAATACATCCTGCCAGTGATATTTTTCCGACATGGCTCCGTGTGTGCAATGCGATATGCAAGCCCCGCAATTAATACATACATGATGTGTCTTGGATGCATTATAGGTTCCGTACACTTTTTGCACATCTTTACAAACACTTATACATTCACGGCACCCTTTACACTTCTTCTCATATCTTGCTATTGCAGGATTATCAGGCTGTATGGGCAGATAATAGTCAGATGCTGACTGGAAAAAAAGAGTCTCTAAACAGGGAGTTAACCAAAATCCTCCTAAAACAACAGATCCGTTATATAATATTGCTTTCTCAATGAATTTCCGTCTATTAATTTTATCCATTTCTTCAGGCGTATTACTATAAGAATTTAAAAAATTCCGACCATTAAAAAATAGCCGGAAGAATAACAATTACTCTTTAGTTTATATTCAGATAACCTGATATAATAACTGATTTATTTCAATTAAAATTAGTGTACTCTCCGTTATTGATACTTGTCACTCCGTTGTCCGTTCCGAGCCATACGACTCCGTCGTTATCGACAGCTATACAGAGTACATTATTACTATTAAGGCCTTCCATTTCTGTGATTGTGGTCCATGTTGATCCGTCAAAAGCAGAGACTCCGCCTTTAGTTCCGAACCATAAGGTTCCTTTTTTGTCAACTGCAATAGCCTGCACGAAGTTATTGACAAGTCCGCTTTTCATATCAAAAACTGTCCAGTTAACCAGCGTTTTAAATCCTGTATGTCTGGCTACTCCATTGTCTGTACCAAACCATTGTGTGCCATCAGGAGTAATGCAAATGCTGTAAACATTGTCAGATGGCATATAAATCGGTCCCCATGCAGCATAATCTGAGGCCCCTGAGATTGCATCAACCTCATTTCTGAAGACTCTGATAACACCAAGGCCCACTGTTGCAACATAAAGGGAATCACCGTCAGTAGTTGTAGCCAGTGCTGTGATAGGGTGTTCCTTGAACAGTTCCCGGGGGTACTGTTCCATATATGCAATATCAAGCCATTTGTTATCTCTTATTGCTGAGATCCCTTTATCTGTTCCAATCCAGCTTAGCAGATTGGAACCAGCTGCGATTGATAAAACGTTATTGCTTAATAATGGGGAGTTCTCAGCAGTAAATGTATCTGCAGGACCTTTCTTTCCAGCGGGAATAGAAGTCAGGGTGGCACCTGCCTGAGTAGCTAACCATATCTTCCGGCCTGATGGAGTTTTTAAATACTCAATGTCCCTGATGCCTGTCTGGGTCATCTGTTTATTCTTGTTTTGAAGACTCCATTTCTTTCCGTCAAAGCTTACGATGCCCGCTTCAGTCAGGAACCATTTTATGTTGTTTTCATCAACAATTATGGACTGAAACTGTTTTGCCTGTACTTTCTTACCGAAAGAGCGTTTAATTACACCTGCCGGCCCTTCAGATCCGGTGGATAATTCAGTAAGCCGTTCCGGCCGTGTTATTTCAGACAAACCAAAACCGGCTAAAGATATTCTGTTAATATCAGAATTGTCTTTGGCGCTTCCTGTCCATGAATTCTGGCCTGTATAAATCAGACCTGCGAGCATCAATGAAACGGCTATCGGAAAACTTTTATCATGCATGGGTATAAAAATAAAGTGCGAAAATAAAACTATTTATGGGAAAAACAACTACCGGCAAGTTACTTCACAAGAGTATCTGGAATGGATACCAACTCAATCCCCTTTCCGGTACCCAGATTGCGGGAGTATTGCTTATCGACCGGATTGTTCCAGTGTTCGTGCACTCCGAGACTTGTCATCAGTTTCCCGCTGTTATCGGGATCGTAGGTTACACCCTGCGGCCATTTAGCAGGATCTGCAGTCTGGTGTATATAATCATCAACACCTTTAGTATTCGCCATAGTCTCCCAATCATTATTAACTGGATCGTGCTGATACTTGCCACTCCATTCTGTTCTGAGTAAATCATAGCCTACCGATTCCATTGCCACGGGGTCGAGAGATAAAAAAACCGAATTGCACCAGTCATTATTGAAGGGAGGCATAAAGTATTTTACCGGTCCTTTAATTTCACTGGATCCGCCACCAAATAGTGTTTCCGATATCCATATCAGAGTATTTTGTCCTAAATACTTACTCCCCATCAGGTCGACAAACACTCTGTATTTTCCGTATCCGCCGTTATTCGGGGTTCCTTCTCTTCTGCTTGCAATATGTGAACGGTGAAGATGACCTGCAGTCGGTCTTCCCACATTACCAAAATGATTTTTTGCATTTAGTGAAATACCTGCAGCTCCGTGGGGTTTAATAACAGCCATATTTATAAGATAATCAGCATTCTCAACCACATCATAAAGTTTTTCTTTATCAACTTTATCGGCATAGTAAACAAGTTCATTCTCAGAATATTTTATAAGTGTGCGGCCGTGCATAGCTGATATCCTGTCGATGTATTTTACTTTTGGAAATTCTTTTACCCACACTTCGTAATTGTGTCCCCAGATAGGGCACATAGGATCTCCGATCCATATATCTTCCTGGTTGACACCTTGTTCGTTAACCAGCTCACGTAATACTTCAAGTACAACATAAGGACTCGTTTCTGTGGGTATGAAATTCTGTATTCTTCTCTCTTCGCCCTTTTCCAGGGTTTTCGGTATATAATACCCGTTATCTTTATCTTTCTGGGTCAGGACCCATCTCGACTGTCCCTGGTTTATCTTGATAAAGATCAATTCTCCTTTTGTATAACCTATATCCTGATTGAGCTTTTTCTTGTTGAAATTATGGAACACTGCATCCCAGGCATTGCTTATTGAATTTTTTCCCGTAAGCTTAAGAATACCGTCACGGAACATTTTCCCCACGACCTGTTCATTTATATTATCAGCATTGACGAACCAGTCATAATTCTCAAAGTTATTATGTTCGAATTTTTCGTTTGTGGCTTCCGGATTCCAAACCCAGACGACCCTGCCCGGATAAATTCCGGTTGGAATCCCGAAAGGCTGGTTAGGTCCGTCATCAGGTCCTGTGCCAGCCTCTACGGTCTGATCAGCGATGATAAGTTCTTTAATGGGAGATATTGCCATAATGACAATTGCTCCGAAGGTGAGCAAAAATGTGGCAAAATAGCGAACATTGAGAAATTTGCTTTTTATTCTCCTTGAAATTAAAGTAAATCCGGCAACAGCAAGCAGATAAGTAACAAAACCCGACATAAAAGGAGCGGCTACTCTCATACACGGGTATGTTGCACGGGTTGGTTTAGGTATCACCCTTATCAGAAACCAGATTGTTGATATGATCCCCAGGAGAAGAAACATAAGCTTTGAAGGCATATGATGTTCTGTCATCCAGTCTCTAATTCTTCCCGGTGTACCTTTAAGATTTGATATCTGAGGTTTGTATTGTTTATTCACGTTGATTCTGTATTAATAATATTTAGGTATAGCAATAAAATATCGGGCCCTAAATAAATGAAATTTTTTTTAAAATAAAGGTATTAACGAAAATATTTCAAGGTATAATCGGAATTTAATTAAAAATATAAATCTGCTTGTTACTACCTCAATCCTTCACACAGCGGACAGACAAACCACCCTTCTTATTATCAGAGTTACCGGAAGCTTCTTTAGAGGAGTATCCCAGCGCGCTATACCATGCACGATTCTTGTCAGACTCAGTTGAGCTCCACCAGTAACCCCTTAACCCTTCGTCAAAAAATGAACCCAGGCTGCCGCGACTGCCGCCCGGGAGAGCTCCAAAACCAATAGCATTGGTTGCTCCGGTATTAGGACTCATCCAGTATTTTGTTCCTATTTCTTTTAATTCACCACCGACCGTGCTTTCATCATAATAACTGGTAAGTGTTTTCCATTCTTCAACGCTTGGTACATGCCACCCTGAAGGACACAACTTTTCAGTATTTATTGTATACCAGTTATATAAGGCACCATAATCTGCTTTATAGTTCTCTGCCTCATTGTAATACCAGCAATACCCTGGTGACATAAGACTGCTCCAGTCCTTATAATCGGATGCAATAGGAATTTCAGTACCATCGTTGAATTTAGTTGTTTTCAGGTTTTCTGCCATCCAGAACTGATCACCTATTTTTACGACTTTGTACAGGTTCCCGTCAGTATCCATTAATCTGTAGGTGCTGACCGAGTTCGAAATGTCATCCGTCGCTGCCATTGGCCGGCTTATTTCAGCTGTTAAATTACCTTTTTCGACGACGCCGTCTTTAAGGTTTAATTCCTGAGCCGTAGAAAGAAAACAAATTAGTAAAGAGATCGAAGAAAGGATAAACCTTTTCATCTGGATAATGTATTTGGTCTGATATTTCATTGCAAATGTAGACCATAAGAAAAATCCTCACAAGCAGATATTGCCCATTCAGCGGATAAACAGGGTGAAATTTGAAGTAGTCAGTCAAGGATATAATAAGGATCATTTACGGTTATCAGCGACTGACATTCAATATGTTGCTGCTTGTCAAAATGAATCCGGAATTGACTAATAAAAGCCGGATTACCGGAAACAAAGTGAAGATTTTGCTTCATAAAATTGATAATCACAATAATACAGAAGCTTTCAATATGAATATACAAAACAATTGTTTTGACTAACAGAATGTTATTCAGGATATAAAAATATGTCGGTTTTATTACAATCAAAGGAGAGCATCAATTACCATAATATCTGTTCAATAAAATTTCGGCTGAAAGATTTATATTTAAAATATTGTATTATTTTTAGCACAACCTTATTTAAGATGGCAGACTTTTCAAAATCAAACAATTCTCTCCCGGATTATTTAAGGTTTTTATTTATCGATAAGACATTAATGATTAAAAATCCGAACTCATGAAGAATTTAACCCGAAGAACATTTATCACAAGAACTTCTGCAGTTGCTGCAGGGACTATGATTATACCCGGACTGTCGACCTTTGGTATAGGAAGCGGAAGGCAAAGTACGAATAAAGTGAATATTGCTGTAATTGGAGTGGGAGGGCAGGGACAACAAAACTGGAGGGAATGTATGCAGGAGAATATTGTAGCATTATGTGATGTAAGTGAGACTGCAGCTGCCAATGGATTTAAAACTCTCCCGAATGCAAAGAGATACAAGGATTTTCGTGTGATGTTCGATGAGATGGCTAATCAGATTGATGCAGTTATCGTCGCAACACCTGATTTTACTCATTTCCCGGCAGCTATGGCAGCCATGCAGCTTGGCAAACATGTGATCGTTGAAAAACCCCTTGCTCATAATATATGGGAGTTACGTACGCTCCGCAAAGCTGCAAAAAAGTACAAGGTAATAACACAAATGGGGAATCAGGGACATGCCACAATGGGCATCCGTTATGTTAAGGAATGGTATGAAGCAGGAATTCTGGGTGATGTAAAAGAAATCCTGGCCTGGTTTGACGGACCGGCTTTTACACAACGGGGATATTTCCTGAAACCTGATACATATCCTCCCGCTGAAGAACCAATACCAGCCGGTCTGGACTGGGATTTATGGTTAGGACCTAAGAATCCCAGACCGTACAGTCATTTCTATATTCCGCGTTTCTGGAGAGGCTGGTATGAACTGGGTAACGGGGAGCTTGGCGACTGGGCATGCCATACTCTTGATGCTCCGTTCTGGTCACTTGACCTTGATATGCCGGTATCTGTCGATTCGGTTACCAGGACTCCTTCGCCTGAAGGATATGTATCAGATCAGTCTATCCTCCAGTTTGAATTTAAAGCCCGGAAAAAGAAACCTGCTGTTACTCTTAAATGGTACGAAGGAGGATTAAAACCTGAAAACCGTCCAGAATGGGGACTGGCACAGTTACCAGCATCAGGAATGATAATGGTTGGGGATAAGGTATCATTGATGACCGGTGGCAGACCTAACGATCCTAAACTGCTGCTTCCACAGGCAGATTGGGAGAGATTTACAAAGAATCTTCCTCCTGAGACTATTCCACGCATTAAGGGAGGTCCCAGGGCAGAATGGCTCGCAGCTATTAAAGGAGATGGCCCAACACCAGGATCCAATTTCGAATATTCAGCACGTCTGACTGAAATGGCAGCCCTTGGCGTTATGTCTCAGCGATTTAATACCCGGATAGAATACAATGAAGATAAAATGAAAATTACAAACCATCCGGAATTCGATATCTACGTAAAAGAACCTGTCCGCAAAGGATGGGTTTACGGTGAAGATCTATAATGACAATGGCATATACGCCAGATCCTTGAAAAAAATAATTGAATCAGGAACTGATAACATAAAGATGATTAGGATAACTCATACATTATCTCAGATCTTTATGAATGTTTTGTTTTTATAAAGCCAGTAGCATATATACCATAACATCGCCCATATCGCCAGACTGGTCATTATTCCTGTTGCCTGCTCACCTCCCCATGAGAAAAAAGCATTGGTGAACGGAATGAAGATTGTCCGAAGAAGTCTGCTTCCACCGATATGGAAAAATATGTAAATGAAAATGCAGTTCATACCTACAATTTTGAACATATTTGTTCCTGTGGCAAATAATCGTTTGACATCAATCAGCCAGTAGCAGAGACAAAGAGCCAGAATAGTCCATCCTCCGCTCGCAAAGACGAAAGAAGTAGTGGCAATTTTTTTAATTATTGGTGTAATATCAAAATAATCAAGAGAATATCCAATTAACAGTGCGACAATACCAACGATCAGTAAAGTACGGATCTTACATGACACAGATTTATCACTTATTATGAGCTTACCACAGAGAACGCCCCAGACTGTATGCGCTGTTGTCGAGACTACATTAAGCGTAGCCCATTCGCTGGCTTTATCTACACCCTCTATCTTGTTATTGACCCAGTTTCCCAGGTTTTCGAAGTTTACCCATGGGTGGTTAAAACCTTCAACAGGAAAGAAACGATAAGCAAGATCAATAAGCAATAGAAGAATGAGGGTAAAAGCTATTTGAAATGAAAAGCTTTTATTCCTTATAAGGAACGCAACAAGGTAAGTTACAGATAGTTGTGCCAGTACATTTTGAAACTGCCAGACAATTTTCCCGCTATTAATGCAATATAATGCCCATCCGAGAAATAAAAGTAAAAATGATCTTCTTATAGCATGAAGTGTAATTGATCTGTCAGAGTCACCTTTCTTTTTCCTGTTAGCCGCTGCAAATGGGATACTGACTCCAACAATGAACATAAAGAAAGGTTGAATCAGATCCCAGAAATGCATGCCGTGCCACTCATGATGACTTAGCTGAGTTCCCAAAAAATGAATAAAACCGTTATCAAATTCCAGAAACTGATCGTACAGGTGGGTACTTTCCCCTGCTAGAAGGAACATAGTAAAACCTCGGAAAAAATCAATTGAATTGATCCTGTCCGATCCGGATGGAGATGTAATATTATCTTTTTCTCTTTCCGGGTGCATCTGTAATTATAACTGTCAACGTTATTCTAAATAATAAAATTAATCAATTTAATCTGTTTAATTCATAATTATCATAATTTACTGTATTCCTTTGTGTTCCTTTGTGATTACCTTAGTGATATTGTGGTTTAAAATTTTTTAACCACAAAGAACTCATCCCGATAGCTATCGGGATCACAAAGGATGCACAAAGTTTATGAATTATTAAAGTTAAATAGATTTAAGATTCAGCTTTTTACAATCTCAGGTAAGCCATTTGTCGAACCATTCAAAAGCTTCAGCCTGCATCGGACTGTCAAATTTATGCGGACCCGGATGAAATGAACATTTATAATTACCGGCTGCTCCTGCCTTCTCGAATATTGTTCTCAGCATATTATCTGCCCTTTGCATCTCGCTGAGGGTAAAAAGAGGATCTTCACTGTTATTTAAAACAAGAGTTGGTAAGGGGACTCTTAATCCTAATATTTCAGGAAGATCAATTTCTTTAGGCAACAGCGGAACATATACCATCCATGTATGGGTTGTGGCTTTATTGAGAACAAGATCTCTCCAGGTTGTCATGAATCCTACAGGTACAGAGCATTTTATTCTCGGATCATATCCTCCCAGGAAAACACTCCTCATTCCTCCACCTGATAATCCACCGCATCCTATACGTTCTGCATCAACATCCTGTCTTGAGCAAAGTATGTCAAGTGCTTTCACATCCTCAGCAAGGAATACTCCCGGCCATGTTGTTCCGGCACTGAAAAGTGATTTAGCCATAATATGTTCATGCTGACCCGCCCAGCTATTGTAGGCTTTAATACCGTCAATATCTTCAGGATCAGGATCAGACAGACCTTGTCTCTGTGCAACAGGAATATCCTTCAGCAAAACCCTTCTGCTGGCAAAAGGGAAGGCATCAGGGACCAGAACGACATACCCTCTTCGTGCAATTTCATTAGCCCAGGCATTCCCCTGGTAAAGATCCTTCTGGTGGTCAGTCATCATAGGGTGTTGCTTATCGGATGTTTTAGTTATTTTTTGAGTTCCGAAGAATTTATTCCCTGCATGATCGTGAAATGCCAGTATCCCTGGCAGCCTGCCTGTTGCATTTACAGGTTTTAATAAAATGCCCCCGGCAGGATTCCCATATGGTAATTTCCATTTAAGTTCTTCAACATAGAGATCACCATAAACATAAGTTTTAACGACTGTAACTTCCGGAACTCCTTCAATTACCGGCATTGATAATCTTTCTGATAACCTCTTTTTTGAAGCCTTCCTCCATTTTTCAATATTCTTCCACTTATCCCTCCTGAAGGAAAACAGAGGAAGCTCTCTCCCGGAAAGCCCGGCTGCCCATTTGCCATATGATCCTATTATTGAAATGGTTTCATCAGATGTCTGAGTAAATATGTTTTCAGGTAAAAATGATGAAAACCTCTCAGGATCGGGAAGTTTATTAATTGCCGGCGAAGTGGGCAAATTATTCAGCAGTTGATGTCCGGTGAAGCCAAATCCGGCTGCTCCAGCTAATTTGAGAAAATCTCTTCGGTTTTTCTTCATGATCTGATATTGAGGAATTGGATGGGAGATTAAAAATAAGAAAAATAGGAATTCTTTGAATAATAAATAAAAGAAGGAGGCTGTCTCAAAAGCCTTTTCCTTTCGGTTTGCCCCTAAATCCCCTGAAGGGAACATATTGCATATCAAACTGTTATTGAACCCCCTTTAGCCAGGGGGCAAAAACAAGAGTTTTGAGACAGCCCCTGTGACAGATAAACCTAATCCTGAATAATCTATCTCAGACCGAAACGGTAACTGAATTTAACAAGGAACACATTATGCGGGATATTGTTATCTCTGTCAAAAAGATCCCCCATATTGTTGAAATAATCCATTTCTCCTATTCCAGTTGAATAACTTCTGGTTTGGCTCCAGACCAGGTAGACTGACGAGCCGGGTTTGTATTCCCATCTGACGACCAGGTTAGAAAGGAATTCCTCAAAATTAAAATCTTTGTTTCCAATCGTGTAGTCGGTTGTCCCATCGGTATTCTCATCGATATTAAAATGATCAGTATCCCAGCTTTTCTCAGAGGTTGAATAAGTATGAAATCTTCCACGGTATTCATCAGTCATGGGTGAAGTTATATACTTGTGATCATAATATTTCCCTGTTGCAATAAATGGCTGGCCCCAGTACTGAAGAGTAAGATCCGGGCTCAGATTCAGATTGATCCTGAAAGAAGCGCTGATCGTTTTTCTGTCGATGCTTGCAAAGATATATCTGTCGTTATCATTATATGACAGCTGTGTTATGTATTGCAGCTCCGTAAAGGACGGGTTATATGAAGGAGAGAACCTGAAGACAAGATAATTAGTTGGTTTGTATGTAAGGGATGCCTCAGTATATATACTTTTCTGACTATTTTGAAAGCCCTTGTTGTAATTCCCGTATAATTCAAAACTCAGTTTTTTACGATAGTCTGTCGAGAAACCGGCACGAAGACTTATTCTTCCGGGCAGCTTTATCATAGGACCTCCGCGAAGTGTTCCGGGAGATTTAGAGTTGGTAGTCAGGCTTCCTCCTGTCCATGCACTCCAGTAATTTTTGAAATTAATATTCCCGTTCCATTCAAGTCCTTTCCCTAATACTTCTCCTCCGAAGTTATTTACAACATAAACGTCACCGTTAATGTTGTAATTCCTGTAGATCCCTTTTGGATCCCAAACATTATAACCCGCCCAGACAACTGAAAGGACTTCATCAGCTTCCTGCATATATCCAAGATCATTAACCTCAAATCCTGGAGTTTTCCATATACTGCAAATCATAATATTGAAGTGTCCGTTTTGTTTCTGTAACTGAATCCTTCCCCCGGATCCCAAAAGTGATGTTCTTTCCGGATCCAGATCGGTATGGTTATTATCGGGTCGCTGGTAATATCTGGCTGATGATTTTTGGGTTCTCTCAATAGCCTCTTTTGAACCGGCTACCTGGCTTAAAGCAAGGTTTAAATTAAACATCCAGTTCTTTTTATTAAAATACTGCGTAAAATCAAAACCCCCTGTGTATGCTGATTTATGCATAAAACTCCCAAGGTTTTGATCCATGTCTCTGTTTGTGCTTGTGAACATTCCTCCAAGCAATGTATTCCCCTCTTTAAAGTCTTTCTGGATCCTCCCGATAAAGTAATTCGTCAGAGGTTCAACTGTCTGGTATGTTCTTTCGCCTCCGTTATCGATCTCGGCTTTCTCCTCAGCAGTCATTGCTTCTATGAATCCCAGAGATAATCCATTCTTTGTTTTACCCGTTAATTTGGCTGCCCCTAAAATTGTTGTGAAGTTCGGAACATCTGCATACCATCCATCCTCCAAATCAGGAGACCCATGCGGACTCCTGCCTATTCTCCTGGAATAAAACAGATTATCGTTACCTGAATCTCCATCGCCGAGACCAATATTGAAACTGGTGATGTTGTTACCTTCGATAAAAAATGGACGTTTCTCCTCAAAATATGTTTCATAGGCCGTAAGATTCACTACGGAAGGGTCAGCTTCCACCTGTCCGAAATCTGGATTAATTGTCAGGTCCATTGTCATATTGTTTGTGATCCCGATCTTGGCATCAACTCCTCCGTTAAGGTTATATTTCCTGCCTTTCTCAAGGAACGGATTCCCTTCAACAGCCTTGAATGTTTCCGCTTTAGCCACACCGTAGGGAGTAATATCGAATATCTTACGGGGTTTGATATCTTCCAGACCCGACAGCTCACCCATCAAGTGAATGAATCCGGGCGAATCCTGCGGCACAGCCTGCCAGAAACATTGCTCATTATTCCTGTATATTATTCTTGCGGCTTCGAATCCCCATACATCGCCTGAGTTTTTATCAAATCTGACCTGACTGAAAGGAATTTTCATTTCCGCAATCCATCCTTCATCATTCAATGAGGTTTTAACCCACCAGTTAGGGTCCCACGATTGATCTTCATTCTGCCCATCATTTGACATTATAAAATCGTACTTGACACCAGCTGAGCTGACACCAAAAATAAATCCGGTGCGAAGGTCATGAAAACTGTCGAACAGGACAGCAACTAGATCCCCATCTGCTTCATCTCTTCGCGTCAGACGGTTGACAATACTGTCAGGACTGGTATCAAAAGCCTTTATTGCCACATACAGGTTATCATCATCAAAGAGAACCTTGAATTCCGTTCTCTGTGTTGATGGCCTGCCATCGTAAGGCCGCTGCTGGGTAAATTCATTTTCCCATGCACCAGCCTGCCAGGTCTCTTCATCAAGTATCCCGTCTATTTCAGGTTGTGCAGCAATCCGGGTTGCCTGGTATCTCTTCTTTTCAATGCTCTTTTGTTCGGCATCCTGTCCAAAAGCAATAGAGAATCCAAGCATGATCATTAATGCTGAGGTTAACAACTTCTTCATGTCAGTTTCCAGATAATAAAATTTCGATAGTACGCTAAAAGGACGGATAAAACTGAATTTTGATGCAGAAAAATACTATTTAGAACCAATCTAAATTTTATTCAGGGATGTTTAACTTACTTTTTAATGACATTTTATTTGGATTTACACCCTATTTTTACAGTCTGAAATTTAAAATTACTATCTTAACAAAAAATTTAATAAGAATTAATTATGATAACACGCAGATCATTTATCACCAAAGGCACTGCCGCTGCTGCTGCAGCTGTAATAGCACCATCGGTGTTCGGCAG
Organism: uncultured Bacteroidota bacterium; assembly: GCA_963843415.1. Classification (GTDB taxonomy): domain Bacteria; phylum Bacteroidota; class Bacteroidia; order Bacteroidales; family VadinHA17; genus LD21. The sequence goes on from CAWJKD010000005.1 coordinate 108,034, forward strand.
GGATTTTACAACTTCAGAGTCGATGCGTAAATCTAAGAAAGCTGCAACTGCTTCTGATACTGTGCTTAAAGGTAAGAGAGTATTATATGTTTGGGGTGGCTGGATGGGACACGATCCGGATAAATGCCGGGATGTCTTTGTTCCATGGCTGGAATCAGAAGGTGCGAAAGTAATGGTTTCCGATACGCTTGACGCTTACATTAACAATGACCTGAAAAATGATTTTGATCTTATAGTTCAGGCATGGACTATGGGAACGATAAATAATAAACAGGAGAGAGCTCTTCTTGATGCTGTTAAGAGTGGAGTTGGTCTGGCCGGATGGCATGGAGGGACAGGAGATTCATTCAGGAATAACACTGAGTACCAGTTTATGGTCGGTGGTCAGTGGGTTGCTCATCCCGGAGGAGTAATAGATTACAGGGTAAATATAGTTGATCATAAAGATCCTGTTACACAAGGGCTGGAAGATTTTGATATGCATTCAGAACAATATTATGTTCATGTTGATCCTAATGTAAAGGTGATGGCAATTACAACCTTTACAGATAAAAATGCTTCATGGATAGGTGGAAACGTTATACCTGTTGTCTGGAAGAAAGTTTATGGCATCGGAAGAGTATTCTATTCTTCTCTCGGACATGTTGTTGCCGATTTCAGTGTTCCGCAGGCTCTTGAAATTCAGAAAAGGGGAATTCGCTGGGCAAGCATGAGCAAATTTGAACCGATGGAAGTGTGGAAACAACCTGCTTATAAGAACCACGCGAAGTTTAAGATCTAACTTTCCATTGTTTAATTAAAATCTTTCTGCGCAAATCTGAGCAATCTGCAGGGAAATAGTTTTTGTTTCCCCGCAGATCAAACAGATAAACGCAGATTTTTTTATTCATAGAGTTTGATAAACTCGAATGTATTACCGTTGTGGGTAAGGAACCGCAGGAAATCTGATCTGGATATAACGATTGTAGCAGTATTAACATTGGGATGAAAAGCAAACCGTTCAAATTCGTTCATCTTTTCGTCAATAAAGAGATGCACATGTTTTGTCCCATCGTTTATAAGTCCGAATGGAGAAACAGAACCGGGTTCAAGGCCAAGATATTTTTTTAATCTCTCGTCGGATGCAAAACTCAGCTTTCCCTGTCGTAGCCGCTTCTCAAGATCATGAATGTTAAGCTGACGCAGATGTTCGAGGATTACCAGGTAATGTCTGTCCCCTTTATGATTACGGAAGAATATATTCTTGCATTTCCCGGAATTAATGTCTTTCCAGTAATGAGTGGCATCTTCAATTGTGGCCAGGGGTGGATGTTCGTGATATTCAAACCTGATAGAAAGGAGATGTAAAAGATCGTAAAGCTCTTTTTGACCTCTCATCATTCGCCGGAAGATTTTGGTATAATATCAAACTCCATCTCAACAAGAGCTGATATATCTGCCCCGGCTTCCTGCATATCGGAATCCTCTGCCTCATGGAACCATTCAACCTTAACAGGATAACCTGAGGAATGTAATCTTTTCATATCTAAAAGGATGTCATACAGGAATTTTGCCGACGACGAATTGAAATATGAGAGATCGATCTGTAATCTGACCGGACTGGTTTTGTTGAAATTTTCATATTTCCCTGCCTGCGTCTCTTCAATAAAACTCTTAATCCACTTAGTAACAGGGTAGTACAAGGTGCGAACATCTTCGGGTGAAGAGAGTCCACGGATATAAAACTGATTGTCATCGGGCGAAAAACAGATTTCCGGAGTTGTTATGGTGGGGTTGACATAAAACTTTTGCATATCAGCTGTTTTTACAAAGTTGCATTAATATTTATAATAGTCAAATTTTTTTTATCACTCTGTACCATTGAATAATGCATTATTCTCAAGTTCAGGTTTGAATCCTGAATCTTCCAGAAGCACTTTCTTCAAAGATGCTTCAACTGCCAGCCTGTCGCATAGTTCATTCTCAGGATTTCCTGCATGACCTTTTATCCATCTGATCCTGACATTGTGTTGCCTGTAGATATTAAGGAATCTTATCCAGAGATCGGGATTCTTCTTCTTCCTGAAAGCTTTTGATTCCCACTTGTAGAGCCATCCTTCACCAACCGCGTCCGCAACATATCTGGAGTCGGTATAAACAGTTACATTACTGCCTGGTTTCTTTAAAGCCTCAAGACCGGTAATAACTGCAAGCAGCTCCATTCTGTTGTTTGTTGTAAGTCCAAATCCTTCAGATTTTTCAAGCCTGTGTTTCCCTGAAACCATGACGATGCCATATCCTCCAGGTCCCGGATTTCCTCTGGAAGCGCCATCGGTATATATCGTTATTTCACCCGGCATTAGGAAGAATGATACCTGTGTTGGTCAGGAATAGCTTTATTGCAATTGAAAGGAGAATAACTCCGAATATTTTCTTCAGGATAAGCAACCCGCCCTGGCCAAGGACTTTTTCAAAAATAAAGGTCAGACGCAGTACAAGGTAAACGACCACCATGTTTAATAAAAGAGCAATGAAGATATTAATTGTCTCGTATTCAGCTTTTAGTGAAAGGACAGTTGTTAATGAACCCGCACCGGCGATTAAGGGAAATGCAATCGGGAAAATTGCTCCGCTGCCATGCGAGTCCTGCTTGAAAAGCTCTATGCCGAGTATCATTTCCATTGCAATCAAAAAAATAATGAATGAGCCGGCAATGGCAAATGATGATACATCTATACCAAAGACTCCAAGTAAAGGATTCCCGATAAATAAAAATGCAAGAAAAATGAGCAAAGAGACTATTGTTACTTTTGCAGGGCGGATAACCACTCCTTTCGATTTAATATCAATTATAATAGGAATGGATCCTGGTATGTCGATTATGGCAAACAATACCATAAAGGCGGCCAGAATTTCAATGAAATTAAGGTGCATCGTTCGAAATTTTATACTAAGATAATAATTTAAGGTTCTCAGTACAATTTAACCACCTATTGAACAATAGTCATCTCATCAACAAGATGTCCGGCACCGGCATAGATATCCATTATCCACAGGACATATCTTATGTCGACAGCTATAGTTCGTTGAAGCGAAGGCTCATAAGCGACATCACCGCTCATTGCCTCCCAGTTCCCGTCAAAAGCAAGACCTATCAGCTCTCCTTTGGCGTTTAAGACCGGACTTCCGGAGTTACCACCTGTAATATCATTTGTTGTCAGGAAACATATTGGCATATAACCTTTCAGGGATGCATACCTCCCGAATTCTTTCCTGTTATAGAGATCGATGTACCTCTGGGGCAGGTCAAATTCATAATCACCTGGTTTGTATTTACCAATTACTCCCTGCATTGTTGTAAAATATTTATATGTAACAGCATCCCGGGGATCATAATCCTGAATAGTTCCATACGAAAGACGCATTGTTGAATTTGCATCAGGGTAGTGAGTTTTTTCCGGCATCATTTCCATAAGTGCTGCAATCCACAACCTGCGTCCTGTCGTGAGGTTATCATCAAACTTACCAAGCTCTTCAGATACTATATCAGTTACTTTGTACATTGAAGCAGCCGTAAGCACAGCCGGATCATTTTCAAGGGTCTTAATGACAGGTTTATTGAGAAATGCGTTCAGCCTCTCTTCGCTTGTAAATATTGATCTGTCAAACATATCATCTACAAACTTATCAATGTTGCCGTTAAATTTTTTGTCCACAGTTTTTGTAAAGAAATCAGGATGAAACTGTGCCGGTACATCTGTCCGGTAAAGTTTGAGCATTGCTTTAGTTGATTTCCTGTCAGTCATAGCGCTGTAATTTTTGTAAATCTGGCCCAGATTTTCCCTGGTACGACTGATTGTCTGAGAAATATACTGTTTATCCCCTGAATTAAGCACTGATAAAAGCAGCGAAGCATAAGGATCGAAACCAAGCAATTCACAACCCTGCATGCATTCGCTCATGTATTGCTGTGCATTCTGATATTGGGCCCTTCCTTCAATTGAGGATTTGATTAAATTCAATGCTTCCCCATATTTACCTTTACGTTCAGGATCGGCATTCACCCATGTGTTGAACTGATCCTCTATTGACTGTTTTTTTGCAATTACATCCAATTTTTCAAGCTGGGTGTTCATACCAATTGAATACTTCCAGTAATTGGAAGACCTGGAATAATTTGAAGCATACTGGATATCTATCTTATGGTCGGCCTGCATATCAGCAAGCCATATTTCCTGTTTGATACCTCGTATTTTGATCCTGTTTGGATTAGTGATTTTCATCAGCTCACTTACCTCATGGGATGTATAATATCTCTGTGTTCTGCCGGGGTATCCGAATGTCATAGTAAAATCATCTTTATTAAGCTCTTTAATTGAAACGGGGAGCCAGTATTTTGGTTTGTAAGGAATGTTGTCAGATGAGTATGACGCTGGTTTCCCATCAGGTGCTGAATAAATACGGAAGACACTGAAATCGCCTGTATGCCTTGGCCACTCCCAGTTATCGGTATCATCACCAAATTTACCAAGAGCAGAAGGAGGAGCTCCAACCAGCCTGACATCAGTGTATCGTTCGTAAACAAGAAGATAATAATAGTTACCTCCAAAGAAAGATGTAACAGACGATCTGTAATTATTCCCATCAGATGCTTTTTTCTCAATCGCTGCCCGTACTTCATTTATTGCAGCAGTTCTTGCAGCTTCATTCATGCCTGTTTTTACATTTACCATTACCTGTCCGGTAACATCTTCTATTTTTACAAGGAAACTGGCATACATATCGCTGCAGGGTAATTCTTCATCCTTTGACATTGCCCAAAATCCATCCTTCAGATAATCATGCTCTAATGAGCTGTGCGATTGAATAGATTCATATCCGCAATGGTGATTGGTAAGGAGCAATCCCTGCGATGATACTATTTCTCCGGTGCATCCGGGTATTGAAACAATAGCATCTTTAATGCTTGCTTTATTCAGACTGTAAATATCTTCTGCAGAAAGCTTCAGTCCGAGTTCAGTCATCCGGCCGATATTCAGTTTCTCAATCAGAGGTAATAACCACATGCCCTCATCAGCTCTGGCCCTGAAGCTAAAGCTTGCAGATATTATTAAAACAATACAAAGAGTCTTTTTCATAGAAACATTAATTAATCCTGATTAAAATTGGGCAGCAAATATAACTTATTTAATGAAAATTAAAGATGCAAAAGTACAAGGTATCAGATACTTTTTTAAGAAATCAGAATTCAAAGGACGTCTGAGTATCCGTAAGTGTAAAAGATCTTCGATGGTAAGGAGTAATTCCATATTTAAGGATTGCATTTCTGTGAAAAGAGGTCGCATACCCTTTATTTCCTGACCAGCCGTACATAGGGTACTCGTTGTGGATCTTTATCATAAATTCATCCCGGAAGACTTTTGCCAGAACTGAAGCTGCTGCTATTGAAAAATATAATCCATCACCTTTTATAATTGTCCTGTGGTCTATTCCTTTAAATGGGAAAAAGCTGATCCCGTCTATCAGGAGAAACTGAGGCTTTTTTTTCAATCCTTCAATTGCCAGATGCATTGCTTTTATAGAAGCCCTCAGGATATTTAGTTCGTCGACCTCATTATTATCAACGAAAGCTACATTCCAGGCGACAGCAGAAATAATAATCTCATCCCTGAGCAGTTCTCTTTGTTTTGCTGAGAGCTTCTTTGAGTCGTTGAGAACAGGATGTTTAAAATTTTTTGGAAGGATGACTGCCGCAGCTGTCACCGGACCTGCAAGGCAACCTCGTCCGGCTTCATCACAACCGGCTTCGGTAAGGTTGTGAAACATGTAAGCTTTTAACATGCTCAGTTATTCTTTATCAGATTCCGCATTTAGAGCTTCCCTGAATTTATCCATAAGATCCTTGTTAAAATCAAGAGGAGGTCTGGATCCTTCCGGAAGAAAGGATTTATAAGGATGATCTTTCGAATACTCCTCAAATTCTTTTCTGATTTTTACGAGAAGATCAGGTTTTGTAAGAAGATCGAGAGCAGATGCCGCCATAACTTTTGCTCCTGCGTTTAGCCCTTTCCAGGCGGCTGAACCATAATATGATGCCACTGCCGACCAGTGATGCCCTACTGATCCGGGTACGCCTCCCGGAAAATTCAATGTTGCGGTAGGAACGACAAGAGTTACTTCCCCGACATCAGATGAACCTCCACCAACAAATACTTCTGCCGGTTTCCGGATAGGATTAACAGAATCGGGATAACCATCTTCCTTTTCTCCCAGTTCCTTTTGAAGAGCTTTTGCGAATGCCTGTTCCTTTTCGTTCCATTCCGGCAAACCGACCAGTTCAATGTTCCGCTGGATTGTCTCAGCCATCCCCCTGTTTGCATGTCGTTGATGTACTCCTGTGATTATCAACGCTGTATCAAGAATTGTCTCTGTAGCCAGAGCAGCCCCTTTTGCACAATTTATTACACGTTGATACATTTCCTCAATCCGTTCATCGGTGTTCCTTACATAGTACCATACCGATGCTTTGTCGGGTACAACGTTTGGTGCTTCGCCACCTTCTGTAATCACATAATGCAGGCGGTGAGTGTAATGAAGATGTTCACGTAAATAGTTTGTCGAGGTATTCATCAGCTCAACGGCATCCAGAGCACTTCTTCCCGCCCATGGATTTCCCGCAGCATGTGAAGTTTTGCCTTTAAATGTGAATATTACAGATATTATTGCATTACCATCAACACCATATCCGGTACTGAAATCTGAAGAAGCATGGTTATCTATAATTGCGTCCACATCCTTGAACAGACCATCCCTTACCATAAAAGGTCTTGAAATTATTGTCTCTTCTGCAGGAGATCCATAAAATCTGATGGTCCCTGAAATGTTATTCTGTTCCATACTTCTTTTAACAGCAATGGCTGCAGCTATCGCTGCTGTTCCCATCATATTATGTCCGCATCCGTGTCCCGGCCCTCCTGCTATTACCGGATCCTGAAACGGCACGAGTCCTTTCTGTGAAATCATTGGTAATGCATCATACTCACCAAGAATTCCGATAACCGGTTTCCCTGATCCCCACGATGCTACAAAGCAAGTCGGCATACCTGACATTCCTTTCTGCACTGTAAAACCTTCTGATTCAAGCGTTCTGATAAGTAGTCCGGAAGATCTGAATTCCTGCATTCCCAGCTCTGCAAACTTCCAGATAGAATCAGATATAATCCCGAATTTTTCAATAGTTCTTGTATCACTCAGATAATCAAGCGCATGCTTCTTTGCTTTGTATAAATCTGCTTTGCCAAGATACCCGTTATCTGTCTTTTTCTGTCCGGTTAAGGCTTTACCGGCCGATAAAAGAATAGTAAAGAGCATGAGGATAGGTATTAATATGTGGCGTGGTCTCATCATAATATAATTTTGATTTTAAAGGTATGATGGAACCCACATGTTGATAAAGTCATATTTATTAAGTGTTTGTGTTAGTACAACATGTGGGTTTCGTGGGATTATTTTTCTTTTTACAAATGTCTTGAGCTCTATTGTCCCAGAAAAATAGTAAATTATTTCCGGAACTAAATACAACTGTGGTGAGCGACGGATTAATTTCTGATTTTAATTGAGTAAATTTGTCAAAAAAATATACATGATCAACAATGAACAGATAAGTGACCTTACGGAACGCCGTGATGCGTTAAGGAGGTATCTTTGACATCGAAAGCAAGCTGGACCAGATTAAAGAGAAACAAGAGTTTTCAAAACAACCGGACTTCTGGAACGATCCTAAAAAAGCTGAAGAACTACTTAGAACCATATCTCAGCTGAAAAGCTGGACAACTGAATTTGACAGGGTCAGTACTGCCACTGAAGACCTCCTTGTAATAAATGATTTTTTCAGGGAAGGAGAGGCCTCTGAAGAGGATCTTGATAGTCAGTATTATAACTGTCTTACGCTGATCGAGAATCTGGAGGTGCGCAATATGCTCCGTAAAGAAGAAGATCAGCTTGGTGCAATTCTGAAAATAAATTCAGGCGCGGGCGGAACCGAAAGCAACGATTGGGCTGCAATGCTTTTAAGGATGTATCTGCGCTGGGCTGAGAGAAATAATTATAAAACAAAGCAACTTGATTTTCAATCCGGCGATGAGGTAGGAATCAAATCGGTAACAATTGAAATTGAAGGCGAGCAGGCTTATGGCTATCTGAAGAGTGAAAATGGTGTACACAGGCTTGTAAGGATCTCTCCCTTTAATTCTCAGGGAAAGAGACAGACCACTTTTGCCTCTGTTTTTATATCACCTCTTGTAGATGAAAATATTGAAATAGCTATCAATCCTTCTGATATAACCTGGGAGACATTTCGCTCAAGCGGTGCCGGCGGACAAAATGTAAATAAAGTTGAAACGGCTGTAAGATTGAGGCATCACCCTTCAGGTCTTGTAATTGAAAATCAGGAAACAAGATCGCAGCTTAATAATAAAGAAAATGCTCTGAGAATTCTTAAATCACAACTTTATGAGATAGAGATCCGAAAAAGGATGGACGAACAGGCAAAGATCGAAGGCGAAAAAAAAAGAATTGAATGGGGCTCCCAGATACGATCCTATGTGCTACATCCCTATAAGATGGTAAAGGATCTTCGTACAGGATTTGAAACCAGCAATGTACAGGCTGTTCTTGATGGCGATCTGAGTGGTTTCATAAAGTCGTTCCTGATGGAATTTGCCGGGAAATAGAACCGGCAACAAGTAACAAGCAACTTTCTGCTTTATGTCTATTAACGAAAAACTCTTCAGCCAGTTTCCTCCGGTCAGCACAAATGAGTGGATGGAAAAGATAGCTGCTGATCTGAAAGGTGCTGATTTTATTGATAAAATGGTGTGGAAAACCCGTGAAGGATTTGATGTAATGCCCTTCTACAGGCGGGAGGATATTGAAAATCTGAAGTATTTAGATTCTTTACCCGGAAAATTCCCATTTATCAGGGGCAAAAGGAGCAAAAATAATTACTGGCGTGTACGGCAGAATATTCCTGTGACAAATTATTCAGATGCCAATAAGAAAGCCCTTGAAATAATAGGAAAAGGCGTTGATTCAATCGGATTTTTTATAACCGATACAGAATCAATTAATCAGGAGAATTTTGATACACTGCTTAAGGATATTTCTGCTGAAAAGGTTGAACTGAATTTCCTCTCAAACGGCAAAGCAGATGAAATAGTCAGGATTTTTGTCAGTTACCTCAAAAGGACAGGAGCGGACCCTGAAAAAATAACAGGGGCAATCGAAACTGATCCGCTTGGAAGAATAATGCTGAACGGAACTCTCTGTATACCTGTAAGTAAGGGCTTTGATTACCTGTCTGCTGTTGCCCGGCAGACATCTGTGCTCCCTGGAATTTCGTGCTGTGCATATAAACGCTCCGCTTTTTGCTAAATCAGGAACTGATATTGTAAAAGAGCTGGCATTTACGTTATCAATGGGTGCAGAATATCTGGTACAGCTTACGGCCAGGGGGATTAAGATTGATGATTGTGCATCGAAGATCCGGTTCTCATTCAATATTGGTTCTGACTATTTTCCTGAGATAGCAAAACTCAGAGCTGCCAGATTGTTATGGTCAGTAATTGTCAATGGTTTCGGACCTGAAACAGTTGAATCAGCTGCGATGGAAATTCATTGCGTGACAGATGTACTGAACAAGAAGACGGACGACCTTCACTCAAATATTCTTAGAACCCAGGCTGAGGCTATGGCAGCAATTTTGGGCGGTACGGATTCTCTTACAGTGGAGCCATTCGATTCACTCCTGAGGCAACCCAATGATTTTTCAGAAAGGATCGCAAGAAATCAGCAGCTCATTCTTAAGGAAGAAGCATATTTTGGTAAGGTAGCAGATCCTTCGGCAGGATCTTATTATATTGAGAATCTTACTCATCTTATTGCAGATAATTCATGGAAACTGTTTCTTGAACTTGAAGATAACGGGGGTTTCCTCGGATCACTCAAAAAAGGATTAATTCAGAAAAAAACCAGGGAATCATCTTCAAAGCTTAATTTTGAGAATTCAGTCAGACTGATAGTCTTCCCCGAAATTATTCCGGAGCCGGGAAGTGAAGATACGGTACTTCCTATAACCGGTTCAAGACCGCACTTCAGATCAAACGACATAAATGATCTGCAGATTGACTGGAAAGGCCATATAGACCGGAGTCAAAGTACTGATACAGAAGATACATGGCTTACTGCAGAAGATATTCCCGTCAGAAGCGTCTACACCAGTGTAGACATAAATAATATTGAACACCTGGATTTTGCAGCCGGCATTCCTCCTTATTTGCGAGGCCCATATTCCGGTATGTACCTTTTTCAACCCTGGACCATCAGACAATATGCCGGATATTCAACAGCCGAAGATTCAAATGCTTTCTACAGGCGCAATCTTGCAGCCGGCCAAAAAGGGTTATCTGTGGCATTCGACCTGCCCACTCACAGAGGTTACGACTCTGATCACGAGAGAGTTACAGGGGATGTTGGCAAGGCCGGTGTTGCTGTCAGCTCAGTGCTGGATATGAAGATCCTTTTTGACCAGATTCCCCTTGATAAAATGTCGGTGTCGATGACCATGAACGGAGCAGTCCTTCCGATAATGGCTTTTTACATAGTTACAGCTCTTGAGCAGGGAGCAAAGCTTGAGAATCTCACAGGAACCATCCAGAATGATATCCTCAAGGAATTTATGGTAAGAAATACATATATCTATCCGCCTGGATTCTCTATGAAGATAGTGACTGATATTCTTGCTTATACTTCGACGCGGATGCCGAAATATAATTCAATAAGTATTTCTGGTTATCACATGCAGGAGGCAGGGGCGACCAACGATATTGAGCTTGGTTTTACCCTTGCCAACGGACTTGAGTATCTTCGGACAGGGATCAAAGCAGGTCTGAAAATTGATGATTTTGCTCCCAGGATATCATTTTTCTGGGCAGTCGGGATGAACCATTTCATGGAAATAGCAAAGATGAGAGCTGCCAGGATGCTATGGGCGAAGATTGTGAAAGGGTTCAATCCTGAAAACCCGAAATCCATGACTTTAAGAGCTCATTGTCAGACATCCGGATGGAGTCTGACTGAACAGGATCCTTACAACAATATTGGAAGGACCTGCATTGAGGCAATGGCTGCTGTCTTTGGTCATACTCAGAGTCTTCATACAAATGCACTTGATGAAGCATATGCGCTTCCTACCGATTTTTCAGCGGGAATAGCCAGGAATACCCAGATATTTTTGCAGAAAGAGACCAATATATTCAGGGCAGTTGATCCATGGGGGGGGTCATATTATATTGAAAAACTGACACATGATTTGGCTCACAAAGCATGGAAGCATGTTATGGAGATCGAAAGCCTCGGGGGGATGGTTAAAGCAATTGAATCCGGGATGCCGAAACTGAAAATTGAAGAAGCTGCGGCGCGGGCACAGGCAAGAATTGACTCAGGGCTTCAGGTTATTGTAGGTACAAACAGATACAGACTGGATAAGGAGGATCCGCTTGATATCCTTGAGGTTGATAATACAGCTGTAAGGGATTCGCAGATAAAGAGGCTTGAAATTCTGCGTGCCGGACGCAATGAAAATGAATGCAGGACTGCACTGGAGGCTATTTCTGATTGTGTCACGACAGGGAAAGGCAATCTTCTTGAACTGGCTGTTGATGCGGCAGCAAAGAGGGCAACCCTGGGTGAAATTTCTTATGCTTGTGAAAAAATAGTAGGGAGATATAAAGCAGTGATACGAACTACATCAGGTGTTTATTCATCGGAATACAAATCCGATAAGGATTTTGAAGAAGCAAAGGCAATGGTTGCCAGGTTTGCTGAGAAAGAAGGGCGTCAGCCCAGGATAATGATAGCAAAGATAGGCCAGGATGGTCATGACCGGGGCGCTAAAGTTGTATCAACGGGGTATGCTGATCTTGGTTTCGATGTCGATATCGGGCCTCTTTTTCAGACCCCCGCTGAAGCTGCAAAACAGGCGACAGAAAATGACGTTCACGTACTGGGCATCTCGAGTCTTGCTGCCAGTCACAAAACACTTATCCCGGAGGTGATTAATGAACTTAAACGCCTTGACAGGGAAGATATCCTTGTAATTGCGGGAGGGGTAATTCCACACCAGGATTATAAATTTCTTTATGACGCAGGTGTGGCTGCAATATTCGGACCGGGAACGTCAGTTTCAAAAGCTGCAAAGCAGATTCTTGAGATCCTCTTACATTCTGCTGAATAAAAAGTTTATTAATTTGAAAACCAATGATCTCTGCTTTATGAAAGTCTTTTATCAGTTATTATTAGTCATTATGATCGTATCTGGGTGCACGGCAAAAAAACAATTGACTGAAATCGGACCGGCAAAAAAGGAATCTGAAGCAATTCAGCCTGGTCCAGATTATCATGATCCGACAACCTGGTTACTTGGGTATTTTGCCAGAGAACAGATGTCAGGGCAACCGCACAGTGAATGGTACCAGAGTGGTTATGATGAATATTTGGTTAATACTGAAGCTGTTAATAAATTAACAGATATTAGCAGGGACAATCTGTCAATTAAAATTGTAATGGGAACATGGTGCCCTGACAGCAGGAGAGAGGTCCCACGTTTCATGAAAATCCTTGATACCTGGAATTTCCCTCCTGAAAATGTGACGTTCATTGGTGTGGATGAAGCAAAACTATCCCCGGTAGGTGAATACAAAAAGCTTGATATTCAAAGAGTGCCTACATTCATTATATATAAAAATAATGTTGAAGCCGGACGCATCATTGAAAATCCGGTGACGTCTTTAGAACAGGATATTGCAGATATCCTTACAAAGGAATGAATAACGAAAAAAGATTAACAAAATGGAAGAAACAAAAAGCAATTCAGGACAAAGTCTCGGTATCGCAGCTCTGATAACCGCAATAATAACGTTTGTCATTGCAGTAATCCCCTGTGTCGGACTGATCGCAATTATCCCGGGGATAATTGCAATAGTTCTGGCATCTGTCGGACTATCTCAGGCAACCAGATCAGATTCACCACGCGGTGTGCTGGTTGCAGGCTTAATCATAGGTATTGTGGCTTCACTTATATCTGTTTCACAATATCTTGTTGCAGGGAAGTTCGCTGATAAATGGCCAAATAACATTGAAAAAATAGTCAATGACGTCCAGGAAAATGTTATTAAAGAGATGGAAGATGCCAATGTTTCGATAAAAGTCGAAAATGGAGATGAGAAAGTCGAGATAAATATCGACAATACCAAGAAGGATAAGGAACAGACCCTGGAAGAGCTGGAAGAAGGATTATCTTCAGAGAATGACACTCTTATCAAAACGGAATAAACATAATGCAAAACCACAGGTAATCTTTAAGCAGAAACCTTACCTGATGGCGAATGCGGTTTTCGCAGGAGTAATATTTCTGATCATTTTATATACTGCTATTTTTTCACCCGAAAAGAACAACTACCCTGTTGCTTGTATTCATGAAAAGATCACAGGAGAACCTTGTTCCTCATGCGGACTTTCTCATAGTTTATCCCTGATCCTGAGAGGACGGATTGATGAAGCTTACAGCTGGAATGAAAACGGAATGGCGGTTTTTATTTTTTTTATTTCACAACTGCTGCTCAGAATTTTCTTTTCACGGATCTATATCAGATACCCTGGCCTGCATAAGCAACTCATTATTACAGACATAATCGGTTCATTCATAATATTCCTCCTTGCATTCATGCCGTTCATTGTCAGTATATTAAAGTGGATTTAACCCATCCGGAACAGTACTTACTCGGTAATATCGTTCAATATATCGTAGAGCAGACTGCTTTCGAAACCTTTTGACATACCATACCTGAAAAGTTTCCCTTTCAGATCGAACTGGTTCCTGGCTTTGACATGCTTCCTGTGTTCAGAGACTATCTCTTGGAGCCTCTTCAGATATGTTTCTTCGTCAATAGATCCCATTGCTTGCCGGATCAGGTCAGCAGGTACTGACTTTAACTTTAAATAAGCTGCGATTTTAACCCTCCCCCATTTATTATGATTGAATTTGTCTTTTACAAAAGCCTCAGAATAACGTTTTTCATTTATAAAGTTCTCTTTTATCAGCATCTTTATGATCCTTTCGGCATTATCCACTGATACTGCCCACGATTGCAGTTTCCCTCTGATATCTGAGACACAATATTCGCGTTGTGAACAGAGAGACATCGCTTTATTAAGAGAGGTCTGGAAAAGAGTATTTTCAGCCATTTTTAGTTCCTTTTAGAAATCTGTCCTTCCCGTTAATGTCTTTTATAATTATAATACCTGAATATCCTTCTGAATCAAGGATATAGTATATGGAATTTCCCATGACCTCGTTGATCTCAAAGTAAAGTCTCCCTCCAGGATTCAGTATTGTATCTGCAAGTTTGATTATTGCTGAATAGAAAACCAGCGGATCGGAATCAGGGACAAATAGGGCCTTCCCGGGTTCATAATAAAGTACATTTGGGGCCATCAGTTCTTTCTCCGATTCAGCTATGTATGGAGGATTACTGACAATAATCTCTGTTACATTAAATAGTTCGGGGTCAGGATTGAGAATGTCAGCCCTGAAGAAATTAACTGAAGCATTATTCAAACGGGCATTCTCTTTTGCTGTTATCACGGCACCATCAGAAATATCAAATCCTGAAACATTCGAACCTGGCAGATTAACGGCAAGCGCAATGGCAATGCAACCTGTTCCGGTTCCGGCATCGAGAATAGTGCCGGTAAAATTCTTGTTTTCCTTTATTATTAAATCGACAAGCTCTTCAGTCTCTGGCCTCGGTATCAGTGTTTCGCTGTTTACCTTTATCCTCAGATTATAAAAATCGGTTTCTCCCAGGATATACTGAAGTGGTTTACCTCTTTTCAAATCTCTGCATATCCCGAGAATTTCATGGACATGTTTTTGGGGGACCAGAGTTTCAGGGAAAGCCAGATTCTGCACCTTGTCGGATTTCAGAACAGTCTTAAGTATAATTATTGTCAGAGCCCTTATTTCAGAATCAGGATAGATTCCCTTAAGTTCATTCGTAAGGTAAACCTTTATGTCTTTTATTGTTTGTATATTAATACCCATAATTCAAAATTAGTACTTTCAGGAGAATGCAGCCGGAAGAAGATATTAAATTCATGCAACGATGCCTTGATCTGGCAGCTAAGGCAGAAGGATGCACCTATCCTAATCCTCTTGTTGGTGCAGTCATCGTTCATAATGGTTCGATAATTGGAGAAGGATACCATCTGAAAGCCGGGAGCCCCCACGCTGAAGTAATCGCCATCAATTCAGTAAATGACAAAGAACTTCTGAAGTCATCAACCTTATATGTAAATCTTGAACCATGTTCTCACTTTGGCAAGACACCTCCCTGTTCGGATTTAATTATTTCATCAGGATTAAGGCAAGTTATAATAGGGACAACAGATACAAGTGATAAGGTTTCGGGACAAGGAATAAAAAATCTGATTAAAGCAGGGTGTGAAGTTTTTACCAGAGTGCTTGAAGAAGAGTGCCGGTGGATCAACAGAAGATTTTTCACTTATAATGAGAGAAAAAGGCCTTATATTTTACTTAAATGGGCCCAAAGCGCTGATGGATTTCTGGATTTCAGAAGGGATGAAATTCAAAGCCAGAAACCTGTATGGATAACAGGTGAAGCTGAAAGAGTGCTGGTTCATAAATGGAGAGCAGCCGAACAAGCAATCCTTGCCGGTGCCGGGACCATCAGGGCTGATAATCCATTACTGAACGTACGGGAATGGCCTGGCAACAATCCGGTGAGGATCATTTTGAGCAGTTCAGGATTGCTCGATAACAAGTCAGCAGTTTTTAATACACCGGGAATGAATGTTGTATTTACACACAGCCTTGATTCTCAGATATTAAATGCAGTAAATGTGAAAATGGATAAAGACCAGAGCTCTGCGAGGCAGATTGCAGACTATCTTTTCAGTTCAGGAGTCCAGTCAATAATGATAGAAGGTGGTGCGAAGGTCCTGGATCATTTTATTTCATCCGGATTTTGGGATGAGGCAAGGATCTTTTACGGCAATGATCATTTTAAAGCTGGAGTTAATGCTCCGGTCATAAACGGAAGGATAATATCACAAAAACTATTCAGCCGGAGTTTGCTTAAAGTAATTGTGAATGAAGATGATTAACCCCCTTTAAGATTGATAATATGAATAAATATTTATAATTTTGATAGCAGGAAAATCATTTATCAGATATATAGTCATGAAGAGACAAATCTTTCTTATTGCAGCCGGTCTGGCTTTCTTAACTGTATGCTCTTTTGGTCAGAGTGGGAAAAAGTTCTATAATGCCGGGAATGAATTTCAGAAAAAACTGAGGTATGAAGATGCTGTTTCCCAGTATTCAAATGCTATTGAGGCTGAACCATCTAATGCTGAGTATTATTATGCAAGAGGTAAATCTTATTTATTGCTTCTGAAATACAGTGATTCAAAAGCGGACTTCGAAAAAGCTATTGTATTTGCGCCTAAAAATGCTGATGCACATATCAGCCTTGGTGCAGTTTGCAACAAGATGGGTAACTATTCAGAGGCTCTTATGCACCTGAACCGGGCTTCAGGTCTCCAAAAACGAAATGGTGCAATCTATCCTGAAAAGGTAATTACCCTGATTGGTCTTGAAAAATATGATGATGCCCTTAGAGTATCTGATACCGCCATAATAATAAAGGATAATCCGATGAATTGTTATTACAGAGGTATTATATACACAAAACTTAATAACGAGGTCTTTGCCAGAAAAGAGTTCCAGAAGGCTGTTTCAAAAAACAAGAAGCTTGCTGAACCGAGGCTTGCTCTTGCAGAACTTTTGCTAAAAAACAACGACCCGGAGGGAGCTATGACTCAATGCAATGAAATCCTGAAAAATGATGAAAGGAACGCTTCAGGATACATTATGAGAAGCAGGGTTTACAAGCAGAATCTTGATTATGTAAGCGCCATAAACGATCTTTCAAAGAGTATCCTGATTGATCCGGATAATCCGGACTTCTATCTTTTAAGAGGCAATTGTTACCAGGAATTCAACCAGCATACAAACGCAATAAACGATTATTCAAAATTCATAACCCTGAATCCCAATAATCCTGATGCGTTCTTCGCCAGAGCGAAATCGTATGAGGAGATATTGAATTACGATAAAGCCATGGAGGATTACACCAAAATAACAGTACTTTCCGAATTTGACCAGCAGGCACGCAAGCTGCTTAAAGAGGCTCAGGAGAGGCTTTATGAACTGAACCGGGAAAAAGATGCTCCGGAAATCAATGTTATTAATCCGTCCCCGCAGAATAATTTAGTGGAACTCAGAGGAGATAATTCTACCCTGCTTATCACCGGAAAGATAAAGGATAAGAGCAAAATGAAGTCATTATCAATTAATAATGAGTCGGTTACATTAATTGAAAAGGGCGGCGAATATGAATTTTTCTCCAATGTTAATGTAAATGGCATAGACTCTGTCACCTTAATTGCATTTGATGATTATGAAAACAAGAAAATATTGTCATACAAGTTGGTCCGTACCGAGATAGCACCTCCGAAGATAAGCATTATGGCTCCTTATGCATCTGATGACGGCAGGATCTATCTTGATAATAATTCACCTACACTCTTTCTGCAGGGGAAAGTGAATGATGAAAGTAAAATAAAATCAATCTTCATAGAAGGAGTAACTGCCAGTTATGCACTGAATGAGCTGAATCCGACTTTTACAGCGACTGTCGATATTCTTAACAAAAATAAAATAGTTGTAGAAGCCGAGGATATTTACGGAAACCGGAAATCCACCGAATTTAATCTTAACAGGGAAGGGGCTACCCTTGCCGCAACCAACCCCATGGGTAAGACCTGGGTTGTTTTCATTGAAAACTCTGTATATTCAACTTTCGCAAGTCTTGACGGTCCCCTGAAAGACATAAACCTGATGATGAGGGCATTTTCAGGTTACCAGATACATAATTACATTCAGAAAGTGAATATGACCAAGGCTGAAATGGAGAAATTTTTCTCCATAGAACTTAGAGATCTGATTAAGACAAACCAGGTGAAATCACTTCTTATCTGGTATGCCGGTCACGGGAAATTCATTAATGATGTCGGATACTGGATCCCTGTTGATGCAAGAAGAGATGAAGAATTTACTTATTTCAATCTTAATACATTGAGAGCATCAATGGAAACATATCTTGCTTATCTTACACATACTCTTGTGGTTACAGATGCCTGTGAATCCGGTCCCAGCTTTTACCAGGCAATGAGATCCGATCTTAAGAAAAGAAGCTGCGATGACTGGCAATCCACTCAATTCAAATCATCACAGGTATTTTCATCAGCAGGCTATGAACTGGCTGTGGATGATTCACAGTTTACCCGGACATTTGCCACAGCTTTAACCAACAATCCCAACGCATGTATTCCTATTGAAGAGATAGTAACTAAAGTAGCCAGAGCAGTAGGTGATAATAACCAGCAAAAGCCCAAATTCGGAAAAATAACCGGGCTTAAAGATGAGGATGGAACTTTCTTCTTTGTAGCAAAATAATAGTAATGAAGTTAAAATACTGGTACTGCATTATTAAGGTCATCAGACATTTAGTACTGATGACCTTAGTTTTGATCCTGCCTTCTGGTTATCTCAAAGGGCAGACATATTTTTTTGAGAAATACGGTGTTGAAGAAGGATTAAGCTCTTCAAAAGTTTATACAATACTTCAGGACAGGAACGACTGGATCTGGCTCGGTACAGAAAGCGGGGTTTCGAGATTCGGAGGTTCTAAATTCGAAAACTTCACATCTGCGAACGGGATGGCAGGTGGGGGAGTATACAGTTTAACGGAAGATTCTTTGGGAAGGATATGGTTCGGACACCTGAACGGAGGTTTAAGCCTCTATGACGGAAATAGCTTCAGGGAAATTAAATTCGATTCTATTTCTCTGTCAGGAGACATTACGAGTATTAAACAGATCGGAAGCAATATCTGGATCACTTCTATCAACAACGGAGCCATACGTTTCCCGTTTCCTGAAACGGGCATTACCATACTTAGAGGTAAACAGTATAGCGGCAGGGAGGGTCTTAGTGATCAGATTTCTTCTTCTTACCTGGGCAGGAATAAGGATTTTTATTGTGTTGATCCGAATATTGGAATCAAAAAGTATGATCCGGATTCCGACAGCTTCCAGAATTTCAGCCCCCCCGGATTCCCTAAATATTTTGCTGTAATAACATTGTTTGAGGATTCAAAGGGAGACTTCTGGTTTGGGACATTCAACGGAGGCCTTTACAGATATATAAAAGCCACAGGAGAAATGAAAGTTTATGATCACCGGGATGGTCTGTCCAAAAACTATATCTCATACATTACAGAGGATTACAGGGGACAGATATGGGTCGGAACTTTCGGAGGAGGAATTACAGTTTTTTCGGAAGAGGGGATGCGGGTCATTGATAAATCAAACGGACTTGATGCACTTTCAATCCACTGGCTTCTGGAAGATAAGGAAAAGAATATGATAATTGCCGATCATTTTACAGGGATCAGCATTTTCAAGGGGGACCATTTTGTGACATTTTCTGATGAAAGAATCCTTCCCGATAAAGGGGTTTTTGCTGTTGAGGAGGATGAGTCGGGACGATACTGGTTTGGAACAAATGCAGGGATTTCAGTCTATAATCCCGGGATGAAGCTTAATGAACAGGTCCGG
This sequence comes from uncultured Bacteroidota bacterium, assembly GCA_963843415.1. Classification (GTDB taxonomy): domain Bacteria; phylum Bacteroidota; class Bacteroidia; order Bacteroidales; family VadinHA17; genus LD21. The sequence goes on from CAWJKD010000005.1 coordinate 127,834, forward strand.
TTCTTTAATGATGAGAAGAATAAAATAGGTAATAAGATCAGATTTATTAAATCGGATAAAAAAGGGAAAATCTGGATTGGTACCGAAGGGAACGGGCTTTCATATTATGATCTGAAATCAGGAAAGTTTGTTTATGATACAAGTATAAACGGATACCTGGATCGACAGGGTATTATTACCGCACTTGAGATAGACCACAATAACAGATTGTGGGTAGGGAATTCTGATCGGCTTGTTGTGTGGGATGAGTCAGAAGATAAACCACTTACATATACACAGGCATCAGGTCTGGCCGGAACCTGGATCAAAGTACTTTTTTGTGACAATAATAATAATATCTGGATTGGTTCCGAAAATAAAAGCGGTCTGACAAAGTATGATTCTTCGACCGGAAAATTTGTAGCAATAAATATTGGTGAAGGATTTATTCCATCAACAATTGCACAAACAGCTGATTCGAGAATATGGGTGGGCACAGGAAGCGGTCTGCTTGGGATTGATAATGACTCGGTTACTATTACCCTCAATGAAGAAAAAGGTCTCTTGTCGAATAATATTAAGCTGCTTCAGCCTGAAGGTGATAAATACCTTTATATAGGAACAAATTACGGACTAAACAGGTATAATCTTTCTGACAGTACAGTAGCCTCATTTACCAGAAGAAATGGATTCACAGGTATAGAAGCATCAGTAAATGCTTCAATATCAGATAGCAATGGGAATCTCTGGTTTGGAATGGCAAATGGGATTGCCAGGCTAACCCCATCAAAAATGCCTCCGGTCGACGTAAGACCCAAAATTCATCTTAGCAGCATTGAAGTGAATTATCTGCCAAGAGAGATGGTGAAAGACCTTAAACTAAATTACAAGGAGAAATCACTTGTGTTCAATTACTATAATGTAAGCTTAACCGATCCTGAAGCAGTAAAATACAAAGTGATGCTTAAAGGTGCTGATCCTGACTGGCGGCCTTCGACCAACCAAACCAGGGAAGATTATCCCAACCTTGCCCCCGGGCACTATACTTTCAGGATAATGGCATCGAACAGTTACGGATACTGGAATGATGAGCCTGTAGAATATTCATTTGCTATTAAACCTCCTTTTTACTTATCCCCATGGTTTATTGCAATCTGCTTTGCCCTTGCTGCAATAGGTATTATTTCATATATCAAGCTAAGAGAAAGAAACCTTGTCAGGGAGAAAAGAATTCTTGAGGCAAAAGTTGAAGAGAGAACCGCCGAAGTGGTCCTGAAAAGCAAGGAGATTGAGGAGAAAAACCGCGATATAACAGCAAGTATAAGGTATGCTGAGCGTATTCAGCGGGCAATGCTCCCCAGGGAAGACACATATCCTGATACATTCGTACTTTATATGCCGAAGGATATTGTAAGCGGCGATTTTTACTGGATGTATAGTACAGGGGATATTGATTTCATAGCTGTCTGCGATTGCACCGGTCATGGCGTTCCCGGAGCATTCATGTCGATAATAGGGCATAACTCTCTCGATAAGGTAGTGAAAGAGTACGGGATTGTAAGCCCCGGTGAAATTCTGGATAAGCTGAATTCTGAAGTTGTTAAAGCCCTGATGCAGAGGAATGAAGAAACCATCAACGATGGGATGGATCTGGGACTGATAGCATTCAATAAAAAGAAATTCATTCTTGAATTTGCCGGAGCATATATCCCTTTATATGTTGTAAGAGATGAGGAAGTTACTACATACAAGGGCGACAGGTTCCCTATCGGGATGTCATCAATGCAGGCTAAGAAGACTTTTATCAGTCAGTTGGTTGATGTTAAGCCTGGCGACATGCTCTATATGTCATCTGATGGTTATGCAGATCAGTTCGGATATGCAGACGGGAAAAAATTTAAATCCGGTAACGTTAAGAAATTATTATCAGAAATCTACAAACTCCCGGGTAAAGTACAGCGTGAAAGACTTAAGAAGGAGATACTCGAATGGAAAGGAAACCTTGAGCAGGTTGATGATATTATGTTTCTGGGGACCAGAATTCCGGAACGTTAGATCTTGGCAATTTTCCGCCACTCCTCATTACCGCGGTTTTTATTGTTCAGTGCACTTATCACTTCTTCAGGAGTATTTACTACCTCCCATATTTCTTTGTGTTCAAATCTCATGAATTGTTTTTCGACCATTTGCTCAATAAATTCGAAAAATGCAGAATAATAGCCAAGAGTATTTAATATTATTATAGGTCCGTCATAGAGACTTAATTGTTTAAGGGTTATTGCCTCGGTAAGCTCTTCAAGAGTTCCGACTCCGCCGGGCAGTGCTATGACAGCATCTGACATCCCGAACATCGTTTTTTTTCTCTGGCTCATATCTTCTGTAACAATCATCTCATTTACATCACAATGACTCCATCCTTCCTCTTTCATGAAAGAAGGGATAACTCCGGTTATTTTTCCTCCGTTTGCCAGAACAGCATCGGCAATTATGCCCATAAGACCTATTCCTCCTCCGCCAAAAACAACCTCTTTTCCGGTTTTCGCCAGTAATGTTCCAAGTCTGGATGCAACAATTTTGTATTCCTCGTCGATCCTGCTGCTTGAAGCAGCAAAAATACACACTTTCATAATGATGTTTTATTAGAGTCCCGCCTTCCAAAAACAAAAGATTTATGGTCAGTACTTTGTGAGTGTCTCAAATGGGTGGCAGGGAGTAAACAGATGTTTTTTAAGTAGCTTATTAAGGGATGGCTGACAGATTTAAATAATTATAAGAGAGCATTAAGCTTGTTTACGAAATTGTTTTTCGGAACTGCTCCAACCTGCTTATCGGCAATTTTGCCATCCTTGAAGAAAAGTACTGTTGGAATATTCCTGATACTATATTTCAGGGCAACCTGCGGACTATTATCAACATCACATTTTACAACCACCGCTTTCCCTGAATATTCTTTTGAAATCTCTTCGATAATTGGTGCGATCATTCTGCACGGGCCACACCATTCAGCCCAGAAATCAACTACAACAGGCTTGTCAGATTTTATCACGATCTCATCGAAGTTGCTGTCATTTACCTCTGTTGCCATATAAAATAGTTAATAGGGATTAACAAAAGAGAACGTTGCAAATATAGCTAATTAACTTTATATTCGATACCGGGATGATCGTCGAGGTAAGAAATAAATTCATTATTAAGCCTTACTCTGAGTGTTCTTGAAAACATAGGAAGGGAAACTTTGTCTTCCTGATCAAGGAACAAAAATTTAAGCTCTGTCTCCCCTTTGTTTTCGCGGATAAGCTCTTTAAGTTCATCGATTATCTCGGCATTTATATTTTCAGGATTGATCTTTATAGTTACGCTCTTTATCAGTTCATCTTTGACGCTGGATAGTAAATTGATCTTTTTTATACTGAATTCAAGCTCATCATCCCTGAACTTTCTTTTTTGAACTCTTCCTTTTACAAGCAGATAATAACCTGTTATAAAAAACTTGCTGTTATCGAGATAATCCTTATCAAACATTATGAACCGGAATGAATCGGTATAATCCTGTAGCGTAAAAGAGCCATAAGGTTTACCGTTTTTCCCGATACCGTTTTTTGTATCTGTGACCATCCCGGCTACAACAACCTCCCTGTCGAGATAATCCCTCAGATTCTGAAGATCTGCAAGATTTGCAGTAGCGAAGATGTTCATTTCAAGCCTGAAATCGTCGAGAGGATGTGATGAGAGATATATTCCGATTACTTCTTTCTCCCTGTTGAGTTTCTCCAGTTTAGGCCAGTCGGAACATACTGACGGAACAGGTTTGATTAGGTCGAAACCGCCTGATTCTCCAAAAAGAGTGTGGCTGCTGGAAAGTTTTATTGTTTTTGCATTATTCCCATACCTTATAAGACTCTCTATAAAACTTGATCCTCTTGTATCAAGTGCAAAATATTGCGATCGGCTGATTTCCACAAAACAATCCAGCGCCCCGCCGACAGCCATTGCTTCAAGGTTTTTCTTATTCAGCGAATTGAGATTGATCCTTTCCACAAGGTCGTAAATATCTTTATAAAGGCCATTCTTTTCTCTCTCTTCAATAAGCTGCACGACAGCACTTTCTCCAACTCCTTTTATTGCACCAAGGCCAAATCTTATATTCCCGTCCTTATTTACCGTGAATTTAGCATTACTCTCATTTACATCAGGACCAAGGACCTCCATCCCCATCCTCCTGGTTTCATCCATGAAGGTGGTGATCTTCTTGATATCATTAACGTTACGGCTGAGTACAGCAGCCATAAATTCGGCAGGATAATTTGCTTTGAGATAACCTGTCTGGTACGCCACCAGGGCATAACAGGTTGAATGCGATTTGTTAAAAGCATATTGTGCAAAAGCTTCCCAGTCGGACCAGATTTTACTTACTATATTTTCGTCATAACCTTTTTTCGCACAACCTTCAAAAAACTTGATTTTCATTTCGTCCATGATGGACTTTTTCTTTTTCCCCATTGCCTTACGGAGAGAATCTGCTTCCCCTTTTGTAAAACCTGCCAGCTCCTGGGAAAGGAGCATAACCTGTTCCTGGTATACTGTGATCCCGTAAGAATCATTCAGGTACTTTTCCATTTCAGGCAGAGGGTAATCGATTTTTTCAGTCCCGTTCTTCCTTCTGATAAACTTCGGAATATATTCCATTGGTCCGGGTCTGTACAGTGCATTCATTGCAATCAGATCTTCAAGCCGGTTGGGCTCTAGTTCTCTCAGATATCTTTTCATCCCGGTAGATTCGAACTGGAAGATCCCTGTAGTCTCCCCGTTGCTGAAAAGCTCAAAAGTCTTTTTATCATCAAGAGGGATCGTATCTATATTTATTTCAATTCCTTTATTCTTTCTTATATTATCAATTGCATCCTTGATTATCGACAGCGTCTTCAATCCCAGGAAATCCATTTTCAGGAGGCCTACTGATTCAACATGGCTGCCGTCATATTGAGTGGCATATAGTTCAGTGTCTTTTGCAGTACATATAGGGATGTAGTTGTCTAAGGAGTCTTTCCCGATTATTACTCCGCAGGCATGCACCCCTGTTTGTCTTATTGATCCTTCAAGGACCTCGGCATATTTAAGTGTTTGACTGATAAGTTTATTTGACGATTCTTTTTCTTTAGCGAGTTCAGGCACTTCTGCATATGCCTGTGAGAGTGTTATTCCCGGTCGTTCAGGAACCAGTTTGGCCAGCCGGTCTGCATCCGGTAACGGCAGTTTCTGAACCCTTGCCACATCCCTGATAGCCATTTTTGCGGCCATTGATCCGAAAGTAATAATATGTGCAACTTTATCGTGACCGTATTTGTTAACAACATATTTTAGTACAGATTCTCTACCATCCTCGTCAAAATCTATATCAATATCAGGCATGGATATCCTGTCGAGATTAAGAAAGCGTTCAAACAGCAGGCCATATTGAATCGGATCTATATCGGTAATTCTCAGGCAGTAAGCAACTGCCGATCCGGCTGCCGAACCTCTTCCGGGACCTACAGAGACACCCATCTCCCTGGCTGCTTTCAGGAAATCCTGAACAATAAGGAAATACCCAGGGAATCCCATTTTGGCTATTGTTTCCAGCTCAAAGTCAATTCTGTCGGTCTGTTCTTTTGTCAGAGAGCCCCACCTTATTTTTGCCCCCTGATAAGTCAGATACCTTAAGTATTCATCCTTATCAGTATATCTTTCCGGCAGTTCAAATTCCGGCATAATTGGGTCATGATCAAGCTTATATTTCTCAACTTTCGCAATAACTCCGGCGACATTATCTATTGCTTCCGGTATATCCCTGAAGATCGCCCTCATTTCGTCCTCGGTTTTAAGATATTCCTGTTTTGTATATCTTAATCTGTCAGGATCGTCAATATCTTTTGCAGTATTAATGCAGATCAGTCTGTCATGGGCTTCTGCGTCTTCGGCATTAATAAAGTGAACATCGTTTGTAGCGATCACCTTCACATTATGTTTTAATGCTAGTTTTTTTATTTCTTCAATAACCTTTTGTTGCAGGGGAAAAACACTACTGTCTGCCTCCGGATCGTGAGTTTCATGACGCTGGATTTCCAGATAAAAATCTTCGCCGAAAATGTCAAGATAACTTTTAAGAGCCACTTCAGCTCCGTCTGATGAGCCTTTAAGGATCTCATCAGGGATCTCTCCGGCAAGGCATGCTGATGAAGCTATCAAGCCTTCCCTGTACCTTGACAAAAGCTCTTTATCGACCCGTGGTTTATAATAAAAACCTTTCGTCCAGGCTGTTGATATAAGTTTAGTAAGGTTTTTATAACCTGTGAGGTTTTTCGCCAGAAGGATAAGATGATCACCTGACCGGTCTTCTTTCACGGAAACCTCAGCTATCGATCTTTTAGCAACATAGATCTCACATCCGATGATTGGTTTTATCCCCTTTTTTGTGGCTGTATTGTGGAACTCTTTAACTCCAAACATATTACCATGATCAGTAATTGCAACTGCTTCCATCCCCAAAGATTTTGCTTTTTCTATAAGTGAAAGGATATTTGCAGCGCCATCTAATATAGAGTACTGAGTATGAACATGTAAGTGCGAAAAACCAGGCATGGATGGGACTTAATTAATGAGTTTTGTCACTTAACAAAAATACTTAAAATTGGATTAAGATCTGAGAAGTTTTATTTAACCGGGAAAATAATCCGTACTCCCTTAATTACCAATTATAAACTCAAAGTTACCATCTATGGATTACTCAAATCAGATCTGAAATTCCTTTTTTAATTTTCCGTCCGGACAGTAAAGGAATCATAAGTATTCCTCGATATTTTATTATTAACCTAATCTAAATGACATGAGAAAACTTCTCTTGCTGTTTTTGGTTTTTTGCGGCATTGTGCTATCTGCATATGCCCAGCAAAGGACTTTAACTGGTACTGTGACCTCTTCTGTTGAAGGAGAGGGTCAAATGCCCGGGGTATCCGTTTCTGTTAAAGGGACCACAGTTGGTATCACAACAGATATTAACGGAAAATACACTCTGGCAATTCCTCAAAATGCTTCCACCCTTGTTTTTTCATATATAGGTATGAAGAAGCAGGAGGTTGAGATCGGAAACCGTTCCGTTATTGATGCTATCATGGAACCTGATGTTCTCGGACTCGAAGAAGTTGTTGTAACTGCAATAGGGATTTCAAGAGAAAAGAAATCTCTGGGATATGCAGTGCAGGATGTAACCGGCGATGCCATTAATAAAGCAAAAACCGGGAATATGCTTTCTGCTATAACTTCGCGCGTAGCTGGTGTAAACATTACAAGCTCTGCCGGTGTCTCAGGAGCCGCTTCATTCATAACAATCAGAGGCCAGAATTCTATTTCCGGCAATAACCAGCCTCTCTTTGTTGTTGATGGTGTTCCGATTGATAATTCAATGGAATTTTCAGGAAATCCTGACGATGGAAGAAATAATCTGACACAGGGAGTTAATTATTCAAACCGGGCAATTGACATTAATCCTGACGATATTGAAAGTATTTCTGTTTTAAAAGGTGGAGCAGCAACAGCTCTTTATGGTATGAGGGCTGGCAATGGAGTAATTATAATTACGACTAAGAAAGGCGGCGATACTGCCGGAAGGATTGCTGTAAGCTTCTCATCTTCAATTTCTTTCGACAAGGTCAACAAATTACCGGAAATGCAGATGATGTACGCCCAGGGGTATAACGGAGTTTACAATACTTCGACTCCTTATTCCTGGGGACCTAAGATCTCTGATATGAGGTATGACGGAGCCACCGACTATCCACGCGATATAAATGGCCAACTGGTACTCGCAACGGATCCTGCTGCAAAAGCTAATCTCCTTGGCAAAGCATATGACAATGCAGGAGATTTTTTCCAGACAGGATTGACCAGCAATAATAACCTGTCATTATCAGGTGGGAACAAGGATGCTAATTTTCTTCTTTCAATAGGAAATAATTCACAAAAAGGAGTTATCCCCCGTAACAATTTTGGTAAAACAACAATTAAGCTTTCAGGTGAAACCAACATCGGCAATAAGATCAGGGTGTCAGCCAGCGCAAATTATATACGGTCAGGTGGAGACAGAGTTCAGCAGGGTTCGAATACATCCGGTGTTATGCTGACCCTTTTACGTTGTACTCCCACTTTTGATAACGCTAACGGGCACGGGTCTGACGGATATAAATTTGCGGACTCCTACATGTACGAAGATGGTTCCCCACGCCGTTATACCGCTTCTTATGATAATCCATACTGGACAGTGAACAAGAATCTTCTGAGTGATCAGGTTGACAGAATATTAGGCTATGTCATGATGGTGTATAACCCGATAAATAATGTAACTGTTACTTACAGGATTGGAGAAGATCTTTATGCCGACAGGAGGAGCGGACATATAGCTTTAATGTCGGCCAATGCTCCTGATGGTCAGCAGGAAGAGGATCATCATTACAACAATAACATCAATTCCGATCTGACAATCAATTATAATAAGCAATTGTTCAATGATTTCTCAACAAATATTACGGTAGGGCAGAACATGTTCCAGAGTTATAATCAACAGCTTTATACGCAGGGAAATACTTTTGTTGTTCCGGATTTCAATCATATGTCAAATACATCATCGCAGTTAGTAAGGGAGATTACCACAAAGTATCGTACAGCTGCATTATATGCTGATCTGCAGTTTTCATTCAGGAGTATGCTGTTCCTGGGTTTGACCGGACGTAACGAATGGTCAACAACCCTGCCTGAAGCAAATAACAGCTTCTTTTTCCCATCGGCAAGTCTCGGATTTATTTTCAGCGAACTTCCGTTTTTAAAGGATAACAAATTCCTGTCGTATGGAAAATTAAGGGCATCATATGCACAGATCGCAAATCATGCAGATCCTTATAATACAAGAAACACATATATCTCAGCTACTATAGTTGACGGTTGGGCTACAGGTGATTCTTTCCCGTTTATGGGTGTGGCCGGATTCTCTCCAAATAATGTTCTTGCAAATCCCAATATCAAACCCGAAAGTCTTATTTCGCGCGAGATCGGTCTCGAATTAAAGCTTTTGCAGAACCGGGTAAACTTCGACATTTCTTATTACAATAATCAGAACCGTGATCTTCTGATACAGGTACCGATAACAGGGAGCTCAGGTTTTAATGCTCAATACATGAATGCTGCGACGATGGAAAACAGGGGGATTGAAATTATGGGCAACGTAGTACCTGTATCGGGTCATAATTTTAAATGGGGTCTGACATTAAACTTTACAAAAAATGTAAATAAGGTTTTATCTCTTGCCCCGGGAGTTACTGATATCGGACTTGGCGGATTTACCGGAACCACAATAAATGTGGTTGTTGGCGAAGCCTACGGAAGCATGTTCAGCACTGGTTTTTTCGAGGATGATGAAGGTAACCTCATTATCAATGATGATCCTTTGAGTTCAGGATATGGGTATCCTATTAAAGACGAGACTATGAAGTCATTGGGTCAGATATCTCCGGACTGGACAATGGGTATTAATAACGAACTGTCATTTAAAGGAGCCACCCTCTCTTTCCTTTTTGATATTAAAAAAGGGGGGATTATGTGGAATGGTACTATATCAAGATTGTTGGGCTTTGGAACCTCCAGGATCACAGAGAACAGGGGAGAAACCACAGTTTTTGAAGGGGTAAAAGGACATCTTGATTCCAATGGCGATATTGTTACTGAAGGTGTGGCAAATAATATTGAGGCGACATATTCCCAATATTATTACACTGTTATCGGTGGTGGCTCAAGTCCTGCACAGAAGCAGTTTGTAGAAAAAACAGATTGGGTGCGTTTGCGTGAAATTTCTCTTGCCTATGATCTTGGCAGAGTAATAAATAAGCCTTTTTTGAAGAGCTTGACATTATATGCTACAGGACGTAATCTCTGGTTATCAACTCCTTACAGAGGAATTGATCCGGAAACCAATCTCATGGGAGCTTTTAATGCCCAGGGACTCGATTATTTCAATATGCCCAATACCAAGTCGTATGTCTTTGGGCTGAGAGTTGACTTTTAATTTTAAAACTTCATAAGATGAAAAAATTAATATTTCCTGTAATTATAATTGCATTGCTGTCAGGGGCATGCGAGAAATGGATAGATCCTGAAATGAATATTGATCCAAATAATCCTGCAAATGTTTCAATGGCACAGCTTATAGCGCCTGTCCAGACAAATGTTGCTTACGTTCTTGGAGGGGAGTTGGCCAGATGGGATTGTTCATGGATGCAACAGATAACAGGTCTTCAGAGCCAGGCCGCTGATGCCGATATTTATATTATAAATGAGGCAGATGTAACAAGCGCGTGGAGCTGGAATCTTTACGCACCCGGAATGATCAATACCAAACTAATGATTGAAAAGGCTGAAGCCAATAGTTCACCTCATTTTGCGGGTGTAGCTAAAGTTCTGATGGCATACCAGCTGGGAGTCACATCCGATCATTGGGGTGATATTCCTTATTCTGATGCGTTTAAAGGATTTGAAAATGATTTTACGCCGGAATATGATACTCAGGAAGAAATATACACTTCGATATTCTCACTTCTGGATGATGCTATTACTGATCTCAACGCTTCAGAGAGTCTGTTTAGTCCTGGTAGTGAAGATCTTATATATGGCGGGGATCTTGACAAGTGGAAAAAGACCGCTTTTGCCCTGAAAGCACGCTATAGTCTTCACCAGGAAAAAAGAAAAGGGAACAGTGCTTACACAGACGCTCTTGCTGCTATCGCAAATGCATATTCCGGCAATGACGATAATATGAGCGTACCGTTCGGTTCAGCCTATAATAATTCAAATCCCATGTACCAGTACGAATCTGAGAGGGCAGGATATTACTCAGCAAATACAACATACATTACGATGCTTGATGCTACAGGAGATCCACGGAAGACCGTTTATTTCAATGGTGAAGAGGGATCACCTTCAGGCGAACCTAATCTTGATGCAGCCTCAGTAGGTCCGGGTTATGCTTCAACAGATTCTCCAATAGATCTGATTTCGTATGCCGAGGTGAAATTCATTGAAGCGGAAGCCAGGTTTAAGCTTAATGCCGCTGATCCACTGGCAGTTGATGCATGTAATGAAGGGTTGAAAGCTTCCCTCCTGAACGAAGGTGTTTATGGTGATGGTACCTGGTACAATGCCAATAAAATTGATGCTGCATCCATAACACTGGAGAAGATAATGATACAGAAATATTTAAGTTCATTTATGCAGGTTGAAACCTGGACCGACTGGAGAAGAACGGGAATCCCTTCACTCACAATCGCCACCGGTGCTGTGATAAACCAGATTCCGCGCAGGTTACCCTATCCCGATGAGGAGAGATTATATAATGGAGAAAATATGCCGGCAGGACTTACTATTACTGATCATGTATGGTGGGATGTTGCTAAATAGGCAGATTCATATATTTAATTATGTCAATCATTTGTTCATAAAAATTTTTACTGTTATCTTCGCACCCACAATTTTCAAACAGGTTAAATAAAAAGCGTTAAAAATTAATGGCAGTTAGAATCAGATTAGCTAGGAAAGGCCGGAAGAAACTGGCCTACTACCACATTGTGGTAGCTGATAGCAGGTCGCCACGGGATGGCAGATATATTGAAAAGATCGGAAAATATAATCCGCTCACTAATCCAGCCACAATCGAACTTGATTTCGATAAGGCTCTGGGTTGGCTGCAAAATGGCGCATTGCCCTCAGATACATGCAGGGCTATCCTGTCTTACAAAGGAGTTCTTATTAAAAAACATCTTCTTGAAGGAGTAAAAAAGGGTGCATTCGACGATACTGAAGCTACAAGACGGTTCGAAGAATGGACGAAGCAGAATGAAGCAAAGATCGAATCAAAAAAATCGGGCCTTGAGAAATCTAAGGATGATGAGCTTGTGAAACAACTTGCGGCAGAGAAGAAGATCAACGAAGCAAGGGCAGCCAAACTGGCAAAGAAACAGGCCGACCTGGCAGCCAGAGCTGAAGCTGCAAATAAACCTGTCGCTCCTGCCGGGGAAGCTGTAACATCACCTGAACCCGCTGCAGAAGTATCTGCCGCTGTAGCTGAGACTACGGTAACTCCTGTTGAAGAAGCACCTGCTTCAGAACAGGTTCCGGAAGAAAAACCAGTGGAGTAGCCTAAGGCAAAAGGATCAGTGATCCAATGGCTTATAAAGCTGAAATATTGCTCGGGAGAATTACTAAAGTACATGGTTACGAAGGTGCTGTAACAGTAAGACTCGAGAATAGATTCAAAGAAAATTTACCGGAAATGGAATCGGTTTTCCTCGAAATTGAAGGGAAACCGGTTCCTTTTTTTATTTCAGAATTTGAATATCAGGGAGCAGATATTCTGCGCCTTAAATTCGAAGATTATGATTCTCAGGAAAAAGTCAGCGAATTTGTCGGATGTCGGGTGTTCCTGACAACAAAGGATATTCAGGAGAGCAGCTCGCAAACTTCAATTAATCTTTCGGGTTTCAGAATTTATGGTAAGCATAATATCCTTATTGGAACGGTAACAGAGATAACTGAAAACAGAGGCCGGTACCTCCTGAATATTACTGCTGAATCAGGAAGAAATATATTGATCCCCTTACATGACGACCTTATAACCAGGGTTGATAAACGAAAGAAGATCATTCACATGGATCTTCCGGAAGGATTAACAGAGATCAATTGAGAGCATCTCATGCAACTATTCTGAAAGTTATCCGTCTTTACCTAAAATCTTTTCCAATTTAAACCCATTTGTGATGAAAAAAGTAATCTATCTGGCTTCTGTATTTATCTTCGCAGGACTTGTAACAGGTTATTCTGCAGGTCTACCGGATGTTAAAGAAACCCGTAACGTTAAAGGATTTACACGGATCAGTTTCGGAGTAGCCGGGAATCTGAGTATTAAAATTGGCCCGGAATTCAGTGTGGTACTTGAAGGAGACGAAGATTATGTTGAAAGAGTGATCACTGAAGTTTCAGGTGACAGACTGATAATTAAGCTGGAAAACTGGAGGTTCAGATTTTCAGATTTCGATGAAAAGGTAAATGTTTACATCACTTTGCCTGAAATTGATGGGCTCGGTGTTTCAGGATCCGGGAAAGCGGAGATCCTTGATGATATTAAAAACGGTGATGATCTTAGTCTAAGCGTTAGCGGAAGCGGGAAATTATTGACAGCAGGAGTGGAAGTGGATAATCTGGATTGCAGTATCTCAGGTTCGGGAGATATTTTAATTGGTTCAGATGGCAATGCTGACGATGGTGAAATATCAATCAGCGGATCAGGTAGCTACTCGGGAGCAAGTATGGAAATTGACCACCTTGAGGTCTCAGTATCAGGAAGCGGTAACTGCCGTTGCAAAGCGGGCGATTCAATTACTGCAAGAATCTCCGGGAGCGGTAACGTGACATATTACGGAAATCCCAGGATTGACGCAAGAACCTCAGGATCGGGACATATAAGATCAGCTGACTAAGCTACATTCTTATAATCTCTAATACTCCGTTTTTATCGATTTTTATAACCGGCGAAGGTGTACTTTTTCGCCGGTCTTTTTGTTTGTATTTCACAACATAATCAACATTCCCGATCAGTGATTTATCAATTTCGCTGAAGTTGACAGGAGAAGGTTTCCCGCTTATGTTTGCTGATGTTGAAATTAAAGGTCTGCGGAATCTGTTTATCAGCTCATTGCAAAACTCTTCCATGCAGATCCTTATTCCCACAGAACCATCTGCACCGCAAACTCCGGGAGCAAGATATTTACCCTCAGGATATATAATTGTCAGCGGAGAATCAGAAACCCCTATCAGTTCATAAGCTGAACGCGGGATATCCTTAACATATCTCTCAAGCATCGCTTCCCCGCTAACCAGGATTATCAGACCCTTATTTTCATTACGGGATTTAATCCGGAATACTTTTTCTACTGCTGAAGAATTGGTTGCATCACAACCAATACCCCAGACCGTATCCGTAGGATATAATATCAGTCCTCCTTCTTTTAGGGTTTTTAAAGAATGTTTAAGATCATCTTCATATATCATCAGTGATCTTTTTAGTTGTTTTAGCGCTATTATTCAATTGTCTGAGCTTCGAATACTTCAGGAAACTTGACCAGGCAGATATAGTACATGCCATAAATCCGTCACGACCATCAAGGAATCCGGCCTGCAGGAAAAATGACCTGCAAAACCGCCATACCATATGTATTATAGCTTTACCAGGACCTGCTTTTCGTCCGGACCTGAAATATTCATTTGCCGCGATTGAAGAGAATCGGTTCATCTTATCAACATGCTCCTCCGGAGATGAATGGCACCAGTGATAGATATCTCCTTTCATCCTTGCACTTCTGCCTCCGGGATTCAATCTGAATTTATCATGAGGATTTGGACCGATCCATTTTCCTTTTGTCGGATCGAAGAGCCTGAGATGCCTGTCAGGGTACAAACCTGAATGTTTCATCCATTTCCCGTAGTAGTTATTGCGCCGGTTGAAAATATACCCGTCGTATTTTATACTGTCTTTGATTCCCAGTATCGATTTCTTCAGCTCATCACTCAAAGCCTCATCTGCATCAATCGACAAGACATATTTATATGAAGCCATAGATAATGCAAAATTCTTTTGCTCCATGTACCCTTCAAACTTGTGTTTTATGAACCTTACATTGAACCCGCTGCATATCTTTTCAGTGGAATCGATTGAAAATGAGTCGACTACAATTATCTCGTCAGCGACACCATTCAATGAATCGAGACATTTACCAATATGCAACTCCTCATTGAATGTTATTATTACAGCAGATATATCTGACATCCTGAATACTAGAATTTAAGTTTAAGTTTCTTTATTCTTGCCTTCATCTCATCAATTACTTCCTTTTCCTTCTGAAGAGAATCTGCTTCAAAAGTGACGGAAAATCTTATAAACCTTCCTGCATCATCCCAGGGGACTGTAGAGATCAATGATTCTTTAATGAGGAATTCCGAAAATTCAGATGCTGTTTTAAATGATTTTCCATCTTCAGTTCCGGCCGGAGCTTTCACATAGCAATAAAATGAGCCCTTAGGTTTTTTAGCCTCAAATCCCACGTCGTTAAGAGCATTAACGAGCAGGTTGAACCTTCTTGAATACTTTGCAATTGTTTTGTCAGTGATTTCAGTGTGACCGAACGCTTCAATCCCTGCCTTTTGAATAGCTCTGAACTGTCCCGAATCTGTATTATCCTTTACTGTTGCATAAGCTTTGACAGCCTTACTGTTTCCGCATACAAAGCCTATTCTCCAACCGGTCATATTGAAAGCTTTTGATAGTGAGTGAACTTCCACGGCGACTTCAATTGCCCCATCGACAGACAATAAACTGAGCGGCTTATACCCGTCATAGGTCAATGCACTATAAGCAGCATCATGTATGACAATAATATTGTTTTGTCTGGCGAAAGAGACTACATCTGTGAAAAATTGCTTATTGGCTACAGCGCCAGTCGGATTATTGGGATAGTTTAAATAAAGTAGTTTCGCCTTTTTCAATACAGGTCCTGGAATTGATCCCAGATCAGGGAGAAAAGAATTTGACTCGAGAAGCGGCAGACTGTAAACTTCACCTCCCAGATATTTCGTATAGGTTGCTGTGACAGGATATCCCGGAACAGTAGTCAATAAGACGTCTCCCGGATTAATAAAACAGATCGGAAGCATGGCAAGAACTGGCTTTGAACCGATACCATGAATTATATTTTCTGCAGGGATTATTCCCGGGATTCCATATACCTTTTCAAGATAATGAGCAGCGGCTTCCTGGAATTCAGGGATCCCGTTATCAGCGTACCATCTGTTTCCGGGTTTACCTGCTTCTTCAGCCAGAGTTCTTACAACAAGATCATCAGCAGGCCAATCAGGTTCTCCAACACCCATATCTATCAGATCGATCCCGGGATGTGCTATTCTTGCTGCAGCTTTAGCCCGTTTTATCAGCTCGAATTTGTAAATGACTGTGGATTTACCGAAATTTATTCCACCAAGCCTGTCGGATATTTTATCGTCAAAAAAATTTGTCATATGGCTTTCTTTAATTATCCGGACTATTTTAAAAATCCGGTAAATGTAATAAATGTAACAGGTAATAAAAATATAAAAATTGATATGACTTATTCCTTTCTTTCCTTAAAAAAGTAGTTTAAATTTGAATGAGATTCAACCTGATTGATAAACCATGTAAAATAAAGTCTTATGAGCAAATACGTCTATTTAACCAGTACGCCTGAGGCTCTTGTCGCCTCGATGCTTCCTCCTGAAGGATTTGGAATGTATCTCTCAACAGGGACCAAAAAACGGAACAAAGGTCAGACAATATATTTTGAGGTCGACCTTGAAAAAATAGAAGATATTATCGATATGGAGAGCATGAACAGAAGATGTGTTGCCAAAGATGATGGCAGCCCTAAGAGCTCTGTATATCTGTCAGTCTACAGAGCACTTGAAATGGTTCCCATATCGGCGCTGAAAAGCCTTTACCTGACTACAGACCACGGATGCGTCCTGGAACTGAAAAGGGCATTCTATGATACAAGTAAAGAAGTTCAGGGTCCACTTCATCTTTATCAGGAGTTATCGCCTGTAAATCCTCTTGTTGCAAGCGGCCTGGCACCTTCAGCATTTCTGAAGAAACTGACAGACGGATCGACTACTATTATCCTGCCAAAACTTTTCTTCGTCGAACTGAAGCTTGGGGAACTGGCTGCAAATCCGCTGGGTGGTTCTGCGGAACATTTACCTTATCCGAATATAGGGCATCTCAGGGATTGTCTTGAGATCCTGAGAGGTGAATATGATAAGCACATGAAAACAGTGCAGCGAATTTTCTCAGGGACTCTTCTTTACAGAACTATTGAATCGGGTTTTTATGTTGGTTCAAAGAATGAAATTGCTTTTTATCCTTACCCAGATATGAAGCAGCTGGAAAACCTGAATTACGAATTTTTCCGTGGAATTTAATCTGTGACAGATAATGCTGCTTACGAACTTATAACAACCTGTTTTCCGATCAGAAGATATTAAATCCTTTTGATCAGATGATTCTGGTCTGGTTTATAAATATTTTTTTTATTAATATAAAAACATCGGGGTTTCATTTGCAGTAATAAAAAACTAATTTAGTTTTGTACCCGTAAATTTTTTCAAACCAAATCCATTAATTTAAAAAAGATATCATGATTAGTAGCATTTTTTGGATTGTTCCGATTGCGGCACTAACTGCATTGTTATTTGCCTGGATTTTCTACAAAGGAATGAAGAAACAGGAAGAAGGAACAGACAGGATGAAGGAGATAGCTGCATATGTAAGGGAAGGGGCAATGGCTTACCTGAAACGCCAGTATACTGTTGTTGGTAAGGTATTTCTGATCCTGGTAGCTCTATTGCTGTTACTGGCATATATGGGAATTCAGAATCCATTTGTCCCGGTTGCATTTCTGACAGGAGGGATCTTCTCAGGGCTTTGCGGTTTCCTGGGAATGAAGACTGCAACATTTGCTTCGAACAGAACAGCTTGGGCTGCTTCAAAGTCGCTTAATAAAGGTCTTCAGGTGGCTTTGCGAAGCGGTGCCGTTATGGGACTTGTAGTTGTCGGATTCGGTCTTCTTGATATAGCCCTCTGGTTCCTTATACTAAATGGCCTCGTATTTACCCCTGAAAATATGGAGACGGGTCTTAAATTCCTGGGACTTACATTTGTTCAGCCGGGGACTACTGAACACGTGAAACTTATCGAGATCACCGCCATTATGCTGACTTTTGGTATGGGTGCCTCAACACAGGCTCTTTTTGCACGTGTTGGTGGCGGGATCTTTACAAAAGCAGCTGACGTTGGTGCTGACCTTGTAGGAAAGGTTGAAGCCGGAATTCCTGAGGATGATCCCCGTAATCCTGCAACCATTGCCGATAATGTGGGTGATAATGTAGGTGATGTTGCCGGAATGGGTGCTGATCTTTATGAGTCATATGCCGGCTCGATTCTGGCTACGGCTGCTCTTGGAGCTGCCTTGCCTATGGTAACCGGTGATATCCAGATGAAAGCCGTTATCGCCCCTATGCTTGTGTCGGCGATTGGTATTCTCCTCTCTATTGCAGGTGTATACATGGTAAGAACAAAGGAATCTGCTACTCCAAAAACTCTCCTGCGTGCATTACTCCTTGGTACGGGAGGGAGTTCTGCCTTAATACTGGTGGTACTTGCTGTTATGGCAGCTGTCGACTGGATCACGTGGGGCATATTTGGTGCTGCGGTATCAGGTCTGGTTGCCGGAGTTATAATAGGTCAATCAACTGAATATTACACCTCCGATGGAAATAAACCCACCCAGGGTATAGCAAAACAAGCGCTTCAGGGACCTGCAACAGTTATAATAGAAGGTATGGCTGTGGGTATGTTCTCTACCTGGGTCCCTGTCGTTACAATTGTTGCCGGTATAATAGCAGCATATGGTTTCGCAGGAGGTTTCAGTAATTTCGCAATGGGGGTCTACGGTATCGGTTTTGCCGCAGTTGGAATGCTTTCAACACTCGGAATAACCCTGGCAACTGATGCTTTTGGTCCTATTGCAGATAATGCAGGAGGGAACGCTGAGATGTCAGAATTGCCTAAAGAAGTGAGAGAAAGGACAGATGCGCTCGACGGACTCGGCAACACAACTGCTGCTACCGGAAAAGGTTTTGCAATTGGCTCAGCTGCTCTTACAGCACTGGCGCTTATGGCTGCATATATGGAGGAAGTAAGATTATGGCTGGGACGACTTATCGACAAAGCTCCTGAAGGATTCAAACAAATTGGGGATACTCTTTTCTATAACAGCACTATGCCTGCAGTACAGGATGGACAAACGGCAGTAAATGTTACAACGGCTAGTATCAGGGACTTTTCATCTGCTTATGACCTTTCACTTTTTAATCCGATACTTCTCGGAGGACTCTTTGTCGGCGCCATGATGGCATTCCTGTTCAGCTCCATGAGTATGAAAGCTGTTGGTCGCGCTGCAGGTAAAATGGTGGAAGAGGTAAGACGCCAGTTCCGTGAAATTCCCGGCATTATGGAAGGGAAAGCCAAACCTGAATATGCAAAATGTGTGGAAATATCAACTGCCGGAGCTCAGAGTGAAATGCTGGTACCATCTCTCATGGCAATCGCAGTTCCGCTTTTTATTGGAGTTCTGTTTGGAGTTCCCGGTGTTATAGGCCTTCTGGCAGGTGGAATGAGCACTGGTTTTGTTCTTGCAAGCATGCTTAATAATTCGGGCGGGGCATGGGATAATGCAAAGAAATATATTGAAAGGGGCAACTACGGCGGTAAAAAAAGCGAACCGCACAAAGCATCTGTTGTGGGGGATACAGTTGGGGATCCTTTCAAAGATACCTCCGGTCCTTCACTTAATATACTTATTAAACTGATGTCAATGGTTTCCGTTGTTCTGGCAGGATTAACTGTTGCATTCAGTATTTTCTGATAAACTGTTGAGTTTGCCTTTACAGGAAAGCTGCTTCCTCGGGAGCAGCTTTCTTTTTATTACTTTTGGAGCAAAACTAAAGCATATGCGACTTCCGTCCCTCGCAGAAATTCAGGCAGCTCATAAGCAAATCAAACCTTTTATTCATCGTACTCCTGTACTGACATCCAGGCAGCTGAACAAGATCTTCAGCAGTGAGCTTTTCTTCAAATGCGAAAATTTTCAGCGTGTTGGAGCTTTTAAATACCGGGGTGCAACCAACGCTGTCCTTTCATTAAGTGATATTGAGAAAAGCAGGGGAGTGGTTACTCATTCATCGGGTAATCATGCCGCTGCTCTCGCACTGGCAGCCAGTATGAACGGGATCAAAGCCATTATAGTGATGCCTGAAACTGCTCCGGTGGTGAAAAAAAATGCTGTCGCAGGATACGGCGCTGAGATAACTTTCTGTAAACCCACACTGCAAGCCCGTGAAGAGACAACCCGTTTAATAATTGAGAGAACGGGAGCTACTATGATCCATCCTTACGATAATTTTAATGTGATCTGTGGCCAGGGAACAGCAGCCCTCGAATTGCTTGAGGAGCAGGAGAATCTTGATATGATCATTGCTCCGGTCGGAGGTGGCGGACTTTTGAGCGGTACATCTACATGTGTAAAAAGCATAAATAGCAAAATTAAAGTAATAGGAGCCGAGCCTCTGAATGCAAATGATGCATGGCAGTCTTTCACAACCGGAAAGCTTACACCTTCTGTTAATCCTTTAACAGTAGCCGATGGATTGCTAACTTCACTCAGTGAGCTTACTTTTTCAATAATCAGGAAGAATGTGGATTCGATTTTTACGGCCAGGGAAGAATCAATAATCGAAAGTATGTTGCTGGTATGGGAAAGGATGAAGATCATTATTGAACCCTCCTCCGCAACAGTTCTGGCAATAATTAAAGAGAATCCCGATTTCTTCAGAGGGAAGAAGATAGGTATGATAATAAGCGGAGGAAACGTAGATTTGAGGAATCTACCTTTTTAGTATCATGTTAAATTTTTAATGACAGTGAGAATAAGCTGACAGCCAGCAGCTTGCAGTTGACAAACAGGACAATTGGCAACTACTGACTACTAAAGAATTGACATGGCATCAGTTATTTCTTTTGAAATAGGCTGTAACAGGATAATGATCTGAATATTTTACTTTGATGATTTCGAAATGACGACTCTCCAGAGCATTATCATAAAGGATGTAATCAATCCTGTTGGCCGGATATTTACCACTGTACGTAAATCCTGCACCATACCCTGATCTGACAAATGAATCATTAAGTCCTTTCCGGATCTTTCTGTATGAATATGAGACAGGAGTGTCATTGAAGTCGCCTGCAACTATAACAGGATATTCCGATATATTAATTTGGGCTTTAACCGCATCTGCCTGCCTGGCTCTCCTCACAAATCCCTCCCTGAGATTTACCGAAAGGCTCTTCACTTTACCAAAAGTCTCCTGGTCATCAGTTGCAGCTATTTCCTCAATAAATGAACTTTCCATCTTTTTCAATCTGAAAGACTGAAGATGATTATTGAATATCCTGAAAGTATCTTTATTGATAATAACATCTGAGAAAATTGAAAGGCTCGACGATTTCGGGTGTATTATCTGTCCTTTTCTGACTATGGGATATTTGCTGTACGTTACGATGCCATAATATCTGTTTTTCCCGCTGCCTATCAGTCTCATGTGAGAGTAGTATTTACCGCCAAGAGCAGCCCTGATATTTGCATCCTTCTGCTCCGGATCGCCCATTACATAAAACTCCTGGAGACATAGAATATCAGGCCTCTGTTCTTTCAGGAAGGTGATGACTTTCGTTTCTGAGCTACCATCCCTTTTCTCATAATTATCAAAAAGTCTGACATTATAGCTCATTACTTTAAAAGTCCCCTCTGTATCCCCGGAAGATCTTCCGAATTTAATATAATTTGAAAAGTGTGTAAAACCCAGGGCTATGACAAAGACTGAAATCAAAGCTTCAAATTTCAGTAATATGGCCCACATTACCAGAATTATTATATTGAAAAGCAGAATATAAGGATAAGCAAGACCGAAGAAAGCAGGTAATGCAAAAGACTCAGGGCTGATATGAACTGCGAGGTAAGATATCAGGAGAGCAAATGCAAAGAGAAGATTTACAGTAAGAAGTATCTTATAAAGTAATTTTTTCAAAGGGTATTCTTAAAATACGAAAATACTGCTCTTTAAGTAATTATGAGGATTTCAATCCTGTTTTTTGATAAGATGATGTTGGGTATAAATCAACAGATTAAATCTTATGATCAATTTTTCTTCTGGGACTCTCTGAATAGCAAATCTTTTTCCTCTTTCGTAAGACTATCATAACCTCCTTTCGATATCTTATCAAGGATCACATTAATTTTTGCCTGCTGATCAGATTTTATTTTGTTGTATTCATAATCAGACACAGGTTTTTTATAAGTCACTTTCAGCTTCTTCCGTGGTTTGAACAATGTCGCAAAAAAATCAATAATTCTGTTAAATCCCTTAGCTATATCGCGACCTTTCCTCAGGTTTACTGTATAAAGGAATCCTAAAAGCCCGCCCCCGATATGTGCCAGCTTGCCTCCGGAATTCACAGAGAAATCCATAAATGAGGTCAGTATGAATATTGCCATCGCCACATACTTGATTTTTATCCTTCCCAGGAGGAAAAGATTTATAGTGTAATCAGGGACGTAAGCGGCTATTGCAATCACGACAGCTATTACCGATGCTGAAGCACCGATTGCCACAGAATCAGATACAACACCCGTAAAAGCAGGAAATATATTGAAAGAAAGGACGTAAACAATAGCCCCGCAGATACCACCCATCAAGTAGACAGCAACAAGTTTTCTCTGATCGAGATATTCAAGAAATATTTTACCAAACCAGTACAACCACAGCATATTGAATAAAATATGCCAGATATCCTTATGAGTGAACATATATGTTATTAATGTCCATGGTCTTACAAGCAGGATTCTGAATGAAGCGGGAATTGCCAGATAATCAAGTACTGTCGAATCAATAAGGGGATTATTAAGCAAAAAACCGATGATGACTGCAAGTGATATAATTAAAAATACAGCAACGTTGATATAGATAAGTCTGGTAAGATTGCTCCCTGTACGGAACGTTTTCTTTATTTCATCCCATATCCCCATTAATAAAGCGTTTTAGTAGTTTTACGCCAGTATCTGATAAGGATGTATCCAAAAAGCATTCCTCCCAGATGCGCTGCATGTGCAATGTTACTCCCGGGTTGTGTAAAGGCGAGAAATAGCTCAATTGCTCCATATATCAAAACGAAATACTTGGCTTTTATTGGAATAGGGGGGAAAATGATCATAAGCTGAGTATTGGGGAACAGAACGCCGAATGCTAACAATATTCCGAACACGGCTCCTGATGCTCCTACAGTTGGAGTATTCAGTAATACCTGAAGATTCTGCATATCAATATTATCCCACGTCCGTCCCTGCTGAAGTAGAGCCGCCCCGTCATTAATTACTTGCTGAAGCTGTTCAGGACCGAGTTTCTGGATGAGATTATAATATTCGAAGGCTATCACCGATTCATGGACCAGTGCTGCACCAAGACCGCATACGAGGTAATATATCAGAAATCGTTTAGGCCCCCATACATTTTCAAGCACCTGCCCGAAAATGTACAAAGCATACATGTTGAAAAAAAGATGCCAGAAATTTGCATGCATGAACATATGAGCCAGGATCTGAACAGGTTTGAAGCTGTCAGATTTTGGGAAATAGAGACCAAGTACTCCGTTCAGATCAATGGCAAAAACACTCTTAACAGCATAATATGCCAGTAGCATCAAAATATTGAGCATTATAATATTCTTTACCACAGGGGGCAACGCGAAAAATCCTCGTCCGTTTCCGTTCATATTTCTTTTAAGTATATCTCAGTTTTCTCAACACGCGTCAAAGCTAACAGTTCCTTTTTAATCCGGCAATTCTTATGTACTTCTTACCTGAATTTTTTATCAAGTTCATCAAGTGTTATGATGCTGATCACTGGCTTGCCTTTTGGCGAATAGTTCGGCGCAGAGCAGGCAAACAGATTGTCAAAAAGATCCTCCATCTCTCTTTGGGACAATATTTTACCATATTGTATTGCTGATGCACAAGCCATTGCTGCAGCAAGTCTTTCACGTGCTCCTTCTGCAGGATCACTCCTTGAATTTTTAAATTCTTCTATAATTATTTCAAGCATTTCTCCAGGATCGGATAAACCGGATTCAGCCGGGCGACCTTTTATTACTATATTATTCTTCTCAGAAAAATTAATAGTGAACCCCAGCAACTTAAGGTCGTTCTCGATCTCTTTTAAAACAAGGTAATCAGATGGATTTATTTCCAATGCAACAGGAAATAGTTCAGTCTGGCTCAAAGATCTGTTGCTGATCAGGCTCTCCTTAAATTTTTCATATAATACCCTTTCATGTGCCCTTTTCTGATCGATAAACATCATTCCTGATTTTACAGGACAAGCTATATATTTATTTTTTATCTGAAAGAATTTTCTCCCGGTCTCACTTATTTTCTGAAAGTTATCAGGATTCTCATTTTCTTTTTCAAAAGTTGAATAAAGCTTTTCCCAGTTTTCACTATTAGCTTTTTCAAACTTGTCAATAAAATCGGGTCGGTTAAATGCCGGTTCCTCCCTTTCAAAGGGATTATAGAGCGGATTGACCTTTATTTCAGGTTGTTCCGGGATAATATTTGAGGAACTTCTTACCGGTATATCTATCAGGATTTCATTCTCAAAATCAATCGAGGGGGAGATATTAAAACGTCCAAGAGCTTCGCGTACAGAGGCCATCAGTATCTGCCATATAGCTCTCTCATCCTCGAATTTAATCTCGGTTTTTGTAGGGTGAATGTTAATATCAATCGAAGCAGGATCAGATTCCATGAAGATAAAATATGCAGGTATGGCATCTGGAGGTAGTATGTTCTGATAAGCTTCCGTTACCGCTTTATGAAAATAAGGATGTTTCATAAAACGGTTGTTGACGAAAAAAAATTGTTCACCATAAGTCCGGCGGGCATTTTCCGGCTTACCTATGAACCCTTTAATTGAAATAAGACTGGTTTCAGTTTCAAGAGTAATAAGTTCCTGATTGATCTGTTTTCCGAAAACACCTATTATGCGTTGCCTGTTGTTCCCTGTGACGAGATTGTATATTTCAACGTCATTATGATACAGCGTAAACCTGATTTCCGGATGAGCAAGGACGACTTTCTGAAATTCATTAAAAATATGTCTCAGCTCAGTATTATCAGATTTCAGAAATTTTCTTCTTGCAGGGATATTGTAAAACAGGTTCTTTACAGAAAAGGTTGAACCCTTCGGACAGCTGCATGGTTCCTGGGTTTCAACTTTTGATCCATTGATTATTATCAGGGTTCCGGTTTCATCATCCTCTTTTCTTGTTTTAAGCTCAACCATTGCCACTGCAGCAATTGAAGCAAGCGCTTCTCCCCGGAATCCTTTTGTGCTTATGGCAAAAAGATCCCTGGCAGAAGATATTTTCGAAGTGGCATGTCGTTCAAATGCAAGCCTTGCATCAGTTTCCGACATGCCATAACCGTCATCAATTACCTGAATTAACGTCTTTCCTGAATCCTTGATTATTACACTTATATTCTTTCCTCCGGCATCTACAGCATTCTCCATAAGCTCCTTTACGACTGAAGCCGGCCGCTGGATCACCTCACCTGCAGCTATCTGGTTAGCAACTGAATCGGGTAAGAGCTTAATAATATCAGGCATGCACAAGAATATTTGAAACAGTATTCATATATATTTGGTAATCAGCTTTTTATTAAAAAAGGAGATATCCCGTTTATAATAAGTTTACAAATATATAAATAATTGATGGATGACATTCCAGGTACAGTTCTTCAGACCCATAGTACAAAATATTGTTCATATCATTATCTTTGAAGAAAATCAGGTTGGATGAAAAAAATCGTCTTATATTCTTTTGTGGTTCTGTCATTTGTTTATTCAGGCTGTTCAAGGAAATCGGGCGAGTATGAAATGAAGGTAATGACCCTGAATATAAGGTATGATAATCCGGACGACAGTGCTAATGCCTGGCCAGCCAGGGCATCAATTGTTAGTAATTTTTTAAAAGATGAGACAGCCTGATTTACTTGGAATACAGGAAGTATTAATCACATCAGTATGGATTGCTTGATTCGGTACTGACAGACTATGCATCGGTAGGAGCAGGACGCGATGATGGTGTAAAAGCAGGAGAGATGAATCCTGTTTTTTACAGAAAAGATCGGTTTGACATGGTGAGAACAAATACTTTCTGGCTTTCTGAAACTCCTGAGATTGCCTGCGTCAAAAAACTGGGGATCATACTCTTCCGCGTATTGTTACCTGGGTCGAACTGGTTGATAAAAACACACATGAACATTTCTTCTTCTTCAATACACATTTTGCTCATGATTCAGATTCAGCCAGGATTATGAGTACAAGATTGTTTCTTTCTAAAGTTGACAGTATTTCCTCAACGGTTTCCATTCATAATCACCGGTGATTTCAACATGGAGCCGGGCAAGCAAGGGTTATGCTATTACTTACAGGACCTGCTGAAAGTGTTCCTACTCTTAAGGGATTCATATGCGATTTCCGAAAAAAATCCTGAAGGACCGGCCTATACATATAATGGATTTTCAAATGCACCGGGATCAGGCAGGATTAGATTATATCTTTGTGAAAGATGGTCTTAAGGTACTGAGCCACAGAACGATTATAAAAAAGGAACATGGTATCTATATCTCTGATCACTGGCCGGTCAGGGCAGTAGTTTCTTTAAAATGATCTCTTACGCTGTCTTTCTATAACGTATAACTGCGAATATTGTGAATGCAATTGCTATCAGGATCAGTGAGTAAATATCCTTGCTGATATCGTGAATAGTTGATCCTTTCAGCATTACCATTCTGTTGATACGCATCAGATAAGCCATCGGATTTATAATATCAAATTTCTGTGCCCACACCGGCATGCTTTCAAGTGGTGTAAAAATGCCGCTCATGAGTATGAAAATTATCATGAAGAAGAATGCAACAAACATATATTGCTGCTGAGTCGAAGAAAAAGTTGAGATAAAAAGTGCAAGCCCCAGAACAGCAACCAGGAATATTGCAGAGCCATAGAAAGAGCAGACCCAGAGCTCCCTTCAAACGGGATATTAAATATTATCTTCCCAATTATAAGACCCAGCGACAGATCGACCAGCCCGATGATAAGGAAAGGGACCATTTTTGCGATTATGAAATGATATTTCCTGACAGGCGTTACGTTTATCTGTTCAATTGTTCCAACCTCTTTTTCTTTTACAAGGTTAAGTCCTGCCAGCAGGAATCCGATGGCAGTAACCAGGATGCCCAGTACTCCCGGAAGCATATAATACTTGTAATTCAGCATCTCATTATACCAGTATCTGTTTGTTATGTCTATCTGCGGGATTGATGCAACTGCCATATTTCCGGCATTTTCAAGCAGTATATTCATATTGTATTCCCTAAGTACTCCATTCAGGTATGCCCATGAAAGCTGTGCAGTTGTTGCATTTATTGCATTTATTGTTGCCATAACCTTGCCCGGCTTTCCTGTTCCAATATTTCTTGCCGAATTCCGATGGGATCTGAAGGACCACATCGCATTTATTTTTATGCATGAGGTCATTTGCCTCTTCTTCGGAAAATGTCGAATATTTTATTTTAAAGAATGTAGATCCTTCAAGCTGATTTATGAGGGCTCTTGAATCAGCAGAAATATCCCTGTCGATCACACATAATCTTACATTCTTGATCTCGAAGGTTATTGCCGGAACAAGAAGAAGCATCTGCACAATAGGAACTCCGATAATAGCCTTGCTGAGGAACTTGTCCCGGAAGATCTGCAGGAACTCTTTTCTTATGAGATATAAAATTGTTCTCATTATCTTTTTCTTACTTGGATCTTTTATCTTTTATCTTTTGTCTTTCTACTGCAGCCTTACCTTAAAATTTCTTACACTCAATCCTATAAACAACTACTGTCATAACAGTAAGTATAAGAGTCTCTTTCCACACATATAAGAAACCTGTTCCCTTGATCATGATTGATTTTATTATCACTATGAAATATCTTGGTGGCAAAATTGCACTCACCCAATTGTAAGCTTCAGGCATATTCTCAATCGGGAAGATAAATCCTGAAAGAAGAATTGTCGGGAGCATCAAGCCCAGGAAGGAAATGAATATTGCCTGTTGAATCGTTTTTGAAACAGTCGAAATAAGTATGCCAAAAGAAAGACTCATCAATATATATAACATGCTCTCGGCAAGCAGGAGTGACCAGGCTGCCTTTTACAGGCAGGTCAAAAACAAAAAATGACAGTAGCAGAATAAATATCACATTGATAAATGAAAGCAAAAAATATGGTGTCACTTTTCCCAGGATTATCTGAACAGGCTTCAGCGGTGAGACAAGCAGCACTTCCATTGTCCCGAATTCTTTTTCCTTAGTGATCGTTATGGAGGTCATAAGTGCGCAGATAAGTGTCAGGATCAATGTTATAACGCCTGGTACAAACATGAAATGTCCTTTCATTTCCGGATTATAGAACATTCTTACTTCGGGCTGTACAAGCAGATTACCGCTTAATGAGCTTTCGGCAAATTCCCTGTTGAAATCTGTAACGATGGCTGTTATGTAGTTGGTGATGAGGGTTGCAGTATTCGGCTCAGATCCATCTGCAATTATGCTGATTGTTGCCTTATTCTGACTGATAAGATCATGCCCGAAATTGGCTCCAAAGATTACCACAGCCTTTGCTTTACCTTTTTTCATCACCAGGTCGATCTCGTCATAGTTCTCCAGATCACCGGCTTTTCTGAAGAAGCCCGACGAACATATTTTATCAGAAATCTTCTGAGTGATCTCATCTTTTGACAGGTCGAGAAACGCTACCCTGGCATCCTTGATATCGGTGCTCACTACAAAACCAAAAATGAGTATCTGCTGCAGTCGGTATCCCGAACAGGATTATCAGTGTCCGGAAATCCCTGAAGATGTGCAGGAACTCTTTTTTTACAAATCCAAGAAAACGTTTCTAATGTATCTCATTGTTGTTTTACCCCCCTCAGGGGGGATGGGGGTCTTGCTATTTTAACAAATACCTCTTCAACCGATTTCGCATTATATTGTTTCTTAAGCGCCTCCGGTGTATCAAGTGCAACGATCCTCCCTTCACTCATTATTGAAATGCGGTCGCAGTATTCAGCTTCATCCATATAATGTGTTGTAACAAATACAGTTATTCCTCTGTCGGCTGTTTCATATATCATCTCCCAGAACTGTCTGCGTGTAATCGGATCGACACCACCTGTCGGCTCATCAAGGAAGACGATCTTTGGTTCATGGAACACTGCAACTGAAAAGGCCAGCTTCTGTTTCAGTCCGAGCGGAAGATCAGATATCATCCTGTCACCGTATTCCCGGAAATTGAGCTTATCCAGAAGATCCTCAGTCCTCTTTTTTATAAGTGCTTTGACTTATTCCATATATGCCACCGTAAAGCATTATATTCTCCCTGATGGTACAGATCTTCGTAAAGAGAAAATTTCTGGCACATGTAACCTATATTCTTCTTTATTTTCTCCGGATCTTTCTTTGCATTATATCCTGCAACAATAACTTCACCGGAGGTAGGAGAAGAGAGACCTGAAAGGATCCTCAGGGCTGTTGTTTTTCCGGCTCCGTTGGCTCCCAGGAATCCGAATATCTCCCCTTCATAAACCTCAAAATTCAGGTTATCATTGGCAGTGAAGCTTCCGAACTTCTTTACCAGATTATTAACCGATATTACTGTTCCTGTGTCATATTTACATGTCTTCATCCCCTTACTAAGGGCTGGTTATTCTTTTTTCGTTTACGCCGTTGTACAATCAGGCCTCCATTAATTCCAGGAATCTGTCTTCAATCCCTGCATCTGTCTCAGTGATTGTTGCATTTTCGATTCCCGCTTTTTTCAGGTGCTCATATATTGAATCATCAAATTCATCGTTGCGGAAAGTAATATGCACCGAATCACCGAAAGGATAAGCGGTAAGTGTATCAGGATATTTTCTTAATGCATTCATCAGCTTGTATTTCTCAGGTGCCTTTACACTGAAAAGTTTCCTGCTGAAACCCTCCCTTATCTTTTGTGGCTGATCGATTGATAATATTTGTCCATTCTGTATCAGGGCCACCCTGTCGCACCTCATTGCTTCATCCATATAAGGTGTTGATACAATTATTGTTATATTATGTTGTTTGAGCTTTTTCAGCATATCCCAGAATTCCGATCTCGAAACCGCATCAACACCAGTTGTTGGTTCATCAAGAACAAGCAGGCCCGGTTTATGAATAAGTGCACATGAAAGGGCAAGCTTCTGTTTCATCCCACCCGAAAGCTTTCCTGCAAGTCTCTTTTTGAACGGTTCGATATGGGAATAAATATCAGATATCAGATCATAATTTTCCTTCACTGTCGTTCCAAAAACTGTGGCATAGAAATTCAGGTTTTCCTCAACCGTAAGGTCCTGGTAAAGACTGAACCGTCCGGGCATATAACCGATATTTTTTCTCAGCTCTTTAAATCCTTTGACCGCATCAAGCCCCAGTACCTTTATCTCTCCCTCATCAGGCAGAAGCAGAGTTGTGATAATCCTGAAAAGAGTTGTCTTTCCTGCTCCGTCGGGACCGATAAATCCAAATATCTCACCTTCATTAACTTCAAATGAAATATTCTTTAAAGCCTGTGTTGCTTCAAATTTCTTACTGATACCCGATGCCTCAATTATCTTTTGCTCCATCAGACTGTTTTCAGAAGATAGCTTCTCCGGGCATCCCTGACTTCAGGGATCCATCGTTCTTTACATCAATTGTCACAGCATATACAAGAGTTACCCTTTCCTCCTTGGTCTGAATGATCTTTGGAGTGAATTCTGCTTTTCCTGATATATAGCTTATTGTCCCTGTAAATGATCTGTATCCTTTCTCCCCGTCATCAATCCTGACTGAACAGTCCTGCCCGATCTTTATGTTTCCGAGCTGTGCTCCGCTGACATATACTTTCAATTTGATGAGTGAAAGGTCGGCAATTTTTACCAATGGTTTCCCTGCTGCCGTTAATTCACCGTGCTTCCGAGTACTTTTCAATTATGGTTCCTTTCAGAGGACTTTTCACACTGCTTCTGGTAGCCTGTTCATTAAGTGTTGCTCTCTTCGATTCATATACTGACAGTTCAGCTGCAACTGATGATTTCTGGGTATTGTTTGCGGCTATCTGTTTTTCAAGCACTGCCACCTGGCCTGTGAGGTCATCATACTGTTTTTTTGTGGCAGCATCATCTTTCAGCATCTTTTCAATCCTGGCAATGTTAACATTCAGATTCGTTATCTGCTGTTTCAGGATGTCGTTCTGTGCATTTATTGAGCTGATACGTGTCCTTACTGCTTTTCATGCCTGCATCTATCTCTGCTTTCTGAAGATGAAAGAGAGTAGTGTCGATAAGTGCAATTTCTGAGCCCTTTTCAATCTCCATCCCTTCAGTGACTTCAAATTTAAGGATACGTCCGCTGGTCTCCGCAGAAACGATCACTTCTGTCGCTTCAAAGTTGCCGTATGCATCAGCATCGTCAGATTTGTTTTTGCATCCTGTAAGGATTAATGCTGCAACTAGTATTAGTAATAAGTTTTTCATGTTATTCAATTTCTTTTCCGCTAATATTTAAATATTCTATTCTTGCCAAAGCAAGATTTATTTTATGGATCTCATAATTTATAAGTGCCTGTTTTTCTGAATTCAGTTCATTCATATATTCCGTGGCAGTGATGGTCCCGTTTTCGTATTGCGACTCTGCAGCAGAAGTTATCCTTTTTCTGATTTCGATAAGCTCCGAATCAGTTGCGATGAGTGAC
Source organism: uncultured Bacteroidota bacterium (assembly GCA_963843415.1). Classification (GTDB taxonomy): domain Bacteria; phylum Bacteroidota; class Bacteroidia; order Bacteroidales; family VadinHA17; genus LD21. Next base: position 159,446 of record CAWJKD010000005.1, read on the forward strand.
TCGAGACTTAAGATTTCTGCACTTTTTGCATCAAGTAGTCGATTCAGGTTATCGGTAAGATCATTTTTTCTGCTATCAAGAATACCCTGCTGAAGAGTAACCAGTTGTCTTTCATTCTTTACCTTATTCCAGTCGAAGATGTTCCACTTCAGTCCCGCACCAAGAATATAGTAAGGAGCAAATTCATCCTTGAAAAAATTGCTGCCAGGAGGATTTCCGTAACCGAGAGTGGCAAAACCAAATGCTCTGGGCATTCTTTTGCTCTGTATAACAAGCAGGCTTGCATCAAGCTGTTCTTTTCTGAGGTCGAAGATCTGCAGTTCAGGGCGGGATAATTCAGTTGTGAAATTCCGGCCAGTTGAAGGAAGAATAAATTCTGCTGAGGCATCAATTTCAGTTCCGGTAATGCCTGACAATATTTTCAGAAGCGATGCTCTCCTTATCTCATTTTCGCTTAACTGCTGTTCCAATTTAATCTTTTCAGAGGAAAGAACATCGATATCTGATTTTAAAATTACACCGCTTGCAAGAGCTGAATTCAATGATGAAAGACGCTTATTTATAAGTTCCAGGTAATTCTGGAGGAGCTCCTTCTGCCTTTCCAGCAGAAGCAGGTTAAAATAATAACCGTTTATCTGGCTGCGTAATTTATATAGGTCTGTTTCGGTCTGCTTTTCATTAATATTCAGATCTGCTTTTTCAAGAGCCCTTGCCCCCTTTATTGCACCTCCGTCATATATGACCTGGTTAATATCCAGTGTTATTTTATACTGTTCATGCGGCAATGGTTCTAAAAGATCTGCTAATCCAGGAATAGGAACTGAGCTGAGTATGTCAGCCATGTCGACTACCGATGAGTTGTAAACAAAACTCCCGCTGGCATCAAGTGCAGGAAGCCAGCTCTTCGATAGGTTTTTATCCTTCACTGCCGATATCTGTGAATAGATTTCTCTCTCCGCGGCGATTGGTGTGGCGGCCATTGCCATATCATAGCATTCTTTAAGAGTCAGTATCTTCTGGCCTTTAAGTCCTTCAACACAGGGCACAATTAAAATGAACAGGATTAATATTCTCTTTTTCATTTTTATTCTTTTACACTTATTATTATTTCTTACTTCCCGGGGCTGGATTCTTCAGGGCATTTATTACAAAATCCGCAGCATATTTTTTCCTTTCCTCAGCATAACTGTCAAAATCATATCCCATCTTTTCCATTATACTGGCGATCACTGGTCTGGCAAGAAAAGGGAATACACTCATTCCGGCAACAGTTGTCATAAACTGAGGAATATTTTCTTTAGTAATATTGAATTTTTTCAGCTCTTCCTTATGCTGAGCTTCAAGCGTGGTCCACAAATTATTGATATCAATACTCTGAATCAGCTTCCTGATTCTTTCAGGATTTCGGTGGAATTCGTGTAAAAGGAATGATGGAAGTCTCGGATTCTTTTGCATGAACGAAATATGCTCCCTGAAAAAGAACCTGATCTTCTCTTCCAGAGAAATATTTTCATCAAATACAGGAGCGAATTTTTTGAACATTTGTCCTGCAATTTTTTCGAATACTGCATTAAACAATTTGTCTTTTGTACGATAATAATAGTGCAGTAACGATTTGTTTATACCTGCATGATCTGCTATATCCTGCATACGTGTTCCATCCATTCCCTTTTCGATGAATACCTCTGTTGCAGCTTCAAAGATCTTATCTTCAGTTTGTTTTTCGTTTTCAGTCATATTTTTAACCTAATAGTATAACTATATAATTTAACTATAAAGTTTAACCAATGGGTCAAATTTAATCCATGATTTTAATAAAAACAAATTTTTCGTGGAATAAGTTCTGCCTGTCGGGTTGTGGAACTTTTTAAAATCTAGAGCGATTTAAATCTGAGACGTAAGCTGTTACTTACAACACTTACTGAACTCAAAGCCATTGCTGCTCCCGCTATCATCGGATTAAGAAGAAATCCAGTGAAGGGATAAAGTATACCTGCAGCAACCGGAATTCCAATAATGTTATAGATAAATGCCCAGAAGAGGTTCTGTTTTATCGTTGCATCAGTAAGTCTTGAAAGTTTTATTGCTTTTGGTATCCGGGTCAGATCAGACGAAATGATAGTCATTTTAGCTGTGTCAATTGCTATATCTGATCCTTTTCCCATAGCAATACTGACGTTTGCCTGAGCCAATGCCTGTGAATCGTTTATCCCGTCACCGGCCATTGCCACAATTTTACCCTGTTGCTGAAGCTGCCTGATATATTCGTACTTATCCTGCGGAAGTGCATCAGCTTTGTAGTGATCAATTCCTGTTTCACCGGCTATCGTTCTGGCGCTAAGCTCATTGTCTCCGGTAAGCATATGCACCTCAATCCCAAGATCATGGAGTTGTCTGATTGCTTCTGCTGATGATTCTTTAATCCTGTCGGAAATTGCAAAAATTGCAAGAACCTGTTTCCCATCTGTAAAGAATGAGACTGTTTTTGCTTCGGATTGCCATTTTCCTGAAGTCTTTTCCATCTCATCGCCGATAACAATATTATTTTCTTCAACAAGCTTTTTATTTCCGACGAAAAAAGATTCACTGGCAATAGATGCCTTTATACCCTTTCCCGGAATGTTTTCAATATCCGCTGTCGGATCAGTTCCATTTACACCTCTGTTTTTAAGGAATCTGACCACCGGTTCCGCCAGAGGATGTGCACTAAGCTTCTGAATATTATAAAGGATAGTGCCATATTTCTCAGTATCTATATTGTCAGTCCATACGAGATCCTTAACTACCGGTTCTCCAAGAGTGATTGTTCCTGTTTTATCAAGAACGACCGCATTTACTTTATGAGCGATCTCAAGGCTTTCGGCATCTTTTATAAGAATCCCATTTTCGGCTCCCTTACCTATACCAACCATAATTGCAGTGGGAGTTGCCAGTCCAAGAGCGCATGGACAAGCTATAATAAGTACCGTCACAATTGCAAGCAGGCTGTGGGTCAGAGCATTTTCAGCTCCTGACACTAACCAGGCAATGCCACTTAGCAAAGCAATTATAAGGACAACCGGAACAAATATACCCGCAATTTTATCCACAAGATGCTGGATAGGGGCTTTGCTCCCCTGTGCTTCGCTAACCATTTTTATAATCTGGGCAAGAATTGTATCGCCACCAACTTTTTCTGCCCTGAAACGGAAACTCCCTTTTTGATTCAGAGTTCCGGCAAACACCGGAGAGTTAATAATCTTCTCGGCAGCAACAGGCTCCCCACTGATCATACTCTCATCAACAAAGGAGTTGCCGGAGATGACAGAACCGTCAACCGGTATTTTACTACCGGGTTTGATCAGGAGAATATCTCCCGGCATTACTTTATTTACCGGAATTTCTTTGTGTTCACCATTTTCAGCAACAATGACAGCTGTGTTGGTTTGAAGGCCAATAAGTTTTTTCAATGCTGATGAAGTATTGGATTTTGCCTTTTCCTCAAGCAGTCGGCCGAGAAGTATGAATGTGATTATAACTGCGGAAGCTTCAAAATAGACGTGTCCATGGATCCCTTCCCGGTTAAAGACACCAGGGAAGAAAGTTACTGCTGTACTATATAAATATGCTATTCCGGTACTTAAGGCAACCAGGGTATCCATGTTTGATGAACGGTGCTTCAACTGTTTCAAGGCACGGACTGGGAACTGCCGTCCAAACCAGAAGACCACGGGAGTTGCAATTGCCATCATAATATAATTGGCAAATGGGATGCTCATGAAGAACATAGCAATTAAAACTAGCGGCAAACTAAGAGTGGCTGCACCTATAGTATTGTATTTAAGTTTATTAAAGTTGAGACGTTGAATCTCTTCTTTAGTCTCGCGGGTGGTTGATTCATCAATTATCAGGTCATATCCGATTGCCTGGATTGCCTTTTTCATTTCAGCTGAAGTTATCTCAGCCGGCATAAATGCAACATTGATTGAATTATCAGCAAAATTTACAGAGGCTCTTTTGATTCCTGGTAAAGTCTTTACCAGTGTTTCAACCCTCGTAGCGCACGATGCACAGGACAATCCTGTTACAGGGTATATTTTTGATATATAAGCTTCACCTGCCATAAAAATTCCTTTCCGTCAGATATGAGTACAAAGTTAATTTAATACCTTATCAAGATCCGACTATGTAACTATATTCGATTAACATATCAGCTGAAAAAAAGTTGATCATTCATTGAAAAAAGTTAGTTTTGTATTATTAAACCTGGCTAATAATAAAAGAATACAGATCATGAAAGTTGAAGGAAGGCGCACCAGCGACAATGTTGAAGACCGCAGAGGGATGTCAACCGGTAAAATGGCAATTGGCGGCGGTATTGGTACCATCGTTATTGTTCTGCTTGTTATGCTTCTGGGTGGTGATCCATCTGAAGTAATTGACACAATACAGCCAGGGACCACTACTGAATCGGGTCCTGTGACTTCTTCTCCTGAGGAGGAGGCAATGGTAAATTTTGTGAAAGTAGTACTTGCAGGAACAGAAGATGTCTGGTCAAAGGTATTCCAGGGATCAAATCTGACATACCGTCAGCCTGCTCTTGTTCTTTACAGGGATCAGGTGCAATCGGCATGTGGATTTACAACCTCAGCGAGCGGGCCTTTTTATTGCCCGGGTGATGAAAAAGTGTATATTGATCTCGATTTTTTTGACAATCTTAAAGCGAACTATGGAGCTTATGGAGACTTCGCTATTGCATATGTACTGTCTCACGAGATAGGGCATCATGTCCAGAACCAGATGGGAATTCTGGATCAGGTAAATAGCCAGAGGAGCCGGATGAGTGAGACAAGTGCAAATCAGCTTTTGGTACGGCTCGAACTTCAGGCTGATTTTCTTGCAGGCATGTGGGCCCATTATGATGAGAAGATGTTCAATTCTCTTGAGACAGGGGATATTGAAGAAGCTATGAACGCTGCTTCATCTGTAGGTGATGATGTTCTGCAGAAAAGATATCAGGGGAGGGTGACTCCTGATTCATTTACTCATGGCACAGCTGCTCAGCGTAAGGAGTGGTTCAGGAGAGGCTATACAACAGGTGATTTCGAACAGGGGGATACTTTCAAGGCAAGTATTTAGTTCGGGTTGCTTGTTACCTGGTATTAATTACTTGTTGCTAACCATTTTGAGTACTATAAACATTCCAGACGCATCCATTCTCGTAATGCTCTGAACTAAGAAGTTTTAGAGTTAAATCTTTATTTAAATCAGAGAACATCGGATAGCACTTTTCTCCGACGATCAGGGGATGAATAAGCAGGCTTATCTCTTTTACCAGTCCCAGATTGAGCAGTAAGTTTCCGAGGATCTTCCCTGTATCGGTCAATAATTTTGAAATTCCAAAAGTTTCATTTAGTTGGTTCAGAGCTGAGGTAAGATCGACTTTTTCTTTCCCGGCGATAATATAATTGTAATTTCTCTTCCTCAGATGCTCAATATAATCGGGTGTTGTTGTTTCAGAGATGAGTATTATCACATCGCGGCAGTACTCAAACCGGCGGCATGTATGCAGGGCTCCTTTTAGTCTGCTGCCCGAATCGACTACTATCCACCATGGCAGGTTAGTGTCGCGTTGAGGCACTTCAAAATCGGATTGTATTTCCTCAGGGATTCCTTCGCCGAACATCTCGTTACCTGAAATAATGGTGTTAGCCCCGATAAGGTGGGCATCAGGTTTATAGTCGCCGGCTAATTTATAATGAAGGCCCATATCAGGTATGAATCCGGTAAGTGAGCCATCGATGCTGACTGAATTATGGATTATTATTTCAGGTACCATTTTTTTGTTTTAAAGATAATAAGAAGAATTTCTATTTATCACTCTTTCAAAACAGCTCTGTTTTTAAATCGTTAAAATCTGTAAAAATCAAGTGTAGTTCAGAAAAAAATCAAAAAAAACTTGTATTATTAATAAATTATATTTTATATTTGCAATATATAAGAATCTTATATAATATTAAATCATAATATATCATTAACCAAATATAACAAATATATGATATCAAGCGAACTTCTTAAAGGATCACTCAAAACAATAATTCTTAAACTATTGGAGGAAGAAGGTCCAATGCACGGCTATGCTATTACCCAAAGAGTCGAGAAACTGACCCAGGGTAAAATTAAACTTACCTACGGAGCTATTTATCCCATACTCCATAAACTGGAAAGCGAAAAAATACTCGTAACTGCCTCAGAGATATGTAACAATCGTATGAGAATACACTATGCCCTTACCCATAAAGGACATTCACTTGTAACTGAGAAAATTAAGGAAATGAAAGAATTCATTGAATCACTTAGCTGGATCGTCGAACCAAAAGCCGGACTAAACAATGCATGAGCTTAGTATTCAGAATATTGAGTTGATCAGCAGTGATGTAAGCAATCAGGAAATAATCTTTTCCCATCTCATCGACGATCTCATCGATCATGTTTGCTGCGATGTTGAGGAAGAAATGCTGAAAGGACACACATTCTCTGAAGCATACCAGAATGTTAAACAAAAAATGGGCTCCGGCCGCAGGCTGAAGGAGATCCAGGAAGAGACACTTTTTGCAGTTGACACTAAATACAGAAAAATGAAAAACACAATGAAAATTACCGGAGTTGCCGGAACGATCTTACTGGGTATTGCATCATTGTTCAAGATAATGCATTGGCCCGGAGCAGGGCCTCTCCTTACCCTTGGAGCTCTTATGCTGTCTTTTGTTTTTTTGCCTTCAGCCCTCGCGGTCCTGTGGAAGGAGACAAAAAGCAAAAAAAGAATATTCCTTTATATATCAGCCTTTTTTGCCGGAATGTTCTTCCTGATGGGGATACTTTTTAAAGTGCAGCACTGGCCTGCCGCAGGATTCATATTAAGTCTTGCGGGTTTCTCCTTGCTGTTGCTGTTTATCCCTGCACTTCTCATAAACAGTCTTAAAAATCCGGAAAAAAAGATCAAACGACCAATTTATATTCTCGGGGCTTTAGGATTGATCTTTTATGAAGCCGGGTTTCTCTTTAGAATTCAGCACTGGCCAGGTTCAAACCTTATTTCAATGCTGGGTTTACTTATTCTCTTCCTGCTTGTATTTCCATGGTACACATGGCTTACCTGGAAAGAAGAAAAAAATGTTCAAGCGGAATTCATCTTCCTCGTTATCGGTTCCCTGGCAATAATTATTCCCGCTTTTCTAATTCGACTTTCTGTCTAGTGAAACCTTAACCAACTCATATTTTAATCGTCATGAAACAAAAGATATATATACTCGGACTGGTGACCACCCTGGTAGTTGTTGCCGGTACAATGTTTAAGGCTAACCACTGGCCAGGAGCCGGATACCTTCTTACAATAGGGATCTTTTCACTTGTCCTTATTTTCCTTCCTGTTGCTCTGCGTAATCATTATAAAGTTGAAGGGAATAAACAGAATCTGATCTTATACATAGTCACCTGGCTGACCTGTTTTGTCGTTTTCACGGCTATGCTATTCAAGATCAGGCATTGGCCTGGAGCAGGCATTGCATTGTTCATTTCAATCCCTTTCCCTTATGTGATCTTCTTACCGGTATTTCTCATTGTCACCGGCAAGAATAAAAATTTCAATATTTATTATACTGTCTTTGTCCTGTTTCTTCTCGCAATAATTTCAGGTTATTCAGCTCTGCTTGCATTGAACGCCTGATGTGATTGATAAAAACAATATCATAATAACAAGAAGAGACGCCCAATTTGAGCGTCTCTTCTAATTTATTTATGTGTCTCTACTTAATTCATAAACAATTTGACATCTTCTTCAACTGTGCCTATCCCGGCAATTCCAAATTTCTCGACAAGCACTTTGGCTACATTTGGAGAAAGGAATCCCGGCAGGGTAGGGCCAAGGTGAATATTTTTAATACCCAGGTACAGAAGTGCCAGCAGTACTATTACTGCTTTTTGTTCATACCAGGCAATGTTGAACGCAATAGGTAATTCATTAATATCTTTAAGATTAAATATTTCTTTCAGTTTAAGTGCAATAACTGCAAGTGAATATGAATCATTACACTGACCTGCGTCAAGAACCCTTGGTATACCGTTTATATCACCAAGCTGAAGCTTATTATACCTGTATTTGGCGCAACCGGCAGTCAGAATAACTGTATCCTTAGGCAATGCTGCAGCAAATTCAGTATAGTAATTGCGGTCCTTCATCCTTCCGTCGCAGCCTGCCATTACAAAGAATTTTTTAATTGCACCTGATTTAACAGCCTCAACGACCTTATCGGCCAGAGCGAAAACCTGGTTGTGAGCAAAGCCTCCGATTATCTCTCCCTTTTCAATTTCAACAGGCGGTTTACATCTTTTTGCATGAGCGATTATTTCAGAAAAATCTTTCTGTCCGCCTGCCGGTCTGTCTGTAATATGTCTGAATCCGGGGAAACCTGCTGAACCTGTTGTATAGACTTTATCAGAATAAGGAGCCTCTTTTCTCGGAGGAACAATACAGTTTGTTGTGAACAGTACAGGACCGTTAAAAGTCTCAAACTCTTCCTTCTGTCTCCACCAGGAACTTCCGTAATTTCCAACAAAATGTTTGTATTTCTTAAAAGCCGGGTAGTAATTTGCCGGGAGCATTTCGCTATGAGTGTAAACATCTACACCAGTTCCTTCAGTCTGTTTCAGAAGATCTTCCATATCTCTCAGATCATGGCCGCTGATAAGAATACCGGGATTATTACTTACCCCGATGTTTACTTTAGTTATTTCAGGGTTACCGTATGCAGTGGTATTGGCTTTATCGAGAAGAGCCATGACAGTCACTCCGTATTTACCTGTTTCCAGAACCAGAGCTGTAAGCTGATCGGCAGTGAGTGAATCATCGGTTATCGCCACAAGTGTATCCTGCATGAACTTATATATGGACTCATCTTCAAACCCCAGGTTGTAAGCGTGTTCAGCATAAGCAGCAATACCCTTCAGACCGTATGTTACCATCTGCCGGAGAGATCTGACATCTTCATTTTTGTCAGAGAGGACACCCACTGAGATATTCTTTGCTTCAAACTCCTCGACCAGATTCCCTGTCCAGGTTGCTGACTCATGAAGGATTGCCGGTATCTTCCCGCCTGCATCGAGAATTGCTTTCTTAATTTCATCCCGAAGTTTTAATCCCTCACGAATTTTAGTAACAAACCGCTCCTGATCAAAATTGGCGTTTGTTATTGTCATAAATAATCCATCAAAAACAAATTTATTTACTTCATCTCTTTCAATACCAAGAGATCTGGCTTTGGTACTAAAGATCGAGATTCCCTTTAAAACATAAATAAGAAGGTCCTGCATATTAGCTACTTTCTCAGATTTTCCGCATACTCCTGCGATTGTACATCCGGTTCCTTTTGCAGTTTCCTGGCATTGATAACAAAACATACTCATAATTAGGTAATTTAGTTAATCTTAATTTATTTCAATAATTTTACTGATCTTAAACTACAGTACAAAAATATACTTTAATGGATAAATAAATTGTAACATATGTTACAATTATGTTTTGCCTGATTTACGGGGTTAGCGTTTTTGCAAAAACATGATTATCAATAAGGATTCAAATATAATACGGAATGATTTTTAAATCTTGACAAATTTGCCTATATTACAAATTGATTAAAACAGATTGATCAGGATAATTTGTTGTTTATATTTTCGAAAATCTCATAAATAACTAAAACTTTAAGATTATGTCAGTATTAAAAGTAATTGAAATTATGGCATCGTCTCCCAAAAGTTGGGAGGATGCAACAGAAATTGCTGTAAAGACCGCAGCAAAGACAGTAAAAGGAATTAAATCGGTGTATATCCAGGACCAGAGTGCAGTAGTAAAAAACAATAAAATTTCAGAATTCCGTGTGAATGTCAGGATAACATTTGAAGTTATCAGCTAAATTCAAATTATTAATCAAAAAAAACTAATCATGGGACTTATTTCATTCATTAAAAATGCCGGAGACAAACTCTTCAAATCAGAAGGTAAAAGGGAGCAGGAAAAAGCTGACCTGATTTTAGCACATATTAAGAAATTTGGTTTCGATACCAGTGACATCCAGGTAAAGGTCGATGACGACAAAGTAGTATTAAGTGGTAGTATTGACACCATTGAAAACAAGAATAAGGTAATTGTTACAGCCGGGAATGTGGAAGGTATAGCGACTGTAGACGACTGGATTGTGGTGAAGAAACCACCTGTTATTGCTCCGCCCGCACCGGAAAAACAGTTTTATACTGTAAAGAAAGGTGATTATCTGTCGAAAATAGCTAAGGAAGTTTACGGTATTGCCAATAAATACACGGTCATTTTCGAAGCCAACAAACCTATGCTGAAAGATCCGAATTTGATATATCCGGGTCAGGTCCTTGTTATCCCCCCGCTTGAGAAATAATATAAAAACATAACAGCCGCGCGTAGTTTCAAACTACGCCCGGCCGTTTTTTTAATTATGCCTGACTATATTATACCTTTTTATCAGGTTCTTCCTCAGGTTTAGTTTTTCCCCTCAGATCTTCAGCAATGTCATCCAGTTTATCGGCCACTTTACCTGCAATTTTTTTGCCGAATTCCTTTGCTTTGGAGAATTTCTCTTTAGCTTCATCCTCAGTTTTATCGGCTAAATTTTTAAGCTTTTCTTTAGCTTCACCTGTTTTAATCTCCTCTATTTTATCTTCGACAAAATCACCTGCTTTATCCATTGCTCCGGAAACTGATTCGAAAGCTTTGGTCTTCTTTACCTTTTCGACTTTATCATCAATAAAATCATCAGCTTTATCAACGAGTTTTTTTGCTTTTTCCAGCAAACCTTCTTCTTCAGGTTTTACTGGTTCTTTCTTTGTATTTTCTTCCATAGCATTAATAAATAAAGTATCGTGAATAATTAGGACTAATTTCAGCAGAATTTCTATAATCTCCGATAAAGATAATAAATTCTTAAACAGGAGGTAAAAAGAAAATGTTTAATTTGTGAGGTAAATCCGGGAATAGACTTTAACAGGGTAGTCAACATGAATAAGGAATTACTTATAGCTACAGCAATAGGGATAGGGTTAAGCGCCAGTTGCGGTTTCAGGGTTTTTGTCCCCATGCTTGTTGCAAGCATTGCAGCCAAAACGGGAATTTTACCTTTAAATGAAGGATTTCAATGGCTGGCCGGCTGGCCTGCAATTTTTAGCTTTGGCACAGCTACTATTGTAGAAATATTTGCTTATTACATACCCGTTGTCGATAATCTGCTTGATACAATTACAACTCCGCTGGCAGTGGGAGCGGGAACACTCCTTCTGACATCAGTTCTGCCGATTGACAGTGATTTCCTGAAATGGGTCACAGGGTTTATTTTCGGAGGCGGAACAGCAGCTACAATACAGGGTGGAACTGCCCTTACAAGACTTGCCTCTACAAAACTTACTGCCGGGGCAGGGAATGCATTTGTTGCAACAGGGGAACATGCTGCAGCTTTTGGCACCTCCGTGTTATCCTTGTTCATACCCTTTGTTATTGCTGTAATTGTAATTTTGATAATTGTTTTCGTTTACATAAAATTTGGCAAGAAAATATTTGGGAAGAAAACAGCAGATTAATACAGGAACCTTATTTCCTGCACTTACCAGGTAAACCTATGATTTGAAATATGATAAAAAATAAATTAGAGAAAGTTTTCGGTCCATTTGGAACTTCCACAGGCTTCTTTTTATTATTAGGTGGCATAATAGCTACATATTTTTCATTTTTTGGTCTGGTATTAGTTTTAATCGGTGCTTTCGTCACATTCACCTCGACAAATACCTATATTGATCTGGATAATAAAAAGATTAAATATTCCAGTAACCTGTTTGGAATTATTCCGGTCGGAAAATGGATCAATATCAAACCTGATATGAAAATCGGATTGAAAAAGGCTCACAGAGGGTATGTTGGATATATTAGGGGAACACAACCTGTTGATATCCACTACCACGACATCAGAATATTCTTATATGATTTTGAAAACAAACCAATGATCCCGATAAAAAAATTTGATTCCTACGAGTCTGCAAAAAAAGAACTTGATAATTTAAGTTCTCTCCTTGGGATCGGAATCAGATAGCAGATATCTGGCTTGTTTTCTTTTAGCATCTTCAATTTCTGTCGACAAATAGTTTAAATCAATAGTAAATGAAAAAGATTTTTATTTTGATTTTTGGGATTGCATTCAGTTCCTCCATGTGTTTTGGACAAAAAGGAGAGTCATCACAGATAAAGGTCGGTGCAGCAAAAGTAAATATTACTCCTTCCAAAAATGAATTGGGGCCAAACTCATTAGGGATTCACGACAGTGTCTATTGCAGGGCAATTGTTATCGACAACGGGGTGACAATGGCTGCATTAATTACTGTGGCCGGCAATCAGAATGAACAGGTATGGAAAACTTCAACCGCACGAATGGAAAAGGAATTGGGGATCCCTGCTGAAAATGTGGTGTTATCGAGTACTCATTCACATAGTGTAGGCCGTATTCCGGGAATGGAAGAAAAAATCTTTACTGCCGCAAAAGAAGCAAAAGCTAGGCTGCAACCCGCCCGCATAGGTTGGGGTACAGGTGTTTCCTACATCAATGTGAAAAGAGATCTGATTGATCCCGAGACCAGGAAATGGTGGGAAGGTCCTAATTACGATGGTGCATCTGATAAAACGGTTTACGTTATTACATTTGAAGCACTTGACGGAACTCCCATAGCAGTATATTATAATTACGCTATGCATGCGGTTATTATGGGCCAGTACGATATGGTAAGCGGTGATGTACCTGAGGCCACTTCAAGGTATATTGAAGATTCGTATAATAATAAAGTTGTCGCGGTTTGGTCAGCTGGTGCCAGTGGTGATCAGAATCCGATTTATTTTCAGCAAACCTTTGATTTAAGAGATATAAGGATAAAAGATTATGCTAAAAGAGGTGAAGATATAAGTAATTCAATGCCTCCCGGAGGAGTTGGTTTAAACAGAAGCGATCCTGTTGTTCAAAGACTTATGAAAGAACAAGAGATGGTAAATAATGCTATGGGTGTTATGCTTGGTGAAGAAGTAAAACACGTTATGAGAGGCGTTGACCGCAATACAGATAAAGCCGAAATTAAAGCAGCACAAAAGGTTCTCACTTTTCCTGGTCGCAGACGCACCAATCAGGGCAGGGGTGGAATTGATGGAACTTATGTAGATGGTGATTCCGTAACGATTAGAATTGGTGTATTATTGCTTGGTGATATTGCTCTTGGTACTGTTAACGGGGAAACATATAATCCAATTGCAACACAGTTTATTGAAGAATCATCTTATGCCAGGACCATGATGGTTACTATTGCCAATGGATCGGCAACTACCGGTTATATACCTGATGATGCTTCTTTCGGACAAAATGTTTTTGAAGTATTATCATCCAGGTTAAAACCTGGTTATGCTGAAAGAGGAATAATTGATGGTATACTCGATTTAATGCAAGAAATAAAATGAATTCGCCTTGCTGTAAGCTGACGAGACAGTATGGAGGAATTTGAGTAAATTATCTCAATTCACTCTTGTTTCCGCCTTGCAGTTATTCATCTCCCCTAAAACCGGCGGATCCTCAACTTTTATCTTTTATCTTTTGTCTTTTATCTTGTTTCTTCTATCTTTGATAAGTGTTTCCTTAAGTGCTAAATTATTGAGATATGTTAGTAAGAACATTTGCCAGTGCCGTAACCGGTATTGACGCAGTCACAGTTACTATAGAAGTAAATGTGTCGCATGGTATCCGTGTGTTCCTTGTTGGATTGCCTGATATTGCAGTCAAGGAGAGCCAGCAGAGGATTGAATCAGCTATCCGTTCACTCGGTTACCACTGGCCGGGCAAACAGGTTGTAATTAATATGGCTCCGGCTGACATCCGTAAAGAAGGTTCTTCTTACGACCTTCCACTGGCAGTCGGCATTCTGGCCGCCGACGAAAAGGTAATTACTGGAGAAATTGAATCATTTATTCTTATGGGCGAACTCTCCCTTGATGGGACATTACAACCTGTAAAAGGGGTATTACCGATAGCATTGAGGGCACGGGAGGAAGGATTCAAAGGAGTTATAGTACCGCTGAAAAATGCTCGCGAAGCAGCGGTTGTAAAGGGTATAGATGTTTATGGGATGGCAACACTGAAAGACGTAGTTGATTTTTTTAACGGGTTCAAAAAATTCGACCCTGTGAAAGTTGATCTGATGGAGTTATTCACAAGCGAAGCCAATAAATATGAATTCGATTTTTCAGATGTTCACGGTCAGGAAAATGTAAAGAGAGCTCTTGAAGTTGCAGCGGCTGGTCACCATAACCTGATAATGATTGGCCCTCCTGGTTCAGGTAAGACAATGTTGGCCAAACGGTTACCTACGATAATGCCTCCTCTCACACTCGAAGAAGCACTGGAGACTACAAAGATCCATTCTGTAGCAGGAAAAATCGACGATCATACTGCTCTGATGACAAAAAGACCTTTCAGAAGTCCTCATCATACAATTTCTGATGTCGCCCTTGTTGGCGGGGGTACTTTCCCACAACCCGGTGAGATATCTCTCGGTCATAACGGAGTACTTTTCCTTGATGAACTGCCCGAATTCAAACGGACTGTTCTGGAGGTAATGCGCCAGCCTCTCGAAGACAGGATAATCACTATCTCAAGAGCAAAATCGACTTGCGATTACCCTGCAAGCTTCATGCTTATTGCATCTATGAATCCATGCCCATGCGGATTTCATAATCATCCCGAGAAAGAATGCATGTGCTCTCCCGGGATGGTTCAAAAATACCTGAACAGAATTTCAGGTCCCTTACTTGACCGTATCGATATCCATATCGAAGTAGTTCCGGTTAAATATGATAAACTGTCAGATGCCGGCAAGATAGAAAAATCATCAGCTGTGAGGGAAAGAGTCATAAAAGCAAGAGCCATCCAGTCTGACCGGTTTGCCTCAGTAAGCGGTATCTATTCGAATGCCCAGATGTCATCGTCAATGCAAAGGAAATATTGCCAGCTTGATGAAGCAGGAGGAAAACTCCTGAAAATTGCAATGGAACTCAGAGGATTATCAGCCCGGGCGTATGACAGGATCTTAAAAGTAGCAAGAACAATAGCAGATCTTGCAGAATCCGATAATATTACCGCTGAACACATCTCCGAGGCTATAAACTATAGAAATCTTGACCGGGAGGGTTGGGCAGGTTAATAATTGAAAACATTTAATAGTGTGCACAATATTATTTATATTATATTACTTTTATGTTAAATAACTAAAAGTAAACAAGTTTTCTTTAGTTCAATATTCCGCTGGTGAAATTTCACTGAATCAATAATACTATTTTACCAATTTCAAACCTTTATCGTTAGATCATGAAAACACATTGCCTGAAAGCCAGATTAATAGTTATTCTTTTGCTTACTGCGTTTTCTTTCTCAGGATGCAAGAATGGAGCTAAATCGCAATTCCCCGATTTTCCACCAGGCAATGTTACCAGTCTGATGGATCGCGATCAGATGTTAGCTCAACTGGGTATTGAGCTTCCCCAACTTCCTCCGAAACTGGAAGATCCGAATGCTCCTGAATATACTTTTCCAACAAATCCGGCAAACCCGCAAGGAAACTGGACAGACAGTCTGAGAAATCCCGATGCACCTATTTCACGTTCAATATTCGGACTTTGGAACAACTATTCCGATAAGTCATCCGGATATTACCCCGGACCGGATTCAGCAAGACTGGGAGATTATACACCAATTGATCTGCTAAAAATGAAAAATGGTAAAGTAATTACTACTGCCGATGAATGGTGGAATAAGCGTCGTCCTGAGATAGTGAAAGATATTGAAGATCAACTGTATGGAAGGATCCCTGATGAAACAATTCTACCGAAAGTAACATGGAGTGTTATAACTTCATCAGGTGGTACGGGAAATTCAGCGTATATACAAAAGGAAATATTAGGAACTATTGATGTATCACGTTATCCTCAGGTGAGGAATAAACCGGAAATCAGGGCTACTCTAAGGACCCCCGCCAATGTAACGGAACCTGTCCCGGTTATAATATTCTTCGGTGGTTTTGGTAATGTTAATGAGTTCTATTGGGGGCGTTCAAATCCAAAGGGCTGGGGTACCTGTGTATTCGACCTCACTGCCTTGCAACCTGATAACGGTGCAGGGCTGACAAGCTATCTGATTGGCCTTGTAAACCAGGGCAACTGGCGTAAACCAACTGACTGGGGAAGTCTGGTTGCATGGAGCTGGGGTGTAAGCAAACTGATAGATTATTTTGAGACAGATAAAGATGTTAATGCCAAAATGATAGGGTTAAATGGTGTTTCCCGTTATGGAAAAGCAACTATTGTCGCTATGGCTTATGAACCTCGTCTGGCAATAGCATTTGCGGGCGATGCCGGTAGTCTCGGAACAAAGATGAACAGGAGACACTGGGGACAGGATCTTGAGAACTCATGCGATGCCAACGAATTTCATTGGATGGCAGGCAGCTTCTTTAAATGGGCGGGAGAACTGGTTCCCGGTCAGTATCTTCCACGTAAGATCGAGGAGTGTCCTGTTGATGCACATTCGCTGCTTGCATTATGTGCTCCGCGGCCTGTGTTTATGAACGGCGGATCAACAAGTGCATGGTGTGATCCATATGGAGTTTTCCTGTCAGGAAAATTAGCATCTCCTGTTTACGAATTGCTTGGGGTAAAAGGACTTGTTATGGATGATCCGAAACCAATATTTGACAAAGGATATATTGATGGAACAATCGGATACCGGTGCCATATCGGCGGTCATTCTGATGCCCCGAACTGGCCTGCATTCTTTGATTTCGCAGCAAAGCAACTTGATATTACTACTTTAAATTCATCAGTCTCAACTATTACCCTTCCGGCAAAAGCAGGAAGTTCAGCAACGTTCACAATATCTTCGAATAAGGATTGGGAAGTTACCTGTCCGGAAGAATGGCTGAAAATTGATTCCAGGTCATCATCGGGGAAAGATTCTGTAACGATCACAGCTTCTGCAAACACTGAGAATTCAGGTCGTTCTGCAGTCCTTACTATTAAAACACAAGGGAAAGGGCAGACTGTAGTTATTCACCAGGCTTCATCAAGACCGGAACTTGGAATCATGTCTGAAGAATTTACTGGAGGCAGATCTAAAGAAATGTCAATAAGTGGCGATCAGAAAGGCCAGGCGTCGTTTGACATCAAGTCTAATACTGCCTGGAATATTCGTGTTTCATACCCTCCTGTAGAAGGTACCGGTAGGCGCTTTATGATGGGCTCAGGAGACTGGCTTACATTAAGTGATGAAGCCGGAGTTAATTCTAAAACAATATCACTTACAGCTGCAGCTAATGAGCAGGTACAGAAACGTACTGCCACTATGGTTATTTCAACTGCAGGACTTCCTCCCCTTACAGTTAATGTTACTCAGGGAGAAGGAGCTCCTACTCTGGATGTGATGGCAGATACACTTGCTTTTGATGCAGCCGGAGGAACCGCATCTCCATTGTTCGTAAGGACAAATACAACATGGAATCTAAAATGTTCTGAACCATGGTTCTCTTCAACTGCCGAAACGGGAGGTAATTTTAGCCAGTTTGTTATTTCTGCAAAAGAGAATACCGAATCTTCGGACAGAAAAGGTGAAGTAGTAATGACTGTTCAGGGACTTCCTCCGAAGATCATTGTAGTCACCCAGAAAGCTGCCTCAGCAAATAAAGATTAACAGAGGCTGTTACACTTACATCATCTTGTCTGATAAAATGATATATTAAACAGGATGATTTAAGATAAATACGTATTTGTTACATAAAAATATCAGTCATGCGTAAAATCATTTTGATTACTACATGGTTTTCGTTTTGTGCTTTGTTGAATATTCAGGCGCAACCAACTTATGGAACTGAATCATTCATTTCAACGGAAAAAATAAAAGGTGCCTTATCCCTGTCGGTTTCAGGTAAATCAGCTCCTCTTTTAATAAGTTCCAATGACTGGCCGGGTGTGCTGAGAGCTTTTAAGGACCTTCAATCCGACATTGGAAAGGTAACTTCATTCCAGCCTCAGCTTCACACTGACAAAATTCCTCAGTCAAAAGAGATAATTATTGCCGGTACGATAGGTAAAAGCAAGTTAATTGATGAGCTCATTGCAGCGAATAAGATTGACGTCAGGAATATTAAGGGAGAATGGGAAGCATTTGTGATCCAGGTAGTTAAGAAACCTTTTAAGGGTGTAAAAAAGGCGATGGTTATTGCGGGTAGTGATAAAAGAGGAACTATTTATGGTATTTATGAGGTATCAAGACAGATTGGAGTTTCACCATGGTACTGGTGGGCAGATGTCCCGGTTAATAAAAAACAAGTCATATTTGTTAAACCTGTTAAGTATACTGACGGATCACCTTCAGTAAAATACCGGGGAATATTCCTGAATGATGAGGCGCCGGACCTCACAAACTGGATCAGGGCAAAGTACGGAAACGTAACTCCCGGAGAAAATCCTCCTATGCCTGAAGGCGTGGCAAATTACGGACGGGAGTTTTATACAAAACTTTTTGAGCTCATCCTCAGGTTAAAAGGTAATTATCTCTGGCCGGCTATGTGGAATAACGCTTTTAATGAAGATGATCCTGAAAATCCCGGACTGGCCGATGAATATGGTATCGTAATGGGTAATTCACATCAGGAGCCTATGCTTAGAGCTCAGAAGGAATGGGACCGGCGTTACCAGAAAAAAATAGGAAGCTGGAATTATGCCAGCCATCCTGATATACTTGAGGCTTTCTGGAGGGAAGGGATCCGAAGGAACAGGAATTACGAAAGTATTATAACTATCGGACTGCGTGGAGCCAATGATACGCCAATGGCTCCGGGAGGTCCTGAAGCAAATATGTCCCTTCTTGAAAAAATTGTTGATGTTCAGCGAAAAATAATCGCTGAAGAAATAAATCCTGATGTTACGAAAGTTCCACAGTTATGGTGCCTTTATAAGGAAGTACAGGACTATTATAATGCCGGAATGAGAGTTCCGGATGATGTAACTCTGCTATGGGCTGAAGATAACTGGGGTAATGTAAGACGGCTGCCAACAGCAGAAGAACGTACCCGCAAAGGTGGAGCAGGGATATATTATCATTTTGACTATCACGGAGGACCGAGAAGTTATCAGTGGATAAATACAAATCCTGTTTCCAAAATATGGGACCAGATGTCACTTTCCAGGCAATACGGAGCTGACAGGATATGGATAGTAAATGTAGGTCATTTTAAAGGATATGAATTTCCTATTGAGTATTTTCTTGATCTTGGGTGGAACACTGACAGGCTCACAAACGATAAAATTATTGATTATACTAAATATTGGGCCGCAAGGGAATTTGGTGATCTTTATGCAGACCAGATAGCAGAGATTATCTCTCTTTACACCAAATATAACGGACGGAGGAAACCTGAACTTCTTTCTCCGCTAACGTATAGCCTTGTTAACTACAGAGAAGCAGAAACAATAGTTGCTGATTTTAATACACTTTCGCTAAAAGCTGAGGAAATATTCAATAAGCTGCCGGCAGAAAGACGAGATGCTTTCTACCAGCTCGTATTATTTCCAACAAAGGCAAGTGCAATAGTAAATGAGTTATACATGGCTGCAGGTAAAAATGATCTCTATTCCCGGCAGGGGCGTGCAAGTACGAATGATATGGCTGACCAGGTACAACTTCTTTTTAAAACCGACACCAGCCTGATGGGTTATTTCAACCGCATATTCGCTGACGGTAAATGGAACCATTTTATGGATCAGTCACACCTTGGATATACAAGCTGGGCCGATCCTCCGGTAAACAGCCTCAGGGCTATCAAACTTAAACAGGTTGAAGCACCTTCTGATGCTGATATGGGTGTTTCAGTAGAGGGCTCTGAATCAGTATGGCCTGGTGATCAGGACGAACCGGTTTTACCGGAGTTTGACCTGTTTAACAAACAGAGCCATTATATTGATGTCTTTAACAAGGGAATTAATCCGTTCGAATTCAAGGTTTCATCCGATAAGGAGTGGATAATCATACAAAAGAGCAAGGGTCCTTTCAATAAGGATGATCGGCTTACAGTATCAGTAGACTGGCAAAGAATTCCTGACGGAGAGAACAATGCCAGAATAACTATTTCTGGAACAGGGAAGGAGGTTACCGTAAAAGTTGTTGCGCTAAAACACACAGAAATCAGACCAGAATCCCTGGAGGGATTCATTGAGGCAGAGGGTTATGTTTCTATTGAGGCTGAACATTTTACAAATATGATCGAACAGGGGAGCAGAAAGTGGATCAGGATAGAAGATTACGGACATACTTTATCGGGAATGAGGGCAACCGGTCCTGTCGATATTCCTTCAGCTACCCCCGGGAAAGATGCTCCATCAATCGAATATAGGATGTACCTCTTCAATTCAGGCTCGTTCGGTGTCACTTCAATTTTTTCTCCTACTCTGAATTTTATTTCGGGAAGAGGATTACAATATGCAATCTCATTTGATGATCAGCCTCCTCAGGTTATAACCCTGGTACCGGAAGATTACAATGCACAAAACAGAAATACCGACTGGGAAAGATCTGTCAGCGACAATGCAAGGTTCAGTCTGACGAACCATAATATTATGTCTCCCGGTTACCATACTCTGAAGATCTGGATGGTTGATCCCGGACCTGTCATCCAAAAGATAATTGTTAATACCGGAGGATTAAAGCAGAGTTATCTCGGTCCCCCGGAAAGCTATTTCAGACAACCGGTAAAATAGTTTGCGGATTTTATTATTTTTATATTTTTACAAACTACACTAAATAATCTGAATGGATTTTATAAGTCAGATCCGTGATAAAATGGTTAAAGAACGCCTTATGTTCGTTTACAGGGGCGTAATCACAAGGGAAAATTCCATCCCTCTTCTCATGTTGCTTGAAAAGGAGATGGAAAACTCAGAATTTGGATTTATTGGAAGGAAAAGACTCTTCATGTTTGTACTTGAGAGTCTTCAGAATGTATCAAGGCACAGTGGTGAAAAGCCTCTCGCAGATATGTCTATGGTTGTATATTCGAAGACCAACGGAGGATACACTGTAACTACCGGGAATGTAATCTCTACATTAAATATCGAAGATCTAAAAAGACGTCTTGATGAGATCAATAACCTTCAGGCAGGTGACCTGAGGGTTGTTTACAGACAAATGTTAAGCAATTCAGGATTAAGTGATAAGGGGGGAGCAGGTCTTGGACTTATTGAAATGGCGAAGAAGACAGGGAACAAACTTGATTATGACTTTTTGAAGCTGGATAATAATAATTCTTATTTTATTCTCAGTAAAACAGTCGATTCTGAGGGAATCGGGATGCATTTCGGTGACGATAAGAAACCATATATGGGAATGGCAGCTTCACAACTTGAAAGGCTGATGGCTGACAATAATATCTACCTTATCTGGTCCGGTCACATTTCTCCTGATGTTGGAAAAGAGGTGCTTTCATTAACTGAAACAAAGCTTACAGAAGAAGATTTAGAATCCAATATCAGGAAAAGAGTATTCAGTATACTTGTTGAAATAATTGAAAATGTCGCTAAGCATAGTCCGGGACGTGAGGTTGAACGAAAACATGGGATGCCGGTTGCAATGATCCGTTTTGAAAATAATACTTACATTATGTCCACAGGGAATGTAATTTCAAACGACAATATTGAGAATCTTAAAGAGAAACTTGACACGATAAATGCATCTGACAGATCCGGCCTTAAGGAACTGTTTAAAAATTCACTTTTTCAACAGACTGAAAGCACTGAAAGTACCGGAAATATGGGCCTCATTGAAATGGCAAGAAAATCAGGAAGAAAGCTGATTTACAAGTTCGAGAATATTAATGATCTGTATTCCTATTATATTCTCGAGGTGAGTGTAGAGGACAAAATTGGTTAATCTGGTGTCTTCAGGAGCAAATTGTTTCCGTCCCATTCCGCAAAGCTGCTGTGTTTTATCCAATCACCAAGAAAGACTACCTCGGCATTATTTTTCAACTTGCAGGTCATAGCCAGGTGACGGTGGCCGAAAATAAAATAGTCGGGTTTTTCCCCGGATGTAAAAGAATTTGCATATTTAATCAGATCCTCTTTCTCTTCCCCGAGAAACTCTTTTGAAATGCCCTTTCCAAGTCTGGAACTCAGTGACCATTTGTGTCCGATCCTGACGCCTATCGATGGATGAAGGGCTGAATACAAAACCCGGAGAGGTTTATTATGAAATATCCTGAGTAGGATCTTATAGCCATAATTATCAGAGCCAAGGCCCTCACCGTGAGCAAGATGGAAAATCCTGCCATTAAATGTAGTTGTAAGCGGGCCTTCATGAACAACAATCCCACACTCCTGTGATAAATAATCCCTGACCCACATATCATGATTTCCCGTAAATAAATGCACAGGGATACCGGAATCTGTAATTTCTGCAATCGTTCCAAGAAACCGTGTGAATCCCCTCGGTACGACATCCTTATACTCCCACCAGAAGTCAAAAACATCACCAAGCAGGTAGATCGCTTTTGCTTCAGCAGCTGTTTTTTTCAACCATCCCACAACTTTTTTCTCGCGTTCAAGAGGCTGAGAACCGGTGTTTAGTCCCAGGTGAAAATCAGAGGCAAAAAATATTTTTTCAGGATGATTCAAAGCAGGATTTTACTATTTAAATAACTGTTCAAGCTTTATCTGCAGGTTCCTGCCATGAATATTTGAGGCAATAACATTACCCTCAGGATCATAAAAAAAATTGGCAGGGATTGACTGGACATTATATAATCTTGCATTTTTTGGATCTGAAGGATCATCTTCCCTGGCACTTATCCAAGGAAGCTCGTCGAATTTCACTGCACTTCTCCATTTCGATTCATCCGTGTCAAGATTGATCTGGTAGATCTCAAATCCCTTATTGTTATAGAGCTGATAGAATGTCTTTAGCTGGATGTTTTCTGCAATACATTCCCTGGAGTCTGCTGACCAGAAAGTGAGAAGTACATATTTCCCCCTGAGCGCGGACAAAGCAATTCTTTTGCCGTTCACATCTGCTAAATTTGGATCTAGTTTTGTTTCGGGAAGTGAATTGGATAACTCAACAATCTGCCGGGTATATAACTTGTTCAATTCATTTGTGAAATCAGTAACAAGCGCTTTTGTATGTTTTGAATTCGGATAATAAAGCTTCAGTGAATCTGAAACAATCTTCAGATACTGAAGATCGCGCACTCTGTTAAGAACATACGTCTGGTCATCAAGCTTCTGATATAATGCCTTTATTGCAGAAAGGGAGGAAATATTTTTAAGTACAAATTCAATATTGAATTTTCTCTGTTCATTGATCAGGTTAATATACTCCTGTTCAAGTAATGGCCCTTTTTGTTCGAATCCCGGTTCTTTGGAGATGTTTTGATAAAGAGTGTTTAAAGAATCAAGTTTATGTTTTGTGTTGAAAAGCTTGAGATCAAGTAATTGTATCTGTTCTGAACCATATGATCCGGTAACCATATAATCATAATAAAGAGCCTTCTGATTAAAGGTAAGTTTAATTTTTTCACCAGGTTCGGCTAGCAGAGTGATAAAATCATCAGGGGTGTAGCTGATCTGATAAAAATCAGGTTCTTCAGCTTTTATCCTGAATTTGAAATTGCCCTTACTTTTTATTTTAGCTGAATCAACAGGAAGAGTTGTATTCAGATCGACTTTGCTTATATAGATGTAATCCTTTTTGTTTTCTTTGACAGTTCCCTCAACAGTAAAGACATTCCTGTTTTTGCATCCCGAAACGATCAGAAACGGGATCAGAAATATGACTGATTTCTTCATTAATATATCATAAATATTTTTTCTCACAGGCGACTTAATTTTTAAATATTTCAGCAAGTTTATTTTGCAGCATCTCACCCCTCAGATTTGAGGCAATGATCCTGCCATCTTTGTCCAGCAGGTAATTAGCTGGAATTTTTTGAAGTTTATATAATGGAACTACAACTGAATTCCAGTATTTTACATCACTTACATGTATCCATTTTTCAAGTTTATCATCCTTAATTCCTTCTATCCAGGCCTCTTTTGTCTTATCAAGGGATGCCTGGTAAATCTCAAAACCTTTAGAGTGATAAAGATTATATGCTTTCACCAGATTAGGATTTTCCTTTCTGCAGAGAAAACACCACGATGCCCAGAAATAAAGAAGAACTATCTTTCCTCTTGTTGACGAGAGTCTTATTGTATCTCCCTCGGGACCCGGCAGCACTATATCCGGCGCTTCAGCACCAGGGCTCCAGATAGGTGAGACAATACTTTGAGCATCTAAGCCCGAGACCAGCTCCTGTACCTGGCTATGGAGTGATCTCACAGGTTCATAATCGGGATAAAGAAGCGATAATGAAGAATCAACTTTGAGAAAATACTTCAGATCCTTTTCATAATTCAGGACATACTCACCAGGAGCCACCTGCTGGTATAATGCTACCATGCTGACAAGTGAAGAGATATTCTCGTCGATGTAATTTTTGGTATACGTATTAATATCATTTAGATAGCCTTGTGCCAGAGAATCAAGGTTATTCATTACTGAGGCCAGCTGAGGAGATCCCAGATTCTGAAGATATACTTCCTGTAATCCGGAAAGATGATTTACCGTTTGCCGGAGCCTCCTGCTATAATCAATCATAAGTTCTGTCCCTCTGGAACCTGATATCGAAGTAGGGTAATTCAGAGAATCAGAATAAGCAGTCAGTTCAATTCTCTGCCCCGGTTCAAGAAGCATTGTAAGAAAATTTGAATCATCAGCTTTCAGCAGGTAAAAAGCCGGGAATTCTATATCCCGTATAAAGGAAAAACTACCGTCTTCAGTAACAATCAAAGAATCAACAGTTATCAGTTCTGTTGACCTCAGTTCTTCAAGATAAATATATTTACCCGATTCGGGATTAATAAGTTTGCCGTTAATCTCAATATTGTTATTTTTACAGCCGGCAATGGTCATTACGGCAATAATAAACAATACAGGGTATTTATTCATTGAACTGCTTATTGGTTAATAATTATTTTTAAATTATTGAAATGCAAAGTTATTCTTTTTTATTTCGGAGATTCTCCGTTAAAAATTAAAAATTTACCAAATTGCCAAAGTATGGTTTGCAATGTTAAAAAAAAATTGGTATCTTAATAGAGTTTTTTTTACATAGGGTAAAAGAGTAATTATATGAGTTACATTAAGTTCGAAAAGGGACAAATTGTAAATCTTGAGTTTTCACTGGGCAGGGAAGTTATAAGAACCAACAGGGCCGGATCTTATGCTTCAACAACTATTGTTGAGTGTAATACCAGGAAATATCATGGTTTGCTGATCTGTCCTGTTGATGAGCTTGGAGGTGGCAGATATGTTTTGCTTTCCGCCCTCGATGTTACAGTGGTTAACAATGACAGAAGCTTTAATATAGGGATCAGAAAATACAAAGGAGATTATTTCAGTCCGAAGGGTCATAAATATATCGAGGATTTTGAAACAGAGACAATCCCGGTACGCATTTTCAGGGTAGGTAATGTCCTGCTTAAAATGGAGAGGTTACTGGTTCACTATGAGGAACAATTACTTGTGAGATACACCATCCTTGATGCAGCTGAGCCGATGAAACTGCAGATCCGGCCAATGCTTGCGTTCAGAAGCATTCATGAGCTGACTCATGCAAATCTGGCTGCAAATACCAAGATCGACATGATCAGGAATGGTATTAAATCGAAAATGTACGATAAATTCCCGTCGTTGAATTTGCAACTCTCGGCAAAAGCCGAGTTCATTCATGTTCCCGACTGGTACCTGGGAGTTGAGTATATTGAGGAACAAAGAAGAGGGTATGATTACTCCGAAGATCTTTTTACTCCGGGATTCTTTGAATTAGAGGCAAAGAAAGGAGATTCTTTTGTATTCTCGGCTTCAACGCGGGAAGAGAAACCGGCAGGCTTCAAAACAAAATTTACACGGATGGTTTCAAGTAAGATCCCGCGTAACAGCTTCGTCAATTGCGTTAAAAATGCGGCTCAGCAATTTGTTGAAAAGAGAGGTGAAGATACTCTCATCATTGCAGGGTACCCATGGTTTGGTTCCTGGGGACGGGATACATTTATTTCTCTTCCGGGAATTGCACTCGCACGTCATAAGCTTGCCCTGTACAACGCCGTGCTTGATACACAGGTCAGGAGAATGCAGGACGGACTATTTCCAAATATGGGAACGGGCGGACATTATGCATTTAATTCAATCGATGCTCCTTTATGGTTTTTCTGGGCATTACAACAATATAAGGAAAACGGAGGATCAGACTGCACTGAAAGATACAGTACTGCCGCCAGATCAGTCCTGAAGGCTTATAAAAATGGGACAGCATTTAATATTCACATGAGGGATAACGGACTTATCTATGCCGATGCCCCGGGTAAATCGCTGACATGGATGGATGCTGTTGTTTACGGGAATCCTGTTACTCAAAGAAGGGGATATGCCGTGGAAATAAATGCTCTCTGGTACAATGCAATCTCTTTCGCTCTGGAGATGTCAAAAATCATGAAGGATAGAGCATTCATAAAAGAGTTTGGATACCTGCCTGAACTTATAAAAAAGTCATTCCTTGAATTATTCTGGGATGAAAAGGCAGGTTATCTTGCTGATTATGTGAATGATGAAGAAGGAAAGAATCTTTTTGTAAGACCAAATATGGTTATCGCTGTCTCTCTTCCGTTCTCAATGCTTGATAAAGAACAGATGAAAAAGATCCTTGATATCGCTGATAAAGAGCTTGTAACACCAAGAGGTCTCAGGACTCTATCCCCTGCGAATAAGCTTTATAAGGGTGCCTGTTCCGGAAATCAGGAGGAACGTGATAATGCCTATCATCAGGGAACAGTATGGCCCTGGTTGTTTGGTCCTTTTTGTGAAGGATGGCTTAGAGTGTATGGTAAACAGGGTGTCCAGAAAGTAAGAAGGCTTATCTACGGAATGGAGGAGGTAATGAGTGAACATGGTGTAACAACTCTGTCGGAAATACACGACGGAGATCCTCCTCATGCTCCACGTGGTGCAATCTCACAGGCATGGAGCGTTGGAGAAGTTTTGAGAATAATCGATTTGCTTGACAGGAATTATTCAGATGTTTAAAGCTGGCAGAATATGCGCGTGTTAATGTTCGGATGGGAATTCCCTCCGCATATCTCGGGGGGATTAGGAACCGCCAGTTATGGTCTTACTAAAGGTATGGCTGCAATGGACAACCTTGAGGTTATCTTTGTAGTGCCAAAAGCCTGGGGAGATGAAGATCAGGATTCTGTGCGACTCATTGGCGCAAACAAAGTACCTGTTGCCTTTAAACAGATCTATTATCAGGGAACAAGGACATCGATCCAGAAGATTGAAATCTCCTCGAAGATCGTTCCTTATACCGATCCTGAAGATTTCTGGAAACTTGTAAGGTCTGAGGCTACAGGGCACAGACTTATTATCCAGACAAACAAAAGAGGGATGGTCAATTTCTCCGGCAGATATGATATTAATCTGCTTGATGAAATATATAAATATTCAGTTGTGGCATCAGTCATTGCCGAAGAAAATGAGTTTGATCTGATTCATGCTCATGACTGGCTAACCTATCCTGCGGGAATAGCCGCAATGGAAGTCTCAGGAAAACCGCTGATAATTCATGTGCATGCCACTGAATTTGACAGAAGCGGAGGGAATGTCAATCCCGAGGTCTACTATATCGAAAAAAGAGGCATGGAAGCTGCTTCCAAGATTATCACGGTCAGTAACCTGACCAGGGATATTGTTATAAACCGATACAATATTAGCCCGGATAAAGTGGAAACGGTGTACAATGCAGTTGAACCGGTTAAGATCTCTGATGATATCATTGTGGAAAAAGGATTTGACGAAAAGGTTGTTACTTTCCTTGGCCGGATAACACTTCAGAAAGGTCCTGAATATTTTATTGAGGCTGCTTATAAGGTCTTAAAAGTAATGCACAACGTAAGATTTGTGATGGCGGGATCGGGAGATATGATGGAAAGAATGATCAGAAGAGCAGCTTCGTTGAAAATAACCGATCGTTTCCATTTTACAGGTTTTCTTAAGGGTAGGGATGTTTTTACAATGCTCGCAATGAGCGATGTCTACATAATGCCCTCTGTATCAGAGCCATTTGGGATTTCGCCGTTGGAAGCGATGCAGTCGAATGTTCCTGTAATAATAAGTAAACAATCGGGAGTTGCAGAGATACTTACACATGCTGTTAAAACCGACTTCTGGGATATTGATGCAATGGCAGATGCTATATATGGCATTCTCAACTATCCCGCATTATCCAGTATGTTCATCAGGAACGGAAAAGAAGAGGTTATACGACTTAAATGGGACAATTCAGCCAGGCATGTAAAAGATATCTATGAAAGAGTCATTTGGCATAAATAAGTATTGACATATGAGCGCACCAGGTAAGAAAGCAATTTGCTTTTATTTTCAGGTTCACCAGCCTTTCCGGCTGAAGCGCTACAGGTTCTTTGACCTGGGGCATGACCATTATTATTATGATGATTTCTCAAATGAGTCAATAATGAGAAAAGTGGCAGACAAATGCTATCTTCCTGCCAATAGAATAATGCTGGATCTTATTGCAAAGAATAATGGTAAATTCAAGGTTGCATTTTCTCTTTCCGGAATAGTATTAAACCAGTTCAGATTATACGCTCCGGAGGTCCTTGATTCCTTTAAAGAGCTTGCTAAAACCGGAATGGTTGAATTCCTTGCTGAAACAGACTCTCACTCACTTTCTTCGCTTAAAAGCAAAACTGAGTTCGAAAGCCAGGTAAAGATCCACAGGGAAATGATGAAGAATTTCCTTGGAGTTGAACCGACATCTTTCAGAAATACTGAACTTATTTATTCTGACCTTATCGGATCATGGGTAGCAGATATGGGCTTCAAAGCAATCCTTACAGAAGGCGCAAAGCATATTCTTGGCTGGAAGAGCCCAAACTATTTATATTGTAATGTTATTAATCCCCGACTGAAAGTACTGTTGAGGAATTTTGTCCTGAGCGACGATATTGCATTCAGATTCTCAAATAAGCAATGGAGTGCATGGCCGTTAACTGCAGATAAGTATGCTTCCTGGCTCAATAAACTGTCCACCAAAAGCGAACTGATAAATATTTTTATCGATTACGAAACCTTCGGTGAACATAACTGGAAAGAAACCGGTATTTTTGAATTTCTGCAACACTTACCAGGAGCAATTCTTAAAAAGACTCCCTATAAATTCATGACACCCTCTGAAGTAGCAGATACATTGCAGCCAGTCTCGGCTATCAGTGTTCCCTCTCCTATCTCATGGGCTGATGAAGAAAGGGATATAACAGCCTGGCTGGGAAATGAACTGCAGGCAGCAGCCCACGATAAACTGTATGAACTATCCGATAAGGTAAAAAAATGCAATAATGAACAGATGAATAAAGACTGGGAATACCTGCAGTCAAGCGATCATTTCCATTACATGGCAACAAAATTCTTTTCCGATGGTGCAATTCACGCTTATTTTAATCCCTACGAGACTCCTTATGAGGCCTTCATGAATTATATGAATGTTCTGAGCGATTTTGAGATAAGATTGAACAAATGTTCCCCGGATTCAAATGAACAGGTAATTATATCAAATCTTGAGAATCTTGTAATAGACAGAGATGCAAAAATTGAACAGCAGGCTGCTGAAATTGCCAGGCTTACAAAGAAAAATGGAAGGATAAAAGGTCAAAGCAGCAAGGGAGGGAAGAAAGCAGCTTCTACTTCATTAAAGGATCTGGCACGTAAACTTATGAAGGAATCTACCCGGCAGAAAGATATAAAAGAAACACTATCAAAAAATGCTAAACCAAAGTCTAAAGTGGTGAGAAAAGCTTCTCCGAAAAAGACCACAGCTAAAAAAACCACAGCTAAAAAGACCACAGCAAAAAAAGCTGTCAGGACAACAAAAAAAGCCGGAAAATAAAATACAAAACACTCTAATAAAAATAATCTGAAAATGAAGGTTGAATTTATTTTTGAAACCAGTTGGGAAGTATGCAACAAGGTTGGGGGAATCCATACGGTTATTTCAACAAAAGCCCTTAATATTGTTGATGAACTGGGTGATAATTATGTACTTATCGGTCCTGATGTTTGGAGAGAAGAGGTAAAAAATCCTGAATTCATTCCCGATGAATCTCTGTTTGGTGAATGGAAAGCCAGAGCTGCTTCGGAAGGTCTGAAAGTCAAGACAGGAAGATGGAACATCGCCGGTAAACCAATTGTGATGCTGATCGATTTCACTCCATATTTCGGACAGCAGAATGAGATATTTGCAAAATTTTGGGAGACATATAAGCTCGATAGTATTTCAGGTCAGTGGGATTATGTAGAACCTGCACTATTCGGATATGCTGCAGGGAAACTGATCGAGAGCTTCACTTCTTTTTATCACGAACACCATAATATTATAGCACAGTTCCATGAATGGATGACCGGTACAGGTATCTTATACCTTGAGAAACAAGCCTCATGGATCGCTACTTCTTTTACTACTCATGCTACGGTTCTTGGCCGATGTATTGCAGGGAATAACCGTCCGTTGTATGGTAAAATGAAAGAATATAATCCCATCCAGGTTGCCAGGGAATTTAATGTTGTTGCAAAACAGTCTCTTGAAAAAATTTCAGCTACTGTGGCAGATGTTTTTACGGCAGTCAGCGAATTAACATCAAGGGAATGCAGCCATTTTCTTGGCAAAGATGTCGACATAGTCACACCAAATGGTTTTGAGGACTCTTTTGTTCCTGGAAGCGATGTCTTTGACGGGAAAAGGCAAACAGCAAAACTTAAGCTGAAGAGTGTCGCTGAGGCTATCCTTGGATATACATTATCTGATGATTGTGTTTTCATAGCAAACAGCGGGAGATATGAATTCAGGAATAAAGGAGTTGACGTCTTTATTGATTCGATGGGAGAACTCAACAGGAAAAACAACCTAAATAAAGAGTGTGTCGCTTTCCTTCTGATGCCGGCCTACCATAAAGGACCCCGTCTTGATCTGGTTGATATTTTATATAACAACGGGGCTGCAAACGGAGGTGACCGTTATCTTACCCACAGTCTTCATTACCCTTCTAACGATCCGGTACTTCAGAGAATTAGTGCAAATAGTCTGAATAATGACCAGAAATCCCAGGTCAAGATCATTTTTGCTCCTTCTTACCTGAATGGGAATGATGGGATCTTCAATCTGTCATATTACGAGCTTCTTATAGGTTTTGATCTGACTGTATTCCCCTCATACTATGAACCCTGGGGGTATACACCCCTCGAAAGTCTTATGTTTTCAATCCCTACTGTAACAACATCACTTTCAGGTTTCGGACTATGGGTAAAAGAATATTTTAAAAATCCGGGTAATGCTATTGCAGTTATTGAAAGAACTGATGATAACGAGGATAAAGTCGTCACAGATATAGGGAATTTTATTTCGACATTCATTAGCCTTGGAGCGACTGATATAGCTGAGGCACGAAGCAAAGCTCACGAGATATCCCGTATAGCTATGTGGGACAGCCTTGTTCAGTACTACTTCACGGCTTATGAGAAAGCTCTTGACAAGAGTGCCGAGAGGAGGGAAGAACCCCGCGAATTTATCGGATTTGTCGAAGCCCCCGGCGTACCTGTCCGAAAACCACACCAGTTACCGGTCTGGAAAGATATTTATGTACAGAGCGACGTACCGGATAGGCTGGCTTCACTTAAAGATCTGGCAAACAATCTGTGGTGGTCGTGGAATACAGATGCAGAAACGATTTTCAAAAGTATGGATCCCTCCCTCTGGGAAGAAGTAAAACATAATCCTAAACTGTTGCTTGAAAAAATCGACTATAAAAGACTTCTTGTTCTGGAAGATGATGATGAATTTGTTGCAGACCTGGAAAAGATAACAAAGAATTTCAATGGATACATGAACCGGCCGGTTGATACTGAAAAACCGTGCGTTGCATACTTCAGCATGGAATTTGGAATTCATCAGTGTCTTAAGATCTATTCCGGCGGTCTTGGAATACTCGCAGGAGATTATCTTAAAGAAGCCAGCGACTCTAATATGAATATAATAGGTATTGGCTTCCTTTACCGGTATGGTTATTTCAAACAAAAACTAGGACCCAGGGGCGAACAACTTACAATTTATGAAGCTGAAGAGTTCTCAAGGTTGCCATTAAGTCCTGTAAAGGATTCAAAGGGCAATCATATCACTGTCGCCCTTGCATGGCCGGGCAGACCTGTTAAGATCAGGATCTGGCAGGCAATGGTGGGTAAGGTCCGGCTGGTGCTGCTTGATACCGATTTTGATGATAATACTCCGGAAGACCGGACAATAACGCATTATCTCTATGGGGGGGATATTGAGAACAGGTTGCGTCAGGAGCTGATTCTGGGCATCGGTGGCATAAGAGCTCTGGTTGCACTGGGTCTAAAACCCGATATTTTTCACAGCAATGAAGGCCATTCGGCATTCATAAGTCTTGAGCGTTTGAGAACTATGATTGAAGAACATCACCTTACATTCAACCAGGCGCTTGAGGCAGTCAGAGCATCAACTCTCTTCACTACCCATACCCCTGTACCGGCAGGTCATGATGCTTTTGACGAAGACCTGCTGAGGAAATATATTTCTCATTATCATAACCGTCTAAATATAACATGGGATGAATTAATGGCTCTTGGCAGATGCCAAAATGATGTTGAGAAAAAATTTAATATGAGTTTTCTGGCTACCCGTATGTCGCAGGAGGTGAACGGAGTAAGCAAACTTCATGGCGAAGTAAGCCAGGGAATGTTCAATAAGCTCTGGCCTGGCTACCTTAAGGAAGAACTTTTTATAGGATATGTTACAAACGGAGTTCACCATCCTACCTGGACAGCGCCCGAGTGGAGAGAAGTATATGAAGAGATTACCGGGTCACAGAATTTTGATCAGACAAACAGGGATCTTTGGGAAAAGCTGTATTCTATTGATGATAAAAGGATCTACGAAATTAAAAAAGGACTTAAGAAAAGCCTCTTTGCAAATATCAGGAAAAGGCTTCAGTCAGATATGATCGAACGGCATGTGAGTCCGCGCACTCTCATGAATATAAGCACTCATCTTGATGAGAAGGCTCTGACAATAGGTTTTGCCCGTCGTTTTGCAACTTACAAAAGGGCTACACTTCTATTCAGGGATCTTGACAGGCTTGCAAGAATTGTAAACAATCCGGAAAAACCTGTCCAGTTTATTTTCGCAGGGAAAGCTCACCCTCATGACGGAGGAGGCCAGGATCTTATCAGGAGAGTCTTTGAAGTATCACAGATGCCTCAGTTTGCAGGTAAAGTGATATTCATGGAGAATTACGATATTGAACTGGCAAAATTTATGGTGCGTGGTGTCGATATCTGGCTTAACACACCAACAAGACCGTTGGAAGCCTCCGGGACCAGCGGTGAGAAAGCAGTTATGAACGGAACTCTTCATTTCAGCGTTCTCGACGGCTGGTGGGTGGAAGGATACAGAGCATTTGCCGGCTGGGCCCTTCCCAAGAAAAGAACCTTTGCAAACCAGGATCTCCAGGACGATATCGATGCTGAGACGATCTATAATATGCTTGAATATGAAATTGTCCCGGCTTATTACTCTTTCGATAACCAGGGTGTACCGGTTGAATGGATAAGCCTGATCAAAAACACAATGGTCAAGATCGCACCTGAGTTTACAATGAAACGTCAGATCGATGATTATTATGAACAATATTATTCCAAACTCTTTACACGAAGCAAATACCTGATGGCAAATAATTTTGAAAAGGCTAAAGAACTTACAGCCTGGAAGAAAAATATGCTGGACGAATGGGATAATATTGAAGTCCTGAACTACAGTTTCGAGAAGCCGAAAGAGAATGTTTATCATTCAGGACATGACTATAGAGCGGAAATTGCCCTCAATGTGCATAAAATCCCCAAAGAGAATGTTGGTGTTGAATTTATTATCACTCACCAGAATAAAGAGGGGAAATATGATTTTGTGGCAGGGAAGGAATTTGTAATAGTAAGCTGTAAGGGTGGGAAATGTCTTTACAGGGCTAACATGGTTCCTGAAAAAGCAGGCACTTTCTTTTATGGTATAAGGATATATCCAAAACACAAAGATCTGCCCCATAAGCAGGATTTCTACCTGTTAAGGTGGATAGATTAAATGTCAGTCGCCTTTCTGACAACCTCCTTCCTGAAAACAAGGGCAGTTCTTGAAGGCAGGTAAAGAAAAAGGTAGAATGGCACATTTAAAGTGTGCCTTTCTGCTTTTCTTATGGAAGTATAGATCGTTTTTCTGTCGATACGGTCAAATCCTCCGAAAGCAGGATCATCTGAATCAATGAGAACTTTGAAATTACCCTTTACAGGAATTCCATAATCGGTGAATGAGCTTGTCGGGTGAAAATTAAAAACAAACAGCAGATCACCTCTCATAAATGCAATTACCTTATCAGGGTTGTTCTCATATATCCTTTCAATAAAGGGTTTATCGATTATTCCGAAATCTTTCTGGAGCTTTACCATCTGTCTGTCGAAAGCAGCAAGATACTTGTATTTAAGATTTCTATCCTCAGCCAGATTCCATTGCCTTCGGGCATATTTATAACTCCAGTTATTGCCTTCACGCGGAAAATCAATCCATTCAGGATGTCCGAACTCATTACCCATGAAATTGAGGTAACCTCCTCCTGCTGTTGCAAACGTGATCAGCCTGATCATTTTATGGAGCGCTATGCCCCGGTCCATATTGAAACTATGGTATGATTTCGACATCCCGATGTACATTTCAGCATCTAACATTCTGAATATGAGTGTTTTATCGCCAACAAGAGCCTGGTCATGCGATTCACAATACGAAATGATCCTTTCCTCAGGTCTGTGTTGCGTCAGTTCATACATAAGTTTTCCAACGTCCCAGTTCTCATCAGCAGTCTCTTTTATAAGCTTTATCCAGAAATCCGGGACACCCATAGATAGCCTGTAATCGAATCCATAACCTTGTTTACTGGTTTCTGCGGCGAGGCCCGGCATACCACTCATCTCCTCTGCAATTGCCATTGCCCCTGGTTTATATGCATGGATCAGCTTATTAGCCATATAGAGATATACAAGGGCATCTATGTCCTGTCCTCCGTCGAAATATTCAGTGTACGAAGTAAAGTTCTTTCCAAGTCCGTGATCGTAGTAAATCATGCTCGTAATGCCATCAAACCTGAAGCCGTCAAATTTATATTCTTCGAGCCAGTACCTGCAATTTGACAGAAGGAAATGGATTACACTGTCCTTCCCGTAATCAAAACATAATGAATCCCATGCGACATGGTTCCTCCGGTCGTTTATATGAAAATACTGTCCGGGTGACCCGTCGAAAAGTCCAAGCCCTTCATTTATATTCCTGACAGCATGAGAATGGACAAGGTCCATTATTACCCTGAGCCCCAAACCATGAGCAGTATCTATCAGCTCTTTCAGATCTTCAGGAGTGCCGAATCGCGACGAGGCTGCGAAAAAGTTTGATACATGATAGCCAAATGATCCGTAAAAAGGATGTTCCTGGATAGCCATAAGCTGGATAGTATTGTATCCTGCCCTTGCAATTAACGGAATGATGTTTTTTGTGAACTCACGATATGTCCCGGTTTTTTCCTCAGCAGTTGCCATTCCAACATGAGCTTCATATATCACCGGAGCTGTTAAAGGTGTGTTGGATTCATCATTCTCCCATTTATATGGTTTCGCAGGATTCCATACCTGTGCAGAAAAGATCTTCGTCCTGTCATCCTGAATTACCCGCGTTGCATACGACGGGATGCGCTCTCCTTTTCCACCAGCCCAGTGAATTGAAAGTTTAAACAGATCACCATGTTTCAGTGAATTCGGGGGGAGCCCAAGCTCCCAGTTACCATATTGATTTATTCGTTGCATCCTGAATCCGGGTTTCTCTTTCCAGTCGTTGAATGTTCCGACCAGAAATATGCTTGTTGCATTCGGAGCCCATTCTCTTATTATCCAGCCGTTTTCTAACCGGTGAAGTCCGTAATAATGATGGCCTAAAGCAAAATCAACAAGAGATCCCTTCCCTGCAAGCTCTCTTTCTCTCAGAAGACATCTTCTGATACGATCTTCAATTACGCTAACAAATGGTTCGAGCCATGCATCAACCGTGTAAAACTTACCGGTATTCATAAAGATCAGGATTTGTGTATATATCTATAAAAGTACGAAAACAAAATCAAAAATTTATTTCATATTTCGCTGCTTTGCTAAATTTGCATCGATAATCAGGGGGTATGATAGTTCATAATGGTTTCGAAAATCTTAATCTGAAGAATCCTGTTGTTACAATAGGAATCTTTGACGGTGTACATCTGGGGCACAGGGCGATCATCGAAAGACTTATATCCCGGAGCCGGGAAATCAACGGTGAATCGGTTGTGATTACTTTTCATCCTCATCCGCGGCTGGTACTTGAAAATGAACCTGAAAATATCTCATTTCTTTCCACTATGGAGGAAAAAACAGCTCTTCTTGAAATGGCAGGAGTGGAGCATCTGATCATTATCGAATTCAATACACAGCTCAGGACTATGAAAGCTGCTGATTTCGTGAAAGATATCCTTGCTTCCAGGGTCAGGACAAGATATCTTATCGTGGGGCATGATCATCATTTCGGATACGGGGGAGAAGGTAACTATGATACAATAATTGATTGTGCGGGATCAGTGAATTTTGAGGTTGAACAAGTCCGCGGACTTAAAGCCGGTAATATTATAATCAGCTCGACGCTGATACGTGAAGCATTATTTCAGGGGAAACTTGAAGAAGCCAACAGCTGGCTTGGCTACAATTATTTTCTGAAAGGGATTGTCGTGGAAGGTAAGAAAATTGGCAGGAAATTAGGATACCCCACTGCAAATATTAAACCTGGTTATATCCATAAACTTATTCCTGCTGATGGTGTTTATGCTGTTGAAGTACAATTGGAAAATAAAAGAATGAAAGCTATGCTCAGCATAGGTTTTAATCCTACAGTCAGCGAACCGGCCGGGGAAAGGTCAATAGAAGTTCATATTTTTGACTTTGAGAAAAATATTTACGGTAAAGGAATTGAAATTATATTCCGTTATCGTTTACGGGATGAGGTTAAATTTAAGAATACAGAACAGCTTTCCCGCCAGATTGAGCTTGACAGGACTAATGCCTTGCGGTTGCTCGATTGATTAACATCATCATTTTTGTTAACTTTGGGACCTTTAATTTGATAGTAAATGATTTTAGAAACCGATACAATGGAATATAAAGTAAAAGACATTTCGCTTGCAGATTTTGGAAGGAAAGAGATAGAAATAGCAGAAAAAGAGATGCCGGGGCTGATGGCTATCAGGAAGAAATATTCTTCAGAAAAGCCTCTTAAGGGATCAAGGATCACCGGTTCACTTCATATGACAATACAAACTGCCGTTCTGATCGAGACACTTAAAAAGCTTGGTGCTGATGTAAGATGGGCCAGCTGCAACATTTTTTCGACACAGGATCATGCTGCTGCGGCTATTGCTGCTGCCGGGATCCCGGTGTTTGCATGGAAAGGCGAGACTCTTGAAGAGTACTGGTGGTGCACAACCCAGGCCCTCTCTTTCCCCGGCGGAAAAGGCCCGAACCTTATTGTGGATGATGGTGGCGATGCATCGTTAATGGTGCATCTTGGGTATAAAGCCGAAAAGAACCCGATGATCCTTGATGTGAAACCTGCAAACAGGGAAGAGTCAGTGATCCTGGCTACTCTTAAGGATCTGCTGAAGACAGAACCCGGGAAGTGGCAGCAGGCTGTAAGTGAACTGAAAGGGATATCAGAGGAGACTACCACAGGTGTTCACAGATTATATCAGATGCTTGAAAATAACGAGCTGCTTGTACCTGCAATAAATGTGAACGATTCAGTTACTAAATCAAAATTCGATAATTTATATGGCTGTCGTGAATCGCTTGCTGACGGGATCAAACGGGCCACTGATGTAATGATCGCGGGGAAAGTGGTCGTGATCTGCGGTTATGGGGATGTCGGAAAAGGTTCCGCAAAATCGATGAGAGCCTACGGTGCAAGGGTAATAGTTACAGAAATTGATCCGATATGTGCACTGCAGGCATCAATGGAAGGTTTTGAAGTTAAGACTGTTGAAGATACTCTTGATGAGGGAAATATTTTTGTGACAGCTACCGGTAACAGGGATATCATCACTGTAGACCATATGAAAAAGATGAAAGATCAGGCAATCGTATGTAATATAGGTCATTTTGACAATGAGATTCAGGTCGATGGTCTGAATGGAGTTAATGGGATCAGAAAGATCAATATTAAACCTCAGGTTGATAAGTACTTATTCCCCGACGGGCATAGTATTTTCATGCTTGCCGAAGGCAGGCTCGTTAATCTGGGATGTGCAACCGGTCATCCTTCATTTGTTATGAGTAATTCATTCAGCAACCAGACACTTGCACAAATCGATCTCTGGAAAAACAAATACAAAATAGGAGTCTACCGGCTCCCGAAATACCTTGATGAAGAAGTAGCAAGACTGCATCTCGACCAGCTGGGGGTGAAACTGACAAAGCTTACCAAGGAACAGGCCGAGTATATAAGTGTTGCTCCGGAGGGACCATTTAAGTCAGAGCATTACAGGTATTAATAGTTCCACACCCTGAGGAATCTTCCGTCGAAACTTGTTTTGTAGTTCTTAAGTGGATATTGCCCGGGGCCTGATATCGGAGTACCTCCAACCTGAAGACTATACCTGGTGCTGCACTGAGGGCAGATAGCCTCCATAAAGTCGGTATTGACTTTTACACTGAGATCGTTAACTGCATAATCGTGAGGGCATGTACGGTCATATGCATAAAACTCAGGCTGGAAATCAAGCTGAGCCCTGTACACAATAATACCATTGTTGTTATAGCCAGCTGCCCTGGTTCCCCAATTATTAGTATTTGAGGTAATAATTACAGAATTTCCAATCGCTGCAAGACTCGAAAAAATAATATCCCCGGAAATATCCATAGTAAAATCAACATAAGTATCCGGAATTACATCATTCTTATCGTTTTCACAGGAAACTGCAAGCAGCATAATAGCGATCACGAAAAAAAGGCTCTTTATTTTAGCAATGGTTGTCAATATCTTGTGATAAAATGTAAAATTACAATTAACATATTAAAATTAACGGGACTAATTTAGTGTTTATTATAATTACTGCTTAGTGTTTATATTAATTACTGTGAGATGAATAGCAGATCATTCAGAAGGTTACTGGTTTTCGTAATTGCTTTTTTATTCGGTATCTCTGTGTGTGAAGCACAATCTTTTGACAGACCACCTGCCCACAAACTTCAAAATAACAGGATTAAAGGTCCGCGAAGGTCAAGAACAATAAAAGTCAGGGAGCCAAGAGCTGCTGAAAAGGCAAAGAAGCAAGCTGAAGCCAATGAAAGAAAGAAAAGGAAGGATTATCAGGAATATGTAATGGATAACAAGAAACGTTCAATTGAAATTCAAACACCGGTTGTTCGTGAACGTATGAAACAGAATTTCAAAGATGCCGATGCCAATTACAAAGCCAAAAAGAAAAAAAATTCCTCCCGCAGCAGGGAATCAGCTAAAAAATACAAGAAATAACAGTTTTTTAATTTTTTGGTAAAACACTTATTTTCAGGTTTTATTTTGTAAATAATTAAAAGATTTTGTATATTTGTTAAATGAAGAGTTCCGAAATCCCCGGGATTCTTCTTATTTTTTAAATGTACAGAAGTAATGTCAGAGGTTTCATATATCACAGAAGAGGGCCTGCAGAAACTCAAGCTGGAACTTGAGCAGCTCCGTACTGTCGAAAGGCCTAAGATGTCAAAATTAATAGCCGATGCTACTGATAAAGGCGACCTTACTGAGAATGTTGAGTACTCTGCAGCAAAAGAAGCTCAGGGTATGCTTGAAATGAAAATTGCCAAGCTTGAAGATATAATTGCACGGTCAAGAATACTTGATGAATCGAAGATTGATAATTCAACAATAAGAATCCTTCAAAGGGTTAAAATAAGGAATGTGCAGAGTAATACCGTAATGGAGTATCAGCTGGTACCTGAAAGCGAGGCAAACCTGAAAATGGGGAAGATTGCTGTTAACTCACCCATCGCTATGGGACTTATCGGGAAAAAAATCGGAGATATTGCAGAAATAAAGGTCCCTTCCGGTGTAATTCGTTTCGAGATAATTTCCGTATCACTGTAAATCAACAATCATGGCCACTATTTTTACCAGAATTATTAATGGGGAGATTCCCTGTTATAAGATTGCTGAGGATGAAAGATATTTTGCCTTCCTTGATATAAATCCTCTGAGAGAAGGCCATACCCTGGTTGTTCCCAGGGAGGAGACAGATTATATTTTTGATCTTGATAATAAGCAGATTGCTGGGCTTTTCATTTTCTCCAAAAAAGTGGCAGAAGCCATTAAAGCAGCAATACCATGTACCCGTATAGGTGTCGCCATACTCGGTCTTGAAGTACCCCATGCGCATATTCATCTGGTTCCGATGAACTCGATGGAAGATGTCAACTTCAGAAATCCGAAGCTTAAACTCACTCCTGAAGAGTTTAACGAAATAGCACAAAAAATAAGGGAGAAAATATCACTTTAGGGTATCGCCCCCCCCACTTTTCGTCTGGAGGTTCTTCTCTTTGTAAGTTTTTTTCTATCTTTATAAGATAATTCTGCTCGCTGCATGAGTTATATCTATGATTTATGGGACGATATGCTGAGTCTGCTGTTTCCGAGACTTTGCTATGCCTGCGGGAATAATCTGCTAAGGAACGAAAAGCTGATATGTACTGAATGTTATATACTTATCCCACGGACAAGCTATCATCTTGAAAGAGGAAATCCGGTCGAACAGCTTTTCTGGGGGAGATGCAGGATTGAAAAAGCAGCAGCATTTTCATTTTACAGCAAGGAAAGCCGGATCAGAAAGCTGATTCATAATCTTAAATATAAAGGAGTCAAAGAAATAGGCTTTGAACTTGGCAGAATTTACGGAGTTACTCTGTCAGATTCGGACTTCCTTGATGAAGTAGAGCTTATCATTCCAGTTCCTCTTCATAAATCGAAAAAAAGAACTCGCGGTTTCAATCAGAGCGACCTCATCTCTGATGGTCTGTCTGAAGTAACCGGATTACCTGTTGACCGTAAATCACTTGAAAGGATAACGAAGACAGCAACACAGACCAGGCGGTCAAGGTATGAAAGATGGATAAATGTGGAGGGTATTTTCAATGTTGCTGATCTTGAGAATATAAGAGGCAAACACATTTTACTTGTTGATGATGTTATTACAACAGGTTCGACAATTGAATCGTGTACTTCCGAACTGCTTAAAGCAGAGGGGGTAAAGGTGAGTGTGATTGCACTGGCAGTAGCTGTTACCTGAAAGGACCGGTCATTTTACCCTTCCCGGGTTTTTATTCATAAAATCTTTCCAGCTGTTGAAAGATTTCTGAGATAAAGGTTTATTTGACTGGTAGAAATGGCATAGGGCAGCAGCAAGACCATCGGTTGCATCAAGTCTCATCCTGGGATCCTTGAATTTCAGAATGCTCATTAACATCGCAGCTACCTGTTCCTTTGAAGCAGCTCCCTGCCCTGTAATAGACATCTTTATTTTCCTGGGTGCGTATTCGAATATTGGCAGCGAACGTGAAAGTGCTGCCGCAATAGCTGCACCCTGAGCTCTGCCAAGCTTCAGCATTGATTGAACATTTTTTCCGTAAAAGGGAGCTTCAATAGCCAGCTCATCAGGATGATACTCGTCAATTATACCTAATGTCCTGTCGAAAATATATTTCAGCTTTTTATAATGGTCTTCAAATTTGGATAGGTCAATTGAACCTATAGTTATAAGTTCAGGATTTGTACCCGATACTTTAATTACACCATATCCTGTGATATTAGTCCCGGGATCGATCCCCAGAATTATCTTCTCCTTGACTTTAACCTTCAATTGCCTGGTTATAAATATTTTTACCTCCTTAAGATAAAAGTGTTATTCATCCATGAAGGTCTTTCAGAAAATGGCTGGAAACTACTGAAACCAGAAGCTTTTTTATCTGAAAAAGAACCGGTTTCTAAATAGAGGATCGCTTCCTGAAGGCATCCTTCATCCCTGTTATCAAAATCATGAGTAATGTCATCCAATGCAGTTTTGTCCGGGTAGAAACCATCATAAAAACCTCCTTCACCCAAAGAGTTCACCGTTTCACAAGTAACCGGGTAGAACCAGTATTTTTCTGCACATGGCCATCCATCCATTGCTGTCGGCTTACCGTCTGTTGTGTCTCCTGCTATTACTACGTTTAAATGAGGTTTGAGCCCGTTGATAACAACTTCACTGGCAGAAGCAGTTATGGGGGAAGTAATTACAATCAGCCTTGGGAGCGCCAGAGAATATGATGTTGTTGTAAATGGATATGATTCGTTATAAGTACTATTCTTACTGTTATACTTAAAGGTTGTAAAAACAGAACCAGCCTTACCATTCCCGGCGATGTAGCTGGCAAGCTGCTGGGAAATATAAAAATATCCTCCTTGATTATATCTGAGATCAAGAATTAATTCCTGAACGTTATTGGCTTTAAAAAAGGCAAAAGCCGTTTTCAACTCATTTTCAGATATTTTTATAAATGATTCGAAAACTAGATGGCCGGCAATTTTACCCGATTTAAGATGAAGAGTATCATATAATATTACCGAGTTAATAGTAAAACTTTTTTTTGTTGAACTGATAGTCACTTCTTCTCCGTCAGGTGTCTCAAATAAGAAAGTATTTGTTATTCCGGCAGTTGCAGGTCCGATCAAACTGGAGTAAGCCTCATTATCGTTTGTTAAAAAGATCGGAGCCAGATCAATATTATTGATCTGTTTTACGATCCATCCGCGCCGTACACCCTCAGCATATAAAGGAGCATTTTTATAGATCATGGCGATCCTTACTTTTGAGTCCTTATCAAGACCAATTCTGAATC
The DNA here is from genome assembly GCA_963843415.1 of uncultured Bacteroidota bacterium. Classification (GTDB taxonomy): domain Bacteria; phylum Bacteroidota; class Bacteroidia; order Bacteroidales; family VadinHA17; genus LD21. The sequence continues at coordinate 202,777 of CAWJKD010000005.1, forward strand.
CGTGCCCAACAAATGTTCCTGCAAACTCGGCATTTAACTCGTCATAACCGGCAACAAAGCTCCATACATCGCGAGGTTTGTATCGCATCGCCTCAAGTAGCTCATAGGGATCTGAATAGTTCTCTTTTGTTACTGATGGTATAAGACTTGACCATAAGTACCATTGCCTCATAATGTAATATAGTGTATCTCTTGCCATTGCCGGTGTGACCTCTACCGGTTCAGGTTTTATAACAGGTTCTGGCTCATCTTTTTTACACGATCCGAAGAGTGTCAGGAAGATAATAAGGAGGAGAAATAATTTTTTCATAACCTTCTTAATAATCTGTAGTTTTTAGTAGCGTCAAAGATAATAATTTATCCCCGGTCAGGCTTTCGGTTCTGTATCCATATCCCTGAAATAATCAGTAATAAACCGACCGGTGTTGTATAGTAAACGGGTTCGTGAAGTATAAAGTGTACAAAAACAAGCGAAAGAAAAGGAGCAAGATAAACAAGGTTGCTGACCTTATCGGTTGAAGGAGCCGTCTGCAGGGCTTTCAGCCAGAAAAGAAATGTAATACCCATCTCAAATATTCCAATATATATTGCCGGAGCAACAGCTATAAAGTCCGGGGATGGAGAAGGCCATCCATCTGTAATTACAAGTGCGATTATCAGGTAAAGTGAACCAAACAGAAAATTCAGGAACAGTTTAACAGCTTCATCCCTTTTATCTTTTACATTCAGAATGAAATAGAAAGCCCAGAATATAGAGCTGCCCAGTGCTAAAAGCACACCTTTAATATCAGCATGGCCTGGACTGAAGAGATTGCCCTGAGAGGAGATTATAAAAACTCCGGCAAAGCTTATGAGAAGAGCAACAAAACTCTTACTCTTTATTTTCTGTCCCAGTATCAGCACAGAGAGGAATACCAGAATTATGGGCCATATCATGTTCAGCGGCTGGGCAACCTGAGCCGGTAACAGCTTGTAAGCTTTCAGCAGGATAAGATAATAAGCAAATGGATTTATGAATCCCAGAAGAGCAGAATTTATAAGCTCTTTTTTATCAGCTTTCAGCAGAAGACTGCTCTTTTTTGACGCAACAAGAACTATTAATAAAACAAATGCCGAAGTCAGTGAGGCTATTGTCAGCAATGGAAGGATATTCAACCCTTTCAGTCCGATCTTGAAAGCTGTCGGCACTGTCGACCAGAAAAAAATAGCCAGGCCGGCATAGATATATGGTTGTCGCGATCTGTTCAGGTTAGTCAATAATTTTGAATCCTGTATATGGAACCAGGACATCAGGAACTTTTATTCCTGATTCAGTCTGGTAATTTTCAAGAATAGCTGCCACAATTCTTGGCAATGCCAGAGCACTGCCATTAAGTGTATGAACCAGTTTTGTCTGCTTGTCTCCCTTTTCTTTAAACCGGCATTTAAGCCTGTTTGCCTGGAATGATTCAAAGTTAGAAACTGAGCTTACCTCCAGCCATTTCTTCTGAGCTCCTGACCAGACTTCAAAGTCGTAAGTAAGAGAAGATGTAAATGACATATCGCCTCCGCAGAGTCTTAAAATACGGTATGGAAGATCAAGTCCTGAGACAAGGCTTTCCACATGATTTACCATTTCCTCAAGAGACTCGTATGAATGATCCGGGTGGGCGATCCTGACTATTTCAACCTTATCGAACTGATGCAGCCTGTTAAGTCCTCTGACATGTGCTCCCCACGACCCGGCTTCTCTTCTGAAGCATGGAGTGTAAGCAATATTTTTAATTGGCAATTCATCAGCAGAGAGGATAACATCCCTGTAGATATTTGTAACAGGCACCTCTGCTGTGGGAATAAGATAGAAGTTATCGAGTGTAACATGATACATCTGACCCTCTTTATCAGGAAGCTGACCGGTTCCAAAGCCTGAATCTTCATTAACGACAATTGGAGGCATAACTTCGAGATACCCTGCTTTTACTCCTTCATCAAGAAAAAAACTGATAAGAGCTCTTTCGAGTTTGGCACCTTTCCCTTTATAAACAGGAAATCCTGCGCCTGTAAGTTTTATCCCAAGATCAAAATCAATTATATCATATTTTTTGATGAGATCCCAGTGAGGAACAGCAGTGTCAGGCAGGGTTATCATCTTACCTCCCTCACGCACTATTACATTATCATCTGCTCCATGCCCTTTAGCCACTGATTCGTGAGGCAGGTTCGGAAGACGGATGATTTCATTCTTAAGGTCATTATCGAGAGGAAGAAGCTTATCTGAAAGAGATTTTATTTCTTCTTTGATCTTATAGGTTCTCTCTTTCACGGCTTCAGCTTCGGTTTTCTTGCCATTTTGCATCAGCTGTCCGATCTCCTTTGAGATCCTGTTCATCTCACCCTGTAAGGAATCTGTTTTGGTCTGTATTTCACGTCGCAGCGAATCAATTGAAATGATTTTGTCAAGGATCTCCTCAGCGTCAAAGTTTTTTACTTTAAGACGTTCAGTTATAAAATCCTTTTTTTCACGGATAAGATTAATCGTAAGCATAACAGGATTAATATTTACAAAAAGCAGGTTGAATGAACCGGTCGTAAAAATATTAAAAAAACTCCCTAAAATGCTTTCCTTGGAAGGAAAAGTATTCAGGGAGTCGGAATTCTTTAAAGTAGATTGTCCGGATAAGCTATTTCGGGTTTTTGACCGAAACGAAAACCTTGTTATCTTTTTGTCTGGTGAATTCAATCTCTCCGTCGGTAAGAGCAAAAAGAGTATGATCTTTTCCAAGTCCAACGTTAAGGCCGGGATTATGCTTGGTACCTCTCTGGCGAACAATAATATTACCGGCTTTAGCCGTCTGACCTCCGAAAAGCTTCACTCCCAGTCTTTTACTGTTAGAATCGCGACCGTTACGAGAACTGCCTGCTCCTTTCTTGTGTGCCATAATTATAAATTTTTAGTCATAATCGTTAATCAGGCTTTCCCTTTTTTAACTTTTTTCTCAGCAGTTTTTTTGGAAAGCAGTTTCTTTTCTGTTGTTTTCTTTGCAGCCGGCTTTTTTTCTTCGGTTTTCTTTACGGCTGCTTTTTTAGCCTGAGTTTTTTTCTCAGCTGTTTTCTTTTCTGTAACAGGTTCTTCCGGTGCAGCAACAGCTTCTTTCTTAACGGCTTTCTTTGTCTTTGTTATTTTACCGTTTATACTTATTATCTCGATCTGTGTGAAATTCTGCCTGTGACCATTTTTTACCCTGTATCCTTTTTTTCTCTTCATTTTGAAGACAATTACCTTATCTCCTCTGACCCGGCTGATAATTTTCCCTTCGACAAAAGCATCTTTTACAGTCGGATCCCCAACAGTAATTTTGCCTTCATCTTCAACTAAAAGAACCTGGTCGAATTTAATATCCTCTCCTTCTGCATTCTCCAGCCTGTGAACGAAAATGGTTTTTCCTTCTTCAACTTTAAACTGCTGGCCGGCAATTTCAACAATAGCGTACATCATCTTTCTTATTATATTACTCCGTAGGGCGTATATGATATGAATATCTTATAACTTTCCCGGGCCTTGACGGATTGGTTCAAATTTGGACTGCAAAGATATACAAAATAGATTATTTACAAATCAATACGGACATTTTTTGTAGACGTTTGTAAACTTGTTAACCGGAAATATTATATTTATATTTGTCTCAAACAAGGTACATTCTTGTATTATATTGGCGCATAAATAATTGATATGAAGAGGATCAAATTAAAAGTGATGGGAATTTCATACAGCCAGACTCAATCGGGGGCTTATGCGCTCTTACTTATTGAAGAAAACGGAGAAAGAAGGATTCCAATCATTATAGGAGGTTTTGAAGCACAGGCAATCGTTATCAAACTTGAAAACCTGGAACCGCCAAGACCGCTTACTCACGACCTCTTCAAAAAATTTGCGGACCAGTTTAATATAGCTGTAATTGAGGTAATGATAGATAAACTTGAAGAGGGGGTTTTCTTTTCAAAACTCGTATGCAACAACGGAGATAAGGAATTCCTGATAGACAGCAGGACATCAGATGCAGTAGCTATTGCACTCCGTTTCGCGTGTCCGATATATATCAATGAAGATATCCTGGAGAAAGCTCAATTAACAATCACCCCTTCCGATACGGATCTCACTATTCAGGAAGATGCTGATAAACTGAGTAAGTCCGGTTCAAAATACGGGGCATATTCCGATGAAGAGCTTTATAAAATGATTGATGAAGCTGTAAAAACCGAAGATTATGAACGTGCTGCCTCGATCAGGGACGAGATTGAAAAAAGGAAACAGAAGACTAAGTAGAAATGAAACAATATCTTGATCTTCTGGATCATGTTTTGAAGTACGGAACAGAAAAACGCGACAGAACCGGAACCGGGACAATAAGTACTTTTGGCTATCAGATGCGATTCAACCTTGAGGAAGGATTCCCCCTTCTGACAACCAAAAAACTGCATCTTAAATCAATTATTCATGAGCTGCTCTGGTTCATTGCAGGAGATACGAATATTAAGTATCTGAATGACAATGGAGTGAGAATCTGGAATGAATGGGCAGATAAGGATGGCAATCTGGGCCCGATATATGGATACCAGTGGAGATCATGGCCGGAGGCTGATGGTGGCAGAATTGATCAGCTGAAAGAAGCGATAGACGGGATAAGACATTCCCCCGATTCGCGACGTCTTATTGTGAGTGCATGGAATGTGAGCGAAATTAAAAAAATGGCCCTCCCTCCCTGCCATGTCATGTTCCAGTTTTATGTGGCGGCAGGCAAATTATCCTGTCTGCTCTATCAGAGGAGCTGCGATATATTTATCGGGATACCATTTAATATAGCTTCTTATGCTCTTTTGACATTGATTGTTGCGCAGGTCACCGGATTGAGACCGGGTGAATTTGTTCACACACTTGGTGATGCTCATATATACATTAACCATATCGACCAGGTTAAGCTGCAGCTCACCAGAGAACCATACCCATTGCCACGGATGGTAATTAATCCGTTAGTTGATGATATCTTTAAATTCAAATTTGAAGATTTTACCCTGACAGATTATGTTGCTCATCCTCATATTAAAGGAGCGATTTCTGTATAAAATAATGTATTATGATATCAATAATTGTTGCTGTTTCCGAAGACCTCGGGATTGGAAAAAACAATGAGCTTCTATGGCCCATTTCCGAAGATCTGAGGCGATTTAAAAAACTCACGGTGGGTAAGACAGTAATAATGGGGAAGAAAACATGGGAATCATTACCAAGAAAACCACTCCCCGGCCGGAAAAATATTGTGCTTACCGACCAGAGTGGAGAGAATTTTGATGGAGCAATAACAGCTTTTTCATTAGAAGATTCACTTGCGAAATGCTCAAAAGAGGAGGATATTTTTATTATTGGAGGAGGGAGTATATATCGTCAGTTTATGCCCCTCGCCGACAGACTCTATATTACTCATGTACATAAGAAGGCTCCTGCTGATGTTTATTTCCCGAAGATCAGCTCAAGAATTTGGAAAATAGTTAAGAAAGAGGAATTTAAGACTGACGAAAACGTTGACATCCCCTACACATTTATCATTTACGAACGGAAGTAGGGGCGTTGCATGCAACGCCCTTTTTTTTAATTGGATCAGATTGTTACATCGTAGGGGTGTTGCATGAAACACCCTACATATGTGTAGATCAAAATTTTACGAAGCCTTGAGCACCTTCATATCAATTCTCTCAAGTTTGTGGCTGGCATAATCGATTGTTATTGTCAGCTCATCCTTTCCCAGCGACGGCATTTCGTACATAGCATCAAGCATAATTGCTTCGCAGATCGATCTGAGACCTCTTGCACCAAGCTTAAATTCAATTGCCTTATCAACAATAAAATCGAGAACACCATCAGCAAATGAAAGCTCAATGTTATCCATCTTAAAGAGCTTATTATACTGCTTGACAAGTGCATTTTTTGGTTCGGTAAGTATAGCTCTCAGAGCTTTTCTGTCAAGAGGATCAAGATGAGTCACGACGGGAAGCCGGCCTACTATCTCGGGGATCATTCCAAAAGCTCTGAGATCCTGAGGGGCAATATACTTGAGCAGGTTATCCTTGTCAACTTTATCCCTTATCCTTGAGGCGCCATATCCAACTATTTGAGTATTAAGTCGTTGGGCAATCTTCTTTTCAATCCCGACAAATGCTCCTCCGCAGATAAAAAGTATATTTTTTGTATCAACGGGTATCATTTTCTGTTCAGGGTGTTTACGACCGCCCTGAGGAGGGACATTAACTATTGAGCCTTCAAGGAGCTTGAGGAGTCCCTGTTGTACTCCTTCGCCTGATACATCCCTTGTTATTGAAGGATTATCACCCTCTTTCCTTGCGATTTTATCTATTTCATCAATGAAAACGATTCCTTTTTCAGCTGCTTTTACATCATAATCTGCGTTTTGTAAAAGGCGTGTGAGAAGACTTTCGATATCTTCCCCGACATATCCTGCTTCAGTAAGTACAGTTGCATCGACTATAGTAAAGGGCACATGAAGCATTTTTGCAACTGTTCTTGCAAGAAGTGTTTTACCGGTACCTGTTTCGCCGACAAGTATTATGTTTGATTTTTCAATCTCAATATCATCGGGATCAGGTTTTTGCATCAGTCTTTTATAATGGTTATACACGGCGACTGATATAATTTTCTTGGCCATTTCCTGTCCGATGACATACTGGTCAAGGAAATTTTTTATTTCCGCAGGCTTAAGAAGGTTTATTGTATCGAATGAAGTGCTCTTCTTTACACCAAGCTCCTCATTCATTATGCTGTAAGCCTGCTCGATACAATGGTCACAGATGTGCCCTTCGAGTCCTGCAATAAGCATGTTGGCCTCTTTCTTTGTTCTCCCGCAAAATGAACATTTATCCATTTCCTGCTAAAGTTAGTTTCTGTGAAGGATCTCGTCAATCATCCCGTAAGCTTTTGCTTCCTCGGATGTCATCCAGTGATCTCTGTCGGAGTCTTTTTCAACCTGCTCAACAGTATTGCCTGAATGTAATGCAATTATTTCATACAGTTCTTTCCTTAGTTTTAGAATTTCGCGTGCCTGGATCTCTATATCTGAAGCCTGACCTTCAACACCGCCCATGGGCTGATGGATCATAATCCTTGAATGTTTAAGGGCAGATCTTTTACCTTTTGTACCGGCCGTGAGAAGAACAGCGCCCATGGATGCTGCCATTCCTGTGCAAATTGTAGCGATATCGGCAGAAATATATTGCATTGTATCATAGATGCCTAATCCGGCGTTAACTGATCCACCGGGAGTATTAAAATAGATCTGAATATCTTTTCCGGGATCAGAAGAATCGAGATAGAGAAGCTGAGCCTGGATTATATTCGCCACATAGTCGTCAATTGGCAGACCGAGAAAAATGATCCTGTCCATCATCAGACGTGAGAAAACATCCATTGATGCTACGTTTAACTGCCGTTCCTCTATAATTGTGGGAGATATATAGCTTCCCCAGATTGATTTATACCTTTGAAGCGAAAGGCTGCTGATGCCATACCTGCTTCTGGCATATTTTCCAAAATCGTCTGTGTTGCTCATGTGCTTTTTTTTTAAAATTAGAGAACAAAGATACAAAATTATCAAATATCATATAATTCGCTGATTCTTATTCAAAAAGCTTATTGAATTCTTCTGCTGTGACACTTTTGGGCTCTATCGTGACTATCTCCCTTAAAATTTCTATGACCTTGTTATCCAATATTTTATCAGCAATTCTCTTTGCATCATCCTCTCTCTTCAGTGTTTCTTTTGCATAATTGGATATCTGTTCATCAGTTGTATAATAGAGGCCGTATTGCTGAAACTGGTATCGTGTAATATTCTCGGCTTCTTTTTGAAGCTCTTCTTCATTTATTTTCAGGTTATTATCTTTCGCCACCTTGTTTTTGATCAACTGCCATTTGAGATCCTGTCTGAAGCTGTCGAACTCCTTTTCTATCTGTTCACTTGTAGCTTTTTCATTCACTTTCAGCAACCATTTTTTAAGGAAATCTTCAGGGAACTGCATATCGGTTTTTTCAATAGCCAGCAGTTTTACATCGTGCATGAGCTTGTAATTACTTTCACCTTTAAGGCTGGCACCAATCTCTTCTTCGATTTTTTTCATAAATTCCTCTTCGGTTGATACAACACCTTCACCGTAAATCCTGTTAAAAAGATCAGTTCCGATTTCAGCAGGTAGAAATCGTGATATTTCTTTTATAGTCAGTCTGAAATTCCCCTGAACATTTTCAATTCCTTCCTTATCCATTCTCAACAGTCCGGCAATTTCATTTTCGTTGGGGAAAGCTTTCCTGATATCAAAATCTACTGTATCTGTTACATTTCTACCGCAAAAAGCTTTTTTAATATCGTCATCCTTGATCACATCGACTGCCAATGATGCTTCATCAACTGAAATTCCTTCCGGCAGGAGATCTCCGTTTTCATCTACTGCTTCTATTTTCCCTTTCAGGATATCTTTCTCTTCTGAAATATCGGCATTCGTGAAATTCCCGAAACGGCGTGTATAATTAGCGACATAATCATTTTTCATTTTATCGTCAATGACTATCTCATACTGGTTAACCTTATTATTCTTATTGACATTCAGATCAAAAACCGGCGCCAGCCCGATCTCGAATGAAAACATAAAATCATCCTGAGTATCGAAATCGAATTTTTCCTGTTCATCGGCTTTTGGTAACGGATCACCCAGAATGTCAATTTTTTCATCGGAGATATATTTATGCATATTTTCAGATATGGTTTTGTTGATTTCGTCAAGCTTGACAGCTTTTCCATACATTTTTTTGATAACCCCGATGGGTACCATTCCTGGACGGAAACCCTTTATATTTGCTTTTCTACGATAATCTTTCAGTACATTTTCAACTCGTGCTTCATAATCAGCTTTCTCGATCTGTAATTTCAGTACTGCATTCAGTTCGTCAATGTTTTCCCTTGTAATAGTCATCTTATTTACCGTTTATTGTATTTAAAAACCGCCAAAACGTTTTGATAAGTTGGTTGAAGGCGGTTTGTTATATCTGTGCGGATGAAGGGACTCGAACCCCCACGTCACGAAGACACAAGATCCTAAGTCTTGCTCGGCTACCAATTACGACACATCCGCGTCAAAATCCCCGCAAAAGTATAGAAAATAACGATAATAACAAACAGAATGGCTATCTGCGAAGTTCAAAGCTCTTTCCAAGATAAACTTTTCTTACAAGCTCATCTTCAGCTAGTTCGGAGGCTGTACCTGATTTAAGGATCCTGCCCTCAAAAAGAAGATAGGCCCGGTCGGTGATCGAAAGAGTTTCATGTACATTATGATCGGTTATAAGAATTCCTATATTTTTATTTTTTAAATGAGAGACAATTGCCTGAATGTCTTCAACGGCTATAGGATCGATGCCCGCGAACGGTTCATCAAGCAGTATGAATCTTGGTTTCAGTGCAAGGGCTCTGGCAATTTCTGTTCGTCTTCTTTCACCACCGGAAAGCTGAATGCCTTTGCTTTTACGAATTTTCTGAAGTCCGAATTCGGAAAGCAGCAATTCAAGTCTCTCAGCCTGATCTTTCTTTGTAAGATCCGACATCTCAAGCACTGCCCGAAGGTTATTTTCCACTGAAAGGTTCCGGAAAACAGAAGCCTCCTGTGCCAGATAGCCGATACCCTTACGGGCTCTCATATAAACCGGAAGGGATGTGATTTCCTCACTGTCAAGAAATATCCTGCCCTCTCTTGGTCTGATAAGCCCGACGATCATATAGAAAGAAGTTGTTTTCCCTGCACCATTTGGCCCAAGGAGACCTACTATCTCTCCCTGTTCAACTTCAATTGAAACATCGTTGACAACAGCACGGTTTCGATATTTTTTAACAAGGTTCTGAGTATAGAGTTTCATATCTGAATTCAGGTTGTGGAATTTACTTCCTTTTCAGAATTCTCATCATTCATAAAACTGTCATGTTCCTTCTCTTTTCTTTTCATAACCCGTCCTGAGATCCCAATACTCACTTCATAAAGTATCAGCAGAGGAATAGAGACAAGTATTTGCGAAAACACATCAGGTGGTGTAATAATAGCAGCAACAATAACAATGACAACGATGGCATGCTTCCTGTATTTCCTCATGAAAGTTGGAGTTATGACTCCTATTTTGGTGAGGAAGAAAGCAATTATCGGGAGCTCAAAGATAAGCCCGGTAGCCAGGCAGATCGATGTAATTGTGCCAATATATGACCTGATATTGATCTGATTTACAACATCAGCACTGATCTCATAAGAGGTCACGAAATGGATTGAAAGAGGGGCCAGAAGGAAATATCCGAACAGGACTCCTGTGAAAAAAAGGAAAGAAGATGCGAGAACGGCTCCTCTTGCATGTTTAGCCTCATTTGAATGAAGAGCCGGTTTGAAGAACCTCCAGAACTCATAAATAATTACAGGAAATGCCATCACCAGTCCCGCTACCAGTGCAACTACGATGTGAGTGGTGATCTGTCCTGCCATTTTGATATTAATTAAATTGACAGGATTTTTGTTTATGCATAATGCTTCAATACTCAACTGGTGGCCAAATATATTAGCATGGCCAAGCTGGCAAAGCAGCCGGTTCGTTATGAAATCCGGATTCTTGGGAGCCAGAATGATAAAGTCGAAAATAACATTCTTTAAAATAAAAGCTGCGATCATAAATACCATGATCGCAATTATTGAACGGATAATATGCCATCTTAATTCTTCCAGATGTTCCAGGAACGACATCTCACCTTCGCTTTTCTGCCCTCTTTTCCAATTAAATGCCATCAGGTGGAATATTTATTTTTAAAAATTCAGCGTGTAAAGATGATAAATCTTCTTATGTAAAACAATATCAACATTCTGATAAGTTGGATTCACGTTGACATTTTTGTTAATAATTAATAAATCTTGGGATTTGATCAGGAAAAATATTAATTTAGATAAAATGAATTAATAAAGAGGGTCTCTTATTCGTTAAGAATTTGTCGGGAAAGTGATTTATGATAAATGATAGTGCAATACATGATTATTTAAAGAGGTATTTTGGGTTTGACACCTTTAAAGGGAACCAGGAACAGATAATAAAGAACGTACTGGCCGGACGGGATACTTTTGTCCTGATGCCTACAGGAGGGGGGAAGTCTCTCTGCTATCAGCTTCCTGCAGTAATGGGGCAAGGAACAGCAATCGTAATCTCTCCGCTTATTGCACTGATGAAGAACCAGGTAGATGCCATGCGTAATTTCAGTACAAACGATGATGTTGCTCATTTCCTTAATTCCTCGCTTACCAAAACTGAAATTGCCCGGGTAAAGAAAGATGTCCTGGACCGTGAAACAAAACTATTGTACGTAGCTCCCGAATCTCTTACAAAAGAGGAGAATATAGAGTTTCTCAAAAATATTAAAGTATCCTTTTATGCAGTCGATGAAGCGCATTGCATATCGGAATGGGGACATGATTTCAGACCGGAATACAGGCGTATACGGCCATTAATTGACATTATAGGCCGTTCACCGATCATTGCGCTTACTGCAACGGCAACACCCAAAGTGCAACACGATATCCAGAAGAACCTCGGTATTCTTGATGCTGATGAATTCAAATCTTCCTTTAACAGGCCAAACCTATATTATGAAGTCAAATCTAAACAGGACGTCACAAAGGAGATAATTAAGTATATCAAAAATAATTCCGGGAAATCAGGCATAATCTATTGCCTCAGCCGTAAGAAAGTGGAAGAGATGGCTGAAGTGCTGAAGGTTAACGGCATAAAAGCATTGCCTTACCATGCCGGGATGGATTCAGCTACCAGGACACAGAACCAGGACAAGTTCCTGATGGAGGAGGCTGATGTAATTGTTGCAACAATTGCTTTTGGTATGGGCATTGATAAACCTGACGTAAGATTCGTGATCCATTACGATATTCCAAAGAGCCTCGAAGGTTACTACCAGGAGACGGGCCGTGCAGGACGTGATGGAGGTGAAGGTAATTGCATAGCATATTACAGTTATAACGACATCCTGAAACTTGAGAAATTCATGCAGGGGAAGCCCATTGCCGAACAGGAGATAGGAAAACAGCTTCTTCTTGAGACTGTTTCCTATGCAGAATCATCTGTATGCCGGAGAAAGCTTTTGCTGCATTATTTCGGCGAAGAGTATCCGGAAGAGAACTGTGAGGCCTGCGATAACTGCCTGCACCCTAAAGATCAGTTCGAGGGGAGTGAATCTGTTGTCAATGTTCTGGAGACAATCCTTACAGTAAAGGAAAAATTTAAGGCCGATCATATAGCTCATATCCTCTCAGGGAAAGTGACATCAGCTATTAAATCATATAAGCACAATAAACTTGAGTTTTTCGGGATCGGCGAGGAGAAGGATGAAAAATTCTGGAATATGGTTATCAGACAGGCACTGATAGCCAAACTTCTTACAAAGGATATTGAGAATTACGGCATTTTAAAGATTACCGAGGCTGGCATGAATTTCATTGAGAATCCGGTTTCTTTCATGCTTGCTGAAGATCACGACTATGCCGATACTTCAGATGAAGAAAATGCTTTTGGCGCCAAAACTGCTGCTGTTGATGAAGAATTATTCAGTATCCTTAAAGATCTTCGGAAAAAAATTTCAAAACAGAAAGACGTTCCTCCTTTTGTAATATTCCAGGATCCTTCTCTCGAGGATATGGCAATACAATATCCGATAACTATTGATGAGCTTCAGAACGTATCAGGAGTTGGTGCAGGGAAAGCCCAGCGGTACGGAGAAGAGTTCGTTGATATTATTAAGAAATATGTTGAAGAGAAGGAAATAATCAGACCTCTCGATATGGTTGTTAAATCAGTCGTGAATAAGTCGGGTCTTAAAGTCTATATAATTCAAAGCATCGATATGAAACGGCCTCTTGAAGATATCGCCGAAGCAAAAGGTCTTGAAATGAGCGAACTGATATCTGAAATAGAAGCTATTGTTAATTCAGGGACACGCCTGAATATTGATTATTATGTAAATGTGATGATAGATGAGGAACGGCAACATGACATCTATTCATATTTCAGGGAAGAGGCCGAATCGGATTCACTAGAAGATGCAATAAAAGAACTGGGCAACGATTTTGAAGAGGAGGAGATCAGACTCATGAGGATCAAATTCCTCTCGGAAATGGGCAACTAAACCAGGACTTCAACAATGCCGGCGCCACACTGGATCGGCACCAACGGCATATAACCCCTGTTACGTATATCGGATAGACAACCTCCGACAGGAAAAACCATCTCATCAGATTACTCTCCCTGTATCGTGCAGTCGTATTTCTCAGGATCAGGTAATCCGGAACCGATTTAATAATGAAAAGTACCAGAAAGAGAAAGAGAAATTTTAGATTAAAAACCGATGCTATAAGCAGAAACATCTCAAGTAAAATTGTAACAAATGTTACAATTGCGATCAGCTGTGTAAAACGGTCATCATACGCCGTGGCTTTTGAGATCCATCTGGCCCGCTGTGTAAAAAATATCTTCATCGATTCAACGCTCCTTGTTGTAACGATTGCGTCTGCCGACTCCAGCCAACTATTATTCCCACGGGATTCTTTTTTCACACTGTGAAGAAGAAATATATCATCTCCTGAAACAAGCTCCGGATGCTGATTATTATAATGTCTGAGATATACATCTTTTTCGAAGGCAAGATTTGCGCCATTGCACATCACAGGATTTCCTGAAGCAGCAGTACCTGCAGTTATTCCCTGCAGGCTCAGGAATTCAAGCTGCTGGAATATATTGAAAAAACCTGACTTACTCTCCAGCCTGACCGGGCAGATTATAATTTCATTTTTATTCTCGATATAGTATGACGCGATACTCATTATCCATCTTTCTCCCGGGGTACAATCAGCATCAGTTGTTATAATAAGATTACCGGATGAAGCAACCACACCGGTCCTGATTGCCTCTTTTTTACCCTTTCCGCAATTCTTCAGTATTTGCAGGTTCCGGATCCCTTTAAAATCTGACGCAACAGAAAATGTCCTGTCTGAAGAATTATCGTCCACGATCAGCAGTTCGAACAGATCCTTGCTGTAATCCTGTGCTGAAATTCTCTTAAGCAGTACGGGGAGATTCTTTTCTTCATTATGACAGGCTACTATTATTGATACAAATATATCAGGAGCAACCGAAGGTGTAAATGGCTTTATTTTTTTAAGCTTAATATATATCCTGAACAGAATATATAAATAAGGTATGATTAATATAAGTAATAACCAATGCATTGATCATTTCCTCATCCATTCGTAGAAAGAATAATGTTCTGAGCTCATTCCAAGGGCTTCATAGGTTTTACGGGCTCTTTTATTTTCTGTCTCAACATAAAGTCTTAATCCGGCAATATCTTGTTCTTCAGCGAGTTGTTTGATACAGGTATACATTAATCTGAAAATACCCTGTCTCCTGAATTCAGGTAATACATACACAGACTGAAACCACCATACAATACTGTTCCGCCAGTCGCTCCATTCGTAAGTGATAAGAAGTGATGCAACGACTTTGCCATCATCTTCAGCAACATAATATTGTCCTCGTAATTCATCAGCAAAAACGGCATTTACTCCTTTTGTCACAGTTATATTATCGAGTTTCTTCTTTTCCGTCTCCCAGGCCATCTTTTGCTGAAAATCGATGATCGGAAGAGCATCACCGGATATAGCTTTTCTTACTACTATCATTTTATAAAAGTATAATAATTATTTTTTTACCATGGATTATGCGGAGTTTCCCGCCCTCACACCTTCATTCTTTATCTTCAACTTCTTCGACCTACTTGTATTCGTCCCAGCTCTTAATAGCCAGGTCATCAATGCTTATTCTGCAGAAAGCCAGAATAAATGCACTTGCAAGTCTGGCATTTGTAATGAGGGGAACATTGTAGTCCACTGCATTTCTCCTTATCGAGTAGTCATTATCAAGCTCTGTTGCACTGAGGTCCTTTGGTATATTCACGACCAGATCAACCTGGCGGGTCCTGATAAGCTCGATTGTATTTGGCGATTTGTCCTCATCCGGCCAGTAAGCAACCTGAGCTTCAACACCGGCATTGGCCAGAAACTGCTGGGTCCCTCGTGTTGCATAGAGAGTGTGTCCTCTTTCCCGGAGTGCTTTTGCACTGTTCAGGAGCTCAACTTTTGAGCGGGCGGGTCCTGTTGAGAGAAGAATACTCTTTTCCGGAACCCTGTAACCAACTGAGAACATAGATTTTAATATTGCTTCGTAGAACCCCTCTCCGATACACCCGACTTCTCCTGTTGATGACATATCGACACCCAGGACCGGATCAGCCTTTGCAAGACGAGAGAAGCTGAACTGCGGAGCTTTGACTCCGACATAGTCGAGTTCAAAAACCGATTTGTGCGGTTTTTCTGCAGGTATTCCCAGCATAACTTTTGTAGCAAGCTCTATCAGGTTTGTTTTAAGAACTTTGGATACGAACGGCATGCTCCGGCTTGCGCGGAGGTTACATTCTATAACTTTGATTTCATTGTCCCGTGCAAGAAACTGGATATTAAATGGTCCGGTAATATTTAGTTCTTTTGAGATCTGACGGGTAATACGCTTGATACGTCTGACAGTTTCAAAGTAGATTTTCTGGGGAGGAAATACAATTGTAGCATCTCCTGAGTGGACACCGGCGAACTCAACATGCTCACTGATCGCATAGGCTACTATTTCACCTTCTTTAGCAACTGCATCAATCTCAATTTCCTTTGCATTCTCAATAAATTCTGAAACCACAACCGGATATTGTTTGGATACCTGTACAGCAAGATCAAGGTAATGACTCAGCTCATTCCTGTTTGATACAACATTCATTGCGGCTCCCGAAAGGACATATGAAGGCCTTATCAGAACAGGAAAGCCTATCCTGTCAACGAATTCGAGAATATCGCCGGTTGATGAAAGCTCTCTCCATCTGGGCTGGTCAACCGACAGGTTATCAAGCATTTTCGAGAATTTATGGCGGTTTTCAGATCTGTCTATCGAGATGGGAGAAGTACCAAGTACAGGCACTTTCTCTTTATGCAGTCTCATGGCAAGGTTGTTCGGTATCTGCCCGCCTACCGATAAAATAACGCCAGCCGGATTTTCAAGCTCAATTATATCAAGCACTCTTTCAAAAGTAAGCTCGTCAAAGTAGAGCCTGTCGCTTATGTCATAATCGGTGCTGACGGTTTCGGGATTATAATTTATCATTACTGACCTGAATCCCTCTTTCCTGATTGTATTCACAGCATTTACCGAGCACCAGTCGAACTCGACGCTGGAGCCTATCCTGTATGCCCCTGATCCGAGAACAATAACCGACTTATGATCATCCTCGCAACTGATATCATGCTCCGATCCGCTATAAGTAAGATAAAGGTAATTTGTAACTGCGGGATATTCTGCAGCCAGGGTATCGATCTGTTTTATATAAGGGACAATACCTAAAGATTTCCTGTGATTTCTGACCTTCATGAGATCGTTGTTAATTGATGCTGAGTCTGACCTCAGAACATGCCTTGCGATCTGGAAATCACTGAATCCGTATATTTTAGAATAGGAGAGAAGCTCAACAGGGAGACTCTCAAGTGAATCATATTTACACAGGTCGTTTTTAATATTTACAATATTCCTGAGCTTGAAGAGGAACCATTTGTCGATCCTGGTAAGCTCATAAATCCTGTCCACCGACATTCCTTTTTCAAGAGCTTCGGCTATTGAAAAAATCCTCATGTCAGTCGGCTCTGAAAGCTCTGTTTCAAGGTCCTTGAAATTCAGCTCCCTGTTGCCCGTAAATCCATGCATACCCTGACCGATCATCCTCAGACCTTTCTGGATGACCTCCTCAAAGTTCCTCCCTATCGACATTACCTCACCGACACTTTTCATACTGCTGCCGATAGCATGCGAAACACCTTCAAATTTATTCAGGTCCCAGCGCGGGATCTTACAGACAATGTAATCCAGTGCAGGTTCAAAGCAGGCAGTTGTATTTCTGGTCACTGAATTTTTCAGCTCATGAAGTCCATAGCCCAATCCAAGCTTGGCGGCAATGAAAGCAAGAGGATATCCTGTTGCTTTGGATGCCAGTGCGCTTGAACGGGATAGCCTGGCATTTACTTCGATTACACGGTATTCTTCTGATTCTGGCGAAAGGGCAAACTGCACATTGCATTCACCTATAATCCCGATGTGCCTGATTATCTTTATTGAAAGCTCCCTAAGCTTGTGGTATTCACTGTTTGAAAGGGTCTGCGAAGGAGCAACCACGATGCTTTCACCTGTATGTATTCCGAGAGGATCGAAATTCTCCATATTACATACGGTGATGCAGTTATCATATCTGTCCCTCACTACCTCATACTCAACCTCTTTCCATCCCTTAAGGGATTCTTCGACGAGGATTTGATTTGTATATGAAAATGACCTGGCTGCCAGTACTTGTAGCTCTTCAGGGCCGACAGCAAATCCGCTTCCCTGGCCTCCGAGTGTAAATGCAGCTCTTATAATTACCGGATAACCAAGTCTGCCGGCAGCTTCAAGTGCTTCATCAACTCCTGAAACAGCAATGCTCCTGGGAGTGTTAATATATATTTCGTTAAGCTTTTTCACAAACAGCTCCCTGTCTTCGGTATCTATTATAGCTGCCACCGGGGTACCCAGAACTTTTACATTGTGCTTCTTAAACACACCTGCCCTGAATAATTCTGTTCCGCAATTAAGAGCTGTCTGTCCTCCGAATGATAGAAGTATTCCACCGGGTTTCTCTTTTTCTATTACCTTCTCAACGAAAAAAGGAGTAACAGGAAGAAAATAAATCCTGTCAGCAAGTTCTTCTGAAGTCTGTACTGTTGCGATGTTGGGATTTATAAGTATGGTTTCTATACCTTCTTCTTTTAATGCCTTAAGGGCCTGTGAACCTGAATAATCAAACTCACCAGCCTCCCCTATTTTCAACGCACCGGAACCTAGTAGTACTATCTTTTTAATATCATCTTTCATTCTGAGGATTTGAAAGACAAAATTAAGAGAAATTATTTACCGGCATTTGTTTTTATAAAAAAATGAATATATTTGCACACTATTTGTATAAATATGCAAAAGGCAAAGCGGTTACTTGCAATTGAGAAAATCATAAGAGAGGAGATTATATCATCGCATGATGGACTACTTAAGAAGCTGAAAGGGAAGGGCATAGTATGTACACAGGCTACTTTATCCAGAAATTTGCGGCAGCTGGGAGCAGGCAGGGTGCCTGACGGAAAAGGAGGATATAGATATTCATTACCTGAAACTTCAATGAATTCTGCATCTGCTTCTGATCCATTGAATGTTTTACCTGTAATCCGTGACCTTGTAGAAGCAAAAGGTCTTCTAGTAATTAAAACATTTCCCGGAAATGCCAGTAATACAGCAATTTACATTGATAATACATCACGGTACGAGATAGCAGGAACTATCGCCGGCGATGATACTATTCTTGTTATCCCGAGAAACGGAATAACAAATAATCAGATGCATACATGCCTCGAGATCATTCTGCCCGGTCTCCACAGTAAGTTGAAGAATAAATGATGCTAACAAATTTTATGAATGGATTGAAACATTAAAAGGGATTATATCAGTTAAATAAAAAATTAAGATAATGAAAGAAAAAGTGGTGCTGGCTTACAGTGGTGGTTTGGACACTTCTGTCATACTGAAATGGCTGATCGAAAAGAATTATGATGTGATAGCATTTATTGCCGATGTAGGGCAGAATGAGAATTTTGATGAATGCAGAAAAAAAGCATTAATGCTTGGGGCCTCCAAAGTGATCATATCGGATCTGAAAAGGGAATTCGTTGAGAAATATGTACTGAAAGCAATAATGGCGAATGCTATATATGAAGACAGATACCTTCTGGGAACTGCGCTTGCCAGGCCTCTGATTGCAAAAACACAGATAGAAGTAGCAAAGCGGGAAGGTGCCAATGCGGTAGCTCATGGTGCGACAGGAAAAGGGAACGACCAGGTAAGATTTGAACTGTGTTATTATGCCTTGATGCCAGGTGTTAAAGTGATCTCACCATGGAAGGATAAAGAGTTCCTTTCACAATTTCAGGGAAGGACCGACTTGCTTAAATATGCGTCAGAAAAAAAGATACCCGTAAAAGCAAGCATCGATAAACCATACAGCGAAGATGATAATCTTATGCATATAAGTCATGAAGCCGGTGTTCTCGAAGATCCGATGTATACATTGCACAAGAGCATGCTTGAGAAAATGGTAATGCCGCAGGATGCACCCGATAAGGAAACGCGCATTGTCATTCATTTTAAGAACGGGATACCTGTAAAGCTTGTCAATAAAGATGACGGCACAATGAAAGATGATTCTTATGAAATGTTTGTTTACCTGAATGAATTAGCCGGGAAAAACGGAATCGGCCTTCTGGATATGGTTGAGAACAGGTTTGTGGGGATTAAATCAAGAGGAGTTTACGAAACTCCCGCAGCTACTGTGCTTCATATTGCGCATAAGGATATTGAGGGAATTGCAATGGACAGGGAAGTGATGCGACTTGTCAATATGCTGACCCCTAAATTTGCAGAAATCATTTATAACGGTTTCTGGTTCAGCCCGGAGATGGATTTCCTGATGGCAGCTATTGAGAAAAGCCAGGAAATAATCGACGGTAGCGTTCATATGTGCCTCTATAAAGGGAATGTCATTATTGAAGGACGGGAATCTCCTTCGTCATTATACAACGAAAAGCTTTCGAGTATGGATATTGATGGTGGATTTGACCAGACCGACAGCAAGGGATTTATCAAGATCAATGCCATACGACTTATGGCCCACAGGGCTATTGTTGAAGAGAGCCAGAAGAAATAAGCAATACCCCCCTGCTTATCCTCTGGGAGGTATTTTACTAGCAGCAGGGAAACAGAAATAAGGAACTTATTAATACTAATTACATTTATAAATATAGTCAATGATACTCTGGGAAAAGGGGATTAATCCCGAACCTGCAATAATTGAATTTACTGCAGGAAAAGACAGAAAAATAGATCTTCACCTGACTAAGTGGGATATTATAGGTTCAATGGCTCATGCTATAATGCTTCATGATGTTGGATTGATTTCAAATGAAGAGAAAAATGATATGTTGAAAGCGCTTCATTCCCTTTTTGAATGGGACGAGGAGGGAAGCCTCGTAATTGAGAATGATGTTGAGGACATCCATTCCCAGATTGAAAAGGAAATGGCTTCAATACTCGGTACCACGGGTAAAAAGATCCACACAGGAAGGTCAAGGAATGATCAGGTGCTGGTCGATATAAGGCTTTACACGAGAGAGGAGATCGACAAGCTGGCTCTTCTTATGAACGCTCTTTTTCAAAGGCTGCAATCATTAAGTGATCAGTACAAAGAGGTTCTTCTGCCCGGGTACACCCATATGCAGCCTGCAATGGTCTCATCGTTCGGATTATGGTTTGGCGCTTACGCTGAATGTCTTACAGACGATCTTAAGCTTCTTGCCGGTGCGAGGGCCCTCAATAACAAGAATCCTCTTGGAACAGCTGCCGGATTTGGCACAACACTTCCTCTGAACAGGAAGCTTACCTCTGAACTGCTTGAGTTCGACGATCTGCTATATAATTCAGCTTATGCGAGTCTGAACAGAGGTAAAGTAGAAATGGCTGTCGCTTCAGCGCTTTCCTCGCTTGCTCAAACTCTGTCGAGGTTCTCGATGGATATATGCCTTTATATGAGTGCTGAATTCAGGTTTATTGATTTCCCCGACGAATATGTTACTGGTTCGAGCATTATGCCTCAGAAAAGGAATCCGGATGTGTTTGAACTAATCAGGGGACGCTCCAATTTGATCCAGATGCTTCCGGGTCAGGTGGCAATGTTAACCTCAAATCTGCCTTCCGGTTATAATCGTGATCTTCAGCTGCTTAAACAACTGATGTTCGACGCTTTGTCAGAATTGCAGGAGTCAGTTGAGATAATGCTTTTGATGCTGAAAAACATAAAGCTGAGAAAAAACATAACTGAGAATCCTTTATATAACACCATCTTCAGCACTGAGGAAGTAAACCGGCTTGTAAAACAGGGAATCCCGTTCAGGGATGCCTATAAAGCAGTTTCGGATATGGTCAAGAATTCATCGTTTTCAAGGACGTCATTATCCGATTATGTTCATGAAGGAAGTATCGGGAACCTGTGCAATGAAGAGATAGCAAAGATCTTCAATGAGCAAATCAGGGTTTTCAAGAATAAATCTGCTGTTGAGATGGCAGAGAAGATGATGAAGTATATCTCCTGATATTTTCTATAAACTCATCAAACAGATAATCGGTATCGGTGGGTCCACCGGAAGCTTCAGGGTGAAACTGAGTTGAAAAAAAAGGCTTTGTCTTATGTTTCATTCCCTCGTTGGTGTTATCATTAATATTAATGAAGAAGGGATCCCACTCTTTGCCAAGAGTTTTATTATCAACAGCATACCCGTGGTTCTGTGAAGTAATATAAGCTTTATCGGTACCAACCTGTATTACGGGCTGATTATGGCTTCTGTGACCATATTTAAGTTTGTAGGTATCTGCTCCTGATGCAAGCGCCATAAGCTGGTTGCCGAGACAGATTCCGAATACCGGGATCTCCTTTTCAAAAGATCTCCTTATATTATCGATTGTTTTAACACACATTTTCGGATCCCCCGGTCCGTTGGAAAGAAATAATCCGTCAAATTCGTCCTTATGGTAATCATAATCCCAGGGGACTCTTATAATTGTAGTGTCCCGTTTTAGTAAATTCCGGATAATATTATACTTAACGCCGCAATCTACGAGGACGATCTTATATTTCCCGGAACCATAAACTTTTTTCTCACGGGTGCTTACCTCTTCAACCAGATTAACTCTGTTGGGATCATAAAACTCAATCTCCATACCTTCAGGTTCAATTTTTCCAGGCATTACACCCTTTTCTCGTATCCTTTTTGTCAGAGCCCTTGTATCAATTCCGTAAATACCCGGAATATTGTTCCTCCTGAGCCACTCATCAAGGCTCTCTGAAGCATTCCAGTGGCTGTAGTCGAATGAATAATCAGAAACTATCAGACCTGAAATATGAATGGAGGATGATTCATAAAATCTGTAAAGGTCATTCTCTTCTTTTTTCCCGGGGGCACCGTAATTTCCTACAAGCGGATAAGTAAGACACAGGATCTGTCCCCGGTACGAAGGATCTGTAAGGCTTTCGGGATAACCGGTCATCGCCGTATTGAACACTACCTCACCTGCAGAAGGGAGAGGTCCTCCGAACAGCCTGCCTTTATACGAAGTGCCGTCTTCCAGAGTAAGCGTAACTTTTAATCTTTCATTCATTCTGTCAAAGCAAAAACTGTTTATCTCATCATTAAAACTGCTTTTTCAATCTGTTGCATTGCTTTTTCGACTGTATTAAAATTTGTAGCAAGGTTCATTCTCATAAATCCCTCTCCTCCGGGTCCAAATATTGAGCCTTCACTCATTCCGATACCAGCCCTGTTTACAAAAAAATCCTGAAGTTCTTTTCCGCTCATTCTAAATTTCCTGCAGTCGAGCCATATCATATAGGTTGCTTCGGGCTGAACAGGGACAATCTCAGGGATCAGGTCGCGGCAATAAGCGGTTATATAATCGACATTCCTTTTTATATAAACAATCAGTGCATCCAGCCACTCATGCCCCCCTGTGTATGCTGCCACTGAAGCTATCGTTCCGAAAATATTGCCGTTCCCGAGATGGAGTCCATCTAATCTCTTATTAAAGTATTTGCGCAGGACCGGATTTGAAATGATCACCGAAGAAGTCGACAAGCCGGCAATGTTAAATGTTTTGCTTGGTGAAACGCAGGTTACTGTTATGTCGGCAATCTCCTCGGAGATATTTGCAACAGGTGTATGTTGAAAACCCGGGAGGATGAGATCGGAGTGTATCTCATCTGAAAGGATTACAATCTTATTTTTCAGGCATATCGCTGATAGTTTCTCAAGTTCTTCGGGCGTCCAGGCCCTTCCTACCGGATTATGCGGATTTGAAAGGATTATCATTTTAGTAGTACTGGTGAGAGATGAATTAAGTGTATCAAAATCCATACTCCATTTTCCTCCTTTTTCAATCAGTTGATTATAGATCAGGTTGCGTCCATGGCATTCAACAGCTGAAAAAAATGGATTATAGACCGGCGGTTGAACAATAATTGAATCACCCGGGCGGGTGAAAGCCAGGGTGCAGAGATTAAGTGCAGGAACGACACCCGGACTGAAGCAGATCCATTCTTTTTCAATCTTCCAGTTTTGTCTTGTCTGAAACCAGCTTATTATTGAATTGAAATATTCCTCCTGACGAAAAGAGTAACCGTATATCTCATGTTGCAGACGCTCTTTTAATTTGGTTATAATGAACGGCGGGGTTTTAAAATCCATATCTGCAACCCACATCGGTATCACATTATGTTTACCGAATACCTCCTGCCTGAGATCGTACTTGACACAATCTGTACCTTCCCTGGGAACACCTTCATCAAAGTTCCAATCCATTAATAAAGTTATAAATTCCGGGGCTGAAGATAGACAAAATCAATTACATAAAAACGGCCGGCCTCATATAAAGACATACAATAGTACATCACCGAGCTTAGCTAATTTATAGCAGATCATATTGTTAATTGTTTGTTCAAATAACAGGTTCGCGGTGAATGTTATTAAATATTATTTATTACTTTTATGGGGGATTTTTGACTAAATTTTTAATTAAAAATAATCTGGTATGAAAAAGACGATTGCAGCATTGTTGCTTCCTTTTCTTTTAATAAATTTTCTAAGCTTCACTTCGTGCAAAGGCAAGCCTAAGAAAGAGGCTAACAAGGAAGAGATTGATCAGATACAAACTATTGAAGGAGAGATCAAATCAAATGTATATCCACTTCCAACATCTGCTGAAGTTATTAAAATGCTTACGGATCTTGAGGTAGGTTATAGTTTCGGAATAACTAATCCTGTTGAAAATTCGAAAAAATATTTCGACAGCCCTTCCAAGGCAATTAATATGGGAGTTTACGGTGCTGATCTCAGCTATGCAACTCTTTATAATATTCAGCAGGAAGTAATTAACTATCTGGATGCAATCAGAGTTCTTGCCAATGACCTCAATATGTCGCAAATATATGATGAAACACTGTATGACAAGATTAAACTCAATTTTGACAACAGAGATTCGCTTGTACTTATTTTGACAGAGGCCTTCGATACTACCTATGCTTACCTGAGCGATAATGACCAGCAAGCACTTGCGCTGCTTGTTGTCGGAGGGGCATGGGTTGAAGGAATGCATCTTACAACACATGTTTCTGAAGCTGCATACCAGGTTGCCGGAATATCAAAAAATCTGCTCGAACAGAAAAAATCATTTGAGCTTTACCTTGAAATCACTAAACCTTATGAAAACGATCCTTATATAGGTGATTTTCTTAAGAAGCTTGCACCTGTTAAGTTGGTGTATGACGGACTGGGAACAAGCCTTACCGAACAAAACATTAAAGATATTACAAAAGCTATCGAAGTAGTTAGAGGACAGATTATAGAATAAGCACTTAAAATAGAAAGGACCGCAAAACTACTGATTTTGCGGTTTTTTTTCGCCGGTATTCCTATGAGGGAGTCAGTTCTGTTGGCTTTGATCCATATTTTTGCCATTGTATCAACTGTTAATCCGGTTGGGATTACTTCCCGTGGCAAGAAAATTCTGCGCAGTTATTTAAGAAGGTATCTTAACAGAGAGCTTGAGGAAGAATATTTTGCCCTGTTTGAGAACAACCTTGAATTTTATTCCAACGAATTAAAGAATGTTGATAAATCCGACCTGTCAGATGAGGATTCTTTAATATCCTTTCAGATAACAAATATCTGCCGCCAGATAAAGAAAGGGTTGTTTATTGAAGAGAGAATGATTGTCTTTCTTCAGTTAATTGAATTTGCCTATGAAGATGGAATGGTATCTGAACAGGAAAAGACAATTATTGATATTGTTGTCAGAACATTCAATATTTCCAAAAGAGAATACAATAACGCCTCAGCTTTCATGGTTGGCAGGAACTACGATGATATCTCGGTTGATTCAATCCTTGTTATTGAAAGCGATAATCCTGAATTTTCAGAAGCGAAAGTATATAAGAACTATGATAAATGGCATCACCTCAGGATAAAAGGTTTTAAGGGATTGCTCCTTGTCCTGCATATCGAAAGTACCGGAACCCTGCTTTTTTCCTATGATGGTCCTCTTACCCTTTACTTCAAAGGCAGAGATATAATTGCCTGCCGGCCGTATCTGCTTGAAAGAGGTGTTAATATAAAAGGAGTAGGTATTGAACCGGTCTATTATTCAAAAATCTATAAGAAGTTTGTTTCAAAGAAATTCCCTGAGAAGGTAGTTTTTGAAGGCCACGATATTGAATACATGTTCAAAAATTCCGACAATGGGGTCAGAAAGATGAATTTTCGTATCGAAACCGGCAATCTTGTCGGTATAATGGGCGGAAGTGGCGTAGGAAAGACGACAATGCTTAATATTCTTCATGGGAAATTCACACCGACAACAGGAAATCTTTATATAAACGGATACGATATTCATTCCGAATCAGAAGAGATAAAGGGACTGATAGGGTACGTTCCGCAGGATGATATGTTGATTGAAGAGCTGACTGTGTATCAGAATCTTTTTTATAATGCCCGGCTCTGTTTTGGTGATTATACCGTTGAGCAATTAAACAGCACTGTCGATAAGGTTCTGATGGACCTCGATCTGTATGAAATAAAAGATCTCCAGGTTGGGGATCTCCTTAATAAAAAGGTAAGCGGCGGACAGCGAAAAAGACTCAATATCGGATTGGAGCTAATGAGAGAACCAGTGGTTCTTTTCATTGATGAACCCACTTCCGGACTCTCTTCCTTCGATTCGGAAAAGGTAATGATTCTGCTGAGAGATCAGGCTCTGAGCGGTAAACTTGTTTTTGCAATAATCCACCAGCCATCATCAGACATACTCAAAATGTTCGACAGACTCTGGCTGCTCGACAAGGGAGGATATATGATCTACGATGGCGATCCCGTGGAAGCCCTGGTCTATTTTAAAACTGAAACATCACAGGCGAATGCATCCGAGAGTGAATGTCCGAGTTGCGGGAATATAGAAACAGAAAGTATCCTGCATATAGTTGAAGTCAAGGTAATTGACAACTTGGGTATGCCCGGGAAAGACAGACAGGTGAGCCCGGTTGAATGGTATGAGAAATACAGGAAAAAAATGATGCCGGTTCATCAGGAAAAACCGGCAAAAGTTCCTGTTACGCCTGGAAATTTTAAGGTTCCCGGTAAATCTGATCAGATCAAAACATTCTTTAAGCGAAACCTGACACGCAAGCTGGCCGATCGTCAATATATGATAATTAATCTTGCTGAGGCACCTCTCCTTGCTATAATATTGGGGTTTATTTCAAAATACAGCGAAAAAGGGACCTATCTGTTTTCAACAAATATAAACTACCCTGTTTTTCTGTTCATGTCGATCATAGTTGCCCTCTTTATCGGGTTGACTGTAAGTGCAGAAGAGATATTCAGGGATAGAAAGATACTGGAGAGGGAAAAGTTTCTGAACCTTAGCAGGTCAAGCTACCTGCTGTCGAAAATCAGTTTTCTGTTCGTCTTATCGGCAATCCAGACTTTGTCGTTTGTGTTGGTTGCCAACGCCATGCTTGAAGTAAGAGGAATGATATTCCGATACTGGTTAATACTATTCTCAACAGCCTGCTTTGGGAACCTCCTGGGTTTAAATATATCAGCAGGTATGCGTACGGCTGTAAGTATTTATATACTTATACCTCTTCTCCTTGTGCCACAACTGCTTCTGGGCGGTGCAATGATAAAATTTGATGATCTCCACAAATCATTGAGCAGAAAAATATATGTGCCTGTAATTGGCGATGTTATGGCAACACGCTGGGCTTATGAGGCAATATGTGTGGAACAATTTAAAAATAACAGGTTTGAAAAACCATTTTTTGAATATGATATGGAAAAGAGTCAGCTGGACTGGTATGCAGCTTTTCTCATTCCAACACTGAGAGTCAAAGTAGATCAATGCCTTAACGCCGGAAAAAATCCTGCTACCAGGAAACAGTCGGACATCAATTTTACCAAAATCAATTACCATATTAAAGAACTTTCAGAATTATCAGGTATTGAGCCTGGCAAATGGATAAGCTCGGTGAATTTTTCAGGTTTCAATGATATTATTGGTGATGACGTCAAACTTTACCTGAGCAATATGAGTACTTTTTTAAGAAATAGAAGCAGGAGTATTTCTAATGCACGCGATGCTCTGGTCATGGAAAAAGAGACACAATTAGGAGGAGAAGGATTTTTAAGATTACGCGAAAAAGATTATAACGACAAGCTTGCTGATTATGTACTTAACAGGCTCACAACGAATAAGATATATGATTCAGACAATATCAACAGACTGATTCAGAAAGCCGATCCGATCTTTATGCCTCCCGGATCAAAAATCGGGCGGGCACATTTTTTTGCACCATATAAACTTGTGGGAAATCTGAAGATCAGTACTCTGTTTTTTAATATTGCTGCAATCTGGATAATGACAATTATATTCTTTGTTACTTTATATTATAATCTCCTGAACCGTTTCATAGTTTATCTCGAAACTTTAAAACTGCCAATCTGGAGAAAATTCGGTCGGGAATTGCTGCGGATATAAATCATGAGCAGGATTAATGAGCAGAGTAAAACCAAAAAAGAACCTCGGACAGCACTTTCTTAAAGACAAAGGTATTGCCGAAATGATAGCTGGTACCCTCACTGGTACTGGTTATGATTCTGTCCTTGAAATCGGACCCGGGACAGGAATGCTTACCGGATTTCTGATTAAAAGAAAATTCCCTGATCTCAGGGTTATTGAAATAGATAATGAGTCGGTCCATTACCTGAAACAAAATTTCCCGGAGCTTGAAGAAATCATAAGAGGTGACTTTCTGACTCTGGAAATTGATTCCTATTTTCAAAGGAAATTTGCTGTAATAGGGAATTTGCCATATAATATCTCAAGCCAGATACTTTTTAAAGTTCTCAGTCACAGAGATAAAATCATTGAGGTCTGCGTGATGCTTCAGAAAGAGGTAGCAGAAAGAATATGTGCTTCCCCGGGATCAAAAACATACGGAATCATGAGTGTTCTGCTGCAGGCTTTTTATAATACGGAATATCTCTTTACTGTCGGGGAAAATGTTTTTGTTCCTCCTCCAAAAGTCAAATCAGGAGTTATCAGGTTAATAAGGAACAATGTAACAGATCTGGGTTGTGATGAGAAATTGTTTTTCAAAGTCGTAAAAGCCGGATTTAACCAGCGACGAAAGACTTTAAGGAACTCAATGAAAGCGGTGTTTGATCTGAAGAGCGAAGATTATGAAGATCTTGTCTTAAGACCTGAACAACTTTCTGTTGGGAGCTTTATTAAGCTGACCAACTGGATAGAAAAGAATGGCATCTTATCCGAATGAATATCCGATGGCATCAACAGGATTCATTTTTGCGGCTGAATATGCAGGTGCATAGCCGGCTATGATCCCGATTATTCCTGAAATAAAGATCGCCAGCATAACGTTTCCTAAAGTCAGGTACATGTTCAGTTCATAGAGGTAATTGATTAAAAGAGTGGCAATGAAAATGAGCAGAACTCCCAGAATGCCGCCAATAACTGAAAGCAGAACCGATTCAACAAGAAATTGCTGAAGAATAAAGAACCGTTTGGCTCCAAGCGCTTTTTGTATACCAATAACGTTTGTTCTTTCCCTGACAGAAACAAACATAATATTTGCTATTCCGAAACCACCGACCAGGATTGCAAATGCTCCAATAATCCAGCCTCCGATGTTTATTCCGGCAAAAACGGAATCAAATCCCTTTGAGAGCATTGTTGGCGTATTAACTGAAAAATTTGAGGTCTCAGAGGGTTTTAATCTCCTTGAAGCTCTTAAAATCATTGTCGTCTCCTCTGAGAGCTCCTGAACCGAAACTTCAGGTTTTGCTTTTATCATCATCTGACCTTCAACGAATCTGTTCCGTAGATTAATGAAACCCTTCCCGAAGTTTAATGGTACAATAGTAATCTGATCGATATTACTTAATGAGACAGCACCCTGACCTTCCTTTTTAAGGACACCGATTATCCTGGTTTTATGACCTGCAATTGTTACTTCTTTGCCGACTGGATCGGCGTTTTCAAATAACTTCTCAGCAATTTCAGCTCCCATTACTGTAACGTTACTCCCTCTTACATATTCAAAAGGAGAAAAATACCTGCCTTTGTCAATCTCGAATGTAATGACTTTTTCCAGATCATTGGTTACTGCGGCAAGAACCGCATCACTAGCTACATTGTTCCTGTATTTTATCCTTTCAGACTGAGCAATAATAAGCGAAACCGCTTCTGCTTTTGTGGATTTGTTTAATACAGCCTGGTAATCATTCAATGATATCGATGGCCATCTGATAATATCCCACCATGCCAGATTACCATCGAAAGACCATGGTGTCTTCTGAACATAGATTACATTACTACCCATTGAATTGATGCTGTCGCGGATTGATTTTTCCAACCAGTCAAGAACTGTAAACACTGATATAATACAGAAAATACCTATTGTAACACCAAAAAGTGAAAGAAAAGTTCGTAATTTATTAACTATCACTGAGTTAACGGCGAATATAATTCCTTCCCTGAACAGTTTGAAAAACATAATTCCCCTCTGTTTTATAATTCATTATCAGGTCAAAGATAAGAAAAATCACTGGCACAGAGCCCGGATTTAATATGATAACAGGTTTCTATATAATCATAGTATTAATTTATTGACGTTTATAAAAAAATATCTATTTTTACTCGCCCGAAGAAACATTGTCTGACAAGCATAATAATCAGTTAATGAGCGAGAAAAAAATCAATAGTGCTTTAATTTCTGTTTTTTATAAAGACGGACTGGATGAAATTGTCAGAACACTTAATGATCTGGGAATAAAGATATACTCTACGGGCGGGACATTCAATTTCATATCTGATCAGGGAATACAAGCTGTTAAGGTAGAAGATCTCACTTCATATCCTTCAATTCTTGGAGGGAGGGTAAAGACACTTCACCCTTCTGTTTTTGGCGGAATCCTTGCAAGAAGAGGGATCAGGTCAGATATGGAACAGCTCGTGAAGTACAAGATCCCGGAAATCGACCTTGTTATTGTTGATCTATACCCTTTCGAAGAAACAGTAAGAGTTGTTAATGATGAGGAAGAGATAATAGAAAAGATCGATATCGGCGGCATTTCACTTATCAGGGCCGCAGCAAAAAACTATAACGATATCTTAATTGTCTCAGGAAGAGACCAGTACAGGAGTCTTCTTACATTGCTCAGAGAAAAGAACGGAGTCAGCTCCTTAAAGGACAGACGGTTTTTCGCTGCTGAAGCATTTAAAGTATCCTCCAATTACGACACTGCAATATTCAACTATTTCAACAGGGAAGAGAAGATACCGGCTTTCAGGGAGAGTATTAATTCTTTCTATCCGTTAAGATATGGTGAGAATCCTCATCAGAAAGGTATGTTTTTTGGCGACATAGATCAGCTTTTTGATAAGCTTCATGGGAAAGAGATCTCATATAACAATCTGCTCGATATCGAGTCAGCCCTGAACCTTATTGATGAATTTTCCAAAACTACAGTCGTTATCATAAAGCATAATAATGCATGTGGTGCTGCCTCCAGAGATAACCTTTCAGATGCATGGGAAGCAGCTCTTGAATGTGATCCTGTCTCTGCTTACGGTGGTATAATTGTAACAAATGTTACAATTGACGAGGTTTCGGCCGCTGCTATCGATAAAATATTCTTTGAGGTGATTATTGCTCCTGATTTTGCCGGTAAAGCGCTTGAAATACTGCAACAGAAGAAAAACCGGATCATCTTAAAAAGAAAAATAGTGGTTGCAGGTGATCATAATTACAGACGGTTATTAAATGGTGTTTTGTGGCAGGAGCGTGACAGAAGCACTGAGACCGGAAAAGGAATGAAACCAGTTACAGTAAGGGCGCCGGAACCAGCAGAAACAGATGATCTGGTTTTTGCCAACATTATAGTAAAACACAGTAAATCAAATGCAATTGTACTGGCAAAGAACAGGCAGTTATGTGCAAGCGGTATCGGACAGACCTCCCGGGTGGACGCTTTAAAACAGGCAATTGAAAAAGCAAGGTTATTTGGATTCGATCTGAAGGGATCGGTGATGGCATCAGATGCATTTTTCCCTTTTGCCGATTGTGTCGAAATCGCCCACAAAGCAGGGGTGACGGCGGTTGTTCAACCGGGGGGTTCAGTGCGCGATAAGGAATCAGTGGATTTCTGTTCATCGAATGGGATTGCAATGGTATTTACCGGTATCAGGCATTTTAAACATTAATTAAAATTTAAATTCTCAATAGATGGGACTATTTTCATTTTTAACGCAGGAGATTGCTATTGACCTGGGGACAGCGAATACGGTTGTTATACATAATGATAAGATTGTTGTTGATGAACCCTCAATAGTTGCGATAGACAAAAACACCGGGAAGCTGATAGCAATTGGAGAAACAGCAAGGCAGATGCATGGGAAGACACATGAGAATATTAAGACAATAAGGCCTTTGCGAGATGGTGTTATTGCTGATTTCAATGCTGCCGAGCTGATGATAAGAGGTATGATAAAGATGATTAACAAAGGCCCGAAACTCTTCTCTCCTTCGTTGAAAATGGTTGTCGGCATACCATCGGGAAGCACTGAAGTTGAAATACGTGCGGTCCGTGACTCATCAGAACACGCAGGAGGACGTGATATCTATATGATCTATGAACCTATGGCTGCAGCAATAGGGATAGGTCTTGATGTTGAAGCCCCTGAAGGTTCAATGGTCATTGATATAGGTGGCGGTACAACTGAAATAGCAGTAATAGCACTTGGCGGAATTGTATGCAACAAGTCAATCAGAATTGCGGGTGACGGTTTCACGTCTGATATTCAGGCATATATGAGACACCAGCATAATATTAAGATAGGTGAAAAGACAGCCGAAGACATAAAGATAGGGGTCGGAGCTGCCTTGCCCGATATTGACAATCCTCCGGCCGATTATGTTGTAAGGGGACCGAATATTATGACTGCCCTTCCTATTGAGATACCGGTCTCTTACCAGGAAA
Organism: uncultured Bacteroidota bacterium; assembly: GCA_963843415.1. Taxonomy (GTDB): domain Bacteria; phylum Bacteroidota; class Bacteroidia; order Bacteroidales; family VadinHA17; genus LD21. The sequence continues at coordinate 235,222 of CAWJKD010000005.1, forward strand.
TAGCATATTGTCTCGATAAATCATTATCAAAAGTGGAAGCAGCTCTGTTGAATGTCCTGGAACAGACCCCTCCTGAATTGTATGCCGATATTGTAAATAAAGGGATTTATATGGCTGGCGGAGGTTCCCTGCTGAGGGGGCTGGATAAAAGACTATCCGATAAGATCAACATCAATTTCATCCTGGTAGAAGATCCTCTCCATGCTGTCGCTCGCGGTACAGCTGTTGCGCTTAAAAATGTTGATAAATTTCCATTCCTTATGAGATAATGCATGACTGTGAATGAGAAATCTGTTAAACTTTCTCGCAAAGTATAATAACCTGATTATCTTTCTTTTACTTGAAGGAATAACTATCTATTTATTAAGCACAGGCAACGAATACCATAATACCAGGATTGTTAAGGGGATCCGGGGACTTACATATCGCTTTGAGCAGAGGATAAACAATTCACGGACATATTTCCATCTCAGAGAAATTAACCAGAGCCTGACAAACGAGAATGCTTCATTGCGAAATAGCCTGGATCGCCAGACAAAAAGTGAGAATTCAGTTTTCTTTGCTTTTCTTGATACAGTACACCGGCAGCAATATTTCTACTCCCCGGCCGAAGTAGTAAATAACTCGATAAACCGGCAGAAGAATTTTTTTACTTTAAATAAAGGGGAAATGCAGGATCTGGCAGTTGATATGGCTATCATAGCAGATGGAGGGGTTGCCGGTATAATAGTAGGATGCTCCCAGAATTATTCAATAGCCATGTCAGTTCTGAACCTCGATTTCAGACTTAGCGCCAGAATAAAATCGAACGGGGCTTTTGGTTCGCTGTCCTGGGAAGGATCTGATTTCCGCCATGCGGTGTTAAGTGAAATACCGCAGCATGTCACTTTTGGTGTAGGCGATACTATTGAAACAACAGGTTTTTCTGCTGTATTTCCTGAGGGAGTGATGATCGGTACTGTGACCGATTTTGAAAAGTCAGGAGGAGATTTCTATAAAATTGAGGTATCTCTTAAGACCGATTTTAACAGACTTCATTTTGTCGATGTGATCGGTAATCTGAAGAAGACCGAACAAATTGAACTGGAAAAACTATTCCGATGATTACCAGGATCATAAGATTTAGCGTGATCTTTATTGTGCTGATCCTGTTGCAGGTTCTGCTGTTCAATAATGTACAGTTCAGCGGGTACATTAATCCTTACGTTTATATAATGTTCGTCCTGCTTCTTCCCGTGGAGATCCCGTCTTGGCTTTTACTGATACTTTCTTTTTTTACCGGACTTATAGTTGATTTCTTTTGTGGGACTCCGGGAATGCATGCATCAGCCACTGTCCTGGCAGGGTTTGTAAGACCGTTTGTATTGAGAATAACATCCCCGAGAGATGGATACGAAGCAGGATCTGATCCTTCAATGGTCATTTATGGATTCAAATGGTTTCTGGTATATGCACTTACAGTAGTTTTTATTCATCATACAGCTCTTTTTTACCTTGAAGTTTTCAGGATCACCGAATTCTTTCATACGCTCCTGAGGGTATTATTGAGCTCACTTTTCACTCTGACATTTATTCTTCTTCTTGAGTTTATGAGGAAAGGGAAATGACTGGCCGGTTATGAAGGATTTATTCGTCAACAGAAAATATTTAATTGCCTTACTGATAATACTGGCATCGGCAGCGCTTATAGTCAGACTCTTCATAATACAGGTCGTAAAAGATACATACAGGTTGTCAGCCGATAATAATGTATTAAGATATGTCACACAATATCCGGCACGGGGGCTGATATATGACCGCAACGGTAAACTTGTAGTTGAAAACCAGGCAGCATACGACCTGATGGTTGTTCCTGCCCAGGCTGGAAAGCTTGATACTGCATTGTTTTGTAACGATCTCGGAATCACCAAGGATGTATTCCTGGAGAGGATGAAAACAGCAAAAACCTATTCAAGCCGTGCGCCTTCAATATTCCTGAAACAGATTTCAGCTGAAACATATGCCCGGTTTCAGGAAAAGATGTTTCTGTACCCGGGATTTTATGTTCAGCCCAGAACGCTCAGAAAATATTCAAGACCGGTTGCGGCTCACCTTCTCGGTTATGTCAGCGAAGTTGATGAAGCCCTGATTGAAAAGGATAATTACTATAAACCGGGCGACTATATCGGAAAGCTGGGTATTGAAGAGGCTTACGAAAAATATCTCAGAGGGACGCGTGGAGTAAAGATCTATATGGTCGATGTTTACAGTCGTGTAAAAGGATCTTATGCTGATGGTAATCTGGACACGCTTGCAGTTCAGGGGAGTAATATTATTTCATCAATTGACGTTGACCTTCAGGAGTATGGTGAAGCCCTTATGAGAAATAAAACAGGCAGTGTTGTTGCCATTGAACCCGAAACAGGAGAAATCCTGGCTCTTGTGTCATCACCTGAGTATGATCCCTCATTGCTTGTTGGAAGAGTACGCACTGATAACTACCGGCAACTCTCTGCAGATACCGCCCTTAAGCCTTTGTTTAACAGGGCATTTATGGCTTCATATCCCCCGGGTTCAACTTTTAAACCGGTGAACGGATTGATCGCTCTTCAGGAAAAGGTAATCACCCCTGATACTAAATTTGGCTGCGATAACGGATATCTTTTTGTGGGTTGTCATTCACATACATCTCCTCTCGATCTTGAAGGCGGGATTATGCATTCATGCAATTCATATTTCTGCCAGACTTACAGAAAGATACTCGAAAATCCCAAATATGGCTCGGTTTCTGAAGCATATGAGAAATGGAGAAGTTACCTTAATGAATTTGGTTTTGGCAGGGTATCGGGCAGCGAATTTGTAAATGAACTTCCAGGGTTAATACCTGCTTCATCATATTTTGACAGATACCATGGCAGGAACGGTTGGAAAGCGCTGACAGTCATCTCATTGGCCATCGGTCAGGGAGAGATAGGAACAACTCCTCTTCAAATGGCCAATATGACCGCAGCTATTGCTAACAGAGGTTTTTATTATGTCCCGCACATAGTAAGGTCAATAGGTAATGACCTTAAAGTTGATCCGAAATATACAATCAGGAATGTAATAGGAATTGACCCGGCTAATTTCGAGGAAATCGTAACCGGGATGGAAGCTGCCGTCAATGGTGGCGAAGGTGCAACCGCACGGATAGCTGCTCTTGATGATATTGTTGTTTGCGGTAAGACGGGGACTGCAGAAAATCCTCACGGCGAAGACCATTCTGTGTTCATCGCTTTTGCTCCCAGGGATAATCCAAAGATTGCTATTGCGGTTTATGTTGAAAATGCCGGATTCGGATCGACATATGCTGCCCCGGTTGCAAGCCTGATGATAGAAAAATATCTGAAAGGTAATATTTCAGAGCTCAACAATTGGAAAGAACAGAGAATGTTAAACCTTAACCTGATCGATACAATTCCTGAAATTGAAACGGAACATTAATATCTGGAACAGGATAGACAAGATTACAATCTTGCTTTTTCTTGTGATGGTCATCATGGGATGGTTCAACATTTATGCTGCCGTTTATAATGAAGAGCATAAGGAAATCTTTGATCTGTCGCAGCGATACGGAAAACAATTCATATGGATAATTGCAGCAATTGTGCTGGCAATTTTTATTGTGATTATCGACAGCAGATTCTACTCGTTTTTTGCATGGGTGATATATGCAATAACGATGTTTTTGCTGTTTCTCGTGCTTTTAGTCGGGAAAGAGATCAACGGAGCCAGATCATGGTTCGAGTTCGGAGCTTTAAGCCTACAACCTTCCGAGTTTGCCAAGTTCGCAACAGCTCTTGCGCTTGCCAGCTATCTTAATAGCCGCAATATGGACCTGACAAGATTCAGGGCATTCATTCCTGCAGCAGGGATCATAATGTTACCGGCAATGCTTACATCTATGCAGCCGGATATGGGGACAACAGTAGTTTTTTTTGTTTTTTTCATTGTTCTGTTCAGAGAGGGGATGAGTCCGTTTGTTTTTGTGGCAGGATTACTTATGGTGATACTCTTTTTTCTGACACTTTTAATTAATAATCTCTATCTGCAAATTTCGCTGGTCTTAATAGCTTTTCTTCTGACCTGGCTTTCGACCAAAAAATGGAAGCTGTGCTTTACTGGTCTTGGAATTTTAGCTCTTATCGGGGGAACGGTTTTTTCTCTTGACCATTTTCTTATTAAATCGCTTGGCTCAGACCTGGTTATCTTAACTTCACTCCTTCTGGCCGGTTTTGTGTTTGCTTACTACATTTATACAAAGAAGGCTATCGGAATTCTAGTAATTTACTTATTTCTTCTTGGGGGCATAATCTATATAAACTCAGTCGATTATGGCTTCAACAATATGTTGAAACCGCACCAGAAGGAAAGGGTTGAGATAATGCTCGGATTCAAATCTGATCCACATGGGAAAGGTTACAATGTCAACCAGTCAATAATATCAATAGGTTCGGGAGGATTTGCGGGTAAAGGATACCTTCAGGGTACCCAAACCAAATTCAAATTTGTTCCTTCTCAGAGCACTGATTTCATTTTTTGCACTGTTGGGGAGGAATGGGGCTTCCTGGGATCGCTGACCATTATAGGAATATTTCTCTTTTTCATGCTAAGACTTGTCATGCTTGCGGAGAGGCAGAGGGCAAAATTCTCAAGGATTTACGGGTACGGGGTAATATCAATCCTGTTCACACATTTTTTTATTAATATAGGAATGGCAGTCGGACTTGTACCTGTAATAGGAATCCCGCTTCCCTTCTTCAGCTATGGAGGCAGTTCCCTGTGGGGATTCACGATCCTGCTGTTTATTTTTCTCCGGCTTGATGCAAGCCGCACAGAGTACCTGGTCTGATCAGAAAGGAATTGTTATCCTGTGTGAGATCTCAATTCCGAAATCGTTTTCGACATAATCTATCAATTGCGGAAAGAACTCCATAAAGTCATCCTGGAGGGAATAATAATTCTTTTTGAGAATACGTATGGCGAATCTTGTCTCGCCTGGCAGGGTGGTATGTGAGCTGAGGGTTTTTAAGACGTGCCTGATCCCATTTATTGTCTGATAAGATTCAATCCAGTTGTTAATAATAAAGAAAGGCATCATTTCCTTGACCTTGTCGGGAAGGATTTCATAATTATTTACGAGGGCTCTGTAAAAATTATATGTTACACTTTCGAGCGGTCTGCGGGAAAAAAAATTCCATTCCTTTGTCAGGAAATGATCATAAATAATATCTGTAACAACACCTGCATATTTATAATATTTCCTTGAAAAGAATATTTTACTGCGGTGCACAACAGGATGACGGTCGGTGAATCCGTCAATATGCCGGTGAAGAATAATTCCTTTTCTTATAGGATCAGGATAGTTAAGATAATCTCGCCCTTTGACATAATCCCCTATATAATTCCCGATAATTATCTTATCGGAATCACCTGAAAGATATATGTGTGCGAGGACGTTCATTTAATATTGTAGTATGGAAACAACTCTTCAGATAGTTTATGAGAACTAAAGCAATTTAACAGGTAAGTATTTAATTAGTAATTCTTTTATAGTTAATTAGCTGTATTACAGACAGATAATGCATATAAAGCGCATTTTAAAAAATCCCTTCAAATGCTCGGAATTCCGATATGCAAATTATACATTTGTTGTTTCATTTTAAAATTAAACGTCTTTTCTAAATAAAAATTTTAATAACATACCCGAGGATTCATGACAAGGAAAAATGTAATCATAATTGGTGCAGCAGGAAGGGATTTTCACAACTTCAATACCTGCTTCAGGGATAATGAGAATTATAATGTTGTAGCATTTACTGCAGCACAGATTCCGGATATCGATGGAAGAAGATATCCAAAAGAGATGGCAGGCAGGCTCTATCCGAAAGGCATCCCGATTTTTGCTGAAAATAATCTTCCTGACCTGATCAGGAAATTTAAAGTAGATGATTGCATATTCTCTTACAGTGATGTCACTTACCAGAAAGTAATGTCGGTAAGTGCACTTGTGAATGCTGCTGGTGCCAACTTTGTATTGCTGGGTCCAACGGGGACGATGTTGAAAAGCACGAAACCGGTTATTGCTGTTGGTGCAATCAGAACGGGTTGCGGAAAGAGTCAGACATCCAGAAGAATTATTGAAATATTGATGGGTAAGGGATTAAAAGTTGTTGCGGTACGTCATCCTATGCCCTACGGAGATCTTAATGAACAGAAGGTGCAGCGGTTTGCAGTGCTGAAGGACCTTGAAAAGCATAAATGCACCATTGAAGAGATGGAAGAATATGAGCCACATGTTGTAAGAGGTAATGTTATATATGCAGGGGTTGATTATGAAGCAATTCTTCGGGAAGCTGAGAAAGATCCGGCAGGATGTGATGTCATTCTGTGGGATGGGGGCAATAATGATTTTTCTTTTTACAAACCTGATCTTATGATCACTGTTACTGATCCTCACAGGGCCGGACATGAGCTCAGATATTACCCTGGGGAAGTCACTTTGCGTCTGGCCGATGTGGTGATCATAAATAAGATTGACAGTGCCGATTCCGAAGACATCCAGATTGTAAGAGAGAGCATCGCAAAAGTAAATCCGGAAGCAATCGTCATTGACGGAGCCTCTCCAATAAAAGTGGATAATCCTTCATTGATAAGAGGGAAAAAAGTCCTTGTAGTTGAAGATGGTCCGACCCTGACTCATGGTGAAATGAAGATTGGTGCTGGTACCGTGGCAGCTCATAAATTCGGAGCGTCTGAGCTTGTTGACCCAAGACCATACACGGTTGGCAAACTCAGCGAGACATTCCGTATCTATCCAAATATAGGGACGCTTCTTCCGGCAATGGGTTATGGCAAACAACAGCTGCTCGACCTTGAAAAAACGATTAACAAAACAAAATGCGACAGTGTAATTATTGCTACACCAATTGATCTTAACAGGATAATCAATATAAGGAAACCAAATACCAGAGTCTATTACGATCTCCAGGAAATTGGCGATCCAAACCTCTCACAGGTACTTGATGAATTTGTAAAGAAGCACAAATTAAAGGTCAGGAAAAAATAACCAGAGAAAATTTACCCACCAGCTGAATGGGACTTTTTCAACATCCCCCAGGGGGTGCGTATGTAGTTGTTTCTTACCTGCGTACCCTGGCATTACCTTTCCATATACTCCAGACCTGTTCTTCATCGGCAGGCTGGCCATAGTCTGTAACGACTGTCGTTGCAAGCGCTCCTGTAGCCCAGCCGAACTGTATCCATTTCTCAGGTTCCCAATTCTTCAGGATCGCATAAAGCAATCCGCCAACAAAACCATCTCCTCCTCCTATGCGGTCAAGAATATGTATTTCACGGGGCTCTACAACATGCCATTTTTCTCCTTCAAGCATTATAGCTCCCCAGAGGTGTTCATTTACGCTTATCACCTGTCGAAGAGTTGTGGCAAAAACAGAAGCATCCGGAAAAGCCTTTTTCACTCTGTTTATCATTTCCTTAAAGCTGTCAATTTTTGCAGCCAGGTCTTTTCCTCCTTCCTCAGGACCTTTGATCCCGAGGCATAGCTGAAAATCCTCTTCATTACCAACAAGGATATCGGAAATACCGGCTATCTCCTTAAATGTTGCAGCCAGTTCTTTTTCCCTGTTTTTCCAGAATGTTGCACGGTAATTTAAATCGAAAGAGATCCTTGTTCCGTATTTTTTTGCTGCTCTTGCAAGTTCGAGGCAGAAATTGCTTGTATCCGGCGATAATGCAGCTATCAGACCAGACAGGTGCAATATCCGGACACCCTCCTTCTCGAACAGACGATCAAGGTCAAAATTCTTAACGTTCAGACTCCTGCCAACTTCACCTGCACGGTCGTTATGTACTCTTGGACCGCGCGGGCCATGGCCGGTATCAGCAATATTGAACTGGTGTCTGTAACCCCATGGTCCGCCCTGTTCGACCTCAATACCCTCATAAACCATGTGCCTGCCGGCAAGATTATCCTTAATCAGCCGGGCAACAGGACTATCTTTCACAAAAGTTGTCAGGACTTTAACAGGAAGCCCCAGGTAGGATGAAACGCTGGCAACATTTGTTTCGGCACTTGTTACATGCATTGTAAAAGTGTCACTGCAATGAACAGGCTGCCTGTTTACGGGAGTAATACGGACGCCCATGCTTGTCGGTACAACCATTGCCCATTGAAAATCCTTCTTAAGTTCAATTATCATAAGATATTAAGTTTTGTAAATTATTGATTACAATTCTCTTCAACCTTGTCAGCTCGCCCTCCCTCTTTCGGGATCACTTAAGTTTCTCTTTCAGCCTCTTCCCTTCTTCTTCGAAGCCTGGTTTATTTAGCAGGGCGAACATGTTTTTCTTATAGGCCTCAACACCCGGCTGGTCGAACGGATTTACATCAAGTATGTACCCGCTTAAAGCACAAGCCAGTTCAAAGAAATAAATCAGTTGTCCGGTATAATACTCATTCAGCTCAGGTATTTTAATAGTAATCACAGGTACATTACCGTCATTATGAGCGAGTACTGTTCCTGTTTCCGCACAATGGTTAACCTGGGAGAGTCTCTTACCTGCAAGATAATTGAGCTGATCAGAATCATCCTTTTCAGAAGGGATAGTCAATTTCTTCCGTGAATTATTAACAGAAATAAAAGTTTCAAAGAGGAACCGCTGACCTTCCTGTATGTATTGCCCCAGTGAGTGAAGATCGGTCGTGAAGCCTGCAGAAGCAGGGAATATTCCTTTTCCTTCTTTCCCCTCACTCTCACCAAAAAGCTGCTTCCACCATTCCATAAGATAATGAAGCTTTGGAGTAAACCCGGCAAGGATCTCTACAGAATGTCCATTTTGCAGCAGAAGATTCCTGGCTGAGGCATACATCAGTGAAGGATTTAAAGAAACATTTTTATTGTTTTTTGTAAGCTCTTTAATAGCTCTGGCTCCTTTAACAAGTTCAGCTATATCAAAACCACTGACTGCAATGGGAAGCAGACCGACAGGAGTAAGTACAGAATAACGGCCTCCAATATTATCCTGTATCTCAAATGTATCGTATCCGTTGATTTCGCTCAGTGATCTCAGTGCTCCTTTTGAGCCGTCAGTGACAGCAATGATCCTGTCAGCTGCAGAAGCTTTCCCGACTCTCTTTTCCAGATGTTCCTTAACCACCCTGAAAGAGATTGCAGGTTCAGTAGTAGTCCCTGATTTTGAGATTACAATTATAGAGTAGTTTCTTTCGTCAAGGACCTCAAGGAGTTCAGCCAGATAGTCTTCACATAGATTCTGACCGGCGAACAGAACCTCGTGTTGTTTCGTTTTTAAATGAGATGAGAATGAATGTGAAAGAGCCTCTATTACAGCCTTTGAGCCCAGGTACGATCCGCCAATACCTATGACAACTGTGGTATCAGAGACGCTCCTCAGGTGTCTGGCTGTCTTTTGAATTCTCTCCAGTTGAGGTTGTATATCGTCGGGGAGGGTAAGCCAGCCAAGAAAATCATTTCCCGCGCCTGTTCCGGTAAAAAGAGAATCGAGATGCCTTAAAGATTTCCGGGCAAGAGCAAAAATCTCTTCATAGGAGATGAAAATGCCAGTGTTTTTGAGGTCTATACTTAAATTTTCTTTCATATTATCAGGTATTTCAATCTGAAGTTTTTTCAGAATGTAAAGCTAAACAAAAACCGTCAGGAGTAGCCCTGACGGTCTTAAAATAATATGGGGAAGATATATTGAAAAAAAGCTATTTACTGTGCACTCCGCCTGCGCTTGATGAATGTGCCTCAATATATTTCGGATTACCCTTGTAATTAATATCTCCGGCACTGGAAGATCTGGCATTAAGTTTTTCAGTCACGTAAATATCTGCATCGCCGGCGCTTGAAGCAGATACATCAGCTTCTCTGACTTTCAGATTGAATGCATTCAAATCACCTGCGCTGCTGAGATCAGCTTCAAGTATATCAGTTTCACCGTTTAATGTGATACCACCTGAGCTGCTGATGTTCGCATCGATTGTCTCTGCATAAACCTCAAGTTTGATATCCCCGGCACTGCTGGCAGAAAGCCTCAGATCTTCAGTTTTGACAGGAGTCTCGCCTATGACATCACCTGCACTGGAGGTACTCACTGAATTAATCTCTTTTAATGTTACATAAACCCTTTTCATTTCAGCATCACGGATGTTAGCATCAGTGTAAACATTCAAAACACCGTTTTTTACTTCAGTGAGAATGTATTCATGCAGGTTTTCATCGGCTTCTACTACTAATTTAAAATCAGAGCCTTGTGTCAGGTAGACATCAATCCCGGTGCTTACCCTGACCCCTGAAGCCTGCACGGGGCTTCTGTCTTTTTTAACAACATTACCGTTTCCATGCACTGTTCTGCGAAACTGGCCATCCGCGCAGGCAGTGATGCCGAGACAAAGAATGACAACCAATATTTGTTTCAGGTTCTTCATGATCTTCCTTATTTAGTTTTCCTTTTTAATTCCAGAGTAAAGACAGGAAGAAAAGTGAATTGTTGCATTTAAGGGATAGCTTTTTCAGAAATGAAGCTACCTAAGATTTAATGCCACTTGAATATTTTCAATCCGGTAGCAAAGAAGACTATTCCGGTTGCTGTAAGTACCATTATTGGTATCGCAACTTCCGGGAAGCCTGCACCTTCATTAAAAACACTTCTTATTCCATCAGTAAGTATAGTAAGCGGAAGCTTCTGAATTACCGGCAGGCTCCATTCCGGGAAGTTATGATAACTGAAGAATATACCAGACAGGACCATCATTGGCATCACAACAACGTTTATTATCCCGTTCCCGACTTCAGTATTTGAAGTATGTGAAGAAAATAACACTGCAATGCCTGCAAAAGCTACATTACCGGCAAGGAACAGAACAACCAGTGCTGATATGCTTCCCTGAATTGTCATCTTAAAGGCAATAAGGGCAAATAAAAGTAGTACCAGGGCTTCAATGCAGTTCATTATTATTCTGACAGTTATCAGGGCGATCAGAAAATGCGATTTTTTCATCGGAGTGGCGACAAACCTGCGGAGCAGCTTCTTTGAACGTTTTTCAATTATTCCATAACTTATCCCCCACATTGTCGACATCATAACTCCCATTGTAATTAGTCCTGGTACCAGGAAATCGATATACCTGGTTCCTTTTACGGTGAGAGGTCTTATCTCATCGCTTTTCCCTGCAGGAAGAACTTCCCCCGATCCGATAATGGCGCTTAGTTTCAGATAAGTCAGTTCAGCATCAGAGTTCATCGGATCAAAATGATATTGGGTTTGCCCCTCATTTTCCATGAGGACCAGGTTAATAGTTCCTCTCTTTAGTAAAACCATAGCTTTATCCCAGTAGAGTTCATAAAAAAGAAAGACAGAATTGCCCAGTGCCTCATCTTTTATTTCATATTTCCACTTGAAATCGTCATTATCCCCTGCCTTATTATATTCGCATTTGTAATTAAGAAAATTCCTGATTTGAGAACTATCCCCGTCAGAGATCCCGGAAGTACTGACAACAGCTACTTTTCGGATAACATCACCCTTCTTTGTGAAAGCCAATCCTAGTCCCAGAGACATAAGTATAGGAAAAATAATTCCCCAGAACAGCACTCCGGGTTCCCTTATTATTTCATGGAAGTGGGCAAGGGTAAGTTGCCACAACTGATTTAACCTGACCATTCTATTCATAAATCCTCCTGCCGGTTAATGTAACGAACAGATCATCAAGTGTTTTTTCTTTTTCAAGCAGCTGTTGCAGAGTTCCTTCCCGCAGGATAATGCCATTATCCATTATAATAATATAATCGCATAGCTTTTCAGCTTCTTCCATATAATGAGTTGTCAGGATCATGGATGTCTCGGATGCATCTCTGAGTTTATGCAGGATGTCCCAGATTTCACGTCGTGCATTTGGATCAAGTCCGGTAGTTGGTTCATCAAGCAAAAGTATGGCAGGAGTATTAATCAGGGCTATTCCTATGGCAAGCCTTTGCCTCTGTCCTCCGGAAAGGTTGACAACATAAGATCTTCTTTTTTCTGCCAATCCTACAAGATCAATTATTTCATCAACTCTCTTCTTCCCCAGATTAAAAAAGCTCGCAAAGAGTAACAGAGTTTCTGTTACCCTGAGCTTATCGATAAACCTTGTCTCCTGAAGTGACAGCCCTGTGATTTGGTGAAGCTCATCCTCATTACCTTTCCAGTGTTTGCCCATAATTGTAATTTCACCCTTGTCAGGCTTTTGTATCCCTTCAATCATTTCGACAAGAGTAGTCTTTCCGGCTCCGTTGGGACCGAGTAAAGCAACAAATTGTCCTCTTGGGATATTCAGACTGATACCCTTCACAGCCTGGATCGTTTTAAATGATTTCCAGACGTTCTTGACTTCTATGACATTATAATCCGTCATCAATCAATAGTTCCGAATAACCTGTCGCCTGCATCACCGAGACCGGGAACGATATATCCGTTTTCATTTAGTTTTTCATCCAGACCTGCAAGGTAGATATCAACATCAGGATGATCTTTCCTGATCCGCTCAATCCCTTCCGGAGCTCCTATGATACAGACAAGCTTAATCTTACGGGCTCCATGTTCTTTGAGATCACTGATTGTTACTGTTGCACTGCCTCCTGTGGCCAGCATCGGATCAAGAACAAGAACCACTGCTCCGGAAAGATTCTCCGGGAATTTGGAATAATAAGTAACTGGTTTAAGTGATTTATGATCCCTGTAAATCCCTATATGACCGATTCTTGCCTCCGGAATTAGATTTGTTATGCCATCGACCATTCCCAGTCCTGCCCTCAATACGGGTATAAGTACAACTTCACAAGCAAGTTCATGGGTTGCACACTTTCCGAGAGGGGTCTCAACAGTAATATCTCTGATGATGAGATCCTTTGTGGTCTCATATACCATTAATTCTGAAATCTCCCCGAGTGTTTCACGGAACTCTTTAGTACCGGTTTCTTTCCGGCGAAGTATTGTCAATTTGTGTTTAAGCAGCGGATGTGTAAGAATATTCAGCATAAGGATATACTTTTTGAGAGAAAATCCCAAAGATAGATTATAAAAAGTAAAGTCAGATAAATTTTAAATACAAGCCTTTATTTGAAAGTAGAAAGATCCAGGGATCTGATACTATTTTTAAAGGCAACTATAAAAGCCTGCGGATGACCGGCTTTTCTCAAATCTGATTGAAATTCTTTAGCAAGTTCCAGGGAAGTAAATTCCCCGACTGTGTAACGATATAAATTAAGATAATAGTAGATAAAAGGACTGTAATGTTTCCCATTGACAACTACCTGTTTTGGAGTTTGCTGTTTTGAACTCGAAAGGAACTGTACCCTGTATACAACTATATTCTGTAACTCCGGACGTAAAGGAGTTATTAATTTAACTGTTTCAACTTTTGCCTTAGCTTCAGTACTCTCCGCTACAGGGGCCGGGGTATCTTCTTTCTTCACTTCAGCAGGAGGTCTGACCACTTCTGATATTGGTTCAGCAGGTTTGATCTCTTCTTTTTTCACTTCGGGAGGTCTGATTTCCTCCTTATTTATTTCAGTTGTTACCTCAGGTTTTTCAACTTCAGGAGGTTTCACATCTTCTCTTTTTGTAAATAAGGTGAGATCAAGTGTCCTTAAATTGTTTTTGAATGCCGCAACAAATGCCTGAGGGTACCCGGATTTTCTTGTAGAGAACTGAAGTTCCCTCGCAGGAGCCAGTACTGTGAATTCTCCTATTGTGTAACGATATTCATTCAGGTAGAAATATGTATATGTGGTGTAGGTTTTTCCATTAATAACAACCTGTTTTAAGTTCAGTTGCTTCGGACTTGATTTTATCTGTATCCTGTAAACAACAACATCCTTCAGCTCTTCACGTACCGGAGTTATCGACCTGATTGTATCAACCCTGGGCTTAACAGGTTCCTTTTTCACCTCAGGAGGTTTAACTTCTTCCTTTTTCACCTCAGGAGGTTTTATTTCCTCTTTTTTCACCTCAGGAGGTTTGATTACTTCTTTTATTACTTCAGGAGGTTTAGCCACTTCTTTCTTTACTTCCGGAGGGAGAACTTCTGCAATCAGTTTCCTGTGAGGGAATGTCATGTCTGAAAAGGCCATGGTTTGAATCGCGGTGGAGAGGCTTACAGGGATCTTCGGTGCAGGTTTAAAGTTATAGGTTACTTTATATAACTGAGGGGAGCTCTCTTTTGTCTTTCCGGTCGAAGTAAAAAATCCAAGCCGTCCATTTTGTCTGTTAAGATTAAAAGCTACATCGTCGTTTTCTGAATTGACCAGTTTTGTAAGATTGTATGGCTCTTCCCACCCTTTTCCCGTAAATCTGCATACGAAAATATCATATCCTCCATATCCGGGGTGACCATCTGATGAGAAAAACAGATTGTTAGCAGAATCAAGAGATGGATAGAGTTCGTTTGATTTTGTATTTATCAGATTACCAAGGTTTTCCGGAGTTGACCATTGTTCACCTCTCTTTCGGGTTATGAACAGATCCATTCCTCCGAGAGATCCGGTTTTATTTGATGCAAAGATCAGCATACTCCCGTCGGTTGATATTGTGGGATGAGTATAGGTCGAATTATCGCTGCAAAAATTCAAGGGAGTGGCAGCTTCCTGCCAGCTGCCTGAATTTTTTCCCCTCGAAGAAAAATTGGCCTGGTAGATCTTTTCCGAGGCATCATTTTTCCCGCGTTTTGTGAAATACATTACATTAAAATCGTTGCTGAAAGTGAGAGCGTCGCAGGGATAGGCAAAAGATACAGCCGGAGAAAAAATCCGGGGATTTACTAATATGGAATCCTGAAGTGCTGCATAATACACCTGGATGGCACCAAAAGATATGTGGACAGGTACCATTTTAGAGAAATTTGTTGATCGTGAAAGAAATACTATTCCGTCTTTGTAAAACTGAACACCTGATGACGGAGGAATTATATTCACATCGAATGAATCGATCTTTATTAACAGATCGTCATCAGCTGTTGCATTAAGCTCACAAAAGCTCATGACACAACAGAATAATATCAATTCACAAAGCCTTTTCATATTATTGATGAAAAATGCAATCACCAGTGGCTCTCCCTGTTAATTCCCAGCTCAGGATTAGTAAGATTAAAGCCCACTACAATTTCGGCTGTGAGCTCTTTTTTGTAAAATGGGATATTTCTGGGTATCTGGAAGAAAGTCCCGACATAAAATTTTGGATACTTATACTGGAAAAAGAACGGGATTTTGCTATAATCCTGAAAGTATGTTCCCACGCAGAATTTCCCAAAATATACTTTTAACCCGGGTTCAATCATACCAGAAATATAATCAATATCAGATGAAATGGTATCGCCATTAGTTATAAGAAGCGTAGGTTCTATTACGATGTTAAGCGTTTTGTCGATCACAAACTTATATCCCGCATGAAAAAAATATTGCCTTGAAATATGAATTAAAGAATAATCAGGGCTTTCAGGATCCCCGGGATTTCCAAGCATATTTGAAACCGATAAACCAACATAAAAGTTCGGATCGTATAAATAGATCCCGGCGTCAAAATCAGGTGACATACAGGTTTTTTTCGGGTCTTGCTAATAATTCATCACCCGGGATATGACTGTAAATGCCTTTGGCTGAAACCCCTACAGAGAAGAAAGTCAGTTCTTTTTTGTCCAATGGGAAGTGATATGAACCACTTATAATTACTCCTAAATTACGGGTTGAGCCAATCAGATCATTGAATAGTGCACCTCCCAATCCAAAATTAGAATATTTTCTGAGCTTTGGGGATACAGTATAACCAGGTCCTTTACTCCATAGCCTTGTATTTGCACTGATTATCTGAGAGTATGAATTATTTTGAAGCGAAGCTATTGCATCAAGAGATGTGAAGTCTTTGCTTCCCGCTACAGCCGGATTAAAGATAAACGGACTGAATATCCTGTAAGAAATAGGATGAAAAGGTGTTTCCTGACCGTATGAGACGAAAAATGAAAAAACCAATAGGGATATGAATACAACCTTTCTGATGTCTGACATAATAAAGATTTAGTATACAGTATAAAAAGACGAGTACAATTTCAGTATATTCCGGTTAATAAATATACCCGAAATTAACAATTTATCGACAATTAACATCTATTTGTCAGACAAATTATTCAATCCATCTCTTGACATCATCAGGAGAAGGATTGGTAAGGCCCAGTTTATTTTTCTTGTTATAGCTGCAGAGGTCATTAAACAGCTTTCCGGCTTTTGCTTCTTTTAATTTTGCACAGGTTACGAGACCAAGCTTTTGCAAAGGCTCGATCCACTCTTCAGGAATCCCAAGTTCCAGGTACTCTTCTTTCGTGCTTTCAATTTTTGGTTTATGGCTTTCCGGTTTCATTTGCGGAAAGAGAAGTACATCCTGTATTGAAGGCTGATTTGTCAGAAGCATTGTAAGCCGGTCAATACCCATTCCCATCCCTGATGTAGGGGGCATCCCGTATTCAAGGGCTCTTACAAAATCGTGGTCAATAGCCATGGCTTCCTCATCACCTTTTTCTGAGAGTCGCAGCTGATCCTGAAAACGTGCCATCTGATCAATCGGATCATTAAGCTCTGAGTATGCATTCGCAATCTCTTTGCCGTTGATCATAAGTTCGAATCTCTCTGTTAGACCAGGCTTGCTTCGGTGCATTTTAGTCAATGGAGAGGTCTCAGCAGGATAGTCAATAATGAATGTTGGCTGCAAATAATTATCCTGGCACTTTTCACCAAATATAAGGTCAATCAGTTTTCCTTTTCCCATCTCCGGACTATTCGGAATATTAAACTTATTGCAGATATTCCTGAGCTCCTGCTCATCCATACCTGAAATATCAATGCCGGTATGTTCCTTAATTGCATCAAGCATACTTATCCGTTTGTAAGGCGGATTGAGATCTATTGTCTTGCCTTCGTAAGTAATTTCTGTTTTTCCATGAAGATCAAGAGCTGCCTTCTTAATTATCTCTTCAGTGAATCCCATCATCCAGTTATAGTCCTTATAGGCAATATAGATCTCCATAACCGTAAATTCAGGATTATGTGTTCTGTCCATCCCTTCATTCCGGAAATCCTTTGCAAATTCATAGACTCCCTCATACCCTCCGACAATCAGACGTTTCAGGTAAAGTTCGTCAGCTATCCTCAGGTACAGTGGAATATCGAGAGTATTATGATGAGTTATAAAGGGTCTTGCTGCCGCTCCTCCGGGTATGGGCTGAAGGATGGGAGTCTCAACTTCAAGATAACCTCTTGAATTAAAAAGTTCACGCATCGACTGGATGATCCGGGTCCTTTTGCGAAAAACGTCACGGATGTGCGGATTGACTATCAGGTCAACATATCGCTGACGGTAACGCATTTCAGGATCTGTAACAGCATCGAACAGGATCCCGTCTTTCTCTTTTACTACAGGAAGAGGACGAATCGATTTGCAGAGTATTGTGAATTCTTTAACATGAACAGTCGTTTCACCCATCTGTGTTACAAAGACAAATCCTTTAACACCAATAATATCTCCAATATCCAGAAGACGTTTAAATACAGTGTTATACATTGTCTTATCTTCTCCAGGACAGATATCGTCCCGGCGAATATATATCTGTATCCTGCCTGAAGAGTCCATCAGTTCTGCAAAAGAGGCGTTACCCATGATACGCCTGCTCATTATCCTGCCGGCAAGACTTACATCCTGAAAATTATTCTTTTCAGGTGTAAAATTATCCAGAATATCCTGTGCAAAAACATTGGTTTTATATTCGGCAGCCGGGTAGGGATTTATACCGAGCTTTCTGAGTTCATCAAGAGAATTCCTTCTTATCTGCTCCTGCTCGCTCAATGACATTTCACTCATGGTGCAATAAAAATTTGTGCAAATATAGAAAAATTCACTTGTCGGGGCTGCCTTTTAATGATGCAATCTCTAAATCGAATTTTTCCCTGAGCAATCTGGTGACTGATCCCGGAATCCCGACACCGACTTTCAGATTATTGATGGATAATACCGGTCCGATTTCGAACGAGGTATTCGTAACAAAGGCTTCGGTGATACTGTTCAGCATGCTCTCATGAACTGCCTTCTCTTCTACCGGAATACCTGCTTCACGAGCTATACGAAGGATATTCTTTCTAGTAATTCCTGAAAGAATCTGTTCCGATTCGGGATGTGTCCGGATCACTCCGTCCAATACAAAAAATACATTGGAGTGTGCACATTCAGTTATTATTCCGTCCCTTGAAAAAATGCATTCATGGCATCCATCGTCCCAGGCTTCCTGAAAACTTAGAATATTAGGAAGCAGGGATACGGATTTTATATCACACCTGCTCCACCTGGAGTCTTTCCTGAGTATTGTTTTAATACCTGATGTAATCAAACCAGGATCGGGACGAAAACTTCTGGCAAAAGAGTAAACTGTGGGACTGACATCCGGTGAAGGGAAAGCGTGAGATCGTTTTGCTGCCCCCCTGGTTACCTGCAGATAAACCAAAACCGGGCGCTCCTGCAATCCGTTGAGCATGATCAGTTCCTTGGCAATATCAGGGAACGAATCAACATCAGACAAGTTGAGACGGATTCCTTTCAGGCTTCTTTTCAGACGGGCTATATGACCATCCATGTCGTAAAAAAAACCTTCATACCATCTTACGACCTCATAAACGCCATCCGCAAAAAGAAATCCCCTGTCGTCGGGACTGATCCTTATCTGGTCTGCAGGCAGAAAGGAGCCATTGAAATAAGCTGTTTCCATATTTTTCTTTTTATTGATCGCACCCTCAGGAGGTGGGCTCAATTATTTCAATTTTATAATTTACATTTTTTCTTGCATCTTCCGGTGATGAAGCATTCCCGCATGCTGCCTGGACAAACAGAGAAGCCCCAAGAACAGTTGTTTCTTTTTGATCAATGATCTTTAACGGAACGCCTGTATAGTCAGCTCTCAGCTTATTCCATAACCTGTTTTTTGAACCTCCTCCCACGCACAGGATACTGTCTGTTACAAAACCTCCGGCTTTTTCAAGAGCCCTTTTACCTTCCACCAGTCTCCCGGAAAGAGCTTCAAGCATAGCACGATATATTTCATCACGTGATGATTCCATTGTAAGACCGGTTATCTGTCCACCCGGTTTCCCCTTAAGCTCTTCATAGAATTTTGGGATCACTTTGACTCCGTTTGATCCCGCAGGTACCTTCTCTGCACCCGAGATCATCGTTTCGTAAACATCCTTCTTAAGATCATAAAACAGATTTCTTCTTGCCCATTCCAGGACGCCTGACGCAATCCATTGGTTGCCAACATTATACAAACCAGGCTGTGAGTCCAGTTCAGTTGTGATAGACATGTCAAGCTGTTCTTTGCCCGATCTGTAATTCTCTGAGCGTACCATTAATATTTCCCATGTACCTGAGCTAAGCACAGGCTGGTTCTTTTCGGCACCGGATCCGAAAATCGCAAATTGTGTATCATGACCTGTGGCAATAACAGGAATACCCTCAGTTATACCTGTCTCGGATGAAGCTTTTCTACTTATCTTTCCGATCAGCGTTCCTGCTTCAACTACATTGCCAAATTTCTCTCCGGGAAATCCTATTTTCTCCAGTATAATTTTTGAGAACCCTCTCTGCGAAAGGTTAGTTGTCATCGAGGTGCCGGCCATTGTTACGTCGTTGATCATCTCTCCGGTCAGAAAAAAATCGAAGATTGAAGGCATAAACAGAAACCTGAAACTCTTTTCGATTATATCGGGTTTATTTTCGGAAAACCAGATAAGTTTATTTATTGTGTTAAATGTAAACGGAAGAACGCCACACTCTTTATAGAGTTCGTCTAAAGTAATATACTTGCCAATATCCGCCATTACAGGTTTTGTCCTTTCACACTGCCATGAAATAACAGGATAAAGTATTTTTCCTGACCGGTCAAAAAAGGTTCCGTCGACTCCAAATGTTGTTACTGTTACCCCTGCGATATCGTTACGGTTTATCCGGTTGATCACCTTTTTTGAAGCCAGACACATCTTTTTCCATATTTCATTAACGTCCCATATCCTGTAAGCCGGATAGAAAGGATCAGGGGAAGTGTTGTTTGTAAGCGAATGAGAAGCGATAACAACTCCTCTGCTGTCGATTGCAATAACTCTTACATTTGTTGCACCACAATCAAAAACAATTACAATATCTCCTTTCGGCATGAAACCCGGAATAGTTTATTTATAAAGAGGACCATAAGCTTTGCATGCCCTGTAATCGGCCCCTTCTAGATCCATTCCGAAAGCATTCCATGAACTTGGACGGAAAATCTTTTCTCCGGGTACGTTGTGCATGCATACAGGAATCCTCAGAATGGAAGCCAGAGCCATAAGATCTGCTCCAATATGGCCATAACTTGATGCAGAGTGATTTGCGCCCCAGTTTGCCATTACTGAATAGACATCTGAAAAAGCACCCAGCCCGGTCAAGCGAGGTGTAAACCAGGTTGTCGGCCAGGTGGGATCGGTTCTGTCAGTAAGTATCTTATGCATTTTTTCAGGAAGCTCGATTGTCCACCCTTCAGCAAGTTGCAAGACAGGTCCGACACCTTTTACAAGGTTGATCCTGGAGATAGTCAATGGCATAACTCCTTTTGTATTGAACTGGGAAGAAAATCCACCTCCCCTGAAGTATCCGATATTAGCAGGCTCCCATTTAGTTGCCTTCAGACACCCGGCTACATCTTTCTCTGTTATTTCCCAGAAGGGTTTTATGCAAGATTCCCCCTTCCTTGTTTCCCTTCCGGAAAAATCAAGAGCTGATGCTCCTGAATTTATAAGATGGATGAAACCGTTAGCTGCCAACCCTTCCGGTTTGATTTTAGTGACTCTCTTAATAGCTTCCGGACTCCAGTAAGTACGTATATCGGAAAACATCTGCGCTGTGTTTGTAAGCAGATATCCCAGTAGCATCGGCACTCCGTTCATGGCATCATTTTCAGTAGCAACAAGATATGGAGGTCTGATCCCGTTCCAGTCGAATGAGGAGCATAAAATTGCTTCAAGGAAGTCACCATTTGGCATATGATCGGTCCAATGACGTTGTCCCTGGAAACCTGCAAGTATAGCATTATGTCCATTGGCTTCTTCACCAAAGCCAAGCTTCTTAAGCTTTGGATTGCCGACCATTAGATCGCGGGCAATAATTGTCATCTTTACAACAATCTCCCACTCCTCGTCCTTCCTGGCCTTTGTTTTTGGAGTTGTATTCAGATCTTTGCCCTCTTTACAGTACTTCTTCGTCCAGGTAAGTCCCTTCCTGAACTCTTCTTTATCATAAATATTCTCATTCATTCTCCTGTTAAATTCGCTCATATCGACATATTCATTTCTCATTCCAAGATATTCCTGGAAAAAATCCTCCCTCACTATCGATCCGGCAATACCCATTGAGACACTTCCCATTGACAGGTATGATTTTCCCTTTACATAAGCAACCGCCAGCCCGGCCCTTACAAACCTCAGGATTTTTTCACTTACGTCAGCCGGAATGGACTGATCACCGGCATCCTGAACATCACGGCCATAAATACCGAATGCAGGTAATCCTTTCATAGCATGTCCTGCCAGTGCAGCAGCAAGATATACAGCACCCGGGCGCTCTGTTCCATTAAAGCCCCATATAGCTTTTGGCATCTCCCTGTCCATATCGATGGTTTCGCTTCCGTAGCACCAGCATGGGGTAACAGTCAGACTAATGCCGACGCCATATTTCTTAAACTTCTCAGCACATGATGCAGCTTCAGCAACTCCACCTATGCATGTATCGAAAACGACACATTCAACTGGCTTCCCGTTGGGATATTTAAGATTTTTGGAGATCAGAGCAGCAGCATTTCTGGCCATATCCATGGTTTGCTTTTCGAGTGATTCTCTTACACCGCGTTCACGGCCATCAATAGCAGGACGAATACCCACTTTAGGGAAGTCACCAATTACTGTCTGATAATCAGGGTTTATCTTAAAATCATTATTTTCCATAAGTATATAATTAAGGTTATTTTGTTTTCTCCTTAACAAATATAATGTTTTTTATACTCTGATATTAAAAGCTCCTGCACCCCTCCCTGAGTTCCTTATGGAACAAGGGTGAGTGATAAAACAGGACTGGTAAGTAAGTATCTTCTGAGTAACCTGGAGTTTTTAGTACCTTTGAGGTAATTTTATGCATTATGGAATTGGGCAGAAGATTACCACTCTGGCTTAAGATGCAGAGAGCAAGCGGGGAGAATTATTCAAGAGTTAAAAGAGTGATTGAAAAGAATCACCTTCACACTATCTGTACAAGTGGTAACTGTCCCAATATAGGGGAATGCTGGAATGCAGGAACAGCAACATTCATGATACTCGGTGACATATGTACAAGAGCCTGCAGGTTCTGCAATACAAGAACAGGGAAACCGCTTCCTCCTGATAAGGACGAACCGGTGAGGCTTGCTGAAACAATCAGGATCCTTAAGCTTAAACACTGTGTGATCACCTCCGTTGACCGTGATGATCTGATGGATGGAGGTGCTTCTTTCTGGGCAGAAGTGATCGGAACCGTCAAGAAGGTTAATCCATTTGTAACAATTGAAGCTCTTATCCCGGATTTTGATGGCAGGCAGGAAAACCTGAAGAAAATCATTGACGCAGGTCCGGATGTGATTTCTCATAATGTGGAAACTGTCAGGCGACTCACACCATTGATAAGGACAAAGGCAAAATATGAGCAGAGCCTCAATGTCATAAGGTACATTTCCCGTGAAAATAAGATCGCCAAATCGGGCTTTATGCTTGGTCTCGGAGAAACTGAAGAGGAGATTTACGAAACCATGAATGATCTGAAAGAAGCAGGTTGCAGCATAATTACACTGGGTCAGTATCTTAAACCTTCGCCCGATCATATGGAAGTCGTTGATTATATTGCTCCTGAAATATTTGAAAAATACAGATTATCGGCCCTCCTGGAAGGGTTTAAATATGCTGAAAGCAGTCCGCTCGTCCGATCTTCTTTTCATGCAGAAAAACATGCCACTGTTTGATAATTTTGATTATATTGTGGCTGCTTAAATAGGTTGTTAAGATTGAGTTATAGTGTTATTTTTGAGGATGTTGGCCTGAGGGATTATAAAGAGATATGGGATTATCAGGCAGCAATATTCAGGAACCTTATTGAAGGGAAAACATCAGAAAGTAAAGAACAGAAAAAAAACTCTGGCAATATTTCCGGAACACTGATCTTTGTTGAACATCCCCATGTATATACAATCGGGAAGAGCGGATCGGATAATAATCTTCTTATAGATATTATTCAGCTCAGGGCTAAGGAGGCAAAATTCTACAGGACCGACAGGGGTGGAGATATAACTTACCACGGACCCGGCCAGATTGTAGGATATCCTATCTTTGATCTTGAACTGTTGAAAATAGGTCTTAAAGAGTATATTTTCAGGGTTGAAGAGTCTATTATAAGAACGCTTGCGGATCTCAAACTGGAAGGATCGAGGTTGAAGGGTGGCACAGGGGTCTGGCTCGATCCCGGAATCATAGGAAAAGAAAGAAAGATCTGTGCAATAGGCGTAAAGGCAAGTAAATATGTAACAATGCACGGCTTTGCTTTTAATGTCAACACCGACCTGACATATTTTGATAACATAAATCCATGCGGATTTAAAGACAAAGGAGTTACCTCGCTGGAAAAGGAACTCGGGAATAAACAGAAAATGGATTTTGTAAAAAATATTATCAGGAGAAATCTTGAAGACATATTTGATATTTCATGGACTAAATTAAAAAGCTGATGGAAAAAAGATGGGTTTTGAGGGAGAGAGGGGAGAGCGCTGTTGTTAAGCAGCTGGCAGGGTCGCTGGGTGTATCTGAATCACTGGCGAACCTGATGGTCCAGAGAAATATTACAACTCCTGAAGAAGCCAGCACATTTTTTAATCCAAGCCTCGACTATCTTCATGATCCTTTTTTGATGAAGGATATGAATATTGCGGTTGATCGTCTTTCAACTGCAATCAAGAAAAATGAAAAGATCCTTGTCTATGGCGATTACGATGTCGATGGTACAACGGCTGTGGCTTTGGTATATGCATTCCTGAAGAATCAGCATTCAAATGTCGAGTTTTACATACCCGACAGGTATAAAGAAGGTTACGGGGTATCATTCCAGGGGATTGATTTTGCAGTAGAGAATAACTGTAAGGTGGTCATAACTCTCGACTGTGGAATAAAAGCGGTAGAAAAAGTACAATATGCAAAGACCAGGGGTATAGATGTGATCGTTTGTGATCACCATTATCCTGGTGATGAAATACCCAAGGCAATAGCAGTCCTTGACCCCAAACAGCCTGGTTGCAGTTACCCATATAAGGAGCTTTCAGGATGCGGTGTCGGATTTAAACTTATTCATGCTTACTCAAAAATACAGGGAATTCCATTTAGTGATATCACACATTACCTTGACCTTGTTGCCGTTAGTATTGCATCGGATATTGTTCCCATAACCGGTGAAAACAGAGTACTTGCATATTTTGGACTTAAGCAGTTAAATGAATCCCCGCGCATGGGACTTAAAGAAATCATGCGCGAAGCTGAGGTTTCGAAGGTTTTAACTATCGAAGATGTCGTCTTCAAAATAGGTCCGAGGATTAATGCCGCCGGAAGAATGGAAACAGGTGGCAAAGCAGTTGAACTGCTGATTTCGGATAATACTAAACTGGCAGCGGGTATCAGCAAGGAGATAAATAATTTCAATATCGAAAGGAGAACCATCGACCGGTCTATCACAACAGAAGCAATGAGGATGATATCGGAGAACCAACGTTCTGCAAACTCCAGAACGACAGTCCTGTATAATCCTAAATGGAAGAAGGGTGTCATCGGGATAGTTGCTTCACGTCTTATTGAAACATATTACCGGCCAACAGTAATACTTACCGAATCGAACGGTTATGCTACCGGATCAGCAAGATCTGTCCAGGGTTACGACCTCTATCAGGCAATAGAGGCTTGCAGCGACCTCCTCGAAAGCTTTGGAGGACATATGTTTGCAGCAGGACTTACATTGAAGAAAGAGAATATTCAGCCATTTATTGAAAGGTTTGAACAATATGTAAATAGTACAATTACTGAAGATCAGCTGCTTCCCAGAATTTTTATCGACACTGAGATCTCATTTTCAGAGATAAATGATGACTTTTTCAGAATAATGAGCCAGTTTCAGCCATATGGTCCTGAAAATATGTCACCGATATTTATTTCATCAAAGGTGTTTGATGCAGGGTCAGGCCGTATGGTCGGATCAAGCGGTGAACACCTTAAATTAGATCTCTGTCAGGAGGGAGGAGCTATAAAAACAATTTCTGCAATCGCATTCGGACAGGCTAATCATTTTGAATACATCAAAGGAGGAAATCCGTTCGATATCTGCTATTCAATTGAAATGAATGAGTTCCGCGGGAATAAGAACCTGCAGCTTAATATACGGGATATCAAAATCCCCGGGGACCATACTAACGGATAACTTACAGGATTTCATAAATCCTTAAAACCAGATCCTGAATTGCAATTTTACTTCATCTTTGTCAGAATGGGTATTCCCGGCTGATACTGTTGAAGTCAATCCGTATTTAAATCTTAATTCCGCAATTTCTCCTATTTCCCACTTTACCATAAAATAAGAGCGGGTGCCTTCATCTGACATCGTGGGAACACTGAAACTGTACAACAGGTCATTTTCGTAGGTGTAAAGTCTTGAATCCCAGTCATCTGTTTTAAAAATACAGTACCTTAACCACAAAGTAACAGGGATCTTGCTGAACCTGTAGATCATATCCTGCAGTAAAAGCATTCCTCTGCTGCCTGAGGTATCCACAACTTTAAAGTCAGCACGGGTAGTCAGGGTCATATATTCCCATGGAGTAAATCTTACCTGACCTTTGAATGTTCTGGCTGAGGTAGTTTCCATTCCGGCAATACCTTGCCCATCGCTGGCATTATATTGGTTCCGGCTGACTGCATATGAAAGATCAAAAATGAGATTCTCTTCAGGAATATATTTCACCCTGATTTCCTGTTTTTTAGCCAGCGACGGGGAGATGCATCTGTACTTCAGCCACGGGGAATAACTGATATCGCAACCGGCACTGAAAAAAAGATGCTTTGCCCCTTCAAATGTAAAATTCCCCAGGATGCCTTTTTCATTATTTACCGCTGAACTCCTCCCGGGTGCGCTGCCATGGAAGCTGGAGAATCCGGGAGAATAATTTCTGTATATCAGATTTATTGAAAGCCGGTCTGAAGGCCTGACAGTTAATCCCTGTACCAGCGCAATTTCCTGCAGGTTGTTTGATGAGATCTCACCAAACAAGAGAAATCTGTCGATTGTACTGTTATAATATGCTGAAAAGATCCTGTTAGTTTTTCCTTCAAATTTGTGGAGATATTCAGGGTTATCATCCTCAACGTTAGAAGGAAGAGAAAACCTGTTTTCCGACCAGAGTAATCCCACCCGAAGCTTTTTAAGATTACAGGACAGATTTATTCCATATGTAGTTTCTGAGAGAGCATCTTTTTTCTGTAATGATGAAAGAGTGTTATGTAATCCTGTCCTGTAAAGATTTTCACTATAATAATATGTCGAATCCTCTGAAGCTTTAACTGTGGCATCAATGTTCTGATGTGACAGGAACAGGGTGATTCCAAAATTCTTTATAATGAATTCTGCTGCTATACCCCGGAAGAAATTATTTTCATCAGCCGAAGTGTACGGTCTTATCTCATTTCTGCCAGCCATATAACCAGGGGCATTGACTGAAAAGCCTGTACGGATCCCTGTGTTAATATTAGTACCGAGTCCGAACCTGGAAGAGTAGTCCCCGATAATTATCTTCTTCATGTAATTCTTTCCGCGGTACATAAGATACCCTGAAAGAAAGTCCGGCATTGGAGTGGAACCTGACAGAAGTGGTTCTCCGGGATCTTTTTCAGTTGTGAATCCTCCGGTTAATTTTCCGGCTATCACTTTGTATCTGCCAAGAATTTTCAGCTGAGATCCCCTGTTTGATGTGTCATTCTCTCCTGGTTTGATCATAAAATTTGTCAGCAGAGTATTCCTGAGTTTCGGGGAGCCGGAGGTCTGGCTTCCATTATTCCCGAGGGTAATAAACGGGATCATCATTTCTGTTATCTGCCTGTCAAATCCCGGGATATTTGAAATTTCATAAAAGGAGACGATCTTGCCGGTGGTTCTGACATTATCAATGATTGCTTTAATCTGAAAATCATTCAGGAAAAAAAGAGAGGAGAGGTCGGCCTCTTCGCAGGAATTGATATTGATGGGATCTTCTGATAAAATGTTGAGCTGCTCAATAAAAAGCGCTGCTGCTTCAGGATCCGACTCATCTGAAGCTAACTCTTCTGCAATGCTTCTTATCATTTCCGGGAGATCTTCTTCCTGGCAAAATCCGGGCACGGCGATCAGCAAAAACATAATTGTCAGTAGATATTTTAACATTTGATTTACCGGATTTTAAAGATCAACGAAGCATTTGAGGTTATTCCCAGCTGTTCGTGAGTAGCAAAACCTAAATCGAGCTTAAATGATTTTATCAGGTACCCTATTCCCAGGGTGAAAGAGGTATTCTCAGAACTGAATCCTGCCCTGAACCAGAGATTTTCCACTGCCTCATAGTCAAAACCTGTTCTGACTACAAGATTCTTCCCTGAACTCATTTCCACTTCTGCCCCGGCATACAAAACTCTGCTGAGCTCGATTCCGGCTCCCGCTGTGAGCGATGATGGCATATCTGTTTTCCTTAATGAATTTGGAACAGGATTAAACACATGGATCCCGACAGAGATGTTTTCAGAGGCATTTATGACAATTCCGGTTTCGAATGTCAATGAATGATGATTTTCATATTCTCCTGAAGCTCTTTCAGAAAAATATTCAATCTGGACACCAGCAGAGATATTTTCAGAGAGAGTCAATCCACAAGCTACTCCGGTCATTTCTCTTCTGAACTCACGGTATCCGAAATGCGAATAAATAATTCCCACCGATGTTGTTCCGGCTGGAATTATTATTCCGGCAGTTCGTGTTCCCAGCTCACTTATGTTGAATCGATTCTGATAGTTTATACCTGCTGAAAGATTTTTGTTAAATGCCAGTAGCGCCTGATTGCTGAACGAAGACCAGAATCCGGGCCGGGCAATGCAAACCGATCCCATTCCTGTCTCACCGGCTCCTGCAGAAAAGTGAAAAGGATTTCCTCCGGAGGCTATCAGTGGCAGCAAAACAAAAAAAAGCGAAACAGATATCTTGCGCAGCGAGTACAAGTGTTTCGGGTATAATTTACTAATATACAAAAAAAATCAATCCATGACACAGGATTGATGGAATATATTTTCAGCTTTTCTCTGAATCCCTGCTCTCCTTCTTGTAACTCTTAGGAACAAAAAAATCAGAGACTCACAAAAAAATCCGCAGAGTCCTTATATCTGTCTGGATCTCATAGTTATACAGAAAATATGATCAGTTGGTTTTGTGTTTGAATTTTATTTTCTCAAGCTCTTTATTCGCCTCAACTATTTTCTTTTTAAGGTTCTCCTTATAATTAATCACCTCTTTTCTTGTTTTTTCATCTCCTGTGCCAATGATCTGGCAAGCAAGGATAGCAGCATTTTCAGCTGCATTTACACCTACCGTGGCAACAGGTATTCCCGGAGGCATCTGCAGAATTGATAGTACAGAATCAAGTCCGTCAAATGAGGCTTTTATGGGAACTCCAATTACAGGCAGGGGAGTATAAGCAGCGATCACTCCGGGCAGATGAGCCGCCATTCCTGCTGCAGCAATAATAACTTTTATGCCCCGGCCTGCTGCCTCTTTGGCGAATTTCTCAACCTCCTCCGGTGTCCTGTGGGCAGAGAGTGCATTCATTTCGAATGGAATACTTAAATTCTCAAGCACCTGTGCTGTTTTCTCCATGACCTGAAGATCGGAGGTGCTCCCCATTATTATACTAACCTGAGGTTTCATATGAAATAATTAAATTTAACTTCCTGATAAGGACAAAAATAAGCTATTATTTTTATATTTTCGTCCCGGTTTGCATTTCTAAAATTCTATTATGAAAGAAACTGTCATTCTCGATAAAAAGTTCTGTGAACTGATCCCGGAAGATGTCATCATGAATAGAATAAATCAAATGGCTGAGGCTATAAACCGTGATTATGAAGAAAAAGAGGTTGTCTTTCTTAGCATTTTGAACGGGGCATTTGTTTTTGCCGCTGACCTGTTCAGGAAAATCAATCTGAAGGCCAGGATCTCATTCGTAAAACTTGCATCATATGAGGGTACAAGATCTTCAGGATCGGTGAAAGAACTGATAGGTGTGAATGAAGATATAAGTAACATGCATATCATTGTCCTGGATGATATTATTGATACCGGTTATACTCTTGAGTGCATCGTCAATGAGGTTTCAAAAAGAAAAGTTGCCAGCATAAAAATTGCTGCACTGCTTTTTAAGCCAGCAGCCTATACCAAAAATATCCCTATTGACTATTTTGGTTTCAAGATACCTAACGATTTTGTGGTTGGTTACGGACTTGATTATGAAGGTTATGGACGCAATCTTCATTCTATTTATACTTTAGTTAAATAATCAAAATTTATTCTATCCTATGGTTAATTTCTTGATTTTTGGTCCTCCGGGATCCGGTAAGGGAACTCAGTCGGTAAAGCTGGCTGAAAAATTTAATCTTGCTCATCTTTCTACAGGCGACATGCTTCGTGCAGAAATCGCTGCAGGTACTGACCTTGGTAAGAGAATGAGCATAATTATGTCCAAAGGAGAACTGGTTCCTGACGAGGTAGTGATTGAGATGATAGCAGCAAAGATCGACAATACAAAAGAGCGTGCAGGCTTTCTTTTTGACGGGTTCCCGAGAACTGTTGAACAAACAATTGCCCTTGAGAAAATGCTGAACGACAGAAAGATGAAGATCGATAGTATGCTTGTACTTGATGTCGGTCATGATGAGCTTGTCAGACGGCTTGTTGCCAGGGCTGAACTTTCCGGGAGGCCGGATGATAAAGATCCTTCAGTAATCGAGAACCGTATTGATGTTTACAAAGCAAAAACAGAACCTATTATCGACTATTGCAGGAAAAGGGGCATTTATAAGCCCGTTAACGGCATGGGAACAATCGAGGATATCTTCGCACGGCTCAGTAAGAGTATGAAAAAGTTTTTGTAAACAGTAAGTATTGTGATTATCTCTTTAATCACATTCACATGCTTTTCTTAATGATATGAATAATGTCCGGATCCAATTTTGTTGATTATGTTAAGGTATTCTGCCGGTCAGGTAATGGGGGAGCCGGCTCAGCCCATCTAAGACGCGAGAAATCCGTTCCGAAAGGCGGTCCTGACGGCGGCGACGGCGGCAGGGGAGGTAATATAATATTACGCGGGAATCAACATATGTGGACACTGCTTCACCTGCGCTACCAGCGACACATATTTGCTGACAACGGAGGCTCGGGAGGATCGCAGCAATCAACCGGTGCAGATGGTCAGGATGTTATTATTGAGGTGCCTCTCGGGACAGTTGCAAAAACAGATGAAAAAGAAGAATATATCCTTGAGATAACAAAACATGGAGAGGAGAAAATTCTGGTTAAAGGTGGGAGAGGCGGACAGGGGAATGTCCACTTTAAGTCATCAACGAACAGAACTCCCCGCTATTCCCAACCCGGAGAAAAGGGCAGTGAAGACTGGTATGTCCTGGAGCTGAAGATCCTTGCTGATGTGGGACTTGTCGGATTCCCCAATGCAGGTAAATCAACACTTCTCTCGGTTGTATCAGCAGCAAAACCCAAAATAGCAGATTATGCTTTTACCACACTCACCCCTAACCTGGGAATTGTAAGCTACAGAGAGAATAAATCTTTCGTGATGGCCGATATTCCTGGTATAATAGAGGGAGCCCATGCCGGCAAAGGCCTGGGGGTAAGGTTTCTGAGGCATATCGAAAGAAATTCAATTCTTCTTTTTATGGTTCCTGCCGACAGTAAGAATGTAAAGGAGGAGTACGAAATCCTGGTGAATGAACTGAAGATGTATAATCCTGAACTCCTCGATAAAAAGCGAGTGCTGGCAATATCAAAATCCGACCTTCTTGATGAAGAGCTTATGAATGAGGTCAGAAAAGATCTGCCTGAGGTTCCAAGAGTGTTCATTTCATCGGTCACCGGCCTGGGAATTAACACCCTGAAAGATATGCTTTGGAAAGAGCTGACTCACTAATGTGTAAGTCGCATGATTGAGAGTTTAGATAAGCAGCTTTTCCTTCTCCTGAATTCGGCCAATTCACCGTTCTGGGATACGGTTATGTATATTATAAGTGCGAAGGTAACATGGATACCTCTCTATATTGCCATTCTGATATACGTAGGTCGCAGGTATAAAAGGAAATTTCCTGTTGTACTCATGTTCATTATTCTGGCAGTTTTCCTGGCAGACCTCTCTTCAGTTCACCTTTTCAAAAACACTTTCCAGAGGCTGCGTCCATGTCATGATCCTGACCTTGAGGGATTGGTTCATCTGGTAAAAGCCCAGTGCGGTGGATTATACGGTTTCGTTTCATCTCATGCTTCTAACTCTTTTAACGTGGCTCTGCTGAGCCTTATGTTCATAAGAAAAAAATGGTACTCTGTCAGCATAATTCTCTGGGCAGCTGTGATAGGTTACAGCAGGATTTACCTTGGTGTGCATTTTCCGGGTGATGTCCTTTGCGGTTCAATTCTTGGAGCATCTGTCGGATGGACATGTTATAAGCTTTTTGAATATACAGATAACAAGGTACTTATCAAAAGCGCATATTTCAATCCGGCCGCTGATACCTTACCGGGCATAAAAAAAGGTACTAAAACTTAATTTGATACAGAGCAGATGCTGTGCCTGAACCTCAAATCGACTGATCCCTTCTTCAATCTGGCTGTTGAAGAGTACCTTCTTAAAAATAGTACGGATGAATACCTCATAATATATATTAATGCTCCATCCGTTATTATAGGTAAACACCAGGTCGCTCACAGAGAGGCAGATGCTCAATATGTTACAAAAAACAATATTCCCGTCATAAGAAGAATTTCAGGGGGAGGCACAGTTTTCCATGATGAGGGTAACCTGAATTTTTCCTTTATCTCTCAAAGTGAAAAAGGCAGACAGATTGACTTCATGAAATACATTTCTCCGGTTATTGAATTTCTTGCGTCCCTGGGGGTAAATGCAGAATTCGGAGGGAAAAATGACATCAGAGTCAATACTCTTAAAATATCCGGAAATGCTGAGCACGTTTACAGGGAAAGAGTGCTCCATCATGGGACATTGTTATTCAGTTCACAGTTAAAAATCTTAAAGAGTGCCCTGCGTAAAGAGACAATTGAGTATTCAACAAGAGCTGTCGGATCAACCCGTTCACAGGTTATGAATCTGAAAGGGATCATTCCAGGGATCCTTACAATTGAAGAGTTCGGATCAAAAATGTTAAATTTCCTCAAAGCATCTTCAATTAATAATACGGAAATAAGCCTGCTTCAGGGAGAGGAAAAAAAGATCGGATCACTTGCTGAATCGAAATACAGGACCTGGGAATGGAATTATGCTTACGGGCCTGATTATAATTATAATGCCAGGTTTGAAATCCATGGCATTAGTCATGATTGCAGGTTGTTTGTGAAGGAAGGTATAATACGTGAATGCGCGATTTCAGGGACGAAAGAAATGGCTTCAGCAGCAGGAAAGCTGACTGGCTGCAGACATATGCCGGAAGATATAAAAGGAATTTTCCGGAATGAAAACATTTTAATTTCAGATTCTGATATTTTTAAGTTCTTTTGAATTTACCTCCAATCCCCCAGGGGTAGCTTGTTATGTATCAGTAAATTAATAAGTTTTACGGGTGAATAAGGAGTGAAACAATAAAATGGAACATTTTCAATACCCGCTGGGTAAAGTTTAGCTGCAATACAAGATGGATATTATTAAATCGATAGTTGTCTGGTTAATTGGAATAGCATTCCTGGTAATATTCTTTCCGGTAACTTTCATTGTATGGCTTCTTGTTCTGCCGTTTGACAGGAACAGATCAGTTGTGCATTGGATGCTTATTTATCAGGCAATGATCATTTCCTATTGTATCCCGATCTGGAAGCTGAAAGTAGAAGGAAGGAAGAAGGCAGTTCCCGGAACCACCTACGTAATAATTTCAAACCACCAGTCGATACTTGATATCCTGCTGATAAATTGTCTCCGTTATCGCTTTAAATGGATATCAAAGGTTGAAAACATCAAGATGCCTGTGCTTGGCTGGTATCTTAGAATGGCAGATTATATCACAGTCGACCGCGGAAACAGGGAAAGCAAAGAGATTATGATGGAAGAAGCATATAAATGTCTGAAGAAAAACATTTCAATAATGCTTTTCCCCGAAGGTACACGGTCTGCAGACAGTGAGATAAGCTTCTTCAGGAGAGGCGCTTTTCAACTGGCAATCTCTGCCGGGAAACCCATACTGCCGGTTCTTATTGATGGTACCGGAGGAGTTCTGCCAAAGCACGGATTGATATTTGGCGGATATCACAAGATAATGATCAGAGTGCTTGATCCGGTATTACCTGAATCTTTCGGAACAGACAACTGTGATGAACTTGCAATGAAATTTCAGGAGATGATGACATATTCTCTTAAGGAACTGAGAAGTGGAATGTGACACTCCTGATGAAGCAAATGCGAATTCTGAAGTAAGTTTTCCAATTGCCGCGCATATTATTGAACTGCCATTCCCGTAATCTGTAATTTCATTTTCAGACATTTATCATTGGTTTGCGGATGATAATTATGATCCATTGTTGAAAAATTGATGGTCAGCGACGCCTCTATTTAGTTATATTTGCGCCAAAATTTTTATGAAATGACAGTTGTCGGATATTCTGAAGAGCATATTAAAACCCTTGAATGGAGAGAGCATATCCGTCTGAGACCAGGCATGTACATCGGCAAGCTTGGCGACGGATCATCGCAGGATGATGGTATTTACGTTCTTCTGAAGGAGGTGATGGATAATGCCATCGATGAGTTTATGATGGGTTTCGGGAAGAAAATAGATGTGTCGATAAATGGAAGGGAAGTCAGCATAAGGGATTATGGACGCGGTATTCCGCTTGGCAAAGTCCTCGATGCTGTATCAAAAATGAATACAGGGGCCAAGTACGATTCAAAGGCCTTCAAAAAATCAGTCGGGCTTAACGGGATTGGTGTAAAAGCTGTCAATGCTTTGTCAAGTAAGTTCATTGTCAGGTCTGTACGCGACGGACAGCTGAAGGTCAGTGAGTTTTCTCACGGGAACCTGGTAAAAGATCACCCGATGAAGGCGACAAACGAAGAGAACGGGGTTGAGGTGATCTTCCAGCCTGATGAAAACATGTTCGGCAACTATTTTTATATCTCGGAATACGTGGATTCCATGCTGAAAAACTACGTATATCTCAATTCAGGACTGGTAATAAATTTCAATGGTAATAAATTCTTTTCACGTAACGGGCTGGCCGACCTGTTGAACGAGAATATGAACAAAGAGGGTCTCTACCCGCTCATTCATCTCAGGGGCGAGGATATTGAAATGGCCTTTACTCACGGCCTTCAATATGGTGAGGATTACTACAGTTTCGTTAACGGACAGAATACAACCCAGGGAGGAACACATCTTATAGCATTCAGGGAAGCTATTGTAAGGACAATCAGGGACTTCTATAAAAAGGACTATGATCCCTCGGATATCCGTTCCTCTATAACTGCAGCAATAAGCATAAAAGTGGAAGAACCGATCTTTGAATCGCAGACCAAAACAAAGCTCGGATCAAAAGATATGGGACCTGAAGGGCCGTCAGTCAGAACATTTATAACGGATTTCATTAAGAAACAGCTCGATGATTATCTCCATAAAAATTCTGAAACTGCGGGTATACTCCTTAAAAAAATTCAGGACTCCGAAAAAGAAAGGAAAGCCATTTCCTCTATTCAGAAAATTGCACGCGACAGGGCAAAAAAGGTAAGTCTGCACAATAAAAAACTGAGAGATTGCAGGATCCATTATAATTCCAATGATTCAAAAAAGCTCGATTCAACAATATTCATTACCGAAGGTGATTCCGCAAGCGGTTCAATAACAAAATCCCGTAATGTAGAGACTCAGGCAGTTTTCAGCCTGAGAGGGAAACCGCTCAATTCATTCGGGCTAACCAAAAAAATTGTATATGAAAACGAGGAGTTTAACCTTCTCCAGGCAGCGCTGAATATTGAAGATGGTATAGAAAACCTTCGTTACAATAACGTGGTTATTGCAACAGATGCGGATGTTGACGGGATGCATATAAGGCTTCTCCTTCTTACTTTCTTTCTTCAGTTCTTTCCCGAACTGGTCAGGAAAGGCCATGTTTATATTCTTCAGACTCCGCTTTTCAGGGTGAGAAATAAGAAGGAAACTAAGTATTGTTATTCCCTTGATGAAAAGACAAAGGCAATTAAAGCTCTTGGTCCTGATCCGGAAATAACAAGATTCAAGGGATTAGGTGAAATTTCGCCTGATGAGTTCTGTCATTTCATTGGGAAAGATATGCGTCTTGAACCGGTGAGAATGAAGAAAAATGACGCTGTAAATGGTTATCTGGAATTTTATATGGGGAAGAATACTCCTGACAGACAGGATTTTATAATCGAGAATCTCAGGATTGAAGAGGATATTGTTGAAGTTGAAAAGTAATCTGATTACCAGGGAGATGAAGGTGTGAATATGAAAAATTTTGAACCCGGTGACGAAATAACCGAAAGCGGCGAAGAGATAAATGAAGGGCCGGTTGCCCTTCATTCGGTGACTGCTTTATCCGGAATGTATAAGGACTGGTTCCTTGATTATGCATCTTATGTAATTCTGGAAAGAGCTGTTCCTCATCTTTTTGACGGCCTGAAACCTGTACAGCGCAGGATACTCCATTCGATGAAAAGGATGGACGACGGCAGGTACAATAAGGTCGCAAATATCATTGGTCACACAATGCAGTTTCATCCTCACGGAGATGCTTCGATAGGTGATGCACTTGTTCAGCTTGGTGAAAAGGATGCTCTGATAGATATGCAGGGTAACTGGGGAAATATCCTGACCGGTGATGGAGCTGCCGCACCCAGGTATATTGAAGCGAGACTCTCCAAATTTGCACTGGATGTGGTTTTCAACCCGAAAACTACTGAATGGAAATCCTCATATGACGGCCGGAATAAAGAACCGGTCACTCTCCCTGTCAAGTTCCCTTTGTTGCTTTTACTTGGGGTCGAAGGGATAGCAGTCGGACTTGCTTCTAAAATCCTGCCTCATAATTTTAACGAGCTTATTGATGCTACAATAGATTACCTTCAGGGCCGTGATTTTGTTATTTATCCCGATTTCCCGACAGGCGGACTTATTGATATATCGAAATACAATGACGGACAGAGGGGAGGCGTAATAAAGGTAAGGGCGAAGATCGACAAAATAGATAAAAAAGAACTTATAATCACAGAGATACCATTTGGGAAGACTACCTCAACTCTGATTGATTCAATAATCAGGGCGAATGATAAGGGGAAGATCAAGATCAGGAAGATCGATGATAATACAGCGGCTAATGTTGAAATTGTTGTTAGTCTGATGCCGGGTGTTTCTCCGGATAAAACAATTGACGCCCTTTATGCATTAACTGATTGCGAATATTCAATTTCGCCAAACACTTGTGTTATAACAGGTAACAAGCCTTCATTCATTGGGGTAAGCGCAATCCTGAAACATTCAGCCGACAGAACGGTAGAATTACTGAAAAGAGAACTCGAGATCAGGCAAGGAGAATTACAGGAAGAGTGGCATATGTCCTCACTCGAAAAAATATTTATAGAGGAACGGATTTACCGTGATATAGAGGAATGCGAGACATGGGAAGCTGTAATACTGGCGATCGACAAGGGTTTTAAACCATTCAAAAAGAGACTTCTGAGGGAGGTGACCCGGGATGATATAATTAAGCTTACCGAAATAAAGATTAAAAGGATCTCAAAATTTGATTCAAAAAAGGCCGATGAACACATTAAAGCTATTGAATCTGAACTGGAAGAGATAAAAAATCACCTGCTTAATTTAATACCTTTTGCAATTAATTATTTCAGGCAGATAAAGAAAAAATATGGTAAGGGAAGGGAAAGAAAGACCGAAATAAGAAACTTTGATACAATTGAGGCAACAAAAGTAGTAGCCAATAATGCCCGGTTATACATTAATTATAAAGAAGGATTCATCGGAACAGGATTGAAGAAAGATGAGTTTGTCTGTGAATGTTCTGATATCGATGATATTATTGTGATCCGGAAAGATGGTGTATTTCTTATTACAAAAGCAGCTGATAAAGTATTTGTCGGGAATGATATAATATATGCACAGGTTTTCCTGAAGAATGATGAGCGTACTATCTATAACATTGTTTATCAGGATGGTAAAGATGGTCCGTTGCTAGCCAAAAGATGTGCAATAACAGGTCTGACACGTGATAAGGAATATAACCTCACAAGGGAAACTCCGGGCTCGAAGATTGTTTATTTCAGTGCAAACCCCAATGGGGAGGCCGAGGTGATAAAAATACATCATAAACCCAAAGCACGCCTGAAAAAAACTGTTTTTGAATTTGATTTTGGCCAGCTCAATATAAAAGGGAAGTCATCAATGGGGAATATCCTTACGAAAAATGCTGTTCAAAAGATCGCATTGAAAGAAAAAGGACTATCGACCCTTGGTGGGAGGAAGATATGGTTTGATGATGCAGTGTTCAGGCTGAATGTTGATGGAAGGGGTATTTATCTTGGCGAATTCAGTGCCGATGACAAGATCCAGGTTATTACAAAGAACGGCTACTTCAGACACACAGGTTTTGATCTTTCAAATCATTTTGAGGATAACATACTTGTTATCGAAAAATTCAGACCGGGGAAGGTCTATTCAGTTGTCTACTGGGATGCTGAACAGAAATATTATTATTTGAAGAGATTCATGATCGAAGAATCCGAAAAACCCCAGTGTTTTATTAACGAAGATCCGGAATCGAAGCTAATAAGCATCACAGAGGTTGGATACCCCAGGTTCGAAATAGAATTCGGAGGTAAACATAAGGACCGCGAAAATGAAATAATTGAAGTTGTTGAGTTCATCGGAGTGAAAAGTTATAAAGCAAAAGGGAAGAGACTCACAAGCTTTATGGTTGATAACATACACGAGATAGAACCCGTAATAAAGAAAGAGGATGCACCTCGTCAGGCTGATGACAAAGATGATGATGAGCCCCAACACCCGGCTAAAGAAGATCCGACACAGATGAAGCTCGAATTGTGATGCGTGGGAAAGACATAGTATATATTATCGGTTTTATGGGAAGCGGGAAGTCAACTGCCGGCAGAAAACTGGCTGCCTTCCTGGATTGGTCGTTCATTGATCTTGACAGAAAGATTGAAGAACATGCTGGAAAAACAATACCCCAGATCTTCGCACAGGACGGAGAAGATAGTTTCCGTAAAATTGAATCGGACGTTTTAAGAACCCTGGGATCACAAACCGAAACTATTATTTCTACTGGTGGAGGAACCCCCTGCCATGGCGACAATATGGATTTCATGCTCGAAACGGGATTAACAATCTATCTTAAAATGACCCCTGAGCAGCTTACACAACGACTTCTGGAATCAACGGGAGAAAGGCCTCTGATAAAAAACATACCTGATAATCAGCTTAAGGATTTTATTGAGAAAAAACTGGCCGTCCGCGAAAGATGGTATAGTAAAGCAAAAATTACCCTTGAGGGTTCATTTATTAATTACACTCTGTTGCAAACATTAGTCAGGGAAAATTTTAATAACTGATTTTATATATTTAATGCTTAATTTAGTGTGATTAATACTGCCGTAGTAATGAGGAATAAACTATTAGCAGTCGAATTGGGAAAATCATATAGGTTAAATCAAAGTAATTCAAATAATTGGGATTCGCTGAAGAATAAATTTTCAGGAGCGAGATTGTTTAAGCATTCTTACTTCAATCTTATCTGCGGCGATAACTCTTTCCCGGGAAGTACTAAAAACAAATGGTTTCTCGATACTATACTGGACGAATGCTCAAAGGGTGATATCAATCTGTTGCCTGCAATAAAAAAGATCACCTTTGATCCATCTATGGATGAAGGAATAAGACAGAGATCATCTGAAATTCTGGAAAATGCAGAAGGGAGATTTATTCCTGAAAGAGGAATGAAAACACCTGATCCGGGAAGTGAAGAAAAAAAATTCCTTGAAGCAAAGACAATCCTTGCAGGTATCAGGACTCCGCAGATATCTCAGGTCCTGCGTATGCTGAAAGATAAATCAATTGAACTGCAGAGACTAGGGATATTTATGATCGGGAAATTCAGGATGACCGATATGTTGCCTGAGTTATGTGAATGTCTTAATACACCGGGCCTTGAGGAGGATACCATCTCCGTAATCCGGATCTTCAAAGAAAAAGCAGACAGCGAATTATATAAGTGCTACTTTAAATATTCCGGGAATGTAAATACATGTAAAAATATTCTCTACATTCTTGGCAGGTATAATTCAAGGGAGAATATCTCTTTTTGCTTTGAAAGATTATGGTCAGCATCGAGACTATTAAAGGAGGTTGCTCTCGAATGTCTTATAGCCAATAATTTTAAAGCTTCCGGGGAAGAAAACGGGCGTCTTAAGGAGTTAATGTCAGAAGTAACAGGAATACTCACCTGGTTATTAGCTGCAAAAATATCTTTAAGAAAGGAGAATAAAGAATCACTGACTGATATTGCAGAGAAGGAGTACAAGAGATGGAAACAGTTTCTCTCCGGATTAATTACAATAACTGATCTTACTGATGATCAGGATAGTAAATATACCAATCTGAATACAAGTGAAGCTGACGATATTATATCAGTTACCGAAATGGTTAATATCATTTTTGAAGATAAAAACAGTCCGCTTAAAGGTGACGGAACAAGTTCCCTTGTAAATGACGAAAAGAGACTTAAGAAGTTGCATACTATTTTCCCCGGTGAAATCATGGAATTTGATGAACTGTGTGAAGACATTATCAATTGCGACTACAATAAAGTGAGCATCTGGACTAAAGCTTGTGTTTTAAGGGGGATGAAAGGTATCGGGAGAGGAGATGCCCGGGACTCAGTCATCGCTCTGCTTTTCAGTCCGGAAGAAATACTCCGGGAGGAGGCAGTGAAACTGATGACCCGTTCAGATGAAAAATTCTTCAGTTCAGTCTCACAGAGAATCCCGGGAAAGACCAAACAAAAGCTTGAAGGGATAATTTCCGGAAATGTTGAAGACGGTGAATTACTTTTTGAAAAAACAAAATTTCTCTCTTCGCTTTTTCCCGGAATATATGAAGATGAATTACTGGTCCTTGCCGGGCACATGAAGTACATAACTGATCCTGAAGCAGAAATTCTCAATATTGAAAATAATTGCATAATCTGGATTGTATCACCCGATATGCCTTATCATGAGGTTATTATATTAAATGGTGAACACAATGGTAAGATCAGAGAGAGAGTTCTTAACAACCAGAACCTGAGGTACTATATTGTGAAACTGGAAGCAGTTGAAACTTTTCACCGTCTTTTCCCTGAACGATCATTTGAGGTTGTGAAATATATCGATAATAATGAAGAATAATTAAGTCGAATCACTCTTAACTTTAAAACAAAATTGTCAGATAAATATGGGAGCAGGTACATCATCAGAAACATTAAATCCTTTTCCGGGTTTAAGACCTTTCCAGCCTGAAGAAAGCGATCTTTTCTTCGGACGTGAAAAAGAGAGCGAAGAGATAATCAGTAAACTGCTCACAAACAGGTTTGTGACAGTCATAGGTGCGTCTGGCAGCGGCAAGTCATCACTTGTTAATTCCGGTGTAGTACCGCGATTATTAAAGATGACAGGAACGGACAAATCGTCCTGGAAGGTGATCGCGCTGCACCCGGGAAGTGATCCTCTGAAGAGCCTGGTCAATGCTTTTGCAAAATCTATTCTGGGTAATCAGGATTTCGAAGAAGCTAATGAGTCTGTGATTTCACATTTGAAAGAAAATCCTGACTGGATAGCATCATCATTGAAAAATCTGGTTATTGTGCAAGGAGAAAAGGTCCTTATAGTGATTGATCAGTTTGAAGAAGTTTTCGGAGTAGGTTCAGATGAAACCAGAAGAAAAGCTGATGAGAATGCTGCCAGATTTGCTGAACTCCTTGAGAATGCAGTTAAACAGACCACAGTTGAATTATATCTTATATTATTGGTCCGGTCCGATTTTGTCGCAGAATGTGCAAATTTCCACGGACTCATTCAGTTGATTAATAACAGCAGCTTCCTGGTACCACGTATGACGGTGGAGAATTACAAAGCTGTAATCGAGAATCCGTTAAAATTTGCAGGAGCTGAGATTGAGCCGAAATTAATCGTTACAATACTTAACGACCTGGGAGATCAATCTGACCAGCTACCGGTTTTGCAGCATTTAATGATGAGGACTTTCTCTTACTGGAAGGAACAGGGAGGAACAGGAAGACCGATCGACTTAACTGATTATACTGCTGTCGGTACAATAAGCGGTGCTATATCGCGTCATGCTGATGAAGCATATAATGAACTTTCAGCGGAAGGGAAAGATATTTGCCGGAGATTATTTAAAGCTGTTACGGGGAAAGGGAGCGATAATAAGGGGGTCAGGCACCCCCTGGCAGTTGGTAAGATACGGTCAGTCATTGGTTGTCAGGAAAAAGATTTGAATGAAGTAATTGAAAAGTTCAGATCGCCATCAAGGTCTTTCATTATTCCGCGATATGATCTGCCGCTGAATGATAATTCAGTTATTGATCTCTCGCACGAAAGTATAATGCGGTTATGGGGAAGGCTTAAAGAGTGGATAGATGATGAGGCTTCAAGTGTCAGAATGTACAGACGTCTTTCGGAAGCATCGACAATGTATCAGCAGGGCAAAACGACTCTCTTAAAAAATCCTGATCTGCAGCTTGCACTAAGCTGGAGGGAGAAACAGAAACCTACACTCAACTGGGCTGAGAGATACGATCCTGCGTTTGAAAGAGCAATGGTTTACCTGAGAACAAGCGAAAAAGCCAGCAGGGAAGAAGAAGAGAATAAGATCACCAGGCAGAGGAAGAAAATTAAAAGCAGCAGGATAATTGCATCGCTTCTTGGCGGAGCTGCTCTTATTTCGTTGGGATTAATGCTTGTTGCATTTGTTCAGCG
Organism: uncultured Bacteroidota bacterium; assembly: GCA_963843415.1. Classification (GTDB taxonomy): domain Bacteria; phylum Bacteroidota; class Bacteroidia; order Bacteroidales; family VadinHA17; genus LD21. The sequence continues at coordinate 277,751 of CAWJKD010000005.1, forward strand.
GATTGGTTCTGACAGAGAACGATCAGAAGCGTTGAAGTTAAAAACAGAAGCTGTGGAATATGCTTCTGCTTCAGAAAGAGTTGCTGTCCTCTCAAGAGTACAACTTGCTTCAGCCGATTCAAGTGCTGCTGCTGCGAAAGAGAGAGAGGCTGATGCATTGCGGCAAAAGTTGATATCCGATAGCCAGAGATCTGTTGCCGAACGTATGGCGGATGAAGCCCGTCGCCAGGAAATGAAAGCTTTAGAGGAATCTGACTCAGCGAAACGTGCAGGCTTGCAGGCTGAAATGAATGCCAAAGCTGTAACAACAGAAAGAGATGTAGCAATGAGCAAACGAATGATTTCATTAGGCAGATCAATGTCGCTCAAATCATTGCTGCTGACCGGGCAGAAAGATCTGCAAACTCTTCTGGCTTATCAGGGATATGTTTTTAACGAAAGGAATGCCGGGGCAGAGAATGATCCTGATATCTATCACGGACTTTATAATGTTGCCAGGCAATATGAGACCAATAATTATAAAGTCTTTTCAGGTCATACTGATGAAATAAAGAGCATTGCTTTTGTCCCGGGTAAAAGAGAATTCTATACTTCCGGCTCCGACGGAAAGATACTTAAATGGGATCTTGACAGGAAAGATCAGAGCCTTCAGGTTGTCTATTCAGGTTCAGAAATAATCAATGTCCTTGCGGTGAGCCCTGATGCAGGATGGTTAGCATCAGGCAGCCAGAACTCAGAAATAAAAATGATCCCCCTGCAGGGGAATGGTATCGGGTATGAACTTAAGGGACATACCGGGCCTGTAAGATCTCTTATATTCTCCTTTGATGGAAAGTATCTCTATTCCGCATCACTTGACGGTAAAGTATTGAAATGGGACCTTAGCAGTAAAACCTCTGCGAGCATTTCAAACAACATGCTGCAGATTACATCAATTGATCTGTCATCTGATAATAAATATATTGCAGGTGTAAGTAATGAAGGGAGAGTAGTTGTCTGGGATCCGGAAAGAAGTTCTGATGATTTCAGGATCGAATCTGCCGGGAAAACAATTAAATCAGTCAGATTCAAACCAGATGAAAACATTCTGGCTGTCGGGTATACTGACGGATATCTTGAACTCTGGAATATCTCGGAGAGGAAAAGGATTTCTCAGTTTAAAGCGCATACTGCAGAGGTGAACGATATCCGGTTCAACAGCAAATTCTCGCAGATAGCTACAGCTGCTAATGACGGAACTATGAAACTGTGGAATTCACAGGATTTTTCTGCTCTGCCAATCAGTTTTGATGATAATGAGGGTATTGTTGTAACGATTGTATTTAGTCCTGATGGTCAGGTGGTTATTTCTGGTACATCAGGTAAATCAAACAACCTTAAGGGTCGTGCAACAAATTCTGACTTAATTGCAGGAGATATCTGTTCGGTTGTCCCGAGAAACTTCACCCTTGATGAATGGATTGCATATGTAGGCAAGGATATACTGTATGAAGAGACCTGCCCTGATAAAGAATATAATATTAAGGTTAAGGAGATAAAGTAACAAAATCCATGAACCGGAAAGATTGCTTGGGCCGACAGCAAAGAACGCAGAGGATCGATAACCGGATTTTGTGCTTTACGGTTAATTTTGATGACTATAACGTCATCCTGAATTCTTAATGACAATAAATTTATTTTTTTTCTAAATTTGCACCCGCCTGAGGTACTCTGAACAAGAGTACTTCATTTTATGTTTATAACATGCACTTTACTGATTAATATGAAAAACAAGAAAGCTTTTCTGATGATCCTTGATGGCTGGGGTATTGGCGATGGGAGCAAATCTGATGTAATAAGTTCCGTACCTACACCCAATCTGGATCTTCTTGTAAAAAAATACCCGCATTCAAAACTCCTCTCCTCAGGAGAAGATGTTGGTCTGCCGGAAGGACAGATGGGTAATTCGGAAGTGGGCCATCTTAATATTGGAGCAGGAAGGATAATTTATCAGGATCTGGTAAAAATAAATCTGGAATGTAAGACAGGTGAAATTAAAAAGAACAAGGTTCTGACTGATGCATTCTCTTATGCCCGCGATAATAATAAACAGGTTCATTTCATGGGACTTATGTCTGATGGCGGAGTTCATTCGCTCGATAAACATCTCTATTATCTCTGCGATATGACCAGGGATTACGGACTAAAAAATGTCTTTATTCATGGCTTTGGAGATGGTCGTGATACTGATCCGCGCAGCGGGAAAGGGTATATGAAAAGCCTGTTGGATCACCTGAAAAGATCAAATGGTAAGGTAGCTTCGTTCATCGGAAGATACTATGCGATGGACAGGGATAAAAGATGGGAAAGGATAAAGGAAGGGTACGATCTGATTGTCAATGGGAAAGGAGAACCTGCAACTGACATTCTTGAAGCGATGCAGAAATCATACAACGCAGGTGTTACAGATGAATTTATGAGACCGATAGTAATGGTGGACGCTTCGGGAAATCCTGTCGGGACAATAAAAGAAGGTGATGTAATAGTATTTTTCAATTTCAGGAACGACAGGGCAAAAGAACTTACAATAGCACTTACTCAGAAGGATATGCCGGAGAATGGCATGAAGACTATTCCGTTGTACTATTGCACGATGACACCTTACGATGCTACGTTTAAAGGACTGCATGTGATCTATCCAAAAGAGAATGCTGATAATACAATCGGGGAGGTGCTTGCAAGAGCAGGCAGAAGTCAGCTCAGGATAGCCGAGACAGAAAAATATGCACATGTCACATTCTTCTTTTCAGGCGGTAGGGAGGAAGCATTTTCAAATGAAGAGAGAATACTTATCCCATCTCCAAAAGTTGCAACTTATGATCTTAAGCCTGAGATGAGCGCATATCTTGTGAAAGATGCAGTTATTAAAGCTATCGAAACTGAAAAGTACGATTTTATCTGCCTGAATTTTGCAAACGGCGATATGGTAGGGCATACCGGCGTTTACGAAGCGATACAGAAGGCTGTAGCTACGATCGATGAATGTGTCGGGGCAGTTGTAAAAGCTGCCAGGAATAAAAATTATGATGTCATGATAATTTCTGACCATGGTAATGCAGATTATGTATTAAATGAAGATGGTTCACCCAATACGGCACATTCATTAAATCCGGTTCCTTGTATACTGGTAAGTGATGATTATAAGGCAATTAAAGATGGTATCCTGGCTGATGTGGCTCCCACCCTGCTGACAATAATGGGTGTTGAGATCCCAAAGGAAATGACCGGAAAGATTCTGATATGACACCCCTCCCGCTTCGCGGGATCCCCCCTGAAGGGGGGCTATCTTCCGGACAATAGAAAACTCTGCAGATAATCACCGGATTAGCCCCCCTTCAGGGGGGGTTGGGGGGCTAAATCCAGAAATGATTTTAGATGAATAAGATATGTTACGTATAGCCGATGTTATATTCAGTCTTGATATTCTTGAGAAGAGATTCAAATGCGATCTTCCCACGTGCCTTGGCATCTGCTGCCAGTATGGCGATTCAGGAGCTCCGCTCTCTGATGAGGAAGTCCCGATTCTTGACGAAATCTGGCCTGAAGTCAAACCTTATCTGAGAAAAGAGGGTATAAATGTTATCGAAAAAACAGGAACAAGTGTTATCGATGAAGATAATGACAAGGTTACACCGCTTATAAATAACGAAGAGTGCGCATATACAATTATTAAGGATAATATCTTTATGTGCGCAATTGAAAAAGCTTTTAAAGAAGGGAAAACATCATTTCAGAAACCTCTTTCCTGCCACCTTTTCCCTATAAAGATAAAACAATTTTCAGGCTACAAAGCCGTTAATTACCAGCAATTGCCGATATGCCGCAGCGCACTCGATAATGGTAAAAAAAAGGGAGTATATGTTTATCAGTTTCTGAAAACACCTCTTATCAGAGCCCTGGGGAAAGATATGTATAAGGAACTTTGTATCGCTGCCCGCGAGCTCAAAAAAAAAGATTTAAAGTAAGCCTTAAGTCCTGATTATTAATATTATTAGAATAATAGTCAGAATATATTTTCTATAAATATAAAATTCAAGTATCTTTAGGTGCTAAATTTTTAAAACCTAAAACTAATTCGTATGAAGAAACTATTTCTGTTGATTGTTTTGTTCGTGTTTGCGAGTGCATCAACTCTGCTTGCACAGACAAAAGTAATTACAGGTACAGTCAGCTCTGCAGTGGAGGGCGAAGGTGGAATTCCCGGGGTTACGATCCAGGTTAAAGGTACAACTATTGGTACCATTACCGATCTTAACGGGAGCTTTACTATTACAGTGCCTGCGAATGCCACAACTCTTGTTTTTTCTTACATCGGGATGAAAAAACAGGAAGTTGAAATTGGAAGTCGTTCAGTGATCAATGCTGTTATGGAATCTGATCTTCTGGGATTGGATGAAGTCGTTGTAACAGCTCTGGGTATTTCAAGGGAGAAAAAATCACTTGGATACTCTGTTCAGGAGGTTGGAGGTGATAATATAAGTAAAACAAAGGAATCCAACTTTGTTAACTCACTGTCCGGTAAGATCTCCGGCGTACAGATCATGCAGTCAAATACAATGGGAGGATCTGCCAATGTTCTTATCAGAGGTTACAAATCGCTGATGAACAGTAACCAGGCTCTTTTTGTACTTGATGGTGTTCCTATTGATAACAGTATCACAAACTCCGATGACCAGATGGGTGCAGCAGGAGGTTACGATTACGGTAATGCTGCTTCCGACATAAATCCCGACGATATTGAATCGATGTCGGTTCTTAAGGGAGCCGCAGCAACAGCACTTTACGGATCACGCGCCGCTAATGGTGTTATTATGATAACGACCAAGAAAGGTTCCGCAAGAAAAGGTATTGGTGTTACTGTTAATGCCGGCGTAACATTCAGTAAAATTGACAAATCGACTCTTCCGAAAATTCAGAAAGAATACGGAGCCGGTTATGGTCAGTATTATGATGATCCATCAGGATACTTCTGGTATGACGATCTCGACGACGACGGCACTATGGATCTGATTGTACCCACCGCTGAAGATGCAACATGGGGAGCCAAATTTAATCCGAGTACCATGGTCATGGACTGGGTCGGCTTTGAACCTACAGATACTGAAAATTATCTCAGAAAGGTACCATGGGTTGCAGGCGCAAATGATCTTTCCTCATTCTTTGAAACAGGGATCAAACAGAATTACAATGTTGCATTTGACGGAGGGAATGAAAAAGGTAATTTCAGGCTATCTTACACAAACCTGGGAGAAACCGGTATTCTGCCGAACAGCAAGCTTAAGAAGAACACCATTAATTTTGCCGGATCCTATAAACTGAGTGAGAAAGTTACAGTTGAATCAAATGTCACTTATGTAAATGATAAAAACAAAGGACGTTATGGTACCGGTTATGATCCGGGTAACCCGATGCAATCACTTGCACAGTGGTTCCAGTCCAATGTTGATATTGCTGATCTGAAGAAATACTGGATAACAGAAGACCGCAGACAGAGAACCTGGAACTATGCATCTTATGATGATCTTGAAATCCCGATCTATCATAATAATATCTACTGGACAAGGTATATGAACTACCAGAATGATGGAAGGGACAGGGTTTACGGTTATGGTATGCTTACATATAAGGCTACTCCCTGGCTGACTCTGGAAGGCCGTGCATCCACTGATTATTATTCTGAATTTCAGGAAGAGAGAGTTGCTATTTACAGTAACCAGACATCCGATTACACTAAGTATCTGAGGACCTTTTCAGAAACGAACCTTGACCTGATGGCAAGGTTTAACAAAACTTTCAGTGACTTCTCTCTTAATGGTCTCCTTGGACTTACCAGGAGAAGAACTACTGCCAAATCTACACTTGGTTCAACCGTAGGCGGATTGCTTGTTCCGGAATTTTATAATCTGATGAATTCAGCATCACCGATCACTACAGAAGAAAATGAAAGATTTTCGGGTGTGAACAGTGTTTTTGGAAGCGTTTCTCTGGGATTCAGGAACACGATCTATCTCGACATCACAGGTCGCAATGATGTCTCCTCTACACTCCCGGAAGCTAACAACAGCTATTTCTACCCATCTGTCTCGACGAGCTTCATTATTTCAGAATTACCTGGTATTAAGGGGTCGAATGTGTTTTCGTTCCTGAAACTGAGACTTAACTATGCAGAAGTAGGAAATGATGCTCCTGTTTACAGCCTTAACTCAACTTATGTTCAGGAAGCCAACTGGGGAACCAAAGGGATCTTCCGTCAGAACACTACATTATTGAATCCTGAACTAAAACCTGAGAGGACAAAGAGTATGGAAGCTGGGCTGGAAGCTAAATTCTTTGAAAACAGATTTGGCTTTGACCTTGCACTTTATAAAACCAACTCAATTGATCAGATCATGCCTGTAAATATTTCACCATCATCAGGTTACACTCAGAGATATGTTAATTCCGGTGAAATTGAGAACAAAGGAATTGAACTTGCGCTGAATGCTACAGTTATAAGATCAAATGATTTTACATGGGATTTGCAGGTTAACTGGTTCAAGAATGTTAATAAGGTTCTCAGCCTTTATGAAGGCGTTGAAAATATCCAGCTCACCGATGAATGGGATGTCAGCACGAACATTGTTGTAGGAAAATCTTACGGACAATTCCGTGGTTATGACTATGTTTATACCAATGGTAAAAGAACGGTCGGATCGGATGGATGGCTCCTTTACGGAGAAAAATCTGATGACATAATAGGTCATGTTCTTCCTGACTGGAATGCCGGGATAACTTCTGTTTTCAACTATAAAGGATTTACTCTGTCAGGACTCGTTGATATATCACAAGGTGGGAATGTTTATTCAACTGACATGAAGTATGGTCTGGCAACCGGGCTGTTTGCTGAAACAGCAGGTGTTAATGCTAAAGGTACACTTGTCCGTGACCCTGCCGCTGACGGGGGAGGATATCTTTATCCTGATGCTGTTTATGCAGACGGATCCCCTAATACAACATATATAGATTGTTATGACTACTTTGGTGCATTCTATTATGACATGGTACCAACAGCATTCTATATTTATGATGCATCATATGTAAAATTGCGTGAGCTCTCATTAGGTTACACTCTTCCTTCAGCGCTTATAGCAAAAACACCACTCTCAAGAGTTACTCTATCTGTTGTTGGAAGGAATCTGTGGCTGATCCATAAAAACATGCCATATTATGATCCTGAACTCAGCCTCAGCGCAGGTAATATTCAGGGAATTGCAGATGGTGCTTATCCATCTACCAGAACCATTGGTTTTAACTTAAGTATTGGATTCTAAACAAAATAAAACACAAGAATATGAAAAAGAAAACTATATATGGTTTATTTCTTATCATAGCTGTTTTTGCAAGTTCCTGCGAACTGCCTGACAACATTGATCCGAAGAATGCAAAAACTGCCTCACCGGATGCAATATTTTCACAGGCACAAATAGCCTTTGTCGACCAGCTGACAGATATGAATGTAAACCGTAATATTTCCAGATTGCTGGCTCAATACCAATCTGAGGTAACCTACACAACAGAAAGCCGTTACATCTTCTACGACAGACAGATTCCTGATGAATTTTCGGGTAATATCTACAGAGGAACATTAATGAACCTTAAAGACGCTAAAACAATTCTTGACGCCAAAGTAGTTGCCGGTGATGTTCTGGTTAATACAAAAAAGAATCAGATAGCACTTCTCGAAATATGGGCAGTATATGCCTGGCATGTACTCGTTGATCAGTTCGGGAATATTCCCTATACAGAGGCTCTGATGGGCGATGAAAACAGCACACCGGTTTACGATGATGCCCTTACAATCTATCTGGATCTGATTGACCGTCTCGATGCTGCAATTGCTGATCTGGATGCTGCTTATGGAAGCTTTGGTGACGCTGATCTTCTTTATGGAGGTGACCCAGCTCTGTGGAAGAAATTTGCTGCTTCCCTTAAATTAAGGATAGCATTAAGGCTCTCTGATGTACCGGCAGCAAATTCAAGTACACTTGTAACCGAAGCTCTGGCAACAGGGGTATTTACAAATCAGACTGAAAGTGCAATATGGATACCTTACGGAATGGCTCCTTATGTAAGCCCTTATTACCAGGCTTTTGTTCTGGACGCCCGCAAAGACTTCTGTCCGACAAATACAATTGTTGACATGATGAATACACTGAGCGATCCACGTCGTGCACAATGGTTCACACAGTACCCTGTCGGAAGCGGAAATTATCTCGGCTTAACTTATGGTAAAGCAGGATCAAGTAACTATAAAAGCTTTTCGCATTTTACAGATGGTATTTTGTTAAATCCGGAACATCCGACAATCTTATGCGATTATGTTGAAGTTGAGTTCCTTCTTGCTGAAGCAGCTGAGAGAAGTTTGGGTGGTGTTACAAGTGCAGAAACTCATTACAATAACGGTGTACTCGGAAAGCATGACATACTGGGGAGTTTCAGACTGCTGATGCAGCGACCTACTTGCACAATCTGCAGTAGCTTATGGTACATGCTACGGCGCGACGTACAAGCAAAAGATCGGAACACAGAAATGGCTTGCTCTGTTTGACAGAGGAGTGGAAGGCTGGGCAGAATGGAGAAGACTTGATTATCCGATCCTTAATGTCCCTCAAAACATGACGTATGCCGATATCCCGAAACGAATGCCGTATCCATACAACGAGGATACAATGAATAAAGATAACTGGGCAGCTGCCTCGACAGCTATCGGTGGTGATGAAGCTACAACTAAACTGTTCTGGGATAAAAATTAATAAGTCCTGGACTGTATATGATATTGTTAGGGGCGTTGCATGCAACGCCCCTGATTTTTTTATTCAATCTTCACATTTACCAATTCAATCCTGGTTTCAGTTACTTTAAGCAGCCTGAATACAATGTGCCTGATACGTATTACATCATTTACTCCGGGAATACTTCCGTGAAAATATAGTATCATTCCCGCAAGAGTTTCATAATCATCCTCTTCAGGAAACTTAAGATTGTATTTCTCGTTAAGGTAATCAATCTCAAGCCGGCCTGAGAAGATATATTCTGTATTGCTGACAACCTTTTCGGTCAGCTCATTAATATCATGCTCATCTTCAATATCTCCTACGATCTCTTCCAGAACATCCTCAATTGTTACCATGCCTGATGTTCCGCCGAACTCATCGACAACCAGAGCAACATTTTTCTTTTCCTCAACAAAAACTTTCAGCAGTTTATTGGCAGCCATAGTCTCAGGAACAATGGCAAGTTTCCTTATGCTTGATACTATATCAGAAGGATTATTGAATATGTCTTTTAATTCGAAATAACCAATAATGTTATCAATTGTATTCTGATAAACAAGTATCCTTGAATGTTGTGTCTCGATAAATTTTTCCTTTAGCTCCGCGATTGGGCTGCTACACTCAACAGCTTCAATCTCAGTCCTCGGAACCATACATTCCCTGAGCTTCACATTTGAAAAATCGAGAGCATTCTGAAATATCTTAATATTATGATGAACGGGTTCCATCCCTTTCCTTGTTTTAGTGTTCAGATTGACAAAATGATCAAGATCGACTTTGCTGAATACAACATCTTCCTTCGACTTTTCACCAGGCTTATTTTTTAATAAGACCTTTATAAACAGGTTCGAGGCAGCAAGAGTGAATTTACTTACAGGATAAAATATCCAGTAGAAAATAATTGTAGGGATACTAAGGATCTTCAGAAAAAAATTCGGAGAAATTATAAAAACAGTTTTGGGAAGAAACTCTGAGAACAATAATATTAAAGCGGTGGAGATTATTGTATTGATTATCAGGACCAGGACATCAGAACCCATTATGGGAGTAAGGACCGGACTCAGCAATTTCGAAAAGAATAATCCATATACCACCAGCGCAACATTATTTCCTACAAGCATTGTTGCAATAAACTGGCCGGGATTATTCGTAAAAATTTTAATTATTTCAGAACCGAAAACACCCTGTTTCTTGTCGAGCTCGATGCGAAGTTTGTTTGATGTGACAAACGCTATCTCCATTCCCGAAAAGAATGCTGAAAACAACATTGTAAGCAATATAACAAGTATAACTCCCATATGACAAAGTTAGTTTTTTTCTTCATTATGAAGGAACCGCCTTACAGGACTCTATTCCCCGTCGCGCAGATAGATGGTAGCAGATACATTTTTTATTTTCCGCCGGTTTAATCTTGGATCAGATTCAAATCCCGTCCCTATTACAGTTTGATCTGCATTTGTTATTTTCACAAGCCTTTCGGTATAGATCAGATCCTTATCCTGATCCCAGAATAATTGTTCAGTTTCAAGCTTGTCGGCAGTCTCATTGATCACAATCACAGAATCTTTCAGTTCCCATAATTTCTTTTTATCAGTGTACTTTGCATATTTGGCTGAAACTTTAGCAACGGGTTCTTTATGACCTTCGTAGAACTGGACCTGAATACCAGATTTGAATTCCGAATAAGGTAAATCGCTATTGTCATATGTTTCCATGACAGGGAATGTAAGGATGAGCTGGATCTTTCCCGAATCGGTAAATACAGTTGTATCATCTCTTACCGTAACAGAAGGGAGATTGAGAATTTCACTTTTTTTGATCGTGTCGAAATTATTTTTGCAGGCTCCTGAAAGTATTGAAACCAGAAGAAAAACAAACAGCAGGATTATGTTCAGGCTTATATTCAGGACTTTTCTCAAATATGACTGGATTTTATTCCGTTAGACAGAAAAATATCATTCATATTTTCTTTCAACAAACCATAAATCGTATATATTAATACTGGCTCCGAAAGTAAAACAATTCTCAGTATGGAACAGATCGCCTGCTCCTGACCTCTTTGTATAGTCAAGGAACAGGTTTGTTTTAGCTACTGTAGATGTGGTTCCTCTTAGTGGGATTCCGACACCGATGCTAACTCCAATTTCTTTTATTTGTTCTCCATTCAGGATCAGATAATTATCACCAATATGGGCTCCAAGCCGGTACTCCATTCTTCTTAGCAGACTATAATTAGAAAACTTTTCCGGGATATATTCAAATCCCAGGAGAACCGATCTTGTATCAGCAACATATCCTTCACTTCCACGGAATGCCGCTTCAGACCAATTTGTCATAATATAATCAGCTCCTGCCACGAATTTATTTTTCTTGCCGAAGGAGAGTCCCATACGTATAGTTCCAGGCAGATCTGCTTTGGCTGATCCATCATAGAAATAGGACAATGTATCTGTTGTTCCGAAAAAATTATAAGCGTATAATAAATTTTCATATGTTGATTTATAGCTTTTCCCCATACTCATTGATGCACCGAGATTTAAGAAGAAATCCTTCTTCAGCGTAGCCGAATATTGAAGACCATATTCAAAGTTGAGCCCTGAAATACGAAAAGTCTCACTACTGTTATCATGAAATGCATTATTGTAATCGGTAAAGATTAACTGGTTAGATCTGTTGATTGATCCAAAGAGCAGGGACATATTTATCCCTACAGAAAAATTCTTTAACAGCCGGACTCCTGTACCGATAAAGAAGTTGGACAGACTGCCTTTTCCACCGTGGTACTCGGTATACCCCCCAACCAGAGGATCATAATCAGCATCTCCTTCCTCTACTGTATTAGCGATTTTATAATAGCCGTTGCTCAGGGGTATAAGCCCGGCAGCAACACCCCATCCCCTTACAATCGGGAAACCTATCATCAGGTGATCAAAATTCATATCATCAGAAAAATGTTGTGCCTCTCCTTGTGACAGCTTACTGATTCCGTAATCAAGTCCGAAATCAAAAATAAATGAATTTGTATCCAGACTGCTGTATGAAGCCGGATTTGTAAAATAAAGCGTTTGATTGTCCCTCATAGCAGTACCGGCACCTCCCATCCCGAGAGTCCTGAAAGAACCTGCAGGATCAAGAACTCCCAGATTAAAACGGGCGAAAGGTGAGTTTACCATTTTTTGTCCGAAAATCGTAACGGGAAGGAATATCAGAAAGACGAAAAGAATTGCCCCGGACCTATTTAGCATTGCACTCCAGAATATAATTTAAACCATCAAGAACAATATCAGGCATATATGTGACATGATGGTTGATTTTCTTTTTCAAATATCCGCTGTCTCCGCCTGTAAGGATCACCCTTAAATTGACATACTTATTTTTAAACGTGCGAATATACTCATTTATTTCATATATGAGCCCGTTGATTACACCTGCGGTAACGGCTTCATAAGTATTCTTACCGGGTGATGAATATTTTTCAGCAGTAGCAGCCAGGGGAAGTTTGCCGGTAAATCTGTGCAAAGCCCTGAATCTCATACTTAACCCGGGCGAAATATTTCCCCCTTTAAATGTCTTCCTTGACAAATAATCATAAGTAACGGCACTTCCTGCATCAATTATAAGTATTTTTTCACCCGGGAAATGAAGAAAGGCTCCTGCAACAGCAGCGATCCGGTCAGTCCCCAGTGTTTCAGGTGTTTCATATTCATTTTTAAAAGGTAATTCCGATTTGTGCGTCAGAATATGAACATAAGGTATTCCATGTGTAGCCAGATCGATGATATATTCCGGAGTATTTCTCACTGATGAAATTATTGCTTTTTTGATCTCAGGTTCATACGGAGATGTCATTTTGTGCATTTTCTCACAGCTGAATTGCCTTGTCCGGAAAGAGACAGCTTTTTTCAGACCATCAAATACAGCAATTTTGGTGCATGTATTCCCAATGTCAAAAATCAGGTTCATAGCAATGAATATATTACAAAGGTATGAAAAACAGATCAAAGTGCCTAGAGTGCCTAAAGTCAGGAGTGCCTGAAGTAATATTAAATCCGGGCTTAAAACTTTATAGGCCGGGTACTTCTTTTAATTCATATTGTCAATACTATGCAAAATATTGTTCAGTACCAGAATTGCTGATTTGACCGAACGGATCTCTTTAATTGCAAGACTTAGCTTTGCTTCTTTTTGTCTTACAGTCATCTGGCCATGGCGCCTGTTAACATAATTCATAATAGAGATGAACAAATTGCTCCTGTAAAACTGAGAATTCTGATCAGAAATAAAATTTGCGATAAGCAGATCATTTTTGAGCAGTATCTTTTCAATTCCAATCTTTACCGCAATCCATTTTATTCTTACAATATCAAGAAGATCTTCTGCAGGAGGAGGAATATGACCAAAACGGTCTGTAAGTCTTTCCCTGAATAGTTGCAATGACTCTTCATTCTCAATCTCGTTCAATTCCTTATAGAGTCTTATCCTTTCCGAAATATTCGATACGTATTCATCAGGGAACATTATTTCAAGATCAGTATCAATCTGAAAATCAGACACGTAAGTTTTTGTTGATACTTTTCTGCCAGACTCATCCTCTTTTACTGAATCTATGCTCTGTTCAACAGGTTCCGATTCTTTTAGTTCCATCATGGCTTCATTCAGTATCCTCTGATATGTTTCAAAGCCTACCTCAGCAATAAACCCGCTCTGTTCGCCACCCAGGAGGTTACCTGATCCCCTGATGTCGAGATCCTGCAATGCCAGATTAAATCCGCTTCCGAGCTCCGAAAATTCCTCAATTGCCTTCAGGCGGCGGCGTGCTTCATGTGTAAGGGTATCGAGTGGTGGTGCCAGAAGATAGCAGAACGCTTTTTTATTTGACCTCCCTACTCTTCCTCTTAGCTGGTGAAGTTCCGATAAACCAAAATGATGAGCATCATTAATGAAAATAGTGTTTGCATTTGGTATGTCCAATCCCGATTCAATAATGGTAGTAGCTATCAATACATCATAATCGCCCTGGATAAAGTCGAACATCACATTTTCAATATCTTTCCCACTCATCTTTCCATGCACTATTGATGATTTTACATTCGGGCAGATCCGGTGGATATTTTCCTGCACCTCTTTAATGTTCTCAACCCTGTTATGAATGACAAATACCTGTCCATTTCTGGAAACCTCATACTCGATTCCCTCCTTTATGATTTCTTCATTGAAACCATGCAATTCAGTAACAATGGGCATCCGGTTGGGCGGGGGAGTGTTAATTATAGAAAGATCCCGGGCTCCCATCAGCGAGAACTGAAGTGTTCTTGGGATCGGAGTTGCAGTTAGAGTCAGAGTATCGACATTCGCTTTTAGCTTCTTCAGCTTTTCCTTCACTGAAACCCCGAATCTTTGCTCTTCATCAATTATAAGCAATCCCAGATCCTTGAATTTTACCTCCGGACTGACAAGCTTATGAGTTCCTATTATTATATCAATTTTCCCTTCAGCAAGATTTGAAATGATCTTTTTCTGCTCAGCCGGTTTTTTATGTCGTGTCAGGTATTCAATATTGCATGGAAATCCCTTAAGGCGCTCAGTGAATGTCTTATAGTGTTGTAGTGCGAGAATTGTTGTCGGTACCAGAATGGCGGTCTGTTTACTGTCGGCCGTTGTTTTGAATGCAGCCCTTAACGCAACCTCAGTCTTGCCGAAACCGACATCACCGCATACAAGACGATCCATAGGATGAGAAGCTTCCATATCAACTTTTATTGCTTCGGTGGCTTTGAGCTGATCGGGAGTATCCTCATAGATGAATGATGATTCCAGTTCGCGTTGCAGGTAAGAATCAGGGGAAAAGGTGTATCCTTCGGAGGCCATCCTTTTAGCATACAGACTGATGAGGTCTTTGGCAATATCTTTTACTCTGTTCTTTGTATTTTGCTTGAGCTTCTGCCATGCTCCGGAACCAAGCTTGTAGATCTTCGGCTCGGCAGTGTCTTTCCCTTTGTATTTTGAAATACGGTAGAGTGAATGGATCCCAACATAAAGAGTATCATTATCACGGTAAACCAGCTTTATTGCTTCCTGAAGTTTCCCATTCACTTCGATCTTCTCAAGTCCACCGAATTTCCCGATACCATGATCAATATGTACTACATAATCTCCCGGGTTGAGTCCTGTTAATTCTTTAACAGTTACGCTCTCCTTTTTCGTAAAATAGCCTCTTATCCTGAATTTATGATAGCGATCGAATATCTGATGATCTGTATAAATTGAGAAATTCAGATCGTGATCGGTAAAACCGCCATGCAGATTCAGTAACAAGGGAGTAAAATGAACCTCCGGATTTATCTCGGCAAAAATATCCATGAGCCTGTCGATCTGCGACTGACTTTCTGAAATGATAAAAGTTTTGTATCCGTTAATATTGTTTGATACGAGCTTATCGGAGAGAAGCTCAAAATTCTTGTTAAAAACAGGCTGCGGTTCAGTGTGAAATTCAAAATGATCTTGTGACTCAAATACTCCCTTTTTGCCGAATTCAATTACGCGGAATTTTGAACACTCTTCCAGGAACCTGCTCCCTGTCATTATCAGATCTTTTTTCCCGGCTATCTGTCCCGACTCTTCCCTGCCGACAATCTGATTAAAAATATTATTTATTTTATCTTTTATAAATGATGAATCATCGGTCCAGATAACCGATGAAGGAGGCAGAAAATCGGTAAATGAATCAGTTACTTCTTCTATTGAGACATCCTGTATATTCGGGATTACCGATATCTGTTTCTGAATTGCAACGGACAACTGATCGTCAGTATTGAATGTCCGGATTGAATCTACTTCTTCACCAAAAAAATCAATCCGGTAAGGAAGGTCAGCAGAATAGGAAAAGACATCTGCTATGCTTCCCCTTATTGCATACTGGCCTGGTTCATAAACAAAATCTGCTCTTTCAAAATTATACTCTCTCAGAACTTCTTCAAGAAACTCAAGCGACAGCTTATCGCCCTTCGAAATGCTGAAAGTGTTTTTTTTCAGATTTCTGCGGTTAATGACCTTCTCCATCACCGATTCGGGATATGTGACAATTATCCCTTTCCGTTTGCCTGAGGCAAGATGATTAAGAACTTCAGTTCTGAGGACAATGTTAGCCGGTTCTGTTTGTTCGTACTGAACTGAACGTTTAAAGGTTGAGGGAAAAAAGAACACAGAATCTTCACCGGCCAGGGATATAAGATCGTTATAGAAATATGCAGCATCTTCTTTTTCCGGTATCAGAACAATATGAATGAACGAGGTCTTCAGAAAAACTCTGGCAACTGCTATTGCTTTTGCTGAACCTGATAATCCTGTAACACTTATTTTTTCTGCCCCTGGTCTGTTTACAGCCTCTGTCAGCCGGAGGAGTACCGGATGGTCGTTAAACAAGCCGGTCAATTCATTTTCTTTCATCTGCCAGAATGTGGCGGCAAATTTAATATCATTTTGCGGGAATTCCTTCAGTTGGTAAAACTCAGACAGAATATAGTTTCTTTGCCTGGCAGAGATCTTACTTTAAGATTACCACCATGGACTCTCATAATTTGTTTTGAGATGCTCAGTCCTATACCGGAACCGTCTTTGCGGGTAGTAAAGAAGGGTACAAAAATCTCATCGATATTCTCTTCAGATATCCCGGGGCCATTATCAGCAACACAGATCTCGGGACGAAGATCCGGATCAGTGCCGGCTCTGATTGTAATTTTTCCGGAAGGATTATTCTCATTTGCCTCGAGGGCATTCTTTAGCAGGTTCAGGAGCACTTGCGAGATCAGATTCTCATCTGCAAAGATCTCAAGATCAGGATCTTTTATTGAATAAGTTAATTCAATTTTATCGCTCCTGTCAAGTGATTTATATAATATCAGAACACGTTTCAGGAGATCTGCTATCTTGAATTTTTTCTTTTCCGGTTCAGGAATCCGCGTCAACCGGCGGTATGATTCCACAAATGACATCAGCCCTCTTCCCTGCTCCTGAATCACATTTAGTCCCTGAAGTGTTTTTGCTATTGTTTTATCAGTAACCTCCCCGGGTAAAACCGGTTGTCCTTTATTGCTGAAGATATGAGACAGACTCTCTGATAATGAAGTTATTGGTGTAAGCGAATTCATGATTTCATGCATCAGCACCCTTATGAGCTTAAGCCAGGAATCCAGCTCCTTTTCATCAAGTTCATTTTTAATATCCTGGACAGACAGGATGGTAAGCTCTTCATCGCCTGTTTTTACAGAAGTAGCTTTCAGTGATAGTTGTATGTCTCCCAGTGCTGCCGGGATGGAGATCAATTTTTGTTCAAGAGGTTTAATATTTGAGATAGTCTGGAACAGCTTCATGTTAATCCGTTCAATCTGTTGCAGATGAGTCAGAACATCAGCTGAAAGGAGTCTTTTAGCAGCTGTATTGGCGTGAAGAATGAATCCTTTGTTATTAAAGGTTATGATCCCTGTCGCAAGATGTTCGATCAACCTCCGGAAGTATTGTTCCTGCTGCCGGTTCTCTACTTTTAATTGCTGTATCTGCTGGTTTACTGTATTCATGCTCCGGTACAATTCCCTCAGACTCTTGTTCTTTGTATCAACCGGGAAAGAAAGATTCGACTCCTCATTTCTGACAGCATCAAAAAAGAAACGGATCTTATTGTTTGCACTGTTAAAGTATAGTACAAGACTGATAAACAATATAATAATACCCAGGAAACAGAAAGCAGGTGCAAGAAATGATTTCCCGGAAGCTGCAAAAAAGCCAATAAGTGCAGCCAGGATTACAATAAGCGATAACCTCAGAATTATTGCCAGGTAGAAGCTCCTGTTTATCATTAATCAGATTTCTTAAGTTTGTTGTACAGGGTTTGTCTGGTAACTCCCAATTGTTCAGCAGCGGCACTGTAGTTGCCATTATTCTTATCAAGCGCCTGCCGTATCAGTTGTCTTTCCATCTCGTCAAGGGTGGGTAGAGTATCATTGTTTTCCGAAAGACTGATATTCCGAAGATAGAAATCATCAGGTTTAAGGACATCGGCTTCACTCAGGATCACTGCTTTTTCCATTGTATGCTGAAGTTCTCTTATATTGCCCGGCCAGGAATACCTCATCAGCTTTTCATTTGCCTGATTATTTATTTTCAGGTTGGGTTTATTGTATTTATAAGAGAACTTTTTAAGGAAGAATTCAGCAAGAATGATAATATCGTTTCCCCTTTCTCTCAAAGGTGGGATCTCGACCTGGATCGTATTTATACGGTACAGGAGATCTTCCCGGAACAGGCCCTCACGGACCATGTTTTCAAGGTTTTTGTTTGTTGCACAGATAAGCCGTATGTCGACCGGTATCGTTTGATTTGAGCCAATTCGTGAAACCTGGCGATTCTCGATAGCTGCAAGGAGTTTTGCCTGAAGATGAAACGACAGGTTACCTATCTCATCAAGGAAAAGAGAACCTCTGCCGGCAGTTTCGAATTTCCCGGGACGATTTTCGCGGGCATCTGTAAAAGCACCTTTTACATGACCGAAAAGCTCGCTTTCAAAGAGTGTTTCGCTTAGCGCTCCCATATCGACGCTTACCATTACCTCTTTAGCCCTCTCCGATAAACGGTGTATCTCGCGGGCTATCAATTCTTTGCCGGTGCCGTTCTCGCCTGTGATCAGAACATTTGCATCGGTCCGTGCTACTTTTCTGACCATATTAAGTACCTGCACAAGGCTGGGTGAAGATCCGATAATAGATCGCTGTTCACGGTTCATCTCTTTTTTAAGCTCAGTCTCTCTTTCTCTCAGCTGGCTTACCTGCTTTTTCGAAATATTAAGTTGAACAGCAAGCCTAAGAGTTGCCAGGAGTTTCTCGTTGTCCCAGGGTTTGAGTATAAAATCAGAGGCACCCTCTTTCAGCGCCTTCACTGCCAGTTCTATATCTCCGTAGGCTGTGATCATTACAACGGAGATATCGGGATTACTCTCCCTGATCCTCTTTAGCCAGTAGATCCCTTCATTTCCTGTATTTATACCGGCGCTGAAATTCATATCAAGGATAACCAGGTTATAGTCTTCTTTCCTTAACTGCGATAATATCTGGTTAGTATTTGACAGAAGAGTCACATCTCCGAATTCCGGCGTAAGCAGTATATCAAGAGTGCTCAGGATGCTCTTGTTGTCGTCTACTACCAGTATGTTGCCTTCATGTTGCATAGCGTCTTACACCCCAATCCCCTCCCCCTGATTTGTTTTATCCCCCGATCCCCACTTCTACCCCCCGACCCCCCTGATTTGTTTTACCCCCCAATCCCCCCCAAGGGGGGGCCAGGATCCGGGCTGAAGCCTAACAGAATCCCTGCCTGCATTCGGACTTTAGTCCGGAAAAAGGATATACTTCAAAGTTACCTATTGAAAGAGAGATATCCAAACAAATTGTCAAATAAATTGACAGTTTAATGTAAATAAAATTTACTTAATATATACAGTAGATTTTCTAAAACATTGAAATTCATTTATATATGTTTATGGCATAATTCTAGTGCACAGTTTAACAAACATATAATTCTGACCCATGGGAATGGATAAAGTAATTGAGCCGAAGAAAGGTTTGCAGAAGAAACATATTATCTGGGGAGCCGGCGGACTACTATTTCTCCTGCTGGCAGGCATAATAATATTTGGAGATCACAGCTCGGCATTCCGTGCTGAACGCGATAAGCTTACAATAAGTACGGTAGAAGCAGGAACCTTTAATGATTATATTTCTGTGATCGGGACTGTAGAACCTATTACAACAATATATCTCGATGCCATCGAAGGAGGCAGAGTTGAAGATCGTCTTATTGAGGAAGGCTCCATGCTTAAAAAGGGCGATGTAATACTGAAACTTGAAAACCGTCAGCTCTACCAGACAGTTCTTAACAGCGAAGTCGCTCTTGCTGAGAAGGAGAACTACCTGCGAAACACAAAAGTCACTTTCGAAGCTGCACAGATCGAGTCGCGAAAAGATATACTTTTCAACGAGTACAGGCTTACTAGGAACAAGAGAACATATGAATACAATGATAATCTGTATGGTCAGAAGTTCATTTCGCGTGAAGAATATATCCAGTCAAAAGAGGATTATGAATATGAAGTCAAGTTATTGGAAATAAATAAGTTAAAAGCTAAAAACGATTCGCTTCTCAGAGCAACAACTATGCAGACTCTTGAATCTGACCTGGTGAAAATGAGGCAGATGTTCCAGATGGTCCGGGCCCGTCTGAATGATCTTGATGTGCAAGCTCCGGTAGACGGACAGCTTGGTATGTTGGATGCAGAAGTAGGCCAGCTGATAGGGGCCGGCCAGCGTGTTGGGCAGATAAATGTACTTACAGATTATAAAATAAGCGCCAGGATCGATGAGCACTATATTGACAGGGTAACGCGCGGATTAAAAAGTTCATTTGACCGAAGTGGAACGCAATTTAATCTGTTTGTCCGAAAGGTATATCCTGAAGTCAGGGAAGGTCAGTTTGAAGTGGAGATGGTTTTTGAAAGCGGAATGCCGGAAAACATCAGGACCGGTCAGACATTTCAGACCAGGCTTGAACTTGGGGAATCGGGCAGTGCAATAATGATACCCAGGGGTGGCTTCTTTCAAAGCAGCGGAGGACAGTGGATCTTCGTTCTTAATGAAAACGAAACTGGAGCCGTTAAACGGCCTATCAGGATCGGAAAACAAAACCCCCAGTATTATGAGGTTACTGAGGGTCTTGTTGCCGGGGAAAAAGTAATTACATCAGGGTATGAATTGTTCGGGAATGCAGAAAGAATAGTATTTAAATAATTTATATACACTTAAACAATTACAATGATCAGGACAGTCAACTTAACAAAGGTATTTCTTACAGAAGAAATCGAAACCACAGCACTTAACAATGTGAATCTCCATGTAAAGGAAGGTGAATTCGTTGCTATTATGGGACCATCCGGTTGCGGCAAATCAACTCTTCTTAACATTATAGGGTTACTGGATAATCCTTCCAGGGGCGAGTATTATTTCAACGGGAAAGAGGTTGGAGGATTATCTGAACGTCACAGGACCCAGTTGCGTAAAGGGAACATAGGCTTCGTTTTTCAGAGCTTTAACCTGATCGATGAGCTTACGGTTTACGAAAACATTGAGCTTCCTCTGATCTATCTCAAGCTTAAAACACGTGAACGCAAGGAAAAGGTCGAATCTGTTCTTGAACAGATGAAACTGGGTCATCGCAAGAAACATTTTCCGCAACAGCTCTCAGGTGGACAGCAGCAGCGTGTTGCCATTAGCAGGGCGGTAGTTGCCGGTCCCAAGCTGATACTTGCCGATGAGCCGACAGGAAACCTCGATTCAAAAAACGGTCTTGAGGTAATGAACCTGCTGACTGACCTCAACAGGGCAGGAACAACAATTGTGATGGTTACCCACTCAATGGAGAATGCCGGTTTTGCCCACAGGGTAATAAATCTCTTTGACGGACAGATAATCTCTGAGAGTACACAGACAACACATGTAAATGCTGTTTGATCAAATCCGGTAATAATTGAATATGATTCTGAAGAATATTATACATTCAGTCAGAAATCTCATGATTAACAAGGGATTATCCCTGATTAATATCATAGGTCTGTCGCTCGGGATAATGGCTTTTCTTGTTATTTATCAGTACATCCGGTTCGAAAAAAGTTATGACAGGCATCTGGAGAATTCTGACCGCTTATACCGCACAGTGTTTTACCGCCATTATCAGACAGGACTGGATAAAAGTGTCGGAGTTAATTACCTGGTCGGACAATTATCGGCAGACCAGATCCCGGAGATAGAAAATTTCTGCCGTTGCAGGAAGGAGACTGTTTTTATTGAAGCAAATAACGAAATTTATAAGGAAGAGAGAACATTTTTTGCCGATACTTCCTTCTTCGATATTTTTTCTTATCCCGTAATATCTGGATCCAGGGAAACCTTTATGAAAGAACCCAATTCCGTGATCGTTACGGAATCGGTTGCCCGGAAATATTTTGGAGATATCAATGTTATAGGTAAAACTATCTACAATGTAAATCCCGGTTCAAAACCATTTGTCATAAGGGGAGTAGTAAAGGATGTACCAGAAAACTCCCACCTGAAATTTGACCTGGTGGTTCCTTTATCAGCATTAACAGGTGATGATTATTGTTATACATGTAACAATACAAATACTTACTTCCTCCTCAGAAAAGGTAGTGATCCGGTTGATGTGGCTTCAAAAATCACTCAGACAGCTATGGAATATCTGAAATCGATTAACGCTGATTTTCAGTTTGCGATGGAATATCATTTGCAACCTGTGGCTGATATTCATTTAAAATCAAATTACAGGTTTGAGCACGAGATCAATGGTAATAAGAAATACCTTTCAACATTATTCATTGTTTCAATATTTATTCTGATAAGTGCCTTTCTTAACTATTCTGATCTTTTTACATCGCTTCTTAGAAAAAGGATAAAAGGAATTGCTACGAAAATTATTAATGGTGCTTCACGAACGAGTATTATTTCTGAACTTGCAGCAGAGACATTTTTGACCGGACTTATCAGTCTCCTGATCGGGATCGGATTATTATATGTCTTTTTCCCTCTGTTAAGAAATTACCTGGATCTCGATCTTTCTGTCTCTTCTCTCAGTAATTTGAAAATCTGGCTGGTTCCTTCCCTGATCTTGCTGACTGCAAGCTTAATTATTGGAATCATTACAGGATTGAGGATGTACAGGATCGGACCTGTAGCTATATTAAAAAAGAGCAGAATTAATGGTCATGGTAAGGATTCAAAGAAAGTGATACTTGCTCTCCAGTTCATTATTGCTATTTTCCTGTTATCCAGTACAATACTGGCAATGAAGCAAATGAAGTATATGCAACAGGATGCATTAACAATGGATATCGGACAGACACTGGTTGTTAAAAGACCTGTTGACAGGAAATTCAATTCATCTCAGATATCATTCCAGGAAAGCCTCCTGAATTTCCCTGAAATAGTTGCAACAACCTATTCTACAATAACTCCCGGAGAAAAAAATACCTGGGTAAAAGGTGGGATAATGATCAGAGGTGGAGATAAACTGAGTGACCAGATATACCAGACAAGTATTGCCCCGGGTTTTTTCGATTTTTTTAATGTCAAACTCCTCGCAGGCCGCAATTTCTATAGTGATGAAACAAACTGGGAAGGTGGGAAAAAACATCTTGTTCTTAACAAAGAGGCTGCTCTGGCTATGGGAGGAGGGAGCAATAATTTCAACGGGATCCTTGGCAAAGAAGTATTTGATACCGACCAGAACTCTGACATTGGAGAGATTATCGGTGTTGTTGATGGCTATTTTCAGAATTCACTCGATCAGGAAGTCAGACCGACTATTTTCAATGCTGACAGAGGAGGCTATTTCATTTTTCTAAAAATTCGAAATGCCAATATGAAAAATATTGTCTCCGGAGTAAAATCTGAGTTTCAAAAACATTTTAAGGGGCAATATTTTGAATATTTCTTTCTTGATGAATATTTTAATTCACAGTATAAATCACATGTCCGGTTCAACCGGTGTTTTATCCTCTTCAGCCTGATGGCGATTTTAATAGCAATACTGTCATTGTTAGGCATTGTTATTATGTTGTGTGCTGAAAGAACCAAGGAGATAGGTATACGCAAGGTAAATGGTGCAAAGATCATTGAGATACTTGAAATGCTGAATAAAGATTTTGTGAAATGGGTAGTTATTTCTTTCATGATTGCCACACCTGTTGCATGGTATGCAATGCATAAATGGCTTCAGAATTTTGCTTATAAAACAGAAATAAGCTGGTGGATTTTTGCTCTTACCGGATTGTCAACGATTGTAATTGTTGTGCTAACGGTAAGCTGGCAGAGCTGGAAGGTGGCAACGAGGAATCCGGTGGAGGCGCTGAGGTACGAATGACCCCCAAACCCCCCAGGGGGGGCTTAGAAAAATGGAAATATTGGAAGAGCAGTAGATAAATTGAAAACAGGATTAAAAAGACAACTTTCGACATGCAAAATATTGTAAAGTCAACTTACCGTAACTTCGTCCGGAAACCGGCAACCAACCTGATCAATTTACTGGGGTTGGCTGTAAGCCTGGCCTTGGTAATAATCCTGTCGGTGTATTCGTACAGCGAACTGACTACCGACAATTATCATAAAAACGGCGACAGGGTTTATCTGTTTTCAAAAGAAAACGATTTTGCAATTTATTCTCCTGCCGTGCTGAAAGATCAGATCGACCTCAGTGTTCCGGATGTGGAAGCCTCTGTAAGGATGGCAACTATGTGGCAGGCCCCGGTTTTTCAGGCTGGCGATCGTGAACCCATTACTTCTGAAATGGTATTTGCTGATGAAGATTTTTTTAATCTGTTTAGTTATAAAGCTGTTGAGGGGAATCTTGAAAATGCACTGAAAGAGCCTATGACAATTATCCTGACCAGACATTTGGCCGAACTGCTTTTTGGTCCCGAACCAGCATTGGGTAAAATGCTGAAGCTGAACAATAACCATTACCTGACAGTATCAGCTGTACTTGAAGAACCGGAAGCAAACACAGTTCTGTCTTTCAGTTCACTGGCCAATAATGAAACCCGCAAAATAGTATACCCAAACGGTGATGAATTTAAAGAATGGGGATGGCATAATTTCCAGACTTTTATCCTGCTTAGAAAAGGCAGTGATCCTGTTGAAACGGGAAAAGCGATCAGTTCACTTTTTCCAGATACCCAGCCAATAGAACAAACCCAGGGAAAACTAATCTCTCTGCAAAAACTGTATTTTACCCCGTACCGGCTGGCCGGGAATAAATACCTGAACTCTGGGGATAAGCGAAAAGTGATGATCCTTGTTATGGTAGCCGCATTAGTCCTGATAATTGCACTTGTCAACTTTGTAAATATTTCATCCTCCCAATGGCTCGAAAAAATAAGGCAGACCGGAGTCCTTAAAGTGATTGGTGCCGGGAAAACAGCCATTCTCCGGAATACTCTTGCCGAAGCTTTTATTTTGTTCCTGATGTCGCTTTTCCTGGCTATACTTTTTGTTCTTCTGTTTTTTCCTCTCATAAGTCGTTTTACCGGAATTCATTTCAATCCTTTTTTACTGTACAAACCTTCATTCCTGGTTGTTGCCTTAGCCGGAACTTTCATCCTTAGCCTGGTTTTTAGTATTATTCCGGCACTGCGGATTTCATCTTCGAAAGCAACTGATAATCTGAAAAAAACAATTGAAACGGGGCATTCAAACTCTGTTGCCAGAGGAATTCTGGTCACCACTCAGTTTGTAATTGCAATAGTGCTGATAGCCTTTACAGTGTTAGTTCAGAAACAGGTAGATTTTGGAAGCAGCGACCTGGGGTTCAATCAGGAAAATATTGTTGGGATAAAACTAACACCACAACTGAACAGCAAGAAGAAAATCCTGAAAGAACTTCTTATGGAGAATTCAACAGTGAAAGAAATCTCGTTCTCACAATATTTTCCTGGTATCGATATGTCTCACTGGACAACTTCCCAGGGCGGTGAAGGAGATAA
Organism: uncultured Bacteroidota bacterium; assembly: GCA_963843415.1. Classification (GTDB taxonomy): domain Bacteria; phylum Bacteroidota; class Bacteroidia; order Bacteroidales; family VadinHA17; genus LD21. Next base: position 303,197 of record CAWJKD010000005.1, read on the forward strand.
AAAACAATACTCTTTTGATACTTTCAATGCCGATGCCGCTTTTCTTGAAATGACAGGTCTTAAACTAACAAAGGGGCGTTTTTTCTCTGACAACCTGACTACAGATGACAATAAGATGGTGGTGAATGAGACCTTCGTCCGTGAGCATGGACTTGAGAATCCGGTCGGGATAAAGCTTGTATTGGGGATGGCCATCGATGCCGGACTTTCAGAGATTATCGGGGTTGTGAAAGATTTTCATTACAAATCGTTCAACCAGCCTATTGGATCATTGATAATCCAAAATAAGCCCAATGCCTCCTGGTGCCTGATAAACCTGAGAACCTCAGATTTCCTTACATTACACAATACGATTGAAGAAATTAAGAGTGTAACTTCCGGTGTCTCTCCTGATTTTCCCGTTGAAATAAGCTTTTTCGATCAGGCTGTCGAAAACCTATACAAGTCAGAACTACAGTTCCGGCGCACCTTTACCCTGTTTGCCGGATGTGCTGTTGTGATTTGCTGTCTTGGTATTCTTGCAATGTCGTTGTTTGCCTGCCAGCGCCGCATCAAGGAAATCGGCGTTCGCAAAGTAAACGGGGCTAAAGTATCTGAGATCCTGACAATGCTGAACAAAGACTTTGTGAAATGGGTTGCCATTGCTTTTGTAATTGCAACTCCGATTGCCTGGTACGCCATGCACAAATGGCTCGAAAGTTTTGCTTACAAAACAGATTTAAGCTGGTGGATCTTTGCACTTGCCGGACTGTTGGCCCTGGGAATTGCGCTGCTGACTGTTTCGTTTCAGTCATGGAAAGCGGCAACAAGGAATCCGGTTGAGGCTCTGAGGTATGAATGACCTTACCCCCAAACCCCCCGAGGGGGGCATTACCCCCAAACTCCTCAAGGGGGGCATTACCCCCAAACCCCCCAAGGGGGGCTTAAGAAAGGAAAGAAGGAGATATAGATAAAATGGAAGAACTTGAGAAGTCGATGTATTATGGTGCAAAACCTGGGATTCTGGAAGCAGCCAGATTACTAAGGGAGAAAATGACATTTCCTGAAAAACTGCTTTGGAAAAAACTTAAGGGAAAACAGATCTGTGGACTAAGGTTTAGAAGGCAGCATCCGATTGACATATTCATTGCAGATTTCTATTGTCATGAGGCAAAATTAGTAGTTGAAGTAGATGGAGAAATACACAAGCAAAAGAAGGAATATGATGATGGTCGCTCAGGTGAAATGGAAAAATATTGTATAAAAGTCATCAGATTCCTGAATTCGGAAGTTGAAATGAATATCGAAGGAGTAGTAAAAGAGATAGAGAATGAGATTAAGGATATAATGAAAAGTCCCCCTTGGGGGATTTAGGGGTGGATTTCGACAGAGATGGCGGGCAGCAACGAAAAATCCGGTAGGAGCATTGAGATACGAATGAACCTTAAACCTTAAATCTTGAACAATTTAATAAAAATAGGATATGATTTCACTAAAAAGCATTTATAAGTACTATGATTCGAAATTCCAGAGAACCTTTGTTCTGAAGGATATTGATCTGAAAATAGCAGAAGGTGAATTTGTTACAATAATGGGTCCGAGCGGAGCAGGCAAGTCTACACTACTTAATATTATCGGCATGCTCGATGAACCCAGCGAAGGAGAATACTTCTTCATCGACCAGCCCGCTCATCAGATCAATGAAAAGAAAAAAGTGGAGTTTCACCGGAATTTTGTTGGCTTCATCTTCCAGGCATTCCATCTTATTGATGAGATGACAGTTCATGAGAACATCGAAACACCTCTTATTTATAAGGGTGTCAAACCTGCTGTACGTAAAGGGATGGTCGCTGATATGCTCGATCGTTTCAATATCGTGGCGAAAAAGGACCTATTCCCTGCCCAGCTTTCCGGAGGACAACAACAACTGGTAGGTATCGCCCGTGCTGTCGTTGGTAAGCCGAAACTTCTACTGGCCGATGAACCTACGGGTAATCTTCATACTGACCAGGGAAGACAGATAATGGATCTTCTTTCACAGCTTAACAGTGAAGGGATCACAATAATTCAGGTTACACATAATGAGGAGTTTGCGAAATTCAGCAACCGGATAATCCGCCTGACAGACGGGTTGATAACCAGTGATAAGAAAACGAGGGAAAATTAACAATTAGCAATTAACTGATCAATCAGCAATGAACAATGAACAGTAAACAATAGGAGGTTAGCAAAAAGTGATGAGCGATGAGTAGTGAGTAATGAGTAACTTAATTTGTAAATAAAAGAATGAGTAACAATTTCTTTAAAATCATCTTCCGGTTTTTATACCGGAACAAGACTTTTTCAATTTTGAATTTTCTTGGTCTGACTTTTGGCCTTGTATGTTCCATTATTGCTTTGTTATACATACAGACCGTAGTTAATCATGATAAAAACCACAAAAATTATGATCGTCTTTACTCACTTGAGGCATATGTTACTTATTTCAATGGAGACAGGTTCCTGAAAGAATATCTGTCCGCTTCACTTGCAGATATGATAAAAACAGAAGCCCCTGAAATAGAAAATATTACACGTGTAAGGAGTTATAATTCCACATTTCTACTAAATGATGGATCATTTAATGAAACAGGTATTTATGCCGATAATAACTTCTTTGAACTTTTTACATTTCCTCTTGAAAACGGAACAACCAAAGACATTCTTAATGAAAACAATTCCATTGTCATTTCGCATGATATGGCGGTTAAATTTTTCAATACCACTGATTGCATCGGGGAAACACTCGTTGTGAAAGAAAACGATAAGCAGGATGCTTTTAACATCAAGGGTGTTTTAGGAAAAGTCAGGGGTACTTCTGTTTTTGATTTCGATTTTATAATTCCTTTTTCTCATTTTCTGGCTGAAAACGCCTGGGCAAATGAGACGGGAGAAGCAGCTAACAATACATGGGTTTTATTGAGTAACAATGGAGAGAAAGAAGTCGTCAGCCGGAAAGTAAAAAACCTGATCATAAACCAGGAGACAACTTTAAACCAGGAGCTATTTCTTTTCCCTCTTGGTGAAAAAATCCTTTACGATTATTCTGATGGCAGGAGGGTTTGGGGTGAACTGCAAAATCTCGTTCTGGCAGGAGTCATAGCTTTTGCAATACTGCTGATTGCTTGTTTTAATTTCATAAACCTAGCAATTGCGATGAATATGAAACGATATTCAGAAGCAGGGATAAAGAAAATCTCGGGTGCAGGGAGAAGTGCTATCATCCTTCAATATCTTAGTGAATCATTGATTATTACAATTATAAGTTTCTTATTTGCTCTTTTATTCGTTTTTCTTCTGTTGCCAGAGTTTAACATGATATTTAATGCTGAAGCAGATTTCAGTTTAACGAGTATCAACACAATTATCTTCTTCCTTGCAATCACTCTCTTTACAGGAATTATATCGGGGATCATGCCTGCACTTTACCTGGCCTCTGCTAATCCCCTGAATGTTTTAAAAGGTAAAATCAGCACTAACCGCAGCTTCAGCATATTCAGGCAGGCACTGATAGTATTTCAGTTTACAATACCAATTGCGCTGATAATTTTTATGTTGATAATTAATAGTCAGGATAGTTTTATAAGAAATTATGATGTCGGGATCGATAAGGATAATGTGATTATCCTGAATAATTCAACTTATATCCGTCAACACTCCGAAACTGTGAAAGCGGAACTGCTTTCCATCCCGGGAGTTGAAACAGTCAATTTCACCAATTGTGTTCCCACTCGGGGAGCTCTTGTATCAAATGAGATCGGCTGGGATGGTAAAGATGATTCTGAAAAGCTGCATTTCTGGTGCATAAATACTGATTATGATTATAATAAGATCGTAAACATCAAAATGACCGACGGACGCTATTTCAACAATTCCTTTTCTGCCGATTCGGATAATTACATCATAAATGATATTGCCGCAGGATTATTGAAAAATAATGATCCTGTCGGCAACCAGATCTCTGTAGAAGGGAGTGAAGGATCTATAATTGGAGTTTTCAGCGATTTCCATACACTTGATCTTTCTGGCCCCATGGTACCAACAATTATACGTATCAATCCCGATGGGGCATCGGTCTTATTGATCAAGTGTTCATCCGGACAATACCTGAAAGCAGCAGAGAGCATAAAAGATATGTTTAAGAAGTATGATCCGGAATCAGTGTATCAGACAAGATCCTTCCGGGAGTTCACTGAAAATCCCAGTCTAAGGCTCTCTTCAGGATTTGTCGGATTAGCTTCTGTGGTAGCGATCATTCTTGCCTGTCTTGGCATGCTTGGACTAACTGCTTTTACTGCTGAAAGCAGGACAAAAGAAATCGGTGTAAGAAAAGTAAACGGGGCCACTATATGGTCCGTCTTCAGATTGTTGCTGACAGGATATACAAAGTGGATAACAATCGCCTTTTTATTTTCACTCCCTGTTGCTTTTATCTGGGGAAGATTCTTCCTGGGGAAGTTTTATTTCCATACATCAATGCCGGTATGGGCGTTTTTTGTCGGACCATTATTTGCATACTCAGTAGCTCTGTTGACAGTCAGCTGGCAGATCCTGGAGAGCAGCATCAAGGAATCCTGTTGACGCATTGCGATATGAATAATCCCCAAAGCCCCAGGGGGGAATTTACCCCCAAAGCCCTCCACGGGGGATTTAGGGGTTAATCTAGCAGACGGGCGGAGATAAAACAAAAGAGTTCGGATAGGAAAGATTTATTATATGACTATGAAGATTTTAAGAAGACTAAAGAAGGAGTGGGAATGGTTTATAATAAACACATTAGGATTAAGCATTGCACTTGCATGTGTCCTGATCATTTTTATGTTTGTCCGGCGTGAACTGAGTTATGACCGTTTTCATTCAAAGGCTGACCAGATTTACCGTGTGACTACCAATAGTAACCGGGGAGCTGTCTCAATACATCCGGCCCGCGTTTATGGAGACTGGCCAGGAAAGCTGATGGCTGACTATCCGGCTATTGAGAAGACAGTCAGGCTGGTACCATACCGTAATGCCATCATTAAGATAGACGATCAAAAATTCTATTCACAACAGGCATTTATGACCGACACTTCTTTTTTTGAAGTGTTTGATTTTAAAGTATTGGCAGGGGATCGTGAAAGTGCCTTTTTAAAACCGGGAACAGCTTTTATTAGCAAGAACCTGGCTGAAAAATATTTTGGACACACTAATGTCATAGGAAGGGAGATAACCATTCTGCACCAGCAGGATCCTAACCCTAAAGTCTGTATTATCGAAGGCGTGATGGAAGATTTTCCGGTGAATTCACACTTTCATGCTGAATTGCTTACATCGTACAGTTCATATAGTAATATTGGTGACAGAACAACGTGGGCATACACCTATTATCTGTTAAAAAAAGGCACCGATGCTGAGGCTTTCCGGAAAACGATACAGCAAAAGTGGGAAGACGAGAACGAAACGGAAGAACCGATCCAGATCCTTTACCTCCAGAAGCTTACAGATATCCATCTTTTCAGTCAGAAGACCCGTGAAATAGAGAGAAACGGGAATATCAGGTCGGTTATCCTCCTGATAACCGGTGGATTGATCATCCTCATTGTTGCTCTTATTAATTTCGTCAATATGTGTCGGGTTCAGTTGATTGCAGCAATAAAACCCATAAAGGTAAAGCTTATTAACGGAGCCTCTAAATTGATGATTGCATCAGATATTGCACTGGAGTCATTATTAATTTCATTGGCTTCAGTCGTGATCGCCCTGTTTCTTGTTTCATTTCTGCAAGGGCAAGCAAAAATTGGTATACCTGATTCCGAAGGGATCTTTGAGATTGGATCTATTGTTTTTGCTTTCATAATAATAATTGCTCTTCTATCCGTATTACCATTCCTTAATGCGAGGATTACGTCAGACATGGAAGTGACTGGTACGAACAAAAAGCTTTATACCTTTCCGCTTGTTATTCAGTTTACCCTTGCTGTTGCAGCCATAAGCAGCACCTTTGTTCTGAACAGACAGATGAACCTGATCAGCAACAGCCATCCGGCTTCCCGGAACGCAAATATGATAGTGATAGCCGACAATCCATGGGAGGCGGTTCAAAGATACGAACTGCTTAAAAACGAATTACTTGACAATCCTCTGGTAACAGGTGTAACAGCAGCCATGGAAAATCCCGGAAGTGATATTTTAGATGCCGTTGAATTCGAGATGGAAGAGATAGATAAAAAAGAGAGTCAGTCGATCAATATTTTCACAATCGATACCAACTTTTTCAGCTTTCTTGGAATAGAGCCTGTCGCCGGAAGCATAAATGTGGGTAATACACCTTCCCATCAATGGGAAGCCGATGCCGTGGAATTAAGTAATCTGAGGACGAGCGAGAATCCCGATCAGCAGAAGATAGCTGAATATGAGAAAAAAATCGGAAACTATCATGAGAAATATCTTCTGAACCAGAGTGCTCTTAAATTACTTGGCATTGGCGATCCGGCTGAAGCTGTCGGGAAACGTTTTCGTATCAATTTCTTTCTGCCCGACCTTTTCCCTGAGGGCGAAATTATTGGTGTGGTTCCTGATTTTCATTATACCAATCTACATGAAGAAGAGAAGCCTCTTGTAATTGTACCAAGGAAAATGTTCAATTACTGCTTCATAATAAGTATTAATGGCACACAGCAGGAGAAAGCGCTGGCAGCCATTGATGCAACATGGCGGAAAATAAATCCTGAGTTCCCTTTCCGGTATGATTTTATTACAGACATATACCAGACTGTGTATACGGTTGAATATGCTCAGACCCGCGTTTTGTCACTTTTTGCCCTTATTTCCGTCATTCTTTCGGCACTCGGCATTTTTGCAATGGCTGCTTTTACAATTCAGCACAGAGTAAAGGAGATAGGGATCAGGAAAGTGAATGGAGCGCAGGTTTCTGAATTATTAATACTGCTCAACAAGGATATTATAAAGTGGATTGTCATCGCATTTACTATAGCCACACCGGTTACATATATTGTTATGCATAAATGGCTGGAGAACTTTGCCTATAAAACCGAATTAAGCTGGTGGATTTTTTGCCTGGCGGGTATCCTTGCCCTGGGGATTGCATTACTGACGGTCAGCTGGCAATGCTGGAGGGCAGCAACGAGGAATCCGGTTGAGGCATTGAGGTATGAATGAACACTCAGCTATAGGCTTTTAGGAATTTTTTTATTTGTTCTACCATATTGATTGAACCGATATATAAAGGTGATCTTTGATGAAGAGACCTCATTTCAACTTCCAGTATTCTTCTTTCTCCATCTGAAGCCGAACCCCCAGCCTGTTCTGCAAGAAAAGCCATTGGATTACACTCATAAACTACCCGGAGCTTGCCTTCAGGTGCATACTCATTCTGAGGATATAAAAATACTCCGCCCTTAAGAAGGTTACGATGAAAATCAGATACAAGGGATCCGATATACCTTGAAGTAAAAGGCCGGCCCGAATCTACATCCTTCTCCTGGCAGTATTTAATATACTTTTTAATACCTAAAGGGAAATAATTATAATTTCCTTCGTTTATTGAATAAATCCTTCCGTCTTCAGGTGTTTTGATATTTAAGTGAGATAAACAGAACTCTCCGATAGAGGGATCGAGAGTAAATCCATTAACGCCATTTCCTGTCGAATATACAAGCATTGTTGAGGATCCGTAGATAATATATCCGGTAGCAACCTGTTTTGTTCCGGACTGGAGGAAATCTTCATTTTTAACCGGTGCTCCACGGGGAGTTATCCTGCGAAATATTGAAAAAATTGAACCCACAGAAACGTTATAATCTATGTTTGATGAACCATCGAGCGGGTCCAGACAGACAACATATTTCCCTTTCTTTGCAAATTTATCAGTAAAGACTATCTCGTTCTGATTCTCTTCGGTTGCGATGCCACAACATTCACCACTTGACCTTAAAGCATCGGTAAAGACTCTGTCAGCAAAAATATCCAGCTTCTGCTGGGTCTCTCCCTGGATATTTAATATCCCTGAACGACCAATTATATCTACAAGTCCGGCTTTACTGATTTTTTTGTTGACAATCTTTGCCGCAATACTTATATGGTGAAGCAAACTTGATAATTCTCCCTTGGCAAAAGGGAAATCTTTTTGTCGCTCAACAATAAAATCATGAAGCGTTGTAACTTTATATGCTTTCATTATTGTGATAAATTTTTTCTTATCTCAGGCTTAATTCCAAGTCCTAAAAATAACAAATTAAAATTCAATACTATCAGGCTTCATATGAACTATTATTTGGTAGACTGGCAGATTATTATAACAGAATCAATCGTAATTTTAACAGATTATACTTTTTTGATATTGTACAAGGTTGATTCCCTGATTTCCCGGGAGAATTGGTTTTTAAATCTGAAGTTCTAATTTTATGGCAAATTTCATTTTATGAAGGTCTATAAGTTCGGCGGGGCATCTGTAAAGGATGCCCGGGGTATAAAGAATCTGGCGAAGATTATTGAAAAAGAAAGAGATCTCGTAGTAGTAGTATCCGCTTTTGGGAAAACTACCAATGCACTTGAAAAAGTTCTGAAGTCATGGATGGACAAAGATAAGACCTATATTGACCATCTTGATAACATATATAGTTACCACTCATCTATTGCAGAAGAGCTTTTCCCGTCAGTAAATTATGTAAAAGATAAGATCGACATTTTTTTTAAGAAGCTGAAAGACTATCTGAAATCGACAGAAAAATCGATGTATGATTTTGATTATGACCAGATTGTTTCTTACGGGGAATTATGGTCTACAATTATTGTTGCCGAATATCTTCGGGAATCAGGTCTGAAAGCTGAATGGATAGATATCAGAAGTGTTCTGATGACTGACAAGCGCTACAGAGATGCAAATATTTTATGGGATGAAAGTATAAGGAATGTAAGTGCAGTTTTTAATTTTAATAAATCATCTATTATTGTCACCCAGGGATTTATTGGTGGTACCCCTGACGGGTATTCCACAACACTTGGAAGGGAAGGATCAGATTATACTGCGGCTTTACTGGCAAACATTCTTGATGCGGAGAGTGTAACAGTCTGGAAAGATGTGCCCGGTCTTCTTAATGCTGATCCAAAATGGTTACCTGATGCCAGGAAATTGGATGAAATGTCATACAGAGAAGCTGTTGAGATGACATTCTCGGGTGCAAAAGTTATTCATCCGAAAACAATTAAGCCGCTGCAGAATAAAGGCATACCTCTTTATGTAAAATCATTTATAACTCCTGAGGAGAAGGGGACAAAAGTTGTTGCTGATCCGACTCTGAAGGAGATTCTGCCTGTCTTCATAAAAAAAGAAAATCAGATACTGATATCAATACTCCCGAAAGATTTCTCTTTCGTAATGGGGGATAATCTCAGCCGGATATTTCAACTCTTCCTTGAGTATGGGATTAAGGTCAACCTCGTTGAGGCAAGTGCTGTCAGCATTGACGTGTGTGTTGACGACGAAAGAACAAAAGTTGAAACTCTGCTCATAAATCTGAAAGAAGAATATTCAACTGTCTATAACGACAATGTTGAGATACTTTCTATAAGGCACTATACATCCGCAGCAATTGATCGAATAATAACGGGACGTGAGATCCTGCTTGAACAGAGGACGAGAAGTACAGTGCGATATTTAGTTAGAAAGACATAACGGTGCAGTGGCACAGCGGCACAGCGGCGCAGTGGCAGGAAATCAGCTGGTTTTGCCGCTACGCCTTTGTGCCGTTGCGCCTTTGTGCCTTTTTATCATCTCTCAAACACCAGTCTCTGTCCCCTGTAATCCTCATTAAATAGCCCGTCATTATACACAACGGTCCCATTTACTATTGTTCTGATGACTTTTGATCTGAAGGTCGTTCCCTCAAATGGCGACCAGCCGCATTTATAGAGGATATTCAGTTTCGAGACTCTCCAGGGATTATCAGGATCGACAAGACAGAGATCTGCTTTATAACCTTCCCTGATAAAACCCCGTTGTTTTATATTGAAAAGCAAAGCAGGATTATGACACATCTTCTCAATAATTTTCTCAAGACTGAATATTTTTCTGTGCCAGAGCTCAAGCATTGCAGGTAATGAATGCTGAACCATAGGAGCCCCTGAAGGCACTTTAAAGTAGGTACCTGTTTTCTCTTCTGAGCTATGAGGTGCATGATCGGTAGCCACTATATCCAGAATATCATTATTGATACCTTCACGTAAAGAATCCCTGTCGAACCGGGTCTTTACAGCCGGATTCCATTTTATCTTTGAACCAAGACTCATATAATCGGAATCCTCAAACCACAGATGGTGAATACACGCTTCACCTGTTATACGTTTTTGTCCCGGGAGAAGTACATTGCTGAAAAGCTTCATCTCATCAGCAGTCGAAAGATGAAGAATGTGCAGACGTGTATTATACTCTTTCGCCAGATTGATTGCGTATGATGATGACTTAAAACAAGCTTCCCGGCTACGGATAATGGGATGCAGATTCACGGGAATATCATCACCATATTTTTTTTTATGCTCCTCAGTATTCTTCCTTATTACTTTTTCATCCTCACAGTGAGCGGCTATCGGTAAATCAGCATTTTTAAAAAGCATTCGCAGCATATTATCATTATCTGCGAGCATTCCACCAGTTGAGGATCCCAGAAAGATTTTTATTCCACAGACCAATGTCGGGTCAGTTTTCATAACCTCATCGAGATTGTCATTTGCAGCTCCGATATAAAATGAATAATTAATAAGGGATTTTTCCGAACCGATACGATATTTTTCATTCAGGATATCAATCGTAACTGCCTGTGGAACAGTATTTGGCATATCCATAAAAGAAGTTATGCCACCTGCAGCAGCAGCCTTTGTTTCGGTGTATATTTCTCCTTTATGAGTCAGCCCGGGTTCACGGAAATGAACATGGTCATCTATAATCCCGGGCAGTAACAGTAAACCTGTTGCATCGATCGATTGTGTTCCTGATAAGGTTTTGACCTGACCGGGTGATCCGATAGCTGAAATAATCTCATCTTTAATAAGCAGGTCGCCTTTGAAAGATTTGCCTTCATTGACTATCGTGGCATTTTGAATTAAAATGCTTGTCATGCCTTTGCACTTTCTAGTCGTTACGCCTTTGCGCCATTACTTTTATACCTTGTAAAAATACTCCTCAGCTTCATTCTAAGCACCCCCCACAGCGCTTCATTAAAGATACCTCCTGACATTTTTGATGCACCGAGTCGTCTGTCGGTAAAAATTATCGGGACTTCGACTAATTTATAACCCAACTTCCAGGCTACAAATTTCATCTCGATCTGGAAGCAATAACCTCTTGATTTTATCTGGGCAGGTCGTATATTATCGAGCACCTCTTTCCTGTAACAAATAAAACCTGCAGTGGTATCTTTAATTCTCATGCCAGTTATGATCCTGACATAAACTGATGCCATATAAGACATAACAACCCTTGATAAGGGCCAGTTGATAACGTTTACTCCGCTCACGTATCTTGAACCTATTGAGACATCAGCTCCGTCATCATTGCATGCTTTGTAGAGTTTCACTAAATCATTCGGATCGTGAGAAAAATCTGCATCCATTTCAAAAATGAAGCTGTAGTCTCTTGTGAGAGCCCATGTGAAACCAGCAATATAAGCAGTCCCTAATCCCATTTTTCCTGGACGCTCAATAATATGTAAATTTTTAAAACTCGTTTGAAGATTCTTTACGATGTCGGCCGTACCGTCAGGAGAATTATCATCGATAATCAATATATCGAACGGAACTGAAAGCGAGGTAATTGCCTTTATCAGAGCTTCAACGTTTTCTTTTTCTTTATAAGTGGGTACAATGACTAAATTTGACATGCAGTATAAATATCCGCTAAAATACGTAAATTCAAATAATGATCTATATTTTAATGTATTATTTGGTAATGTTAAATGATATCCTTTATTCCGGGCTCATCTTTAAACAACTACCGGTTTTGATAAAATGTTACACACCCCACGGATATAGTTATTAATAATTCTAATTTTGTCGTGCGGAAAACTTGCTCCATGAAAAACTCATTATGGATATTTATTTTTCTTTTCGTCTTATCTGCGGAAGGGACCTCTCAACTACCATTCTGGCAGGCAAGGTTATCTTCGTTTTTTGACAATACTGAATTTGGAGGATCAGCTTATCAGATCCCACAGACAATGGCAGGTGTTCATCTTGCTCCGGCATTTGGTCTTAAATGGGATTCAGTCCACAGTATCAGAGCAGGAGTGGATCTTCTCCACGAATTCGGTAGTGACAATATAATAGGTGATGTTTTTCTTACTGCTTATTACAAGTATGACAGGAGACCTTTCAGGTTCCTGATGGGAGCTTTTCCGAGGGATTATGCAGTAGAGAGATATCCACGGATATTTTTTCAGGATTCGGTAATATATTATCGTCCGAACATGAACGGTATGCTGGTTGAGTATTCAGGAGAACAACTCTTTCTTAATTTGTGGATCGACTGGACAGGCCGTCAGTCTCTTGAAATGCATGAGACATTTTTTGCAGGTTTTTCCGGTAAGTATTATCAGGGAGTATTCTACGTCCGGAATTTTTCGTATATGTTTCATTTCGCCGGCAAAATGGATCCTGTTATTGATGAAGCTTTGCATGATAATCTGGTTTTTCTGAGTGCTGCCGGTTTAGATTTTAAGGGAAAGACAATCCTGGATAAACTTGAGATAAACCTTGGCTGGGTCACTGGTCTGGACCGTGCAAGGGCCGATAATACAGGCTGGTTTGTTCAACATGGACTGCTTTCAGAAGCAAAAATAGAATACAGGCATTTCGGCCTGTTTAATACTTTCTATGCAGGTAACGGGCAAATGTATTATTATGGGGATCATGATAATGAATTGTATTGGGGTGATCCGATCTACAGAACAAAAACCTATGACCGGGCAGATTTCTATATCAACTTTGCCAAAAGCAAAGTATTGGATATCAGATTGATTTATTCATTACATTTCACTGAGCATACCATGTATCAGGAACAGGCTTTGAAAATGTCGGTCAATCTGGATAATATCGGATTTAAAAATTAATTTTCCTGTTCATTATGACCAGTTTACCCCCTGCTCAAACTAAGATCAACAACTATAAAAAGGTCTTCCTGCTTCTTCTGTCAGTATGGTTTCTGATCAACCTGATACAGGCTATATTTATGGAACCAATGAGCGATGAAGCTTATTATTGGTTATATAGCAAACACCTGGCCTGGGGATATTATGACCACCCTCCGATGGTGGCACTTCTGATAAGAATCAGTTCGGTACTCTTCAGCGGGAACCTGGGTATCCGTTTCATGACTGTCATTTTACAACTTGCTACAATGATTCTGATATGGAAAATAACAGATATCAGGGAGCCCGATTCGAGAAGTGTGATCACTTTTTTTATTGTAGCTGCATCAATCTGTATGTTCTCTGCTTACGGAGTCATTACTGCACCTGATTCTCCACTGTTATTCTTTACAGCTTTGTTCTTATTCGCATATAAGAAATTTATTGATAACCCAAAGTGGCCAATAGTATTATTACTTATGGTTTCCATGACCGGACTCATTTACAGTAAATACCAGGCTGTACTTGTTATAGGGTTGACAATTCTTTCCAACATTAAAATACTAAGATCCTATAAATTTTGGCTTGCCTGTATATTGAGCCTGATCTTGCTGATACCTCATTTCAACTGGCAGATTTCAAATGACTTCCCAAGCTTCCGTTATCATCTGATAGAAAGATCTGAAGGTTTCAGATTGAAATATTTTCTTGAATATTTACCGAATCAGATGGCAGTGCTGAATCCTTTGCCGCTTGGGGCAGCAATCTATTTAATATTTAAATCAAAACCCACCGGGCTCTTTCAGAGGAATCTCTATTTTCAAATTGCAGGATTCCTGGGTTTTTTCTGGGTGACCTCTATACGCGGACATGTCGAGCCTCACTGGACTATAGCCTGTTCAATCCCGATAATTATAATTCTCACTGAAAAAAGTCATGAAAACCCTGCACTATTGAGGTATACAAGGAAATTCATCCTGCCTTCAATTTTACTTCTTCTGGTGCTCAGGATCTTTGTTCTGACAGATATGAGGTATAATAAATACCTGGCTTTCGGAGGTAAAGAGGAGAAATATGAAGTTCTGGAATCAGAAGCGAAGGAGTTACCTGTTGTTTTTACCGGCGCTTTTCAGAGACCTTCTCTGTACACTTTTTTTACCGGAAAGGAAGCTATGGCAATCAGCTCGCTCTATTCCCGCCAGACTCAGTTTGATCTGTGGCAGTTTGAAAAAAAATATCATAACAAAACTGTTTTTATATCTTCAAATCCAAAGGGTAATTCACAGATTTATCCTTCCGACACTGAGCAGTTTGGTGGTTTCATAACAGATAATCTTCAGACTGTAAACAGAATGAAGATCAATTTCAATCTGTCTCAGCAAAAACTGCATCCGGGAGATTCCGTGAATATATCTTTTACATTAAACAATTCTTATGACTTTGACATTGATTTTAACCATCAGCAATTCCCTGTCGACTTTTGCATGGTTTTTCTGAAAGACGAGAAGGTGCAGATTCAAAAGGTTCTTCCGGAGAAGGCAATAGGGATAATTTCCGGAGGGAAAACAATCAGCGGGAGAATTTCAACTGTTATGCCTGTCCTGGCTGAAGGGAAATATAATTTCGGACTCTCCCTCAACAATTTTTTTGGACCGTCGCTGAACAGCCGTTTTGTGAAAATAAAAATTGTGTATAATGATTGACAAAATAGTATTACTAAAATTCCTGAAGTTTTGTGTTGTAGGCTTTTCAGGGATGATAATAGATTTTGGCACTACATGGCTCCTGAAAGAAAAGGCCAGGGTAAATAAATATATTGCCAATTCGACGGGATTCATTCTGGCAGCTACTTCAAATTATATCTGGAACAGGGTTTGGACGTTCCAGAGCGAGAACAACCAGATAGCAGTTGAGTACCTCTCATTCATCCTTATTTCAATAGCAGGACTGGGTATAAATAATCTTGTAATTTATTTGCTAAATGATAAACTGAAATTCAACTTTTATCTCTCAAAGCTGCTGGCAATAGGAGTTGTAACAATCTGGAATTTTATTATGAATTTTATTATAACGTTCAGATAAACAGGCATTAAGCTCTTTCAGGATGACTTGTTTGCATATTTTTTATTTCAATTATTGTATTAAATGAATCAATTTATATCTTTGCACCCTCGATCTGATCTTTAACATTCAGTCCCGTAGCTCAGTTGGTTAGAGCGCTACACTGATAATGTAGAGGTCCCCGGTTCAACTCCGGGCGGGACTACGGGGAATTAGCTCAGTTGGCCAGAGCACCTGCCTTGCACGCAGGGGGTCAAGGGTTCGACTCCCTTATTCTCCACAATTCAAAATCAAGGAGTTAGAGCAATCTGACTCCTTTTTATTTTAAAGGGTTTACACACAATTTGCACACAACTCTATCAGATACGATACTCTGAATGCTATAAAAAGAATCCAGAGAGTGCTTATTCAAAGACCCGCTAGAGTTATTCTTCAAAGAGAAATATTATACTTATTAAACCACTCATAAAGACATACATCAAAATTACCATTGATCTCATTTATGACAGACAATCCAACAGGAGTAAGTTTATAGCGCTTATATCCTTTAATGATCTCAGCTAGTTGAATCATCATACCTTTGCCCAGTAGAGAGCCTATATAGTATTTCACCTTCCCAAGGTTATAATAACAAATAAACTTCAGACAAGCATCCTGAGATATGCAGGTGCTTTCGTGCTTGCAGTATAGGTAGATGCCATTAAGAAAGATAATCTCATTAATAGTCAGCTTGTATTTGCGTCGGAGTGGCTTTAGTCCTCTGAAGAGATTATGTAAGATATAATGTATGGTTGTAGCACTAATATTATAGTTAAGGATGTCTGGTGTTTGCACTGTGATTGCGGAGTCTGTATTTGCTTGTTTGTTTGCCATGAATGCAAAGGTACTTCAATCCATCGACTCAGTTGAAATGCCCTCATAAGCAGTATTCTTATTATGCTTTATTATGGACTGATAATAAACCTTGGCTTGCTTTCTTTCTTCAGGAATAAAAAAGAATTACTATTTAGAGGCACTGGTAATGATAAATCGGTTTTCGTTCAGAAATTGGTAGTCCTGTAATAATAACAATGACTTCCCTTATATCTGTTTGTTTCCCAGCTAATAATTCTAGTTGGAATTAGCAACTATAAGTAATCTTAAATTAAAAGCCCCCGGAGCTTATTTCTGTGGGCTGACAGAAAGTCAATGTTATCTATGGTTGACTACTTTTAATACAACGAACAGAAAGCCCATAACTCTTATCGTAATAGTTGGTGGCTAACTTGCTGTTATCGTATTGCACGCCATAGAAAATACTTGTGCCAAAGTCTTTCAACGTCCACCAGAAACTGTATTTGCCAATGTTGGAGAAGTTACTACCAACACGGCCACCACCCGGAAGGGCAGTAAAACCTGTTTCATTTGTTGCTCCTGTATTTGGTGAAGCCCAGTGAACGGTGCTGGTTTCTTTAAGTTTGCCTCCGGCTACGTTAATACCACCTAAATAATCAGCTAATGTTGTCCAATCGTAAGGGGTAGGCAAACGCCAACCTACAGGACATAATAAGTCTTGGGTGATTACAGCATAATAGTTGTATAGTGCACCATAAGTGTTTTTATAAGCTGCTTCATCATTATTATACCAGCAATAGCCAGGAATTGTAATGTTATACCATATATAATTATCAGTCACCAATGGAATATGCTGGCCAATTCGACCATGAGTGGTTTTGAGGTTTTCAGCCATCCAAACCTGTGTCCCGATGGTTATAGTTTTGTACACATTCCCGTCAAAATCTTTAACTTCATTAAGGCGATCGTGAACTTCATCAGGGAGTACTTCAACCTCCATCTCATTTCCATCTCTTTTAACTTCACGTTGGTACATTGGCTTAGTTAAATTAATATCATCAACTGGCAATGCTTTATGACTGTCAGGGATATTGGTTTTCAACATATCGGTTGCAGTGATATCCTGTTTCATCACTCCTTTTATCACTTCAGTAAGGCGGTAGTAATCTTCAGCAGGAAGTACTTCGACCCACACCTCATTCCCATCTTTAACGACTTTCCCGACCATCAGATAAGTGCCATAGTAATCAGCACATTCGCCATTTTCGTCACGCTGGTAATGGCTATATGAAAACGCTCCATATCCTTCCTGCCATCTGAATTTACCAGGTAACCAATTTTGTTCGTTTATAAATCTTGACGTATTGCTTTAATATCCCGCACCAGATCCGTCAAAGGTTGTGAAGGCTGGTACCCGATAAATATATGAACATGGTCTGGCATATATTTAATTGCCAATAGTTTATGTTTTTTGTTCTGGATAATACCTGTGGAATATCTCTGCAATTCTTCATTGTATTTTACAGTTATCACATTTTCACGTTTAAATGGTGAAAAAACAAGTTGGATGTAAACTTTAGTATAGGTATTTACCATAGCACGAAGAATAAATTGTTAATTAGCAAAAAATTTTAGAAATTGCATCTTAATCCAAGGCCATTCGTAGTAATTCCGAATTTCAATTCTGATTTAGGTATTTTTGAACTTATTTTCAATCCACTATTATATAAATCAACTGCAATTTTAGCATCTTTGAAAGACGCGTCCTTAAGAGCAAAGACCGTTATCCCTCCGATTACACCTATTCCAGCAATTATGCCAAAGAATGTTACAATTTCCTTATCAGAAGCACCATGTTTTGGCCTCCCAAAAATCACATAAACTAATTCACCTGTTGAAAATACAAGCTCAGTTATTTTAATTGTAACAATTTTGGATTCTGCGACACTCATCATTTTATAGGCTTGCTCATAAGGTTTCATTAAACTAAATACTTCAGTATTTCCTAATACGTCATTTTTTGTGTATATCATATAATTTCGATAATATAATTGCCTAGCAAGTGGATTATTTGCAGCTATCCTAAGGTCATAATCTATTACTTTCTCTTTTTTCATACGAGAAATTTCGTTATCCTTTACTTTTTTAATCATTAAAGAATCTTGACTCCACACTAAGGGCCAACATATTAATAAGATAAAAGAGATTAGTGCAACTATTTTCATCTTTAATCTTTTATTACCATTTTATCAAAGTTACACCAGCAAAAAGCCAAAGTCAACTTTATTATTTGAAGTTATGCCATGTGTCTGTAATATATGGGTAATATAAGGGTACATATAAAAAGTGATATCTAACTATCACTTTTACCTATTTATGCCTCGTTGACATGACGTAGACATTAGCATCCCCTAAATATTAACATATTTATCCCCAACAGAAGAAAAGACTACTTGATTTATATTCTTAGGCAGGGGAAAGAATTATTAATGTTAGGGAGTGGAATAAATTTTCTTGATTCTGGGAGAATTAAGACTTAATTTTGGCATCAATCTGAACTAATTCTACCTTGATTGAGCAAGTTGTTAAAGACTGTATATAACAATATAAAGCTAGTAAGAAGTGTAATTATTCAACTTTAATTTCTAAAACCTGACACTATAAACAAGATATTATGAATAAAATTCTAAAATCATCTTTACTATTCTCATCAATATTCCTCATTTTTCTATTTGTCTTTTTGATTCCCAATATTTTAATACCCATATCAGATAAGCTGATGAAAATGTTGAATCCTGATGAGATAAAATTATTTTTTCTTTATTTACTCCTTTTATCATTCTATATTTCATTTTCTTATTGGCTGCTTATTAATAATACTGATCAGAAAATGACGCCGCTACACGGCTCGGGTTTCGGATTACTCATGATCAGAGTCCCGTAGGGACGGGATGGTTGTGGAAATAGATGATCAAATGAATTGTTTTGAGCTCCGCAGGAGCGATATGATTCTAAACAATAGTAATTATGGGGAAATTACTAATTTACGTCGACCATAATATTTATTGTTTTTTGAGATAACGATAGTATATACTCCAGCTGGTATATTTGTAAGTTCAAGATTAATAATACATTGTTCTGTCTGACAATCCATAATTCCGTTTGCTGTAAGGATACCCGAAACATCGTATAAATGATAGGAATATTCTACATTACCTTCCGGAATAATAATTCTGAAATTACCCTTAGTAGGATTCGGATAGATATTAATTTGCTTTGGAATGTCAAAATCATAAATTCCAGTTGTGGAATTTATAGTGATAATCACACTTTCTGAATATGAACATCCCTGTACAGTGGACAGAAATAGATAGAAAGTACTATCCCTGATTATTTTGACTATTTTGTCGCATATCTCATAGCCAGTATTTGTTTTAACCTTCCATTCGTGTGTATATTGTGTATTCCCAATAACTGAAAATGTTGTATCCAGATCAATAAAACTTCCTGGGTCGACAACAATATTCTTTTTCACAGTGATGAAATTGGTTATTTTGGTAGATAAATTGATCACTTTTGGCTGGACGTTTAGTGAGTCTAGTGGATTCTTTATTTGATACCTGAAAATTGTACCCGCATTATCCGATCCACCCCCAAGTGTAATTCCGAATATGGTATCTCCAGTTAGGACAATTTTTGAAGTCAAATAACCATTTATTGAATCTGTAAAGTCGAATAATCTGCGAAAGCCTGATCCATTAGTATTGATACTGAAAAGAGTTCCTAAATCATTTATACTTCCATAATCGGCTGCTCCATAAAATACAGAACCCTGTCTTAACAAAGAATTTGTTACATCATATCCATCATTTTTCGAGAAGCTATATATTTGCTCAAATCCTGAACCATCAACATTTATTTTATACAAAATACCTCCGTTATATACACCTCCTCTGCGAGTAGTACCGTATAGCAATGAGCCGATTAAAGTTAGATCTCCATATGGATATCTGCCGTTTCCCTGGCTATCGAAATTATGAAGTTTGAGATACTCAGTGCCATCTATTTTAATTTTAAATATTTTTGACGGCTCACTGGTTCCCTGATCATAAGTAGTCCCATAGAGGTAATCATTATACAATAGTAATTTGGCTGGTGACATGGCCCCTTCATGGACTTTAAGTGCTGTGTATCCACTACCGTCTGTTTTGATCTTGAAGGTTACACTGCTATTTCCAGCAGCGAAATCAGTTGCATTCCCATAGATCATATCTCCTGAAAGAATAATGAAATATCTTGGATATGTAAAACTGAAATTAAAACTATAAAGGACCTGAAATCCTGTTAAATCAGTATTCATCCTGAAAAGGACTCCTTTATTATACGTTCCCCCGGTTTGAGTAGTCCCAATAATATATGAACCAGAGAGAGCTAAAGACCAGGGATAGGCATAGGTAGTTCCAAAATCAATTTTTTCGAAACCAGTACCGTTTGTATTAATTTTAAATATTAGTCCTCTATTATTTGATCCACCTGTAAGTGTAATTCCATAAAGTCTACTACCGGATAGGAATAAATCAATAGGTTCATTTCCACTTGTTGCAGGATTAAAATTAAAGATCTTTTCAAATCCATCAGCATTGTTAATGCCTTTTTGAATTTGAAATGGGAAAGTCGGAAAATCCCTTTCAATAGGTATTACACGTTGGGAATGCACTAAATTCATAGAAAGGGCAACAGACATCAGTACTATTATCTTTTTAAGAATAGAACTATCGATGCCTATAATTGTTGAAGGCTTAACTCTTTTATAATTTTTCTTTAATGAATCAGTCAGATTTTTCATTTTTGTTAAATAAGAAAGTTTGCTTAACACATTCATTTTCTATTAATACTTAATGTAGTAGTCCTGTTGATCGAATATTTCCCAGACAATATTCCGGATAGTAGCGATCCATTGTGATCTCGATTTCTCCGGAGGAACTCAACTTGCAGATGAAAGTTGGTATATGGACCGGATCCCAGGGCATGAGGTCAAGAAAAGCCAGCTCAAACTCTATCCCATCAAGAAGTTTTTGAGTTGTACATACATTATAAGGATTAATTGTGTGCGCTCTAATATTATACACCCCTTCTTTCCACTCAGAGTACAATACTTCGGGTTCCTTCCAAGTTGTGTCCTTACAATAAGAACTTGTGCTCGTATAACCGACTTTATGAACAACTTTTAATGAAGCCACATTATTCTCCTCTGTAAAAGCCATGTTTAACCATAATTTAAAAGTTAAGGTACCAAGGTAAGACATCAAAAACCACTCACGAGCAGTGGGATCCGGATTAAAATCACAATAACATCTTTTATTATCCCAATCAATAATTGATATTGGCATAATTCCCTGAAAAGCCACATTAAATATTTGTTGACCTCCTACAATATCTGAACCTTTAATACGTGCCTTTACATAGGCAATTCCTCCACCTGTTGTAGTTAAAGTATTCTTTAGCTTATCAATTCTAACAACTTCTTTACTTGCCGGATAAGTCTTATCAACGAAAAATTCAACCTCCCCCGGGCAAGGTATCTCATTGCCCTGTTGATCATAGCACTTCGGATAAAAAATGTATTCTTCATTTTGCAGCACCTTGTATGGATAGTTGGGCAAGTTCCGGTTACAACTAAAAGATAATCTGATTTTTGGGCAAGCAACTATACTCTTAGTGCCAGATAATTCAACAGTTTTCAAAAATTCTTTATTTGCTTCTGTTCCTTCCGGACCCGAAAGGGATTGTACTCTGAGATAGTATTCTGCAGCAGCCCACCAACTAATGGTCCCTGTGACGTTAAGGTCAATACTTCTTATTGTTAATGAAGCTATTCCATCGGCATCGGTAGTAAAAGTACAGGTCGAACAAACATCGTCTTTAACTATTCCAACTATTCCTGAGGGCATTTCCACTACAATAGTATTTTTTTGTAATGGTAGTCCCCCTACCTGCATCTTAAAGGTCATTGTCGCCTGGCTGCCAATAGTATAAAAACAATCATCAGTAAGGAAAGCAGTGCAAGTAGGACTACATTTGTCGCTTATTTCCTGAAGAAAATCATTTGAAACAGGTCTATTTTTACAATTTGCAAAAGTGGCCTCGACTGAATTTGTTGTAGCACTGCAGGTCCCATTTGCTAAAGTTCCCATATAATCATGAGACTTACTAATGATTTGAACAAGACTTCTTTGGCATATCCTGTCATCAATATCATTTTTACCCTCCAATATTTCGGCTTTTCCAAAGGCATCATGGATCAGTTCAACCCTTGTTGGATAAATATCCTCGGTTGAGAACTCAATGGTGTGCCTTTCTTCTGAGCAAAATAATGCGCCGAAGTGCTGATCCCATAATTTAAAATCATAATTATAAAAATAGATACAGGGCAAGTCTGTAGATCTATATTCCGGAGCAGGTAAAATAATTCTGACTGGTTTTTGAAAGTGAATTACTGCAGGATTACAATAAATACCCGTACAGTAAATTCTGCCTTTATAAACATCCAACGGAATTTTAAGATCTGCTTGTAACATATCCAAAAGATCTATATTAAAAGTAACATTATCGTTTACAGCTTCTGGCGGAATAATAAGCTTTATACCTGAGGGTAAAACATAAATACCTCCGATTGGATCTATATTCAAAGTGTTTCCAGTAACATATATTGATTTAAAAGCAACTAAAGCGACATCTGATTTTACAGGATAGCAAGATCCATCTGATAGAACAGCCCTGTAATACGCACAGCTGTCTATCCGGATGAATAATGAATCATTTGTCTCATCCAGAGATCGCCAGGTTATTGAGTCACGACTAACCTGCCATACAATATCCATTGTTTTGGTCTCAACGGACAGAATCACCGAGTCTTTCTGGATCCTTAAAGAATCTCCCCTGAATTTTACATAGTACTGTGAAAAAGCAGTTAATTCTGTAATTATCCAAAATAATATTAAGATAATACTTTTGATTGATCTGATCATTTTACAGTGATTTGAATTATAAAGAATTTGTATATTATTAATTAATTATCAATCGATGCCAACCAATTTCCAAACCAATTGAGCATTACTTTTAATTATATTTTATCCAGTCAGTTATAAAGATTAATCAGCTAAACAACGAACGCTAGAACCACTTGGTTTATAATCCCAGCCTCTTGTCACTGCACCACTATTTTCATAAGTAATTATCCGGCCCCATGCAGTGGTAGCATCTTGCTGAATTGAGGTCCACCATGCTCCGCCATATGCTATGTAGTCAAAGACACCAGTATTAAGGCGCATACCACCCGGAAGCGCAGTAAAACCTGTTTCATTTGTTGCAGTTGAAGGTTCATACCACGGACTATACCAATGTGTACCTCCAGTCTCTTTCAGTTTTTTACCGGAAGCGGATAACCCTCCCAGAAAACTTGTCAAAGTTGTCCATTCTGCATCAGAGGGTACATGATAACCTTCCGGGCATAATTTACCAGTTTCAACAGTATACCAATTATATATAGCTCCATAAATATCTTTATTAGTAGAAGCTTCATTTTCATACCAGCAGTATCCTGGTGTCTTAAGATTACTCCAGGCAGTTTGGTCGGTAACATTAGGGATTGACATCTTATCTCTGTATTTGGTAGTTCTAAGATTCTCAGCCATCCAGAGCTGATCACCAATCTTAACAACAGGATAATTATTGTTATCACCATCTGTACATTCGACAAAACTAAATGTAATAGTTTTACCTGTAGTTAAGATATCTGTTAATACGGTACTGTAAACTCCTGATATCCCTGTAAATTTCAACCTGTCTCCGGTCGTATATTGCATAACAGTCTCTGCATACGTTCCTTTTGCATCTGCTTCCTTAAATTCTGAAGCTACTTTAGTATCTTTATCACCGGAACTTTCATAAACAATCCTGGCATTCCTGTTTTGTGAGCCGGAGCTTATAAGTCGGCCACTTGTTGAATATTGACTACAGTTGATCCTTACAAAATAGAATCCTTCTTCAAGCCCCTCTATCATGAAGGTATGCGAACCATGGTAAAGCAGGTCCCTGCTTTGTGCTAAACTCCTTCCAGAAAGATCGTAAAGTGTTACGATGGTCTCTCCTGACACCGGCAGATCAAACTGCATCCTTGTGTAATCTTTCATGGGATTAGGATAAAAACTTACTCTACCCGGTATTTTATCCAAAACCGGTTCAATGCCTGTTACGACGGACTTAAGGTGTAAAATATCACCACCGTTCATTTGGATGCTTTTTCCCTGTGTGAGGTTTTCAACTTTTACTGTTGCTACTGTTGAACTTCCACCTGAACCTGCAAAGCTTATCAGGTAATCCTGAGCACTGAGATTCATTGTTAAAGACATCTGCATAATTAGAATCGTGCAGGTAAAGATTTTAGTAAAAATTTTTCCGGTATTCATATTCATGAAGTTTTAAGTAATTTCATTGGGAATGAATTATCTATGTAAGTTACTAAACCCAGCAGGCTAAGTCAAGTATTTTTAAGTTTTTTTTGTGACTTGAAACAGAAAAACCAGTTCACGATCAGATGACTATGTAAAAATCACACCCGGCAATAGAACAAATGATAATTTGAATTGTTATACCTTCTATTTATTGGGAACAATAGAAAAAAATTCAGTTGATTATCGGAAATAAATAGATATTTTTAACCTGACATCGTGACTTAAGTAAAGTATGATTCATCAGAGTCTGAATTATTAATTGAAAAACTTATTATAATATGGAAAGACCGGAAAAACAATTAGTTATCGGGAGACGTAGCGCCCTCAAGATGCTTGGCCTGAGTTCAGCTGCGATGCTGGCAGGTGGTTTATCTGATATCGTGGCAGCCGAACCTCTGGATATGAAACCAAAACCAAAACCTGTTCTCACAAAAGGGAACAGCAGCGTTTCATTTACCACAGGAACTGACCGCCAACAAATGTTATTTGAAGTAGTCAAACCCTTCGAAGCTGAGATCCGTGCCGGACTGAAGGGGAGACAATTGATAATTAAACCAAACATGGTGACGACAAGCGCACCTCTCTGTGCAACACATGTCGACGCCATGAGGAGCCTTCTGGAATATCTGAAACCTATTTATAAGGGACAGATAATAATTGCAGAATCAAGCGCCGTTGTCAATTCAGCCGAAGGATTTACAAATTACGGGTATCTCGACCTGGCAAAAGATTATAACCTCAGATTCATCGACCTCAATACAACCAAGCGGAAAACCTTTCTTCGTTATCAACAAGGACCTTCATCTTGAACAGATCCTGATCGCTGATGCGTTTTTCGATCCGAATAACTATTTCATCTCAATCTCCAGGTTAAAGACACATGATACAGTCGTAATGACTGGTGGTGTAAAGAACATGGTACTGGCAGCTCCTCTGAATTTACCGGCAGCAGGTACTAATAAGCCAATAAATTATAAACGCAGCATGCACTCAGCCGCTCCGCGCTGGCTGCATTACAATATGCACCTTGTAGCCAAGAATGTAAGAGCTGATTTTACTATAATCGACGGGGTAGAGGGTATGGAAGGTAATGGTCCTGTCAGAGGGACTCCTGTTGATCATAAAGTTGCGCTTGCAGGTATGGATCCTGTGGCTGTCGACAGCATCTGCTGCAAGCTTATGGATATACCTCTTGCGGATGTGGGATACCTCAATTACTGTGATGCAACAGGTTTGGGTAACGTTGACCGTCAAAAGATAGATATTATCGGAAGTGCAAGTCCTGATAATCACATAATAAAGTACAAGCTTAATGACAATGCCGATTATCAGCTTGAATGGAAGGATCCTTTGAACCTGCCTTCAATGAGGCCTCCGGCTCAAAAACCTGCTCAATAATCTGCTTAATAACGTAAGGCATAATTACCTGTAAAGCAATTAAGAAGAAGAGGGGATGGTTTCAGCAGAACCAGAGGGAAACAGCTACTATACATAGTTGCATAGGTGTGAACAAAGATAATAGATAATCAGTTTATAAATAAGTTCTTAATATACATGGCTGTTTAACCACGGTGTTACACGGAGATTATTCACGGAGTGACACTGCTGTCAATTTCAAATTAGATAGAAACTCCGTGTTCTTCCTCCTTGCAACTCCGAGAACTCCGTGGTGAAAAAGAATAATAGATAATTGATAATTATCAACTCTTCCCTGGTATTCTATTTCAGCTTTATGAATCTTCTATTAAAGCTGAAAGTGTTTCCTGATAAAGTAATCACATAAATACCTTCCGGTAAATGATCCACAGGGACAAAAAGTTCCTGACCAGAATCAAGTACCTCAATGACTTTCTGGTGGACCAAAGCACCTGTAATTGAATATATATTAATGATATAATCATTAGCCTGAATAATGTTATTCAGCCGGAGAGTTAAAATATCGGTAACCGGATTAGGATAGATCATTATCCCTCTCTTTTCAGTTAGTTCGGTCATGCCTGTTGTACCTGCTATTGCCGGACCGCCGGGCTCTTTTATTGAACCGTTGACAGTTATATCCTCATCACCTCGCAGACCGTCAACAAAATGCAGGGTAATGACATTCCCGTTTATCTGAGCTCCTGTCTGGCCATTAAACATAAATTCATACCAGTGCGATTTCAGACTATCCGGCGTCATGCCATACTTGTAATATTTCCCGACGGATCCCGCATCATGCAGAATAAGGGAAACGGTTATCGCTTCACCCGGATCAAGACCATCGATGGAAAAATCGAAAAAGCCGAAAGGAAAATCAGCGTCAGCCGGTGCATCCAGAGGAGAGGGATTATCAGTTGCGATAAGCTGAGAAAGCTCTGTCCCGGCAGGTACTGCGAGTGTTACATAATTATCTCCGTTATAAGTTTGAAATGATGCAACATTAGGTTGCTTGTAGTCAGGTGTCCCATCTGAATTACCATCAAAGTTGCTGTTATTACCATTCACTCCTTTTTCCTGTGCATCGCTGATCCCGTCTTTATCTTCATCCACATTTGGACCGTCAGCTGTTACAGGCTCCAGAACGGCTCCCTGTGTAAGGCAGATCAAATCGTAAGTAAGCCGGTTACCAAGTCTCTTAATAAGTTTTCTTATAGTATCCGTTTTTGCATACGAATAATCAGAATATAAATATGGTGGCTTTTTCCCGATCCAACCTTCCGCATCACCGGGTCCATAAGGATTGACAAGTTCAATCGAATTATTAAACATAAGCTCCAGGATTATTGTATCACCGATTGCAACTGTCGCAGTACTATCATCAGTATTGTTCATCCCAACCTGAAGCAATGCAAGCATACTGTTAGCCATGGAAGGTGTACCCAGAATATCCTCCACATCACTCCAGTTTAAATAATCTTTGGTAGTTGCCCATTGAGCTCTTGATATTTTATTCATAAAAAGCACTCCATTGCTGGTAACTGTCCCGTCTCCCTCATGGACACCCTGCGATTTTATGGTTGCTTTTATGTTCACGGGATCACCAATTTTAAGCGAACCCCCTGACTGAATAACAACTGCTTTCCGCAAATATCCGTAAGATAATCCGGATCCCCACTCGTCCGGAACAGGCCAGCATATCTGACCGGAGCCATACGGATTTTTAATACAATAGGGTTGTGTCGGACCATAGGTATGATGAGCACCGTGAAGGCTCCAAATATCCCGTTTGGCAGGATCAACTATTACTCCTCCCCATGAACCCATATAACCAAATGGTGGATTTATACAAGCTGTTGTCCCTGAAGTAATCCAAAGACTGTGGAGTCCCGGGAAATTAAATTTGGGAAGATCGCCGCAAAACATCCCGCCGTACATTGAAGGATAAATCCACCACCTGTAACCGTTTGCAAAAGAAACACCGGATGCCCTTGCATCCTCTCCCATTGAATAACCTCCGGAAGGACCTGGATTTGCAACCCCTATTGATGAAACTCTTCCCTGTTCAGAATAAACCATCCCATAGGAATAATCAGGTACAGTAATTTCCTGGGCAAAAACACAGTTCGTATTCCATCCCATCGACAAAGCCCAGATAAATATTGACAATAGAATTGATTTTCTCATCTATAAATCCTCCTAATTTCTTTTTTTGTAAATGGTTATCTAAAATAGTCCGGGCATTTCAGAGAATTCGATGTTCTTTGGGCAAAACAAAATATTTTCCATCAACCGGAACATTAGTCTGGATTTTGGTGACTTCCTGGTGTGATCCATATTCCATTACCTTCATATCAAGCAGCATAAGTATTCCATTCCAGATCAGTACCTTCCCCATTTTACCCTTCAGGGTCGTACAGGTTTTTCCAAGGAACACTTCGTCAGGAGCCTTTTCAAAACCCATCTTTGCATATGTTGATTCAGTAAATGACCCGAGCTCCTCTTTTGATGTTTGATTTATCCAGGTAATAAGCGGGTTTTTAAGCTTCATTCCTTCAGTCGCATCGTCAGGGTCCCACATATACTGGTAATCGGCGAAAGAGACAACCCAACCCTTCTGTTTTTCTCCATCTTCAATTGCATCAGTGAACATGGCACTTTTTGTACCATAGTCGTCAAAGTAGAGAGTGCCTTTCCCGACTTTGTCACCGGAGTATGAATATTCGATGATTCCTGATTTGATACCGTAAGGTTTAAGAGTAGCTTCCTGGCCTGCCAGTTTTGGCAGGATGATAAAAAGACTAACTATCAAGATAGCAATTTTTTTCATGATTTCCAAATTTTATGATGTTTATAGTGGTTTCTTTTTTCGAGTCATATTCCATGAGAATGTTCGTTCTTCGCGATCAGTGTTTCCTTCCTTTGACCGATCTGTTATCTTTTCGCCATCTCCTCCGAAGAATGTCTTTCCGTCACCTGTTTTTACCAGGTAATCAGGACTGATCTCAGGTTTTTCATCCTCGTCTTCAGGTATTTCAACATCCGCCGGAAGAGGAATCCCCATATCTTTGAAATAAGTTTTCAGAGATTGAGATACACTGCTAAAAGTGGGATCGGGAACAGGATCTTCAACCGGCTCAGCTTCGAACGTGTCATCTTCATCAATAGGATCAGCATCACTATCGGATGATCGTGAATCGGGGGACCATTGCTCACTGAACATAGTCCTTGAGCCTTGCCATTTAAATTCAACGGCGTACGCTGATATTACTTTTACAACCTTTTCTGTCTTCTTATCTATGACCAGAACTATATTTGACTGTAACAGAAAATCTTTCCCTGCCACTTTCTGTCCGACCGGTGACTTCGTTATATTTACTGTGGTTCTGAAGCCATTATTATCGCCCTGACCATGACTATATCTGCGTTCCCTGTAAGAGGCATTGAAACTCGACAGATTAATATCAAGAGGGCGATAATATTCCCATCTCTGATTCAGTACGGGCATATCGCCTGCATTCTCCATTTTGAGAGGGACATAAAATGAAGCTTCCCGCCTTTCCTGAATGTCATGTGTCCCATCCTCAACACCATCGCTGGTCTGTTTCCTGTATGATGATTTTACAGTTTTTCTGTAAGTTCCTTTAACTGTCAGAGTAGCTTCATATTCAAGTGGTTTAATGTTTATCGTTGCTTCTCCTTTTACTTCCTCGGGATACGCTGGAGTTTCCTTGTTTGGACCGGTACCTGATGTTCCACTCTGGTTTGTCAGATTAGTGCCTGGTCCCTGACTTGTCCCAGGCCCGGGGGATAATTCGGTTGAACCATTACCTGATTTTGCATCCGGATTTGGTGGGTTGGTTCCCGGATTATCACCTGTCGGAGAGTCGGGAGTTGTATCCGGAGTAGTATTATCTGTTTTCCCACCCGGATCTGGCGGGTTGGTTCCCGGATTATCACCTGTCGGTGAGTCGGGAGTTGTATCCGGAGTAGTATTATCTGTTTTCCCATCCGGATCTGGCGGGTTGGTTCCCGGATTATCACCTGTCGGTGAGTCGGGAGTTGTATCCGGAGTAGTATTATCTGTTTTCCCATCCGGATCTGGAGGGTTGGTTCCCGGATTATCACCTGTCGGAGAGTCGGGAGTTGTATCCGGAGTAGTATTATCTGTTTTCCCACCCGGATCTGGCGGGTTGGTTCCCGGATTATCACCTGTCGGAGAGTCGGGAGATCTATCCGGAGTAGTATTATCTGTTTTCCCACCCGGATCTGGCGGGTTGGTTCCCGGATTATCACTTGTCGGTGCCCCGGGAGATGTCCCGGTTGAATTATTATCGGAAGTCCCCTCCTGGTTTGTAGGATCCGTACCCGGATTATCATTTGTACCGGACTCAGGAGGAGTGAAGGTTGCGATGATTTTAATCTGCTTGTCTTTCTGGCCGGCTCTATATTCAATATATGCAACACCTGCTTCATTTAATGTGATCTTTCCCGATCTGTGGCTGATGCTTCCGTCAACCAGTCCTGTAACTTTTATTGTGACTTCTTTCCCACCACAGTTCAGATCTTCATTACCCTCCGGATCTAATTCATGAAGATCTATCTGAATAGAGGTTTGTTCACCGCTGTAGATTGTTTTACGGTCTGGTTCCACCTGCAGTTCAAGATTGATTTTGTCGCTTGTTGAGTTAGTTCCGGTCTCTTCCGAGCTATCAGTCTCTGATCCTTCTCCCGCACTATTCCCGTTAGATCCCGTACCTTCAGTAGATACTGATTCACCTGATCCTTTTGTTCCTGTTCCGGTTGCACCTCCCTGTACTCCGGGAGACACTGTACCTTCATTAGATCCTGATCCACCTGTCCCTCCAGTTCCTGTAGTTTTATTTTTCTGTGTTTTTTGTGGAGGATCCTGTTCAGTATAATTCAGATCTCCGGCTTCAGCTAAGATATTAGTCCGATAAAAGTAAAACTCCTGTCTGTCTTTTGTACTACAAATCACCTTTTCAATTTTAAGACAAGAAATAAATGCAAACAGGATTATCGTAAATATTAAAACTCGCTTACTCATAGTTAATGTCCTTTAAATTTTGTCTTCAGATATTCTTATGATCTGTCAGAAGCATTCATTTGGATCATCCTTCATGTCAAAAGGATTTCTCAGGATGAAGACCTTAACAGATCTTCCTGCCTCGCTATTACCTATTTTATCCTCTGATCCGTTTTTTAGCAGATAACTTTTACTTTCTTCAGTCGGGTTTGTATCCGTACTGGCCCAATCATAAGGCTTTTCCTGCTGACCTGGTTTGCCCCAGAGCCTGGTTGTAACATTTTTGTCCCAGTAAATAGTCATTGAAACATCCACAGGATATTTGGATCCTGAGTCATTTGTTTTGTACCGGACAGATCCCTGTATTTTCCTTGCTTTCCATGTACCGTTAGTTTCAGTATGATCGTTCTTTTCATCACCAACCCAGTGTTTTTCGTAATGCAGACTCATAGTTCCTTCACCCGACATTATCCTTGGCTGGGGACCTCCAAACTCGGTTGGGGGAACAATACATTTAATTGTACCGTACCAATTTGATTTTTCTTCAAAGGTTGCACCATCGCCTTGTGTCTCTTTCGGATGGTTTATCCATTCATGTGTTTCAACGGTAAATTCAAAACTGCATTCATTAATAAGCTGTCTGTAGCGTTGATCAATGAATGACAAGGCTTCTGTATTCATTCCCAGGCTTCTGGCCGTTTCCATATATTTTTCTGCTGCCTTGAGATATCCTCCGCATCTGTTGCCCCCAGACTGTTTGCTGAGATAATCTTCTATTCCATGTTTGAGAGTTCTTTCAGCATTGGCCTGTTCTGCTGAAGCAGAGGCTGATTGATCTGACCCTGACAAACTTCGAAGATGCATCCATGTTACATGTCCTTCCACCTGTGTCAGAACATTCTGCCACCTCTGGCAATCATCATTTGCAACTGATGCACACTCAAATGCAGGCATATATTCATCAGTAATTTGAATGAAAGGACCTTTGAAGGAAGAGTACCCATTAGGTTGACTTGTTTCGGCTATCATTTTTACCTGGTTATCGAACTCTCCTTCTTTATCAGCCAGCGGCCGGGATGGGTTATATGTTGCAAGCTTATTGCTCTGAGATGAGATCTCAGCTGCAGTGGGAGTACCGAGACTGAACCGTCCTGTTATGTAAAAAGTGCCTTCAATATATCCTTCATCCGGATGTAGCACCTGGGACCCAAGTGGTATTATAAACTGATTGTTGATAACATGATACAGTATCATTCCCTTTGTTACATCAACAGGAGGATTGTAGAGTTCCATGCGTACTTTATCAAGGAAAAGCAATCCTTCAGGAAGAACACTTATTCCATTTATATGAGTTCTGCTGAGGACTCCTGGCTGTCTGGTTCCATGCAACACCAGGGTAATCACAGTATTCTCTTTCAGGGCATTCTCCGGGATATAAATACCCACTGTAATTCCTGTTTCAGGATTTTCTGCCATAATACTTCCCCCATCTGATCCTATTTCCTGGCTTTCTCGTATATCAGAAAAAATTGGAGAGCCTTCAGTTTCAGATGAAAGTGTCAGGATAATAAGAATAGTCAGGAGAAGGCTCTCCTTGAGTATTTTAAGTGATGACATGATGGATCAGATCTTTACAAATTCCACCCTGCGGTTATTGGCCATATCTTCGGGTGAGGCATTGTTAGAGATAGGCTTTGATTCACCCCAGCCTTTGGATGCAAGACGGTCTGCTGAAATTCCCATTTTTATCAGTGTGTTCTTGACTGCTAACGCACGTTCCTCTGAAAGATTCATATTAAAAGCATCATCACCCTGGCTGTCGGTATGTCCTTCAACACTGAATTTCAGGTCAGGATTATCTTTTAGCAGGGTATAGATCTCATTGATGGCACCCATCGATTCGGGCTTCAGTGTTGACTTATTTACATCAAACCTGATCCCGTTGACAATAATTTTACCATCCTGCATCACCCTGTCATAATATTTCACGCCTCCTTTAGCAATGCGGACATTCTTAACATAGAAAAGATTATCATTTGAAGCGTGATACGAATAAAAGGTTAGACCCGTCGGGTCAAAATCGAGGCGGGGAATATTTATCAGCCGCGTATCGTCCATATAAGCTTTAAATTTTCCTTCGGTATAAGCCATAGATATATGCATCCATCTTTTTTCGCCATCTTTTCTGCCCGGGTATTTGCTCCTTGCTGCTCCATAAACCAGTTCGGTACCCCCAAAGTATACCCTTAAATCTGTATACCCTGAGGAACTCACAGGTTCCTGGTTTTTCCTATCATAAAGATATATTTCAAATGTACCGTCACCGGGATAATAAAGATCCAGTTCCACAGTGAATACATCAGGCAGATGATCTTCCTTGGGATCCTTGAAATATGGAACAATGGAAGGTTGAGCATCCCTCATCATTATTACTTTTTCGCCTCCGAATTCGGCAATCTCCGTATTCCCACTGACAAGATCCCATCTGGAAGGGAACTCCCCATTTTCTTCATCCTGAAGATTATCCTCAAAAATAACAGCGTCTCCCGGGACGAAATCGTACTTAGCCCATGAAAGGGCAGGGGAAGATTGTTGTGAGCTTTTTCCGTCTGTTTGCTTTCCGGATTCTGCAGCCTCTTGTTCTGCTTCCGCTTCATCATCTTCGTCTGAAGCCTCTTCACTATTTCCTTTTTCTTTAGTTTTTTTATCTTTTTTCTTGAAGACGCCCTTTAATCCCTCTTCAATTTTATCAAATCCTTTATCAATTGCCTCGTCAGTTCTCTGGTTAGCACGCCTGTCAGCTTCCTGGTTCACCTTGCCCTTGACATCGACTTTCACCTGCGATCTGATTTGAGGTGAGAGAAAGATCAGAAGAGCAAAGACTGCTGTAAAAATTACTGGATATTTCATAGCTCTGATTTTTCCCTTCAAGTTAAACTATAGCTATGGCCTTCGTCAAGAGCAAATGAGTAAACAGAGGGTTTGGGTTAGTATTCGGGGATTTTTGGCACAGAGCGCAGAGCACAAAGTTTAAGAAAACTGCCCTGCGCTATTTAATCGTACAAATGCTCTGTCAGCGCCTGCAACACCTGCTTTTTGAGATTGGGAGAAACAGGGATCTTAGTGTTATTCTTCAGAAGAAGATAACCGCCGTCTTTTTTTACAAACCTGTCGATATAATTAATATTAATAAGGTGTGACTGATGAACTCTGATCATTCCTGAGCCTGACAGGAGACCATCGAACTCTTTAATTGTACGGGAGACCAGGATACGTTTCCCATCAGAAAGGATGAAAGATGTATAGTTACTGTCAGCTTCAGCACGAACTATATCGCTTATTGCGACGAGCTGAAGATGGTCTGAAGTATGCAGTATGATTCTTTTAAGTACTTTTTTGCTCCGGAGGTTTTCACTTAATGCTTTAAGTTTCAACTGCTGTTCTGACTGACTGATTATTTCACGGGCTTTCCTGACTGCCTGACAAAAATCATCAGTATCAACCGGTTTAAGCACATAATCGAGTGCACTTACTTTTATTGCATCAAGAACATATTCATGATGACCAGTGACAAATATTATCTTAAAAAATACCTGGGGGAATTTTTTAAGCAGATCAAAACCTGTTCCATCAGGAAGTTCGATATCAAGAAAAACAAGGTCGGGCTTATGCTTTACGATAGTATCATATCCTTCAGCAATACTGCCAGCTGTTGCCAGAATAGCAATATCAGGAAAATATTCACTCAGCAGCGATCTTATCGTGTTTCTTACTGTGGATTCATCATCGATTAGAATAGCATTCATCTTATCAGTTTCAGGTTAAGGAAGTTCAGGTAAAAATCTTTTTATATGGGAGCATCATAATTACTTTGGTCCCAGCTGGATGGTCGTTTTCAAAAAGGTCGGTTACCTCGATACTGATATTATTCTGCCGGAGTGTTTTCCGGAAATTTTCAAGTCTTTCATTTGTAACTTGCGTTGAAACCGATTTTTTCTCTTTACGTTTATCACTGCTGACTGCCGCTTCTTTTCTTCCCACACCGTTATCGGTGACTTCAAGCATCATTAATCCGTTACAGAACCTGAAGGAAATATTCATGCGTCCCTTTTCTTTTGAATGTAAAAGCCCATGCTCAATCGAGTTCTCGACGCAAGGCTGGGTAAACATAGGAGGGATTGAAATATTTTCAGGATCGATTTTATTATCAAGATCAATACTATAATCAAATCCTGTTTCAAATCGCAGTTGTTGCAGATCGAGGTACAATCTGACTGTTTCGATTTCCTTTTCCAGCGTTATGAACTCCTCCCTGGAATTTTCAAGGATATTACGCATCAGTCGGGCAATTTTTGTAAGGAAAGTGTTTGCTTTCTGGGGTTTCCCTGAAAGTATGAAATCCTGTACTGCAGACAGGGAGTTGAATATGAAATGAGGATTCATCTGAGCTCTCAGCAATCTCTGTTCAAGGTCAATCTGGGCATATTTACTGCGAAGCCTGTTATGGCGGAGCAAGATATAAGAAATGACTGCGACAAGTATTACCAGTATCAGCAGAGATAACATAATGAGATTTTGATTCCTGATACGATTTTCATGTATAATTCTTTCTTCCATACGCTCATATTCCGCAGCCTTCTGTTTCTTGTCAAAATCATATTGCAGCTCCATACGAGTAACCTGTCTCAGGTAATCAGCATTGATTATGCTGTCTTTCAGCTGATTATATTCTTTAAGATATTTATAAGCGAGATCGTTTCGATCCATACTGCTATAAATATCGCTTAGTAAAATGGATGCATCATGAACTACCATAGGGAGGTTTTGCTCTTTGCCAATACTATAAGCTTTTGTTATATTTTGCAGTGCGTCAGCAGTCTGACCCTTAGATCTGTATACATTTCCGAGAGTGATATAATAGTTAACAAGTTCAGTATCATCTATTTCACTTGCGATATCAAAGGCTTTGTTTATGTACCACTCTGCAGAATCCAGTTGTGAAATAAGCAGGAACGTTGATGCAATTTCATTGTATGATGATGCAATCATCTGGGGATAGTTCATCTTGTTGTTTAACTGCAAACCCTTTCGCAGATAAAGCAATGCACTGTCATATCCGGCTTTGGCATTATATATCTGTGCAATAGTATTGTACGTTTTACTTACCTCCCAGAGATCGTTTCTGGCGTGGGATAGAGGCAGCTTTTTAAAACAAAACTCAAGAGCTTTCTCCCAGTCTTCCTGGTAGTAATACATTAATCCGATACTACCGTATGCAATTGAAATGCCATTTGAATCACCTTTCAATTCCCATAGATGCAGTGCTTCGAAATATGCATCGATAGCTTGTTTAAACAAGGCCATATCTTTATATATATTGCCCAGGCTGTTGGTCACATCAGCAAGAGGCAGAGTATCGTGTACCGACCGGGCGATTTCGATAGCTTGCTGAATAAGTGCAGTAGCTTTTTTAAAATCTTTCTGGTGCTGGGCAAAATATGCGAGCACATTGTAAGAATTTATCATTCCGCGATTGTCCCCTGTCTGTCCGAAAAAATTCAGACTTAGAGTTCCGTACCTTTCGGCTTCAGTCAGGTCACCTTTTATACTATGAACATAAGCCAGATAATAGCATGCTCTTGCTTTGCCACGGCTATCATCAAGTTCCCTGTACATATCATAAGCCTTCATATTATAAAACAGGGCGCTGTCTAACCTGTTATATTCTTTGGCGAGCCAAGCTGACCCAAGAGCAAGGGAAGCATCGGCTTTACCTTTAAGGTAGTTGGTCTTTACTGATTCATTTAATGTCTGATGTGCAAGTTTTATGACCACATCGGGGTTTTGGCGGGCAGTTAATATCAGGTTCCTGTTCCTGGCATTAATTGACGAGGTATCAGTTGATTGCTGGTTTAGCACCTGATTTCCTGATCCCTGGATTAGAGTGTTTAAGAAGATTAATATTGAAACACAGATTCCCGATAACATTTCCCGAAATTTGTTTGTTTCTAGTCATGCTTTGCCAGCTGTAGCCTTGGCGAAGGCTGGCGGTCATGCAGTCTGATAGTCTTCCTGACGCCCGACGCCATTTTCATAAAGTTAAGAAAAAATTTCTTTTAATAATATGTCATGGCAATCCAGGATGTCTCTCCTTTATAATTAATGGTTTATAATACTTCATGCAGGTATTTTTTTAAATTGTCCAAAAGTGAATGAGAAGATATTTTAAAAATAATTTCAAAAAGTTTGATTAATACAAATCATTATTTATCTTTGCACCCGCTTTAAGGCAAAAAGTTGGTTGAAGGGTTAGAAGAGATAGACTTCCGGCTTAAGGAAAAAGTGAGAAGGATAGGAGGGAATAGCCGGAAAAAATATCTCGATTTTTTTGGTAAGGAAGTAAAAAACAACTAACTTTGATGCCCCAAGTTTAAAAGTGTTCTTTGAAATTATGAAGTAGCAACCAGGCGAGATTGACATCTCGTCTAAATTAACTTGTTAGTATTTTAGAATGAGACCATGGATAGTATTCGTAAAGAGATTTAATGAATAATTTTTACAACGAAGAGTTTGATCCTGGCTCAGGATGAACGCTAGCGGGAGGCTTAACACATGCAAGTCGAGGGGCAGCACGAGGTAGCAATACTTTGGTGGCGACCGGCGCACGGGTGAGTAACGCGTATGCAACCTATCCTGTACTGGAGGATAACCCGGAGAAATTCGGACTAATATTCCATAAAGATATTAAAAGGCATCTTTTGATATTTAAAGCCACGGCGGTACGGGCTGGGCATGCGTAACATTAGCTAGTTGGGAGGGTAACGGCCTACCAAGGCAACGATGTTTAGGGGTCCTGAGAGGGTGATCCCCCACACTGGTACTGAGACACGGACCAGACTCCTACGGGAGGCAGCAGTGAGGAATATTGGTCAATGGGCGCAAGCCTGAACCAGCCATCCCGCGTGAAGGAAGAAGGCGCTATGCGTTGTAAACTTCTTTTCCAGGGGAATAAAATTCTGTACGTGTACGGAATTGAAGGTACCCTGGGAATAAGCATCGGCTAACTCCGTGCCAGCAGCCGCGGTAATACGGAGGATGCAAGCGTTATCCGGATTTATTGGGTTTAAAGGGTGCGTAGGCGGGAAAATAAGTCAGTGGTGAAACCCTGCAGCTTAACTGTAGACTTGCCATTGATACTGTTTTTCTTGAGTATGGTCAAGGAAGGCGGAATGTGTAATGTAGCGGTGAAATGCTTAGATATTACACAGAACACCAATTGCGAAGGCAGCTTTCTGGGCCGTTACTGACGCTGATGCACGAAAGCGTGGGGATCGAACAGGATTAGATACCCTGGTAGTCCACGCCGTAAACGATGATCACTCGCTGTTGGCGATATACAGTCAGCGGCAAAGCAAAAGCATTAAGTGATCCACCTGGGGAGTACGGCCGCAAGGCTGAAACTCAAAGGAATTGACGGGGGCCCGCACAAGCGGAGGAACATGTGGTTTAATTCGATGGTACGCGAGGAACCTTACCTGGGCTTAAATGTAGAGTGCATTGGAGGGAAACTTTCATTTTCTTCGGAACTCTTTACAAGGTGCTGCATGGTTGTCGTCAGCTCGTGCCGTGAGGTGTCGGGTTAAGTCCCATAACGAGCGCAACCCTTATCGTTAGTTGCCAGCGGGTAATGCCGGGAACTCTAGCGAAACTGCCGGTGTAAACCGTGAGGAAGGTGGGGATGACGTCAAATCAGCACGGCCCTTATGTCCAGGGCTACACACGTGTTACAATGGCCGGTACAGAGGGCAGCTACCTGGAGACAGGATGCGAATCTCCAAAGCCGGTCTCAGTTCGGATCGGAGTCTGCAACTCGACTCCGTGAAGCTGGATTCGCTAGTAATCGCGCATCAGCCATGGCGCGGTGAATACGTTCCCGGGCCTTGTACACACCGCCCGTCAAGCCATGGAAGTTGGGGGTACCTGAAGTCCGTAACCGCAAGGAGCGGCCTAGGGTAAAACCAGTGACTGGGGCTAAGTCGTAACAAGGTAGCCGTACCGGAAGGTGCGGCTGGAACACCTCCTTTCTGGAGAAGATTATCCATTAATGTCCGCCTGGTACTACTACTTCATTAATAATATTTTGGGATTGTCCCCCCAGCCCCCCTGAAGGGGGGTTGAAAACTGTATCTCAATTAAGATCAGTAAATTAGCTCCCATTTAGGGGAGATGCCGCGCAGCGGCAGAGGGGCTCTCTCATAAAGTTCTTTGACATATTGGCAACAAAAAAGTTAGTAAAATGATTACTCAAGAAAGTAAATAAGAGCGTATGGTGAATGCCTTGGCTCTCAGAGGCGATGAAGGACGTGACAAGCTGCGAAAAGCTGCGGGGAGGAGCAAATATCCATTATATCCGCAGGTATCCGAATGGGGAAACCCACCACGATGAAGACGTGGTATTCCGTGCAAACGGAAAGCTAACCCGGAGAACTGAAACATCTTAGTACCCGGAGGAAAAGAAAACAATTTAGTGATTCCCTTAGTAGTGGCGATCGAACGGGGAAGAGCCCAAACCGGTATCGTTTTGGCGATATCGGGGTTGAAGGACCTTTATAAATATTATTAATATCAAATGGAACATTTCTGGAAAGTCAGATCACAGAGGGTGATAGTCCCGTACATGTAAGTATTAGTAATATAAGAGGTATCCTGAGTAGGTCGGGACACGTGAAATCCTGATTGAAACTGCGAGGACCATCTCGCAAGGCTAAATATTTCTGAGAGACCGATAGTGAACCAGTACCGTGAGGGAAAGGTGAAAAGAACCCCGAACAGGGGAGTGAAATAGTACCTGAAACCGTACGCTTACAACCTGTCGGAGTCCCGTCACTTGTGACGGGATGACGGCGTGCCTTTTGCATAATGAGCCTACGAGTTACACCTCACTAGCAAGGTTAAGACTTACAGAGTCGGAGCCGAAGCGAAAGCAAGTCTGAAATATGGCGTATAGTTAGTGGGGGTAGACGCGAAACTTTGTGATCTATCCTTGGTCAGGCTGAAGTTCCGGTAACACGGGATGGAGGGCCGAACTAGTTGACGTTGAAAAGTCTTTGGATGAACTGAGGATAGGGGTGAAAGGCTAATCAAACTGAGAAATAGCTCGTACTCCCCGAAATGCATTTAGGTGCAGCCTCGGTAGGAGTCTTGCAGAGGTAGAGCTACTGATAAGGCTAGAGGGCTTCACCGCCTATCAATCCTTGACAAACTCCGAATACTGCAAGATGTTCTCCGGGAGTGAGCCTGCGGGTGCTAAGGTCCGTGGACAAAAGGGAAAGAACCCAGATCATCAGCTAAGGTCCCAAAATATATGCTAAGTTGAATTTAACGAAGTGCGACTGCTTAGACAGCTAGGATGTTGGCTTGGAAGCAGCCATTCATTTAAAGAGTGCGTAACAGCTCACTAGTCGAGCGGTTGTGCGTGGATAATAATCGGGCATAAGCATATTACCGAAGCTATGAACTGGCGCTTTAGGGCGCCATTGGTAGGGGAGCATTCCAGTCAGCGCTGAAGAAGTATTGTAAAGTATTTTGGAGCGGCTGGAAAAGAAGATGTAGGCATAAGTAACGATAATGCCGGTGAGAAACCGGCACACCGAAAGACTAAGGTTTCCTGATCAACGCTAATCGGATCAGGGTTAGTCGGGTCCTAAGTGTAAGCCGAACGGCGATCATAATGGACAACTGGTTAATATTCCAGTACCACCGTGTACTGCGAAGGGAAGACGGAGTAGTGAAAGGTCCGCGTACTGACGGAATAGTACGTTGAAGGGTGTAGTTATACCGCATTGTTAATAGCTAAGCGGTGATGAACCTGAAAGTACCATGAGCCTTCGGGCAAGTGGATAGTGACCCTAATCAAACTTCCAAGAAAATTCTCTAAGCTTCAGGTACATGGTGCCCGTACCCCAAACCGACACAGGTAGTCGAGGAGAGAATCCTAAGGTGCTCGAGTGATCCGTGGCTAAGGAACTAGGCAAATTAGACCTGTAACTTCGGGAAAAAGGTCTCCCTTCAGTAATGTAGGGACGCAGATAAATGGCCCAGGCGACTGTTTAGCAAAAACACATGGCTTTGCGAAATCGAAAGATAATGTATAAGGCCTGACACCTGCCCGGTGCTGGAAGGTTAAGAGGGGGGGTTATCCTGAGCAATCGGGAAAAGCTCTGAATTGAAGCCCCAGTAAACGGCGGCCGTAACTATAACGGTCCTAAGGTAGCGAAATTCCTTGTCGGGTAAGTTCCGACCTGCACGAATGGTGTAACGATCTGGGCACTGTCTCAGCCACGAGCTCGGTGAAATTGTAGCCCCGGTGAAGATGCCGGGTACCCGCAACGGGACGGAAAGACCCCGTGAACCTTTACTATAGCTTAACATTGATTTTGGGTGAGTGATGTGTAGGATAGGTCGGAGACTTCGAAGCGGTTTCGCTAGGAATCGTGGAGTCAACCTTGAAATACGACCCTTTGTTTATCTGGAATCTAATCCCGCTCTGCGGGAGACATTGTTTGGTGGGTAGTTTGACTGGGGTGGTCGCCTCCAAAAGAGTAACGGAGGCTCCTCAAGGTGCCCTCAGCACGATTGGTAACCGTGCGTAGAGTGTAATGGCATAAGGGCGCTTAACTGTGAGACCTACAAGTCGAACAGGTAGGAAACTAGAGCATAGTGATCCGGTGGTTCCGTATGGAAGGGCCATCGCTCAAAGGATAAAAGGTACTCCGGGGATAACAGGCTGATCGCCGCCAAGAGCTCATATCGACGCGGCGGTTTGGCACCTCGATGTCGGCTCGTCACATCCTGGGGCTGGAGAAGGTCCCAAGGGTTCGGCTGTTCGCCGATTAAAGTGGCACGCGAGCTGGGTTCAGAACGTCGTGAGACAGTTCGGTCCCTATCTGTTGTGGGCGTAGGAGATTTGAGAGAACCTGACACTAGTACGAGAGGACCGTGTTGGACAGACCTCTAGTGTACCTGTTGTGGCGCCAGCTGCATCGCAGGGTAGCTATGTTTGGAAGAGATAAACACTGAAAGCATCTAAGTATGAAGCTCGTCTCAAGATGAGATCTCCCTTAAGGGTCGTTGAAGACTACAACGTTGATAGGCTGCAGGTGTAAAGGCGGTAACGTCAAAGCCGAGCAGTACTAATTACCCGTGAACTTTCTGGGTTCCATTTTATTAACTTTTTAGCCAGTATGTCAACAATATTGAAAACCTAAAGGTGACTATAGCGACGGGGTTCCACCTCTTCCCATTCCGAACAGAGAAGTTAAGCCCGCCTGCGCCAATGGTACTGCATTCGCGGGAGAGTAGGTAGTCGCCGACTTTAATCAAGAGCCCTTCAGAAAACTGATGGGCTCTTTTTTTAATATGAAGTTGTGTCTGATAACGATTAAAAAAAAAAGGTGCCTGAACGGCACCTTTAAGTCTGTATTACTTCTAATTATTAATAGAACTTGTACCTCTTATCC
Organism: uncultured Bacteroidota bacterium; assembly: GCA_963843415.1. GTDB lineage: Bacteria > Bacteroidota > Bacteroidia > Bacteroidales > VadinHA17 > LD21. The sequence goes on from CAWJKD010000005.1 coordinate 345,723, forward strand.
TCTATATTCGCTTCCTTGCGCTGGGCTTCATAGGCTTCATACATGCCTCTCATCTGATAGGTAGCCATCAATCTGTCCTGAAGCACCTTCATATCCTGCTCCGGTGTCGTCGTAACTGAGTTAACATAAATCAAGAAAACGCCATTTTCACCTTTTACAGGACCAGCCACGATACCCTGTTTTACTGCTGAAGCAGCCGAAATGAGAGCCGGTTCAGAACCGACACCAGGAATAGTGTAAGATCTGAAATTGATCTGCGTAGCTTCCTGTACCGTTAATCCCATAGCCCTCGAAATATCTTCAAGAGTCTTGCCCTGCTGATTATTCTTATTAAATTCTTCTGAAATAATCTCTGCTTTCTTTTCCTTTATCAGGGCAAATCTGACATCATTTTCAACATCTTTCAATTCGGCAATTCCTTCTTCCTGAATTTTTGTGCAGAATGCAACGACATATTTATCTCCAATTTCAAACACTGCCTGCTGATTAGCATCAAGAACAATTTCGTTTTGTTTTGTCGTGGTGAATAATGATATGATCAGCGATCTTGGATTATCAAGTCCGGCAAGTGTTTTCTGAGATGGCGTAACATCATTTGCAATCCTCTTATCAAGTTTCATTGATGCAATCGCGTTATTGAATTGTTCATAGGAACTGTTTTTCCCTGCAAACTGACTGGCTTCACTGTATACCCTTTGGTTCGTAGTTGAACTGGCAATAATCTTCCTGTCAACTATACCAAGATTATATTTACGTATCTCTTTTGACCGGTCAAGCACCTCGATGATATGAATACCATAAGTCGTTTCAGCTGTCACATATTCACCTTTTTTTGCAGTAAAACATACGTTATTAAAAGGAACTACCATTCTTCCTTCCGGAAACCATCCCAGATCGCCCCCAATCTGTGCAGAACCATTGTCTTCCGAATTGGTCAATGCCAGAGCATCAAATGGTGCTCCTGATTTGAGAAGAGTTATAAGACTGTCAGCCACTGTCCTGGCTCTTTCCAGGGTCCTTGTCTGACCTGCGGAGATCAGGATATGCCTTGCATGGACTGAATCTGGTCTGTTGGCTGCGTCAATGATCCTCGCGATCTTAAATGAACTATCTTCCTGATACGGACCGAAAATAATCGTTTTGTCTTCTTTTTCTACAAACTCTTTAAGGTTTACAGATACTTCACTTAGCGGGATAAAAAATCCTATATAACGTGTATCAGCAGTAAGATTAATGAACTGAACCGGATCTTCCGCGACTGCAAATTCGTCTTTTGTCTTGAGGATCCAATCTTCGGAGTCCTTAATATCATCTTCGGAGGGGACAATATCAAAAGAAATATATTCAATATCCCTCAGAGCAGTCCTTTTATAATTGTTTTTGTGTTTTGAATAATAAGCTTCAAGTTCACTTTCAGGAATTAAAACAGAGGAATCCGGAACGGATGCATAATTTTTCATAATGAAGCTGAAATCGACAGTGGAATTATTCAGATTATTGTCAAATTCAGCCTGCTTTGATGTTACATATAATCCTTTTGAGACGAGGTTATTGTACTTAGTATTCATCCTGTCATTGACGATTTCGTCTTCAAAGAAAAGCCAGTATTTTTTTGCATTCTCGTCTAAATCGATGTTTTTCAAAAAGTTAACGAGGAATGATTTATTGAACATCCCGGTACTTTGATCAGTAAATAATTGTGTAACAATTGGGTGGGGATTATTACCCAGTACCAGCTCATCTACTTCTTCAGTGCTTACTCCGATACCCAGCTTTTTGTATTGCTTATCCTGAATCTTTTCTCTTACCATCTGCTGCCAGATCTGTTCCCTTATGGATTCATAGGTAGCTTCGTCCGGTGAACTTGTTCCGGATAACTTGTAAATCTCAACCAGATTCTGTACTCTTTGCTCAAAATCCTGGTAGGAGACATATTCGCCTGCTATCTGACCAATTTCATAATATTTTTTAGCCTGCCTTCTCTGTCCGGTGCTCCCTCCAAAAAAATCGCTGACTACAAACAGTAAAAGTGAAAGACCTATAATTCCTGCAACAAAGACTCCTGCTTTTTCCCTTAAAAATTGAATTGCTGACATTAAATAAGAGATTAAATTTTTACTAGGATTATTATTTTTTTAATTCAGGCGACAAATATAACAAAATTCAGTTAGAAAAAAGAGAGACCAGGAAGCTGAGAATACTTTAATGCAGACTTAAATCCTGGAGAGGGATCAAGTTGCACCGGTATCAGGATCTTTATATTGCAGGCCTGAGTTCATAAAATACACATTTTAACAAAAAAGTATATATAAAAAGGGGGGTGTGATCATAAAAAACATATTATTTATCAAAAATAATATTAAAAAACAGGGGGTGTAATGAAAAAAAATATATTTTTACACAAAAAATTTTAAGAATATGGCAGAATTAAGATTTAGTGCATTAAGGGAAGTATTCAACAGGGAACCTGTAAGAATCGAGACCTCTTCTAAAATGATTTCAAAATATTTTGGTGAAGATGTCTTTAATCTGCACAAAATGGAACATTACCTTTCAAAAGAGGCATTCAGGGTAGTGAAACGCGCAATTGAAGAAGGGAAATCGCTTACGTGGCAGGAAGCAGAACAGGTGGCTATAGGTCTGAAAGCCTGGTCCATTGAAAGAGGTGTTACTCATTTTACCCATTGGTTTCATCCTCTTACTGACGGAACAGCGGAGAAGCATGACAGTTTTCTTGAAACAGGAGAAAACGGCCATATAGTAGAAAATTTTTCAGGCGCGGTTCTGGTTCAGTCTGAACCGGATGCGTCAAGTTTTCCGAGCGGAGGTATAAGAAATACTTTCGAAGCACGGGGATATACTGCCTGGGATGTCTCTTCACCAGTTTTTATTGTGGATAATACACTCTGTATCCCAACAATATTTGTTTCCTATACAGGAGAAGCGCTTGATTATAAAGCTCCACTTTTAAAAGCTCTGTCAGCCCTCGATAAAGCTGCTGTTGCTGTCTGTCAGTATTTTGACAAAGATGTCACAAAAGTAATTGCCACACTCGGAGTAGAACAGGAATACTTCCTGATCGATGAGGCTCTTTATTATGCCCGTCCGGATATAGTCCTGGCTGACAGAACATTAATGGGCCATCAATCTTCAAAGGACCAGCAGCTTGCAGATCACTATTTCGGGTCAATCCCGGAAAGGGTAATGTGCTTTATAAAAGATTTTGAGTATTCTGCCCACAAGCTTGGCATACCGGTTAAAACACGCCATAACGAGGTCGCCCCGAACCAGTTTGAATGTGCCCCTATTCATGAGGAGGTGAACCTTGCCGTCGACCATAACCAGCTTCTGATGGATATCATGAAGCGTGTTGCCCGTAAACATAAATTCAGAGTTTTGTTTCATGAAAAACCATTTGCAGGTATCAACGGTTCAGGTAAACACAATAACTGGTCGATGGCTACCAATACAGGTGTTAATCTTTTATCTCCGGGAAAGAATCCGAAGACTAACCTTCAATTTCTGACGTTTCTGGTGAACGTGATAAAAGCTGTTAACGACAGCAATGAGCTTATCAGGGCTTCTGTAATGAATGAATCCAATTCCTGGAGGCTTGGTGGTCATGAAGCTCCTCCAGCTATCATATCAGTCTTCCTCGGTACATATCTGCTTAGTATTCTGGATGATATAGCAAGAAAGGTAACTGACAAAAAAATGACTCCTGCTCAAAAAACTGAACTGAAGCTTGGAATTGGAAAGATACCTGAGATATTGCTTGATAACACTGACCGGAATCGTACATCTCCTTTTGCATTCACAGGTAACAGGTTCGAATTCAGAGCTGTAGGCTCTTCTGCCAACTGCAGTGCATCGATGATTGCTGTTAATGCTGCAGTAGCAACCCAGCTTGGAAAATTTAAAACAGATGTCGATCAGATTATCAGGAAAGGCAGAAACAAGGATGAAGCAATCTTCCAGGTGCTGAAAAAATATATCCTCGAATCGGAAAGGGTTTTATTTGAAGGAGATAATTACAGTAAAGAATGGCATGCAGAGGCAGCCAAAAGAAAATTATGTAACCTTGCCAGTGTCCCTGAATCCATAAAATGTTATCTTTTGCCTAATTCAAGAGAGGCATTAATAGATTCCGGCGTCTTTAATGAAAAGGAACTTGAAAGCCGGGTCGAAGTTGAATATGAGAAGTTTACTAAGAAGGTTCAGATTGAGGCCCGGGTGATGGGCGATCTCGCAATAAACCATATTGTCCCTACAGCAATCAAGTATATGACTTCACTTCTTGAGAATGTCAAAGGACTGAAGGAAGTATTCAGGGATATCGAATTTGAAAAGCTGGCGGGCTCACGCAAAGATTTGATAGTCAATTTATCAGATCATATCAACAATATACGAAAGTTGGTTGATGATATGATAGAAGAAAGGAAAAAGGCCAATATAATAGAGGATCCTTATAAGAAGGCTCTAGCATATGAGAAAAAGGTAAAACCTTATCTTGATGAAATAAGGGACCATATTGACAAGCTTGAGCTGATAGTTGATGATGAGATATGGCCGCTTCCAAAATACAGGGAGCTGCTGTTCACAAGGTAATATAATATTTATAATTCACCAGCGTTACTACAATAGTACCATTCCCGTTAAAATAGTTATTTTTATGGTCAAATAGAAAAGGATATCATGAGAAGATTTTCAATCCTTGTCATATTATTACTGATTGCCACGCTACAGCTATCTCAGGCTCAAAAGAGAAGAGCAGAGAGAGCATATGAAGCATTCAATGCCGGTGAATATTTTGATGCAATTGATCAGTTTAAAGATACCTACTCCAAAACAAATAAAAATGATAAGACAGACCGTTCTGAGATTGTTTATATGATCGCAGAATGTTACCGTCTTGTAAATGATCCCAGGAATGCGGAGACATGGTATAAACTTGCTGTAAAATCTTCATATTCAAAACCTGATGCACAATACTGGCTGGCTGAAACGCTTAAGAAAAATGGTAAATATCAGCAGGCTATTGATGAGTTCAAAAAATATAAGCAGATAGCTCAGTCTGATGCCAGAGCTGACCAGCAGATAAGGGCTTGTGAACTTGCTCTTGAATGGCAGCGAAACCCTGAAGCATATAACGTTGAAGAGTTAAAAGACCTGAATTCAAGAGAATCTGATTTCAGCCCCGCTTATGGACGAGATGATTTCGGAGTAGTCTATTTCACATCGTCGCGGGATGATGCTTCAGGTAATAAAACCCACGGTGCGACCGGACAGGGATTTACTGATATTTTTGAAACCAGGATCGATAAAAAATCAAAATGGAGTACCCCGATTCCTGTCGATGTTATTAACAGTGAATTTGAAGAGGGGACACCATATTTTAATAATGATTATAAGGAGCTCTATTTCACAAGATGTGAAGCAGGGAAACGGGAAACAAAAGGTTGTATTATTATGCGTTCACAGAGATCCGGTGATACCTGGAGTGAGCCGAAAAATATAGGCATACTGCCGGACTCAGTGGTTGCAGCGCATCCGGCTCTTACATCTGATGGCATGACTCTTTACTTTGTTTCAGATATTTCAGGAGGTTCAGGAGGAAAGGATATCTGGATGGTATCGCGTTCAGGTGGAAGCGATTCATGGTCGACACCCCGGAACCTGGGACCTGACATCAATACATCCGGGAATGAATTGTTCCCTTATGTAAAAAGCGACGGGACACTCTATTTCTCATCCGACGGACTTATAGGAATGGGTGGCCTGGATATTTTCAAAGCAGTACCTCAGCCCGATGGTTCATGGGTTGTCACAAATATGAAACCACCAGTAAACAGCTCCGCAGATGATTTTGGAATTGTCTTTGAAGGCACTGAAGAAAAAGGTATCTTCAGCTCAACAAGAAAAGGAAGAGGTAATGACGAACTCTATTCTTTTGAGTTCCCTCCTTTAAAATTCAATGTTACAGGACTTGTTAAAGATGAAAAGACAGGAGCTCCGATTGCTGCTTCCACAGTACAACTTATTGCAAGCGATGGATCAAACCTGCAGGCGGAAACCGGTGCAAGTGGTGATTTCAGATTTGCCCTGAAAACAGATGTCGATTATATTTTCCTTGCTTCAAAAAGAGGATATCTTAACGGAAAAGAAAAGGAGACGACCAAAGGTCAGGAAAAAAGCCGTGATTTCATGGTGACTATCCTTCTGACAGCAATAGATAAACCGATAGAATTACCCAATATTTTTTACGACTTCAACAAGTGGGACCTCAGGCCGGAATCAATGGTCTCTCTCGATAAACTGGTTGAAACACTTACCGACAATCCGAATGTTACAATCGAATTAATGTCACATACCGACTCACGTGATACAGAAGAATTTAACTATGACCTTTCCCAGAAACGCGCGCAGTCAGTTATTCAGTACCTGATTGAGAAAGGTATCGACCCGGTTCGGCTTTCTGCTAAAGGTTATGGGGAATCAAATCCAAAAGTTGTTGACGCTGAATTAGTTGCACAATCTCCATTCCTCAGGAACGGTGCTTCTCTTACCGAAGCATATATAAATTCGTTAACAAGTGAAGAGCAGAAAGAAATAGCTCATCAGATCAACCGCAGAACCGAATTCAGGGTACTCAGAACAGATTATGACCCTGCTAAAAAGTAAACCTCTGCAGCCTTCCTAATATTGATTTTACTTACAAAAGGTGATAACTATCACCCGTTTATTCGCTGAACTTTTTTCTATATTTGTTCTATTATCATAAGTGGTATGTCTGCAGAATCAAAATACTCCAAACGCGGCGTTTCCTCTCAGAAAGAAGATGTGCATGCTGCAATCAGAAACATAGATAAAGGCCTTTATCCCAGGGCCTTCTGTAAAATCGTTCCCGACATTCTTGCAGGTGATCCGGATTATTGCAACATAATGCATGCCGATGGTGCAGGAACAAAATCATCGCTCGCATACATTTACTGGAAGGAAACAGGTGACATGTCTGTATGGAAAGGAATTGCGCAGGATTCTGTTGTGATGAATCTCGATGATCTTATCTGTACCGGTGTTTATGATAATATTCTCTTATCATCAACAATCGGGCGGAATAAGAACCTGATCCCCGGCGAGGTTATTTCAGCATTAATAAACGGCACCGAGCAGGTACTTGAAGAGCTCCGTAATCTGGGTATTGGAGTTTATTCCACCGGCGGAGAGACCGCCGATATCGGGGATCTTATCCGGACTATCGTTGTGGACTCCACAGTTATTGCGAGGATGAAAAGGGCCGATGTGATATCCAATCATAAAATAAAGGCCGGCGATGTGATCGTAGGTTTTGCATCATATGGTCAGACCACTTACGAAAAGGAGTATAACAGCGGAATGGGAAGCAATGGTCTGACATCCGCACGTCATGATGTTTTCGGACCCTATCTTGCTGCAAAATATCCTGAGAGTTTTGATTCCTCTCTGCCTTATGATCTTTTCTATTCAGGGAAACTGAAGCTTACAGATCCTGTCGCCGGGCTGGCACTTGATACAGGAAAACTAGTCCTATCCCCGACGCGTACATACGCACCTGTAGTAAAGAAGATTCTTCAGGGTATGCATGGAGCTATCCATGGTATGATACATTGTTCGGGAGGAGGCCAGACAAAAGTTCTGCATTTTGGAGATAATCTTCATATAATAAAGGACAATCTGTTTCCCCCGCCACAATTATTCAGGATTATACAGGAGCAATCGGGTACAGACTGGAAAGAGATGTATCAGGTGTTCAACATGGGGCACAGATTCGAGATTTATACCGATCAAATGAATGCCGATGAGATGATCAAAATTGCTGCCGGATTCAATCTTGAAGCAAAAGTCATCGGCCATTGTAAAGCGTCAGATAGAAAGAAGCTTACAATTCTTTCTGAATTCGGGGAATTTGAGTATCAGTAAGTATTTCAGATTCCAGGTGACCGTTAACTAAACCCATCACCATCCCCTCGCAGTGGAAGGGAACTTTGGTCCACTCTGCGCCATTGCGCCGTTGTGCCGTTGCGCCCTTGCACCGTTGCGCCCTTGTGCCATTGCGCCGTTGTGCCGTTGTGCCGTTGTGCCGTTGCACCGTTGCGCCTTTTTTATTATCTTTGCCCGCTGAAAATATGAATTATGTCTAACAATCTTATACTAGAGAGACTGGAAGGAGTAAAGCAACGTTTTGTTGAGGTGGGGGAGCTTCTTACCCAGCAGGAAGTGCTCACGGATATGGAACGTTATGTCGGTCTGAACAAGGAATATAAAAGCCTTCAGCCTATAATTGAGGCTTACGAAAAATACAAACTTACCCTTTCAAATATCTCAAGTACAAAAGAGCTGCTGTCGACAGAAAAGGATGAAGAAATGAGGGAGATGGCAAAGGCGGAGCTTGAAGCGATGAATAACATGATCCCTGAGATGGAGGAAGAGATCAAGTTTCTGCTTATTCCTGCAGACCCGGAGGATGAGAAGAATGCGGTAATGGAAATAAGAGCAGGCACAGGTGGCGATGAAGCAAGTATCTTTGCAGGCGATCTGTTCCGGATGTACACAAAATATTTTGAGCAGAAAGGATGGAAAGCGGAAATTAACAGGTTTTCGGAGGGGACAGCAGGCGGATACAAGGAGGTAGTCTTCAGTGTTTCAGGTGAAGGTGTTTACGGCATACTCAAATATGAATCAGGAGTTCACAGGGTTCAGCGGGTTCCACAGACTGAAACTCAGGGGCGTATTCACACATCAGCTGCCACAGTTGTCGTGCTTCCAGAAGCTGACGAATTCGATGTGGTCATTAAAAACGAAGATATCCGTAAGGATACATATTGCTCATCGGGTCCAGGAGGACAGTCAGTGAATACAACATATTCTGCGATTCGCCTTACTCATATCCCGACAGGAATTGTTGTTACCTGCCAGGATGAAAAATCGCAGCTGAAGAATTATGATAAAGCACTTACCGAACTAAGAACCAGACTCTATAACCTTGAATACCAGAAATATCTGGATGAGGTTTCACATAAGAGGAAGACGATGGTCTCAACCGGCGACAGATCAGCGAAGATCAGAACCTATAATTATCCCCAGGGTAGAATGACTGACCACAGGATTAACCTGACCATTTATAATCTTCCTTCTATTCTTGATGGTAATATCCAGGAGATCATCGAGGAGCTTCAGATGGCTGAAAATGCGGAGAGACTTAAAGAGAGCAATATCTAATAAACCTCTATCTTTATTAATTTATATGAGTGTCAGGAATCATTAATACAAATTCTAAAATCGCTTGAAAATCAATGAAATATTGTGTATGATTCCTGATACTTATTTATTTTTATACTGTAAACCTAAGTAAATATATCTATTGTACTAAAGTTATATTATTAACTATCAAATGATTATATCAGCAATAGTTTTTAGAAATACCCATATATTATTTATTGCCAAACCGGACACATTGACCATCTCTGGTCGTATAGGTCGCAAATAAAATGGTATGACTCCGGCTTTATGTTGTCAATAAAATCCGGCCAACTATAGACAGGGCTACCGGTATTTTCAGCTTCATGTTTAGCCTTATCATTTAAGAGGGATTGACTGCCTTCGTTGAATTAAAATCTTTGATAATTCACCTGACAATTCCCGGGTTGTTTTAATATTAAGTTCTTTCATCAGAGATTGAATGAATGGATCTGTTTGTATCGTGTTTAAAAACTGAGCCGAAAATATGTCCTGATTATTAGTGCTGCAATTAAAAGATGTCAGTTTGCTTTGTTTACCACAATCGTTATCAACACAATTACTATATTTCCCACACTTTTGATCTTCACAGCTATTAGTATCGCAAAATCCCATGTCCCCACAATCTTGAGTACCACAGGAAGAAGCTGAAGAAAAAAAGAACTCACAGCCGGATCCCCTGCTGCCGAATACTCCTATTTCTCCAGGTAAACGGCCAAATTCGTTCATAAAAACATCCCTCCCTGGGAAGATCAATCCCTTTATGATTTTTGCATCAGGATTTTGAGTTTTAATATTAACCGACTTTGGCAGAACGGATTGTTGTAACCCCGTCGTCTTCTGGGTCTGTCCAAATATCAGGTCCGCTCTGGAACTACTCAGACTGGAAGCTATAATTAGTTTTGTCAAATGAGACAAGGCATCTCTTCTCGTTAATTTTTTGTTTTTCATTTTGCCCTCCATAAATTAAAATAGTTTTTGATCGGTTATTTTACCTCTTTCCCCTCCGGGTTGACCTTCTCGTGATTTGTGTTAACCTTCCTGAATGAATCCGCGAGGTTCCAGAAATGCTTAGCTATCTCTGATTCCTGTTCAGCTTTCTTCAGATAATAGTAGAAGAAAAGATTTTCATTCAGATGCTGTTTCCATTCATGGCAATGAAGGTGTCCCGTCTTCTCAAAAATATATGGACATCCTCCCATACATATGGGTAATACGAGGCATTTCATGCACTTCAGGTCAAAAGGATTCCTTTTCAGGTGTTTTTCGGCATTTATTTCCATGTTTTTGAAAACAGGTTTTGTCAGATGCATAACCATGGTCTCAGGATCAGCTACATCGTTCCAGCATTTAACCATTCCACCGGAAGGAGTTATTGCATAAGCATTTTTGCAGTCAGCCATACAGTAATAGTTTTTTGCCTTTGGTATATTGCCTGATGCATATCCATGCTCCACCATTATTGCCGCAGTTTCCAGCTCAAGAAGAGAAAAGTCGTCATCTTTTAGACAAGAGCCTGATACATCCTGACAAACTTCTGTATAAGGATATGTCTGCCCGAGGTAAAAGCTAACCCTGTTCTTTAACCCTTCGTTTTCAATAATATTGAGCAAATCAATGATACGGTCCCTGTTTCTCCCATCTACATTCATTCTTATGTTAATACGTATTTTCCCGGAAACCTCTTTAATATTATTTAAGATCGTTTCAAAGGTTTTTCCTCCACCCGTCAGAGGTCTTCGCGGATCATGAATTTCGGGCGGACCGTCAATGGTTACCTGGGCACTGGTGATCTGGAGTTTCAGCAGTCTGTCAGCTATATCTATATCAAGAAAATATCCGTTCGTAATGATGTTGGAACTATATTTTGCACCCTGGTTCTGACATATTTCAATAAAGGCATTCGACAGTCGTTCTATTATTTTAATACATAGCAAAGGTTCTCCACCAAACCAGGTTATTGATAACCCCCCGTTTTTTGCCACCTTACTCCTGACATACCGGATTATGGCGTTTTCAACTTCCCTGCTCATTCTTTCGTTTTTCTTATCCTGATAACAGTAGGTACAGCTGAAATTACAAAAAAGGGTTGGGACGATTGTCAAACTAAGATGGCCCGGGTTTTCTTTTGATTTGATATGTTGGGTTTTCAACAGTTCAATTTCGTTCACTCCATCATCAACTATGAAACCATGATCCTTAAGAAGCTTTTTTAAATTCATGAAATGTCTCTTTTTGGGAGTCAGATTTGGCCCGGCGAGTATTTCTGATGCAATTTTTGACTCAGAGGGATTCAGGGCGATAAGTGCAAGGGTATAAAAATTAATAAAAAGAGTAATCCCGTCCGCTAAAGTAGAAGAGTAATTATAAGATGACGGTTTCATTTATATTCCCCCACAATAAATCAGTTAAACAGATGCATTATCGAATTGGCACTTCCACCCTCCTTTGTCTTATTATTGACTGAAGCTTTTGAGACAATTCCTGGGTAGTGGTAACATTAAATTCCTTAAAAAGCAAACTAACAAACGGGTCTGACTTAAGACTATTCAGGACCTCGGGTGAAAACAGATTTGTGTTTATTTGGACTTTTAATTTGGAACATTCCTGTGTTCCGCAATTATTAGCAGGGCAATATTCTAATGTCCCACATGTTTGTTCCCCGCAAGTATTTCTATCACATGTAGCTACATCATTAAATACAGATCTGCCAGATGAGAACAGGATTGAACAGCCTGTTCCTGTAAAATTGGCAGGGTCAAATATTGGATCCCGTCCGTACTCATTAATAAAAACATCTCTTGTTCCAATAACTAAAACTTTTATAGCTTGTGCCTGCGCATTCAGAGTCCTGACATTTGCAAGTTTTGCTGCATTAAATCCGGAACCAGGTTTTTGTATCTGGGCAAGCAAATTGATTATATCTGCCTCGTTTAAACCGAAAGCTATTGCCAATACTTTTGATAAACGAGCCATTGCCTCTCTTCGTGACATCTTTTCGCTTTTCATTTTACACTTCTTTTAAAGTAATATAATTTGAGTAAATTTTAGATGCATTTTTATTGTAAAGTCATAAAGATCATCTATCTGGCTTCACATAGGCACCATATAATGCATTTAATCTGACATTTCTATCTTTCTGCAATTAAACCAAGATATAATTTGGGTCATTATCTCTCTCAGATAGAGAGTTGGTGATGAAATGGTCACCATCTGGATTCATAAAATTTACAATCATACTAATTCCCTTTAACCACTTAAAAAAGAAGAAACATATTTAGTTCGCACGGCAATAAACAGTCTCATAAAATACACCTGTTTGAACATGTATTTCATGCAGTCAGTGTCAATCTTGTATCAAATATACATAACATTTTATCCAAAGTCAATATTTAAACTGCTTTTCCCGGGGGTTTATTTTTAATTGATGCCGGGTTTGATACGGATTACAAATCCGCGCCAATAGTTATATTTAAACTTCAGATTGGTAATATAATTAATTTATGCTGATTTTACATGTCTTTCAGCATGGTATGAAGATCGCACAAGAGGGCTGCTTTCAACAATTGAAAAACCTTTCATTTCTCATTTTATTCTATTTCCGGGAAAGGTCTGATTCATGGCAATAAAAATCAACAATTATTACATTCACAGACTTGTCTTTGAAATTCATATCCTAAACATTTACTTTCTATATTCTGACAGAGTATCACTTCTTCAAATGTGCTATTTTTTCCCTGGGTGACGAGCCAGCTTCTTCAGTTTGGAGTTGCAGGATAATAATTTATTTGTTGACATAATTTTGTTTTTACATCCCCCTGTCCCATAGCCGTCAACTTAAGGAGTCTGAAGAAAATTTTACAGGGAGGATCAATAAAGGCAAACGTATTGGAATATCGAAGTTCAGTTCGTTCATAATATTTTCCCCTCCTTTTGAAGGAGGGGAAACTTTTTCTAATCCCTGTATTTCAATACTACCCTTAGGTTGACGGCTATGCCCCTTCTCCCCCCTTCAAAGGGGGAATTTAATTAAATATGACTATCGGTAATGATTAACAATATTTTGATAATTTGTAGTAACACAGGCAATTAGCAGTCTGTCAAATAATTGGTCACCGTAGTTTCTCCTGTTTACCTTGTAGCAGAACTCATCCAGATAATTCTGGGAGTACTTATTTGATATCATATGATGGATTCCAACAACGTTCTCTTTGCATTTCTTATACTGATACTGTTCGATTGTCTGCAACCAATAATGATCAGGACCACCACATTTTCTACAGATGACCCCTTGTTCATCCCGAAATTCCTTAAATTTGATCCTGCATGAGGATTCATCAGGAAAGGATTCAATAAATTTGATTAGATTCACGTCAAATATTTTTCAATAATATAATCAGATTATTTATCATTCCCGACACTCATTTTAATTTATAACCTTTGTGTAACCTTTGTGATCCCGATAGCTATCGGGATGAGTTCTTTGTGGTTAAATGTTTTTCAACCACAAAGTATCACTAAGGCAATCACTAAGTAACACAAAGGAATACAGTAAATTAGTAATATTTATGAAATAAACAGACTATATGAATCACGCGGAGTTGTTTGGCAGAATAGTTCAAAAAAAATCATTTCTTTGTATCGGCCTTGACCCGGAATTTGAAAAAATTCCTCCATCCCTTCTTAAATTAGAAAATCCTGTCCTTGAGTTTAACAAGCGTATCGTTGATGCCACTAATAAGTACGCCGTAGCATATAAACCCAATGTCGCTTTCTATGAATCATACGGTTCTGAAGGATGGAAGATCCTGGAAGCAACTGTTAATTATATAAAGAGTAACCACCCCGGCATTTTTGTGATCGCGGATGCAAAACGGGGTGATATAGGTAACACCTCAAAGATGTATGCCAGGACATTTCTTGAAAATATGTCATTCGATGCGATAACCGTTGCCCCTTATATGGGTGAAGATTCCGTGACTCCTTTTCTTGGCTATAATAATAAATGGGTGGTACTGCTTGCACTCACCTCTAATAAAGGGGCTGATGATTTTCAGTACCATAATGAGGACGGCATAAAATTATTTGAGAGAGTCCTTTCCGTCTCCAGGAAGTGGGGCAATATAGACAATCTGATGTATGTTGTCGGTGCTACCCGTGCTGAAATGATTAAAGATATCCGTAAGATTGTTCCTGAACATTTCCTTCTTGTTCCGGGAGTGGGCGCCCAGGGAGGAAGTCTTGCCGAGGTCGCAAAATATGGAATGACAGGCAAATGCGGACTTCTGGTAAACTCTTCGAGAGGTATAATTTTTGCAGATAATTCCGAGAATTTCGACAAAGTTGCCGGCGAAAAAGCCAGGGAGATCCAAAAGGAGATGGAGCAGCTCCTGGCTGAAAGGAACCTGATCTGATTCTTAGCGGTTTATCAACCGATCTTTATAAATAATTCCTGCTATTTTAAAGGATAATTTTCGTAACTTTATAGTTTCGCTGTTTTTGTTATTCGTGCTGCTATGAAAGAGGAATTCCTTCATTACATATGGAAATATAGTCTCTATGATCCTGATAAATTGTTTGACAATGAAGGAAACAGGATCAAAATTATCAGTCCTGGAGTATACAATACTGATTCCGGTCCGGATTTCTTCAATGCCCGCCTTAATATTGCGGGGACTGAATGGGCAGGGAATATTGAGATACATACCCTGGCTTCTCATTTTGATACTCACGGGCATAACTCTGATCCTGCTTACAATAATGTTATCCTTCATGCAGTCGCATTCAACGACAAAAAGGTATACAACTCCAGAGGTGAATTGCTGAATACATCTGAACTGGTCTTTGATGCCTCTCTATATGATAAATACCTTGAACTTGTAAATAATCCTTACATAATAGCTTGTCAATCAGTTATAAAGAAACTCGAGCGATTCTATATCCGGCACTGGCTGGGAGCGCTTGTCATTGAAAGACTGAATGATAAGGCAGACCAGATAATGAAGATCTTCTCGGAAACCGAAAATGACTGGGAAGAGACATTTTACCGCCTGCTATCGCGTTACTTCGGATTCAGGGTGAACACAGAACCATTCGAGATGATGGCTAATGCATTACCGTTCAGGATAATACGAAAACATTCCGATAATCTGTTCCAGGTTGAGGCATTACTCTTCGGAACTGCAGGTATGCTTGATGAGGCTCTTTTCAGAGAGGCTATAAAAGATGATTATTATAAAAGTCTTATACGTGAATTTAAGATACTGTCAGCTAAATATGCAATCCGGCCGATCCATGGATGGTTATGGAAATTTGCCAGATTGAGACCTGCAAACTTCCCGACTCTGAGAATCTCGCAGCTTGCAGCCATGCTTACGGTAACCGGCGGATTATTCTCAAGAGCACTTGAAGCTGATGATATTGTTAACCTTAGAAATGTGTTTGAGGTCACTGCTTCAGAATACTGGAATGATCATTTTATCTTTGGAAAAGAGAGCGGGAGATCGCCTAAAAAAACGGGATCGCAGGCTACAGATATTCTTCTGATAAATACAGTGATACCTGTTTTATTCTACTATGGCCGCTTCCATGACTCAAGTGATATCAGTGAAAAAGCAGTCTCTTTCCTTGAAGAGATTAAACCGGAGGCGAATTCAATAATTGATGAATGGTGCTCAGCAGGAATTCAAGCTGAATCAGCTTTCTACTCGCAAGGGCTTCTACAGCTAAGGAACAATTACTGCAGAAAAAGAAGATGTATGGATTGCCGTATCGGTTTCAGATTGATCAGCTCGGGGAATCTGCTAATGAATGAAGATCAGTTAATGCTTGAGCCATAACAATATTTCCACCTGTTCTGAAAAGTTGTCAGAAACATTTGATAAGTAGTTAAATATTTATTTATTTGAACGCAACGTTAGGCATATTTTCTACGTCTTTAAAGTAGACTTGAGCAATAATCGGGTGATCAGAATCGTTTCCGGATTGAGGTAAGAATAGAATAATTTAAAAATATTTTCCAATTGTTTGATTATTTACATAAAAAAGCCTTATTTTTGCGTTCCAAAATTGGGGATTCGGTCTATTTATGGATAAATAATATTTTGGTCAAAGACATGTATTTAACATCAGAAAAAAAACAGGAATTATTCAAGACATTTGGAACGTCAGAGGGTGATACAGGTACAACTGAAGGACAGATAGCGCTTTTTTCGTACAGGATCAGTCATCTAACTGAACATCTTAAAAAGAATAAGAAGGATTTCAGTACACAGCAGGCGCTTATAAAGCTTGTCGGGAAACGAAGAAGACTTCTTGATTACCTGAGAATTAAGGATATAACGCGGTATCGCGAAATCATAAAAGCGTTGAAATTACGTAAATAGAGGAAAAGGCAATTATGAATTGCCTTTTTTCATACTATTTTTATATCATGTAATTTCGACAATCACAAATTATATATAGATAATGTTTAAAGTAAAAGAGAAAATTATTGATCTCGGAGACGGGAGACAAATAATTCTGCAAACCGGAAAACTCGCCAGACAGGCTGGCGGGGCTGTGCTTTTAAAAATGGGAAAAACAATGCTTCTGGCGACTGTAGTGTCAGCAAAGGATGCTAAAGAAGAAACAGACTTTATGCCTTTGTCTGTGGAATACAAAGAAAAATATGCATCATCAGGACGGATACCCGGGGGGTTTCTTAAAAGAGAAGCCAGACCTTCCGATTATGAAATTCTTATTTCAAGGCTGGTTGACAGGGCATTGCGTCCTTTGTTTCCCGATGATTTTCACGCTGAGACGTTCGTTACGGTCAATCTTATTTCTGCTGACACCGATACAATACCGGATGCTCTCGCAGGTCTTGCAGCTTCTGCCGCATTGACTATTTCAGATATTCCATTCAAAGGACCAATGTCTGAAGTAAGAGTTGCCAGAATAAACTCTCAGTATATCGTTAATCCATCAGCTAGTCAGCTTAAGGATGCTGACATTGACCTCATAGTCGGGGCAACATTTGAAAACATCCTTATGGTTGAAGGTGAGATGAAAGAGGTGTCTGAAGCAGACATGCTGGAAGCTCTGAAGGTTGCTCATGACGCGATCAAAATTCACTGTAAAGCTCAAATTGAATTTGCAGAGGAGATCGGTGCAGCACCGAAACGGGAATATTGCCATGAGTTAAATGATGAAGACCTTAGAAAGAAAGTATGGGATGAGACTTACGACAAATGTTACAAGGCTGCAAAGAATTCCGCTACACAGAAACTTAAAAGAGCAGAAGCTTTTGAGGCAGTCATTACTGAATTTCTTTCGCAATATACAGAGGAAGACGATATTAATGAATCACTGATCAGGAGATACTATCATGACGTTCTTAAGGAAGCGGCCAGGAGACTTGTTCTTGATGAGCAAATCCGTCTTGATGGAAGGAAACCGGATGAGATACGGCCAATAGTTTGCGAAATTGATCCTCTTCCCGCTACTCACGGATCATCATTATTTACAAGAGGAGAGACCCAGTCACTTACAACAGTAACTCTGGGCACAAAACTTGACGAAAAGATAATTGATGATGTGCTGAACCAGGGTACTGAGAAATTTACACTTCATTATAATTTTCCTCCCTTTGCAACAGGAGAAGCAAAACCGGCACGGGGAATAAGCAGGAGAGAAATAGGACACGGAAACCTTGCTCACAGGGCACTAAAAAACATGATGCCTCCTGATGAAGAAAATCCTTATGCAATCAGAGTTGTTTCTGATATACTGGAATCAAATGGTTCTTCATCAATGGCTACTGTATGTGCCGGGACTCTGGCGCTTATGGACGCAGGGATACAGCTCCGTAAGCCAGTCTCTGGTATTGCTATGGGGCTCATAACAGACAAGGATGCAAAGAAATATGCAATTCTTTCGGATATACTGGGTGATGAAGATCACCTTGGCGATATGGATTTTAAAGTTACAGGTACCATCGATGGTATAACTGCTGCTCAGATGGATATTAAGGTTGAAGGATTATCGTTCGAGATACTGACGAAAGCCCTTGAACAGGCAAAAGCAGGGAGGTTGCATATTCTGAATATAATGAACCAGACTATTTCGGAACCGCGACCGGAATTGAAACCGCATGCTCCAAGAATAGAAATGCTCTCTATACCGAAGGATATGATCGGAGCGTTGATTGGCCCGGGTGGTAAAGTGATCCAGGAAATACAACGCGTTACAGGTGCCACAATCATAGTTGAAGAAGTTAATGGTCGTGGTGATGTTAACGTTTTTGGAGAAAACAAAGAGGTTATTACTGCCGCTGTTGACTGGATTAAGAAAATTGTTGCAGTACCGGAAGTGGGGCAGGTATATAAAGGAAAAGTAAAAACAATCGTACAGTTTGGAGCTTTTGTTGAGATACTTCCGAATAAGGATGGACTGCTTCATATCTCTGAGATCGACTGGAAAAAAATCAAGACAGTGGATGAAGTTCTGAAAGAGGGTGATGAGATTGAAGTTAAGCTGATTGATGTGGATCCTAAAACCGGAAAGCTGAAACTCTCAAGGAAAGTCCTCTTGCCGCGCCCTCCAAGAGAGGAGCAGGGGCATGATCAGAATAAACCTGACAGCCAGAATAAATAGACTTTCTAAAATATCCTAATTTTTAATCTCCCTTATTGTAATTCCCTTTTCAATTTTTAAATTTGATTGATTGAAACCGGCAGGGAAAAGGGATGAAGATCAAGTATAATTATGTTGTTATTGAAGGCAACATAGGTGCAGGGAAGACCACTCTTGCCACTATGATTGCAGAGCAGTTCAATGCACGGCTTATTCTCGAACAGTATGCAGACAATCCTTTTCTGCCAAAGTTTTATAAAGAGCCTGAAAAATACTCTTTCCCCCTGGAGTTGTCCTTTCTTGCAAGCCGCTACAGACAGCTGAAGGAGGAACTCGAAATGCAGGATCTTTTTAAGTCATTCACGGTTTCAGATTATTACTTTATGAAATCTCTCGTGTTTGCTTCATCAACACTTAACGGCGATGAATATAATCTTTACAGGCAGATCTTTTATATAATTTATGGTTCGCTTCCTAAACCGGATATATATATTTATCTTCATCTTAATCCTGAAAAACTGCTCATCAATATTGAAAAACGCGGACGAAATTATGAAAAATCGATAACAGCAGATTATCTTCAAAAAATACAGGACAGCTATTTTAAATTTTTTAAGCAGAATCCGGAAAATAAATATCTGGTTTTTGATATTAACAAAATCGACTTTGTCGCAAACCAGGATCATTACAGAAAAATTGTGAATGCCATACTCTTTGATGATTACCCAAAAGGCATTAATATGATGATTCTGTAACTATCCTGTTAATGTGCCGGAATGAATTCCTGAATTCCTGAAATTACCTTATTATGGCAGGAATCAAATGTGTGAATGGTGTAACTTATTCTTATAATTGTGTAACACTTATTATTTTCGGAAAGATCATCTTTATACAGTAATTGTCCGGATCGTTATTATAGACAGTAACAGGGAAAATAATGAAAGACATTAATATAATCGATAGTTAATAACTTATCTGACAATAGATTATAAAAATGTTATGTATCATTAATCACAGTTATATTATTTTATTTGCTTTAAATCTGACTATTTTGTGTAAATTTGCAAATAATTAATATATTGTTAAATATATACGCAATTAACAGATCATAAACAAATAACTTTTAAACTATGAAAAAATTCAGTAGCTATTTTATCCTTTTTCTGGCCGCAGTGGTTTTGTCCAGTTGTAGTGGTCTGAATAAGATGAAGAAAAACTCAGGCTTAATACAGTATGAGGTTACCCCTAAAGTTTTGGAAACCCATGCAGGCCTTGTAAACGTTACAATAAAAGGTGTATTTCCTGAAAAGTACTTTGACAAAAAAACTACACTGACGGCTACACCGGTGCTTACTTATACGGGTGGTGAAACCGCTTTTGAAAAGGTTCAGGTTCTGCAGGGAGAGAGTGTTACGTCTAATAATCCGGTTATTACCTATACTGGAGGTAATTTTACCTATACAGGTGTTATACCATATAAGGATGCAATGAAGGTATCAGAACTTATGCTGAAAGTTCATGCTGTCAGAGGATCAAAGAGCCTT
Organism: uncultured Bacteroidota bacterium; assembly: GCA_963843415.1. Lineage (GTDB taxonomy): Bacteria > Bacteroidota > Bacteroidia > Bacteroidales > VadinHA17 > LD21. The sequence continues at coordinate 366,158 of CAWJKD010000005.1, forward strand.
GATTTCGACCCTATTAAATTAGCTGATGGAGTAATTGCAACTTCTACTCTGATACATCCGGAAGCAAAGGCTATAATGATGAAAGATAATTTTGTCAGGATAACCCCTGAGACCCAGATGGCTGACATAAACTACGTGATTAACAGATACGATATCCGCCCGGCTGAGCTGAAAGCTGAAGATGTCGTTGCTCTTAAAGATTATATCAAAGCTGTCGGAACTGATCCCAACCGCGTGTTTAAAACAACCAAGATAAGCTCTTATGCTTCACCGGACGGACCAATGACGTTGAACGAAAAACTCTCTGGTAACAGGGGCACAGCAGCTGATAAATTAATTAAGAAAGAGTTCGAAAAAATTGAAGCTGCAAAAGCTGCAGATTTCTTCGATACGATGACCACAGCAGAAGACTGGGAAGGCTTTAAAACTGCAGTTGAAGGTTCTTCACTTCAGGATAAAGACCTCATACTTCGTGTACTTTCAATGTATACCGATCCTGATGTCCGCGAGAAGGAAATTAAGAATATGTCATCAGCTTATGAAGCACTTAAAACTGACATCCTTCCAAAACTCAGAAGATCAAAAATAATCCTGGATGTTGATAAGATTGGCCGTACTGATGAGCAGATCTTAGCTCAGGCTAAGTCAGATCCTAAGGTTCTGAGTCTTGAAGAGATGCTTTATGCAGGTACGCTTACTGAAGATGCTAATGAACAGCTGGCATTCTATAAAGCTGCTCTCGAAGCATATCCGAAATGCATACGGGCAGCAAATAATATTGGCTATTCCCTTCTGGCTTTAGGGAAAACGGATGAAGCTATTACGGCGCTTGAAGTCGCAAAAGGTATTAATAACACTGATGAAGTAAAGAATAACCTCGGCTTCGCCTACCTGGTAAAAGGTGACCTTGTAAAAGCTGAAGAAGTATTCAATTCCATGACAACTGCAACGACCCAATCAAAATGGGGTCTTGGTATAATAGCAATTACCAAGGGACAATATGACGCTGCCGTTAATTACTTTGGAACTGAACCATGCTACAACAGTGCACTTGCTCAGTTGCTCAAAGGCAATGTAAATCAGGCAAAAACTATTCTGGACGGGATGAAGGAAATGTGCAAATGCGGAAAACCTTCATACCTTAAAGCCATCATAGGTGCTCGTCTTGATGATAAGAACTATATGCTTGCAGGATTGCGTGAAGCCGTCGGATTTAATGCTGACATGAAAGCTTATGCAAAAACCGACCTTGAATTTGCTAAATTCTGGGCTGACGATGCTTTCAAAGCAGTAGTTCAGTAAAAGAAATTTGACAGAAATGATGTGTAGGGGTGTTGCATGCAACACCCCTACTTGTTTTGTTTATTTAGTTCCCACAGTACTATCCCAGCACTCACAGCAACGTTAAAGGAGTGTTTGGTACCAAATTGCGGGATCTCAATAATATAATCACATTCATTAAGGACATCCTGATCCACACCGTTCACCTCGTGACCGAAAACCAGAGCATATCTGTTCCCTTTAACGACTTCAAATTCACCAAGACTCATCGAACCTTCCGCCTGTTCCACTCCGATTATTTTATAACCAAGCAGTTTAAGCTCAGCAATAGCTTCTGAAGTTAGTTTGAAATACTTCCAGGATACTGAATCGGTAGCTCCTAGAGCGGTCTTCTGGATCTCCCTGTGAGGCGGCCTTCCTGTAATCCCACACAGGTAAACAGATCCGGTAAGGAAAGCATCAGCAGTCCTGAATACAGACCCTACATTGTTGTTGCTCCTGATATTATCCAGGACAATAACAAAAGGAGATTTTTCTGATTCCCGGAACTGACCGATGTTCTTTCTGTTTAGTTCGCTATTTTGAAGTTTGCGCATTCTTTTTTAGAACAAAATAATTAAAAATCCTTTAATTATTTTTATTTTGTACTCACAGATAATCCTTGCAGATAATTCCTGCTTTAATATTACAATTTGAAACCAACATGATTGATCATATTATAAACACAAATGAATATAATTCATTTTCAATCATGTATGGTTCTCCCGCTTAGGCGGGACAGGCTATCAGACCATTAAAAATAAATTATATACTGATGAAATATGAATATTCACGAATTTCAGGGAAAATCATTACTCCGTGCATATAATGTTGATATTCAAGAGGGTTTTGTAGCCGAAACACCTGAACAGGCTGTTATGGTTGCGAAGCAGCTCCACGATAAGTTCGGATCGGAATATTTTGTTATAAAGGCACAGATACATGCAGGAGGAAGAGGGAAGGGTGGTGGTGTTAAACTGGCCAGATCAATTGAAGAAGCGGGTCTGTTAGCTTCTAAAATGATAGGTATGCAGCTTGTTACTCCACAGACCGGACCCGGAGGCAAAAAAGTAAATCGGGTGCTGGTTGCTCAGGATGTCTATTATAAAGGAGAAGCAGAAATTCAGGAATTCTATATCAGCATCCTTCTTGACAGGAATAAGGAGAAATACATAATAATGTATTCTCCTGAAGGAGGAATGTCCATCGAGGAAGTTGCAGAAAAAAAACCTGACTGTATTTTTATTGAAGAGATCACTCCCGGTATCGGACTGCAGCAGTTTCAATGCAGGAATATTGCATTTCAGCTTGGCCTCTCAGGGGTTGCTTTTAAAAACATGCAGATGTTCATTCAGGGAATATGGGAGACGTTCAGGAGCTGTGATGCTCAATTACTGGAGATTAATCCTGTTCTCAAGACAAGCGACAATAAGATTCTGGCAGTTGATTGCAAGATTGTGCTTGACGACAATGCTCTTTACAGGCATCCTGAACTTGCTAAAATGCGCGACATCTGCGAGGAAGATCCCACTGAGGTTGAAGCTGGTAAATTTAATCTCAATTTTGTCAAGCTGGATGGAAATGTCGGGTGTATGGTAAATGGAGCAGGACTGGCCATGGCAACGATGGATATAATAAAATTATCAGGAGGTTCACCGGCAAATTTTCTGGATGTAGGAGGAAGTGCCAGTGCTCAGACAGTCGAAGCCGGATTCAGGATCATTCTTAAGGATCCATCGGTGAAAGCCATCCTGATTAATATCTTTGGGGGTATTGTCAGATGCGACAGAGTGGCTAACGGTGTTGTTGATGCATATAAGTCTATCGGAAAAATAAATGTTCCTGTTATCGTCAGGCTTCAGGGAACGAATGCCGAAGAAGCCAGGAAAATAATTGATGAATCAGGTCTGTCAGTATTTTCAGCTGTATCTTTCAGAGAGGCTGCTGAAAAAGTAAGTTCCGTTCTGAAAGCAGGTTAGAGTTATCCTTTATGCGACTCGTCGCAATAAGGTTTACAGATTGATTTTCCGCATCTGCATAACCGGACTTCATTAAGACTGGTTACATTGTTTCTCTTGAGATCCTTCAGAATGAAATCACCCTTAATACTAAGGGGGCCCTGATCTATTACCTCAACAGTTGTTTCTCCTTTATTATCCACCTCTTCTTCCATTTCTAATTATCTTATCCTGTAAATCCTGTTTTCCTGTGTTTCCCGTCACAAAAAGGCATATGGTCACTGGCTCCGCAACGACAAATTGAAATCAGGCTCTCCTTTACCTCTTTTCTGTTTCCGTTATAATCCAGAGCAAAGCTGCCATTTATAACAACAGGGCCGTCAACCATAACTTTAACCACCACTGATTTTGCGTTAGAGATGACAGAAAGATCCAGCTCCAGAAGCTCTGGCCTTCTGAATATTACATGATTTGTCTGGTCAGGGCTTATGTCCAGGTTCTTTTCATTATCGTTCCATTTCCAGGTCAGAGCTTCAGTCGGACACAGATTAACCGTTTCGATTATCTTATTTGTCGAAGCTCCCTTCATGTCAACCCACGGTCGTCTTCCCGGGTCAAATACTTCAATAAGCTCCCTATAACAATATGATGCATGAATACATGCTGAAGGCATCCAATAGACAGTTATTTCGTCATTACTGTATTTTCTGCCACCAGAAAACGTTTTGGTTTTTTCCATTTCTACAGTATTCTTTATACCGATTACCTGTTGGCAATTTAATACTTTTTGTTAACAAATCCGGGGAAATGACCGTTTGAATAATTATATTTGCAGCATGCTGATAATGAAATAATAGGGTTAAAAATTCAGTATACCTGACAGGGTTATGAGGGGTATGTGGAATAGTGTAATTAAAGCATCCGGCAAATATCTGCTGTACGTATTTCCCATATTAATAATATGTGCAATATCGTTAACGGCATATGGAGCTGTTTCAGAAAATCCCACCTTCCTGAATTCACTGACTGTTTTACCAAAATCAATTTTTAATCTGCTTCTTATTGTATTTGTTTCCCTGATTGTAATCTGTTCCACAATTATTTTCTTTTCGTTAAAACTGAAAAAGGTTAACAGAGAGCTGTTAGAAAGAAATAAAAAGATAGAGGAGATTAACATAGATCTTCAGAAATCCAACAGGCATCTTGCGGACCAGAAGGAATTTATTTCAAGACAACACTCAGAATCAGATCAGTTCTATAAAATACTGGTTCAGTCAGCCGATGATGGTATCTCATTTTACGATAGTGAAGATAAACTGAAATATGCCAATTCAGCCTTCTATTCTATCATAGGGTATGATCAGGAATCATATAATTCGATTGATCCTGTAAAAATCCACCATCCTGAGGAGCACGGTTATCGCGAGAAGATCTATAATGGATTGAATGATAATGGTATATATGAATGTGAACTCAGACTGATGCATAAGGAAGGACACTATGTAAACCTCTCGACAAAGTCAGTTCTGGTCAAAGATGATGCAGGAAATGTTCTCGGGGCTCTGACTATTTCCAGAGATATTTCAAAGCTCAAAAAAATAAATGAAGAGCTCATAAAAGCAAATATTGAGGCTGAGACAAGCAGCAGACTAAAATCAAGCTTCCTTGCGAATATCTCACACGAGATAAGAACTCCTCTGAACAGCGTCGTCGGATTCTCTAATCTGCTTCTTGAAAATGATATTACACAAGCAGTTAAAGAAGAATACGTTGAACAGATAAACCATAACAGTGAAAAGCTTCTTCAGATAATAGGAGATATAATTGATCTGTCACGACTTGAAAGTTCTCAGATTGAGATCACTTATGAAGAAGCCTCTGTAAATGACATAGTTAATGAAGTCATTGAAGAATCAAGACAGACAATCAGGAGGAACGAAAAGCCAATTATCCTTAATGTAAAAAACCAGTTTGAAGATAATGCTGACATTGTTTTTACTGATAAAGTATGGTTGAAAAGAGTGCTGACCCATCTTATGGATAATGCCGTTAAATTTACACTCGACGGATCAATAGAGTTCTCTTATTATAAGGAAAACGAAAATCTTACATTCAGGATTAAGGATACCGGAATAGGTATAAATAAAGAAAACCTGGCCCGGATCTTTGAGGAATTCCGCCAGGAGATTGATGGGCACCACCGTCCGTTTGAAGGGCTTGGTATAGGTCTTACACTTGCAAAAGAGGTAATTGAGAGAATGGGAGGCACTATTGATGTAAAATCAGAAAAAGGAATGGGTTCGGAATTCAGCTTTGCAATACCTTACAGACCTGCCGGAAGCACCAAAACAAGACTGAAAGATATCCTCAAAGACCAGTCTGTTAAACCAATTGACTGGAGTTCAAAAAAATGTCTTCTCGTTGACGACAATAAAGATGTCCTGATCTATCTGAACAGAACACTGCTTGATACGGGTGTGGCAATTCTTACTGCGAGATCAGGAATAGAAGCTATAGATATAGTTAAGAATACTCCAGACATTGATATCGTTCTTCTCGATATGCAGATGCCTGAGATGAACGGGATTGAAGCGACAAAACTAATCCGGTTGATCAGAAAGGATCTTCCTATTATAGCTCAGACCGCCTTTATTTTTGAAGATGATAAAGATATTATCCTCGAAGCAGGATGTGATGCCTGTTTGATCAAGCCCATCAGAAAAGAACATCTGCTAACTGTTATGGCTTCGTTCATAAAGTCGAACTGACTTTAGGGAAAGTGGGGTTAATCTTTCCCGATTTCTTCTTACTTTGCACTTAACTTTTCACCAATGCCTTACAGCTTTGCCGATATTATTTTGCCTCTTGCTCTCAAAGGTAGGCTAACGTACAGGATCCCTGATCATTTACAGGATAGCGTGAGACCCGGTGTAAAAGTATTGGTGCAGCTTGGAAATATGAAGCTTTATTCCGGTATCACCGGTAAGGTGCATAATGATAATCCGGATTTAAAAAATATCAGACCAATTATCGAAGTAACAGATCCTGATCCTGTTGTAAACACCCGGCAGCTAAGTCTGTGGCATTGGATATCAGATTATTATATGTGCAGCGAAGGGGAAGTTATGAGAGCCGCAGTACCAGGAGTATTATTCCCGGAAGGGAAAACCTCTTCACCCCTGATAGAAAAATTCAAACCAAAGAGAGAGACTTTTATTGAACTGTCTGCTAAATTCTCTGATGAGGAGATGGACCAGATACTGGATAAATTAACGAAGGCTCCCAGACAGTCCGAACTCCTTACAACATATCTTTATCTGACAGAATATTCAGCCGGATCGGATATTAAACCTATCAGGAAATCATTCTTACTTAAGAAATCAGGTTCGTCACCCGGTCATATTGAAGCGCTGGTAAGAAAAGGTATTTTTACATCAGTCTCACTGGAAGTAGGAAGGCTAAAAAGTTACAGTAAAAACAATGAACCGTTGAAGAAACTAAGCGAAGCTCAGTTGGCTGCTTTTAAGGATATTTGCGAATCATTTAAAGTTAAAGATATTGTATTACTTCACGGTATTACTTCCAGCGGGAAAACGGAGATTTATATTCAGATGATTGAAGAGCAGCTTAAGAAGGGGAAGCAGGTACTGTATCTGCTACCCGAGATTGCGCTAACTGCTCAGATCATTATCAGGCTGCAAAAGCACTTTGGATCTGTAACAGGAATTTATCATTCCCGGTTTAACGATCAGGAAAGGGCAGAGATATGGAAAAGAGTTGCCGATAATAGCTGCAATTCAGGATACAGGCTTATACTTGGAGCAAGATCATCAATATTTCTTCCTTTCAACAACCTTGGACTAGTAATAGTTGATGAAGAGCATGATGGTTCGTACAAACAGCACGATCCGGCTCCCAGATATCATGCTCGCGACACTTCCATCGTACTTGCCGGGCTGCATAAAGCAAAAACAATTTTGGGTTCAGCAACCCCTTCAGTGGAGAGCTACAATAATGCTGTAACGGGTAAATACGGGCTTGTGGAATTGAAGGAGAGATTCGGGTCGATTAAACTGCCATCAATTATTCTAGCAAATACATGGGAAGCATACAGAAAAAAGCTGATGGTATCTCATTTTACACCTGAACTGCTGAATGCTATTGATGAGGCTCTGGGGAAGAATGAACAGATAATATTATTTCAGAACAGAAGGGGATTTTCACCTTATATTGAGTGTTCTGAATGTGGCTGGATTCCGGTGTGCAAGCAGTGTGCAGTTAATATGACATATCATAAAAACATTTGTAAACTGCTATGTCATTATTGCGGTTACTCAGTTACAATGCCCTCAAAATGCGACAGCTGCGGCTCAACGGGTATGATAACCCGGGGATTCGGTACTCAGAAAATTGAAGATGAGATTAAAATTGTATTTCCTTCCGTTCGTGTGGCCAGGATGGACCAGGATACAACAAGAAACAGAAATTCATTTAATAAGATAATAAGTGCTTTTGAAGAGCGTCGCATTGATATTTTAATAGGTACCCAGATGATCTCAAAAGGCCTTGATTTTGAAAATCTTACAGTAGTTGGAATATTAAATGCTGATAACCTCCTTAATTACCCCGATTTCAGGGCTCACGAAAGAAGCTTTCAACTCATGGAACAGGTAAGCGGGAGGGCCGGAAGAAGACAGAAACAGGGGAAAGTTATAATTCAGACGTCTGATCCGGACAATAAACTGATAAGGATGATGCTCCGCCATGATTATAAGAACATGTACGAATTACAAGTCGGAGAAAGAAAGATCTTTAATTATCCTCCTTTCTGCAGAATGATCCGGATAAGTCTGAAACATAAAAGCAGAGGTGAATTAAATGAGTTTGCAGGAGTACTGGGCAACGATCTTAAAACAATTTTCGGACAAAGGGTTCTTGGACCGGAATATCCGATCATCTCACAGATCCAGTTGTGGTATATCAAGGCGATAATAATTAAGATTGAAAAAGAGAAATCAATTCAGAAAGCCAGGGAAATGATAAGAGAAGCATTAAACAGGCTGGAACAGAGAAAAGGTGCTGCGGCAATAAGGATTGTAATTGATGTGGATCCGTATTAACGGCACAACGGCTCAATGGCGCAACAGCAAAACGGTATAAGGGTACGACGGTGCAGGGGATTAATTATCAGGACTAACTCTGTATAATTTCAATAACTCCGAAACTGATTTTTCGATACTCCAGTTATCAATGATTGTTTGTCTGATCTTCAGGGGATCGAGGTATACTTTTTTTGAAATGATTTCAGAGAGGATAAGGCCAAGAGATCTGTGATCGTTTTTCGGGAAGAGGAATCCGTTTTCCCCATGATTAATTACTTCAGAGTGAATTCCGACTGATTCCGTAGCAATTGTCAGAAGGCCGCAAGACATAGCTTCCAGGCAGACTAAGGAAAAGCCTTCGGATTCAGATGCAATAACCACTATATTACTTGCCCGATAATAATTAATTATTTCCTTACTTTCCGGCATGATGTTGACTTGAGAGGAAATATCGTTTTCTGAAGCTATGGATAATATTTCCTTTGCATAATTTCTATCATCTGTCTTTCCTACCAGGACCAAACCCCAATGCGGATTATTTCTGAGAGTGGAGGCCAGAGCTTCAAGAACGACAAGCTGACCTTTGGCAGGGCGGATCCGGCCGATAACACTGACGAGGTTTTCCTGAGGAATAAGATCTATCTTTTTCTTATCCTGAATATTGAAAATTTCAGTGTTTATGCCATGTCTGATAATTGTATTTTGATAAGGCAAATTTTTTGACATAGCCTGACTCAAACTCACCAGCTTGTCAGCTTTTTTCATCAGATAACAGGTTAGTCCGGCAGGTTTATTTTCCGAATGACGGGTGAATACTAATGTGAATTTTCCTCCCAGACGTCTTATCAGTAAAGCAAAAATTATTTCGTTTATTCTATGCGTATGGAGAATTACTTTATCATTTGAGTACACTGATCTGAAGAAGGAAGGAAGACCTATTTTTGGAGCCTTAATACCATATCCCAGAACAAATGCATCAGAAAATCTATTTAAGGCAGGAATGATATTTTCAATGCTTTTTGTAACACCCGTGGTTCTGGAATGGAAATGAAGGTGAATGATCATGAAGCGTATTATATTTCACAAATATATCACAGAATTTAGTACTTTTGTCAGCCTCGGGGTGTGGCGCAGTTGGTAGCGTACTACGTTCGGGACGTAGGGGCCGGAAGTTCGAGTCTTCTCACCCCGACTTTTAGGTACTGAAAGTCAATAAGATATAAATATTTTGTACTTTTTTGTACCTTATAAGAAAAAACCCTGTCAGAAACGGCAGGGTTTTTTTAATTTTAACTCTATGCTGTTGTATTCATAATCCAAATGATTTTACCGCTTTAGCAGTAAATAATCCAAATTTAACGATAATAGAGGATCTTTACACCAATATTTACCGCCATAACAGTAAATATTTCCCAAATGCTTGAAGTTTTAAATATAATTAACTATATTTACCGCTATAACAGTAAAAATGATACAGTCTCAAGAATTAGCAGATATAATTAGGATGCATCGAAAAGCAGCTAAATTAAGTCGTGACAAATTAGCAGAAATGTCAGGAGTTGGTAAAACTGTAATTTATGATATTGAGAAGGGGAAGGAAACTATTCAATTAGATACCCTACGAAAGGTACTCAGTGTATTGAACATCAAAATAGAATTAACAAGTCCACTGATGGACAATTTACGAAGTGTGAAAAATGAGAAAGGCTAAGATATATGTTAAAGGAGTTGAAGCTGGAACTTTGACCGAAGTACGACAAGCGAAAGAGTATATATTTGAATACGATGATGGCTATGAAGGTCTTGAAGTTTCAAGAACAATGCCCAAAAATATTCAGGCATATAAGTTTGAAAAATTCCCGCCATTTTTCGATGGATTATTACCTGAGGGTATCCAACTTGAAGGGTTACTAAAAATCAAAAAAATAGACAAAAAGGATTATTTCTCACAATTAATTGCAGTTGGCGAGGACATGGTTGGAGCTGTTACAGTAAAAGAAATTATAGTATGAACCTATGCCCAATAACATATACACCCTGTGGTGAAAATCGTTACAGTGAAGCAGGTCTTAAACTCTTAGGTACTGGACTGAAGACACTAAAAGACCTTGAATACACTGCTGAAGAACAACGTAAAGAAGCTTTCAACCGTGCATCCAAAATGTCGGTTCAAGGAGTCCAGCCTAAATTAAGTGCTTTATTAAGCATTAAAGATGAAAAATTCATTATTGTAGATAAAAGCGGCAGATATATACTAAAGCCTCAACATCAATTTTATACTCAGTTACCTGAGAATGAAGACCTCACAATGAGGTTGGCAAATGAGATCGATCTGGAAATACCTTTACATGGTTTATTATGGTCAAAGGATAACACGCTAACTTATTTCATCAAACGGTTTGACAGGAAGGGACAGAATGATAAAGTTCCTGTTGAAGATTTTGCTCAATTGGCTGGTTTAAGCAGAGATACGAAATATGATTATAGCATGGAAAAGATCGTTAAGTTGATCGATGATTATTGCACATTCCCTGCTATTGAAAAAGTAAAATTGTTTAAACTGGTCATATTTAACTATTTAATCGGCAATGAAGATTCGCATCTTAAAAACTTTTCCATTATTACCGATGATAATCAGGTAAGGTTATCACCTTGTTACGATTTGGTTAATTCCACAATTATTTTAAAAGAACAAGATGAAGAAATTGCTTTGCCTTTGAAAGGTAAGAAGAAGCATTTAACTCGTAATGTTTTAGTTAATTACTTTGGGATAGAAAGATGCGAAATTACTGAAAAGAGCATTGAAAAAGTTCTGGAGACCATATCCATAGCAATCCCAAAGTGGAAGACTTTAATTAAAATTAGCTTTTTATCAAAAGAGATGAAAGGCAAATACCTTGATTTACTGGATGGACGGATGACAACCCTCAAAATATAATAATTTAATTACTGAAAGTCCTAACCGAGATACCAATAGAAAGTGTGAGCATATGACTCTAAATTTGTTGACACACTTTGTCCTCTACCAACCAGTAATTGTCCCGTTATTCCTGCATTTCGAACACTTCCAGTGAATTTGATTATTATCCAAATCAATCTCACTCGATATTATACCAGTACATCTTTTCCTGAAGCATCTGATACCTGTTGAGGTTAATGTTGTAGGTAATGTTTTGATAGTTTCATCAATAACAAGAGAAAAGAAAGCCGAAATCTCTCGTGCCTCTTTGGGTATGTGTTTTTGAATGTCTCTTGTTTCATCATTGGAATTCTGCATATTAGCTAAATATTTTTGGGTAGATGAGAGTGTTGTTGAATGCTGTGAAGAAAAGCACTCAAACTATTTTAGATGTATTATGCCTTTAAATTTCATATTACTATTGTCTTACAAACGTAAGAAAATTTTGTACCTTTTTTGTACCTTGGAGAGTAATATTTGTACTTTTTTGTACTTTTTATTGTTTGTATATACTTGAATATCAATATAAATAAACGCTAAAATAAGAAAATATAAAATTAACTATAAATTACATATTATATATTATTGATTATCAGCGCATAAGGTTGATTTAACTATCGTCTTCTCACCCCGACTTAAAACAGAGTGAGAGTGAGAGCGGGGGCGAGCACTCTCATTCTGTCTTCTCACTCTCGCTCTCACACCAACACTTCTGAAATAAATAAATTCAATGCATTTCAGGCCATTTTCATTAGTAGTACATAAAGTAGTACAAAATATTTTAGAATAAGAAAAATTCGACCTTTAAATTTAATTACCAGGATGAGACTAATAACTTTGTATATCTGAAATGATCATGAAGAATGAATTCAAATGAAGAGGATGATATTGTACGTCCGGAAAGCCTTCCTGTTTACCGGAAAGGAAAAGAGATTTTTGATTTGGTAAGGAAAGTTACCGATCTTATACCTGAGGAAGATGAATACCTGAATGAGATAAAAAGCAGTATGTTATGTGATGCGGCACTACTGACTGTTAAGGTGGCAGGTGCTGAGGCAGCAGGATTGTATGACCTCAAGATGGAAAATGCTGCCATAATACGTAAGGCAGCACGAGACCTGATGGTCCAGCAGCATTCACTCGAAGCTTTTGGCTTCGAGTACATCGAATATTATCAGATGGTCAGGGATTTAATTGAAGAATACCGGCTGCTGTTCATCGAGTGGGTGGCAGGATTTGATAAGTGGGATTATGTTATTGACCGGTGGGGACTTTTTAATCCTCCGGGTATTGGCCCATTCGATAAAGATCCCGATGATGACATCCCATTCAGCGGTTTCGATGATGAATCAGAAGAATAAGATGCGGAACAGATCTTATTGTTATTTAATTAACACAAGTGTCCATCCGCCTCTTTGTCTTATATTTGCTCCGTTTCAAAACGGTTGTGAAAAAACAAGAAAATGAAAAAGCTTTATTAGATCCTGGGTTCTCTTCAGGCTGTTACTGCAATAGGAGCTATTCCGGCAGGGATCGGATTACTTTAGAACACCTCGGGACAGAATGTAGATAGGTCTACAGGAATCCTGAATACTTTTTAAAGGCAGGACAGGAAAAGAGAATTTATTAGAAAATAGATCAGACTTTAGTACCTTTGAATTCAGTTACTCGCTGCAACAGATAGTTTTATAGTTTTATGACTTAATATGGAAACTGTCACAAACCAGGATCTTCAGTTAGCTTTTGATTTTGTTCAAAACACAAACCGCCACATCTTTCTTACTGGAAAAGCAGGCACTGGAAAGACTACCTTCCTCAAAGACCTGAAAAGAATATCCCCCAAAAGGATGATAGTTGTTGCCCCGACAGGCGTAGCTGCAATAAATGCGGGAGGTGTTACAATCCATTCTTTCTTTCAATTACCGTTTCACCCTTACATTCCTTCGTTTTACCTGCCGGAAAACAATCGTGCCAGCCAGGCTGATCAAAATGACCCGCCAGGATATAAAATGAGCCGCGAAAAATTCAACATTATTAAAAGTCTCGACCTGCTTATCATTGATGAGATAAGTATGGTAAGGGCTGATACACTCGACGCTATTGATTCTGCATTAAGGAGATACAAGATACGTCACCTGCCGTTTGGCGGGGTGCAATTGCTGATGATCGGTGATCTTCAGCAACTTGCCCCGGTTGTCAAAGATGAAGACAGGGAAATAATCAGTAAATATTATGATTCTTATTTTTTCTTCGGAAGCAAAGCTCTCTGCAGCACCGACTATGTGACTATTGAGTTGAAGCATATTTACAGACAGAATGATAAGGTTTTTATTGACCTGCTTAATAAGATCCGCAACACTGATGTGGATCAGGTGGTGCTGACCGAACTTAATAAAAGATATATTCCTGATTTTGACCCTGATTCAGGAGGTGGATATATCACTCTTACAACTCATAATTATCAGGCTCAGACTATAAATGATTCAAAGCTTGAGAAACTACCCGGCAGAACTCATTCATTTACAGCCACAATTAAGGATGAATTTCCGGAGCTCTCCTACCCTAATGCCAGTGAACTGACACTGAAAGTTGGAGCGCAGGTTATGTTTGTAAAGAATGATTTATCGAGGGACAAGCTCTTCTTTAACGGTAAAATAGGGAAGGTGGAATCTTTTGAAGACGACATAATTGTTGTTAAGTGTCCCGACGACGATTTCAGCATCAGGGTTGAGATGGCGGAATGGCAAAATGTGAAATATACTATCAATGAAGAGACCAAAGAGATTGAGGAGACAGTGATCGGAACATTTACACAATATCCTCTCAAACTTGCCTGGGCAATAACAATTCATAAGAGTCAGGGACTTACTTTCGACAGGGCTGTAATTGATGCATGCGCTGCTTTTGCCCATGGACAGGTTTATGTGGCCCTCAGCCGGTGTCGTACACTAGACGGACTTGTACTGAGCAGCCGGATCAACAGGCGGAGCTTTATAGATAATCCGGTTATTTCAGACTTTGTCAATGGTCCGGTACAAAATCAACCCGACCGGAAACAGCTTGAAGAGTCGAAAAAAGATTACCAGCGGCAGTTGCTTTCAGAGCTTTTCGATTTTTCTTACCTTACAAATAAGCTCAATTATTGTCTTAAGGTTGTTAATGAACACAATGATAAAATATTAGGAAATCCACGTGAAAAGCTGGAAAACATATTATCTGTTGTCAGGACAGACCTTATTGAAGTCTCCGAAAAATTTCAGCTTCAACTGAAGATTCTGTTAAACGGGGAGCCTGGTGCTGAATCAAATATTCCCTTGCAGGAAAGGGTAAAAAAAGCAGCCGTTTACTTCTCGGATAAACTTGAAGCTGACATGAAAGAAATACTGGATGGTTTTACTGTGGAAACAGATAATAAAACAGTGCGAAAATCGGTAGCTGATGCTTTGGAGCGAACAAGAAAGGAGGGAGTCACAAAGCTGGCCTGCCTTAATGCTGTCAGACAGGGTTTTGAGATCGGCAAATATCTTGATGCCAGAGCAAAATCGGCTATTGATATTCCTTCCGTAAGGTCTCATACCGTTAAGTCAGTGGAAGATACTTCCGGAATTATTAAACACCCTGTGTTGTTAAGACAGCTTAAGGAATGGCGTAATAATAAAGCAAAGGAAACGGCCCTTCCCCATTATATGATACTACCCCAGAAAACAATGGTCACACTGGCTAATTTTGTACCTCAGTCACCGCCAACTCTTAAAATGGTAAAGGGTATGGGGACAAAGAAATCAGAAAAATATGGTGAAGAGCTTTTAGACATAATTATTTCATATTGTACGAAAGAAAATATTGAACCGCCTGATGTAATCCTCACTGAGAAAACTATTGCAAAAAAGGTAAAGGAAGAAACGAAGAAAATAAGTTATGATCTTTACATGGAAGGTAAGACAATTGCGCAAATAGCAGAGGAAAGAAAGCTGAGCATTAATACTATAGAAGGACATCTGGCGTATTATGTTGGAACAGGTGAAATTCCGATAGGTAAATTTGTTTCACAGGAAATTACTGACCTGATCGCCGGTCAGTTTGAAGGTACCGGAGATTTAAAAATGGGTCAGGTTAAAGCTGCTCTGGGAGACAGGGTCTCATGGAGCGACATCAAGTTTGTAATTAACCATCTTACTTTTCTCAGAAAAAAAGCTGAAAATCCATCAGAATGACGGCAAACACGTGTTAAAATATTTTACGCACTCTTGTTAATTATTTTATTTTATGCTCAATCACCTGTCGATCTGGATCCTTTTCTCACCACGGTAACTTCTTATATTTCCCACTTTTTTCAGGTAAGCGATAGTTGCATCAGCTGTTGCAATAAAGAGTGACTGACCCGGATCTCTATGCTCGTATTTGTAAACCGACGTCATATAGCTGTTCATGGCAACCGTGTATATCCGGTCCATATCGATAGGGGTCCCGCTTTCGGTCAGAAGAGTTACATCTTCAGGATTGCCTTCTGCATCCAGTTTCAATTTCGTTTTTATTCCTGATGGATATACGGGAGCCTTGTCATCCAAAGGGAAAGCTGCTATCATTAAAGACTTTATTTCATTACCGGTCAGTTTTGTTACGATCAATTCATTACCAAAAGGATCGAGCTGGTAAACGTTCATTATAGTGATCGGGCCTTTTGACAGATGATCGATACGCACCCCACCCGGATTTACAAGTGCAATGTCGGCTCCTGCAGCCTCACGCTGTGCATCTGCCATCAGATACCCCAGTTCCTGATAGGATGAAAAATCGTCAGTTGCTGTCGAAATCACCTCTTTCAGTACAGGATTATCGTTGTATCTATCAACCATCTCACGAATGGAATGTTTTTCGTTTTTCGAGTTTCTTATGTCGATCAGTTCCATGCTACTTTGTAACGTCCCCTCATCTTTTAAAGTTAACTTGATGAGAGTCCCGTATTTAAGTTTATTTTCCGCCTGGGTAATCAGGATACCATTATGGATCTGTTCTTTTTCAACCCTGGTGTGTGAATGTCCTCCAATGATCAGATCGATACCTACGGGCAGTGTTTCAGCAAGCAATACGTCGTTTTCAAAACCAATGTGAGTAAGTGCGATGAATATATCACTTTGATCTTTCAGATATAAATATTCACGTGCTGTTTCAAAAGGTAACCGGTAAGTAAATCCTTTTGAATTGTCGGGATGTGTATCGGGAATACCGTTCTGATTTATCTGCAAAAGTCCAAGAAAGGCCAATCTTAGTCCGTTGGGTAAAGTGATTATTTTATATGGATTTACTATCATATTAAGTGATGGGTCAGTTGACATGTTTGCGCATATAAAACTAAAATCTGCTTTGTTAATCAGATTTCTGAATCCTTCGGGATGTGAATCGAATTCATGATTTCCTGTTGCGCTAAGATCGAAACCGGTGGCATTCATCAGTTCGATCATTGGTAATCCCTTTTCGGGATACTGATCATTTACCGGATTTCCTGTCTGATTATCTCCGGCACTTACAAGAAGCATGTCGGGATAAATGGTTTGTAAACTATCCACTATGTAAGCAAGCTTTGGAAAATTATCGATTGTCGCATGCATGTCGTTTACCGAAAAAATGAAGGCTTCCTTTTCCTGAGGTCTGAGTGTAATTAATTTTTTTCCTGTACTGCAGCCGGAAAGAAATCCAAATGCAAGTAACAGAGAGATCATTTTCGGGAGAACATTTCTCTTTCTGTTCCTTGTCCTTATAAAAAGAACATTACAATCGGTCAGTTCTCCGTCTATGGCAACTTTGTTCCCATAGCGATCTTCAACCTGAGGCAGGTGTCTGGGACATTTTTTGCCCAGTTGCGAATAATATTTCAGAACGGCATCTTTAACTCTGGCTCCGTTGGGTAGTTCAAGAAGTGTATTATTTAAAGTTATTTTCATTTACGATGGTTTGAGATATAAGGACTTATGCTTTAAGCTGTTGCTTCCCGGATTATTTTTCCGGATTACCATGTATAGCGAATTCCGAGGGCAGCACCCCAGCCCAGTCCCGTAACATCGCCAAGAAAATCCCAGATGGGACGTGTGTCGAGACTTTACAAATTTCATTCCATTCATCCTGGTATTTTAAAAGAACAGAGAGAGACCGAGCGCAGATCCCAGATTAGCACCATTTATCTTTACATTGTCATCTTCGGAGTATGTTAATTTTGTGGCAACCAATTGTATCCCAAAATCAACTGCAATATTCTTTGTGATAAAATATGCAACGCCGATACCACCGCCATAAGCGAAACCTGAAAAAAACTCCTTTTGAATGTCAGTTTTCTCTGAAGCATTTGCATATCCGGCACCTATCTGGGCATATGGTCTGAAGGCAGAATTAAGAGGAATAAAATATATTAAGGTAGGCATAAGTACCAATTCATTCGATTTGTAGATATTTTCCCTTGTATGGGAATACACACCTGAAAGACAAAGGGCAAAGTTATCTGCAACAAAATAACCAAAATCAGAGAGTAACTTAAAAGTGTTCATATCAACCTCTCCTTCCGGAATCTGGGTCCCATTATTTGACAGTTGTGAAGAATTACGTACAAATTCTATACTTGTTCTGCCGGAAAGTAAATAATTCCCTTTTTCTGTTTGTGAGAAAGATACTGTTGACAATAATAATAACCCACCCAGGACTAATGTTTTTGTTTTCATACCAGATTATTCATTTTAAAAGTTATGCATATTAAAAATTCCCTTCATGGGACGAACTTCATTAAATCAGATCATCTTTAAATTTAACGTGCAAATATAATTTTTTTGGATCAGATAGAGAATAGGTAACGTGATTGGTGGTGGTGAATGTTTAGAAGTAATCCAGTACCATTAAGGTCTTTCTGTCGAAAAAATGACTTACATTTGCACTGTCTTAAAACTTTGGATGTTTAAATATAAAGCGGATCGGGCGAAATAAATGACCTCTGGCGTTCTGCCGGGGTTGTTCTTTAGTTAAGCTCAGGCAAATTAATGCCGGAGTTACTTTCATTTCTATAAATCAATAAATTTCTTAAACAAGGCATAGTTTGGAAAGTATTCTGAAGCTATGATTTTAACAATGTAAATTTAACACCATGAGTAACGAAAATAGATCAATTCACGAATTTGACTTCAGTCTGATCTGCGATTATTTCTCAAGTCTGGAACGGCAGGGACCTGGTAGTCCCGAAGTAACGGTTAAGGCATTGGGCTTTATCGAAAATCTCACCGGAACATCACGTATAGCAGATATAGGATGTGGAACAGGCGGTCAGACAATGGTGCTGGCACAGAATACACCGGGAGATATCACAGGTATCGACCTGTTTCCTGTCTTCGTCGATTTGTTTAATGCGAATGCCGTAAAACATAATATTCAGGACAGAGTAAAGGGCATAATCGGTTCGATGGATAACCTTCCTTTTAAGAGCGGTGAATTAGACCTTATCTGGTCGGAAGGGGCGATCTATAATATTGGTTTTGAGCGAGGCCTTAATTATTGGAAGGAATTCCTGAAACCGGGAGGTTATGTTGTTGTTTCGGAAGCATCCTGGTTCACAATGGAAAGGCCAGAGGAGATCAATAAATTCTGGATGGATGCATATCCTGAGATAGACACTATTCCTCATAAAACAGACCTGATGCAAAAAGCCGGATATATTCCGGTTGCTCATTTCATACTCACGGAAGATTGCTGGACTGAAAATTTCTATATTCCGCAGGTTAAAGTCCAGGAATTTTTTTTGAAGAAGCATCAAGGTAATCAGACTGCTGTTGAATTTATAGCAAATGAACGGCATGAAGCTCAGTTATACTCAAAATATAAGGAGTATTATGGTTATGTGTTCTATATCGGGAGGAAAATCTGAAAACAAAAATATTCTGAGTCGGGTTGGAGATTATTAGGTTCCCCGGTTTTTCGTTATATCGGATTTTCCGATATTTCTGATCAATCCCCTGAAGATGAATGCATGAAAAGGGAGGACACTATACCAGTAAAGCCTTCCCCATAAACCCAATGGCCGGAAAGTTGCAGTCTGATGAAGGATATTATCATTATCTATCCTGAATTCCAGCCATGCTTCACCGGGGAGTTTCATTTCAGCGAACAGGAGAAGCCTTTTTTCTTGTTTATCGGCTATCAGCACCCTCCAGAAATCGAGTGCCTCACCGGTAAAAAGATCGTTCTGATTTTTTCTTCCTCTCCTTAATCCAACACCGCCGAAAAGCTTATCAATAAATCCGCGTATTCCCCAGAGCCAGTCGCCATAATACCAGCCTGTTGTTCCTCCTATTGACCAGATCTTATTAAGTGCCTTTTCAGTGTCGGTTATGGGTAATTTCCTGCAATCAGAATAGCATCCGTGAACAGGTACTTCAGCATATCTGGCAACCCCGTCATTCAAAGTATCTGATGTAAGTGCATCTTTCCAGCTTGAGGGAACCTGGTTAATCTCAATCTTTTCGAACGCCTCCCTTATAGCATCTTCATAGTTAACCGGATTAACTGACAGGAGCTCTTTCAGATTGTTTTCCCTGCATATTACTTCCACTTTCATACTGTCTACAAGGTTTTGAGCAAGATGGTATGAAGTCGAAGTAATAAAATAGAGCCAGTATGATGATAATTTAGGTGTCATTACCGGGACTGTCCAGATACGGCGTTTGAGTCCCCTGACTTTTGCAAAACCCAGGAGCATTTGTTTATATGTCAGGATATCCGGCCCACCAATATCATAACTGTTGTTAAGATTTTGTCCATTTATTAATACACCGAAGAGAAATTCAATAACATTTCTTATTGCTATAGGTTGTGAACGTGTATTAAGCCATCGCGGAGCGACCATCAGCGGCAGCTTCTCAACCAGGTCGCGGATGATCTCAAATGAAGCGCTTCCTGAACCAATAATAATTCCGGCCCTGAGTGTTGTCAGTGAATATGATCCCGATCCGAGAATTTTTTCAACATTCCTTCGACTGGAAAGGTGCTTTGAAAGTTTTTCTTCGTTTACTATTCCGCTAAGATAGATGACCTTCCGGGCTTTGGTTTCCTGGATCCGGTCTCTGAAATTGATGGCGGATATCTCTTCCATTTTCTCAAAATCGCCTTTTGATGACGACATCGAGTGAATAAGATAATATGCCGCATCAATATCAGCAGGGATATTTTGCAATGTCTGGGGTTTTAAAAAATCTGTTTCTATAACCGATATTGATATGGATCTGTATTTCCCGCTGTTAAACCTGGCTTTATCTCTTACACAGCAGATCACTTCATGACCGCTGCCAAGCAGAACAGGGAGCAATCTCTGTCCAATATAACCGGTAGCGCCTGTGAGAAGGACTTTCATTAATTTGACTTTTTGTGAATTTCAGAAAAATTTATCATTAATTTTCATGCGGTTATAATTTAAACGTATATGCTTCTTTTCAGACCGGAGCTTTTTCAGGGAAATTTACGAAAGAAGAATTATTTTGAAGGCTGGTATTTTAAACAGGTAACAAAAGATCTGTCAGGTGTTATTTCAGTTATTCCGGGAGTCTCACTTGTTGAAAATGATGCTCATGCATTTATCCAGATAATGAATGGATCGAAAGGAACAACGGAGTATATAAAATACCCGCTTGATCAATTCACCTGGGGGGAAAAGGAATTCTATGTAAAAATTGGATTATCAGTATTTACCGGAAGCGGAATAATGCTTGACATCAGGTCGGAAAATACAAGCATTAAGGGGAAAGTTGACTTTCTTAATACTACAGGTTATCCAAAAAGGATATTATCACCCGGGATCATGGGGTGGTATTCATTTGTGCCATTTATGGAATGTAATCATGGAGTAGTATCTGTAAATCACGATCTTACGGGTGAAATCTCGATTAACAATAAAGTGACTGATTTCGAAGGAGGCAAGGGATATATTGAGAAGGACTGGGGGGTCTCATTTCCGGAAGCCTGGATATGGGTACAAAGCAATAATTTTGATGAGCATAGCACTTCTTTTATGCTTTCAATAGCCAAGATCCCATGGATGGGAAGGTTTTTTATCGGATTAATTTCTTTTTTATATCTCAATAATAAGTTTTATCTGTTCTCCACTTATGATAAATCGACCTTTTCGGAAATCCACAATGACAAAGATGCACTTGATATAACTCTCAGGAACAGGAATAATAAACTTGTGATCAGGGTAACCAAAAACTCATTCCGCGATCTCAGAGCACCTGTCTCGGGGGAAATGTCAAGAAGAATTAAGGAGAGTATAGATTCTGAAGTTCACCTTAAACTATCTGACAGATCAGATAACGCGGTTTATAAAGGGACAGGAAAGAGTGTTGGCCTTGAAATTATTGAAGAGATATTCAAGTATCTCTGATAGTGCAAACAGGCAATAAAAAGGATTCAATATCACTCCTGTCTCCGGTCTTCTGTATAGAATAGTGATATTTTATTTAATTTAGTTATCTTAATCACGTCAAAAAAAACCAATTTCAATACATGGGAACAAATCTTGCCTTCAAGTCTGACAGATGCAGCTTAGGGACACCCGTTAAGACGGGGAATACAATAAATGGAACTATTGGGAAAATACTTTTTGCATTTTTAGCTATACAGGTTTTAATCTCCTGCCAGTCAAAGAATAAACCGGATACCGGTACTGATGGAGAATTGCTGTTTCACACATGGGCGCCGACTCCACCGATGGGATGGAACAGCTGGGATTGTTATGGCCCAACAGTTGTGGAGGCTGAAGTAATGGCAAATGCCGATTATATGGCAAAATATCTGAAGAAATCCGGGTGGGAATATATAGTTGTTGATATTCGCTGGACTGTGGAAAATGACAAATCAGGAGGATATAATCAAACAGACCCTGTTTACACTCTTGATGAATACGGAAGGTTTACTCCGGCACTAAACCGCTTTCCGTCTGCAGCAAACGGAGCCGGATTTAAACCACTTGCCGATTATGTTCATGGCAAAGGTCTGAAATTCGGGATCCATATAATGCGGGGAATACCAGTAATTGCGGTTGACAAAAACACTCCCATTCTTGGCAGCAACGCTAAAGCTAAGGATATCTACTCTCCTGACGGCCAGTGCATGTGGCTAAGGGATATGTACACAATTGTTGCCGGGAAGCCTGGTGCACAGGAGTACTACAATTCTATATTTCAGTTATATGCATCGTGGAATGTTGATTTTGTTAAAGTCGATGATCTTTCGGGGAAGACAGAAGAAATTGAAATGGTGAGAAAAGCAATCGATAGTTGCGGAAGGCCAATTGTTTTAAGCATCTCTCCGGGAGGGGACAGGCCGGAATCAATTGAATTCCTCAAGAAGAATGTAAATATGTGGCGTACTTCTAATGATTTCTGGGATAACTGGCAGCAGCTTAAGAATCAGTTTGCAATTCTTAACAGATGGGTTGGTCTTGGCGTTACTGGTTGCTACCCTGATGGAGATATGCTGCCTCTCGGGAAAATAGGATTACGGGCTGAGCGGGGAGAGCCACGCTGGTCGGGATTCACGAAAGATGAACAGTATACTCTGATGACCCTGTTCTCAATTTTTCGCTCCCCTCTGATGTTCGGAGGTGACCTTCCAAGCAATGATGAGTATACTCTCTCATTGATCTCCAACAAAGATGTTCTGAATGTAAACCAGCATAGTACGAACGGGAAGCAGCTTTTCAGGGAAAATGACCTGATTGCCTGGACTGCTGATGATCCCGGGACAGGTGATAAATATCTTGCTCTTTTCAATGCTTCCGATCAGATACCGGTAGTCGAAAACAAAGCTATCTGGAATAGCGGACAGATTACCCATGAGGATGCAGATCAGAGTGTTGATATTGATGTTGATATTACAGGTGCAAAGAAATTATTTCTTGTAACATCATTTGAAGATATTATTGGATTTTCAAGTCATAACTGCGACTGGATCGAACCAAAGCTTACCAGTCCCGGGAAAAGTATAAGTCTTACTGACCTTAAATGGGTAAAAGCTTCAGCCGGAAGGGGAGAACCATCTGTAAATCAAACCGCCAGAGGCGGAAAACTTACAGTAAACGGCAAGGAATATAATAGAGGGTATAAGTGCTAATGCCGCTTCAATTATTGAATATGATTTACCTGATGGTGTGACCAGGTTCCAGGCAAAAGCAGGTCTTGATAACGGGACATCACATCAGAGGATACCGGAGGCAGGGTCAGGATTCACAGCCTGTAATGCCAAACAACGGTAAGTTTTTGATATTCACAGAAGATCCTTCAGGTCCGGTTCCTGATGTATCAGCTCTCATCACGGTCAGATTTGATCAGCTTGGCCTTACAGGGACCCATACTGTCAGGGATCTGTGGACCGGCCAAAAGCTTGGTAGGTTTACAGATGTTTTTACACAGGACATAAAACGGCATGGAGCAGGACTATACAGAATTCATTAAAATATTCAAAACACTATGGAGAAAAGATCAGGTTCAGGGCTATCAGCCAGACTTATTGCCCCCGAAAACAGAATACCTTTTATTCTTGTCACAGCATTATTTTTATTCTGGGGGATACCCAATAACCTGAATGATATATTGATAAAACAGTTCATGAAATCATTTGAGATAACCCGCCTTGAGGCCGGACTAATCCAGAGTGCTTTCTATATGGGTTATTTTCTTCTGGCATTGCCTGCTGCAATGATCATGAGGAAATTCAGTTATAAAACCGGACTGGTAACAGGGATGTTTCTATACAGTATCGGTACTTTCCTGTTTTGGCCTGCTGCTCATTCGGGAACGTATGGGTTCTTCCTCTTTGCTCTATTCGTCATTGCAAGCGGACTCTCATTTCTTGAAACCGGAGCTAATCCTTTTATTGCCGGGCTGGGAAATCCTGAGTCCTCTGAAAGAAGGCTGAATTTTTCCCAGGCTTTCAATCCGTTCGGGGCAATCATGGGAGTGCTGATTGGTACGATTTTCATCTTTTCGGGATTAGAACCCAGCCAGTCTGAGATCGAAGCAATGAAGCAGGCAAATGAATATTCAGCTTTTCTGGAGTCTGAAACAATGAGGGTTGTAAGGCCTTATTTGGTGCTCGGTATTGCAGTCTTCCTATGGGCTTTACTGATATTAAGGACGAAATTCCCTGTGATAACTGCTGAAGAAAAAACCGGCGAAAAAGACGGGAATCTCCGTGATCTTTTCAAATATCGTCATTTCATGACCGGTATATTTGCCCAATTCTGTTATGTCGGCGCACAGGTTGGAACATGGAGCTATTTCATTCAATACTCTCAGGATTACACAGGAATAGCTGAAAAAACTGCAGGATTATTTCTTACCGGAACACTTGTCGCTTTTCTCGTTGGAAGGTTTTCGGCAACTGTGTTAATGAAGTATTTAAAGCCCGGAAAGCTGATGGGTTTATACAGTGTAATTAATATATTCCTTGTTGCAATTGCAGTAATATTCCCAGGATGGACAGGTGTATGGGCTATCTTCCTGTCAAGTTTTTTTATGTCACTTATGTTCCCGACTATCTTTGCTCTTGGTATAAAGGGTCTCGGCCAAAACACCAAGATCGCAGGTTCACTTATTGTTATGGCAATCGTCGGAGGTGGTGTTTTTACTCCTTTGATGGGCCTTATAGCTGATAAAAGTATGGCTATGGCAATGCTGATCCCACTGGGCTGTTACTGCATTATAACCCTTTATGCATTCTGGTGGTCAGTCCCGAAAAAGCTTCAGCATACAGGCACATGATTGGATAACAATGCATTATTACATAAAAGATGAAACAGAACGCGAAGATCATAAAATCATTTAAAAGATACTGTAAAATTCTGACTCTCAAGGATGATCCTCAACTTATAAAGGAGTACAAAGAGGTGCATGGTATCAGCAAAGCCTGGCCTGAAATAACCTGTGGGATGAAAGAGGTGGGGATTATTGATATGGAAATTTATATTCACGGGAATATTCTGTTCATGATAATGGATACTCAGGCTGATTTTGACCATGAAAAAGCCATGAATGAACTTGCATCCAAACCAAAACAAAGAGAATGGGAGAAGTACGTATCAAGATTTCAGAATACTTTTGCTGATTCTTCGGCAGGTACTAAATGGACATTGATGGAAAGGATCTACGAGATGGACCAGGTGAAAGAATACAAGGCAATCAGCGGCCAGAAAAAATATATCCATAATAACATCTGAAAAAAGTCCCTTGTAACGCTTCGCTGTTTGTTTAATCGTGCGGTCGTGCAGTCTTGCAGTCATGCGGTCATGCAGTCAAGCAGTCTTATGGCCTTACAGTCAATAAATTCATGTAGAATAAAGATCGCTTTACTTTATTAAAAACGCAGACAAGCCCTTATGCTGAGGTTTTTCATCAGAGACTATTAAGCCGGCTTCTCTTGAAAGTTGCAGTGATTTTTCAAAATCGGAAAGTGTTACATGTCCTTTTGGCTCTGCGAATAAGATCTTTCCCCCTGGTTTGAGCATTCTGTACAGATCCGCGAAAAGCTGCTTCTTATCAGCCACTTCATGCACCACAAAAAAAAGAAGCACAAAATCCAGTTTTTCAGCCAGCTCCCCGGAGTCATAGTTTTTGCCGGGCATCAGGAGCTTAATTATGCCGGAAACATTGTATTTTTCAGCTCTTTTACGAAGATTTGACAACATTTTTTCCTGGATATCAACGCAATAAACAGTGCCTTCAGGACCTGTCATTCCGGCCAGCGGAATGCTGAAATACCCCATGGCACAGCCATAATCCATTACAGTCATCCCTTCTTTTATGTGGGGGCTAAGTATTTTCTTTGGATCATGCTGTAACCTGCGAACAGGCAGGAGAAAAGTATAAGCCACCCACACCGGGCAGAGACGTTGTTTTTCCATATTAAACTTTTAACTTGGCTAAGATAAAACGAAAATACCCGGTTAGACACATTCAACTACAATAAAGACCCGGTATCCTTAAAAGTGGTTGATCTGATCGTGAGTCCTAAGATTATATGACCGCACTACCGCACGACTAAAAGACCTATTTATGGAAGTTCACAATCTCTGTATCGCTCTTTCTCGCACTGGCACCAGAGACAGTTTCAACGTTAGTATCGATATTGCCTATCCTTAGTATTGAAACGATCTTATAGCCGGCAGGTATCTGTAAAGCTTCCCGTCTGGTGTTTGCAACTTTCACCGGACCAGCATAGATCCTTCCTCCCAGCCCAAGCGCAGTGGCAGCAATGAACATATTTTCAATAGCCAGAGCACAGTCAAAATCAGGAGTCGTTCCCTCCTTGGATTCCAGTCCGGAGACGATGACCAGAACATTTCCCGGGACGATATTTTTTATAATCCCCTTCATAGCTGCTGTATCCCTGACGACGGTAAACTTCCAGGGCTGTCTGTTACTTCCGCTGGGTGCCTTTATACCACATTTCAGGATCAGGTCAAGCTGCTGATCGGTAACAGGTTGTGTGGAGAAGTTCCTTGGCGACCAGGCTGACATCAGCTGATCTATAACTGCATTTCCTGACGACTGGCTTTTTACGAACTGACCGGTAAAAATTATAAATACAAAAAGAAGGATCATCCTGTTTTTCATATTACTGATAATTTAATTATGTATTATTATTAATAGAACCTGAAGATATAAAATTATTCATATGTTCAATAAAATTAATCAAGAGCGCCTGCAGTAACATCGGCAGCAAATACCAGTCCTACATTAAATAACATCGGACCGCTAGCATTACCAGTGAGAGTCAGGGTCAGCACTCTGTCATTCTTAAGCTTCTCTCCGGCCTGTGTAAGCTTTGCTCCATCTACCTGAGGTGTGAATGTATTATTGGTAGAAGTAATATTTGTCTGCGTGCAAAGAGTTCCGACCCCCGTAGCGTCAAGCGACATGGTGTTGATCGTCTGTCCTGATGTTAATCCTGTAACAGTAACTACAAGGGATTTCAAATCGATTTTCCTGAGCTTATCAAGATAAGGTTCGATATCCTCATTATCAGCAAGTTGGAGACTTTTTGATGCTGAGAAATTGAGTGCGGTTAATTCAGTTTTAAGTTCGGCTGATTTTTTATCACCTGATACCGTGACAGGTACATTCAGCGTCAGATCGGTTGAAAAATCGACTTCAGCCAGGTCTTTTATCCATTGGCATCCCCCGAACATAAGGGTTATAAACAGCAACAGTGCAATTTTTGTCTTCATAGATTATTTTATTTATGATTATAATATAAAGATAAAACAAGTGAACCGGGAAATTGTTCACTCATAGTCAAATATTTTCTGGTTTTAATCAAAAATGGAGCGGGTTTAGTCCCCCTTTTTCATAAAGGGTATTATATCAAATATACACAAAAAATCCCTGAAATGCAAGAATATTTTGACTTTTAGCAGGTTTGGCATACACAAAGAATATATTACAAGAAGTTTTGTTATCTCCTGAAAAAATTTATCTCTGCTCCGGAGCAGCATAGCTGTTGAATTCAGGAATATCGCTATTTTTAGCCGGATTTTTTAAATGAACAGATATAACCAAAAGTTTTAATTTGGAAAGAGAAGACCTGATTGAACAGTTAAAGAATTCTGCCGGTACATGGGATTTCATTGTTATCGGGGGAGGCGCTACTGGTCTTGGAGTTGCCGTCGATGCAGCCAGCAGAGGTTTCCGGACTGTTTTACTGGAGCAGTCTGATTTTGCCAAAGCCACTTCAAGTCGGAGTACAAAATTAGTACATGGTGGAGTCAGGTATCTCCAGAAAGGTGATGTAGCTTTGGTAAGGGAAGCTTTGCGCGAAAGAGGCTATCTGAGAAAAAATGCTCCACATCTGGTTAATAATCAGCCATTTATTATTGGAAACTACAGATGGTGGGAAAAACTTTTTTATACGATCGGACTGACTTTCTATGACCTTTTATCAGGAAAAATGAGCATGGGACGCTCACGTCCTCTGAGCAGGAAAGAAGTTATCAGACGTATTCCGCAGATAGCTCAAAAAGATCTGAGGGGAGGAGTAATATATTTTGATGGCCAGTTTGATGATTCCAGGCTGGCGGTCAATCTTATGCAAACGGCAATAAAGCATGGTGCTGCGGTCGTAAATTATTGCAGGGTATCCAAACTGATAAAAGACGGCGGTGGAAGGGTAACCGGTGTTGTTGCAGAGGATGAACTGAACGGCGGACTTTTTGATCTGAAAGGTCGATGTATTATAAATGCTACCGGGATTTTTGTTGATAATATAATCAGGATGGATAATCCTGATGAAAAACCGCTGGTGCGGCCCAGTCAGGGGATCCATCTTGTGGTTGATAAATCATTTCTGGGAGGGAAGGATGCGATCATGGTCCCAAAAACAAGTGACGGGCGCGTAATGTTTGGTGTGCCCTGGCATGACCGGGTAATTCTTGGGACAACAGATATCCCTGTCAAAGATATTGTCCTTGAACCTATAGCCCTTGAAGAGGAGATTGGTTTTATTCTGGAGACGGCTGGCCGGTATCTCGACAAAAAACCTCAGAGGAAAGATGTACTTTGCGTATTTGCAGGTTTGCGTCCGCTGGCTGCTCCGAAAAACAATACTGATTCAACAAGAACAAAAGAAATATCTCGAAGCCATAAATTAATAGTATCTGATTCGGGGATGGTGACGATAACGGGAGGTAAATGGACAACTTATCGCAAGATGGCGGAAGATACTGTTGATATGGGGCTCAGGAAAAATAAACTGCCATTTAAGGAATGCCGGACAAAGAACCTGAGGGTACATGGATACATGAAAGATCCCGATAGAACTAAATGGTCATCTATATATGGCACAGACAACTATGAAATATCAGAGTCGGAGAAAGAGAATCAGGCTTATGCTGAGAAACTGCACAACGATTTTGAATTTACAGTCGGGCAGGTGATCTGGGCGGTCAGAAAGGAAATGGCACGAACTGTTGACGATGTGCTTGCAAGGAGAATTCGTGCACTATTTCTGAATGCGAGAGCCTCTGTTGAAATGGCACCATTTGTAGCAGAAATAATGGCAGCCGAGCTTCAGAAAGATAAAAGATGGAGAGACCAGCAGGTTCAGGAATATACGGAGTTGGCCAGAGCCTATATATTATCGTGAAAACTTAAGAAAGCAATTCCTTCGCACTTGCTGAGATCTCTTTACCGTCTGCTTTTCCCCCCAGCTCTTTCATGGCTACACCCATTACTTTGCCTATATCTGCAGGCGATTTTGCCCCGACCCTGGCAATTATATCTTTCAATACCTTCATAAGCTCCTCCTGACTCATCTTTGCCGGCAGATACTTTTCAAGAATTTCTGCTTCAGCAACCTCTTTTTCATACAGATCATTCCTGTTATTCTCCTTATAAATTGCTGCAGACTCCCTTCTCTGTTTAACTAGTCTCTGGATAATTTTCAATTCTTCATCAGACGTCAGGACTGAGTCGGCACCTTTATCACTTTTGGCCATAATAAAAGCTGTTTTTGCGGCTCTTATTGCCTCAAGTGCAACTTTATCTTTCGATTTCATTGCGGTAGTAAGATCACCGGCAATTTTCTCTGTAAGTGACATACTCGTTTTTTTTAATTATCCTGCTAAATTATAAAATCATATCAGACTCTATAGATTTTAACATCCCTTTTTGGGAAAAAAATTAACAAAAAATTAAGATTTTTAAATGGATTTTAGGGTAGAAAAATTTTTAAAATACAATCTCAGAATTTATTTTTGTTCGTTATAAATATAATCACTTAAAAATTTGGAGGATTTTTATGTCGGAGAATACTAAAATAGTCAGATTGTTTCTGTTTGCCTTTACGGCGATTATTTCATTGAGCAGCAGTTCATCACTCTTTGCAGGTGATTTTGAACTCTACACGCCATTTATGAGAATAACTGTTCCTCCGGGAGAATCAATTGATTATTCTATTGATGTAATAAACAACACAGACCAGACCAGGAATGCGGATCTATCCATTGCAGGTATGCCTTCAGGATGGACTTACACTTTAAAGCATGGAGCTTACACTATCCGTCAGATATCTGTTCTTCCGGGCGAAAAGAAGAGTATCAGTCTTAAGGTGGAGGTCCCTCTCAAGATCAATAAGGGCAATTACCGTTTTCAGATAGTAGCTGGAGAACTCGATGTACTCCCTCTTACTGTTACTGTTTCTGAACAAGGGACTTTTAAAACAGAGTTTACTTCGAGTCAGGCTAACATGGAAGGAGTAGCCTCTTCTAATTTCAGCTTTACTGCAGCATTAAAGAACAGCACTGCTGAAATTCAGCATTATGGACTGGCCGCTGATGTCCCTCCGGGTTGGGTAGTCATCTTCAGACCTAATTACCTGCAGGCAGCTTCTGTTGATATAGAAGCAAACAGTAAAGCTGATGTTTCAATAGATATTGATCCTCCTGACAGAGCTGAAGCCGGACTCTATAAAATTCCAGTCAGGGCATTTACCAATGCTACATCCGCTTTGCTTGAGCTTGAGGTTGTAATTACAGGTACCTATGGGATGGCTTTATCTACGCCGACAGGGCTGTTAAGCACAAGTATTACTGCAGGTGACACCAAACGCATTAACCTGGTATTAAATAATACCGGTTCATCCGAGCTACGAAACATTGCATTAACTTCAAGTGCACCCATTAACTGGGAAGTTGTATTTGATCCTGAAAGAATTGATAATATCAGACCCGGTCAGTCAGCCCAGCTGGCGGTATCAATAAAAGCTGCAAAAAAAGCAATTGCCGGGGATTATGTTGCTACTCTCGATGCAACATCTGCAGAAACCTCTTCAAAGGTTTCTTTCAGGATCACTGTTAAGACCCCCTTGATATTGGGATGGTTGGGCATAATGATTATCCTTGGGGGGTTAGGAACAGTGTTTTATCTGTTTCGCAAGTACGGAAGGAGGTGATAAATGGACTCCTTTGTCATTGAACTTACTGATCTGACAAAAAAGTACGGATCATTCACTGCGGTTGATCATCTTAACCTTTCGATCAGGAAGGGAGAAATATTTGGGCTGCTTGGACCTAATGGTGCAGGGAAATCGACTGCCATTCTTATGATGCTTGGCCTCACTGAACCAACTTCAGGATCTGTGAGAGTATGTGGGATTGATTCTACAAGCAATCCCGTCGGTGTAAAAAGGAAAACAGGGTATTTGCCTGAAGATGTCGGATTCTATGATGATTTTACTGGGCTGGAGAACCTGATGTACACAGCAAGGCTGAACAGCATCCCTGAAAAAGAAGCGAAAGAAAAAGTCATGCATCTTCTTGACCGCGTCGGATTATCAGACCAAATTTCAAAAAGAACAGGGAAATATTCACGTGGAATGCGACAGCGTCTGGGGCTTGCTGACGTTCTGGTAAAAAGCCCTGAAATAATTATTCTCGATGAACCGACACTTGGAATCGACCCTAAAGGAGTGAGTGAATTTCTTGAGCTTATAGTAGGGCTGAGCAGGGAAGAGAGAAATACTGTATTGCTTTCTTCTCATCATCTTCACCAGGTGCAGAAGATTTGTGACAGAGTGGGACTATTTGTCGGAGGGAAACTGATTGCTGAAGGGAATATAGCCGCACTGTCACAAAAATTGTTTGCCTCTGAACCTTTCCTGATTGAAGCAGGGATCAGTAAATATTCATCCGAAGTTTCTTCGAAAGCTAATTCGTTATCACCTGCCGGCAAATTAAGAAAGCAGCTTGAAAAAATCGAAGGGGTATTGTCAATAGAAAATGAAGAAAATCTTTTCAGGATTAACTGCTCGGTTGATATTACGGGCGAAATAGCCAGAGTGATCGTTGAATCAGGTTCAGAACTGACTTACCTTTCCAGGAAGGAATATGGGCTTGATGATATTTATAACCGTTATTTCGAAGGAGATGGAATTAAAAACTAGTCCTTTTCGTGCGATGGTTGAGAAAGAAATCTCAGACCATTTAAGAAGCTGGCGTTTCATTATACTGCTTGGCATTATTATTCTGACCTGCATTGGTTCGGTTCTCATAGCTCTCGAGGGTTTTAGCAGTGTAGCGAATGCAAATCAAAATGAGGATTCATTCTTTTTTCTCCGATTATTCACAACTTCCGATGGAACTTTACCCTCCTTCTTCGTCTTAGTAAGTTTTCTTGGCCCGCTGCTTGGAATAAGCATGGGTTTTGATGCAATAAATATGGAGGAGAATAAAGGCACCCTAAGTCGTATTATGAGTCATCCTGTCCATCGCGACAGTATTATTAACGCCAAATTCACGGGGGCTATTGCAGTTCTGAGCCTGATGTTCTTTTTGCTGGGATTCCTGGTGATGGGACTCGGGATAATAGTTTTAGGCATTTCTCCAACACCAGAGGAATTTCTCAGGATTGTTTTTTTCATAATGCTGAGCATACTCTATGTTTCATTCTGGTTGAATTTATCTATTTTCTTTTCAGTAAAATTCCGTCAGCCGGCAACTTCAGCTTTAGCAGGAATAGCAATCTGGCTCTTCTTCACAGTGTTCTATAGTATTATTGTAAGTCTTATTGCCAAAGCTGCAGCACCTTCTGAAACAGCAACTACACAACAAGTAGTTAATTATCAGCAATTTATTGTGAATCTTTTTCGGATATTGCCAAGCGAACTTTTCAGTGACGCCACGTCCACATTGCTTGTACCTACTATAAGAAGTCTTGGCCCGTTAACTGTAGAAAAGATTTACGGAACTATTCCGGGGGCATTACCGCTCGGACAGAGCATATTGCTTGTATGGCCCCAGATAACCGGACTCATTGCAGCCTCCATACTCTGTTTTGTCCTTTCGTATGTCTCCTTTATGAAAAGAGAGATCCGGTCAAGGTAACAGGTTGTTTTGCTCTGTCGCAACTCTTCGCAGCTCATGATACATATAATGACCGGATCCCTGTTTATATGGCCGGTTTATTAAACTATTGGTACAGTTTTTGTGTCTTTAATATATGCTCGAAAAACTTACCATCATGAAAATCAATATAAAGATTTTTCTGACTGTTACCCTTTTAAGTGCAATGGTAATATTCTCTTCCTGTGAAAAAAGCAAATCTGATGGTCCTCCGGGAGATCCGGTAGATATAATTACTGAACCTTACCAGAAGGAAGTCATTGAATCTGCAAACAGATTCGCATTCGATCTTTTTAAACCGGTTATCGGCACCAAAGGAACGGATAATGTAATGATCTCTCCTTTCAGCATCACCAGCGCTTTATCGATGACACTGAATGGTGCGGCGGGAGAGACCTTTGAAGCTGTCAGAAATACTCTCAGGTTTGAAGATAAAACTCTTCAGGAGATCAATGAGACCTATCTCAAGCTGATGACAGATATGGTCCCTGTTGATAAACGTGTTGTGATGGAAATAGCCAATTCAGTATGGATTGAAAAACGGCTTACTGTTAAACAACCTTTTATAACGTCACTCGAAAAATGGTATAAGGCTGAATCGCATGATATTGACGTGAGTGATCCGAATGCCGTTACAATGGTTAATGACTGGATCGCTGAAAAAACCCATGACAAGATAACGGATATGCTCGATGAATTGAGCCCTGACCTTGCCATGCTTCTTGTCAATGCTATCTATTTCAATGGGAAATGGCGGTATCAGTTTGATAAAAATGAAACCAGCGATGATCCGTTTTATGTCACTCCTTCATCTCCGAAAAACGTTCCAATGATGCATCAGAAGGAGAATCTGAATTTAGTAGAGACTGATAATGCAAAAATTGCTGAGCTTCCTTATGGCCAGGGTAATTATACAATGGTAGTTGTACTGCCTGATGAGAATGTTACGACCGATGAGATGGCAAATGCTCTCACCCCAGAGGTATGGAACGGCTGGATGGATATGCTCTCTGCCGGGACAAAGGAAGTCGAGCTAAGCATGCCGCGATTTAAGTATGGTTACAAACGGACATTGAACGATGATCTGACAGGGATGGGAATGGGAATAGCATTTTCCGATTTCGCTGACTTCAGCAATATCAGCGATCAGTCACTTAGAATAAGCAGGGTGCTTCATCAGACGTTTATCGATGTTAATGAAGAGGGTACAGAAGCTGCTGCCGCGACGGTTGTTGAGATTATAGTTACGTCTATGCCGGTGACATATCAGTTAAATCTTAATCGTCCCTTCCTGTATTTCATCCGTGAGATCTCAACCGGAACGATAGTCTTTATGGGAAGGGTAAGCGATCCTGCGGCCGGTTAACAGAATTATACCGGTTTCAGATCCGGATCAGTTCGTAATTGCTGGTGCCAAGACCTATCTTCTCGGCATGTTCAAGTCCAGCCTGCCAGAAAGTATCCGGATGCGCAAGCTTGAATTTATCTTTACCACTAAGGTCCCCATGTGAATGATCTGAACAGATTTTGCTGCCGGGCAATGCAGGAGCGGCAGTCACCATATCAGCACACGCCTTATCAAGTGCAACAGGGTCAAATGATGCTGCCATACCAATGTCAGGAACAAGAGGATAATCGTTGTATGGCCAGCAATCGCAAAATGGTGATACATTCATTATAAAGCTGATATGAAATGAAGGTTTATCTTTTATAGCAGCATATGCATATTCAGCAACCCTTTTGCAGACATTTTCAGAGGATTCATGCCATACCACCTGTGCTGAATCATACTGGCATACAGCAATACACTGGCCACATCCGACACATTTTGTATAATCGATATGAGCGATTTTGTCTTTTCCGACATGAATAGCATCGTGTGCACAAGATTTTTCACACATACGGCAACCCGTACAGTTCTTTTCATATATTTTTGGTGATGAACCGGAATGGAGAAATAATTTGCCCCCAACAGATGCGCAACCCATACCCAGGTTTTTTAAAACGCCTCCGAAGCCAGTCATCTCATGTCCTTTGAAGTGAGTCATTGAGATAATGATATCTGAATCAACAATAGCAGAACCTATTTTAGCTGATTTGGTATAATCCATATTCAGCTCAATTTCACGATAATCAGTCCCCTTTACCCCATCAGCTATTATTACCGGGCAACCAGTGGAAAGAGGATTATATCCATTCTCAAAGGCAGCTTCAAGATGGGAAGGTGCATTTGATCTTCTTCCGTAATATAGCGTATTACAATCTGTAAGGAAAGGATCTGCCCCTTTTGCTTTTAGTAACCTTATGATCTGAGCTGCATAATTAGGCCTGAGGTAAGCAAGATTTCCAGGCTCCCCGAAATGGATCTTAAGAGCAACTATCTGTTTCTTAAAATCAATTTTTTCAATTCCTGCTCTGATGACAAGATTCTCAAGTTTTTTGAGAAGGTTCTGTGAGGATTTTACCCTCAGATCAGTAAAAAATACTTTAGATGATTCCATAATTAAACAGATAAAATTTTTGCCAGTTCTATAAGAGAGTGATCGACATCCTTGTGTAATTTAACTGCCCTGCGAAACGGGACAAGAACTATTTCACCATTTGAGATGCCTACCATAACGCTTTTCTGATCATCAATAAGAGCTTCAACTGCAGCATGCCCGAGCCGGCTTGCATTTACCCTGTCGGTTGCAGACGGAGAACCGCCTCTCTGGAGATGTCCCAGAACTGTAACCCTGATATCATAATCGGTGAAATCATTTTTAACTTTTTCTGCG
Organism: uncultured Bacteroidota bacterium; assembly: GCA_963843415.1. Classification (GTDB taxonomy): domain Bacteria; phylum Bacteroidota; class Bacteroidia; order Bacteroidales; family VadinHA17; genus LD21. The sequence continues at coordinate 402,193 of CAWJKD010000005.1, forward strand.
ATTGCAAAAGCACCACCTTCATCATCACCTTCAGCGACAATTATAAGGTTGCTAGATTTCTTCCTTATATTGCCGGATTCTATTAATTTCTTTAGATCGCGTGTTTCTCCCTTTGTCTCCGGGATTATTATGGCTTCAGCTCCGGTTGCTATACCACTGTAAAGGGCTATAAAACCGGCTTCAGCTCCCATAACCTCTACAAAAAACATCCTGTTATGAGCACTGGCAGTGTCTCTGATCTTATCGACAGCTTCCACAACAGTGTTCAGTGCAGTATCATAGCCTATTGTATAATCAGTTCCATAGATATCATTGTCAATAGTTCCGGGAATACCCACAAACGGGATATCATACTCCTCATTGAAAATTCTTGCTCCCGTAAATGATCCGTCGCCACCGATCACAACAACACCGTCAATCCCTGCCACTTTTAAATTCTGGTAAGCTTTTGCCCGTCCTTCAGGTGTCTTGAATTCTTCACATCTGTCAGTCTTTAGGATTGTACCACCCCTCTGGATAATATCACTGACACTATTTGCTTCAAGCTGAATAAAATTCGAATTTATCAAACCCTGATACCCGTGACGAATACCTATAACTTCAAGACCATTATATATAGCAGTCCTAGTTACTCCTCTTATAGCGGCATTCATTCCAGGTGCATCTCCTCCGGATGTCAGTACTCCAATCTTTTTAATCTTTCCCATCACCTTACTATTTAAATAAGCCGACAAAGGTAACACATTTATTAAAACGACAAAGGTCTGGGAGCTGATGTGGTCAGAGAGAGGAAATAAGATCATATATTTTCTCTATCAACCATTTTGGAGTTGATGTAGCACCACTTATACCGACAGATTTCTTCCCTTCCAGCCATGATTTGTCTAATTCTTCAGGAGATGAAATAAAATAGGTTTGAGGATTGATTTTCTTACTTATTGAATAAAGCATCTTCCCGTTCGAACTCTCTTTCCCGCTTACAAATATTACAACATCATGATCTTTGGCAAATACCTTAAGGGAAGTCTCTCTGTTTGAAACCTGGCCGCATATTGAGTTATGAACATGGAGATATTTTGAGACTTCTGTTATACCTTGCTTTTCCATCTCCGAGCGAATATCAGCAATAAGTTGTTTATAGTCGTTGGCATTCATTGTGGTTTGCGAGAAGATCCAGGTTTCTTTAGTAAAATCGATTTTGTTCAGATCAGCGGTTCCGGAGACAAGTATTCCCTCGTTATTGATCTGTCCAAGCAAGCCTGCCACCTCAGCATGGCCTGGTTTTCCGAATATCACAATCTGTCCGCTGTTTTTCCTGGCTTTTAGCCAGGTCTCCCTGATCTTTAACTGAAGTATTTTAACGATCGGGCATGTAGCTTCAATTATTGTAATATTATTCTTTTCTGCTGTCAGGTAAATCTCAGGAGGTTCCCCATGTGCTCTAATCAGTACTTTGCTGTCTTTCAGACTTTTGAATTGATCATAGTCTAATGAGATCAGCCCCAGGGAGGCCAGCCGGTCAACTTCCTTGTCATTGTGAACAATTGGACCAAGGGAGAATACTTTTTCCCCTTTCAGAAGAGCTTCCTCAGCAATCCTGACAGCATTCTGAACCCCAAAACAAAAGCCGGATTTTTTATCAATTTCGACTATCATTCATTATTTTTTCAATAAGTCGACGAACCCATGTCATCTGCTCTTCAACTGTCATTCTGGTGTTGTCAAGGACAATTGCATCGTCAGCTTTCCGTAAAGGACTTATGTCCCTGTTTTCATCAGTTATATCCCTGGTAACTATGTTTTTCCTGATATCATCAAAATCTACTATAATTCCTTTATTCATAAATTCATCATATCTTCTTTTTGCCCTGATATCAACAGCAGCAGTCATGAAGATCTTCAGATCAGCATCCGGGAACACAACTGTACCGATATCCCGGCCATCCATAACTATACCTCTGTACATGCCTATCTGTCTTTGCAATGCGACCATCCTCGTCCGCACTTCGGGAATCTGACTTATCCTGCTTACATAAGCTGAGACCTCAGTTCCCCTGATCTCTTTTTCAACATAATCTGAATTCAGAAATGTTTCAAATTCATTTATATCCGGGTTATAAACAAACTCAATGTTTATATCATCAAGCTCACGAATGATATTGTTTATGTCTGATTTTCCTTCTCCGATAAAATCCCGTTTTATGCAATAAAGGGTTACAGCACGGTACATTGCTCCACTGTCAATATAGAAATAGTTAAGCTCCCTGGCGATGGCTTTCGCAAAAGTGCTTTTTCCGCATGATGAGTAACCGTCTATTGCTATGATCAGTTTCTTCTCCATTCCATATATTGCCCTATCCCCCCTTTTAGTTTATAACATCCCCCAAAACAATAAAGTTAGTGATTACTGATGTAAATTCAAAACCGTTAACCCCTGAACCTGCTGTACAGTTTATCGGTTTTTACAATAATCGAGATATGTGTGGACGATCCCGCAAGGTGGTAGGTTGCTCTTCCAAGTTCCAGGTTAAGTACCGAAGTGTTGATCCCGAATCCCCATGAAAATCCGACTGTTGAGATCTTTGACTCAACCTGAAGCTCTTTTCTCCGCTGATAATTATATCCGGCGCTTATATAAAAGTTTTTATGAGGAATGATTTCAATGCCAAGAATACCATGCCTCAGAATATTTTCGAGGAATTCGGATGATTGAAAATAATTGTTACCGGTTGTAGTGCCACTGTAATCATGAGTCAGATCGTACTTTTCTAAATGTCTCAATGTCAGTGAGAATCTTAGTGGAGCGTGAGCCAGTTGCTGGGATATGCCTCCTGATATCTCGAAAGGTAGTTTCTCTCTTTTTTCACCGGTATAGGTTGTGACCTGGAGACCTGCGTTCCTGATAACAATACCAGCTGAAAAGAGTCCTGATGTGTTGTGATATGATGCTCCCAGATCAAATGCAAATCCAAATGATGTGTATTTTTCGAGATGAGATAATACAGGTTTGAAATTTATTCCCACGGAGAATAATGAGCTTATCTCTCTTGAATATATTAGTGAAAGAGCATACTCTGAAGCGCCGAACGTACCGGTTATATTCCCGGATGCATCCGCCTCTGTAAATGTCCCGTAGTTAAGATATGTAAGTCCGGCAGCAAAATTTCCTATTCCCTGGTAAGATTTAGAATACATGGCAAGTCCATAGTTTATGCCGGCAAAATAGTTGACATAATTAAGCGCAAGACTATTCCCCATTCCCGGATTTAATAAAGCCGGATTATGATATACAAGATTCAGATTTTCTGAGTTCAGTGATACATTTGAGCCCCCCAGTGATGAAATGAGCCCGGAATGTGTAAGGTTGAGGAATTCATAAACATTATCGCCTCCTGTCTGAGCTTTCAGGCTGCCAAGCTGCAGAATGATAAAAAAGATATATATGCTTTTCCTCCACATAAAACAGGATGTCATCAAATATAACAGATTTTTTTAACGTTCTAAAATGTAAAATAGTATAAATGAACAGGATATATACTAACTAATTGTCAGGCAGTTTTCCCTGTGAGAACAGCAGCATTTTCGATGCTTTTGCGATGACCGTTTATCTGTGACATAAAAAGTCCGGCAATGACTATTAACATCCCGATTAAATTCTGGGCGGTTAGTTTTTCACCCAGAATAATGAACGAAAAAAGAGCAGTAAAAATCGGAATGCAATTCGAGAATATATTTGGTTTGGTTATTCCCATTTTTTTTACCGAGAAAGCAAAGAGTATAAATGCGCCGCATGAAGCAAAGACCGACAATTCAATTACTGGTATAAGATCACTGAAAGAGAAGGTTGTATTCAACAGATGATTGAAATCGGAGATCAGGAATACCGGAAGAAACAGGATGGTACCTATCAGGTTCTGAACATTTACGATGAACACGGGGCTGTAGTTGCCAACAATCCTGTTTAGTGTAAGGTTATATCCTACTGCCGAAATGACCGCACCTAACATTAAAACCAAACCGGTAATATTAAATGAAAGGGTGCCGTTACGATTGAGGATAAAAATAAGCACTCCAATAAATGAAAGGAAGACTCCTGCATAATTAATTACCTTCAGTTTTTCCCTGAACAATATCCAGGCACCAAGTGTGGTGAAAACAGGGATTGTCGATATAACTACTGATCCGACTGTGGCAGATACATATGTAAGCCCGTGGCTTTCTGCAAGAAAATACGCAAAAGGTTCAAACGTCGCCAGAAGCAGAAATAACTTACGGTCTTCTTTCTTTATTCTGACAAAATTCTTTGTAAGAAAAAGATATGTCGAAAGCAGAATAACTGCAAAAACAAGTCTTACAAACACAATTGCAATAGGTCTGAATGTTTCATTTGCTTCTTTAAACCAGATAAATGAAAACGACCAGAAAATCATTGCCAGGACTAATGCCCCGTATGTAACTGCTGTTTTTTTCAATTCTCCCGGAGATTTCTTATTTTTCCGGCGTCGCGAATTTATGGTTAAAATTTTGATTTCTGCCTGAGGTGCAGGAAAAACTTAAGATCAGGTTTTTTCTAATCAGTAATTCTTTCGACTGTTTTAACGTGGTAGTTAGTTTATATTATGTAATTAGCAGTAAAAGAAATAGATATGGGAGAGAAATATTTCGAACTTATTAAAAATTAGAGTCCGGGGTGATTTGGATGTGTAGTTTTAATTATTATATTTGCCGCCTCAAAGAGAAATTACCCGATCTGTTATTCTGACAATATATTAACCAAAAATATAATAACCATAATTCAGATTTATGAAGATTCTGGTATGTATAAGCAATGTTCCCGATACAACTACTAAAATAAAGTTTGCTGAAGGGAATACTTCCATTGACACAACAGGTGTTCAATGGGTCATCAATCCGTGGGATGAACTCTCTCTTACCCGGGCTCTTGAACTGAAGGAAAATCCTGCTTCAGGAGTGAAATCTGTGACTGTTGTCCATGTTGGTCCTGTTGCATCAGAACCGACAATACGAAAGGCTCTTGCTATTGGAGCTGATGATGCGGTAAGAGTAGATGCTGAATCAAAAGATGCATATTTCGTTGCTGCTCAGATAGCCGAAGTGATAAGGAAAGAGCAGTATGATATAATCCTCTGTGGTATAGAATCGAGCGATTATAACGGATCGCTTGTTGGAGGGATGGTCGCTGAATTACTTACACTTCCATCAGTTTCATCAGTTTCAGACATTGCCATTGAAGGTGCTGATGCAGTTCTTACCCGTGAAATTGACGGCGGAAAGGAAGTTGTCAGTGTTCCTTCGCCATTTGTTGCTGTTGTTCAGAAAGGAATTGCAAAGGAGCCGAAAATTGCATCTATGAGAGGAATAATGATGGCCAGGACAAAACAGATCAGAGTATATCAACCTGTATCTGTTGAACCGCTTACCATAATATCGGTTTTTGAGAAACCGGCGCCGCGGGCGGCCTGTAAATTCATTGATGCTGAAAATCCGGCACAACTTATTGATCTGCTTCGGAATGAGGCAAAAGTTATCTGATTATTAACATTATTATTAAAAAGATGTCAGTCTTAGTATTTACCGAAAATTGGGACGGAAAATTCAAAAAACTCTCTTTTGAACTATTATCATACGCTTCAGAAGCAGCAAAGATGATGGGTGCTCCCGTTGTGACTCTTTCAATAGGGAAAGTCGATGAGGCAGAATTGAGGACTTTGGGTAATTATGGTGCGGAGAAGATAATACATATTGATAATGAGCTTCTTACAGCGCTTGACAGTCAGGCTTATGCATCCGTAATAGCGGAAATTGCCTTAACCGAAAAAGCTTCATTGATTTTATTGGCAAATAACAATACAGGGAAAGCAGTAGCTCCAAGATTATCCGTAAGGCTTAAAGCAGGTCTGGCCTCAGGTGTAAGCAAACTGCCTCTGAATACCAACCCATTTACAGTTTATAAAAAGACCTATTCAGGAAATGCGTTCGCCCATATGGTCATAAAATCAGAAGTTAAAATAATTACTCTTGCACAGAACTCTTTTGATCCGGTAACCACAGCGAATAATGCAACTATTGTTAAAGCAAATGTCAATGTTGACGGCACGCTTTTACGTACTAGGGTAAAGGATGCCATTAAACAGTCCGGAAAGATTTTACTGGCAGATGCAGATATAGTCGTTTCAGGAGGGAGAGGCATGAAATCTCCTGATAACTGGTCTCCTCTGATCGAGCTTGCTGAGGCGCTTGGAGCAGCCACAGCCTGTTCACGTCCCGTTTCTGATGAAGGATGGCGGCCGCACGAAGAACATACGGGGCAGACTGGTAAGATAATAGCTCCAAATCTGTATATAGCTGTAGGGATATCAGGTGCCACACAACACCTGGCAGGTATCAGTTCTTCAAAATATATTGTTGCAATAAATACCGATAAGGATGCTCCGATATTCGAAGTAGCACAATACGGTATAGTAGGGGATGCTATGAAAATTCTGCCAAAGCTGGTGGCAGCAGTAAAAGATAAATAATAGAATGGAAGTATGGGCGTTGCATGCACCGCCCGTACGAGCTATATGATAATCCTATGATCCGTCAGATAATATTTGCAATCGTCCTTCTGATCACATTTTCTGTGTTTTTCTTTACAATAAGCAGACTGATAAGCAATTTCAGACTTACCAAACCCGCATTTCCCGTCAGGGATTTTGGAAAGCGGTTCGGTATAATGCTGAAAGTTGCCTTCGGGCAAACAAAGATCTTCAGACTTCCGGTGATTGGCTTTTTCCATGCCCTTGTGTTCTGGGGTTTCTGTGTTATTCTGTTCGGCAGCTTAGAAATGGTCCTTGATGGATTGTCAGGAACAGAAAAGATACTGAGATTCCTTGGACCATTTCATGATTTTTTAATGGCTACCGGAGATATTTTTGCTGTTCTGGTCGCTGCTTCGATCTTAATATTTTTGGCTCGCCGGCTCTTTTTTCATATAGGTAGATTTGAAGGGCTTGAGATGAAAAAAAAGTCTCATACCGATGCAAATATCTCACTAACCCTGATATTCTTGTTGATGATCTCCCTCATTCTTATGAATACAGGTTATTTGGGATATAAAACTGCTATGGGTGAAGAAATCGCAGGTGTTTATCCTTTTAGTTTATTTCTTTCGAGGTTTTTCTCAGGTTTATCGGCCGGTTCATTCAGGATTATGTTTGAAATATCCTGGTGGGCCCATATACTTTTTATATTCTTCTTTGCCAATTACCTCCCATATTCAAAGCATTTCCACGTCTTCATGTCAATACCTAACGTATACCTGTCACGACTTGAACCGCCAGGTAAACTTACGAACATGGACAGCATCACAAGGGAGGTGAAGCTGATGCTCGATCCGAACACTGCTTTCGCACCTGTTGCAGCAAATGAACCTGTTGAAAGATTTGGAATAAAAGACGCAGAGGATGCAACCTGGAAGAATTATCTTGATTCATTATCGTGCACTGAGTGTGGCAGGTGCACTTCCGTCTGTCCGGCAAATATCACAGGTAAGAAACTGTCACCAAGAAAGGTAATGATGGACCTCAGAGCACGCATGAAGATAAAAGGTCCGTTAATGGTGAAACACGGCAAAGATTTCAATGATAACCACTCATTACTGAGAGATTATATAACCGAAGAAGAGCTTTGGGCTTGTACTACCTGTAACGCGTGTGCAACGGAGTGTCCGATAAATATCAATCATCCTTCGCTGATTGTTGATATGCGCAGGTATCTTGTTCTTGAAGAAGCCTCTGCTCCCGGTGAACTCAAATCAGTTTTTAACAATATAGAGAACAATGGTGCACCCTGGCAATATCCGGCAGAGGACAGGCTGAACTGGGCTAAAGATCTTGGATTTGAATTACCCGTGATGTCAGGACTGTTCGCCAGTGGCAGGAAACCTGAATATCTCTTCTGGGTTGGCTGTGCTGGTGCCTTTGACGACAGGTATAAAAAGGTTGTCAGATCATTCGCGAAAATTCTCAACCATCTTAAGATTGACTTTGCTGTTCTGGGCAAAGAGGAGACATGCACAGGCGATCCCGCCAGACGTGCAGGAAATGAGATGCTCTATCAGATGCAGGCAATGCAGGTAATAGCAACATTGAAATCATACGATATAAAGAAAATAATTACAACTTGCCCGCATTGTTTCAATACATTTAAGAATGAATACCCCGATCTGGAGGGTTACTTTGAAGTGATTAATTATTTGCAGTTGCTTGAAAGATTGCTCGAAGAGGGGAAACTTGAGCTTAACAAAACAGCATTTAATAATATTTCAGTAACTTATCACGATCCCTGTTATCTGGGCCGGGCAAACGAAATATATGAGGAGCCGCGTTCTGTAATCAACAGAATTACAAGCAAATATATCGATATGCACCGGAATAAAAGCTTTGCTTTATGCTGTGGTGCTGGAGGAGCTCAGATGTTCAAGGAAGCTGAAAAAGGAGAGAAGGAGATCTTCATTGAAAGAACTGAAGATGCTCTTGAGACCGGTGCATCAGTAATAGCAACCGCGTGCCCTTTCTGTATGACAATGCTTACTGATGGATTGAAATATAAAAACAGGGAGGATGAAATAAAAAATTACGATATTGCAGAGTTGGTGGTGCTATCGATGGGATTGTAAATCAACCTTATCCCCCCTTCAAAGGGTGAAATGAAGAGTTTAAATAATATTTAAGCAGAACATAAAAAATCATAAAATGGAAGACAAAAAAGTCTTGAAAAGCGGTGAGTTCCTGGTGACGGAGGTTGATGCAAAGGATATTTTTATTCCTGAGGAGTTCAATGAGGAACAGCGCATGATTGCTCAGACCTGCCGCGACTTTCTTGATGCGGAAGTATATCATGAGATGGCAAATCTTGAGAAGGGTGACAGGGATCTGATGAAGAACATGCTCAGAAAATCAGGAGAGCTTGGTTTGATGGGTATCTCAATTCCTGAAGAATTTGGAGGATTTGGCCAATCATTTGTAACACAGATGCTTGTAGCAGAAGCAACAGGATCCGGATATTCATTTTCTGTTGCCTATATGGCACACTGCGGGATAGGTACATTACCAATAATGTATTATGGGAATAATGATCAGCGTGAACGTTATGTCAGAAAGCTTGCTTCCGGAGAATATATAGGTTCATATTGCCTGACAGAACCTGGTGCAGGCAGTGACGCAAATGCCGGAAAGACAAATGCGAAATTGTCGCAGGACGGAAAACATTACATCCTGAACGGCCAGAAAATGTGGATCACAAATGCAGGGATCGCAGATACCCAGGTTGTATTTGCTAAAATTGATAATGACCGGGTTTTGAGCGCATTTATTGTTGAGCGAAATTTCCCTGGAGTAGTTGTTGGTCCCGACGAGCATAAGATGGGAATAAAAGGATCATCTACAGCACAGATATATTATAATGATGTTAAAGTCCCTGTTGAAAATCTACTTGGTAAAAGAGGTGAAGGATACAGGATAGCACTAAGTATTCTTCATATGGGAAGACTTAAATTAGGGGCCAGTGTGATTGGTGCGGCAAAAAAATCTATTTCTGATTCGGTCAGATATGCCAACGAACGTAAACAGTTCGGAGTCCTGATATCTTCCTTCGGAGCAATAAGACATAAGCTCGCAAATCAAGTCATTAAGCTATTTGCTTCAGAATCAGCTGTGTATAGAGTCAGCAGTGATGTCGATAAAATGATTGAAACACTGAAGGTAAATTGCGGTGATAATGGCAGAGCTTCAATTGATGCTATAAGCCATTATGCGGTGGAAGCAGCTATCCTTAAAGTATCTGCTTCTGAAATGCTTGATTTTGTAGCCGATGAAGCAGTTCAGATCCATGGTGGAATGGGTTATTCAGCTGAGATGGATGTTGAAAGAGGTTACCGTGATTCAAGGATAAACAGGATATTTGAAGGCACAAATGAGATTAACCGTCTTTTGTTGGTCGATACTGCAATGAAAAGAGCTATGAAAGGTGATTTTGATCTTTTTGGAAAGGCAGAGAACCTTTGGAACAACCTTGACACTCTAACTGACGGTAAAACTGAAGAGGAAAGTTATTTCGATGAAAAAACACGGTATATTTCCAATTTCAAAAAAGCAATCCTGATCTGTATAAATGGAGTAGTTAAATATTTTGGGAAAAACCTAATAAATGAACAGGAGGTGTTGAATAATATTGCTGACATGATGATGGAGACTTATGTTTCTGAATCTTTGCTTCTGAGGGTGCAGAAACTGGAAACTATGAAAGGAACCGTCCAGGTTTACAGGGATATACTGGATACAAATGTTTATGATGCTTCAGAGGTTATAAGGAAATCGGGATTCGATGCCATCTTTTCTTCTACTGAGCCTGAAAATGCATCTTCAATCATCAGAGCAATGGATGCTCTTACAAAGGTCAGGGGTATAAATGTAAAGAATGCAAGAAGAAGGATTGCTGACAAGCTTATCGAGGATAATTTGTACAGATTCTAACTGAAAAACGGATAACTATGTTACTGTATCCATTGTGGATTCGCCTGTGGCATATTTTGAATGCTGTTCTGATCCTGATACTCATTTACACCGGGATAAGGATATTCTTCCTTAGCCAGGGAAGCTCAAGCCTGATCCTTCAGGACGGGAGTGTTGTTATATGGCACAATATGGCTTCAAAAATATTGGTAATAAGCTATATAGGGTTTCTCCTCGGAAATATTTTCACGGATAATGGGAAATATTACAGGATAGGACGGAAGGCCTTCTTTCAGGATCTGGCCATGCAGATCCGATATAACATGTATGGAATGTTCATCCATGAAAAACAACCTTTTCCGCCTAGTTTCGAAAGTAAATTCAATCCCCTGCAGAAGCTTACTTATGTTGTCATCATGTACATTGCTTTACCTCTTATAATAATTTCAGGTATAGGCTTAATGATACCGGAAGAGGCTTTGGAAAAATTAATCGGCAGGGATGGATTAGTTGTAGTTGATGTGCTTCACATTATCACCGGGATCATTATTTCAGCATTCCTGATACTTCATATTTATTTTGCCACTATCGGATACCGTCCTTCAACAGGTTTAAGAGGAATAATTACCGGTTATGTGCAATCCGATGAAGATTAGGATTTAAGATATGGGTCCGGAGTTCGAGTTCAACGTTATTTTATAATCTACCGAATGAAGTTTATCAGATTTCTGATTTCACCCATATTTATGGGATCGTTATTTGTGATTTTAGCTGCCGCAATGGCAACGGCAACATTCATTGAGAACGACTTTGGCTCAAAGACAGCCTTTGGTATGGTTTACAACAGAAAATGGTTTGAACTTATCCTGCTCCTGCTTGCAGCCAATATGACCGGTCAGCTCATTATCAATAAAATGTTCAGGAAGGAGAAACTTCCCGTAACCCTCTTTCACCTTGCATTTGTAATCATGATAGCAGGGGCAGGGATAACAAGGTACACCGGATGGGAAGGATCAATGCACATTCGTGAGGGAGAGACATCAAATACATGTGTATCATCTGAAGAACGTCCGCTTCCCTTCTCGCTGCGGCTTAACGATTTTGTGCTTGAAAGATATCCGGGCTCAGAGAGTCCCTCCGGTTACAGGAGTAATGTTACTCTGATCGACGAAGAAGCAAATTTGGAGAAACCCTTCAGTATTTATATGAATAACATTTTAAAATACAGGGGATACCGTTTTTATCAGTCTTCCTACGACAGGGACGAGCAGGGAACAATCCTTTCCGTCAGTCACGATCCTGCAGGAATGATTGTGACATACACCGGATATGGCTTACTCTTCCTGTTTATTATTCTCTCTCTTTTCAACAGGAGGTCACGCTTTCGTACCATCAATGCCCGGGCATGGACCTCAACTTTGCGAAAAACGTCAGCAGTTGCAGTGTTTTTAATAATCTTGTCAGGGATCGATCCTGCGCAAGCCCAGGATTTTGTTCCCGGCAGGGAAGCATCAGCCGAGTTCGGCAAAGTGCTTGTCCAGGATCAGAACGGGAGGACAAAACCACTCTATACCCTGAGCAGCGATATTCTGAGGAAGGTTTCGCGTAGCAACAGACTGGGCAATTATACCCCGATGCAGGTATTCGTTGGTATATGGACCCATTTCGACACATGGAAAGATGTCCCTCTTATAAGGATCTCAAACAAGGATCTTCAGAAAATGTTGGGTCTGAGGAGTAATATTGCTTCATTTACTGACCTTGTCAGGATGGAAGGCAGCGGAGCCGGATCCTACAGGTTATCGAAAGAGGTCGAGGCAGCTTATGGTAAGTCTCCGGGTGAGAGGAACAAGTTTGATAAAGAGGTGATGAAAGTCGATGAGAGGCTGAATATTGTCTTTATGATCTACAGAAGCGATTTCATGAAGATATTTCCTCTTAAAAACGGGACTTCCAGCTGGGGAAAAGCCGAAGATGCCCTTAAAAATGTGGTCAGTGTTGATGATTCCATATATCTTCAGAGTATTGTTCCCCTTCTCTCGGAAGCCCTGCAGTCAAACCAGACCCCCAAGGTCATGGAAATATGTGCATCGGTGAAAGAGTATCAGCACAGGTTTTCAGAGTATGAGCTTCCTTCAGAGTCGAAGATCAGAGGGGAACAGCTCTATTATAAAACAGGCATCTTCGAAAAACTCTTCCCCTTCTATACAACTGTTGGGATACTGATGCTTATTGGGCTTATTGCCATGCTAATAACTGGTAAGAAAGAAAAGGTTCTGACCGCTAAGCTGCCTGCCTGGCTGCTTTTAGCAGGATTAGTCTTCCATACTTTCGGACTTGCGCTGCGCTGGTACATATCAGGTCATTCCCCGATGAGTAACGGCTACGAATCATTAGTCTTCATTTCGTGGATAACACTGGTTGCGGGATTCATTTTCAGACGGAGATCGGAATTTGCGCTTGCGGCAACAGCTGTTCTCTCCGGACTGACACTTCTTGTTGCGCACATGAGTTTCATGGATCCTGAAATAACTAATCTTGTCCCGGTGCTTAAATCATACTGGCTCACGCTTCATGTGTCCGTAATTATCAGCAGCTATGGATTTCTCGGACTTGGGGCGATACTGGCGATAATAATAATGATCCTGATCGTGCTGACCAATCACAGGAATCGGGAGAGGATCTCCGAAACCATTGATGAGCTGACAGTTATTAACTACAAAACTCTTACACTGGGGCTCTATTTCCTGACGATCGGCACTTTTCTGGGCGCTGTCTGGGCAAATGAATCGTGGGGCAGGTACTGGGGATGGGATCCTAAAGAGACATGGTCGCTGATTACAATAATAGTATATGCCTTGGTTATACATTCCCGCATGATTCCCGGGATGAAAGATTTATTCACTTTTAATCTTCTTTCCCTCTTCTCTTTCTCTTCGGTACTTATGACTTACTTTGGTGTCAATTATTACCTGTCAGGGTTACATTCTTACGCGTCAGGCGATCCTGTGCCTGTTCCCGCTTTTGTGTATATTGCTGTTCTGACCTTGGTTGCACTTTCGGTGGCAGCCTGGCTGAGATACAATTCTGTCTTAAAAGAAAACAAAAGTTCAGGGAAACAATAACAGCTTCAAATCCGTTACTTTTTTGTGCCGTTAGTGTTCTCCTTATGTAAATTCCATTAAATTTAGGGCAGAATTGATATACATTCTGCAATTTCCAAACCTTTAAATTTTACAATATGGCTATTCAGAATCGAATGACACGAAGGAAATTTACCAGGACTGCAGCTATGGCAGCAGCTGCTACCACAGTAGTACCCGGTTTGCTCACCAGATGCTCAAAGGCTCCTGCCCCGATGAAACGTATGTTCGGAAAAGTGGGATTTGAAGTGACTACACTTGGACTTGGAGGACAGGCATCGTTGCAATGGACACCATCAAATGCAGATCCTGTGAAGATCATTCTTAAAGCCTTCGACCTTGGGATCAACTATTACGATACGTCTAACATCTATGGTCCCAGTCCTACTTATTATGGCGAAGCCTTTAAGATAAAAAAACTGATCCCGGGTTCAGCTGATTATGATGAGGATCTCAGGAAATCAATATTCATTACTTCCAAAACCCATCTTCGTTTTGCCAAGGGCGGTGAAGATATTCCAAATATCCCGAACTGGACCGATGGGCAACAAGGCAGCCATACAATTGATGACCTCCACAGATCATTATCACTGCTGTTCGGTGATGGCAATGGAAATTATCCGGAAGGTGCATACCTGGACATGATGATGATACATAACCTGAACTTTATGCAGGAAGTGGATGCATTATACGAAGGATATGAAGATACTGATCCGAATGCGGAACGGATAGGAGCCCTGGCGGCTTTACGTGATTACCGGGATGGCACAAACCTGACAAGATTAAATCCTGAAAATAAGAAACTTATAAGACATATAGGTTTTTCGGGTCACCACGACCCGTCAGTTAATATGTATATGATCAGGCATGATAAAAACAACCTGCTCGACGTAATGTTGGTTGCTTTGAATGCGAATGATAAACTTAATTTCAACATGCAGCATAATGTTATTCCTCTTGCTGCGGAAAAAAACATGGGTGTTATAGCGATGAAAGTATTTGCAGACGGAGCAATGTTCACAAAACCGGCAACCTGGTCCCAGACACCCGACCATGTTGTTCAGACTGTCGGAAGTGACATGATATCAAGCGACAAACTTGTGAAGTATGCTCTTACAACGCCTGGTATACATGTGGCAATTATCGGTACAGGACATATCAGCACTGAGGAAAGTGAATGCCAGCTTACAAGCAATTTAGCAGCAGCACAGGTTCTTCCTGACGGGTTAACAGAAACTGAAAGAGCAGAAATTGAAGAGCTGGCCGGTAAGATAAAAGGCGGCAGAACTAATTATTTTCAGGCTGAGAACCGTCCTCTTACAGCTCCGGAGAATGTATCGGTTGTTCAAACAAAGGAGAACAATAAGAGAAATGTTAAAGTCAGCTGGAACACTGCATATGCTGGTGATTCTCCAATTACTTCCTATGAGGTCTGGAGGGATGGCACTAAGCTGCAGCAGATTCCTTTCCGGCCGCAGAGTACTGTAGAACCTTTTACTCTGCTGGAATCACTTGACGATAAAGATGTTCACACTTATGTCTTAAAGGTTGTTGATAGTAAAAACAGGATTGCTGAATCTCTCCCTGTCATACTTGATAATCTCGTATAGAAGAATAATATCTACATAGCAAAAGGCTGAACGTATAAGAACGTATCAGCCTTTTTCCTATTGGGGTGGAAGATGCGATTCGGATCCAGGTATCTAAACCGCTCTAAATGCCTGAATAATCTCCGTTGATCCGTTTCAATCCGTAATTAAAAAAAGAATTTACCACGGAATTCACGGGATTTCACGGAGTTGAACACGGAGTAATCGTTTAAATAACCCCCAGTCAGTCTCTGCTCTTTAGACACATCTTTCTTTAATTCTCTTCCAAGAGGGGGATCCCTCAGTCGTCAATCCTTCGCAGTCTCAGGATTGACTCGTTCGGGATGACACTGCAAATAAAGGGGTAAGGGGGAATGAGGCGGGGCGTTTTGATTCAAATTAATCTTCTTGTATTAACTTCCTGGCAAAACGCCCCGCCTCATTCCCCACTACACACCAAAAACACCGAGTCATTCCGAATGAAGTCCCGCCGCCCCGGCGGGACGGAATGAGGAATCTCCTTCGTGTAAACAAGATCCTTCATTTATAGCTCAGGATATAAATGAGGAACCTCCATTCTCCGTTCATTTCTCCCTTGAGCGTGTGAGGAATATATATCTAATCCGTATCATAACAAGGAGTCTTTTCACGGAATCCCGATATGGCATTTGTGGATAGTCCGGGAGATCCCTCATTCCCCATATTTACCAAAATCACTGTGTCATTAGCAGTGAGGCGAGGAACCGATCCCGACGTGGGGGAGAGCTCACCGAAAGTAATCTCTAAAATTCGTTTTATCAGGGATGGAGAGACACCCGTATTTACAATAAATAATTCTCTTATTTGTTACTTATCAAATAGTTATGTTTTTATGGGACTATAAACCGCTCAAAACAGGAGCCTTCGGATAAACCACTGGGATTTATTAGCTTATATTGGTAAATTGGTGCAGTCGTTATAAAATCAATTATAGTAGTAATGATAGCAACACTTAAATTACAGAGATTAAGGATAACATCCATAGATTTCCCTATAAAGTTAGAAGATTTTGGCAATAAGGTGGTTAAACAATGGAAATCGGAAACAATTATTAATCGTTTTACTGAATAATAAAATCAAATATGAAATCTATCAAAAGAATAATACAAAAATGGTCAATAGCATTAAAAATATTGCCATTAATTATATTAGTGACCGCATTAAAGTTTGGTACACATAAATTTGGTTTTGAAGTGATGGAGTTAAATGCACTGTTTTCAAGTTTAGTAGCGGGCACAATCTTCCTTATTGGATTTTTAATCTCAGGTGTCCTGACTGATTATAAGGAGAGCGAAAAGTTACCAAGCGAACTTGCTGCAGGCTGTATATCTGGCTATTGCAAACAAAGAAAGAAAATGGACCATGCCCATCAGGGACTGGGGACACATTATAAATCAATTTATTATTAATTTTGGTGACAGATGTGGCGTTCTTTAAACCTGGCAGTTACCAGTTTACACAAAAATTTTTACAGGCTCTTTGAAGATGGCTGTTTTCAAACATAATAATCGAAAATGTTCAAAAATATTTCCGAAAGTTGATACATACTCTTTTTGACTAATCTCAACAATATCAAAAATTTTATCTCTGTCCCATTCAAGCCAGTATTTTAAAGCATTATGGCGAATAAGTTTCCAATAGCCATCGTCCATTAATCCAAATTTCACAATCCCTTCATTAATATCCGCATCTACCTGTTCGAGGTATTCCTTTTTGAGGGTAATTCTGATAGAACGATTTTTATATGTAAAAATAGCAGATGGTTGAACAGTGCTATCAGAAGCCAAATGTATTGTTCCCATACCTAAAGTTGCTCCTGTACTTACCTGTATACCATCATTTAAACAACTGTATGGTGGTTTAGTTCCTGCGTATGTAGTTACTTCAACCATATCAGCACCAACACCAAACAATTCACGTGCTTTAATCCCCATTTTAGCTCCTACTATTGAAAAAACACCTAAGTGACCATGAAACTCATCAGTCATCACATTAGCTTTCCATTCGTCATATCCATAACGGGCAAGGGCAGAATCAATAATTGGTCGAATATCATAGTTAAACATTTCACGTTGAACAGGAAACCTGTTAAATACAACACTACGCTCCGAAACAAATGTTCCATTTATCATATCGCTTATTGCTTCTTTGACTCCTTGAACATCATATTCTTTATTGTATCTTATATTTAATTTATCCATATCGGTATTGATGCCAAATAATTCGGGATTTGTTAAGTATAAAGCCACGAGGTCATCACATAACTTGAAATGATTTTGTTTCAATTTTTCAAGAGCTAATGGTTGGCTATAAACATTTAGTAAGACAGTGGCAAGCTGGGTCTTGGATTTACTGCAAATATCATACAATAATGAATCAAACAATGCATCATCCCTATTAAGGTTTGAAATGACATCAATTCTTAAACTGGATTTGAAAAGCATTTCTGCACTCTCCTTGTCGCATTCAAAATTAAATCCCTGCAAGGGTTTAATAGATTCGTTATACCAGATAATTCGTTCAATCTTTGATAACAGGGTTGCATCTTTTTTTATCGCCTTTGCAATATTCGTCAGCGCACCAAGACAAACCAGAATGATTTTTTCATTTTCACCATGTAAAGTTTTTAATAAGCAATCCACTGCATTTATATCTGTTCTCTGACCGCCAGTTTGGCTACCCCAAATAATATTCCTGTTAAATTCACGCCATAGGGGATTAATCCCTTTAACAACTTCACCACAAGCAACGGGAATATTATCTCTATTGAGTTCATATAACAGAGAACTAACTTTTTTAGCACCTTCTATGGGAGATAATGAACCATCTGATGTTAATATTGCTTTTACAGTTATCTCAGGTCGAGCTAACAATAAACTTATGGCTCTCATATCATCAATTCCGCAGTCTGTATCAATAATTACAGTATGTTTTAATTTGATAGGCAATGGTTGCGCCCATATGCTTGCCGTGAAAAATACAGCCAGAAGGAAAATAATAGCTTTTTTCATTGATTCTTTATCTATATTTTAAAACCAGAGCCAAAATTTAATGTTTGTGGAAAACATAATGTGAATGATAATGTCTATGTTCTTCATTCCCGTGCTTATGTGCATGGTCATGGATAAGATTCACACTTATAAGAAATTCTTCATCAGCGAGTATTTCTGAAGCAGTTCCAATTTTTTGGATAGTATGTTCATCTGAAAGTACTGCAACTCTGGGTTGCAAGTGGTCAATAAGGTCAAGCTGATGAGTGGTGAAAATAATAGTCTTCCCTGACTGGTTAAGTTCAAGGAGAAGTTCAATGAAAAATGTTTGGTTTTTTGGGTCAAGATTTGAAAGGGGTTCGTCAACAAGCAGAACATCAGGATTCATTGTTAGAACAGATGCAATAGCGACCCTCTTTTTTTCACCGCCTGAAAGCATGTATACAGGACGCTCTCTCAGGTATCCGATACCGAGATATGACATAGTCTGTTCTGCTCTTTCCTGTGCAATTTCAAGCGAAAGGTTGAGTTGTAATGGACTAAATAAAAGTTCATCAAGTACTGTAGGACAAAATAATTGTATATCGGAATTCTGGAAAATATAGCTCATCCTTTGGCGGAACTGAATTCCGAGACTTTTTTCTTTCAGTGATTTTTCGGATACAACATTTCCGTCAAACAAAACATCTCCAGCATCGGGGAAAATAAGTGCGTTGATGATATGCAGTAAGGTTGATTTACCGCTTCCGTTCTGTCCGATAATAGAAAACATTTCGCCCTTTTTCACTGAGAAGTTAATATTCTTCAATGCTGGAATTTTTCCGAAATATGAATAATCAATATTCTTTAATGTAATAATATCCTCCATAATGCTTTTATAATAGAATAATGACTATTCCTGCTACAACAATAATCATCATAGAAAATAAATCCACAAAAGTAAAATGATACTTAGAATTCAGTTTTACTTTTCCATTATAACCTCTGGAAACCATTGCAAAATAGGTACTCTCATAAATTATCCTTGATTTTCTAAAGATAAAAAAAATCCGCCCGCCAATAATATTCCTAGTATTTTTGCTTTTAATATTACCAGCAAGCCGTGATTTTAATGCAAAGAAAGTTTCTTCTATAGTTCGAGAAAGAATAAAAATATATTTGTATGCAAGTGAAATTATCATCAGGAATGTGTCTGGCACGCCAATTATTTTGAAAGACTTAATAAAAGACGAGAAGGGTGTTGTAAAAACAATAAGGAGAGAAAATGAAACAGAATTAAGTACTCTGAGAAAAACCAACAATACTACCTGAATACCATTTTCCGTAAATCCTATATTTTTAGGGATGTTATAAATCCAGAAATGTGAAGGCTTATCAAATGTAATAAGGTTAAAAATAATTTTACCATCGGTAATGACATTGAGAGATGCAGGTAGTACTACAAGAAACCCAAAAAAAAATGTAACAAAAAATATTTTCCTATACACCTGAAAAACATTTAATCTGGAAATAATGTATAGTAAAAAAACTAAAACTGTGGTGAGTATTTGTGCTACTGGATTACTGACAATACTAATTACTATTACAAAATAAATCAGCGAAATAAGTTTGACATACGGATTAATCTTCTGAATTAAATTCTCTTTTACAGCATTATCTGCCTGCAGATAAATAGATTTTACCGCACTTGCTGAACTAAGTATAGTCTTGTCAAGAAAGGAAAGTTTTGCCCTTTTCACATTTACCAACTCAGGTTGAACATGTACATTTTGTAATAAATATGAAGGAACTTTATTTACCACTTCTGATGATTAATTTGGAGATTAACAACATGACAACATATGTCACTGTAGCTCCTAATATACCTGAAACAATATAAAACCCTGATTGATGAACAACCGATGTATCTCCGTTTTTGATAGTATAATCAGGGAGAGGTGCTTCCCATATATCTGAGTATTTTGCCAGTCCTTGAGGTATATAGCCTACTAAGTCCTTTACAGTCTGCGCTGACCATTCACCCCATGCATCACCTGCATTAAGAAACATAGGAAGTAAAATTCCTATTGGTGTTATGAGACATAATAATAGAAGTATAATAAGAATTTTTTTCTGAAGTTTATCGAGTTTCATTTTTACCCCCTTTCTTGAAAGCATAAATTAATTCGGGTTCATTTTTTAAAAAATAGCTAATGATTAATGCAGTAATGATTCCCTCGACAATACCAAAGAGTAAAAGATGTTCAATAGCCATTGCTGGAATTGCAATACTAAGGTCGTAAGGACAATACAAGGCTCTCCCATCTGCAGTTGATGCTATCATTGGTTGTATTCCAAATTCAATTGCTGTGAGTATTGATGTTAAAACCAGACTAAGATATCCCGAAATAAACGCAGCTAAAGAGATTCTTCGTTTTCCAAAGGGAATTTTGCAGAATAGTTTGAAGATATAATATGCAATAAACGGCATAAATACAGCCATGTTAAAGCAATTTGCTCCAATAGCAGTAATTCCACCATCTCCAAAAATAAACGCTTGTATAATCAATGCCACCGACACAGCAATCGTTGCTGCCCACGGACTAAAGAGAATTGCAATAACAGCAGAACCAACCGCATGACCAGTTGTACCACCCGGGATAGGCAGATTAAACATCATTATGATAAACGAGAAAGCGGCTGCCATTCCAAGATATGGGATATCACGTGCTGAAACTTCATTTTTTACTTTTTTAACAGCTACTGAGGCGACTGTTACAAATACTCCAATCAATGGAATATAAGTTTGTGGACTGAGATAACCATCTGGAATATGCATTTTTGTTCCCTTTAAAATACTTTATAAAATATTAATACTAATCAAAAATGTGTGTAGCAATAAGCAATGTTTGAAACAGGTCAAAAATGCAAATTAATGCCACCAAAAACTATTATTCTTGGCATTGGGTAACCATAGTTTATGTAATATTTCTTATTAGTCAGATTCTCTCCTTTGACAAAAACATCAACATATTTATTAATCATAAAAGATATTCTTGAGTTTAGTAATGTATAACTACTCTTTTCTTCAGTTGGCGTGATTTGTGTATAAAGATTGTGTATATGCTGAACGGCAAGGTTAAAATTGAATCTATTCCATTTATAAGTTCCGCTTAAATTCAATTGTTGTTCAGGAGCGGCAATAATTGGTTCTTTCATCGAAATATAACTGTAAGTTACATTTATAGTTAACATATCAATTGGTTTGAAAGTACCTGCAAATTCTACTCCTGTATTCGAGAATTCCCCTGTATTTTGATTTTTGGGTCCCGTTGGAGTCATCACTGTCTGTATCAGATTGTCACCACTTGCTTTAAATAATGTAAGTTCGAGGGAGACTTTGTTATGAAGAAATCTCTGTAACACTCCAATTTCGTAATCCATCATACGTTCTGGTTTTAAATTGGCATTTGCTGGAGTCCACAGATATAGCTCACGAATTGTAGGACTTCGAAATCCCTTTGCTATGGATGCTTTTATCGTGGTGGTTGATGTAGGACGGTAGGCTAATCCACCAGTCGGGACAGGTTCATTACCATATACGCTGTTATGTTCAAGCCTGAAACCAGCATTTAATGTAAGTTTATCAAATAATTCCTGCTGGATGTAAGCGTAACCAGCCATTTCATAAACAGTCGTATCACCAAATACCATCCCGTTACCACCCAGGGCTTTTACATTCTCTGCAATTCCACCATATTTTTTGTAATCAGCACCAAAAGTTATTGTATTTCCCTTGAAGAAGTTAAATGCCTGATAAATAACAATTCCATAATTTTTGTCTATCGAATGAAATCCATCACTTATGTTGTGTTCCCCGAAGTTGTAAAAGAAACGCAAAGAACCATTTGTTTTACCGAACTTGTTGTCAAGAACGACTGCTCCCATGCCACGGGTGATATCATAAGTATTACCTACATGTCCACCTTCGGGACCTGGGTCGGTGGCATCGAAATTAGCAAGACTAAAATCACCATTAATCTTGAAATTTTTATTGATGTCATATCCAACACGTAAGTATCCGTTATTTATCTTAAAATCAGATGAATCACGATGACCGTCTGTTTGGTCATGGTTAAATGAAGCAAAGACATTAAATCTGTTCTTTTTAAATCCACCGTTAACCATATATTTTTGAGTATTGTAAGAACCATACATTAAGCGAGCGTTTGCTTTGAAACCATCCTCTTTTTGCTCTTTAGTAATAATATTGATTACACCACCCATTGCGTTTGTTCCATACAAGGTCGAAGCTGAACCACGAATTACCTCTACCTTTTCAACATCGGATGCTTCATAAGCATCAGGTAATGGATGTCCCATAATACCCATAAACTGCGGATTACCGTTAAGTAATACCAGAACTTGTGTATTTGGATTTCCACCAATACCCCTGAGAGAGATTTGACCTGCAAAACCTGTAGATACGCCAAAACCAGTAATCCCCCTTTCGGTGACAAATAAACTTGGCACTTGTTCCGACAATACAGGCAGTAGAGCAGATTCGGAACTACTTTCAATTCTCTCTATCGAGACCACCGAAACAGTTAATGGAACATTATTGCGGTGGACAGACGTCTTAGACCCAGTTACCACTACTTCATCAAGGTTGATAGTATCTTTTAAGACACTTTTGTTTTGTTGTGAAAATCCTGATTTTGTAATTATCACAACTGTAATCATAATTATCAAAGCACTCTTTTTCATTGAAACTCAAAATGATGTTACTAATTTATAATATCGTGTTACCTATTAGTTAAAAATAAAACCCAAAAGGGTAGTAATTACATATTACAATTTCAATATTTCCTGTTATTAATAGTATAAAAAATTATTCAGTACGACTCATAACCAATTTACCATGGATAATGCCTTTAATTCCGATTAATTTATCAGACAATTCGGTTAACCTATTTGCAGTTCCCTTAACAGCAATTATTTCAAGACAACTGTCATGACTTAAATGAAAATGTTGCGAGGATAATATTACATCAAAATAGTTGTGTTGAATATCGTTGGACTTAGTTGTTACATCCCCTTTATGATGGTCGTATAGCATGACAACTGCACCTGCAACTATTTGATTGCATTGCCATTTTTTCTCAACCAAATTTTTTTCTACTAAATGCCGAATTGCCTGAGAACGATTAGGTAAACTATTTTCAATTACAAAGACATCCATGGCTTTAAGAATATCTTCATCTAAACTTACTCCAAAACGTGCTAATGCCATCGTGTCATTATTTTTATAAATCGTGACATAAAATTAAACAATTTCTTTTTATTAACAAAACGGAATTTTGATATTTCGTATTAGAAATAGTGCATCCACTGCTAATTAGATGGTAGCTGTCGAACAATAAACTATTTTTAATTAAAAACATTACTTTTTGCACCGTTAAATTAGAATATGGTTAGAAAAACGCTGAAGGCAACTATCATAATTTCAGATAATTGCCTTCGCTTGTTTTTATAAGTGGGGTGGAAGATGGGGTTCGAACCCACGACCTTCGGAACCACAATCCGACGTTCTAACCAGCTGAACTACATCCACCGTTTCAGGAAGGCAAAAGTAAGCTCAAAATATTTATTAGCAAAATTTTAAAATTAATTTCTGCCACTTACGTTCAATTCTTATCTTTGAACGGCTCGAAAAATGAGTTGCCTCAGGAATCGTATATTGAAGCAGATAAAGGCAGGACAACAAAGTTCAGGAAAGATTGAAAAGGATTAAACTCATCGACAATATCTCGGGTCTTCAGATCTTCCAGCTGATGAAGTTTACTGTCTTCCTGATCATCAGCATTGTATTAACGAAAAGCCATCTTACCAGAGCAGAAATAGGATCGTGGGAAATGTTTCTGTTCATTGCAGGATTATTCAGCTTCTTCTGGGTCACCGGAATAATTCAATCGCTGTTACCACTGTACCACAGGAACAGAACTTACCGTAAACTCGGGGAGAACAGTAGCGGAAAATCTCCTGAGATCTTCAATGCATTTCTTTTATTGTGTTTTTTCAGTCTCTTCTTTTTCGCATTCGGACATTCAATAAAAAACAGTATTTCAGTATTTAATTTTTCAGGCAATGTTCCTTTTTTAAATTTATTGCTTCTATATATTCTGCTCAGCAGCCCCGTCTGTCTGATAGAGTATATATATCTGCTTAATAACAGGTCACATCGCATCCTGCAATACGGACTCTATACCTTTACTGCCCAGCTAATTCTCGTCATTTTGCCAGTCATTTTGGGTAAGGATCTGATATGGTCAATATATGGTTTACTGGCTATTTCTGTAGTGAGATGGATTTGGCTTTTGGTATTGTTAAGGAGGTACACCGAGATGAAAGTCTCCTGGAAGTTTATGAAAGAGCACCTCTATCTGGGAACGCCGCTGATCATAACTTCCCTGATCAGCGGATCAGCTCAGTATACTGATGGGATAATAGTATCAGCAGTATACCGGGATCCTGCAATGTTTGCGTGGTTCCGCTACGGAGCAAAAGAATTTCCCCTTGTGCTTCTTCTGGCAAACGGACTGAGTAATGCAATGCTTCCGGAATTCTCAACACGATCTAGAATGAAAGAGTCGCTGGCAAAAATAAAACTGAAATCAAAAAAACTGATGCATGTGCTCTTTCCAACGGTAATGGTGATAATGCTCTTTTCAAGATGGTTCTATCCGCGTCTCTTCAATCCTGAGTTTCATAAAAGCGCAGGGATATTCATGATTTATACATTGCTCATAATACCACGAATGGTTTTTCCCCAGACTATTGTCGTTGGCAGAAAAAAAACACGAATAACACTTATCTCAGCAATCGTTGAAATTGCTGTTAATATCCCTTTAAGCCTCCTGATGATCAGGTGGGGCTATGGTATTGTTGGCGTAGCCCTCTCCACATTTATCGCTTATTGCATCGGGAAAATATACCTGATCGTCTATGTATGGTTAAAAATGAAAATAAAGCCATCAGAATATATCCCCCTGCAAGTCTTCGTAGTCTATTCTATACTTCTGTCAGTTGTCTTCATACTGGTTGACCGCAGGATCATTGATATTTAATAAAACCAGCCGGAATTATACTGCCTGGGTCTTTAACAGTCAGATAGAAAAAACTGTTTATATTTGTAAATCTACCATATTATATCCAACATTATAAATCATTGTATTTCAGATAAATATTATGAATATAATTGAGGTATCAACTAAGTACCACCGGAAAGAGTTCCTTAATCTCCCGAAACGATTATATAAAGATGATCAAAACTGGATTTGTCCATTGGATTCAGAAATTGAAGGTCTGTTTGATCCGGCAAAAAATCATGCCTTCGAACACGGGGTTGCTGTAAGATGGATTCTGAAGGATGAAAACAACATAACAATTGGTCGTATAGCTGCATTTATCGATTATGTGAGATCGGTTGCAAACAGACAACCGACAGGAGGTGTGGGTTTTTTTGAGGTGATTGAAAGCAAAGAAGCTGCTTTTTCCCTGTTTGATAAAGCAAAAGAATGGCTCGCTTCCCGTGGAATGGAGGCAATGGACGGTCCTATTAACTTCGGAGAAAACGACAACTACTGGGGATTGCTTGTTAACGGATTCATGCAGCAAGGCTATGCAATGCCGTATAACAAAAAGTATTACAGGGATTTTTTCGAAGCGTATGGATTCAGGAACTATTTTGAACAATATTCATATCACAGAACAGTAAGAGGTGCCGATAATAAAATTGAAAATCTCCCTGAACGGTTTATGAAAATTGCCGAATGGCTTTCAAAACGACCGGGATACTCATTCCGCCATTTTGAAATAAGTAACAACAGGAAATATATCAATGAGATGTGTGAAATTTATAATTCCACATGGGTTTATCTGAAAGAGGATTTTACACCACTTGATCCTGTTATCCTTGAAGAATCATTCAGGAAGGTTAAACCGATTCTTGACGAAGAGCTGCTATGGTTTGCCTATTTTAACGATAAACCGATAGGATTCTTTATTCTTCTTCCTGATCTGAACCAGATATTGAAACATTTTAACGGGAAGTTACATTTTTGGAATATTTTACGATTCATTTATTACAAATCCACTAATGAAATGACAAGAGTGAGAGCAATTGTTGGAGGTGTTTTACATTCATATCAGAACACGGGAGTGGAGTCAGCTATCTTTTACCAGCTTTACCAGGTATTTAAAAGGAAAAAATGGCTGCGAGAGATGGAACTCTCATGGGTGGGTGATTATAATCCAAAGATGCTGGCTATCTACGAAGCTCTTGGTGCAAGAAAGGCAAAAACACATATAACATACCGGTTTCTTATAAAAGACAAACTGAATTTCATGAGATATATGGATGAAGTTGCTGAAAAACAACTAGTTAAAAAGGAAAATGAATTGGCAGATTAATTATTTAGCAATTTCTTGTTGGATTTTATTTAATGTTCATTAATTTTGCAGTCCTTAAATAACAGGATTTCAGCGAAAAATATTAAGATAAACAGCAATGAAGAAGGGAATACATCCGCAAAATTACAGGTTTGTTGTATTTCAGGATATGTCAAATGGTTATACATTCCTGAGCAAATCTACTGCTCCGTCAAAAGAAAATATTAAATGGGAAGACGGCAAAGAGTACCCGCTTATTAAACTTGAAATTTCAAATACATCACATCCTTTCTATACCGGTAAGATGAAACTGGTCGACACAGCAGGAAGGGTAGATAAATACATGAACCGTTACAAGGAACATGTTGGTAAGAAGAAAGAAAATAAAGACTGATACTTGTCTTTTAACAAACAGGCTTAAATAGATGTTGATAGGTGTAGTTTCAAACTGCACCTATTTTCTTTTCAAACTTATTGATGGTCAGGCGTAGTTTCGAACTACACCTGACTTTTTATGGACCACGCCGGACCAGGTTAAACACTTGTCAGTTTTTATGCAGCTATGGGTTTGATTATCTCTGGCACAGAGATTGCAGAGACCTCTTTCAGCTTAATTGTAAAAATATTCT
This sequence comes from uncultured Bacteroidota bacterium, assembly GCA_963843415.1. GTDB lineage: Bacteria > Bacteroidota > Bacteroidia > Bacteroidales > VadinHA17 > LD21. Next base: position 429,527 of record CAWJKD010000005.1, read on the forward strand.
GTATTTTTGACAATTATAGCCTTAACGGGAAAAACAATTAAAGGTATAAGTTAGATTCAGATGGAGAAGAAATTCAGGAAAACCATAAACGAGATATTGCTCCCGGATATGATTGACGGTGAAGGAGATATTGTACCTATTATTGCGGATGGCGATGACATGGACCTTGAAGATGTTGATGTACCTGAAATAATTCCTGTATTATCACTCCGGAATACTGTGCTTTTCCCCGGGGTTGTTCTGCCAATCTCAATTGGCAGACCCCGCTCGATCCAGCTTATAAAGGATGCATACAGAAATGATAAGATAGTTGGGACTGTTGCACAGAAAGATCCTGATATTGAGAATCCGGGTTACGAGGATCTTCATTCTGTTGGCACTGTAGGTCAGATAGTCAAGCTTCTTGAAATGCCTGATGGCTCGACAACTGCAATTATTCAGGGCAGGAAAAGGATGGTTCTGAATGAACTTATTTCAGATAATCCCTATTTCATGGCCAAAGTAAAACCGATGCCTGAAAGGAAGCCGGAAGCGATCAGCAAGGATTTTGATGCAATTGTCGGGTCTCTTAAAGACCTGTCGCTCAAGATAATCAAGATAAATCCCAATATAAGTCCCGAAGCTTCATTTGCAATTAAAAACATTGAGAACAATGTATACCTGATCAACTTTATTTGTTCCAATACAGATATCAAAGTTCAGGATAAACAGAAGTTACTCGAAACTAACAGTATCCGCGACAGGGGTTTTATGCTCCTTGAGTTCCTTGTTCAGGAGATACAGGTACTGGAGCTTAAGAATGAACTTCAGTCAAAGGTAAAAAGCGACCTTGACCAGCAACAGCGGGAATTTCTTCTCCATCAGCAGATGAAGACTATCCAGAATGAGCTGGGAGGTAATCCGATGGAAAAGGAAATTGAAGAGTACAGGAAGAAGGCTGAGACAAAGAAATGGACATCCGAAGTTAAAAAGGTATTTGACAAAGAGCTTGACAAACTGCATCGTCTTAATCCTGCCGCAGCCGAATACTCGGTTCAGGTAAACTATATCCAGACCCTGCTTGATCTTCCATGGGGAGAATATACTCAGGATAATCTTGACCTGAATTATGCTCGCCAGGTTCTTGATGATGACCACTTTGGTCTCGAAGATGTAAAAGAAAGGATTCTTGAACACCTGGCAGTTCTTAAATTAAAGGGCGATCTCAAATCTCCAATTTTATGTCTGTATGGTCCTCCTGGTGTCGGAAAAACATCGCTTGGTAAGTCAGTGGCTAAAGCGCTCGGCAGAAAATATGTCAGGATGTCATTGGGTGGTTTGCATGATGAAGCAGAAATAAGGGGACACAGAAAAACCTATATAGGGGCAATGCCCGGACGGATTGTCCAGAATATTAAGCGTGCTGCATCGTCAAATCCTGTATTTATCCTGGATGAAGTTGATAAGGTTGGCCAGGATTTCAGAGGCGATCCTTCTTCAGCCCTGCTCGAAGTCCTTGATCCCGAGCAGAACAGCACATTCTTCGACAATTTCCTCGAAATGGAATACGATCTCTCGAAGGTTCTGTTCATTGCAACTGCAAACACACTGGCGACAATTAGTCCTGCACTTCGCGACAGGATGGAAACTATCGAAATAACAGGTTATCTGGTAGAGGAAAAACTTGAAATAGCGAAACAACATTTGCTTCCTAAACAACTTGAAAATCATGGCGTTAAGCCCAATCAGCTTACAGTCGGGAATAGTGTTCTGGAGAAATTGATCGAAAAGTATACCCGCGAATCAGGTGTTAGGGAACTCGATAAACGTCTCGCTAAAATAGTAAGGGTTACAGCCAAGAACATTGCATCGGATACAAAATATACTCCGGCACTTTCCGAGAAAACTCTTGGAGAGATACTGGGTCCTCAGAAATATAACCGGGATATCTATTCCGGAAACGATCAGGCCGGAGTTGTTACAGGACTGGCTTGGACTGCAGCCGGAGGTGAAATCCTTTTTGTCGAAACAAGTCTGAGCAGAGGGACGGGCAAACTGACACTTACGGGAAACCTTGGAGAAGTTATGAAAGAATCTGCAGTTATTGCCCTGGAATACCTGAAGTCAAATGCGGATATGCTCAATCTTCCTGATGATTTTTCCGATAAGTGGAATATTCATATCCACATTCCGGAAGGAGCCATACCGAAAGATGGCCCTTCTGCAGGGATAACTATGGCAACTTCAATTGCTTCAGCTTTCACGCAGAGGAAAATCAAGAAATACATGGCAATGACCGGTGAGATTACCCTCAGAGGTAAAGTGCTGCCTGTAGGAGGTATTAAGGAAAAGATCCTGGCTGCCAAAAGAGCAAGCATTAAAGATATTATCCTGTCAGGTGAGAACAGAAAAGATGTTGAAGATATTAAGGAGATTTACATCAGGGGATTAAAATTCCATTATGTCGAAACTATTATGGGAGTGCTTGAGCTTGCCCTTCTGAAACAGAAAGTGACTAATGCAAAGAAAATATCATTTGAATGAAAAAAATTGCAGTCTTTCCCGGATCTTTTGACCCTTTCACAATAGGGCATGAAGGAGTTGTAATACGTGCTCTCGTTCTTTTCGATGAAATCATTGTTGCTGTCGGAGCCAATGCACTGAAAAAAAGTTACTATCCTCTTGAAACAAGAAAGAAAATGATAAAACAGATCTTCCGGCACGAACCCCGCATCAGGGTTGACCACTATGAAGGTCTGACTGTTGATTACTGCAAAAGGAATGGGGCGAAATTTATCCTCAGGGGGCTCAGGACTGCCGCTGATTTTGAATTTGAAAGAGCTATTGCACAGGTTAACAAAGCTATAATATCTGATATTGAATCAATCTTTCTTCTGACTGTACCGGAACATACTCCTATTAATTCAACAATTGTCCGCGATATAATACGAAGCGGAGGAGATGCTTCAATGTTCGTCCCGTCTTCAATAAACCTCAAAGACTTTAAAGGCGGAGATGCTTAAGGTTTAAGGATGGATGTATAGATCATATCCATCAGAGAGAGCCATGCAGAACCTTTTATCTTGCTGATTTCATCAGGAAGCAGCCATTCTACTCTGGTAATCCCCTCTTTTAACTGCGGTGCGGTTATCATAGTGCCATTATAATCCATAAGAAACCATGAGGTTTTCTTCAGATAGGAGATGCCCTCCCATGAATAAGTATGATAGCTGGGCGTCAAGGGCTTAACTATCGTATGTCCTTCAATCCCGCACTCTTCACTGACCTCCCTCAGGGCACACGCTTCAGGTTCCTCTCCCGGCTCGATATGGCCCTTTGGAAGATCGAGTTTTCCTTTCTTTTCAATGAAAAGAAATTTGCCTGAAATATGTTTTACCAGGCCTCCTGCAGCCCCTACTTCGGTAAAATATATCCTGAAGATCTTCCAGATGTGTTTTATATTCGGCCCGTAAATGTTTATAGTTTGGATGTTCAGATCCGACTGAAAATCAGATATTATCTTATAAAGTTCTTTTGTGTCGCGGAATTTATGGAATAAGCCGTATTTTTGTAACCGGTCAGGTTCAGAACTTATAAGGATGAATCTGTTTTCAAAATGAACTTTATACATTTTCTATGGAGAATAGTGCAAAAAAAATAGCCGAATATTTATTACAAATTAAAGCAATTAAATTGCAACCGTCAAATCCTTTTACATGGGCATCAGGCTGGAAGTCTCCAATTTATTGCGATAATCGTAAAACTCTTTCATTTCCTGAAATCAGATCATATATCAGGGACTCATTTGTATCTCTTATCAAAGAATTTTATCCGGACGCGGAAATGGTTGCCGGCGTTGCTACAGGAGCAATAGCACATGGAGCTTTGGCGGCAGATAAATCAGGTTTACCATTTATTTATGTCAGATCAGGGGCTAAGGAGCATGGACTTGGTAATCAGATTGAAGGCTACTTTAGCGCAGGGCAGAAAGTAATTGTTATAGAGGATCTTATATCAACAGGAGGTAGCAGCCTGAATGCCGTAAGGGCTCTCAGGGAAGCTGGGTGCGAAGTACTTGGTATGATGGCAATCTTTACTTATGAGTTTAAAAAAGCTTCTGATGGATTTGCTGCAGAAAAATGCCCGCTTAAAACTTTATGCAACTATTCAGTTCTTGTTGAGACAGCCGTAGAGACAGGCTATATTTCTGCTTCAGATGTGGAAACGCTTAAAAAATGGAGGATTGATCCTTCAGTCTGGGGATAGAATAGTTTACGAAAATTATCATATTTGCAATGAGTACAGTTTCAACTTATACTAGCCGTTCAGGGAAGCTTAATTACAGCGCAGAAGAGATTTATAATTTTGTTACTGATGCCAGGAATTTTAAACGTTTTATACCCGTGGGTTCTGTCAGTGACCTGAAAATAGAGAAGGATTATTGCAGTTTCAGGTTAAATATGTTAGGGGAAGTCAGGATACATATAAATGAAAGAATCTTTCCCGCTAAAGTAGTGTTTGCAGGAAGTGCTCAACAGGTTAACGACTTTTCACTCATCCTGGATATTCAGACTACCGGACAGAAGAAATCAGAAGTTAATGTTGTGCTGTCTGCCGAAATGAGTCCCTTCCTGAAAATGATTGCTGATGAACCTGTTAAACAGTTTCTGGGTAAGTTGATACAAGAGATGGAGAAGTTCACAGAGTGGAATGCAACCTGTCAGGATATATAATGGACTTCCCTGAAAGAGAACTGCTTATAATTTCCCTTTTCATCCTCAATTATTATTTGGCCATATTCTGATATATCCCTTATCCTGCCTATAAAAGTTTTCTCAGAACTTTTATAGGAACACCATTCATTCAATTTATAAAGTCGCGAAATATACTCTTCCCTGATTTTATTCCTGGCTCCGTACAGCATCTGTTTATATCTTTTATCCAGATCGCTGAGAAGCTCTTTCAGTACCTCACCGGTATTTAATTCCATTCCTGTGACAAGCTTCAGCGATACCGGATTAGGAATGTCTTCGGGGAAAACCTCCTGATTGACATTTAAGCCGATGCCGGCAACACTGTTTTTAATCAATGATCCGGTAAGTGAATTCTCAATCAGAATACCTGCAATTTTATTATTGTCAATATAAATATCATTTGGCCATTTTATTTTACTTCCCTGATAATATCTGTCGATAAAATCACAAATACCCAGAGAAATTGTCATTGAAATAATGAACTGTTCTTCAGGCTTTACCGATTCTGGATACAGTATTACGCTGAACAATAAGTTTTTACCTCTTTCGCTTTCCCATCTTCTGCCTGCCTGTCCTTTTCCCGATTTTTGAAATTCAGAGTGTACGACTGTCCCTTCAGGCAGATCTTCATTTTTTAAAAGCACTGATGCCTCTGTATTTGTTGACGACAGCGTATCATAGTAAAGCAGATTCGAACCTATTATCATTATTGTGAATTAATTAACAGAAGATATCTTTTATTCACTCAAGCCCGGATATATTGACGGATATTGGTACTGACAGAGCAAAAATGATCTGTCTTTACAAAAATACGGATAAAAGTTTGTACTTTTGCAGGTTGATATCTAACTGATAATTATTGATGAAGAAAAGACCTGATGAAGCTGAAGTTCTTTTAAAAAGTGTTGTAGAGGGAATTAATAATAAGAAAGGATTTGATGTTCTTAAGATTGATCTGCGCAAGTTCGGAAACAGAATAGCTGATTATTTTGTTATATGTCATGGTGCTTCAACAACACAGGTCGATTCAATCTGTGATTCGGTGGAAGATACCGTAAGGAAAAATGCAGGAGAAAAACCTTTGCATAAAGAAGGACTTGAAAATTGTTTCTGGGTTCTTCTTGATTATGGGAATGTTGTAGTGCATATCTTCCTGGAGGAATACAGAAGTTTTTATAGTCTGGAGTCACTCTGGGCAGATGCTACTCTGGAGGAAATGGCGGATAATATTTAGTAAGTTAATTATTTATGGCAGAGAAAACTAATCATCCTTTACCCGATAACAAGAATAATAAAAATACCAAGCAGCGGTTTAACAGCAACTGGATTTTTGCAATTCTGGCTCTTTCAATTATCCTGTTTGAGATTTTGTTCAGTGGTAAAACAGCCCAGAAAGCAACAACAAACCTGATCAAAGACATGATTGCCAATCATGATATTGAAAAGCTTATTGTTGTAAATAAAGATCAGGCAGAAATTTATCTAAACAGTAAAGCGGTAGAATCGGGAAGATATGAAAATCTGTCAAAGCCTTCAGGAGGAATGGGGTTGCAGACTCCAAAGCCACATTATACTTATAATATAGGTGATATAAGCAATTTCGAACCATTCATAATTGAGACCCAGAAAAATGCCGGTTATGACGATAAAGAGCTGATCTATCCTGAATATGTCTCACGGAAAAACTATTTTGCTGAAATCCTTGGCTGGCTGATCCTTCCTATTTTATTAATCGCAGTATGGTTATTTATGATGAGGCGTATGGCAGGAGGAGGAACCGGTGGTGCGGGTGGTATCTTCAGTGTCGGGAAATCGCGGGCACAGATATTTGACAAGGATACTAATGTAAAAATAAATTTCAGCGATGTTGCCGGCCTTGAAGAGGCGAAGACGGAGGTTATGGAGATTGTTGATTTTCTTAAAAATCCGAAAAAATATACTCAGCTTGGAGGTAAAATACCTAAAGGAGCTCTTCTTATCGGTCCTCCCGGAACTGGTAAAACACTTCTTGCAAAAGCTGTCGCCGGAGAAGCTAACGTTCCGTTCTTTTCGATCTCAGGCTCAGATTTTGTTGAAATGTTTGTCGGTGTAGGAGCCTCAAGGGTAAGGGACCTTTTCAAACAGGCAAAGGAAAAGGCACCCTGTATAGTATTTATTGATGAAATAGATGCAGTAGGAAGGGCGAGAGGACGGAATGCAAATTTCGGCTCAAATGATGAGCGTGAAAATACACTGAACCAGCTTCTTACAGAGATGGATGGGTTCGGTACCAATATGGGGGTTATCATTCTTGCAGCTACAAACAGGGCTGATATACTCGACAGGGCACTGCTCCGCGCCGGAAGATTCGACCGGCAGATACACGTTGAACTGCCTGATCTTACTGAAAGAGAAGCTATTTTTAAGGTGCATCTTCGTCCTATTAAACTTTCAAAAGAGATTGATGTAGTATTCCTGGCAAAGCAGACTCCTGGCTTTTCCGGGGCCGATATAGCAAATGTATGCAACGAATCTGCCCTGATTGCAGCAAGGAAGAACAAAACAGTGGTTGAGAAACAGGATTTTCTTGATGCTATCGACCGTATTGTAGGGGGTCTGGAAAGAAAAAACAAGATAATATCGTTCGCCGAGAAGAAAACAATTGCTTATCACGAAGCCGGGCATGCTACTGTAAGCTGGCTTCTTGAACATGCAAGCCCTCTTGTAAAAGTCACTATAATACCCAGGGGAAGAGCTCTTGGGGCAGCCTGGTACCTTCCTGAAGAAAGGCAGATAACAACACGTGAACAATTACTTGATGAAATGGCTTATGCCCTTGGAGGCCGTGCTTGTGAAGAGCTGGTCTTCGGAAAGATCTCAACAGGTGCTCTTAGTGACCTGGAAAAGATCACAAAACAGGCATATGCAATGGTATCATTTTTCGGGATGAGTGAAAAAGTCGGAAATGTAAGCTTCTATGATTCATCAGGTCAATCTGACTATGGATTTACGAAGCCTTATAGTGAGAAGACAGCTGAAATAATTGACAATGAGGTTAAGCAAATAATTGAAGAATCATACGAGAGAGCAAAGGAAGTTCTCAGGAGTAATATGAAAGGATTGACTGAGCTTGCAGAATTACTTCTTGAAAAAGAGGTTATTTTCAGCGAAGATCTGGAAAGGATCTTCGGGAAAAGAAAGGCTGATCTTTTAAAGGATCAAAGAGAGGCGGAAGCTAAGGCTGCTGAAGCTTCAGCTGTCGTTACTGATAAAGAGGAGAATAACAAGGAAAAGATACAAAAGCCCTCAAAGAAAACATCTAAAGAGAAAAAGGGATCGGCCGGTACGGTTGATCCGGAAGAATCTGCCGGAACATCTACAGAGTAAATTTATTAAGCTTGAATAATTTCTTCAGACGGACTTTAACCGGGGTGTGGATTGTAATATTCATCCTCGGAGGATTCTGGCTCCATCCTGTTTCCTTTTTTCTGGCAGGACTGGTTATTCTGGCCGTTTCAATGTATGAGTATTATATGATCATCAGAACGGCAGGGACAAGGCCACAAATCATTGCCGGGATACTGGCCGGTGTTACAGGATATGTACTTGCAACACTGATTGCAGCAGGGATTCTGCCTTTTAAGTTCCTGGTTCTGCTTGTACCGGTAATGCTGATCATAATGGTTATAGAGCTTTACAGAAAACAGGATAGACCATTTGATTCTCTGGCGCATACATTTTTTCCTCTAATCTATTGTGCAATTCCGTTTTCAATGTTCCCCTTTTCGGCATACTCACACGAAGGTCTTAATTCGCTGCTCCCGCATGGACAAATACAGTTTTCACCGGCTATAGTTATCGGATTTTTTATTCTCCTGTGGGCAAATGATACCGGAGCCTATATTACCGGAATTTCATTCGGACGGCACAGGTTAATGGAGAGGATCTCTCCCAAAAAATCCTGGGAAGGATTCTTCGGAGGATTACTGATCGCTGCAGCAGTTGCATGGTTCCTTTCGGGATTGCTGGGGGTTGTTACAAGACCACAATGGCTTATCATTTCTATAATTATTTCAGTTTCAGGAACATTTGGCGACCTCATTGAGTCGATGCTTAAAAGGAGTCTGGGTATTAAGGATTCAGGTACTATTATGCCGGGGCACGGAGGATTCCTGGACCGGTTTGACAGCGCTATACTCTCCTTCCCACTTGTATTTCTTTTTATTTTACTTTTTGGATGATTGAAAGGACTTAGTTAGTTTTGTGCAAATTTCAGGGAATGGGAATACATAAAGAGGGATATAAGATTTTGATCTTTGGATTTATTATCCTGCTGTTATTTAACATAGTCCTGAGTATTATTCTGCCGGATAAGATCATGATCAAATGGATCCTGGGTTTTGGTTCATTAACATTATATGTTTTTTTGCTTTTCTTCTTCAGGTTGCCAGCGAGGAAGCTGGAACCTGATCCAGGGCTTATCTATTCACCGGCTGATGGCAAAGTGGTTGTTATCGAAGAGACAGAAGAAGAGGAATACTTTAAAGACTTGCGTCTCCAGGTCTCCATTTTTATGTCTCCTTTTAATATGCACAGTAACAGATACCCTGTATCGGGGATTATCAAATATGTGAGATATCATCCGGGAAATTACATGGTAGCATGGCATCCCAAATCATCAGAACTTAATGAGAGAAGCACAATTGTTATCGAGACGAGTGAAGGGAAAGAAATACTTATCAGACAGATAGCAGGTGCATTGGCCAGGAGGATTGTGACATATGCCAGGGAAAATGAGTTTGTCAAACAGGGTGATGAGCTTGGATTTATTAAATTCGGATCACGGGTCGATATCTTCCTGCCTGTCGGTACTGAAATAGAAATACCTATACTTCAACAGGTAAAAGCAAACAAAAGTGTTATAGCAAAAATCTGAAATCAGACGGGATATGAATAAAAGTGATGACAGGATCATAGACATTACAGAGGATGTGAAATGGATCGGAATTCTCGATTATGATATCAAAACATTTGATATCGTGATGACTACCGAATATGGCACAACCTATAATTCGTATTTTATAAATGCTGAGAAAAAGGCTCTTGTTGAAGTTGCCAAGGAGAAGTTTTTTGATGCATATCTTAAAAAACTGAAGTCTGTTACAGATCCTGCAGAGATAGACTACATCATTCTTGATCATACAGAACCTGATCATTCAGGCAGCCTTAAAAGGCTGCTGGAGCTGGCACCTGAAGCTACGGTTGTCGGAAGCGGAGTTGCCATAAGGTACCTTGAAGATATGTTAAATGTTCCCTTCAGATCGATTGTTGTTAAAGATGGAGATACCCTGAACCTGGGGAATAAGATCTTAAAATTCATTTCAGCACCTAATCTGCACTGGCCTGATTCTATTTATACATGGCTCGAAGATGAAAAGATACTTTTTACATGTGATTCCTTCGGAGCCCATTACTGCAGGTATGAGATGAGTGATGAACTGACGGATGACTATCTCAATGCTTTCAGGTACTATTTTGATGTGATCCTGAAACCTTTCAGCAAGTTCATTATAAAAGCGATCGAAAAGATCAGACCTCTGGATATTAAGTATATATGCCCCGGACATGGCCCTGTTCTCTCAAAAAATTTTAAATATATTGTCGATCTGACAGAGAAGTATGCTGATGATTATTTGAGGACTATCGGGATTGAAGCTGACAGGAGGATCCTTATTGCGTATGTTTCAGCATACGGATACACAAAAACGGCTGCCGGGTTGATTGCTTCAGGAATTCGTGAAGCGGGTGATTTTAAAATTGAAATAGTTGATATTGAACACATTGATCTTAATGAACTGCAAACACTTATTATTTCATCTAATGCTTTTCTGATAGGATCTCCAACAATTAATCAGAATACACTGCTGCCGGTTTATAAGATGTTTGCCCTGATAAATCCGCTGCGTGACAGAGGTAAGCTTTCCGGTGCATTCGGATCATACGGATGGAGCGGTGAAGCGGTAAAAATAATTCTTGAGACAATGCGGAACCTGAAACTCAGGATATTTGAGGAGACAACGGGGTTTAAGTTTCTACCCGCAGGCACTAAAGGAGCAGACCTTAAATTATTCGGGAAAAAATTTGCAGAGAAGTTTGCCGAAGAATGTGCTGACAAAAATAAGGCGTAGTTCAGAACTACGCCTGCTCAAAATAACATCCGTTCGATTAACTCACTTATGAGATTTTAATCTGCTTCGTGATCTTGTTCTTTTCTTCTTCCTGTTTAGGAAGTTCTACACTGAGTATCCCGTCTTTATAAGAAGCACCTATCTTATCCTTATTTACATTTTCAGGAATATAGAAGCTTCTGCAGAATGAAGAATAGCTGAACTCTTTTCTTTTGTATCCGTCCTGTTCTTCTTCATTTTCATTTTTTGTTTCTGAGGAGATTGTAAGAACATCCTCATTGATGTCAATTTTCAGATCTTTCTTATCCATTCCCGGGACAGCAAGTTCAAGGGTAAAATTCTTTTCATTCTCCTTGATGTTTACTGCCGGCATTGAACTGGTCCTGTTAGCCATTACAGGAAAAAAATCGTCGTCAAAAATGTTTGACAGAAACGGGCTGAAAGTTCTTCTTGAAATTGTTGGTAACATAGCTTTGTCCTCCACTATTTTTAGTTATACATATTTTCTTCATTACACTCATATTTTCAAGTTTTGTTCCAAATTAAAAATAGTGTCAATATGGCAGATATTAGACAAAATAACATGCCATAATGACATGTTTCAGTCAATTTTGCATTTTTAAAGTTGATATTTTAGAAACTATTTAAACCTGAAGATATTCCGGTAATCGGTTTGCTTCTGTTTAATTCCGAAATTTTACTTAGGTTTGTATAAGGGAATAACTCTAATATGAAAGCTTCATTCAGGAACATACTTATTTTTCTGGGTATTCTTCTTTTGCTTGCATGTGCCTGGTATTTCAGGAGTATTGTTGTTTATATTCTGGTTGCAGGCGTCCTGTCAATAATGGGACGTCCTCTGGTGGATCTGTTATGCAAGATACATATCAGAAAATGGTTTTTCCCGCGTCCCCTGAGTGCACTTCTGACATTAATTATCATCTGGGGAGCAATTATAATGTTCTTTGTAATTTTTGTACCGCTGATAACCAAGCAGATAGCCTATTTTTCGACTATCGACAGCGCAAAAGTTGTGCAGATAATTGAGGATCCGATCAGCAAATTTGAAAATTTATTAAGGGCTTTAAATAAGAACCTGACAGAAGAAATATCGCTGAAAGGATTTTTAGCTGACAAGGTGGCAAAAGTGCTCAATATAGGAGTGATTCAGGATTTCCTTACTTCGGTGATCAATATTTTGGGGAATGTAATAGTTGCTGTTTTTTCAATATCCTTCATTACATTCTTCTTCCTGAAGGACCAGCATCTCTTCTTCGAATCAATTCTGATGTGGGTTCCGGATAAATATACTGATAACTTCACAAGGGCTCTTTATTCTGTTAAGAACCTGCTTACAAGATATTTCATCGGTATTCTGATCGAGAGTACATGTGTAATGATACTTATCAGTATCGGGATGACTATCATCGGAATTGATTTTAGTCAGGCGATTGTGCTGGGACTTATAATTGGGATCCTGAATATCATTCCGTATGTAGGACCATGGCTCGGATTCTTTATTGCTGTAACAATGGGGGTTGCATCGCATATTAATATGGATTTCAAAACTGTGGTAATCCCTCTTATTTATTATATGTCAATAGTTGTAGCTCTTACGCAATTCATTGATAACACTTTTCTTCAACCTCTTATCTTTTCAAATAGTGTCAGAGCGCATCCTCTTGAAATTTTTGTTGTTGTACTGGCTGCCGGATTTGCAGCAGGAATTCCGGGGATGATCCTTGGGATACCTGCTTATACCGTATTAAGGGTCTTCGCGCGCGAGTTCTTCTATAATTTTAAAGCGGTTCAGAAAATCACCTCAGGCTTATCTCCGGCAGATATAGGAACTACTATTTCAGGTTCCAATGAGGAAGAAGAAATCATCGTGCCCGACACAGGGAAAAAAATAAAGACTTCAGGAAGAAAAAAATAACCGGATCAATGAGATTCAGTTATCTATAACTAAGGTTGTTCTAAATCTTTGTGGTAAGTGAAATATATTTCGCGGATATCAAAGGATATTTACCGTTTTTATTATGACGGTTTCAGGACTATGTCGTGGTGGGGAAAACGGGTATGGGTAATTATTATAATTAAAGTAATAATAATATTTGCAATCCTCAGGCTCTTCCTTTTCCCTGATTTTCTCAGGAAAAATTTTAACGATAACAAGCAAAGAAGTGATTATGTTCTTGATCAGATAACCTCCTTAACCGATACAAATGATTGAAAATGTTGATTTGTCTCTTGTAAACTGGTCGAGGGCTCAGTTTGCCCTTACAGCAATTTATCACTGGTTCTTTGTCCCGCTTACCCTTGGTCTCTCATTCATAATTGCTTTCATGGAGACAATTTATGTAAGGACAGGACGTGAGGAATGGAAAAGGATGACCAGGTTCTGGATGACTCTTTTCGGTATTAACTTTGCGATCGGAGTTGCAACAGGTATTATACTTGAGTTTGAGTTCGGCACGAACTGGTCGAATTATTCCTGGTTTGTCGGTGATATATTCGGAGCGCCACTCGCCATTGAAGGTATGCTGGCTTTCTTCCTTGAATCGACTTTTGTGGCAGTTATGTTTTTCGGGTGGAACAAAGTGAGCAGGAGATTTCATCTGTTATCCACGTGGCTCGTAGCTATTGGCGCCAACCTTTCTGCTCTGTGGATACTGGTAGCAAATGCATGGATGCAAAATCCTGTCGGGATGGTATTTAATCCCGAAACAGCACGAAATGAAATGATCGATTTCCGGGCGGTTCTGTTTAATCCTGTGGCCGTTGATAAATTTCTCCATACAGTAACTTCCGGCTTTCTTCTTGGATCTGTGTTTGTTATGGGCGTCAGCTCATGGTATCTTTTAAAGAAAAGAGAAGTATGGCTCGCAAAAAAAAGTATTCTGATAGCCTCTGTTTTCGGTTTGGTATCATCACTTGCAGTTGCATTAACGGGTGATACTTCAGCCAGGACACTGGCTGAAGTGCAACCTGTTAAATTTGCCGCTTTCGAAGCTCTGTATGACGGGAAAGAAAATGCAGGTCTGGTGGTTTTTGGATTGCTTAGAAATTCTGACCAGATGATCGGAAAGAAGAAGATCAGGGATTTTGTAATGAAGATTGAAATACCTGGTTTACTGTCTGTCATGACAGGAGGGAATAAAAATAGTTTTGTCCCGGGGATTAATGATCTGATCAACGGAAGCTCTTACGATAAAGAGCTACTTTCAGTTGAACAGAAAATGGAGAGAGGCAGACATGCGAGAGATGTCCTGAATGACTTTAAGGAGGCAAAAAGGAATAATGATGAAGAAAAAACAGAAGCAATATTGAATGTCTTTAATGATAAGAATTTCATCAATGAATATTTCAGGTATTTTGGTTACGCATTTCTCGACGCCCCTGAAGATGCTATACCCAACGTTACTGTTGCATTCTATACATTTCACCTGATGGTAATGCTTGGATTCTTTTTTATCGCTGTATGTGCACTGTCGCTCATACTGGTGCTGAAGAATAAAATAGAGAATAACAGGTGGTTCCTGTGGGTAGCGTTTTTTTCAATACCACTTGTTTATATCGCAAGTGAGTCAGGATGGGTTCTGGCTGAAATGGGAAGACAACCGTGGATAATTCAGGATCTGATGCCGGTATCGGCCGCTGTATCGCAGATAAGTGCAGGTTCAGTAATTCTTACATTCGTTCTTTTCGCAATCCTCTTCACAGCACTTTTAATTGCAGAGGTTTCGATTATGTTAAAACAGATTAAGACCGGACCAAAACATCAGGAGGAGACAATATGACAACAATGATTTCATATCTTTTTCTGCAGCACTACTGGTGGCTGATAATTTCACTTCTCGCCAGTCTGCTTGTATTCCTGATGTTCGTTCAGGGAGGACAGACAATGATCTTTTCCCTGTCAAAGAATGAGACTAGTAAGACAATGATAGTGAATGCATTAGGGAGAAAATGGGAGTTCACTTTTACTACACTTGTAACCTTCGGAGGTGCATTCTTTGCATCTTTTCCGCTTTTTTATGCATCAAGCTTTGGAGGTGCATACTGGTTATGGATATCAATCCTCCTCAGTTTTATCATTCAGGCAATTTCCTATGAGTACAGGTCGAAGCCATCAAACATACTTGGTAAAAGGACATTTGACCTGTTTTTGTTTATTAATGGTGCTCTGGGCCCTTTTCTTATTGGCGTTGCAGTTGGAACATTCTTTACAGGTTCTCAGTTTACCCTGAATAATATGAACCAGGTTTCATGGGCTAATAACTGGCATGGACTGGAGGCCTTGCTTGATGCAAGAAATATTGCCCTTGGTCTGGCGGTTCTTTTCCTGGCAAGAACCAACGGATTATTATACCTTATAAATACTATTGATGATGAGGATATAAGAAGTGACTCATTCAAAAAACTGATTACGAATTCCGTATCGTTCCTTGTTTTCTTTCTGTTCTTCCTTGTAACACTCTTAATCTCTGATGGGCTCTCGGTGAACAGCAAAACCGGAGAGGTTGTAACTGAGAAATTTAAATACCTCTCTAATTTAATTCAGATACCTGTGGCCCTGATACTCTTTCTGGCAGGAGTCGTGATTGTTCTGTATGGTATTGGTATTGCAATTTTTAAGGGATCAGGGAAAGGGATATGGTTCTCAGGACCGGGAACAATCCTTACGGTTTTCGGATTATTTATCATTGCCGGATTTAATAATACACCATTTTACCCGTCAACTTTCAATCCAGAAAGCTCCCTGACAATCCGGAATGCATCATCCAGTTTCTTCACTTTAAAGACAATGATGTACGTCTCATTTATCATTCCGTTCGTGGTTGCTTATATCTGGTATGCCTGGAGATCAATTAATAATAAAAAGATAACCGGGCAGGAAATGAAGGAGGAGGGCCACATATATTAGTTCAGAGCAAGGGGCATAGATCAAAAAAAAGGCGACGGGCGTCAGGAGTCAGGACCGCAAAACTGCACGACCGCAAGACCTTATTTGAACAGCAACGATATAAAAGAGGCGAGTAAATAGAAGGGAATTATCAGCGGTGCCGCTCCCAGCCCTAGAAATACAAGGGATATTACGACCATCATAATAAGCAGATATCTTCCTTCGTTCCCTTTAAATTTAAAATGGACAATTTTCAGAGAGATTAGCGGAATCCTGCTCACCATGAGCAATGAAAGGGCCAGCGTAAGCAATAACAGCGCAATTGTTGAACCAGTCATTTTATCGAACAGATTTATATCTGAATAATGGGCAGCAATTACAAGAGATATTACAGCAAGAGCACTTGCAGGAGTAGGTAATCCTTTAAATGAAGATGTCTGAGATTCATCCGTATTAAATATTGCCAACCGCAGAGCTGCACACACAGTCATTATAACAGGTGAGAGAAGAATTAAAACCGTAAACGGTCCTTCAGCATTGATAATCGCCGGTGGCGACAAAGAAAGAGAATCAATAAGGAGCTGATAAATAATTATGGAGGGAGCCGCTCCGAAGCTGACAGCATCAGCAAGAGAATCAAGCTCTTTCCCGATATCCGAATATGCTTTCAGTAACCTAGCTGAGAAACCGTCAAGGAAGTCGAAGATCATCGCAGCCAGGATAAGCCATGAAGCTGTTACTAATTCTCCGTTAACTGCAAAAATAATTGAAAAAAAACCTGAAGCCAGATTCAGGGTGGTAATGAAATTTGGAATGTGCTTCATCTTGAAGAAGATATCGGGAGGGGAGCAAAATTAAGATAAATTTCACTAATAATGTCAATTTGGTTAAATTTGGCGCTACATAGATTTAAAGAATGACTGAGCTAACCAACATAAAGATCGCTGTTGATTTTGACGGAACAATAGTTGAGCATATGTACCCGGAGATCGGAAAGGAGAACCTGTTTGCCTTCCAGACTCTTAAAGAGCTTGAGAAGAAAGGGGCGAAGCTCATTCTTTGGACCTTCAGGACAGGAAGTGAGCTTGAAGATGCAATTGAGTATTGCCGGAAAAATGGTATTGAATTTTATGCTGTTAACAAGAATTATCCCGAGGAGATACAGGATGAATCGGTAAGCCGAAAAATAGATGCCGATATATTCATTGACGACAAGAACCTGGGCGGATTCCCGGGCTGGAGCCAGGTATGGCAGATACTGTTCCCATATGAGCTTTTACAGGTTGAAACTGAAAAAAGGATTGCAGCTGCAAGAATTAATAATATAAAACGATTTTTTTTCGGGAAAAAGAAACCAGATGAAAAATAATTATCTGAAATTTATATCTACTCTTTCTCTGATTCTACTGATAACCTGGACAATATCATGTTCAGGACGATCAGGAAAGGAGACTTTGAAAAATAATGTACCCGATCCATTACCCGGGGAGGAGAGTGCCATTGAACTGATCACGATTACTTTCCCTGATGAAAATTCGGAATGCAGACTCGGTGATCCGGTTAAAGTTATTCTTGCAGCCGGGAAGAAGGAAATAATACCTGATTCAGTTTTAGTCTTTTTTGATGGCAGGCAAGCTGCTTCCTTAAAAAATGCTCCATGGGAGTGTTCAGTTTCATCTTCACTAACGGTGAGTACGGGGAGAAAATCACTGAAGGCTATTGCTTACCTTAACGGAAGAGTCAGAACAACAGTGACACGTTTTATAATTCTTTTATCTGATACACCTCCAAAGCGGAACGGATTCAGAGTGATAAATACTTATCCTCATGACAGGGATGCATTTACTCAGGGACTATTTTATGATAACGGTCGTTTATATGAGGGCACTGGAGAATCAAATTCAAACCTGCGGGAAGTCGAACTTGAAACCGGGAGAGTTCAAAGGCAGCTGAATCTAAGTTCATCACTTTTTGGCGAAGGCATAACATTATATAAGGAAAGAATATACCAGGTTACCTGGAAATCGAAGGTTGGATTTGTATATGATAAAGCAACTTTCAAACAGATCAATAAGATATATTACCAGACTGATGGCTGGGGACTGACAACCATTGATGACAGAATTGTGCTGAGTGATGGGACTAATATTCTCTATTTTATGGAACCTGAATTATTCACTGTAACATCAAGAATCGAGGTCTACGATAATGACCACCTGGTTGATTCACTGAATGAGCTCGAGTTTATCAATGGCGAAATATGGGCGAACATCTGGACTACTGATCTTATTGCCAGAATTGATCCCGTTTCAGGTAAGGTGATAGCTTATATTGATCTGAAAGGGATATTGAACGATCCCGATATCGATACAACCGAAAAGGTTTTAAATGGAATAGCTTACGATAGAGAAAACAACAGGATCTTTGTTACCGGAAAGAACTGGCCTAAACTCTTCGAAATCAGGATTACAGATTGATCTCCGTGTCATAACACAATACTTCAGTAAATTTATCAACCACAACGAAGGACTATAGCTAACCTGCAATAGATCAATATTATATGGACATCTTACAATAAAAGTCATGTTAATAAGATGTTGAAAACCCCAAAGGAAATGTTTACAATTACATCTTTTGCTTTCCGGGGCAGTGGTGCTTTATATAGTAAATTTGAAGCTCAAAAGTAAATATTAAAAAGCGGAGAGAATCAAATGGGAAGGATAATAGCAATTGCGAATCAGAAGGGTGGTGTTGGGAAGACGACTACGGCGATAAATCTGGCTGCAAGCCTCGCGGCGCTTGAGAGGAAGGTCCTTATCATTGATGCTGATCCTCAGGCAAATGCGACATCTGGTATAGGAGTTGATACCCGTCAGATAAGAAGTACAATTTACGATTGCCTTATTGATGGCAAGAATCCGGAGGAGGCACTTCTTAAATGTGAAGTGGAAAATCTTTCATTAATGCCATCAAATATCGATCTTGTTGGAGCTGAAATAGAGATGCTTGACAGGCCGGGCAGAGAGAAAATCATGAAAGAGGTCCTTTATCAGATCAAGGACAACTACGATTATGTTCTGATAGACTGTTCCCCTTCTCTTGGTCTTCTTACTGTAAATGCTCTGACTGCTGCAAATTCCGTAATAATACCGGTTCAATGTGAGTACTTTGCATTGGAAGGTCTTGGTAAGCTTCTGAATACTATTAAGATTATTCAGAATAATCTTAATCCTGAGCTTGAGATCGAAGGATTTCTCCTGACAATGTACGATTCACGTCTCAGATTATCAAACCAGGTCGCAGATGAGGTAAACAAACATTTCCAGCAAATGGTATTCAAGACAATAATACAAAGGAATGTAAAGCTATCAGAAGCTCCAAGTTTCGGACAGCCTGCAATACTCTATGATGCAGACTCAAGAGGGACTGTCAACTACCTTAATCTTGCCAGGGAAATGATAGAGAAAGAGGAGGTCAGGGTTAATCCGGTTTAAATACGATTTGATATTCAACGGTTAAACTTATGAATATGGTAAAGAAAAATGCGTTGGGAAGAGGTCTGGGCGCTTTAATTGAAGGAGTAGAAAAAGAGGTTCTTGAAAAAAAGGTGGAGGCAAACCAGGATATATCAGTCGACTCAATCGATGGCAATCCTTTCCAGCCAAGGACCACCTTTGATGAACAATCGCTCGAAGAGCTGGCATCATCTATAAAGAAACTCGGTATTATTCAGCCACTTACAGTACGGGAGACCAGCAGCGGACGATACCAGCTGATTGCAGGTGAGAGGCGGCTGAGGGCAGCAAAACTGGCAGGTCTTACCCATGTACCTGCATTCATAAGAACAGCTGATGATCAGGCAATGCTGGAGCTCGCCTTGGTGGAGAATATTCAACGTGAAGATCTCGATGCAATAGAGGTGGCTATCTGCTTTCAGCGCCTTATAGAAGAATGCAAGCTGACGCAGGAACAGTTGAGCGAAAGAGTTGGCAAGCAAAGATCGACAGTCGCCAACTACATGCGCCTTCTCAAACTTCCTGCAGAAATACAGCTGGGCATACGGAACAAGCAGCTGATGATGGGCCACGCCCGGACACTTGTGAATATTGACGATCCGAAAAAACAGATTATCGTTTATTACAAAATAATTGACGGAGACCTTTCCGTACGACAGGCTGAAGAACTTGTAAGAGAACTTCAGTCAGGTAAAGTCAAAGACCCTATGAAACTGGAAAGGAAAATGAAATTGAACCAGGATTTTATCCAGCTGACCGAACATTTGAACAGGATATTTTCAGCAAAAGTGAATTTCAGAATAAATGAAGAAGGCAAAGGGAAAATAGTCATACCCTTTGAGAACCCTGAGGAGATGGAACGCATTTTGGGTGTGTTTGATCGTCTTGACTCCTAAAATAACTATCTTTATCGCGCCGTTATAGTGATACCGGAGCCCCGGTTCCGGTATATATTTATTTTGAAGGCGTACTATAAAATATCGTTGCTGATTATTCTCTGCCTGTGTTGTGCGAAAAACATAATTGCCCAGGACACATTATCTGTTGCTGATACAGGAAAATATATTTTTAAAGCTGAGCCCTTCAGGGCTACAATGCTGGCACTTGCCTTTCCCGGACTCGGACAGATATATAACAGGAAATACTGGAAACTGCCATTTGTGTATGGAGGTTTCGGAGGTATAATCTATGCAATTAGCTATAATTCATCTAATTATAACACATTCATGAAGGCATACCAGGATTTCACAGATGACATTCCGGAGACAGATTCTTACCTGGCACTCATAAAAAACGCTGATCCTGCAAATTATGATCCGGTCCTGCATCCTGACACCTACATACCGTCAAATGCAGAATGGTATAAGGAAAGAATGTTAAGGCAGGTTGATTATTTTAAAAAATACCGTGATCTTTCGTATATTGGCATCGCAGCATGGTATCTAATAACAGTGCTTGATGCAAATGTCGATGCCAGTCTGTTTAATTATGATATAAGCGATGACCTGGGAGTGGCAGTAGCACCTCTGCCAATGTCTCTTCAGGGACAAATTTTGCTGGGACTAAATGTGAGTCTCAGGTTTTCTTTCTGACAAATTAAATTAACAATGAAAAACAGAGCTCTTTTTGTACTCCTTTTTTCTGTAATGCTTGATGCTAACGCATCTCCGGTGAATGATACAATTATCATACAGTCGGATATTAATACCGGGAAGATCAGCTCCGACCTTGACAGTATTGTGAATGACTGGTATGTGAAGATGGCCTTTCAGAACAATCCTCAAATTCTTTTTGACGATACAGCCGGGATACAATATCCTGATTCTGTGTATAGCAGCAGGCTTGCCAGGATTAATTCGATAGTCAAGCTGGACTATAATAATATCATCAGGAACCACATTCATGTATATACGATAAAGAAGCGACAGCAGTTCCGCGTAATGCTTGGTTTGAAAGACTATTATTTCCCGATGATCGAAGACATCTTCGATTCATATGGTCTTCCTTCAGAATTAAAGTATATGGCGGTTATTGAATCTGCTTTAAATCCTAACGCCGTAAACAGACGTTCAGGGGCAACCGGCATGTGGCAGTTTATGTATAGCACCGGCCGGTCATACGGGCTCACGATCAATTCAATTGTCGATGACCGGAGAGATCCTGTTAAAGCCACACATGCAGCTGCAAAATACATCAGGGACCTCTACGATATTTATAAGGACTGGACCCTAGTGATAGCGGCATATAACTGCGGCCCGGGAAATGTAAATAAAGCAATCAGGAGATCAGGCAACAAGAAAGATTACTGGCAGATCTACTACCGGCTTCCGAGAGAAACAAGAGGATACATCCCCCAGTATATTGCTGCAGCTTATGCCATTAACTATTATCCGGAACATGATATCCAACCTGTCCCTGTGAATTTTCCCGTTGCAACCGATACTATCATGGTAAATAAGGATATCCATCTTTCTCAGATATCTGAAGTGATGAGATTTCCACTTGGGGAATTGCGTGCGCTCAATCCTCAATACAGAACTGGTCTGGTCCCCGGTTCAACTAAACCCCTTGCCCTGACCCTGCCAATAAGCCATCTGGGTAGTTTTATTGATCTGAATGATACAATAAGGAGCTATAAATCTGATGTCTACCTTAATAAGGCAACTGTAATTGATGACCCTTCAAGATCAACCTTCGTGCCGCCTGATATAAAGAACAAAACTAAACTGATTTATACTGTTAAAGAGGGAGATAACCTTGGGTATATATCGGAATGGTATCACGTTGGATTATCTGATCTGAGGTACTGGAATGATATTTACCGAAATACAATACGTATCGGGCAAAAGCTGTCGATTTTTGTTGATCCGTCCAGATCGGATTATTATTCCAGGTTTGATTCAATGTCATTTGCTGAAAAGCAGGCAACAATAGGGAAAAGTATTACAAGTGCTCAGGAAACTCAAAGTATTACTGTTACTGAATCTGATGGAGAATTTGTAACGCATACTGTACGCTATGGAGATACGATCTGGGATATTGTTAAAATATACGGTAATGTGTCCACAACGGAAGTACTTAACTTAAATAATATTTCAGATCCTCAGAAGATACAGGTAGGGCAAAAGCTTAAAATAAAAAAAAGAGCTGATTCCTGAATGATATATGCGCCCTTACAGGTCGTTCTTACTATTGTTAATTGTTCTGGCTTGTCTGGTAAGCCTCTCTTATGTTTTACCCGGCAGCAAATTCTTCCCGCCACTCAGTTTCTTCTTTCCATCTTTTACCAGTCATCATGAGTTATTCCAGGGTGATAATAAAGCGCAGGGTGAAATTCCACATCCTGATCAGGATCTGATATATCCGGTTGATTCAGTACTTTTTAAGGATTCTGCGGATTTTTATTCTGCCGGCATAACGACAAATCCGCTGGCATCATTCCTTGATTCATTAAGGAATCCCGAAACCCAGATAAGGATATTATATTATGGTGATTCGCAAATTGAAGGAGATCGTATCACTTCCTATCTACGGGAATTATTAAGGAAAGGCAGGGGAGGATCAGGGCCCGGGTTATTTCTTCCTTTAATGCCGGTGATGTATACTAAATCATTGTGGCTGCATTCATCAGCAAACTGGAAGAGATATAATTACCTTTCTTATAAAAGCGGAGACATAAAGCATAACAGACTTGGTCCGTTTATGACAATCTGCAGATATCTGCCTGAAGGAAAGTTTCCGGTCATCACTGAAAAAGCCTTTATCAGAATACGTCCATCATTGTATGCCGATGAGGCTGCCACTGATTACGATATCCTCAGAATATTTTATGCAAACGCTCAGGGTAAAATAATTGCTACAGTTAAAGGGGATGATAATCTGTTATTTACTGATTCACTCAGAAGCGGAAGAAATCTGCAGGAGATCACGTGCAATCTTTATAAGGCTAAAGATATCCTTATCGAATTTGAAGGCAGATCAAGCCCTGATATTTACGGGATCAGTATCGAAAGCAACTCAGGTATTGTTGTGGATAATATCCCCAGACGGGGTAGCGCAGGACTTGAATTTACACTTCTCGATAAAGATAACCTTAAGGAAGGTTTTCATAAGCTGTCTCCTGACCTTATAATTTTACATTACGGACTGAACATCGTAAATAATGTCAGAAGTGACTATTCTTATTACAGGCGGGGAGTGTCACGCCAGCTTACTCTTCTGAGAGAGGTGGCTCCTTACGACTCCGGTGCTGGTGATAGGAGTTACAGATATGGCAAATTATGATGGAGATACGGCATCATCGTATAAAAATATTCGTTCGATAATTGCAGCTCAGAGAGATGCGGCTCTTGAGTCCGGTGCAGCTTTCTGGGATTCATACAAAGCTATGGGCGGGGACTCGTCAATTATTAGATGGTCGTTAAGAAAACCTCCTCTTGCACAGAACGATTATGTCCATCTTACTTATGCGGGCGCTGACACACTCTCCAGGATGCTTGTAAAAGAAATGTTTTCTGTGGACGATACACATACAGCGGTCCAGAATGAAATTGTCAATCAGATTGATAAACCTGACACTACTATACTGACTGGTGAGAAGAACTTAACTAAAGGTGAAACAAATCAGACAGGTTTTATTATATCTCAAATCTTCAGATATGATCCCGATAAGCCTTTCATTTTTACTGCACCTGCCTTCTGGCTTTTCTTACTATCAGTACTGGCTGGCTATAGCCTGGTTTACAAAAAGATATTCTTAAGGAATTTCTATCTTCTGCTGGCAAGCATTTTCTTTTATTATAAAACCGGGGGTGTGTTCCTTTCACTTCTGATATTAGTAACCCTGACCGACTTTACATGTGGATTACTGATATACTAATTCACAAAGGAAATATTTTAAGCGGTTGTTCATACTGATTCAGTATTATTTCCAATCTAGGCATTCTTGCCTATTTCAAATACACAGGGTTTTTCATAAAAACAATTAATGAGCTTTTCGGAAGTAATTTTGAAGTATATGATTTTCTTGCGGAATTTTTGAATGCACATCTGGGTACATCATTTCAATATCAGCAATATAGTCCTGCCTGTAGGCATTTCTTTTTTTACTTTCCAGTCACTCAGCTATATATTTGATGTCTACCGTGGAAAGCTGAAACCGGTTACCAATATTATTGATTTTGGTTTTTATGTCACGTTTTTCCCGCAGCTTGTAGCCGGACCAATAGTGAGAGCTTCAGAATTTATTCCACAGCTTTCTCAGGAGTTCAGTCTGTCGAAAAGAGAATTCAGTCATGCATTGTTCCTTATCTTAAAGGGACTTATAAAGAAGATAGTAATATCTGATTTTATTGCCACCAGCTTCATCGACAGGGTTTTTGATCTTCCTGCATTATATTCAGGATTTGAAAACCTGATGGCCATTTACGGATATGGACTTCAGATATACTGCGATTTCTCAGGTTATACCGACATAGCAATTGGCCTGGGATTGATCTTAGGTTTCAGGTTACCTGTGAATTTCAATTCTCCATATAAAGCAACCAGTATTTCTGATTTTTGGAAACGGTGGCATATAACACTTTCAAGATGGTTGAAGGATTATCTGTATATTCCGTTAGGAGGTAACAGGAAAGGAAAATTCAGGACAGGTCTCAATCTTCTAATTACAATGATACTGGGAGGTTTGTGGCATGGAGCCGCTTTAAGGTTTTTGTTTTGGGGCGGACTTCACGGTTTCGGGCTTGTCATGAACAAGGCCTGGATTTCGATTTTCGGACGGAAACTTAAATCAGGTTTCTTTCCCCGCGCATTTTCAGTTTTTATCACATTTAATTTTGTGAGCTTCTGCTGGATATTTTTCCGGGCAGCCGATATGGGTACTGCAATTCTTATGCTTAAGCAGATCGCACATAATTTCTCCCCGGGATCATTTAATACGGTTTTGCTGGCTTACAGCAGTGTCTTTACACTGATTGCTGTAGGTTATGTAATTCATCTTCTTCCGGAAAGAGTAAAAGAATCTTACAGGGGACTCTTTATTAATATTCCAATGACAGGCCAGTTCGCAGTTATTATTTGTGTTGCATTAATTTTGTTTGCGATGCGGTCAACAGAGGCAATGCCGTTTATTTATTTCAGGTTTTAACGTATGTCAATAACCTCTCTAAAGGTATGTCAGGTTATCTTTTGAGTTTTTTGTAAACGGAGCAATAGCCCTTTTATAGATACCCTGAACATAAGCTATTGCCATTCCGTAGTTTGTGACAGGGATCCCGGCTTTAATTGCAGGTTGTAACCTGTTCAGAAGTTGTCTTCTTGTTATCATGCAACCACCGCACTGTATCAGCAGCGAGTAATCGGTGATCGGGCGGGGGAGGACATCAAGGCCTGCAACGACGTCGTAATCGATTTTCCTGCCTGTGAAATTTGTGATCCATCTCGGGATTTTAGTCCTTCCGATATCATCGCAGGCGACATGATGAGTGCATGATTCGAGAAGAAGAACCCTGTCGCCATCTTTTAATTCCGATATCTTAGGTGTTCCCTTAAGGTAACTATCGAAATCACCCTTAAACCTGGCGAGCATAATGCTGAAGCTTGTTAACGGAATTTCGGAAGGTATTGATGCATCGGCTTTTACAAAGACCTGCGAATCGGTTATAGCCAGTGCAGGTTTTATTCCGGTTTTTTTCAGGAAAGCATCAACTTCTCTTTCTTTCAGGATAATTGCCACTGCATCATTATCAAGGATATCCCTTATTGCCTGTACCTGAGGAAGGATAAGCCTTCCAGCAGGAGCTTCAACATCGATTGGAGTAATCAGGATGACAATATCACCATAACTGATCAGGTCGCCAAGAAGCGCAGGAGTTTTATACGAATATTCGGGAATTGTCTTAGTAATGGTTTCGATCAGATCTTCGTAGTTCCGTCTGTCAGATGAAGAAAATTCCAGAAGATCTTTACCTGTTTTTGTAAATACCTCTTTCCTGAACTCTTCTGAAGGTTTCTTCAGATCAGATTTGTTATGGATAATTATAAATGGGATATCCTGATTCCTGAATCTGGCGATAAGATCATCCTCATATTCGCTCCATGAATTCTCAGTAACCACCAGAATTGCCATGTCGATTATCTGAAGGGTCCTGAGGGATCGGTCGACTCTTTTTTCTCCCAATTCACCTGCATCATCAATTCCGGCAGTATCAATGAATATTACAGGACCGAATCCTGTTATTTCAAATGATTTTTTTACAGGGTCGGTAGTTGTGCCAGCTTGTTCCGAGACTATTGCAATATCCTGTCCTGCAAGACAGTTGATCAGACTGCTTTTCCCGTTATTGCGCCGTCCGTAAATTCCGATATGTGGTTTCTTATCTCTACCCTGCGACATAGGATTACATTTAGAGTGTTACAAGGAGAATATTTTTACAGATCATCAAGAGAAAAACCGAGTTTAAGAAGATTCCCGGGTTCAAGAACAGATTTAAGTTTTTCCTCATCAATAACTTTCAGGACCCTGTTAGCTTCAAAAATATCTTTTCCCTTTTCTTTCATAAAGGTCGCCAGTCCGGTTGCTTTATGATACCCGATATGGGGTGTCAGGGCGGTTGTTACAGAAGGGCTTTTCATAAGTGAATTGTACGCGATTGATTCATTTATCACAAGTCCTGAAAACAAATTATTAAGTAGTGTTTTATTGCACGATATCAGCAAGTTCAGACTTTCAATAACCGAGCAGCCAATCAACGGCAGATAGGCATTTAGTTCAAGCACACCCTGACAGCAAAGAGATGTTATCAGAACATCATTTGAATAGACTTTATGTGCCGCAGAAATAACGAACTCAGGTATTACCGGATTTATTTTACCCGGCATTATTGAGCTTCCAACCTGTTTCTCAGGTATTGAAATTGTTTTGGAACCTGAAATATCCGATGCGAGAAGCCTGAGATCAGATACCATTTTCTCAAGGTTGACTGCATGAGATTTAATAGTCGCATGGATCTCAACCCATTTATCAAGATTCGACGTTACGTCCGGCAGATTTTCACTATGCGAAAGCTGCAAACCTGTAAGAGAACGCAATTCAGGTACGACTTCCATTATAAAGTACCTTGGTATTGCCATTCCTGTCCCGATTGCGCCACCACCAAGATTTACCTGTTTAATCCTTTCAAAGCATTTTGAGATCCTCCACCAGTCTCTTGAAAGTGCTTCGTTGTAGGAGCTGAATAATAATCCAAATGAAGAGGGAACTGCTTCCTGCATCTGCGTATAGCCGGGGCGAAGTTTTTCCCTGGTCTCTTTTTCATATTCCTCAATCCTGTGCCTCAGATCATTTACATGAAGCTCGAGCGAGTGCAATAGTCTCATTACTGCAACAGTAAGAGCTGTAGGTATTACATCATTTGTCGACTGGTAAATATTTGCATGTTCAGTAGGATCGATAATCTGATATTCTCCGCACTTTTCCCCAATAATCTGAAGTGCTGAATTAGCAATTATCTCATTAATATTCATATTTATGCTTGTCCCTGCCCCGCCCTGCACAACCGGTACGATAAATTGGTCGAAATTTTTTCCTGCTGATACATCTTCAGAAGCTTTGATCAGCGCATCAAGTATATTATCACTGATAATCCGTAACTTAAGATCCTGTCCAAGTTTTTTTATTGCTGCATCGCGAAATTTCCTGTAGGTTCTGTAACAGGCAAGCTTTGTTATGCCGACAGCTTTATACCATTCAACGGGAAACTGTCCGATATCGGGGAAATTATCTTTTGCTCTAATTGCATTTATGCCGTAGAGCGCACCGACAGGAATCTGCTTTTCTCCAATATTGTCTTTTTCTGTTCTGTACATATTGTTTCTTTTCTCTGTGAATCTCTTTGACTAAAATGTACACCTCTGTGAAAGTTTTTAAATTCTTTTTGTCACATAGAGTAACACAAAGGACCACAATGGTTCACAGAGCTATATGTTCCCTGCCGAGACCGGGCGTGCATAAGCAACTACGTCGGCACCCGTGATTTCGTCCTTACATAATATTATCAGTCTTTCAAGGACATTCCTGAACTCCCTTATATTACCGGTCCACTGGATTTTCTGAAGCTCTTTAATAGCGTCTTTTCTGAAGGTTTTCCTGCTCATTCCGTACTCCTTGCAGATAACTGAATTAAAATGTTCGACCAGGATAGGGATGTCATCAGCTCTTTCATTCAGTGTGGGGACATGGATCAGGATTACACTAAGGCGGTGATAGAGATCTTCACGGAAGTTATTAGCTTCTATCTCTTTCTTTATATTTTTATTTGTCGCAGTAATCACCCTTACATTAACCTGGATATCTTTATCGGAACCGACTCTTGTTATTCGGTTCTCCTGCAAAGCTCTCAAAACTTTAGCCTGAGCAGAGAGGCTCATATCTCCTATCTCATCCAGAAAAAGTGTTCCACCGTCAGCCTGTTCAAACTTCCCGATACGTTGTTTGATTGCAGATGTAAATGAGCCCTTTTCGTGTCCAAATAACTCACTTTCAATTAGTTCGGAAGGTATGGCTGCGCAGTTGACTTCTACAAAAGGACCTTTAGCCCTGCTGCTTTTTTCATGGATCTGGTGAGCAACGAGTTCTTTTCCAGTCCCGTTAGCACCTGTTATCAGCACTCTTGCTTCTGTAGGTGCAACCCTGTCGATCATTTCCCTGACCTTTTTAATTGCCTCTGATTCACCTACCATTTCATACATCTTACTGACCTTATTTCTCAAGACCTGAGTCTGAGTAATAAGAGTAGATTTGTCCATCGCATTTCGGATTGTTATCAGAAGTCTGTTTAGGTCGAGTGGTTTTTCAAGGAAGTCGTATGCTCCTTTTTTAATAGCCTCAACAGCCGTATCTATATTTCCATGACCTGAGATCATAACAACAGGTGTGACAGTTGATATTTCCATTATCTTCTGCAGAACCTCAATCCCGTCCATCTTCTGCATTTTAATATCGCAGAGGACAATGTCATAAGTGTTTGCTGAAAAAAGCTCAATTGCTGATGGTCCGTCTTCCGCCAGGTCTACCTCATATTTCTCATATTCCAGGACATCTTTCAGAGTGTTCCTGATTGCTTTCTCATCGTCAATTACAAGTATTTTTGACATGATACTCCTTTATTAATACTCTATTATATTTGATATAATGTCTTCAGACTTCGGGGTTCAGGCAACAGGGTATCAGCAGACGATCAAAGCCTGACGCCTGACGTCAGACGCTTAACCCGCATATTTCAGCCATTTCCAGATCTCTTTCCATGAAGATTTTTTACCATACATAAGTATACCTGTTCTGTAGATCTTTGCTGCCATCCAGACAAAAGCGATAAAGGTTAATACCATTATCACCATTGAAAGAGCTATCTGCCAGTATGGTACACCAAAAGGAATACGTGCTATCATCACAATAGGTGAGGTGAGAGGTATCATAGAGAACCAGAACGAAAGAGAACTTTCAGGATTTTGCATTGTTCCCATTGCCACCATCAGACCCAGAATAATAGGAATTGTGACCGGGAGCATAAATTGCTGGGTTTCTGTCTCGTTATCAACCGCCGATCCAATTGCAGCAAACACCGATGCATAGAGCAGATATCCCGTGATGAAATAAAAAACAAATGAAAAGATTATTAATACCCAGTCCAGGTTCATTGCACTTTCGAAAAGTTTCGTAAACTCGGCAAGTTCCGGAGTTATCTGGGTAGTCCCTTCGACAGAAGCAGGCAACTGCCCCTCCGACATTATTGTCTGAGGCAGGTTCCCTGTGATTTCCGTCATATCTGTTTTTTTCAGAACAGTAGCTTTAACAAATGTCACCATTCCAATTGTGAGAATAACCCAGATCATAAATTGAGTCAGGCCAACCAGGGCAATGCCGATTATTTTACCCATCATCAGCTGAACAGGCTTTACGGATGATACTATAACCTCTACCACCCGGCTTGTTTTTTCTTCAATGACACCTCTCATAACCTGAGAACCAAAAATGAACACAAGCATATACATCAGTAGTCCTCCGATATATGCCAGAGCCATTGCGATTCCTGTACTTGTCTTTACAGCTTTTCCTGAATCATCGATCTTGATTGTTTGAATTGATACATCTGTCCGGATACTCTTCAAAATATCATCAAGGTTCTGAATATCATAGGAAAGCAATTTCTGCCTCTCGATCTCTTTCTCCAGAGAACCGGAGATATGGTCAAGAAGACCAATCGGAGGTTGATTTTTTGAAATAAGTTGAATTGCATTCGGAACACTTATTAATTCCGGTTTTATATATAAAATACCATAATATCCGGCCTGTTCGAAATTCTTTTTAAGGTCGTTTATATCTGTATTTTCGAGGTAAACATACTCGGCATCCTTAGTATCAGGGATAACGTTCTTAAACAGGTCGGAACCCTCCTCGACAACTGCAATCTTTTTAAAGTCCTTATCTTTATCGCTCATCATAAGGACGGTTGGCAGTATAATAATAGCTGCCATAAGAACCGGAGCAAGTACTGTCATAATTATGAATGACTTTTTCCTTACCCTTGTAACATATTCTCTTTTAATAATAACACCTATCTTATTCATAGTTCGGATTTCAGTTACAGGTTGGATTTATTCAGTTTTTCGATTCAACGACTCTTATAAATATTTCGTTCATTGACGGGAGTGCGGGATTGAAGGAGAGCAATTCTCCCGATTTCATTACAGCATAAAGGATATCGTTGACCGATATATTGCTTATTGTTTTAAGCCGTACTGTGCTTTTCCCATTATCAAATTGTGTATTCAGGATGTTAAAATTGTTGTTCCCTTCAAGTTTTACATCTCCGAGAAAAGTCAGATCATATTCATTTGCTGCCCATTGTCTGCGTATCTCTTCCACACTGCCTTCCAGTATAGTACTGGCTTTGTTGATGAGAGTAATATTATCGCAAAGCTCCTCAACAGAACCCATATTATGTGTCGAGAAAATGATTGTGGCTCCTCTTTCTCTAAGGAACAGGATCTCATTCTTAATTAAGTTTGTATTGACAGGATCAAATCCGGTAAAAGGTTCATCAAATATTATCAGTTTTGGTTCATGAAGGATTGTTGTTATGAACTGAACTTTCTGCTGCATCCCTTTCGAAAGTTCTTCAACTTTCTTTCCCCACCAGTCGACAATGTCGAGTTTCCTGAACCAGTATCTCAGTCTTCTCATGGCCTCACTCTTTGTAAGTCCTTTTAACTGAGCGAAATAGAGGGCTTGTTCACCTACTTTCATTTTTTTATAGAGTCCGCGTTCTTCGGGTAAATACCCTATGACATGTACATCCTCCGGAACAAGCTTCTTCCCATTCATGTATAATTCACCGGAATCAGGGCCTGTGATCTGGTTAATAATACGGATAAGGGTTGTTTTTCCTGCACCATTCGGACCAAGAAGTCCGTAAATGCATTGTTCAGGCACTGAAATGCTTACATTATCAAGTGCCGTGAAATTGCCGAATTGTTTTGTTACATTCGTTGCTTCAAAGAGTGGCATAGAAATATGAAGTTTATTTTATAAGAAATGTAAATATATACAAAAATCTCAGTGAAACTGAAGAAGTTTTTACGTACTATCCTCTCTTCTGTCGCCCTCAGGTGAGATTCTACTCAAAATATCCTCTCATTTTGTCGAAGAATCCTCTGTCATTTTTATCAGGATCAGGAGTGAATGATGCGGAATCTTTGAATTTTTCTATTATTCTGATTTCTTCTCTATTCAGATTTTTCGGGATCCATACATTAACATTAACAAGAATATCACCCCTTCCATAGCCGTTTACTTCGGGTAATCCTTTTCCTCTCAGACGCAGGATTTTTCCCGGTTGAGTACCAGGTTCAATTTTAATTTTTACATTATTATCGACAGTAGGCACTTCGACATGAGTTCCGAGGACTGCATCCGGGATACTAATGAATAAATTGTAAATAAGATCGTTACCTTCTCTAATTAAATCAGGGTGTTCACTTTCTTCAATAACTACAAGCAGATCGCCATAGACACCACCTCTTCGGGGTGCATTGCCTTTTCCGCTTACGGTCATCTGCATTCCCTTGGCAACACCGGCAGGGATATTTATTTTTATAATATCTTCTTTCTGTACAATACCTTCGCCGTAGCAACCAGTACATTTTTTCGTTATTGTCTTTCCTTCTCCGCTGCATGAGGGGCACACAGAAGTTGTCTGCATCTGTCCCAGCATTGTATTTGTCAGTCTGGTTACATGTCCGGAACCGTGACAGGTAGGACAGTTGGATATGCTGTTGGAATCAGCAGCGCCTGTTCCTCCGCATTTTGAACATGTATCGTATTTTGTTACTTTGATTTTTTTCTCAGCACCGGTGGCAATTTCCTGAAGAGTAAGTTTCACCTTTACGCGGAGATTGGATCCTTTGTTTACTCTACGGCCGCTCCGTCTGCTGCTTCCGAATCCTCCAAATCCACCGAAGGCATCACCAAAAATATCCCCAAACGAAGAGAAAATATCTTCCATTGTCATTCCTGCACCACTAAATCCGTTCCCTGCTCCGCTCATACCAGCATGGCCAAAACGGTCATACCTGGCTCTTTTTTCATCATTGCTCAGAACTTCATATGCTTCAGCAGCCTCCTTGAAGTTCTCTTCAGCTTTTTTGTTGCCAGGATTTTTATCAGGATGATATTTAAGGGCCTGTTTCCTGTAGGCTTTCTTAATCTCTTCTTTTGTAGCATTTTTTGATACGCCGAGCACCTCGTAATAATCTCTTTTTTCCATCCGTTTTATTTTTCCGGCAACAGTCTGACCTGATCTTTTAATGAGTATATAACTTATTCTCCTACAACCACTTTTGAGTGTCTGATTACCTTATCTTTAAGATAATATCCCTTTTGTAAAACTTCCACAATCTTACCTTTTTTATCCTCCTCTTCAACAGGCATCTTTGCTACAGCATCGTGGAGTTCAAAGTTAAAAGGACAATTCAATGCTTCGATTTCCTTAACACCCGTCTGCTTCAGAAACTCAGTGAATTTGACGTAAATAAGATCGATCCCCTCTTTCATGGCAACGCGATCTGTTGCTACCTCGAGGTGCGAAAGAGCTCTCTCAAAATCATCCATAACCGGAAATATCTTTAAGAGCAGATCTTCTTCAGCATATTTTGAGATATCCATTTTCTCACGAAGGGTCCTTTTTCTGTAATTATCATATTCAGCAGAAAGACGAAGATACTTATCCTGCATCTCTGCCAGTTTTTCTTCAAGGATCCGTTCCGGAGAGACAACTTTGTCAGGAGAAGACTCTGCAGCACCATTAGCCCCTGTTGTCTGCTTTTCGGTATTATTAATCCCGGGTTTATCCCTGATATCAGAGTCCGGAGCTGTCTCTGTGATGTTAGTTGCTTTATTATCAGATGTTTCGTTGGGGTTATTATTGACAGATGCTTCCTGGTCAGGTGTTTTCTTCTTTGCCATCACTTAAAAAGTTTCGTTAGATACAGAGTTTTCAACAAATTGCCTGCCAATGGGGGTGATTTGACATTTTGACAGATAGTTTGAACGGCACAACGGCGCATTGACACAACGGTGCAACGGCGCAAAGGTGCAATGGCGCAAAGGCACATTGGCTTTATAGTGCTTAGTCAGCCTGGATATAGCCTTCACGCCTTAATGCCTTAAAGCCTTTTGATATCTGCACCCAGTGCATTAAGTCTGGTGTCAATACTCTGGTAGCCCCTGTCGATCTGTTCAATATTATGGATGACGCTCTGCCCCGAAGCGGAAAGCGCAGCAATTAACAATGCGACGCCAGCTCTGATATCAGGAGAGGTCATAACAGTTCCCCTGAGTTTTATTGTTTTATCCATCCCGATAACGGTTGCTCTGTGAGGATCACACAAAATAATCTGAGCGCCCATATCAATAAGTTTATCGACAAAAAACAGGCGACTTTCAAACATTTTTTGATGAATAAGAACAGATCCTTTTGCCTGAGTGGCAGTAACAAGAAATATACTTAGGAGGTCCGGGGTCAGTCCGGGCCATATTGCATCAGCAATTACCATTATAGATCCATCTATAAAGGACTCTATTACATAATGTTCCTGGCGGGGAACAAATATGTCATCGCCGATCTTCTCGAAGTCAATGCCGAGCCGGCGGAAAGAATCCGGAATTATGCCAAGGTTTTCGTAAGAAACATTCTTAATAGTGATTTCAGATTCGGTCATCGCAGCCATTCCAATGAAGGAACCTATTTCGATCATGTCGGGAAGAATAGTATGATCACAGCCTTTCAGTTCCCTGACGCCATCTATCCTGAGAAGGTTCGAACCGAGTCCTTCAATTTTTGCCCCCATCGAAATGAGCATTTTGCAGAGTTGCTGGATATATGGTTCGCAGGCTGCGTTGTAAATTGTCGTCCGGCCTTTTGCAAGGACGGCGGCCATAATAATATTTGCAGTTCCGGTAAGTGACGCTTCATCAAGATGGATATAAGTACCTGTGAGCGATGGCGCTTCCACTTTATAGAAAAGGTCAGGGATATCGAAATCAAAGGTGGCTCCAAGTTTTTGAAAACCAATAAAATGTGTATCAACCCGCCGGCGTCCTATCTTATCACCACCGGGTTTGGGAATAAAAGCTTTGCCGAAGCGCGCAAGAAGAGGTCCGACAACCATTATGGATCCTCTGAGGCTGATACTCTGATTCCTGAACTCGGTTGTCTGAAGATAATCAATGTTTATTTTGCGGGCTTCAAAGCTGACAGTTGATCTCGATTCCCTGTTTATGATCACACCCATGCAGCCAAGGAGCTCGATGATCTTTTCGACATCGGAGATATCAGGTATATTCCTGATAGTAACTTTTTCGGGTGTAAGAAGTGAAGCGCAGATAACCTGCAAAGCTTCATTCTTGGCGCCCTGCGGAATTATTTCTCCTCTTAGCGGCTTTCCACCCTGAACAATGAAAGTCCCCATTAATGACGGCTATGACCTTTTTTCTTATTATACTGCTTATTCTGCTGCTTATTGTGAGGTTTTCCCTGGGGTTTTCGTTTGACCTGAGGTAACAGCTCTTTAACTTCAAGGATCCTCACACCTTCTGTTATTTTTAATTTACCCCCTGACAGATATTTCAAATCACTTATTATCACCTCATCGGCTACCTGGCTTCTGTTCCAGGTAATATATGATTTCTTCATCTGGTTGACGATCAGAGTAGTGAGATATTCTTTTTCATCACCCTCATCCATTTTAGTTGCAGCATCAATCATTAATTCTACTATTTTGCCATAATGCAGGAACTTGATATTTCCCTGCTGATAAGGAACCGGCCTGGGCTTTTCGACGAACTTTGTCGGTTCAGGGACCGGATACGGCGGATCTATATCCAGATCAAAATTTGCTATCAGTGCAAGGTGGTCCCATAGCTTATGTTTAAAGTCGCCTTCATCACGCAAGTGGGGATTAAGGTTGCCCATTATCTGAATTATGGTCCTTGCTGCACGGTTTCTTTCATTCCGGTCTTCAATGGATTTAATATGGTCAACCATTTTCTGCACATTCCTGCCGTACTCAGGTAACGCCATCCTCTTTCTTTGAGTATTATAATCGTATACCATTATATAATAAATTCTGTTTCCACAAATTTATGAATTAAATGCCAATAAAACAGAAACTGCCGGATGTGATGTGTTTTATAAACCAAGGAATTGAATTGCAAGGCCTGACAGTAAGATAACTGAACCGGCAATCAGATGGTTGTATTTTTCCAGAGGTTTAAGATTAATCTTGTTGAATCCAAATTTAAAGACAAAGACCACCGCCATCATTGTGGCAATTGTTACAAATGCAAAAAGAAGAGAGACGAATACAGCTCCCGGAATATTATTTTTTGCGGCAGGGTACATAAGAATAGGAATAAGGGGTTCACAGGGGCCGAAAACAAAGATCAGGAACAGGATCCAGGGTGTTGTCTTAACAACTTCATCATCATGTACATGTGTATGTTCTTTATGGTGATTATGCTCATGTGAGTGCTTTTCTCCATGCAGGTGAAAGTGAGAGTGCTTATGTTTTTTATTCTTTATCAGGTTACGGATACTAATTATCACATATACAAGGCCGAAAGCTATAAAGAGCCACGCCGCAATATTGCCACGGAACGATTCAACTGCAACCAGCTTTTTCAGTTCTATCCCGACAAATATGCCAACAATCCCAAGAATCACTGAACTCAATACATGGCCTATACCGCACAGGAATGTGATTAACATTGTTTTTCTTAAGGTCCATTTTTTTGCCTCACTGAGCACAATAAAAGGCAGATAGTGATCAGGTCCAAGTATTGTGTGCAGAAATCCGATTGAAACAGCAGTAAAAGAGAGAAGTGCTATAGAATCGTTCATAAATTAAGATTCAGTTAGGTGAATTCTTTCTTCAAAATGCAATTATATCTATAAAAAATGAAATAAAATATTGTTCACTGCAAATTATTTCCATCAAAGATATATTCGCCGACGTTTAGATTCTGTTCCTTAAGCAGTAATCTTGAGTCATTAATAAATTTCTTCATCTGAGAATAATCTGATTCATCTGTAAAGAATTCCGGGCTCTTTTCAAATCGGGAACACGGTAAAATAAAAAAATTCTTTCTGTTGTCAATTACCGGTGTGTAAACCCATATCAGGTAATATCCGGCATCAGTGACCTTAAAAGAATCTCCTTCCCTTGTCATTTCGATCCTTACCATCGAACCGCCGTCGGTCTTTGGCTTTCTCTGGTTTGAAATAAAATTACCAAGAGAATAGATTACTGCTTTTCCTGCATTTACCGGGTCATTCCTGTACCAGACCATTTTTTGAAGAACATGCGGATGTGATCCAATAACCAGATCGGCGCCAATTGACAGAAAATAATCTGCCATATCCATCTGCACCGGTGATGGAATTGTATCATATTCTGTTCCCCAATGCATAAACAGTATAAGTATATCGGGGTTTTTACTTTTAGCTTTTTTTATATCATTGGTAATAAGATCCTTATTAAGCATATTAACAACAACAGGTTCAGGAACCCTGAGCCCGTTAGTACCATACGTATAGTTAAGGACTGCAACCGAAATTCCGTTTTGGGTAATCACCAGCGGCTGCAGGGAGTCTCTTGAAGAGCTGTTAAGGAATGTCCCGGTATGGAGTACGCCTATGCTGTCCAGTCTGTTGACAGTGCCTGTTATCCCTTCCGAACCGCGGTCGGCAGAATGGTTATTGGCTGTAACAAGGCAGTCGATGCCGGCATTCCGGCAAGCTACAGCCAACGCTGGTGGTGAGCTGAACTGCGGATATCCTTTGTATGGGACCCCTGCAAGTGTTACTTCAAGATTGGCTATTGCAATATCGGCTTCTTCAATCTCGGTTCTTACATAGGTAAATACATCGTTGTAATCAAAAGTGTGTGACTCTTTATTCTCAGCCGACAATATCTGTGAGTCATGACCCATAATGTCACCCATAAAAAGAAGGGAGATCTTTTGTCCGGATGATCCTGGTTGCTGACACTCCAACGATATAGTCAGACTTACCAGAAAAAGACTTGTTAATGCTTTTCCGAACATGTTTTTTTGTTTTTAAGGGACATAACAGCCACAAAGATAAAATATTTATAACTTTGTCGGCTTTCCGGTGATCCTTTACAAATATGATGCCTGAGAAATCAAAACATGGCTGAACGTCATCCTGATATAAAAAAGCTTTCTCTTGCCGGCGCAATTATCACCCTTGGGATTGTATTTGGTGACCTGGGTACAAGCCCGCTTTATACTATGCGGGCAATCATTGATGGGGGAAAAGTTACTTTCAACGAATTGCTGATCTTCGGGGGACTATCATGCATTTTCTGGACGTTAACTCTTTCTACCACTGTTAAATATATCTTAATTGCCCTGAAAGCTGACAATAACGGGGAAGGCGGAATATTTGCATTAAAGGCTCTTATTAAAGAAAAAGCATCATGGCCTGCTCTTCTTACGATGGTCGGAGGAGCTGCCCTCTTAGCAGACGGAGTGATCACACCTGCAATTACAGTAACTTCTTCGATTGAGGGTTTAAAGCTATATAGTCCTGATATTCATGTTGTTCCGATTGTTCTGATTATCCTTGCAATCCTGTTTTTCATTCAGCAATTCGGTACAAGAATAATTGGTAGCTCATTTGGGCCTATAATGGTGATATGGTTTTCAACAATAGCTGTGCTTGGATTCTCACAGTTAATTCAATATCCTGGTATCCTTAAAGCTGTTAATCCGGTCTACGCTTACCAATTTCTTTCTGAATATCCCGGAGGATTCGTTTTACTGGGTGCAGTTTTCCTGTGCACAACAGGAGCGGAAGCACTATATGCCGACCTGGGCCATTGCGGCAGAACGAACATAAGGATAACCTGGATATTCGTAAAAACAGCCCTTCTTCTTAACTATTTCGGACAGGGAGCCTGGTTAATGATGAATTTTGAAACCGGGAGTGGAGCAAATCCATTTTTTGCATTGATGCCAAGATGGTTTTTAATTCCCGGAGTCATTCTGGCTACAGCAGCAGCAATCATTGCGAGCCAGGCAATTATAAGCGGTTCCTTTACGCTTATCAGTGAAGCAATCTCACTGAATTTCTGGCCAAAAATGAGGGTTCTTCATCCGACATGGATAAAAGGACAGGTATATCTGCCTCTTCTGAACTGGTTTCTCTGGTTTACCTGCAGTCTGACTGTGATATTTTTTAAGGAATCATCAAATATGAATGCAGCTTATGGACTGTCGATAAATATCACTGAAATAATGACAACATTCCTGCTTTCGTATTTTCTTTTTCAGAAGGGTGTTAATCACAGACTTGTTCTGTTATTTTTCATGACTTACATAACTATTGAAGGATGTTTTCTTGCTGCCAACCTTTATAAGTTTGAAAGCGGGGGATGGGTTACCCTGCTGCTCGCCTCCTTATATTTTCTTGTAATGTATGGTTGGTATTTCGGAAGAAAGATCAAGAACCGCTATATAACTTTTGCTGACCTTGATAAGCATCTTGATATGATCAGGGATCTCAGTAAAGATGAGTCAGTTCCAAGGTTTGCTACAAATCTTGTATATATCATCCGTGCAAACAGGGTCGATCAGGTTGAATCAAAAGTAATTTATTCCATATTTAATAAGCTGCCAAAACGTGCTGATACTTACTGGCTGCTTCATATTAACAGGGTGAACGAGCCAAACAGATTCAACTACGAAGTAACGCAAATAATCCCGGGGATCCTGATCAGAGTCGATTTCCATCTAGGTTTTAAAATCGTACCCCGGATTAACCTCTATTTCAAGGAGGTTCTTGAAGATCTTAAAGCATCGGGAGAGATAAGGCTTGAGAGCAGCTACGCTTCTCTGAAGAAGCATAATTTTGAAGGAGACTTCAAGTTCATCCTGATTGACAGGATTATGTCGCGCGATAATAAACTTTCAACCATGGAAAATTTCCTACTGTCACTTAACTTCCTGGTCAGGAAACTGAGTCTTACAGACATAAGAACAATGAATCTGGATTCAACAAATACTATTATCGAACAGGTCCCTATATTAATCGACCAGACTGTTCAGTTCAGAATCAAACGCATTACTTAATTATCTGCTGAAAACATAATTCTTAATGCAATATGTATCATCCTCAAGAAGTTATATGAATGTAAAAGCTTGATAATGAAAGATTTGGAGCAGCATATTGATATTAAGAAACTTTCGTTTGCCGGATTTCTTGTTACACTGGGAATAGTATTCGGAGATCTGGGGACAAGTCCTCTTTATACTATCAAAGCCATAGTTGGAGGTGCGGAAACTTTTAATGAGCTTCTTATTCTGGGCTCTATATCATGTGTATTCTGGACCCTTACGCTTCAGGCGACAATAAAATATATTGTTTTAACTTTACAGGCTGATAATAAAGGGGAAGGCGGGATCTTTGCGCTTTTCGCCCTGATACGGAGGAAAACATCATGGATTGCTGTACTTACTTTAATAGGTGGATCGGCGCTTCTTGCTGATGGAGTTATTACTCCGGCAATAACAGTTACTTCTTCAATAGAGGGCCTTCGGCTATATAATCCGGATATCCCTGTTGTGCCTATTGTTCTTGGAATATTCGCTGTACTCTTCTTTATTCAGCAGTTCGGAACAAATTTTGTCGGGGTTGCATTTGGTCCGATTATGGTATTATGGTTCCTGATGCTGGGCTTCCTGGGATTCTCCCAGGTGATACATTACCCTCAAATTTTCAGTGCTTTAAGCCCTGTTTATGCTATACGTTTCCTGGTTGAATACCCGGGAGGATTTGTTCTTCTTGGTGCTGTATTTCTTTGTACAACAGGCGCAGAAGCTCTTTATTCAGATCTTGGACATTGTGGCCGGAAAAATATACGTGTTTCATGGATCTTTGTTAAAACCACACTGTTGTTGAATTATTTCGGTCAGGGTGCGTGGCTTATGATAAACCATACTCCGGAAATGGAAGTCACTCCATTTTTCTCAATAATGCCGGAATGGTTTCTTTTTCCCGGAATAATAATCTCAACTGCTGCAGCAATTATTGCAAGTCAGGCTCTTATAAGCGGATCATTCACATTGATCAGTGAAGCAGTTTCTCTTAATTTCTGGCCTAATGTCAGGATACTGAATCCGACTTTCATCAGGGGACAGGTCTACATCCCATTTGTTAACTGGTCACTCCTGATAATGTGCAGCCTTGTCGTTATTTTTTTTGAGGAATCCTCCAATATGGAAGCCGCTTATGGTCTGTCAATAACAATTACCATGATCATGACCACTTTACTTATGTCTTATTACCTGTATCAGAAAGGAATTAAGAAATGGCTTACAATAATCTTTTTATCAGTTTTTCTTACAATTGAGGGCAGCTTCCTGATTGCTAATCTTCATAAATTCAGATATGGAGGGTGGTTTACGCTCCTGCTCGCAACATTATATGCGCTTGTCATGCTGGGTTGGTACTTTGGAAGAAAGATTAAAAACCGTCATATCACATTTGCAAATCTTGGCAACTACTATGAATTGTTCAATGATCTCCGGAAAGATAAAACTGTACCCAAATTTGCCACTAACCTTGTTTACCTGATAAAAGCAAACCGGCAGGATCAGGTTGAGTCAAAGGTTCTTTATTCAATTTTTAACAAACAGCCCAAAAGAGCGGATACTTACTGGCTTCTTCACATCGACCGTGTAAATGAACCAAACCGGTTTGAGTATAAAGTAAATCATATCATTCCGGGTGTCCTGATCAGGATTGATTTCCATTTAGGATTTAAGATCGATCCAAAAATTAATCTCTATTTCAGGGAAATAGTTGAGGAGCTGGTAGGATCAGGTGAAATTAAGCTGGAAAGCAGTTTTGACTCTTTGAGGAAATATGGTTTCCCGGCTGATTTTAAGTTTGTGCTTATCGACAGGATAATGATACGTGATTTTAAACTGACAAAAAAGGAGAACTTTATTCTTACACTCAGAAGCATTGCCAGAAGTCTAAGTTTACCAGAAGAGAGAGCGCTGCAGCTTGATCCGACAAGGACCATAGTAGAAAAAGTTCCGATCATTATTGATCAGCCGGTTGAACTCAGGATAAGCAGGATGAACTAAATCCTGTTACCGGTTTTTCTTCTTAAAATATTATAAGCGCACAAATAACCACCATATATTGCACCGGAGAAACCACCTCCGGTTTTTCCCCAGGCAGAGGCAAAATGAAG
Source organism: uncultured Bacteroidota bacterium (assembly GCA_963843415.1). GTDB lineage: Bacteria > Bacteroidota > Bacteroidia > Bacteroidales > VadinHA17 > LD21. The sequence continues at coordinate 471,693 of CAWJKD010000005.1, forward strand.
ATTAGGAAGAATACTGTTTGGATCAATTATTCTTCTTGCAGGTGTTTGTGCAAAACCATACACCGCGCCTCCCGGGTTTAATGTGTCAATTATCATTTTAAAAAATACCAAATATGAGAGAAAGACTTTGGTCCTTGTTTTTATTTGAATGTGATGCCGGAATAAAGTATCATTATGTAAAAAATAAATGTTATTTTGAAAAATATTTTGAAGCATCAAAGACGATAAAAATTTCCAAAATGAAAAGATACATCCTGATCCCGGTTTTTTTACTTTCAATAACTGAACTAATTCAGTCTCAGAGTTCGTCGTGGAATATAGCTGGTAATAAGATTGTAACCCCTTGGGCTGAAAAGGTTAATCCGCTCAATCCTTTGCCGGATTATCCTCGTCCCCAGATGGTACGTGGAGTCTGGAAGAATCTTAACGGTTTATGGGATTATGCAATAAAAGCGAAATCCGATATAATACCTGAATCTTACGATGGGAAAATACTGGTTCCCTTTGCAGCTGAATCGGCATTATCAGGAGTAAATAAACCTGTCGGACCTGATAATATGCTCTGGTACAGAACAATATTTGCAATTCCTCCTGATATGAAAGGTAAAAATATACTGCTTCATTTCGGGGCAGTTGATTGGGAATGTGATGTTTATATTAATGGAGTGAAAGTGGGCTCTCATAAAGGAGGATACGATCCGTTTTATTTTGATATCACCTCTTATGTTAAAACCAGGGGACAGCATCAGCTGGAAGTTGGTGTGACGGATCCTGTAGATAAGGGTCCTCAACCACGCGGAAAACAGGTTTCAAAACCAGGCAGCATATGGTACACATCAGTAACCGGTATATGGCAGACGGTCTGGCTGGAAGCAGTTCCAATAACTTACATATCTTCAACAAAGCACATTCCTGACATAGATAAACAGACATTGAATGTTGATGTAAATGTTGAGAATCTGCAACCAGGTGATATGATCAATGCATCAGCCTGGGAGGGAGAAAAAATGATTTCTGAAAATAGATCATCGACCGGAGCAGGAATAGTTCTCGAAATTAAAAATCCAAAACTGTGGTCCCCTGAAAATCCTTTTCTTTATGATCTTAAAATCTCGGTTGTGAGAAAAGGGAAGACGGCAGATGAAGTAAAAAGCTATTTTGCCATGCGTAAAATATCAATCAGGCCTGACGAAAAGGATGTTCTGAGGTTAATGCTCAATAACAGATTTATTTTTCAATATGGTACACTCGATCAGGGCTGGTGGCCTGACGGATTGTACACTGCACCGAGTGATGAAGCCCTCCTTTTCGATATAGTGAAGACAAAAGAAATGGGCTTCAATATGATCAGGAAGCATGTAAAAGTGGAGCCTGCACGCTGGTATTATCATTGCGACAGGACAGGGATGCTTGTCTGGCAGGATATGCCGAGCGGCGATATGGGTGGTACACAATGGAATACACGTCCCGGGATGGAAGGAGGAGCTGATAAGGTCAGGACAGAAGAATCAGAAAAGATATACAGGAGAGAGTGGGACGCAATTATTAGTTGCCTTTATAACTTCCCGTCAATTATTGTCTGGGTGCCATTCAATGAAGCATGGGGGCAGTTTAAAACGGCTGAGATCACTATCTGGACAATGCAGAAGGATCGTTCAAGACTTGTTAACAGTGCCAGCGGTGGAAATTTCCAAGAAGTCGGGCATATTCTCGATTTACATAACTATCCGGGTCCTGTTATGGCCAAACCGGAGATCTTCGGAACATCACAGGCCCTTGTTCTTGGTGAATTCGGCGGACTTGGTCTCCCCCTGGAAGGACATACATGGCTTGACAAGAACAACTGGGGATATAGGACATTTCAGGATGCGGATACACTGTTCAGTACCTATTCAGGATATCTCGACCAGATGGTTCCTTATATCAACAGAGGGCTGTCAGCCGCAATATACACACAGACTACTGATGTTGAAATTGAAACTAACGGACTTCTCACATACGACAGGAGAGTTGTGAAAGTTCCTGAAAAACAACTGAATGCAGTGAGCCGGAAACTATTTGAAGCAGCGGGGATGGTAAAAATTAAATAAAAGCGACGGGCGACAGGCAACAGGCAAAGGAAGATTCTCCGTGATTGAAGGTAACTTAATTATTTGTATAAAATAAACCATGACAAAATGAAAAAAATCCTTATTCTACTATCGGCAGCATTAGTGCTCAGCACTATGAGCTTCAGCCAGTCGTCGGTATCCTTGCTGGTCGACGGAGGCGATTCAAAATATACAATCAGCCGGCATATTTATGGCCATTTCTCTGAGCATCTGGGCCGGTGTATCTACGACGGTTATTGGGTAAGCGAAAGCATGCCAGTTCCGAAAAAAGACCGCATCCGTCTTGATATTGTTGAAGCATTGAAAAAAATTCAGATACCTAATTTGAGATGGCCTGGAGGATGTTTTGCCGATGAGTATCACTGGAGAGACGGTATTGGTCCAAGAAATGAACGTCCCACAATGATAAATACCAACTGGGGAAATGTTACCGAGGATAACAGTTTTGGCACGCATGAGTTCCTTGAATTGTGTGAGCTTCTTAATACTGAGCCATTCATTATTGGTAATGTAGGCAGCGGGACTATTGAAGAGATGAGCAAGTGGATTGAGTATCTCAATTATGACGGCATAAGTCCGATGACCAATCTGAGAAAACAGAACGGCAGGGAGAAACCCTGGGGTGTCACTTTCTGGGGAATAGGTAATGAAAACTGGGGCTGTGGAGGGAATATGACCCCCGAGTACTATACAACCCAATACCGTCAGTATTCTTCATTCGCCAAAAACTATCCGGGCACAACTCTGAGGAAAATAGCAAGCGGACCTAGCGGTGGTGATTACAATTGGACGGATGTTCTGATGAAGTCCCTTAGTACCGGAAGAGGAGGCGTGTGGGGGATAGATTTTCATTATTATACACGACCGCCGAGAGGCAGAATGGGCGCTCCGCAGGGAGTACCACCGGCAGGTCAGCCTGGGCAGCAGAGTGCTCCGGTTCAGAGCCAGGGTTCTGCAACTAATTTTACTGAAGATACATATTTCGCAACTATGAGGAATGCTCTCAGGATGGATGAATACATCACAAAACATGATTCCGTAATGACCAAATATGATCCTCAGAAAAGAGTTGCTCTGGTTGTCGGGGAGTGGGGAATCTGGACAGACCCCGAACCAGGGACCAATCCAAGATTTCTCTACCAGCAGAACAGCCTTCGCGACGCACTTATTGCCGCTGTTCATTTGAATATATTTAATAATCACTGCGACAGAGTGAAGATGGCACAGCTGGCACAGACAATAAATGTTCTGCAAGCTGTCATCCTCACTGAAGGCACCAAAATTCTTCTGACTCCTACTTATCATGTTTTTGATCTGTATAAAGTCCACCATGATGCAAAGATGCTTCCGGTGAAATTTACAAGTCCTGATTACTTTCTGGGTGACCAGAGGCTGCCTGCCCTTAATATTTCTGCTTCTCAGGACTCACTGGGCATAGTGCATATTACTCTGGTAAATATTGATCCCAATAAGGATATTAATCTGAGCACTACTCTTAATCAAATAAAATGGTCGACAGTAACCGGAGAAATCCTTACTTCAGCAAAAATTACCGATATAAATACATTTGATAAACCTGGTACCTTAAAAATAACCAGTTTTAAAGGCGCAAAGAAAACAGGTGATCTGCTGAATGTTGTATTACCCTCGAAATCAATTGTTTTGCTGACGATAAAATAGTTAAGCCGTAAAGAAAAGTAACTTATAAATACCGGGATTCGGATAATTAAAAATGTTGGTTATATTTGCCGACCTGAATTAGGATTGGATTATGGAATTTATTCAAAGTGTCGTTGACTGGTATATGGCCAACCTTAATTACTTCACTGTAGCTCTGCTGATGGTAATTGAAAGTTCTTTTATCCCGTTTCCATCAGAGGTAGTTATTCCATTTGCTGCTTATAAGGCGGCTCAGGGAGGACTTAATATTTTTGGTGTGGTTCTTGCCGGTACTATTGGGGCTTTACTGGGTGCCCTGATTAACTATTACCTGGCTATATATCTGGGGCGCCCTCTGATTTATAAGTTAGCAGATTCAAAGATAGGGAAGATGCTTCTTTTATCGGAAGAAAAAATTATTCATGCCGAAAATTATTTTATCAGGAACGGGAAGACATCAACTTTCATAGGCCGGCTGGTCCCGGCAGTTCGTCAGCTCATATCAATCCCTGCAGGACTGGCTAAGATGAATATGCGTGACTTTATTTTCTATACTGTCATCGGCGCAGGCATTTGGAATATTATTCTGGCTGTAATAGGTTACTTTGTCTACGATATCAGAGAACAGATCTTTCCGTATCTGGAATATATCCTATATTTTCTGGGGGTTGTGTTTATTGTCTACCTGATAATTAAAGCCAGGAAAGCAAGAAACAAGAGAAAGTCTGAGTTATAGTTCGATTGTACTATCTGATTAATTTTGTAATTATATAAGGAGTCTCCTTGTTAAAATCAGGATAAATTATACCTCTGCCGTTTTTGTCCATCACTTCTATGAGGTACATAAAATCCCACAACGGATTAATTTGCTCTGCTGGAACAGTTGCCTTGAAAATATCTCTTTTCTCCGATGGTTCCATTACTAATGTTTTATATTCAACATCTTGATTTACATTTCGATATAGTAAATGAACCCATTTTACACCAGCTGAAGCAGTTACATTTATACTGACTGTAACCGGTTTCCCTGCGGGAGCGCTGACAACAGGTTGGTGGGAAATCTTAAAAAGATGGTCGTTATTTACATCAGAAGCTTTTTTATAATCTGGTGCGTGAATTATGATACCCTCCGGTTTAAAATTCAGACGTTTCTGTTCCAATGATTTAAGACCTTTTTCCAGGTAAACGAGTTCATCTTTCCAATGACCGGAAAGTCGGTGTATCATATTCTGAAATCCGACTTGCCGGAGCCCCATCATCAGGTCCTTAGTATAAACATCCCCGGCCGATTCCACGATCTGCTTCCACGCCTCAATCGCATTTCTCTCATATTCAATAGCTTTATCAAGAGCAGCCACATCATTCGTACGTTCGAACAACCGATAACTTACAGCTGCAGGTATCCTGCGTGAATGATAAAGTGCCAGATTTGACAGGATCCTGAGATCTGTAATAGTTGAAATAATTTCTTTATTGCGATTTTTTCCGATAGCTTTTTCAGCTTTTCTTATCAGGTTATCGATATCTGAAGAAGTTTGTTCAAACCACTGACTGGTCATAGAAGGTAACATTTTTGCTGTCTCTCCGTCCTCAATCATAATCTGTGCCTCCTCATCAAAACAGGCAAACTGTCTTTGGTCGCTTCCTGCCGCCATGGCATACTCAGGTAAATCTCCAAGTGATTGTTTTTCAGCCCATCCCCGTGTCGTCGGGAAGCAACTGTAAGGATAGCATGAAGCTACGATACGAGGTAATATCCAGCTTGCTTTATGGAGAGCTTCTTCAATAAAAGGGGCAGCCTTTTTTCCAAAGCGGATTTCAAATTCTTTACGCCATATATCCGGAGATGTCTCAGGATTATAGCCGATCCTGCCAAAAACCTGGAAGAAATGCCAGTAGCGTTCAAACTCATATTCATAATAACGGTATTGTGTATTCAACAGATCAAAAATTGCTGTATCATGGGGCTGAGCTTCCATTTTAGTTGCCAGTGGTTCGTTAACTTCAAAGCCATCTCCGCCATAGAGATGTGTACTCTCAGCGAACCGGCGTACATAATCAGGATTCCCCCAGAGAAGGACACGGGTTGTTCCTCCGGTCCATAATCTCCAATGCATTTTATACTGTTGTGGATATCGAAGCATTTCTCCATAACTGTGACGGCGAGGGCTTCTTTCAGGATTTATCTGTGTCGGATGCCAGGGCATTCCCATTTGTTCCATCCAGTATTTTGTTGTAATCCTGAATTTTATACCAACACTTATTGCACATTGAACAACTGATTGGGGTAACTCTTTGGCACGCAGATCGAGCCTCAGACCAGGAGAAGTCTGTTTAACCTCCTTAAAAACATCCAGCCAGAAACTATCCATCTCTTCATTATTAAGACCCGATTCACCATGCATCCGAAACTGTATACCATCTATGTCCGGAACAATTTTTAAGAATTTGGCAAGTGCTGCTTTAGTGTAATCGGTAAGATTGTCGGATGTAACACCCCATACTAATCCGGGGGTAGGCTGTGTAAGGGCATTCTCTACCCCGCGAATACCCATCCCCTGAATACCTCCACGATAAATATGATCCCAAATTCCAACTGAAAAACCAATCCCTCTTTCATGAGCCATTTTTATCAGATGGTTAAGGGAAGAAAGGTTGCGTTGTTGCTGATCTTCTGATAAACCTACCATATTAACATCTGGAAAATTTTCTACATCAAAGAAATATGGATAGCAAGGTGCAAGGAATCCTCCGTTTTCATAACCGAAAATAATCACCAGGGAATTGAACCTGTTACGCGCCAGCATATCAAGATAACTTTTCCAGTAATTCTCATCATAGAACCTGCTTTCCCAATAAGCACGGTTCATTGTATATATTGAAATCGCCCGTTCAGGTGCATCCGGCTGTTCAGTAATTTCCCCAACTTCATTCATCGGATTTTTTGAATTGTTACTCCAGCCAATGCGGTCAGCTACATCCAATAATGCATACATAAGACCCCTGTCATCAAATCCGCTGATTACCCAGACAGGTTTCTTTTGCCACTTTGTTTTCCATATGGTCAGAGCTTCCGGTACCTGAGGTATGGAATGACCTCCTGCTTTCATCATTTGTGAAGCCAATCCATTACCTTCCGATAAACCTGCTATGATGATTCTTCTTCCTTTAGCTTCTTCAAAAGTCCCGACTTTTTCAAAGGATATATTTTTGGCTTCCAGGGCATCTGTCAGTTTCGTCAGACCATGTAGAACAGATATTCCGTCAGACCTGTCAAGAACAACAGATATCTCCGGATTATTACTGGTTGAGCAGGAAAAGTTTATTGTGATAAGCAATAGACCTGACAGAATATTGCGTATAATTAAAGAAACTGATCCTTTCATAGTTTTAAAGTTTTAATATTCCGTAATGTGTCAGATCCGTTTCAGAACCGCGCAATAAATTCCAGAGTTAATTTATCGGTATGTACAGGCAGACTTCTTTTAAGATAATTCTCATAGTTTAATCTGATCTCTGAATAGAATTGTCTTGGTTCAAATCCGAAATTTATTCCCAGGGTTATCCGGCTTGCTTCAACCTTATTCTCAAATACTGAGAAACCAATAAGATCCAATCTTGCTGTGGGTGTAATGAGATAAATTATCCTATTCTCTACTGCAAGGTTGTAATAGGAGTGAACATAAAGGCCATCATCATGCTGACGAACTGAAAGAGTATCAGTCCAGTTTCTTCTTATATACTCAGATTCAATCAGCAATGATCCGTTGGAATACCTTAGTTCACCACCCAGCATTGACAGATGTTCTTTATACATAGCCTCACCGTAATAGACATTTACAGCAGCCCTAAGACCTTTCTCACTCCCGGCAATAATCCTTCCAATGAGATTTGGTTTTGATATCCACTGAGGATTATTATTACCTGTTCCGTTCACAGCGCCAAGTAATATTTCTGCAGGCAGGTTCCCTTTAAACCTGTAATCAGCATAGAAACCTATGTCCCTCATACCATCATTTATGTATTTAGATAAAAATGAGCGATTTGCAAAAAGATTTTCAGCAGGATTTCTCAAATAGTCGGTACTGAAGGGTATCTTTCTCTGACCAATATAAAAATCAAGGTTTTTAACCGGGGTAAATCTTACATAAGCATCAAGCATCTTCATTTTACCTTCGTCAGAAAGATCTATTTCCGCTTTATACGACATGTAGTTGTTGATCTTCCCTTTTGCGCCGAAACGGGCATTCCTGACCTCAAAGCGCATAAGTGAATTGTTCAGATCGAATTCTACTTTTGTCTTAAGAATCCCATCAATATCCGGCGCATATTCCGGTCTGTCACCGGTTGTCTGCTGACCTGACAGACCAGGACCAGATACTAACAACACAGATATTAAACAAGACAGAATAAATTCTTTTCCTGATTTGTACTTCAGCATGATTTTTATTTGACTAAAAATACAGATTTGTAACAATACTTAAGGGTCTCAATATCAATTTCCTATTCTGATGACAAGTCCACTATCCGTGACAAGCCCGATCAATCCTGACTCCATCAAAGGTGAGTCAGCCCTGTAAAATGGCTGTGTTGTGTAAGTATATTTATTAACCACGTCCGGTTGCTGATCGCCGATAAGTCTGTTTACCCAGGGACCGACGCTCTCGCTCCATCCTGGTGATCCTGCAATCGCCATTTCGAGGCCAAGTGAATCAGCAAGCTCTGTTGTGAAACGGAATGCATCTTTCCATTCGGGTGTCATATAGATGAGTCGTTTCTCCACGACCTGGGGTGTAGCCAGGCCGGCATCGAAATTCTGAAAACCACCAATGCCAATACGCTTCATCCATTCAAAATCAGCTCTGATTCCCTCCCTGGAGACATTTCCATTCATCCAATGCCACCAAACTCTTGGCTTTGCGCTTTCGGGAGGGTCTGGGGTGAGGTTAATCAACAATTTCAGCTTTGTCAAATTTTTGTGAATTAATATTTACTCTGGTATGGCGTACCCGGTGAACCCCTTTCCCTCCTAAAAATCCCCATCCTCCACCTCCTAACAAAAATCCAAGCGCATACAAACCGCCATTATTATTCTGTGCATACATTGTAATATCCTCGCTGAACAGCATCCCTATGAAATCGAAAGGTGCAATTAATCCATGCCAGATGCCACCGAAAAAACCGTACGTATGACCTGTCAGACACTGATTCACAGTTTCGCTCTGAGCACACCCCGATAAAATAACAAGAGAAATAACGACCATAAAAAAAGTAAAGAACTTACCAGGATTGAATGTTTTCATTTTTAAATATTTAATTATCAGGTTAATATCAGAAAAGATCAAGATCAACAGCTTTCCCTGAAAATTTCTTTTCATGATCAAGAAGCCATTTTTTTCTTTTAAGTCCCCCTCCATAACCAACAAGCTGCCCATCAGATCCGATAACCCTGTGGCAGGGTATAATAATTGCTATTCTGTTCGACGAGTTTGCCTGAGCGACGGCTCTCGCTGATTTTACATTTTTCAAAATTTTAGCCTGGTCCAGATAAGACTTTGTTGATCCGAAGGGGATATTGGACAGGTTTTTCCATACACTCTTCTGAAATTCAGTACCTGGAGTAACGAGTGAGAGTGAAAACTCTTTTCTTTTTCCTTTAAAATATTCTTTAAGCTGCTTCTTTAGCATCCGAAGATGCTTATTATTCCCTTTCTTTAGAGTCGTATCGAATATCCTGCAAAGATTTTCGTATTCTGCCGGTACTGTTTCTCTGTCGGAGAACTCAAGAAGACAAATACCCTTTTCTGTTGCTCCGGCTGTCATCTCTCCCAAAGGGGTCTCGATCTGGGTGGTTTTTATCATATGTCGTTATGTCATGCGGTCATGCGGTCGTGCGGTCTCACTAATGAGACGGGTATCTTCCCGATGTCGATTTTATATATTTAATGTTCCTGAACCTCATAGCTGACCAGTCATCATCAACAGAAACCATTCTTTTCCCATAGAAACCGGAATCATTTAATACTTTCCAGCCTTTGTCGCGTTCCAGACCGGGTGAGTACTTTTGTGAACTCTTCTTCGGATAACATAACCACAATATACCGTTGGCAGTAAGATTATGGAGTACAATGGGTGTCAGGAGCTCAACATCCGGTACTGATCTGACAAAGGCTATTATAAATTCATATGGACAACGTTGATCAATCTCACTATCAGTTATCACATCTTTAAGTTCATTGGCAACAGCCTCAAAAAAAACTTTTTCAGAATTGAGGAGAGCGATTCTCTTATGTCCTTTATAATTCAGCTTCCTCAGAAGGTCTCTCATTTTATCCGGGATTTAATCGCTAATTTAATAAAAATTGCGATATCGGAAAAAGGTTTTAACTTTGGTGTCAAGAAAATGGGGTGCCTTAATACTACGGGCTGAGATCATACCCTTAAACCTGATCCGGATAATACCGGCGGAGGGAAAGAACATCAATCAAGAAATCAGCCTGAAAGTTAAGAGCCTCTTTAGTTACATGTTCCAGGTTCCAGGTTCCATGTTGACCTGGAACCTGGAACCTGGAACCTGGAACTTTGAACTTTAAACTTTAAACTTTAAATTGGCAGATATGAATAAAAAGTGTACTCTTTTTGTTTTAACAGCATTTTTATTGTTTCAGGGACCCGCGATTTGTCAGCAAACTAATATTATGATCCGGGGAAAAGTAACCAACGAAGCTGGTGATCCGCTTGCCGGAGCTGCTGTAACTATCGAAGGCACATTCCTTGGGACACACAGCAGAAGTGACGGTTCTTATCTGCTCGACGGACTTAAAGATGGAGTTTATACTCTTCGTTTTTCATTCATAGGATATGAACCTCAGGTAGTGGAGGCGAAGCTTGCCGGGAAAATGGAGCTGAATGTATATATGAATCAGAAGTCATTTCTTGCCGGTGAGGTAATAGTTAATGCCACACGCGCCGGAACTCACACACCACTCGCTTATACAACGCTTGACAATGAAATTTTAAGTAAACAGAATAACGCGCAGGATGTTCCTTTTCTGCTCAGCCTTACTCCCTCACTTGTTGAAACGTCGGAAGCCGGTAACGGAATAGGGTATACCAACCTTCGTATACGGGGTACCGATGCAAGCAGGATCAATGTAACTATCGACGGCATACCTCTGAACGATCCTGAGTCCCAGCAGGTTTTCTGGGTGGACCTTCCTGACCTCGCATCCTCAGTCGATAATATTCAGGTACAGCGGGGAGTGGGAACCTCTTCAAACGGAGCCGGTGCCTTTGGAGCTACAGTGAACATGGAAACTAAAAATCCTGATAATGAGCCATTTGCTCAAGTGAGTACTGCTTATGGTTCATTTAATACATTCAAGAGAATGATAGCTGCAGGGACCGGACTGCTGGCTGATAAACTGGCTTTTCAGGTACGGTTCTCAGAGCTTCAGAGCGATGGATTTATTGACCGTACCGGATCTTCTCACAGATCAGCCTTCATTAGCGGTGCTCTCAGGACCAGCCGGTCGCATCTGAAGGCAAATGTAATCCTCGGACAGGAACATACGGGTATTGGGTGGTGGGGTGTACCGAAAGAGATGCTTTCTTCAAACAGACGATACAATCCGGCCGGAGAGTATACTGATGAGAATAATATTATCCGGTATTACGACAACGAGAGTGATAATTACACTCAAAATCATTTTCAGCTAATCTACGGATACAGATTTAATAATGATCTGAATCTCAGCGCTGCCCTTCATTATACTAACGGGAATGGATATTATGAGGAGTTCAGGGAAGATGCATCCTTATCAGACTATGGACTGCCTGATGTAAATATCGGAGATACTGTTATTTCTTTAACAGATCTTGTAAGAAGAAAGTGGCTGTCGAACAATTTTTACGGACTTATTTATTCTCTTAAATATAAGAAAGAGAAGATTGAAGCAACTTTGGGAGGAGGAGTAAACCATTACACAGGCGACCACTATGGTGACATAATCTGGATGAGATATGCAGGAAGTCTGGAGAAAGACCACCAGTGGTATCTGAACAACAGCATAAAAAGAGAGTTCAGCTTTTATGGTAAAGCGGATTACTTCCTTACTGACAGGATCTCATTTTTCGCAGACCTACAATACAGATATATATATTACAAAATGGAGGGACCTGATGATGATCTGAAGGACCTGGGACAAAAGCACAATTTTGGATTTTTCAACCCTAAAGCAGGTCTGTTTGCAACCATAAATCCCAATCAGGATGCCTATCTGTCATTTTCCGTTGCCAACCGCGAACCCTCGCGGGCAGATTTCAAGGAGGCCGCCGGTGATCCTGATGTAACTCCGAAACCTGAAACACTCTATGATACGGAGATCGGGTATAAGTTGAGAGGTAAAAAATTCTCCGCAGCGATCAACCTTTTTGCCATGTTATATAACGATCAGCTTGTTCCTACAGGTGAACTGAGCAGTACCGGTTATACGATAATGACAAATGTGAGAAAAAGTCATCGTCTCGGGATCGAGTTTATAAATGCCTTTAAGCCAACAGAAAACATCAACTGGGATCTCAACTTTACCCTGAGCCGTAATAAGATCCCAAATTTTGTCGAATATTACACTGAATATAATACTGAAGACTGGTCGGAAGAGTACAACAGCAAAGAGCTGGGAAGAGTAGATATAGCATATTCTCCTTCAATAACAGGTTCAAGCGATTTTAATATTAAATTTCTGAAAAATACTGAAATTCACGTTATCAGTAAATATGTCGGCAAACAGTATTTTGATAATACAATGAATCCTGAAAGATCCATTGATCCGTATTTTGTGAATAACCTGAGGATCGACTTTGAACCGGTAATAAAAGGCATAAAAAGAGCTGAGTTTCAGTTTATTATAAATAATATTCTGAACCATAAATATGAAAGTAATGCGTATGGCGGGAACTGGTACGAGGATGGGATTGAAAAAACCTGGTCGTATTATTTTCCGCAAGCCGGGATAAATTTCATGGTCAGAGCCGGTGTGAGGTTTTAAATGAAAAAAGTTGGCAGTTGGCAAAAGGCAGTTGGCAAACAATCCATAATATGCCATGGAGATAACTAATTGGATATCAAATAATTACATCGAAATATTCGGGGCTGTCACAGGTATTGTTTACGTTTTCCTTGAGATCAGGCAGAATATATGGCTATGGCCAGTAGGAATAATTACATCGGGAGTATACGTATGGATATTTTTCACAGGGAAGCTTTATGCAGATACGAGCCTGCAGGGATATTATCTGATTATAAGTTTTCTGGGATGGTACTGGTGGATTCATGGCAGAAGGCGGAAGGCGGAAGGCGGAAGGAGCGTAGCGCAGGGCACAGAGCGCAGAGCACAGGGCGTGGGGCTTCAGGTATCTCACATTAATCTTCAGACCGGAATAGTTCTGGCAATTGTTTTTGTTTTGCTCAATTCCGTTATGTGGCTGGTTCTGGATAAACTTACAGATTCTCCGGTTCCGGGATGGGATTCATTTATTACTTCTCTATCCATCATTGCAACATGGATGCTTGCAAGAAAGATTTTCGAGCACTGGTATCTCTGGATTGTTGTAAACTTTACAGCGGCAATACTGTTTTATACAAGACAACTGTACCCTACCGTCATACTATATATAATATATTGTGTTATGTCGTTTGCCGGACTTGCAGAATGGAAAAAATCGTTAACCTCTAATTCAAAGTAATCAGATGTCGAAAACAGTTATTTTAGCAGACGGTACATTTCCTGAAAATGACATTCCTCTGGGTTATCTCAGAGAAGCTGAAAGGATAATATGTTGCGACGGAAGTGCAGGGAACCTGGTTAATGCAGGTATGATTCCCGATGCAATAGTAGGGGATATGGATTCATTGAGTGATGCTCTGAAAATCAGATTCTCCGACCGGATTTATATTAACAAAGACCAGGAGACAAATGACCTGACCAAAGCCGTTAACTGGTGCCACGAATCCGGATTTAATGACATCATAATAACCGGGGCAACCGGTAAACGCGAAGATCATACAATCGGCAACATTTCACTGCTTGCCGAATATTCAAAATATCTGAAAGTCGTTATGGTTACTGACACCGGAATTTTCCGTCCGTTCGATAAGACCTGTAAACTGGAATCATTTAAAGGGCAGCAGATCTCAGTTTTTTCAATTGATCCTGAAACGGTTATCACATCAACCGGGTTACGTTATCCGCTTACCAGGAAGAAACTGAGGAACTGGTGGGAAGCAACCCTGAATGAAGCGACAGGCGACAAATTTGAGCTTGAATTTACGCAGGGGTCAGTGATAGTGTTTCTGACATTTCCTCCTTCACCAGGTTAATCAGCTGCACCCGGCTCTTTACATTTGTTTTAGTATAGATATGGTGAGTGTGATCCTTTACAGTCTGCAGGCTGATGAAGAGTTTTTCAGATATTTCCTTATTGCTTAGCCCGTTACAGATTTCCCTTATTATCTCCGATTCACGGGGAGATACTTCATACTTCCTGCAGAATTCTTCAAAAGAGAAATCTTTTGCAGGTTCTTCTGCAAATCCCGATAATAGCGAGCCATAGGAAAAATAACCAGGTAAGAACATGTTCCCGGCAAAAAAGGTAATGATAAATATCAGTGCCAGCCAGGGCTCTGATTCGTAAAGCCACAGCAGGATGCACTGTATCAGCATTATAGTGAACAGAACAGGAGAGATTATCCTGATGTCATATTCATGAATAACCGAACGGCTCTTTCTGGGTAAATGAATAAGATATGATGCCAAAAATGAGTATACAAGGTTCATTAATATGAAGTAATCCCTTATTAGAGTGGCAGGTTCCGTCACGTTTTTCTTCGCAATGAAACATCCGAGGATGATCAAAATTGTAAAATTGCCGGCAAGGAACCAGAATCTGAACCATTTATTTTCTTTCCTTCCTGAGATAGCTGATGAAAACTGAATCAGCATCATCCATGCAAATACAAGGAATGGCAATCCCATGAGCAATGCTATATTTGAAAATCTGATAAAAAGCTCAGGGGAGATATATGGAGCAAGAAATGCTTTTATCAGCACTTGTCCCCATATGCCATAAAACCCGAAAGTAAAAATAAAGACCTCATAATAGAGAAGTGATGAGAAGATCTCTGACCTATAGGTTTTCCTTATTCTGGCTGACAGGATTATGCTCCCTGAGGCCAGCGCAACAGAAAGAATAAAAACCAGATAGAAAAGGATCCTGTTCATAATAATATAAAGGTATAAAAATCACCCGAACGGGGAACTAAAAATAACCACTACTTAAGTATTGCATATCATACTTTAGTAGGATTCTGAAAAATCACTACTATAGTATTACATCTAATGAAAAGAGAGGGTTTACATTTGGATCGTAATTCGTATTTAAGCTATTTCAAAACAACGAGACTATACGAGACTATAGGAGAGTCATTAGAATAACTAACAATAAAAATTTTTAACTATGGAAAAAACAAGAGAATACAAACTGATCCCCACTTTCGGTGACAGTTTCGGAACAGGCTGGAATGTGATGCTGGATAACTTTCTGCGGTTATTACTTGTCGTTTTTGTCCTTGGGATACTTACAGGCCCCATGAAAGGATTAAACTTTAATTTAGATAAACATGACTTTGGGAATTTGCCATTCCATTGGGATGGCGACTGGGGACAGATATTTGGAATTGCATCTATAGGTGCATTTGCGATATTTATAGGTCTGATCGTCCTGGCTTATACATTCCTGGCACTACCAGTTGTAAGATACGGGAGTAAAATGATTTTCGTCCAGGCAGTCAGGAGGAATAAACCCGATTTTGAACTTCTCATCAGCGGATTCTGGACCAATTATTTAAATATCATCCTTGCCAACCTGCTTGTTTTTGCACTTATCGCAATTGGCCTTTTTGCCATTTTGGTGCCTGGAATAATAATTGCCTGCAGGCTTGCCTTCGTTGGATATATTGTGATGGATAAAAAACTCGATCCGATAGAATCTGTGGAGCTGAGCTGGAAGCTTACAAGAGGCCATGGCTGGACCATCTTCCTGATGGGTTTTGTTTCATTCTTTATCTGGGTTTTTGGACTCGCTCTCGTACTTGTCGGCGTCTTTCCTGCCACTATGTGGATCAAAAGCAGTTTCGCATCGTTGTACCAGTCGGTACTTAATGAGAAGGAGAAACCGGCTGAGGTTGCGGTGGCTGCATAGGTTTACTCAGTAGTTGGCAGTTGGCAAAATGCAGTTGGCAAACTTTGCCGACTGCCAACTTTCTTATAAAATTCTCTTCTCCAATCGCAATTTTTACAAGTGCCGCAGTGTTCTTTGCATCGAACTTGATCAGCAGGTTTTTCCGGTGGCTATCGACAGTGGAAGTGCTTATGAAAAGCTTTTCGGCGATCAGTACCTTTTTACTTACCTGTGGATTTTCAGAACTCATATTCAGGATATTTCAAATTCAACAGTTACTTCAGTACCCTGACCCGGAGAACTCCAGATATCTAACTTACCGTTCATTGCTGTTATCCGATCCCGGATATTTTCAAGCCCTTTGCCCTTTCTCTCTTTTTCATCAGCAGTGCTGTCAAAGCCCCTTCCATTGTCAGTAACCTGGGCATACAAGCGTTCTGGTTCAGTGAATACCTGGATATTGATCTGGTTTGCCCCGGCATGTTTCAGCGAATTGTTGACAAGCTCCTGGATTATTCTGTACATAGTCAGTTCCAGATCTTTTGTATATCGAATTTCGTCACCAAAAAACTCTATTCTTATTTCAGGTGATCCGGCCCGCGATACCTGTATGCAGAAATCTTCGAGTGCGGTTTTAAGACCATAATGATTAAGGGTTTCAGGCATCAGATTATGCGCTATACGGCGAAGCTCGCTGATCGATGTGTCAAGCAGTGAGATTGCATGGTTAAATGCACTTACATTTTCGTGTGTGATTACAGCATTTTCTTTCATTGATGACAAATTGATTTTTATACCCGATAGCAAGCCGCCAAGACCATTGTGAAGATCGCCGGCAAGCCTCGATCTTTCTGCTTCCTCACCTTTCATAACCGACCTGGCAGCAAGGTAGAGCCGTTCCTTTTCAAGCTCACGGATTTTCTCCTCTTTGATTTGAATGTTCTGATCAGCAATTATTTTATTCTTTTTTCCCAGCCTTATAAAATAGATAATAGAAAATCCAAGCAGCGCTATCAATGCAACAAGAGAATAGATAAAACTGTTCTTTCTCTTTTTTTCTGCCGTCAGCCTCATTATTTCCTGTTGTCTTAATTCACTCTGGTATTTTGTTTCAAGTTCAATGATCTGCTTCGATTTCTCAGAGTTATATACCGAGTCGCGAATAGTCATATACTTAATATAGGTGTTGTAAGCATTTTTATAATCACCAATATCGTAGTATGGCATGGCCAGAGCTTCATACAGATACTGAATACCTCCTAACAGATTTCCTTCATAAGCAATTTTTTCCGATTCTTTGTACGATTGTATCGACCTGTCGTAATCTTTTAACCAGTAGTATGTTTTGCCGATCGTATACAGGGTTCCTGCAATTCCTTCAGGATCATTCATCTCCCTGTAATAGTCAAGCGATTTTTGAATATAGCCAAGTGCTGTTTCAGGTTTCTTCATTTTGTTATATACAGAAGCAATATTCTGGTTTACTCTTGCTGTGCCTGACCTGTCGTAGACAAGTGAGTAAAGGCTGGCTGATTTTTCGAAGAAATCTATTGCGGTTTTTAAATCATTTTGTTTCTCTTCTTCAGATCTTATTTCACAAAACTCCCGTGAACTATGCAGAGAACCAATATGATCCAGAGTCCTTGCAATGCCGGTAGTATCACTATATAACTCATAGATATCCAGTGCTTTCTGATGATAGTCCAGAGATTTGTCGAAAACCTCCATATAATAATAAACCCTTCCCAGCTCATCGTTAAGGCCCGCAATTCTTAATTCATCTTTTCGTTTTTCTTCAATACCGATGCTTTTCAGGTAGCACCACATTGCTTCCTGGTACATTTCCCGGTTAATGTAATATCCACCAAGACCCTCAAGGGTAAGGGAAAGATGTTCCGGCGATTGAGACCTTATTGCCAGGTCCAAAGCCTTCCTCAGGTAGAGATGAGAAGAATCGGAATTGATGGT
Source organism: uncultured Bacteroidota bacterium (assembly GCA_963843415.1). GTDB lineage: Bacteria > Bacteroidota > Bacteroidia > Bacteroidales > VadinHA17 > LD21. The sequence goes on from CAWJKD010000005.1 coordinate 489,671, forward strand.
TCCATATCTTGAGCCTTCTGACAAGTATCTTAATATTGTTGAGGCATCAACAGAAGCAGTTTCCTGATCAGTATTACGGGAGGAAGATTCACTGTTCAGAATTCTGTCGATTTCCTTTTCCAGCGAATCATGATCCTGTGCTGCAGTTTCTGAGACACTTAAAAAGCTGAAAATAAATAATATGTAAAGAGGGAGCCTGTTTACAATTCGCTGCATAAGGTATATTTATGTTACAAACCTAAATATTATCTCCGGAAGTGCAATCCCCTTTTTCAGGGATATTTGGACTGTATGGCTTTATAGCATTTTTTCTTCTGACAGGAAACCAGGGCAATAAGTTACACATAGAAATAATTTATTAGTTGATAGTTGGTATTGTTCATTTAGTGTCAAACACTGTTTTCTTTTTGACGAAACCGGCTGTTTCTTTTATGGATTTAATAAAATGTAATTTTTATTAGTATTATATTTAAAGTAAGAAAATCCCCTAAAAAGGGGATACTAACTTAAACTTCCTTGATAGTTTTACTCATCTTATTTTTTAACAGATAAACGATAATGAAAAAAGTTATAATATTTTCTTGCATTATCTGGCTTATTAATTCAATGAGTGGAGTTATCAGATGAATATTTAAAATCAAAATCAAATAGTATAAAACATTGATATAATTGTCTATAACAAAACCAATAAATAAAATGAAACACACTATTAAATTTATCCTGGCAGTGCTTTTAGTAAGCATTACCGTTAATACAACAGGTCAGATTAAGTTACCGCCCATAAAGAAAAAAGCTGAAACACAGGTCAACGACAGGGCTAATCAGCGCAGCGATGAGGGCATCTCCAAAGGTATTGATGCTGTCGAAAATAAATTAAAAGGGGTCTTTAAGAAAAAAGATGGTGGAAATCAGTCTCAGACAGAACAGCAGGACCAGGGAAACCAGGAGGGACAACAATCCGAAGGTGTCAGCCAGAATCAGGATGTTCAGACTGGAGTGCAGGAACAAACACAATCGGAAACGTACTCAAAATATGATTTTATTCCTGGTGAAAAGATTATTTTCTTCGATGATTTCAGCCAGGATGCCGTAGGTGATTTTCCGGCATTATGGAATACCAACGGTTCGGCTGAAGTAGTTAATACCAATTTATTTCCAGGTAACTGGATGAGGTTCGTAATGAACGAATGTGTCTGGACTGATGCCCTGCTCCAATTGCCGGATAATTATACGATTGAGTTCGATGTGATTCCCATAGGAGGCCTTGAAGGAGCAGGAATGTCAGGATGGAATATGAAACTGATGCAGGCAAAGAATGTAAAAGCATGGGACGGCGGCTCTGCCCCGGGGCAGGGAGGATTTAATTTTAAAGTTGAATATTTCGGCAGGCCAAGCTACAGTACATGGCTTTATGGGACAGAATGTGAGCAATTAAAACTAGGTGGCTATGTTGAGGGGGATCAGTTTAAAGAAAAGATCAACCAGAAACACCGTATAGCAATATGGGATCAGAAATCAGAATCGCTGTTACCAGGATCAGAACGACTGTTGATCTTCCTAAAGCTTTCATACAGGTTGTGTAAAACCTGACGCCGCTGTAGGTTTGAACATGGAATTTGTGTCAGTAAATCGGCCGAGTGCACCGGACAATTCGCACAAGCTGATAACGAAGCAAGTTAATTACTTATGGTATCTATTTCGATGTAATAAGGAGATTCGTGAAGCCTGAATTTGGTACTCGAAATCACCGGATTATCACCTAATTCGAAGTACTATGTAAGAGCTTTCGCCAAAAACAGTTCCGGTACTGTCTTCTATGGCAATGAACTGAATTTCAAACCTTAGCCCCGCAAGAAATAAAATAGTTCGGTTTTCGGTGATCGGAGACCGTCTTGTAACGATGTACCCGGTGAAGCCAGCCCGTGGCTCCTAATGATACTCCGGCCAATAAAGCTCTTAACCGCAGAGTGGAGTTTATAAAACTTTAATGGTTTGCTGAAAAATACAATTGTTCTTAATAATATATACTGCAGATAAAACCTGAAAATCTAGAATAATGAAACTAAAATTATCGGTTATAATTCTGATGAGCATGGTTTGTTTCAGTGGGTTTTCACAGGGGGCTGATCCTCTGGTTAATAAAAGCCAGGGAATCTTCAAGGTAAAGACCAAAGAAGAGATGGCGAAAAATGAAGCAAAGCTGACAGCAAAAGGGAAAGCTGAATTTGAAAAAGCCAAAAATGAATTTAAGAAATGATGTAATTCGATATTCCTCAGATGGAGAGAATAAGCCTGGTCAGAAAAGTTATCAGATTCTCCAGTTTAAAGCTCTCAGAGAAGGAGAAGGATCTATTCATCTGGAATATAAAAGGACATTTGAGAAGGAAATTGAGAAAACATGTCATATTAAAATTGTAATTTTATAATCTCTAAATTTTTTTTTATGAAGACAAGAATTGTATTCTTTCTGCTCGCTTTTCTTTTTGTTTTACCTCTTTCGTCAGATGGTCAGGTTGGGAATATCCTGAGAAACAGGATTAACAAAGCTGTGAACAAAAAAATTGATGAGAAAATTGACACAGCAGTTAACCAGAGTGTTCAGGATGCCCGAAAGTCTGAACAGGAAGAGGCAGGACAATCAGGTCAGGAGGATCAAAACCAGGGCAGAGGCATTAACCTGGGCGGTCTGATGGGAGGGAAGGTAACTTCTAAATATAATGAATCATATTCCTTTAGCAACAGGATCTATATGCAGATGGAGACTTACGATAAAAAGGAAACAGCAAAAATGGATTTCTTCATTTATTTCAGCGACACCGATCCCAGTGCAGGAATTGAAACAAAGATTGTCGGAACATCCGAAGAGGGTGATGAGGTAGCCCTTGCATCGACATTTATTTATGACGGGACAAATAAGTCCTTCATGATTATGACTGATATGGGTACAATGAAAATCGGGATTATCAGTGACGTCCCTGATGAGAGCACCCTACAGGGTCAGCCTGCAGAAAACAAACCTGATGCAACAATTACCAAAACGGGAAATTCAAAAGTAATAGCAGGATATAAATGTGATGAATATCTCTATATGGAAAACGAAAGTAAAAACCATGGTAACCTCTGGGTCACAAAGGATCTTAAGCTCAAAGCCGATAAGAGAACCTTATCAAAGGCGGGTCTTCCATCCTACTATGGCAATCCTGAATTGGAAGACGGAGCTGTTCTGGCTATGGAATCATATAATGCGAAGAATCAGCTTGAGATGAAGTCTGAAACAAAAGAGATCAATTTTAATTTCCCTCATTCAATGTCGACCACAGGATTTTCATTCAGGCAGATGAATTTCAACCAGGCTCAGGCAGGGAAATAACTTAACACACAGATATTTTACAAGTTTTCTTATGTCTCTGAGTTAACCCATTCAGGGGAGTTAGGGGGGTCAGATTTTCTTCAGTTTTGCAAACCTTAGAAGGAGCTTTTTCTTCCCTTCTTTATCAAACTCTACTGTTGCAGTTGTATTTGGCAAAATACCTTCGATAGAGACTATTATACCGTTTCCAAACCTCTCGTGAAACACGCTGTCACCTTCAGAAAATTCTGAAGGATCACTTCCATTAAAAGGAGTGACAGGCAGATCAGCCTTCTTAATAACTTTCCTTGATGGCGACCCTGAAGGATATACTGAGAAATCCTCGCGGAACACAGATGGTTTTTCCCTGTGATCGCTTTTAACCCGGGATGATTTACCTTTGACCTGTGGATAATCAAGAAATTTCGGATCTATCTCCCGCAGGAATCTGCTCGGGTTGCTTCTTTCAAGATTTCCCCATTTATACCTGTTGAGGGCATAACTCAGTGTAGCCCTTTTCTCTGAGCGCGTTAGGGCTACATAGAATAGCCGTCGTTCCTCTTCAAGCTCTTTTGAACTGCCTGATGACATTGGAGACGGGAATAGAGTGTCTTCCATTCCTACAATATACACATGTTTGAATTCCAATCCCTTGGCTGAATGCATAGTCATAAGTGCAACCTTATTCCGGTCCTCTTCTTTTTCATTATCCTGATCGGTAAGTAACGCAACATTGGCCATATATGCTCCCAGGTCAGAAGGCTCGCCATTAGTTTCAGCAGCCTCGGTGAAGATCTTGATAGCATTCAGCAACTCTTCAAGATTTTCATAACGGCTAATCTCTTCAGGTAGTTTTCCGTCGCGGAGCTCCTTCATTATTCCTGAACCGAGTGCGATCTCTCTGGCTTTTGAAAAGGCATCCGATTTTTCCGAATTATTTGACAAGGCATTTATTAATTCTACGTACCCGGTAAGTTTTCCGGCTGTTCCTTTATTGAAATGCTGAGATAATTTGCCTGGTTCAATCAGGATTCTCCAGGCTGGAATATTCTGATCGGATGCCAATTCCAGTATTTTTTGTACAGTAGTATCCCCGATACCCCTTCTGGGATAGTTGACAGACCGCTTAAGGGCTTCTTCATCTTCCGGATTAATGACCATTCTGAAGTAGGCAAGGATATCTTTGATCTCTTTTCGTTCATAAAATGAGAGACCGCCGTATATTTTATAAGGTATATTCTTTTTGCGTAATGTCTCTTCGAATATTCTGCTCTGGGCATTGGTCCTGTATAGTACCGCAAAATCTGACCAGTTAAGCTGCAGTGAATATCTCCTGTCAAAAATATCAGAAGAAATATTGAAACCTTCTTCGGTATCAGTCATTGACTGTATAACTGTTATCTTTTCCCCGGGCTCATTCTTAGAAAAGACTTTTTTGTGTATCTGTCCTTCGTTATTTGCTATAATTTCATTGGCCGCATTTACAATAGTCTGGGTGGAACGGTAGTTCTGTTCCAGTTTGAACAGTTTATAATCGGAATAATCATTTTTAAACTCAAGGATATTTTCAATCCTGGCTCCTCTGAAAGAATAGATACTCTGGGCATCATCTCCCACTACACACAGATTATGGTGGGTTGCTGCAAGCTTTTTTACGATCAGGTATTGTGCATAATTTGTATCCTGATATTCATCCACAAGGATATATCTGAAGCGATCCTGGTATGACGCCAGAACATCAGGAAAATCTCTGAAAAGGATATTGGTGTTCAGGAGCAGATCGTCGAAATCCATAGCATTTGCCCTGAAGCAGCGCGCTGAATATATCTTGTAAATATCAGATAGCAGCGGCATTCGAATCGCCTTATCGTATTCTGTCATTGAACTGTCGGAAGCGTACTGGCCTGATGTCACAAGGTTGTTCTTGGCTGTTGATATCCTGTTTCCTATGACTCCAGGTTTATAGATATTGTCGTCAAGGTTAAGTTCTTTTATAATGGTCCTGATAAGACTTTTTGAATCACTTGTATCGTAAATGGTGTAATTGGATTTAAAACCAAGCCGGTCACCTTCAATCCTGAGTATCCTTGCGAAAATTGAATGGAAGGTACCCATCCACAGGAACCTGGCAATTTCATGTCCGGCTATTTTTGAGATCCTCTCTTTCATCTCACCGGCAGCTTTGTTTGTAAAGGTGAGTGCAAGAATTTTCCCGGCCGGGACACCTTTTTGAAGAAGATGAGCTACCCTGAAGGTAAGGACTCTTGTCTTGCCTGCACCGGCGCCCGCTATCACAAGGGAAGGTCCATCGGTATTAATAACTGCCTGCTGCTGAGCTTCGTTCAGATCGTCGAGATAATTTTGAACCATTTTATTTTTCGGAATTACAGCGTTCCTGGTGAGGCAAATTTAATAAATACAGAATCAATGAACCAACCATTCAGGATAATTTATCAACAGTAGAGTCACGCTATTTGCCAGACTATTCTATTTAACAAATTCTCCCCGGTTTTTATTAATATTGCAATGGTTTATACCAATCCGCTACGATTACGCGTTAATAATTTATTTAATAATTGCCTGTGCGCCTTTGGTCTTTATTTTTTATCCTTTTAATGCCATTTTCACTGCTGGCTCAGATATCCGCACCCGGATCAAATTCGGTACGCTATACTGCCTACCCCACTTTACCCGCCCTTAAACACCCTGTTTTTATATATTGTAATGTCAGCGGTTCCCAGAAAGGAACACTTAATGCTGTCAATCCTAAATGCACAGGAAATTTCAATTACTCATGGTACGGATGGAGTGATGTATCAAAAAGCTTCAGTTTACCCCTGAAAACGGATGTCGGGGTTGCAGGTTCGGTTCTGAATAACCTTGATGAGGGAGGTTACAGAATAGTTATTACAGGGGGAAGCGGAAATTGTGATACGAGTCTTGTCGCCTGGATTGTCCTGGATAAAATACCTGTTGCTGAAGCTTCATTGCGCCAGCAACTTTGCAACAGAGTTGCACTGGATGGAAGAGCTGAAGCAACTGTGAGTACTTTTTTTTACAGAGATCCGACTAATGGGGCAACAGTTTCGTTGAAAAATGAAACCACTTTCTTATGGTCATCAGATCCGTCATCAGTAATCCCGTTCCCAGGCATTGAACTGAATCCTGTTACTTATTCCCCTCCATTGGAGGATGTAACTTACAAACTTGAAGTATTCAGCCTGGGGTGTAAAAATGAATCGACCTTTTTCTATACATCCATTCATGTAAAAGCTGATGCAGATGTTAATCCTGCTACAGGAGAAGCTCCTCTTGAAGTTCTCTTTACTGACAAATCAATAAGAGGCTCAATTTATGAATGGGATTTTGGTGATGAAACCAAGTCGAACCTAAAGGATCCTGAACCACATGTTTACAATAAACCGGGACGTTATTATCCGAAACTGACTATTGAAAGCGAATTGCATTGTATTGATTCAGTGAAACTTGACAGTATCTATGTTGAGCCTTCCCTTTTAAATGTCCCTAATGCTTTTACCCCCGACGACGATGGCTATAATGACAGATTCATGGTATATGCCAAGTCGCTGAGATATATGAGTGTTGAAGTATTCAGCAGGTCCGGTCTGAAAGTTTATGGTTTCAGCGGAGACGGAGAAAGATTAAAGGAGTGGGAGGGCTGGGATGGCAAGATAAATAACTCTTCAATTGAGGCTCGTCCGGGGATCTATTTTTATGTAATCAGAGCTCTCGGCTGGGACGATATTAAGTACGATAGTAAGGAGTACCGGGGGTTTGTCTATCTGTACAGGTAGGAACTTAATGGTGCGCCTTTGATTAAATGTATAATTCTGCTTTGAATATAGTTTTTGCCTGACCGGAAATTTCAACCCTTTCACCTTTCATTGCTACTTTCAGTACCCCGCCTCTTTTTGAAACCTGATGTGAGACGAATTCTTTCCGGCCGGTTTTCATATTCCAGAAAGGGACGAGTGAACAGTGAGCTGATCCGGTGACAGGATCTTCATCAATTCCAAGAGCGGGAACAAAACAGCGGACACAGAAATCAAAGTTCTTGTCATCGGAGGGTGCTGTTATTATAAGATCGCCGAATTCGGAGTTTTTCATGGCTTTGAAATCGGGCTTAATATTTCTGACTTCATTTTCGTCTTTAAACAATGCAAAAGTCCAGCCGTGACCTGTACGATAGAGTTCAGAGGGTCTTGTACCAATAATTTTTTCAATGCCATCCGGTATCCTGACAGGATCAAGACTGTATGCAGGGAAATTCATTGTTACCCACTTCCCCGATGTTCTGATCTTCAGTTCTCCGGCTTTTGACATGAATATTATTTCCTGTTTTCTGTCGGCAACTCCTGTTTCATAAATAATATGCGCTGATGACAGTGTTGCATGTCCGCATAGAGGTACCTCTGATTCAGGAGTGAAGTATCTTATCTTATATCCATTCTTCCCTTCTGTAATAAATGCTGTTTCCGAAACATGTATTTCTGCAGCTACGTTCTGCATCCATTCTTCAGGCATCTCTTTTTCAAGAATACAGACGCCTGCAGGATTCCCTTTAAACGGTTCGGAAGTAAAAGCATCGACCTGGTAAAGTGTAATCGGGTAAATCATAATACTAACATTTTATTATTCAACTGTACAACGGTTTTTCCCATTGCGTCTTTCGTTATTCACCGGTATTATTCCGCAATTTACGGACTATTTTGAAAATTTGCTGATGAAAACTTTGTAAACTAAAATAGTTTTCACATTTTTGCGACGCTAAATTTCACGAATGGATTACAGGCAAAAAATAACAGAAGAGGCAGCAGTAATGTTCAGGACTTATGGGATAAGGGCTGTTACGATGGACATGCTTGCAAACCATATGGGGATCTCGAAGAGGACTATATACGAGGTCTTCAAAGACAAGGATGAATTGCTGAACGGCGTTATAAAGTGGATGACACTGAAGCAGAGTGAAGTTATGACAAGGTTTATGAATGAGTCGGGAAATGTAATTGAAGCAATCTTCAAGATGCTGGATCTCGTCGGTGATCATTTCAGTAAGATGAGTCCGGCTTTTCAGATGGATATTAAAAACTGGCATAAAAAGATGTTTAATTACACTAAAGAAATTGATTACCTTCCTTATTACAGGAACAATTCAGAAATAATAGCCAGAGGTATTAAAGAGGGAGTTTTCAGGAATGACATTGATGTTGAGATAACAAATAAATGTCTGCTTGAGGTGGTAAGGATGTCAAATGATAACGATATATTTTCTACCGAAGAGATAGTTGGTAAGGGATGTTATCAGAAATTTTTACATAAACTATCTGAGGGGGATCTCTACCCCAAAGGGTCTTGATCTGATAAATCACTATGAAAAGAAATTAACAATTTAATCAAAGAATATTTGGTGATAAAATAATTAGTTGAAAATGAAAAACAAAACAGTATTTACTCTGATCGTATGGCTGGTATTTACAGCTACAATAAATGCTCAGGGAAGCAATGAAGACCTTCAGCTCACACTGAAGCAAGCCCAGGATTACGCAGTTACAAACAACAGAACTGTGATCTCGGCCAGGCTTGATGTGCTGGCTTCACGGGCAGCTCTATGGGAAACAATTTCAAACGCCCTGCCGAGTATTGAAGGATCCGGATCATTCAATGATAATCTTAAACTGATGACGACACTTCTGCCAGGTGAGTTCTTTGGACAACCGGGAGAGAAGATCCCGGTTACGTTTGGTTCAAAATTTAATACAGGATTATCGGTTCAGGCATCGATGTTATTATTCAATGCACCACTTTTTATTGGAATAGAAACAACAAAGTTAGCGGGTAAAATGAGTGAACAAAACCTGGCCAAGACAGAGCTTGATATCAAAGAAGCCGTAAGTACTGCATATTTCCTGATACTCGTATCAGAACAATCAATCAGAATACTGGATAACAATGTAGCGAACCTCAACGAAACACTCAGATCAACAAAAGCCATGTACCAGGTTGGTATGGCTGAATCGACCGATGTCGACCAGATGGCTTCTAATGTTACAATGATTGAAAATTCAAGAAGCTCTTTACTAAGAAATATCGAGCTTGATTATAATCTTATGAGATTTCAGCTGGGAGTCCCGGCAGATACAAGGATCACCCTGACAGAATCTCTTGAGAGCCTTACTGAACAAATAAATGTTGAAGTTCTTCTTTCAAATGATTTTGATCTAAAGAATAATATAGATTATCAACTGATTGAAGGCCAGGAAAAGATTTCAGGTCTGGCTTTGAAAACGCAGAAAGCTTCAACATTACCAACACTTGTAGGATTTTACAATTACGGAACCAACGGGATGGGTGATGAGATTTCTACCCAGAGATGGTTCCAGAACTCTATGACAGGTCTCCAGATTTCAATCCCGGTATTTGCAAGCGGTCAGCGATACATAAAAATAAAGAAGGCTCAGATTGATCTTGAGAAAGCAAAAAATACCAAAGCACTTGTGGCTGACCAGTTATTGATGCAGGAGAAACAGCTGAGGTATGATCTTGTCAATGCCAATCTACAATATATAAGTCAGAAAGACAATGTTGAAGTTTCGTGGAGAGTATATGAGAGTACTGAAAATAAATATAAACAGGGAATGGCTTCCAGCCTTGAACTGACTCAGGCAAACAGCCAGTATCTACAGGCTGAGAACAATTATATTTCTGCTCTGATGAACCTCCTCCAGACAAAACTGGCATTAGATAAGCTTCTGAATAATATGTAAAAAATTATATAACAAGTAATAGTTAAAATGATGAAAAACTTTAAAACAATATTGGTAGTACTCCTGTGCGGATTAATACTTTCGGCCTGTTCAGCAAAAAAAGGAAATGAAGCAACAAATAGTGTTGGTGGTACAGCAACTGATGAAAAAGCAGCAATTCCTGTAAAAGTTATGCCACTTGCCAGAACAAAAATTGCAAGGACAATTGAATATACAGCGAGCATACTGCCTTTTGAAGAGGTTAATATGGCTCCATCAAGTCCGGGCAGAATAGATAAGATCTATGTGGAGGTTGGTGACAGGGTAACCAAGGGCGATAATCTGTTTCTCATGGATCGTACACAACTCTATGCTCAGAAAGTACAGCTCGCCAACCTTGAGAAAGATTTGTCGCGTCTTGATACCTTGCTGAAATCGGGAAGTGCCAGACAGCAGCAGTATGACCAGGCAAAGACACAGCAAGAAGTTACTAAAACCAATGTGGACTTCATGGAGCAGAATACTTTGTTGAAAGCTCCCTTTTATGGAGTTGTGACTGGAAAGTACTTTGAAGATGGTGAGATGTATTCAGGTGCACCAACATCCGCAAGCGGAAAATCGGCTGTTGTAACTATCATGCAGGTCAGTCCTCTGAAAGTTGATGTCGCTGTCTCTGAACAATATTATCCTCTTATTAAAACAGGAATGAAGGCACTGATCAGGGCTGATGTATATGACGGTGAAGTATTCACAGGGAGAGTCTTCAGAAAAGCTCCGACTGTCAGTTCTGTCACAAGATCGTTTATTACGGAAATTGAACTTCCTAACCGGAATGACCTTCTGAAACCTGGTATGTTTGTGAGGGTTTCAATGGACCTTGGTGAGGTGGAGACATTTGTTGTGCCTGCGGCAACAGTCCTGATGCAGGAAGGTACCAATATCAGGTACGTTTTCGTTGAGGAACAGGGTGTTGCAAAACGTATTGAAGTATTAATAGGAAAAAGATTTGATGATCAGCTTGAGATCATTTCAGACAACTTAAAGGAAGGTGACCGACTTGTTACCGAAGGTCAGTCACGGCTCCTGAATGAGGACAAACTTGAGATAGTTATGTAAGTCATCGAATTGCAATAATAATAGTAAAATGAGTATATACAGTTCTTCCGTAAAAAGACCGGTAACAACGATCCTGATTTTCGTAGCGCTGATTGTAATTGGTCTGTATTCGCTGACACAATTACCAGTGGACCTTTATCCTGAAATAGAACTACCATTTATCGGAGTAGTCACAACCTATCCAGGAGCAAGCGCATCTGATATTGAGACCAATGTTACTCGACCCGTCGAGGATGCAGTGAACTCTGTGAGCAATCTGAAAGAACTTACTTCTACATCGAGTGACGGACTCTCAGTCATCTTTATGAATTTTGAGTATGGGACAAATCTCGATGAAGCTTCCAACGATATCAGGAGCAATCTTAGTTTTATTGAAAATTATCTGCCGGAGGATAGTGAGAATCCAATGATTATGAAATTCAATTCAAGTATGATGCCGATAATTTTCTATGCAATTACGGCTGAAGAGAGTTACATGGGACTCAACAAGATACTTGATGAGAAAATTGTAAATCCTCTTAACAGGATTGAAGGTGTTGGCTCAGTAAACCTGGCAGGCGTCCCCGGGCGGAAAGTATATATTGATGTTGATCCCCGAAAAATGGAGGCCTATAATCTAAGCATAGAACAGATCGGGAATATTTTGCGGGCCGAAAATATGAATGTGCCTGCCGGGTATATAGAAATGGGACAAACCGATTATCCCCTTCGGATTCAGGGTGAGTTTCCTGAAAGCGACATAATAAAGAACCTGGTAATAAGCAGTTATAATGGAAACAATGTGTACCTGAAAGATGTTGCGGTTGTCAGGGATACGATACGCGAAACTAAGCTTGACACAAGGATAAACGGCCTCCAGGGGATGACAATGTATGTACAGAAACAGTCAGGAGGAAACACCGTAAAGGTTACAAAGGAAGTTGAGAAAGCCCTGGAATCACTTAAAAAAGATCTTCCGGCTGACGTAAAAATTGAAAAACTATTCGACAGCGCCACATTTATCAAGGATTCAATCAGCAACCTTACAGAAACACTTCTGTATGCAGCAATTTTTGTGGTTCTTGTAGTCCTCTTTTTCCTTGGAAGATGGAGAGCTACTGTAATAATAATAGTCACAATCCCGATCTCACTGGTTGTAGCCTTCATCTATCTCTTTATAACGGGGGAATCCATTAACATAATTTCACTTACCTCTCTTTCGATTGCGATAGGGATGGTAGTGGATGATGCCATTGTTGTGCTTGAAAATATCACAAAACACGTCGAGAGGGGAAGCCGTCCGAGAGAAGCGGCAATATACGCAACAAATGAAGTGTGGCTGGCAGTTATTGTTTCAACTTTAACCATAGTAGCTGTTTTCTTCCCCCTTACTTTCGTAAAAGGACTTACAGGAGTGCTCTTCAAGCAACTGGGTATGCTTGTATCAATTACAATTGTGACATCTGTAGTTGCAGCGCTTACTCTTACTCCTACAATGAGCGCTCTTATGCTAAAATGGTATCCGATCAGGAAGGATGCTTCCTTCTGGACCTATGACGGGAGTATCAGAAAATGGCTTGACTGGTTTGATAGTTTTTATGAGAAGACCCTTCGATGGTCGCTTCATCATAAAAAGGTAGTTACCTTGATTGCTGTTGTGGTTTTTATTGGATCAATGAGCCTGTTTTCTGTTATTGATACAGAGTTTTTTCCGGAGGCTGATCAATCACAAATCACAGCAACTATTGAACTCCAGACCGGAACAAGAGTGGATGAGACAATTAAAACAACTGATAAAATCGACCAGATTTTTAAAGAAAAATATCCGGAAATTGAGCTTATTTCATCATCTACCGGTTCTGATGACCAGGCTGGATTTTCATCATTGTTCGGAGCCGGCGGAACACATGTGATAAGCTATACTCTCAGCCTTGTTCCTGTTGAAGAGCGTGAAAAGGGCGTACTGGAGCTGGCTGAAGAAATGAGGAGTGATTTTACGAAAATCCCCGAGATTGTCGACTTTACTGTCAGCACCGCTGAAAATATGGGATCCTTCGGCGGTAACACTGTGGATGTAGAAATTTATGGTTATAATATTTCTGAAACAAATATTGTGGCTGAAGAGCTTGCTGCTAAAATCAGAAAAATAGAGGGAACCAAAGATGTAAAAATAAGCCGTGACAAGTCAAAACCAGAGCTCCAGATAATTCTTGATCAGAATAAGATGATAACCAATGGACTGAATACGGCAACAGTATCGGCAGCAGTTAAGAACAGAGTGGATGGTATGACTGCAACCCGGCTGCGTCAGTCGGGAGATGAATATGATGTTGTTGTACGGTTTAAAGAAAGTGCGAGAAGCACACTTACTGAAATCGAAAATATTGGTATACAAAATCCATCGGGTCAGATCATAAGGCTTGGAGAGATTGCAGAGATAAAAGAGTTCTGGTCGCCGCCAAGTATTGGACGAAAACGGAGGGAAAGGATTGTAAGTGTTTCCTTTACTCCCTATAAAAAATCTCTTACTACGCTACAGACAGAGGTTCAGAAAGCTATCGACGAAACAATTGTACCTGCAGGAGTTATGGTGGAGATATCCGGTGCCATACAAGACCAGATGGAATCATTTGCGGATATTGCTTTTCTGATAGTAGTGAGCCTGATACTTGTTTATCTTGTTATGGCTTCGCAGTTTGAATCTCTGAAAATGCCTTTTATAATAATGTTCTCAATCCCTTTTGCTTTTTCGGGTGTGGCAATAGCTTTGTTCTTAACAAGTACAACACTTAGCGTCATCTCTGCAATCGGTGCAGTTATGCTTATCGGAATTGTTGTAAAGAATGCGATAGTGCTTGTTGACTTTATAAACCTGATGAGGGAAAGAGGCAATGAACTTTACGAAGCAATTGCAATTTCGGGAAGATCAAGACTCAGACCTGTTTTAATGACCTCGGCCACCACTATTCTGGGAATGCTCCCGTTAGCTCTTAGCTCCGGTTCCGGATCAGAACTATGGAGCCCGATGGGTGTAGCTGTTATAGGGGGCCTTATTTTTTCTACTTTTATTACATTGGTACTGGTCCCGGTGATTTACTCAATTTTTGCAAAACACGGGGAAAGAAATAAACAACTGGCTGTCTATTCCGAATTTGATACAAAAAACGGTAACGGTAATTCAAAATAACTTTAATAACTGATATTTGTAATTATGAAAGCTGTAATGATCATATATAACCAGGCTCACACCGAGAGGGTAGAGTACCTGATGGATAAGCTGGGAATAAAAGGATATTCCCTGTGGGAAAATGTTCAGGGGAGAGGGACCACCAGCGGTGTCCCTCATCTCAGCACTCATGCCTGGCCTGAAATAAATAAGAGTCTGCTTACTGTCATCGATGACGATTTAGTTGATGCAATGCTTGAAAACGTTAAGAAGATCGACTCAATAAATGAAGATGTAGGCATCCGGGCTTTTGTATGGGATGTACTGAAGAGTGCTTAATATAATTAACGATTTATTAAGAGGCTGGCCGGTATGACCAGCCTTTTTTGTTAACTATAATTTAAAAATGAATATCCGGGAAATGATTTTCCAGGGATCAAAAAAAAGGGTATAATTTTAAAAAAGATATAAAATATCAACAATACCCCTTAATAAATAGGGTATAAGAGGAGAAATATGTACAAAATAGTAGAAATACCCCTTTATAAATAGGGTATATTGAAAATATATATATTTTTACTTTAGAATTCTATTATTTACTTAAAAGCATTAACAATGAAGAATCCGGTTTTAATTTTCGCAGGTATGGTACTGATGCTAACTTCTTTAACAACCAGTGCAAGCGCCCAGGAAGAAGAAAAGAGCTCAAAATTCACAATAGGAGCTGACCTTTATTCTAATTATGTATGGCGTGGCACAAGGTTTGGCCAGGGTCCTCATCTGCAACCAACTGTCAAGTATTCAAACGGGGGTCTGACAATTGGTATCTGGGGTTCTTATGATATACACGGATACTCGGAAGCGGATCCTTATATTACATATTCATTTCCTTTCGGTTTGAGTCTTGGTGTCATTGATTATTATTATCCGGGCCTGCCTCTTTTTGAAATATCAGATACTGCCGGAAGTCATGCACTTGAAATAAATGCAGGTTTTGTGATCAAAGGGTTGACCCTGAGTGCTAGTTACATTATCAATGAAGCCGGAGGAGCAGCATCTGCAGGCAGAGACATGTATTTCCAGGCAGAGTATGGATTTATCGGGGTAAGCATCTGGGCAGGTGCAGGTAATGGATGGCATACATCTGACGGTGAGTTCAGGTTGTGCAACCTTGGGATAGGTACAACAAGAACTATAATTATAAGCGATAATTTCTCAATCCCGCTAACGGGACAGGTAATCCTTAATCCTGACCGGGAGCAACTATACCTTGTAATCGGTTTTACTTTTTGAAATACTTCAACAGTAAAATGATTAAATGACGAATAGATGAAGAAAGGCAAATGGAGGATCTGCTTATAAAATGTATTTTCTATTCTTCTTCTTCCTCTTCAGTATAAGCTTTGATCACAGCTTCCTGTACATCTCCCGGAACTGGTGCATATTCAGAGAATTTCATTGTGAACAGTGCACGTCCTCCCGTTATTGAACTGAGAGCTGTTGAATATTTATTCATTTCTGCCAGCGGAACTCTTGCTTTAATTACTTCAAACCTCTTTTCGCTTGACATCCCCATTACCAATCCCCTGCGGCCCTGAAGATCGCTTATCACATCGCCCATACGGTCGGAAGGAACCAGGATCTCCACCTCATAAATAGGTTCAAGTATCTTTGGTCCTGCATTTTTGAACGCCTGACTAAACGCATTTCTACCTGCCAGCCTGAAGGATATTTCATTTGAATCAACAGGATGCATTTTGCCATCATAAACGTATACCCTTATATCACGGGCATATGATCCGGTTAGTGGCCCGATTTCAATCTTCTCCATTATACCCTTAAGAATTGCAGGCATAAACCTGGCATCAATAGAACCGCCAACAATGCAGTTAACGTAAACAAGCCTCCCTCCCCAGTCAAGATCAATTTCATCTTTGCTTCTTACTGAGAGCTTTATTTCTTTCCCTCCGAATTTTTGCATTGTAAGTTCCGGCGTACCTTCAAAATAAGGTTCAACTATCATATGAACTTCACCGAACTGTCCTGCACCGCCGGATTGTTTCTTATGCCGGTAATCAGCCTGGGCAGCTTTTGTAATTGTTTCACGATATGGTATTTTGGGAGCATTGAAATTGGTAGGGATCTTGTAAATATTGTCAAGATGCCATTTCATTATATTTAAATGATATTCTCCCTGGCCATGAACTATTATTTGTTTTAGTTCCTTTGAGTACTCAATAATTATAGTCGGATCTTCAAGGTGGATCTTATTAAGTGCTTCTCCCAGCTTTTCATCATCACTTTCGCTCTGTGCCTTAATGGCGATCCTGTATTTCGGTTCAGGGAATATTACACCCTCGTACCTCCAGTCATTGCCCGGAGCATTAAGTGTATGATCCATCTTTGTATTCTTGAGCTTAACAAAAGCCCCTATATCACCTGTATGAAGCTCAGGAACCCTTGTCCTGTTCTTGCCGGCACATATATAGAGCTGTGATAATCTTTCTTTTGTGCTGTTATTGCTGTTGATTACATCAAGGTTTTCCGTGATCTTGCCAGAGTAGACCCTGAAGTAATTTATTTCGCCTATGTGTTCTTCTATTGCAGATTTGAAGATATAAACTGATGCCGGTCCGGCTGGATTCGGTTTCACATCATTACCCTTGCTGTTTTTTGGAACAGGCATATCGGTAATAGAGGGTGACTCATTAACAATGAATTCCATAAGGCAGTCAACCCCGATATTATGTTTTGCTGAAGTACAGAAAACAGGAAACATTCCACGGGTCAGTATTCCCTTTGCAATGCCTTTTCTTATCTCCTCCTCAGTAAGAGTATCTTTGGAAAAGAATAACTCCATAAGAGCTTCATCACTCTCTGCTGCTTTTTCTACAAGAGAAGTGTGCAGTTCTTCTGCTCTTGAAACCTGATCAGCAGGTATATCAACAACTTCAGCTTTACCGCCGTCTTTGCCATAGCGGAGCATTTTCATCTTAAGTACATCGATCACCGAGTTAAATCCAACACCTTCATTTACAGGATATTGTATTAAGATAATGTTACTACTGAGCCTGTCTTTCAGCATTTCAAGTGATTTCTCAAAATTTGCTTTTTCATGATCCAGACCATTGATAGCAATTATCATAGGCTTGTGTACCTTTTCAGCATGTCTGAAATGAATCTCAGTACCAACTTCAACACCATTCTGTACATTTATTAATAGTACAGCCATGTCGGAAGCATAAAGAGAAGAGATAACTCCGCCGCTGAAATCATCAAGTCCGGGAGTATCGAGAATATTAATTTTCTTATTCAGGTACTCAGTATAGAGTACTGCAGAATAGATTGAGTTTCCGTTCTCCTGTTCAATCGGACGAAAATCGGAGGTTGTATTTTTAGCTTCTATAGTACCTCTTCTTTCAATAATGCCGCCGTTAAAGAGCATCGCTTCACCGAGAATTGTCTTACCGGATCCTGAATTACCAAGGAGCGCGATATTCTTAATCTGGTCAGTCTGGTATGTCTTCATAGTGTTGAGATTATATATTTACTTAATTATTATGTACTTTAATTTGGAGGGGACAAAATTAATAAATTTTTAAAAACTGTTTAAGAAAGAGAACATAATTGCAAATTTTTTATTTCCTTTGCACGAGTTTTTTGAAATGCAGGAGTACCGGTTTTTCTTTCATTGGTAAGTTTACAAAAAAATTTCTGCAGGAAAGATCGGGAAGTTACCTGTTCACAACTTACGTTAAAGTTTGAATAGACATAGTAATAAGAGATGAATTAATCTGCGGATGTATGCATTTTAAGGCTCATGGAATGTATATATCAGTTTGATTTGAAAAAAGTATATAATTGTTTGCTAATTAATAAATAAAATAAATACCTTTGCAAGCCATTTTTTTAAGTAAAATTCATTATTAAAATAACTTGGAATTATGCCGACAATTCAGCAATTAGTAAGAAAAGGCAGGAAAAGACTGGTGGATAAAAGTAAAGCTCCTGCTCTGGATTCATGTCCTCAGAGAAGAGGTGTTTGTGTGCGTGTTTATACGACCACACCCAAGAAACCGAATTCCGCTATGAGGAAGGTAGCCAGGGTAAGGCTTACCAACCAGAAAGAAGTAAACGCTTATATTCCGGGAGAAGGCCATAATCTCCAGGAGCACTCAATAGTTCTCATCAGGGGTGGCAGGGTCAAGGACCTGCCGGGAGTTCGCTATCACCTCGTTCGTGGAGCTCTCGACACTTCAGGAGTAGACGGCCGTACTCAGAGAAGATCAAAATATGGTGCAAAAAGGCCAAAGAAGTAACAATAAAGGAATAAGATAATGAGAAAAGCAAAACCAAAGAAGAGGATTCTGTTGCCGGATCCGAAATATAATGATCCGTATGTAACAAGGTTTGTTAACAATCTTATGTTCAATGGTAAAAAGAACCTTGCTTATCAGATTTTTTACGATTCTCTTGATATCGTAGGTGATAAATTCAAGGATGAAGCCAAGAGCCCCCTGGAGATTTTCAAACAGGCTCTCGAGAATGTTACACCACAAGTTGAAGTTAAAGCACGCCGGGTGGGTGGTGCTACATTCCAGGTGCCGATGGAGATCAGGGCCGATCGTAAGGTAAGCATCAGCATGAAGAATATGATCTCATTTGCCCGTAAAAGGACAGGTCATTCAATGGCTGACCGGCTTGCTGCAGAGCTGATGGCAGCATATAAACTCGAAGGTGGTGCATATAAGAAAAAAGAAGATACCCATAGAATGGCAGAAGCTAATAAGGCATTTGCTCATTTCCGCTTTTAATTGATAATAAGGGTAGCAACAGACTGATGGATAAGAATCTGAAATATACCAGAAACATTGGGATCATGGCTCACATCGATGCCGGTAAGACCACTACAACAGAACGCATTCTGTTCTATACAGGTCGGACGCATCGCATGGGAGAGGTTCATGACGGGAATGCCCAGATGGACTGGATGATTCAGGAACAGGAAAGAGGAATAACAATCACTTCTGCTGCTACAACTGCGTTTTGGAAATATAACGGGGAAGATTATAAAATCAATATTATTGATACCCCGGGACACGTCGATTTTACTGTTGAGGTTGAAAGATCTCTCAGAGTGCTTGATGGTGCCGTAGCGGTTTTCTGTGCTGTAGGAGGTGTTGAACCGCAATCTGAAACAGTCTGGAGACAGGCAAATAAATATGGTGTTCCCAGAATCGCATTCGTGAATAAGATGGACCGTGCCGGAGCTGATTTTTTAAGCGTAGTACACCAGATCAAGGAGAAACTGGATGCTCACGCGGTTCCTATCCAGATCCCCATCGGTAGTGAGGAGAACTTCCAGGGTATTATAGACCTTGTGAAAATGAAAGCTCTGATATATGCTGATGATGACACGCAGGGAGCAAAGTATGAAACAGAAGAGATACCTGATGACCTTCTCGATGAAGCGGAAGAGTGGAGAGGTAAGCTCGTGGAAGCTATTGCCGAGGTTGATGATACTTTACTGGAGAGATATGTTGAAGATCATTTATCAATAACCGCTGAAGAGATACTCACGGCACTGAGAAAATCTGCAGTTTCGGGAAGTGCAGTACCTGTGCTCTGCGGAGCTGCCTTTAAGAATAAAGGTATCCAGAGCCTTCTCGATGCTATTGCCGCATTCCTTCCGTCACCGATTGATAAAGGGGCAATTGCAGGTGTCGATCCAAGAGATGACAGCGAGATTATCCGTGAACCGGATAATGAGGAACCATTATCTGCACTTGTATTTAAAATAGCAACCGATCCTTTTGTCGGAAGACTATGTTTCTTCAGAATATACTCGGGAGTACTTAATTCGGGCGATACAGTACTGAATGTAAGAACCGGGAAAAGAGAGAGGATTAACCGTCTGTTCCAGATGCATGCCAACAAACAGAATCCCAAGGATAGTATATCTGCAGGAGATATTGGTGCAGGAGTTGGATTTAAAGATGTCAAAACAGGCGATACTCTGAGTGCAATACACAAACCTATATTACTTGAATCAATGGATTTTCCGGAGCCGGTTATAGGAGTTGCTATCGAACCAAAAACTCAGGCTGATGTCGATAAATTATCATTAGGCCTGCAGAAGCTTGCTGAAGAGGATCCTACTTTCCAGGTCAAAATAGATCCTGACAGCGGGCAGACAATTATTAATGGGATGGGTGAGCTGCACCTGGAGATACTGATCGACCGCCTGAAAAGGGAATTCAATGTGGAATGTAATCAGGGGCCACCACAGGTTGCTTATAAAGAGGCTATTACAACCACTGCCGAGTTCCGGGAGATATTTAAAAAACAGACAGGAGGCAGGGGTAAATATGCGGATATTACTGTTGAACTGTCACCTGCTGAAAACGGTGTAAGAGGACTTCAGTTTATTAATGAAATAAGAAGCGGGAATATTCCGAAGGAATTTATTCCTTCAGTTGAAAAGGGCTTCCGTGAAGCTATGTCAAACGGACCTCTTGCAGGATTTCCTGTGGAGAGTCTTAAGGTGGCACTCAAAGATGGTTCATACCATCCGGTCGATTCCGATTCTCTCTCTTTTGAAATTGCTGCCAAGCAGGCATTCAGAAGATACGCAGGTAAGTGCAATCCTGTGATTCTCGAACCAATAATGTTAACTGAGGTAGTTACACCGGAAGAATATGTCGGGGACGTAATAAGCGATTTTAACAGGAGAAGGGGAAGAGTTGAAGGAATGGAATCGAAGGCAGGCTTAAGGGTTGTCAGGGCAAAAGTGCCGCTGGCTGAGAAGTTCGGTTATGTTACAATACTCCGGACAATAACTTCAGGACGTGCTACGTCAACAATGGAGTTTTCTCATTATGAAGAGGTTCCTGCTGATATAGCAAACAGAATTATTGAAATTACAAAAGGAAAAATTCTATAAAAGATGAGTCAGAAAATTCGTATCAAACTGAAATCTTACGATCATAATCTGGTAGATAAATCAGCTGAAAAGATCGTAAAAACAGTAAAATCGACCGGTGCAGTTGTAAGCGGACCGATTCCGCTTCCTACTCACAAAAAGATTTATACAGTTCTCCGGTCTCCGTTTGTCAATAAAAAGGCCAGAGAGCAGTTCCAGCTGTCTTCTTATAAAAGACTGCTTGATATTTACAGCTCCACACCAAAAACGATCGATGCTCTAATGAAATTAGAACTGCCGAGTGGTGTGGAAGTTGAGATTAAAGTGTGAAACAAGTAACGTTTAATTGAGATGCAGGGATTAATAGGAAAAAAGGTGGGAATGACTTCCCTTTTTGATGAAGAAGGGAAAAATATTCCTTGTACGGTTCTGCAGGCAGGTCCATGTGTTGTTACACAGATCAAAACAGTTGAAAAAGACGGTTATTTTGCTGTGCAGCTTGGGTTCGATGATAAAAAAGAGAAAAAGACACCAAAAGCAGAACTTGGACATTTCAAAAAAGTCAACACAACCCCGAAAAGGAAACTTCTCGAGTTTCTTGGCTTTGATGAAGGACAGGTTAAGGAAGGTGAAGTGCTTACTGCTGAGCTGTTCAGACCCGACAAATGGGTTGACGTAAGAGGCTGGTCAAAAGGGAAAGGATTCCAGGGTGTTGTTAAACGTCACAATTTCAGTGGTGTGGGAGGCCAAACCCACGGTCAGCATAACAGGGGCAGGGCACCCGGTTCGCTTGGAGCTTCTTCATTTCCTTCAAGGGTTCTGCCGGGTATGAGAATGGCAGGAAGATTAGGGAATGAAAAAGTCAAGGCACAAAGCATGCTGGTCATAAAGCTTATGCCCGAGGACAATATAATTATAGTTAAAGGATCAGTGCCTGGTCCAAAAGGTGGTTACGTAATAATTACAAAATAATGGAATTAGCTGTCGTTAATATTAATGGTAAGGAGACCGGAAGGAAAGTTAAACTTAACGATTCCATTTTCGGCATTGAGCCTAGCGACCACGCCATTTATCTGGATACAAAGCAGTTCCTGGCAAATCAGCGTCAGGGAACACACAAATCCAAAGCGCGGGGGGAGGTTTCCGGAAGCACAAGGAAAATAAAAAAGCAGAAAGGTACCGGTACTGCTCGTGCAGGAAGTATTAAGAATCCTTTGTTCCGTGGTGGCGGACGGGTATTTGGTCCGGAACCAAGATATTATGGCTTTAAGCTTAACAAGAAAGTTAAACAGCTGGCCAGAAAATCAGCGTTATCGTATAAAGCATCTACCAACAAAATAATTGTTGTTGAAGACTTTTCATTCGAGGCTCCGAAAACAAAGGGAATACTTGAAATAGGCAATAACCTTAATATTGCTAATAAAAAATCACTTATTGTTTTAACGGAACAAAATAAAAATATATATTTGTCATCCCGAAATGTACAAGGGGTTGAAGTTGTAACTGTCGGAGAATTAAACACATACGGGATTATGAAAGCTTCAACTTTAGTACTTGTGGAGAGTGCAATTGACGTTTTGCAGGCAACATTTGAAAATTAGAAAATTTTAAGTGATGAATATTTTGCTTAAGCCTATAGTAACTGAAAAAATGACAAGCCAGGGCGATAAATTTAACCGCTATGGTTTTCTGGTTGCAAAAGATGCAAACAAGTTACAGATAAAAAAAGCTGTGGAAGAACTGTATAGTGTTACTGTTGCTTCTGTGAACACCATCCGTTATGGCGGCAAAATTAAAAGCCGTAATACAAAGTCAGGACTTCTTATAGGAAGGACAAATGCTGTCAAAAAAGCGATAGTTACGCTTGCTGAAGGCAATAAAATAGATTTCTATAGCAATATTTAATAACCAATGGCAGTCAGAAAGATCAAACCTGTAACTCCAGGTCAGAGAAACAAGATCATAAGTGCTTTTGATACCATAACAAGCACAGCGCCGGAGAAATCCCTCCTTCGACCGTTAAAAAGATCAGGAGGAAGGAATGTTATCGGCAGAAGAACCAGCAGATACATCGGAGGCGGTCACAAGAAGATGTACAGGGTCATAGATTTCCTCAGGGAAAAAGATGGCATGCAGGCAACAGTCAAAACAATCGAGTACGATCCGAACAGATCATCAAGGATCGCACTTGTTGTTTACGGGGATGGGGAGAAAAGGTATATAGTAGCCCCTGCCGGACTTCAGCCGGGACAAAAAATAGTATCAGGAAAAGATGCCGCTCCTGAGATTGGCAATACGATGTTCCTCAATGATATACCATTAGGTACAATCATTCATAATATCGAGCTCAAACCGGGCAAGGGTGCTGCACTTGCCCGCAGTGCAGGGACTTATGCCCAGCTTTCAGCACGCGACGGGAAATATGCTACAATTAAGCTTCCTTCGGGTGAGACAAGAATGGTTCTTACAGCATGCAGGGCTACGATTGGCGCTGTTTCCAATCCTGATCATAACCTTGAGAAGTCTGGCAAAGCCGGCCGTTCACGTTGGCAGGGCCGCCGTCCGAGAGTAAGAGGTATTGCCATGAATCCGGTCGATCACCCGATGGGTGGGGGTGAAGGCAAGGCTTCAGGAGGACATCCCAGATCACGCAGAGGCATTCCTGCAAAAGGTTTTAAAACCAGGGACAAGAAAAAATACTCTGCAAAACATATTTTGGAAAGAAGAAAGAAATAACTGATTTAATATGAGCAGATCGATTAAAAAAGGACCTTTTATAGATTTCAAGCTTGAGAAGAGAGTTCTTGAGATGAATGAAGGAGGTAAAAAATCAGTGGTCAAAACATGGTCAAGGAGATCAGTGATTTCCCCTGACTTTGTCGGGCATACTATAGCAGTTCATAACGGGAATAAATTTATTCCGGTGTACGTTACTGAGAATATGGTAGGTCATAAACTTGGAGAATTTGCACCTACTCGTACATTCAGGGGCCATTCCGGGAATAAATAATCATTGAAAAACTTTTTATAATGGGTGCAAGAAAAAGAAATACAGCTGAACAGAGAAAAGAGGCCTCGAAAAAGAGATATCAGGCTATTCTCAGGAACTGTCCAACCTCACCGAGGAAAATGAGACTTGTTACAGATCTGATCAGCGGAAAGGATGTGAATAAAGCCTTGGATATCCTCAAGTACAGCTCGCAGGATGCATCCCGCAGATTGGAAAAACTACTACTCTCTGCTATTGCTAACTGGCAGTCAAAAAATGAAGGGGTCAGGGTTGAAGAGAGTAATCTGTATGTCAAGACAATTCATGTAGATGGCGGACGCTCAATGAAAAGGTTGCAGACTGCCCCACAGGGAAGAGCTTACAGGTTGAGAAAAAGATCTAACCACGTAACCCTTGTAATTGACAGCATGAATAAGGAAATTGAAAATACATCAAAATAATTCAGATGGGACAAAAAGTAAATCCGATTGGTAACAGATTAGGGATAATAAAAGGCTGGGATTCAAACTGGTACGGTGGAAAAGATTTTTCAGGTAAACTTGTAGAAGACACTAAGATCAGAGAGTACCTGAATGCCAGGCTTGCCAAGGCAAGTATCTCGAAAATCATTATTGAGAGAACTCTTAAGCTTATTACCGTAACGGTTAATACTGCACGTCCAGGTATCATAATCGGTAAAGGCGGACAGGAAGTCGATAAGCTGAAGGAAGAGCTTAAGAAGATAACCAAGAAAGAGGTTCAGATAAATATTTTTGAAGTTAAGAGACCGGAGCTTGATGCGAATATTGTTGGTAACAATGTTGCCCGCCAGGTTGAAGGAAAGATCTCTTACCGCAGGGCAATTAAAATGGCTATTGCATCAACGATGCGCATGGGTGCTGAAGGTATAAAAGTTGTCGTCTCCGGACGTCTGGGTGGAGCCGAAATGGCAAGAACCGAAACGTACAAAGAGGGACGTATTCCGCTTCATACATTCCGTGCAGATATCGATTATGCACTGGCAGAATCTCATACAAAGGTAGGTCTGATCGGAATTAAAGTCTGGATTTGTAATGGTGAAGTATATGGGAAGAGAGATCTGAGCCCTAACATCGGAGCAAGGAATGCCAAGAGCAAAAACCTCAAGAAAGGAAAACAGAGGAATAAATAACTGAGTAAATAATTTCTAAGATATTAAACAATGTTACAACCAAAAAGGTCCAAATACAGAAGAGCCCAGAAAGGAAAAATGAAAGGAAATGCCCAGAGAGGCAACCAGCTGGCATTCGGGTCATTTGGTATCAAAGCGCTGGAACAGTGCTGGATAACAGGGAGGCAGATCGAGGCAGCCCGCCAGGCTATTACCCGTCAAATGAAACGTGAAGGACAGCTCTGGATAAGGGTATTCCCTGATAAACCTATTACGAAGAAACCTGCTGAGGTTCGTATGGGTAAAGGAAAAGGAGCACCAGAAGGTTTTGTTGTTCCGGTTACTCCGGGAAGAATTCTGATGGAAGCCGAAGGAGTATCGTTTGAAGTAGCAAAAGAAGCCCTTCGTCTTGGCGCACAAAAGTTGCCAATTTCCACAAAATTTGTAGTGAGACGCGATTACGTAGAGTAAAAAAACATTATATCAGATGAAAACAGCAGAAATTAGGGAATTAAGCACACCCGATCTTATCGAAAGAATAGATACAGAAAGGACTATGCTGGTGCGCATGAGATTAAACCATGCTATCACTCCCCTGGATAATCCGCAAAAATTAAAACAGTTAAAACTTACAATTGCGCGGTTATTCACTGAATTGCGTGCAAGAGAATCAAAAAAGGAATCTAAATAGCCGGAAATCAGCAATGGAAAGGAATCTTAGAAAAGAACGTATCGGGGTTGTTGTCAGTAATAAGATGGACAAATCAATCGTCGTTGCCGTTAAAAGGAAAGTTAAACATCCTATTTATGGCAAATTTATTAACAGGACAAAAAAGCTGATGGCGCATGACGAAGAGAATTCATGCAAGATCGGCGACACAGTCAGGATATCAGAGACCAGGCCTCTGAGCAAGAATAAAGCCTGGAGATTAGTTGAAATAATCGAAAGGGCCAAGTAATTATGATACAGCAGGAAACCAGGCTGACAGTAGCCGATAATTCGGGCGCCAAGGAGGTGTTATGCATAAGAGTACTCGGCGGCAGCAAAAAAAGATATGCCACCGTTGGCGACAAAATAGTTGTGAGTGTGAAATCCGCTCTTCCTTCAGGTGAAGCAAAGAAAGGGACAGTGAGCAGGGCAGTAGTTGTCAGAACAACAAAAGAGATACGCCGTCAGGATGGATCTTATATAAGGTTTGACGATAATGCTGTTGTTCTGCTGACAAATCAGGATGAAGTTCGTGGTACTCGTATTTTCGGACCGGTAGCGAGAGAACTTCGCGATAAGTATATGAAGATTGTATCACTGGCACCAGAGGTGTTGTAATAATTAAATACACAACAATGCAAAAGAAAATACATATCAGGAAGGGTGATACAGTAATGGTCATAACCGGTGAATCAAAAGGTCAGAAAGGTCGTGTGCTTGAAGTAGACAGGAAGAAGGAAAGAGCAATCGTGGAAGGCTTAAATTTGATATCAAAGCATACAAAGCCCAATTCGAAAGCTCCTCAGGGAGGGATTGTTAAGAAAGAAGCACCAATTCACCTTTCAAATCTGATGCTTATTGACCCGGCTTCAGGTAAACCTACCCGTATTGGCAGGAGGCTTAATGAGAAAAATAAATTAGTGCGTTATTCAAAAAAATCAGGAGAGGAGATCAAGTAATGTATGTACCTGCGCTAAAAAATAAGTATAAGGACGAGATAGTCCCTGCATTGATCAAGGAATTTGGTTATAAAACGGTAATGCAGGTCCCGAAGCTGAAGAAGATAGTTATCAACCAGGGTGTGGGACAGGCTATTGCTGATAAGAAATTGCTCGAATCAGGTGTTAAGGAACTATCAGATATTGCCGGGCAGAAAGCTGTTCTTACCTATTCATCAAAAGATATCTCAAACTTCAAACTGAGAAGGCATATGCCGATCGGTATAATGGTCACATTACGCCAAGAGAAAATGTACGAATTTCTCGAGAGGCTTATAGCGGTAGCACTGCCACGTATCCGTGACTTTAAAGGAATAAGCGCAAAGCTCGACGGACGCGGTAATTATACGATGGGGATCACTGAACAAATCATATTCCCTGAAATAGACCTTGATAAAATTAATAAGATTATGGGACTGCAGGTTACTTTTGTTACATCAGCAAAGAGTGACGAAGAAGCACTTGCTCTCCTGAAGAACTTCGGTTTACCTTTTAAAACATCTAAAAACTGATAATATGGCTAAGGAATCGATGATAGCCCGTGAAGTAAAACGTGCAAAACTGGTAAAGAAATATGCTGAAAAGAGGGCTCAGCTGAAAGCTGACGGAAACTATGTCGCATTGAGCCGTCTGCCAAGGAACTCAAATCCAAACAGACAGCGTAACCGCTGTAAGCTGACAGGGCGTTCAAGAGGATATATGAGACAGTTCGGAATAAGCAGAATAACGTTCAGGGAAATGGCGTCATTCGGCCTTATTCCTGGTGTAAAAAAAGCCAGCTGGTAGTTAATTTAAAGAAACTTAAACTGTACTATTAAACAATACAAGATGACTGATCCAATTGCAGATTTACTGACCAGAATTCGAAACGCTAATATGGCGGGTCATAAGGTTGTGGATACCCCGGCATCCGATCTTAAAAAGGAAGTTGCCAGAATACTTTTTGAAAAAGGGTATATCCTCAGCTATAAGGTAATTGATAGTGAAAACAAACAGGGGATCTTGAAAATTGCTCTTAAATATAATTCCAAGACCAAAAAACCTGCAATAAGGGTATTGAAGCGTGTAAGCCGCCCTGGTCTCCGACATTATTCAGGAGTTGATGATCTGCCACGGGTATTAAACGGGCTTGGGATAGCAATAATCTCAACATCAAAGGGTTTGATGACCGACAAAGAGGCTAAAAAAGAAAATATAGGTGGTGAAATTTTATGTTATGTTTACTAATTAGGAGGGAAATTCAATGTCACGAATAGGAAAATTACCTGTAGCATTACCAAAAGGAGTCACTATCAGTATCAGTGACGACAATGTGGTGAGTGTGAAAGGTCCTTTGGGAGAGCTGACACAGATTATTGATAAGGACCTGAAGGTGGAAATTGTTGATAATCAAATAGTTATAACACGTCCGTCTGAATCGAAGAACCATAAATCACTTCATGGTCTTTACCGGGCGCTCATTGCCAATATGGTAACCGGTGTATCTGAAGGATACAAAAAGGAACTTGAGATTGTAGGAGTCGGTTATCGTGCAGAAGCAAAAGGGCAACAACTTGAAATGAGTCTTGGCTATTCTCACGAGATTATCCTGGAGGTCCCGAAGGAAGTAAAGGTGGAGACAAAAACTGAGAGGAGGAGTAATCCGGTGATAACTCTTACATGCATTGATAAACAGCTGATCGGGCATGTTGCTGCAAAAATCAGATCGCTTCGTCCGCCGGAACCTTATAAAGGCAAGGGAATCAAGTTTGTAGGGGAGCAGCTCAGAAAGAAAGCTGGAAAGTCTGCAAGTGTTTAATCCTGTAAAAGATTATTAAGATGGCTTTAACTAAGTTGGAAAGAAGAACAAGGATCAAGATGAGGATCCGGAAAAAGATAAGCGGTACTTCAGAAATACCGAGGCTTGCAGTATATCGAAGCAACAAGCAGATATATGTGCAGGTTGTTGACGACCTGAAAAAGGTTACACTTCTATCAGCATCCTCCACTGAAAAGGAGGTTGCAGACAAAACAGGAATTAAAAAGACAGAACAGGCAAAACTGGTCGGTAAACTTCTGGCTTCCAAATGCAAAGAGAAAGGCATTGAAAATGTGGTCTTTGACAGAAGTGGATATAAATATCATGGCAGAGTAAAATCATTGGCTGATGCAGCACGCGAAGGCGGTTTAAAATTCTAAATAACTATGGCAGAAGGAATAAGAAAAGTTAAAACCAGCGACCTGGAGCTTAAAGACAGGTTAGTCAGTATACAGAGGGTTACCAAAGTGACAAAAGGAGGTCGTACCTTCAGTTTCTCGGCAATAGTTGTTGTGGGAAATGAGGATGGAATCGTCGGCCACGGTCTTGGAAAAGCCAGTGAAGTAACTACCGCAATTGCAAAAGGTATTGAAGATGCCAAGAAAAACCTGATTAAGGTACCTGTAATAAATGGTACTATTCCTCATGAGCAGATTGCTAAATTCGGCGGAGCAAAAGTATTTATAAAACCAGCAGCTGAAGGTACAGGAGTTAAGGCTGGCGGTGCTATGCGAGCTGTCCTGGAAAGTGTAGGGATAAAGAATGTTCTTGCTAAATCAAAAGGTTCTTCAAACCCTCACAATCTTGTAAAAGCAACATTTGCAGCACTTCTTGAAATACGCGATCCGTTAACAGTCGCTGAGCACAGAGGGATTAAGATGGAAAAAGTTTTTAATGGTTAGTAAAGTACAGCATAAATGGCAAAGATTCGTATTACCCAGGTGAAAAGCAGAAACGGGAAGCCTGAAAGACAGAAAAGAACTCTTACGGCTCTTGGTATTACAAAATTGAACCATAGTGTCGAACACGAGGCCACACCACAAATACTTGGTATGGTAGCAAAGATCAGACACCTGGTTAAGGTTGAGAATATTTAAGATAAAAATATATTTATAGATATAAAGTCATGGATTTGAGCAACTTAAAACCTGCCAAAGGATCAATAAAAGGGAACAAACGTCTCGGACGCGGACAAGGATCCGGAAAGGGAGGAACATCGACGAGAGGACATAAAGGGGCCAAACAGCGATCGGGTTACAGTAAGAAAATCGGATTTGAAGGGGGTCAGATGCCACTTCAGAGACGCGTTCCTAAATTTGGTTTCAAGAATATTAACCGTAAGGAATATAAAGGTATCAATCTGGGTGTGCTCCAGAACCTTGCTGAAAAGAAGAATCTTGAGAAGATCGATATCGAAGTGATGCTACTGGCAGGTCTGATATCGAAAAACTCCCTTGTAAAAATCCTTGGAAAAGGTACACTGGAGAGGAAGCTCGAGGTTCATGCACATGCATTCAGCAAGTCGGCTGTTACAGCAATTGAAGCCAAAAACGGGACCGTAGTAAAACTGTAATTTAATGAGACTGATTCAGACCATAAAGAATATCCTTAAGATAGAAGATCTTCGAGCAAGATTACTCTATACATTGGGAATCATTTTGTTATACCGGCTTGGAAAATACATTACTCTTCCCGGGATTGATCCGTCGCAGCTTGCAGGTTTGAAGGATCAGACATCATCAGGTATAATGGGTTTGCTCGACATGTTTTCGGGTGGTGCTTTTTCTCAGGCTTCAGTATTTGCCCTCGGAATAATGCCATACATCTCTGCCTCTATCGTAATCCAGTTGCTGGGAATAGTATTCCCTTATTACCAGAAGTTACAGAAAGAAGGCGAGAGCGGAAGACGTAAAATGAATCAGCATACAAGGTATCTTACTGTGGCTATACTTATACTTCAGGCACCCACTTATCTTGTTAATCTTAATAACCAGCTTCCGGATACAGCATTTGTTTTGTCCGGTACATTCTTTCAGGTCTCATCTGTCATAATACTTACTGCTGGAACCATATTTGTTATGTGGCTGGGAGAAAAAATTACCGATAAGGGTATCGGTAATGGCATCTCACTTATTATCATGATTGGTATTGTTGCCCGAATGCCTGCAAATTTCATCTTCGAGGCAGGAACAAGACTTAATGGAGCAGGTGGAGCAGTTGCTCTTATTGTTGAGATAGTTCTGCTCTTTGTGGTGGTTCTGGGTACTATTCTGCTTGTTCAGGGCACACGCCGTGTTCCGGTGCAATATGCCAGACGGATTATAGGAAATAAGCAGTACGGTGGAGTGCGTCAGTATATTCCGCTGAAGGTAAATGCAGCAGGTGTTATGCCGATTATATTTGCCCAGGCAATCATGATGCTTCCGATAATAGTAGCAGGTTATTCTTCAAATCCAAGTTCGGGATTTGTAATTGCTTTTTCGAATATGTATGGTTTTTTGTATAATCTTGTAACCGCAATTCTGATAGTTGCTTTTACATATTTTTATACGGCCATTACAATAAATCCTGTACAGATGGCGGAAGATATGAAGAAAAACGGCGGATTTATTCCGGGTATAAAGCCAGGAAGGAAGACTGTTGAATTCTTTGATATGGTAATGTCAAGAATTACATTGCCCGGGTCAATATTCCTGGCAATAATTGCAATACTTCCATCTGTTGCTGTTAAGGCCACGGTAACGCCTCAGTTTGCACAATTTTATGGTGGGACATCGCTTTTAATCCTTGTGGGAGTTGTTCTCGACACACTGCAACAGATTGAAAGTCACTTGCTTATGCGTCATTACGATGGACTGATGAAATCGGGTCGGGTTAAGGGCAGAACTGGTGCTGTCACCACAATTTAAATAAAATATTACGTTCTTTGATGTTATATTTAAAGACTGATGAAGAGATAGGGTTGTTAAGGGAAAGCAATTTACTGGTGTCGAAAACACTTGCTGAGATTGCCAGACATATAAGACCAGGGATTACTACTCTTTATCTTGATAATATTGCCGAGACATTTATTCTTGAT
The DNA here is from genome assembly GCA_963843415.1 of uncultured Bacteroidota bacterium. Taxonomy (GTDB): domain Bacteria; phylum Bacteroidota; class Bacteroidia; order Bacteroidales; family VadinHA17; genus LD21. Next base: position 521,690 of record CAWJKD010000005.1, read on the forward strand.
CATTCGGCAATACCGGCATTCAAGGGTTACGGGGGATTCCCAAAAACTCTCTGCACATCAGTCAATGATGAAGTGGTTCACGGTATTCCGTCGGGATATTCACTAAAAGAAGGAGATATAATTTCTGTCGATTGCGGAGTGATACTTAACGGATGGTACGGCGATAGCGCTTATACTTTCCCTGTAGGAGAGATTAAAGATGAAATCCGGAGTCTGATCGATTTTACGAGAGCATCACTGGAGGAGGGTGTCAGGGAAGCAATTGCAGGAAATCGTATAGGTGATATCTCATCTGCAGTTCAGACAAAAGCTGAAAGCGGTGGATTTTCGGTTGTACGGGAGCTCGTTGGTCATGGTTTGGGAAAGAAGCTGCATGAACCTCCTGAAGTCCCGAATTTCGGAAAGAAAGGCATCGGCCACAAAATGGCGCAGGGCCTTGTTATTTGCATTGAACCGATGATTAATCTGGGAAGGAAGGAGACAGTTCAGGCACGTGACGGATGGACTATAAGGACCGCTGATGGTAAACCTTCTGCACATTTTGAATATGCTGTTGCAGTTAATAAAGGGAAGGCAGACGTATTGACAACATTCGAATTTATCGAAGAAGTATTAAATAAATTGTAATCGTATGGCTAAACAACCGTCAATTGAGCAGGACGGCATTATCATTGAAGCTCTGTCGAATGCGATGTTCAGGGTAGAGCTGGAGAACGGGCACGTAATAACTGCGCATATCTCCGGAAAAATGCGAATGCATTACATCAAGATATTGCCTGGTGACAAAGTAAAAGTGGAAATGTCGCCATACGATCTGACAAAAGGAAGAATAACATTCAGGTACAAATAAAAAATATTTGGATAATGAAAGTAAGAGCATCTGTAAAAAAAAGAAGTGCTGACTGCAAGATAGTCAGAAGGAAAGGACGTCTTTACGTTATTAATAAGAAAAATCCCAAGTTCAAACAGAGACAGGGATAAATTATTTATTTTTGCAACCTATTTAAGAAAATTATTATATGGCACGTATTGTTGGTGTAGATTTACCAAGAAATAAAAGAGGCGAAGTAGGCCTGACTTACATCTACGGAGTAGGCAGGAGTATAGCACAGAAAGTACTCGATGAAGCCGGTGTCAGCCGTGAAGCAAAAGTTGAGGAATGGAGTGATGAACAAATCAATTCTATCCGCCGTATTCTCAACGATAATTATAAGCTTGAGGGAGAACTCCGTTCCGAGACCCAGATGAACATCAAAAGGCTTATGGATATCGGATGCTATCGTGGTGTACGTCATAGAATCGGACTCCCTGTAAGAGGTCAGAGTACTAAGAATAATGCCAGAACACGCAAGGGAAGAAAGAAAACTGTTGCAAACAAGAAAAAAGCTACTAAATAAATAGATTATGGCAAAGAAGACTGGAGCATTAAAAAAGAAGATTGTTAAAGTTGAACCATCCGGCCAGGCGCATGTTCATTCATCATTCAATAATATCATTATAACATTGACGAATAATTCCGGTCAGGTCATTTCGTGGGCTTCTGCCGGTAAAATGGGATTCAAAGGATCAAAGAAAAACACTCCTTATGCAGCACAGATGGCATCGGAAGAATGCGGTAAAGTAGCTTATGATCTGGGTCTCAGGAAAGTCAAGGTTTTTGTCAAAGGTCCGGGATCAGGCAGGGAATCAGCTATCCGGGCAATTTCCAATACAGGAATTGAAGTGACCGAAATAATTGATGTAACGCCGCTGCCTCATAATGGATGCCGTGCACCAGGAAGAAGAAGAGTATAAAGGTTAGAATAGAAAATTTATCCGAAATAAATAAATAGTGTAATGGCAAGATATACCGGTCCAAAATCGAGAATAGCAAGAAAATTCGGAGATCCGATCTTCGGCCCCGACAAACATCTGGAAAGAAAGAATTTTCCTCCGGGTCAGCATGGATTAACTAAAAAGAGAAAGAAAACTTCGGAATATGGTGTCCAGCTCAGGGAAAAGCAGAAAGCGAAATATACATATGGATTGCTGGAGCGCCAGTTCAGGAAAGCATTCGAAAAAGCATCAAGATCAAAAGGTGTTACAGGGGAAGTGCTCCTTCAGATTCTTGAATCGAGACTTGACAATGTGGTTTACCGTCTTGGTGTTGCTCCAACGAGAACATCTGCCCGTCAGTTGGTGTCGCACAGGCATATCACTGTTAACGGAGAAATAGTAAATATCCCTTCATTTCAGCTCAAGGCCGGGGATATAATCGGTGTTCGTGAAAAATCAAAATCACTTGAAGTGATCGTTGATTCGCTGACAACAAGAAAATCCACAAGGCAGTCATGGCTTGAATGGGATGACACACAAATGGCAGGAAAATTCATGAATGTGCCTGGACGTACTGATATTCCGGAAGATATAAAGGAACAACTGATTATTGAATTGTATTCTAAATAATAATATAAGATAAATTATATGGCCATATTATCATTCCAGAAGCCCGACAAAGTAATAATGCTCGAAGCTAATGACAAACTCGGGAAATTCGAGTTTCGTCCACTCGAGCCTGGCTATGGTATTACTGTAGGTAATGCTCTTAGAAGAATACTTCTTTCTTCTCTCGAAGGTTTTGCCATAACAACGGTAAAGATCGACGGTGTCGATCACGAATTTTCTACAATCAAGGGAGTTATTGAGGATGTTACTGAGATTATCCTCAATCTCAAACAGATCCGTTTTAAAAGAACCGTTGAGGATGTTGATCATGAAAAGATCACTGTCAAGATACATAATAAGGAATTATTCAAAGCCGGCGATCTGAATAACGCTCTCAGCAGCTTTGAAGTGCTTAATCCCGAGCAGGTAATATTCAGAACGGAGTCTGATGTAAAGCTTCAATTAGAGTTTAACATAAGCAAGGGACGTGGTTATGTTCCTGCTGAAGAAAATGAACCTGCCGACAGTGAATTTGGCCTTATCGCTATCGACTCGATTTTTACTCCGATAATCAATGTAAAATATGCAGTCGAGAACTACCGTGTGGAACAAAAAACTGACTATGAGAAACTGCTCTTCGAGATCGAGACAGATGGTTCTATTCATCCTAAAGATGCGCTCAAAGAGGCAGCAAAGATCCTGATATATCATTTCATGCTTTTCTCCGATGAAAAAATAACTCTCGATTCGGACGATAAGCTGGCAAATGAGGAATTTGATGAGGAAGTACTTCATATGAGGCAATTACTCAAGACTAAACTGATTGATCTCGACCTTTCGGTCAGAGCTCTCAACTGTCTTAAGGCAGCCGAAGTAGAAACCCTTGGTGATCTTGTCAAGTTCAACAAAAATGATCTTCTTAAATTCAGGAACTTCGGAAAGAAATCACTCACGGAACTTGATGAGCTGCTTGAATCCATGAGCCTGTCATTTGGTATGGATGTAAGTAAGTATAAGCTGGATAAAGATTAATTGAAAATCGTTTGAAGAAATATAGAAATGCGACATTCAAGAGTTATTAATCATTTAGGGAGAACGAGTTCGCACAGGCATGCAATGCTTGCCAACATGGCTACGTCATTGATCCTTCACAAAAGGATCACTACAACAACTGCCAAGGCCAAAGCTTTGAAAACCTACGTTGAACCTCTCATTACTAAATCGAAAGAAGATTCAACCCATTCCAGGAGAGTAGTGTTCAGCTACCTTAAGGATAAGGCAGCAGTAGCTGAATTGTTCAGGGAAGTATCACCAAAAGTGGGAGAGAGACCCGGAGGATATACACGTATCCTTAAGACCGGGAACAGAATAGGGGATAATGCAGAAATGTGTATCCTGGAGCTCGTCGATTACAACGAAAGTATGCTTGGTGGCGGTGAAGCCGAAAAAGGCAAAACGACAAGAAGACGGAGATCACTTAAGAAGAAAGCTGAAACAACAGTAGCTCAGAAAAAGGGAAAAGCTGTTGTTGACAAGGTTCAGAAAACTGATGGGAAAGTATCCCCGGCTGATGAGACTCCTGAAGAAACATCTTCGGAAGAAAAGGCTGCGGAAGGAGCATCTCCGGAAGAAACAAAGTGAGGTAACCCGGTTAATATATAGTAAGGGATAAGTCGTCATACTCATTATCCCTTTTTTTGTATATTGCATCATTGTTTAATAATAAAATAAATATTTATGAGTCAAATAGCTAGTGTTCATGCTCGTGAAATTCTGGATTCCCGCGGCAATCCGACAATTGAAGTTGATGTTACAACAGTAAGTGGATATTTTGGCCGTGCTGCTGTTCCGTCAGGTGCATCAACGGGTGAAAATGAAGCTCTTGAACTTAGGGACGGTGATAAAAGCCGGTACCTTGGCAAAGGAGTACTTAAAGCAGTGCACAATGTCAATAATGTCATTGCCGAAGAGCTTAACGGAATGGATGTTACCGATCAGGTTGGTATTGATAAAAAGATGATCGATCTTGATGGTACAAAGACCAAAAGCAATCTTGGGGCAAATGCTATTCTGGGAGTCTCTCTCGCCTGTGCAAAAGCTGCGGCTCAGCTTCATGGTCTGCCGCTTTTCCGTTATATTGGAGGAGCTAATGCTGTAACCATACCGGTGCCAATGATGAATATTATAAATGGAGGCTCGCATTCCGATGCGCCCATAGCTTTCCAGGAATTCATGATCAGACCTGTCGGAGCACCTTCTTTTAAAGAAGGATTACGCATGGGTGCCGAAGTATTCCATTCTCTGAAAAAAGTCCTGAAAGGTCGCGGTTTAAGTACTGCTGTAGGTGATGAGGGTGGTTTTGCTCCTAATCTTGATGGGCCGGAAGATGCACTTGATACTATTGTTAAAGCTATTACAGCGGCAGGTTATAAGCCTGGAGTCGATATTACAATTGCTCTTGACCCCGCTGCCTCTGAATTCTATGAAGACGGTATTTACAATTATGCAAAATTTCAAGGTCCTAAAGCCCCGAGAAAAACTTCAAAGGAGCAGGTTGATTACTTTGAGAAGCTGATTGGTATGTTCCCCATCGATTCAATTGAAGACGGAATGGCCGAGAGTGACTGGGATGGGTGGAAACTTATGACAGACAGGCTTGGAAAGAAAATCCAGATAGTAGGAGACGATGTATTTGTTACAAATGTTGAATACCTGAAAAAAGGAATCCAGCTGGGTTGTGCAAATTCGATACTAATTAAGCTTAACCAGATAGGTACACTGACCGAGACCCTCAATGCAATTGAAATGGCGCACAGGGCAGGTTATACAACTGTTACATCACACCGTTCAGGTGAAACTGAAGATTCGACTATTGCTGATGTGGCTGTAGCAACTAATTCAGGGCAGATAAAGACAGGATCGTGCAGCAGGACTGACAGGATCTGTAAATATAACCAGTTGCTGAGGATCGAGGAGATGCTTGGTGACCTGGCAGTGTACGGGTATAAGAAGTAACTCCCTAACCCCACAACCCCCCTGAAGGGAGACTAATTTTGTTAAAGTCAGGAGATCCTCTTTCTTATTTGGATTTAGCTCTCCTTTCAGAGGAGATGATTCGCCAATTGGCTGACCATAGGGGTGTTCAGGAGTTATTAACAATTGTTGATAACCCATGTTCATATCGGGTTTATAACAAGAACTTGCATTCACTGGCTCTTATCGTTTTTAGGACTATATTTGATATATCAGGTGAGCGATAAAAGGCTGCTTGAACGATGTGGAACCGGAAAAGGTTGCTTAATTGAAACACAATCCGGCTCATTCAGATCTTCGGATCTGCGCATCAAGAGAGCCGAAGGCTGAACAAAGAGAACCTGGTCCCAGACCAATCACGGATGTTCAGTAGGCCGACGAAAACCGGAAACGTTCTTTCAACGACTGAGTCACAGGGCTTCAGGGAAACAGAAGACTTCGGTCCGATGCCAACTGAAACTGGTACCAGAACCTTCGGGAATTGTGCACCAGAGCCTGAAGGACACTTCGTCCCGGAAAGTCCGGCCGAAAGGCAGGAACAAAAGGACAGCCGGATGGTTCTACCATAAAAAGCAGGACCAGAAAGCTATGGGTTGCAGGAACAGATCGTAAGACCTGGAATGCAGCCGGTCAGAATAACAGTAATCTGACACCGTATGCGGCTTCGGTTGTAAACGGTGAATGGGAACTACTCCTCGGAATAGTTCCCATTATTGTTTTATATACTTCCATCATTATCTTTGGTCTTCAATCTGTTTATAGAATGGCTTATTATTCCGGTCTTTCAGATTTTATAGCTGACCTTGAAAAACATCAGGAACTTCACCGGATAACAGCTTTCGTCGATCCCGTTCTCGAAATTACCGAGGTTGCCGACCGTATATCAAAATCAGGAGGCAAAGCCCTGCTTTTTGAGAATACAGGTACCGATTACCCGGTTCTTATAAATGCTTTCGCCTCAGAAAAGCGTTTAGCCATGGCCCTGGGAAGCATTAACCTTGACGATACAGCTGAAGAAATATTGACCCTTTTTGAAAACATCTCAGACATATCGGGTAACTGGATTAAAAAACTCTCATCACTTCCAGACCTTATTAAGATGTCAGGTTACCTGCCTTCACGATCCGGAAGAAGAGGAACGTGTCAGGATGTAATTTCGGAAAACCCTGACCTTTCAACCCTGCCGGTACTTAAATGCTGGCCGCACGACGGCGGACGTTTCTTTACTCTCCCAATGGTGCATACTGTTCATCCTTTAACCGGCAAAACTAATGTTGGAATGTACAGGATGCAGGTACTCGATAATAAAACTACAGCTATGCACTGGCAACGCCATAAAACAGGAGCTAACCATTTCGAAGAATGGAAACAGGCCGGCAGAAAAATGCCGGTTTCTGTTACACTCGGAGGGGATCCTGTTTACACATATGCAGCAACAGCTCCGCTTCCTGAAAATATAAGTGAATATATCCTTGCAGGTTTCTTGAAAAAAAAGAAAGTTAGATTGGTCAGATGCATAACTAATGATCTCTTTGTCCCTTCGGATGCTGATATTGTCATTGAAGGCTATGTCGATCCGGCTGAAGAACCGGTTATGGAGGGCCCGTTTGGAGATCATACCGGTTTTTATTCACTGGCTGACTGGTATCCGAGATTCCATGTCACATGTATAACGCATTCCCGGAATGCAGTCTATCCTGCAACAATTGTTGGCATTCCTCCAATGGAAGACACCTGGTTCACAAAAGCAACCGAGAAAATATTTCTGGCTCCGTTAAAGCTTATTATTCAACCGGAAATTGAGGACTTCCATATGCCGGATGCAGGTGTTGCTCATAATCTTGTAATTGTAAAAATAAAAAAATCGTATCCCGGACAGGGGAAAAAGGTTATTAACGCATTACTTGGGGCAGGACAGATGATGTTCACGAAATATCTTGTGGTTGTAAGCGGGGATACCAATATACGGGATTACCGGAATCTGTTTAACTATATCCTTGAAAATACTGACTTCAGATCTGATCTGTTGTTCACCTCAGGTCCTCTTGATGTGCTTGACCATTCTTCTGACACATTCTCTCTGGGTGGAAAACTTGGCATCGACGCTACAGTTAAGGTAAAAGAGGAGCAGCCTGAAAAAAGACATTTAGCCCCTTACGGAAACTTACCGGAGATTGAAAAGATAGTTGGTCAGATTGCTGGAGTTACCGGCACTGATAAAAAAATTTACAGGTTGAAAGATCTGCCTGTAGTTATTGCAGGACTCAACATTGAAGAAGATCCGGTGGCGGCAGACAAGATTAAAACAGCTTTAAAGAGCAATATCGGCTGCAGTTTTCCTGTACTTATTCTGATTACTGATCATACATTAGATACATCTGACATTTTTACTGTGGCATGGCAGCTTCTTGGGAATAGCGATCCGGTAAGAGATATTGAGATGTTGTCTGATAATACTCTTTTTATCGACGGAACTATCAAAGCCTTCAGGAAAGAGGGCTTCCCGCGCAAATGGCCGAATGTTGTTTGTTCATCGGAGGATACGATCAGAAGTATTGACAATTTGTGGGATACCCTTGGAGCAGGACATTTTATTCCCTCTCCTTCCCTCAGGACTATTAATCTTTGCCGTGGGGGCAATGAGGAGGTGATTATAAAGAAAGCCTGAACACTTTTTGGATTTCATAAGGCCAAAGGTTTTGTTTTTTACTATTTTTGTAGTATCTGATGGGATTTGTCTGCCTTATATACAATTTTATCCGTCTTTTCTTTTGCAGCGGACTGCTTGCTGTTTTTGCACGGGAGAATGCTATCAATTTATCGTCAGGTAATCCATACAGGTTAATCCTCTACGGTGTTCTGATTATCTCTGTCGTATATCTGCTTGTAATGTCGCAGACAAGAAATCTCGTCAAAACAAGGAAACAGCTTAATGAGAAAAAAAAGGCTCTTGAGGAGATTGAACAACAGAAGGCCAGGCTTGAGTTGAGAGATAAGGACATGACTGATTCACTTATCTACGCGCAAAGGATCCAGGAAGCTTTGCTCCCTTCGGAGGAATACTTCCGGAAACATTTTAAAGATTCTTTTGTTTTTTTCAAGCCGAAGGACATTGTAAGCGGCGATTTTTACTGGATAGGAGAAAAAGGGGATAATATTTTTGTCGTTGCAGCAGATTGCACCGGACATGGTGTCCCGGGCGCCCTGATGTCGGTGATAGGACTGGAGATCATCGACAAAACAATTAATGAAGATAATATTGAAAAGCCGTCGGCGATTCTTGAAATTATGAATAAAGGACTGGAGAAGACATTCAGCAGGGAAAAGAATATCGGGACAATTATTCGTGATGGGATGGATATAGGTTTGTGTGTTATAGATAAGAAAAAGAAAAAAATCGAATATGCCGGAGCTTTTTTCCCTCTCTATCTGGTGCGGGACAATGCTCTGATGGAAATAAAAGGTGATAAGTTTATAATAGGGATGAATCCTGAAGGGCTTGAATACACAAATCACGATTTAGATCTTAAGGAGGACGATATCCTTTATATCTTTTCTGATGGATATGTTGATCAGTTCGGAGGTACTGAGAATAAAAAATTCATGTACCGCCGGTTCAGGTATCTTCTTCTTAAAATTCACAGCTTCCCTGTTGAGGATCAAAAGTCGATCCTGGAAGAGAATATAAAGACCTGGATGGCTGGCAACATTCAGGTGGATGACATTATGGTCATTGGTTTTAAACCGCTTACGAAGGGAGCCTAGATAAATTTCTTGATCTTATCGATGAGGATGGAAGGCTGGAATGGTTTACTTATATAATCGTCGATACCAGCCGAGATACATTTTTCTCTGTCGCCCAGCATTGCATTTGCGGTAATGGCAATTATCGGAATGTGGGAATTTGTACTTGATTCAAGCGCCCTTATCTTTTCTGCTGCGATCAATCCGCTCATTACAGGCATCTGTATATCCATCAGGATGATATCATAATTGGCAGTTCCGAATTTATCAAGAGCTTCTTTACCGTTCGACGCTGTATCAATGCTGTTCACGAGCGGTTTAAGCGTAAGAAGAGTGATCTTCTGATTTATCAGGTTGTCTTCAACAAGTAGTATTTTAATGTCTTTCAGTTCTTTATGGACTCTCTCCTTTTGCAGGAGCTCTCCGATCTTGGGAGAGACATTATGAGTTTTCTGTTCACGGACAATATTTGTAAAAGGAAGGGTTATATTGAGAACAGTATAGTTATCTCCGAATTCCTGGCTGAATGTTCCTTTCCTGATTGAGATCAATTTTGCTGCCAGGCTATATTCCGATTCTTCTTCCTCAATCATGACAATCTTCTTATCAGTCTGAATCCTGAGTCCGACGGTTACGTCATTTATTGTTTCCTTTTCTTTCTTGAAGTTGATAGTAACCTTGGTAGGCTCTTCAGAATTGTGGTTTTCAATACTATTAAAGATTTCGAGGAATATTTGTTTGAGAATGATAGGATCCCCGATACACTCAAAGTCGCTGAATTCCTTTTTATTAAGAATAAAATCAAGATTAGCTTTATCTTTCAGGCTGTACAATTCAATTGTATTCTGAATTGTGGACAGAAGGTTAAATCTTATGAATTTTCTTGGTTCAAAGCTTATGTTACCTGCCGACTGCATTGTTAATTCATTAACAGTAGTTACCATGTTATTGGTGGAGGCGACAAAAGTTTCGAGAAGCTCTTTTTGTTTCTTCTGGAGCCCCGACTCCATAAGCATGTCGGTGATTATAACAAGGTTATTGAGGGGTTCCCTTATTTTATGTGAAAAATCGGTTATAACATTATTCTTTTTTTCATTTGAAGCAGAGACATCTTTAAGGGATTTCTGCAATGTTGTCAGGTAGGAAACGATTTTTTTTGACAGTATTATTCCGATTGCAGCTGTGACAATAAGAATCAGCCCTGCACCAAACCTTATTTCTAACATTATCAGGATGATACCAATAATTAGCCCGGATAAGACGGCATAGGACCATGTTTTAATTTCCCTCAGGGCTGAATGGTTTAAACCGTCATTATTGCTTGTCCCGGTAACTTTGGCCATAATTTATTTAATGAGGATTTGTAAAAATAAGCAAAATATATAAGAAATATACATTGTCCGATTTTATCGCCCTTTAATGGAAATCGTTAAATTTGCGCTTACGGTACGATATTTGAGCGGTAAAAAAGTAAATAGCTATTAAGATGAAAACGATATTCAGGATATCAGTTCTTGTTGCCGTTTTTATTTCTTCCGGTTCTTATTCCCTTATGAAGGGGCAGGAACAGGAAGGAATCGTCAAGTATACTCCTGATTTCAAGTTTAAGGATGGGGTTTATCTTAATTTTGATCAGGTAAAGACGAACGCTCCGATACCGAAGGCAAAGCTGCTTACTTCCACTGATTATAATGACAAGGAATTTTTCAAAAGACTTTTAGAATCAGAGAAAATCTATTTCTACGATGAAATGGGAGTAAGGCAGGAGATAGAAAAGTCTTCAATATGGGGTTATTCACGTAACGGCGTACTTTACATACAGGTCCAGGAAAATTTTTCAAGGATTACCTTTGTTGGCTCAATATGCCATTTTGTAGCCGATGTATTATCGTATGATTCACGGTACTACAATTCACCTTACGGGTATGGCTACTATGATCCATATTCATATTATTCACCTTATTCCTATTATTCACCTTATTCTTATTACGGTTATGGCGGGTCTCCATACGGATCTTATTATTCCCCATATGGGCGCAATAATCTCGCAAGGAGTGATATAAAACAGTTTATCTTCGATTTTGAGAGCGGAAAGGTAATGGAATTCGATCTGGATAATACTGAACTGCTGCTGATGAAGGATGCCCAGCTATATGAGGAATTCGCCCAGCTTCCCAGGAAGAAGAAGAAAGATTTAATGTTCGTCTTTCTCCGTAGGTTCAATGAAAGAAATCCTTTGTATATACCTGTAGATCAGCCATAAATATGAATAAAATATTTACTTTCATTTTCCTGTTTCTCTTTTCAGTATTGCTTAGAGGGCAGGCCCCTTTCCCCGGCAGGGATGAGATAAAGCAGTTCAGTTCCTCGAAAACCTGCGTGGTACTTGAGGGTGATGCTTTATCAGCTTTCAATGTATACATCAGGGAAGCGATGAAAGAATACTGGAAGATTACTCCATTTGAGTTTATTGAGGCCAGAGAATTTAACGTGAGAAGGCTTAATCCATCATATTCGTTCATAGTCCTCACTGAAACCAATTTTGATAAGGACAGATCGAATTCAGTTTATAATTTTATAAATCTGCTTCAGGGAAAGGATGTGGAGTTGCTTGGAGAAATGCCCGAGATTTGTGCTATCCCGCTATCTTTCGCCGGAGAAGATGATCTCGAATACGGATATAAGCTGGGAGCTATTTTAAATTTTATGCAGAAACATGCTCAGCTGATAATGGAAGATCCTTCAAAAACCGGGAGAAAATATCTTAAATTTTATAATGAAAATGTACCGGATGTGTTAAAAAAGACAATTCTTCTGAAACAGGAAGATCTCTCCCCTGCTATCAATACAATTGAAAAAATAAGGAAGATCTATTCAGGTAAGGTTGAGATTGTCTCTGAAGAAGATATCATTTCTGCAATTGAGAACAAGACACCCGGTATGGTCATACTTCATAAAGTTGGTCCTGTGGGTGAAACAAGTAACACAGGATACTGTTTTAAGATGCTGATAGGTACGGAGGATGCAAACATGTATTATTATAACGAACATTCAATAGACAGGGCTAATCCAAACGGATTCCTGCCCTCCGATCTGAAACGTCTGGCAAGATTTGAATAATGCATCACTCAGCAGAAAGTGACGTCTTTTCAATAAACAATAAATATCATGGAAGAGATCAGAGAATTATCGGAATCAGAAAGGAACTGGTCCATGCTTTGTCACTTATCAGCATTTGCCGGCTTTTTCTTCCCGTTTGGTGGTATTATAGGCCCATTGATCTGCTGGCTAACCAGAAAAGATGAATCACTCTGGGTTGATGTTAATGGAAAAGCATCAATGAACTTTCAGCTTTCACTGCTTCTCTACATGGTTCTTGCTGTACCTTTATGCTTCATATTAATAGGAATACCCATTGTTGTATTCCTGGGTTTTCTTAAAGTGATCTGTATAGTCATTGCAAGTGTCAGAGCATCCAAAGGAGAGAGATTCAAGTACCCGATCTCTATCCCGTTTATACAATAATCAGTAAGTGCCCTGAGTGCCTGAAGCACCTGGAGTCAAATACAGATTTAACTTCATACTTAACATAGGGGGACAACTTAGGTTGATACCATCATATTATTCCTGAAAACACTCTCTTTCAGGATTTTTTTTTATCTTTCTATTTCATAATTACCTTTTTACTATGACTCCACATAATAAAAAGAAAACTGAAGGTGCTGTTAAGAAATTTAACAAAGAAGACCTATATCACGATGTAAAAGCGAAGAAGAAGGAAAAGATGGGCAGGGAAGAATTCGAGAAACATCTTCTGCAACAGGAAATTGAGCTTGTCAAACTTCAGGAGTGGGTGAAGGCAAACAAACTTAAGGTGGTCGTTATCTTTGAAGGGAGGGATGCAGCAGGGAAGGGAGGTGTCATAAAAACTATTGCAGGGTGTCTGAATCCCAGGATCTGCAGGATAGTCGCTCTTGGCATACCCACTGAAAAAGAGAAGACCCAGTGGTACTTCCAGCGGTATGTAACTGAGTTACCTGCCGCAGGTGAAATAGTCCTGTTTGACAGAAGCTGGTATAACAGGGCAGGTGTTGAAAAAGTGATGGGATATTGCACCAATGAGGAGTATGAAGAGTTTCTCAGATCATGTCCTGAGTTTGAAAAAATGTTGATACGATCCGGAATGATACTTGTAAAATACTGGTTCTCAGTCAGTGACAAGGAACAGGAGAAACGATTCCAGGAACGGATCATCGATCCTACCAAACGATGGAAAATAAGTCAGATAGATATTGAATCACGCAATAAGTGGGTTGAATACTCAATGGCAAAAGATAAAATGTTCTCATATACCGATACCAAACAATCCCCCTGGTATGTGGTCCCGGCCGATGATAAAAGGAGAGCAAGATTGAATACAATTGATCACTTTCTTTCACTTATACCATATGAGGATCTTACTGCCAAACCGTTCAAGCTGCCTCCCCTTAAGCATGATGTTGCTTATGTACGACCTCCGGTAACTGACCAGACATTTGTTCCGGAGAAATATTAAAGATTGTCCTGCAAGTCCAGCCAGTCCTGGATGACCTGCAAGATCTGCAAGACCTGCATGACTTGCAAGACAATTCATAATTCTTTCTTATTTTTGCCATTCATCTTAAAAAATATGTCTTCAAAGCCCACGATACCAAAAGGAACCCGCGACTTCACTCCGGAAGAGATAAGGAAGAGAGATTATATATTTGATACTGTCAGGAAAGTATTCAGATTATATGGCTATCAGCCTATTGAGACACCTGCAATGGAAAACCTTTCCACATTGCTGGGAAAATATGGTGAGGAAGGCGACAAGCTTATTTTCAGGATACTCAATTCCGGCGATTTTCTTGCAGGCGTCGATGAGACTGACCTAAAGACCAGGGAGGTGCAGAAGCTCTCCTCCCGGATATGTGAGAAAGGGTTACGCTACGACCTGACAGTCCCTTTTGCACGGTTTGTAGTTCAGCATCGTGATGAGATTGTATTTCCCTTCAAAAGGTACCAGATACAGCCTGTATGGCGCGCCGACAGACCTCAGAAAGGCAGATATCGTGAATTCTTTCAATGTGACGTGGATGTGATTGGAAGTGATTCATTATTAAATGAATACGAATTAATTAAAATCATTGATGATATCTTTAAAAAGCTTCGGACAGGTATTGTAATTAAGATAAACAACAGAAAAGTTCTTTCAGGGATTGCTGAATATATTGGTGAAAACAGCAGGCTGACCGATATTACTGTTGCAATTGATAAGCTTGAAAAGATCGGTATTGATGCAGTAAACAAGGAGCTTGAGGAGAAAGGTGTCTCTCCCGCAGCAATTAATAAACTTCAACCTGTTTTTGCGCTCGGGGGAGGTGCCGGGATCAAGTTAAAAAATCTGGGAAATCTGCTTTCCGGTTCAGCCACAGGAATGAAAGGCATTTCTGAACTCAATGAGCTTTTTTCATATATTGAAAGCAGCATACTATCAGGATCTGTTGAGCTTGATCTGACCCTTGCCCGCGGACTAAACTATTACACTGGTACGATCATTGAAGTCAAATCAGCAGATATCAGTATTGGAAGTATCTGTGGAGGAGGACGTTATGATAATCTTACAGGTGTATTTGGAATGGATGGAATATCGGGAGTGGGCGTCTCCTTCGGAGCCGACAGGATATATGATGTGATGAACCAGCTTAACCTTTTTCAAGATACGGATTCTGCTTCTTCCCAGGTGCTGGTCCTTAATTTCGGACCTGCAGCTATCGGGTATGCTTTTAAAATTCTGGGATTGCTCAGAGGCCTTGAAATCAAATCAGAGTATTTTCCTGATCCCATAAAGATCAAAAAACAGATGTCATACGCCGATGCAAGGAGGATCCCCTTTATAATTGTTGCCGGAGATGAGGAAATAAAAACTGATGAAGTGACAATTAAAACAATGTCATCGGGGGAACAGAAAAAAATTCCTCTCAAAGATCTTGAACTGTTTATAATTTCTGAGGTCCGTAGGGGATTGTGATTATAAAGTAAATTAAACAAAAGGTCTAAAGGCGGGTAACAATATCCCATGGATCCTTCATAGCGGGAAAGTTAATTGTAACTTTACATCCAAAATAAAATTTGATCAGAAATGGCATTACAGTGTGGTATAATAGGGATTACCAATGTTGGTAAAACGACAATATTCAATTGTATCTCAAATACAAAAGTTGATACGAATGCATTTGCATTCAGTGCAACAAAATCAAATATAGGAGTAGTCCAGGTACCTGATAAAAGGCTATATGAGCTTGAGAAACATCAGGTAACAGAAAAGATCGTTTCCACTGCTATTGAGATTGTAGATATTCCGGGCCTGGCGAAAGGATCAAATAAAGGGGAAGGTGTTGGCAATAAATTTCTGGGAGACATCAGGAATACAGATGCTTTGATTCATGTCCTCAGATGCTTTGACAATGATGCATTGCCTCATATTGACGGTTCCGTTGATCCGGTAAGAGACATGGAAACTATCGATCTGGAGCTGCAGGTCAAAGACCTGGAATCAGTTGAAAAGAAAATCGAACGCCTGAAGAGAGCTGCTAAGACCGGAGATAAAGAAGCTCTTCTCGGACTTGATGTGCTTGAAAAATTCAGAGAACATATTGGTAACTTTAATAATGCGCGTTCACTTAAGGTGAAAGATGATGAAAAGAAACATGTCGATGATCTTTTTCTCCTTACAATGAAGCCTGTAATGTATATATGTAATGTTGATGAGAAATCGGCAGTTAGCGGGAATCATTATGTTGAAAGTGTCAGGGAGGCTCTTAAAGGCAACTCCTCTGAGATGCTTATTATTGCGGGAGAAACTGAAGCCGAAATTGCAGAGCTCGAAAATATCGAAGATCGTGCTGCGTTTTTAAAAGATGCCGGTCTTGAAGAACCCGGTGTTGACAAGCTTGTAAGGACTGCATATAAACTGCTTAATCTTCAGACTTTTTTCACCGTGGGACCAAAAGAAATAAGAGCCTGGACAATCAAAAAGGGGATGACTGCACAGCAGGCTGCCGGAGTGATCCACAGCGATCTTGAAAGAGGATTTATCAGGGCTGAAGTGATGAAATATAATGACTTTATGGCTCTTGGTTCAGAGCATGCCTGCAAGGAGGCCGGAAAATTTCTCATTGAAGGTAAAAATTATAGCGTCGGCGATGGCGATATCCTGCATATAAGATTTAACGTTTGAGATCATGTATGGCAAAGAGACTTATTCTTATATTATCTCTTTTAGCATATTTCACAGAGTGTTTACCTCAGGATGTTCAGGAGGATAATCTCCTCAGGGGGATTGTAATTGGATATGGTCAGGCAAGGGTTTCAATTCCTTTCCCCGGGGGAAGGGTAATTGATGAACTTTCCCGTTCTGTTTCTGTAAGTTCTGTCAGATACAACAGTGTTGAAATTGTACTTTCACCTCGTACAGTTGACTGGTTCATACTTCAGAAATACAACTATAAGATTCTAGAGAAGACTGATAACAAAGGCATTACAATGGCTGCTGATTTAAAACAGGCTTCAGAATGGGAGACTTATCCTTCATATACTCAATATGTTTCAATAATGCAGAATTTCCCGGTGGTTTATCCTGATTTATGTAAACTCGATACGATAGGTACAAGCAATTATGGGAAATTGGTTTTAGCTTTAAAAATTTCAGATAATGCAAGTACTGATGAAGATGAACCTGAGACCTTTTACACTTCTGCCATCCATGGTGATGAGACGGGTGGTTTTGTGCTGATGTTACGGCTTGCAGATTATCTTCTGAAAAATTATTCTACTGATGCCAGAACAAAGAATCTTGTGGATAATATTGAGATTTGGATCAATCCGCTGGCAAATCCGGATGGTACTTACAGGACTGGTGATATAATTACTTCGCCCGTAAGGGATAATGCCAATGGATACGATTTGAACCGGAATTTCCCTGATCCCGATATACCAAACACAATTAAGCAGAAAGAGACACTTGATATGATCCAATTTATGAGGGAACACAGGTTTGTGCTTTCAGCAAATTTTCATTCCGGAGCTGAAGTTGTAAACTATCCATGGGACAGGTGGTGGAGATGGCACGCAGATAACAACTGGTTTTACAATATCAGCAGGAAATATGCTGATACTGCTCATCTTTACTCAGTTTCCGGATACATGACCTTTCTCGGGAATGGTGTGACAAATGGTTTTGACTGGTATTCAATAAATGGAGGACGTCAGGATTTTGTCACCTATGAACTTCAGGGGCGTGAAGTAACGATTGAGATCGATGATGACTATATTACACCTGCTGCGGATCTAAGCTTTTTATGGCAATATAACCGGCGATCGTTAATCGGGTATCTTGAAAATGCGCTTTATGGAATTCATGGATCAGTCACTGATGTTACAAACGGGAATCCTGTCGCAGCAAGGATAAAAATTCAGGATCACGATAAGGACAGCTCTCACGTTTATTCCGACCCGCTGACGGGAAGTTTTGTAAGATACCTGGAACCGGGTGCCTGGGATCTGGTTGCTACAGCATCGAAATATGTTGATGCTCATATGGAAAATGTAATTGTCACTGAAGATCATAAAACTGTAGTCGATATTCAGATGACACCGTATATTAATCCAATTGATACAACTGACACCTCTGAAATTATTCTTTACCCCAATCCTGTCAGGGATAACCTTAATGCAGTAATGCCTGCAAGACAATTTGGGATGGTTAATGTAAAGGTTTACAATACATTGGGAGTTAAGATAATTGATTACTATGATGAGGCGGTGGAAGATATTCCTCTCCGGATAGATGTTACAAATCTGGCCGGAGGAGTTTATGTTTTGATAATCAGCAATTCAGATGGCGGGGTCACTGACAGAAAAAGATTTGTGGTAGTTGAACGATAAATAATCCAACTGATCTTAATGGATGGTCTGTCCATTTTCTTGTGGATACAAATGAGATACAGCAGCGATAAATCATTTATCCGTCCGGATAAACATATTTTAACAAGTTCTTTGTTGACTACAATATAAGAGTCATTATATTTGGCCCCGTACAATTTTTGATTTTACATTTAGTTAGCTGTAGTATATTTTTATAAACAGGAGTTGTTTTTATCATGGGGAAAGAAATACTGAAAAGAGCAGCAATAATTATCATAACGTTTTTCATAATTCTGAAAGCGGAAGGTCAGGGTGCTTATATACCTCCGGACAAACCAACTCTGGTAATCGGGATAATTGTTGAGCAGTTGAGATATGATCAACTTGAAAAATTCAGGAACAGGTTGAGCGAAAACGGGATAAGAAGGTTATTAAATGAAGGAACCTATTTTCAGAACGCATCATTTCAGTACATCCTTACCCAGTCATCTTCGGGGCATGCCACAATAAGCACTGGTGCTGAACCTTCTTTGCATGGGATTACTTCGGATAACTGGTATGTGCCCCTGAAGAATGAACTTATTTATTGTACAAAAGATCTTTCGGTCAATCCTGTGGGAGGAAGCTTTGAATCAGGACTTCATTCTCCGGTGAACCTTCAGTCTTCCACATTCTCCGATGAACTTAAAATGTCGACAAATAAAAAGGCCAGGATCTTTTCGGTAGGTATGAAGGAGAGTCCTGTTATTTTCTCAGCCGGACATGCAGCTGATGGTGCTTACTGGTATGATAATACTTCCGGTACCTGGATGTCAAGCACTTACTTTATTGATTCCCTTCCGGGCTGGATTGCAGACTTCAATGCAATGAAATACCCCGAGGCCTATCTTACTTATCCATGGACACCAATCAGACCTCTCGCAGATTATTCCGATTGTTTACCCGATTCAAACAAGTATGAATCAGGATTCAACGGGATTAACTATTTCCCATATGACCTGAAAAAAATAAGCTCCAAAGGCAGAAATAACCGTGATCGTGATTATTCAGTGCTCAGGGAGACCCCGTTCGGGAATACATTTACAACAAATTTTGCGATCAGACTCATTGAAAAGGAAAACCTAGGGAAGGATGACGTAACAGATTTCCTTTCAATTTGTTACACGGCGACAGATTATATCGGACACAGATTTGGTCCATCATCTTATGAAATGGCAGATGCTATTTTACGCCTCGATATGGATATTGAAGACCTTCTAAGGTATGTGAATGATAATCTTGGCAAAAGGAATGTGCTTATCTTTTTTACAGCTTCCCACGGTATTTCGGAAATACCTGAGGTTCTTGAAAACAACCGGATACCGGCAGGCTATTTCAGACAGAATCAGGCTTTGCAGCTGCTGAGGAGCTATCTTAATGCAGTATATGGCGAAGGTGACTGGATAAAAGGTTATTCCGACAAGCAGATTTTTCTGAACAGAACTCTTATTGAAGATTCAAAAATATCTCTTGATGAGGTCCAGAAAAAGGTAGCCAGGTTTCTTGTACAGTTTTCCGGTATTGCGACAGCCTATCCATATTCTGCTTTCGAGGCTAATGATTTCGGTAACGGAAATCTTAAAAGGATTATTAACAATTTCAATCCGCAGAGATCCGGTGACGTCATTATAACTCTGAATTCAGGATGGGTAGAGAAGGAGGATAATTATGTAACAAATCATAATTCCCAGTATGATTACGATTCGCATGTTCCACTTGTGTGGTACGGATGGGCTGTAAACAGGGCAACAGTATCCAGGAAAGTGAATATGACAGATATTGCTGCCACACTCTCCTCTTTATGTAAAGTACCTCTCCCCAATGCCTGCTCAGGAGAGCCTCTGTTTGAATTATTAAGGTGAAATTGCCGATATACCTGTTGCTCAGGTGTTAAGGAATTCATCTCTTATCCTGCAGGCATCTGATAACAAGCCGGGATCTTTTTCGCATCCGTTACCTAATATTATCAGATCTGCTCCTGCTTCATAGATCTCTTTAACCTCTTTCCGGTTCCTGATTCCTCCACCAACGGCCAATGGAATTGAAATTACCTCTCTGACGGCTTTTATAACATCGACAGGAATTGGATTTGCTGCTCCGCTTCCTGCTTCAAGATAAATCATCTTAAGCCCAAGCATTTCCCCTGCCATTGCTGTTGCCACAACTATGTCAGGCTTATCGGCCGGGATGGCTTCAGTCTGACTTATATATTCTACCGATGTTTTAGATCCGCAACTTATAAGTATATATCCGACCGGGATAAGTTTTTCTTTAACATCTCTCAAATATGGAGCAGCTATTACGTGATTACCTATAAGGAGTTCAGGATTTCTCCCTGAAATAAGTGACAGAAGTAAAATAATATCGGCTTTATGGCTCAGTTGCAAGAGATTACCCGGAAAAAGAACGACAGGTATTGAACAATGTCTTTTAACAGATTCGATCAGATGATCGACACTCTTAAAAGTCAGACTGCCACCAGCCATTATAAAGTCAGTTTTAGTATCGACTGCACTTTTTAAAAGGTCTGGCAGAATATCTTCTTTGACTTTATCGGGATCGAGGAGCAAAGCAATGCTTTTTTTACCCGGGAAGTTTATTATTTCCATAGTTCTTTTTTGTCCAAACAATTGCATAATTATCATACCTGCAATAATTGAGATCAAAGGATTCGTCAATTTTTTTAGTCCGGACTTTCCCCTTAATCTCACCTGATTCCCTGACCTCAAAAGGTTCAATAGTAATGTTATTCCTTATGCTGATACCTTCTTTGTCGCAAATCTTGTACAGAGACTCTTTGGCACACCAGTGGATGTACATATGATACTTCCTGTTTTCAGAGATTTTAGTTATCTTCTCTTTCCGGTTCAGGAATTTAAATGCTATTGCGCCTATATTCGAGCTCATATATTCAAGATCGATCCCTACCTTTTCGTTTGTGCTGCAAAGGATTGCGGTCAATTTGTGAGAATGCGAAATACTTATGAACCGTGAACCATCTTTAAGGAAAGGTTTGTTATTCTTGTTATATACGATTTTCGATTCTTTTCCAAGAAGTTCCGCGAGAAGAGCTCTTACACTTAAGAACTCAAGCCGGCGGGAGGTACTTGCAAATACTTTATATCTCTTTTTCTCATCACCTTCAAGGTTAACCATTCCAAGAAGTGTATTGACCTCCTCTTCAATTTTCCAAACCCCCAGGATAGTGGATTCGTTAAGATAATGTTTTGTTATACACCCCATTATTAAAGATACATTATTTCTCTTCCCATTTAAGGGTTTCAATCAGATGAATTATATCTTCTCTGAAGAAATCAATTACAGGAGCCAGGGAGTCAGGATTAGGTTCTGCAGAGAAGTAAAGCGATCCTCTGAAGAAGTGCTTAACACTGTCGGTTACGAAAAATTGTACGGCAGTAGCAGTGCTTCCTTTCAGGTCGTAAAGAATTCCGTAAACCCCGTGTTCCGGATCTTCGATTACGGCTTCTTTTATTGCATCAGCTTTTGGTATATGGTTCTTTACATTCATCCTGTATGTTTGTTCCACAAGCTCTTCCAGATCACCGTTTACATCTTTGTAGGTAAGGTATATTTTAGCTTTATAAAACGGGAAATCAATATTGAACCACCCGGGTTCGGTACTGCCATCAAAATCGGAAGATATTTTGCCGTATACCGGATATTCAAAGGATAAAGGCAGCTTTCCTGATTGCAGTAATGTGCCGTTAAATGAAATGTATTCCCTCTCAGGCAGATCTATGCGGAAGTATCCCTTAGGTCTTGGGACAGGCACCTCCCGGCAACCGCAGAGCAGACTTAAAAAAATAAGCAATGTCAGAATGTTATTCTTTTGATGGATCATTATCATCCTGATTAATTAGGACACGGATCTCCCTTATTCTTCTTCTGTCGGCTGATTCAATTAAGAAAGTGAAGTTACCGTATTTAATTGTCTGGTTCTTTTTTGGTATCTCACCGGTGAGTTCAAGGATCAATCCTGCCAAAGTTTCCGATTCTCCCTGGACATAATCGAATGAATCGTCCTCAAGATTTAATACTTTTCTGAAGTCATTTAAGAGGATCTTACCTTCGAAGACGTATGTTTTACCGTCAATTTTTCTGTAGAGAAGCTCATCATTATCACTCTCATCGGTTATATCACCCACTATCTCTTCAAGGATATCTTCAAGAGTTATGATCCCGGATGTTCCTCCGTATTCATCAATGACTACGGCCATATGTATCTTCTTAATCTGAAACTCCTTTAACAGGTCGTTGATTTTTTTAGTTTCGGGTACAAAATAAGGAGGTCTGAGCAGGGATTGCCATTTGAAGCTGTCAGAGTTATTCATATAGGGGAGGACATCCTTGGCATATAATATGCCCTTTACGTTATCGAACGACTCTGAATAGACAGGAATTCTTGAAAACCCGGAACTTATTATCACCGGTATTATCTGGCTGAATCCGGATTTGATATCAGCAGCAGTGACATCAATCCGGGGGCACATTATTGCGTTAACATTTGTATTGCCAAAGCTGACAATTCCCTTGAGAATCTTTTCATCCTCATCCAGTTCATTTGCTGTAAGTTCAAGAGCATCTGAAAGATCATCAATGCTTATATTGGGTTGTCTCCTGTGTGTCCTCTTTTTTACGAAGGCAGAAGAGAATATCAACAGAGATGTTACAGGCTTAAAGATCTTCATCAGGATTAAAAGAGGATTTGCCATAAAAAGGGCAGTTGAAACATTGTTCCTGGAGGCATATACCTTTGGCATTATTTCGCCGAAAAATAAAAGCAGGAGAGTTATAACCACTGCTTGTACTATAAATCCGATGACCGGATCGGAACTAAAGTCGAATAATCTTGCACTCAGGAAGGCTGATAGCAGTACAATTGTTACATTGAAGGTATTATTTACAATAAGTATTGTGCTGAGAAGTCTCTCAGGCATCCCATAAAGCTTCAGAACTGCTTGTGATTTCTTGTTTCTGTCGTTCCTGAATTTTTCAATATCATCAGGCAGAAGGGAGAAGTAAGCAACTTCCGATGCAGACATTAATCCTGATCCGGACAGCAGGGCAGCAAGGATAATAAACCCGATAATCACTTTTAAATCAACAGGATTAACGATAATACCTGACAGAAGCCTAAAAGATGTAGTTGTAAACGCCGGTTCCAACTGAAATTATATTAATAAATATTCTAGAAAGGCAGGTCATCTTCACTCTGCCCGGAGGCAGGTTCATTATTGAATTCTCCACCTGGTCCTAAATTATCATTATTGACATTGCCCTGCTCAGTCCAGCTTTTATTGTTGGCATCTGTTGATGCTTTGTACTGTGTATCTGGTTCATTTACCTGCGAAACTGTTCCTGGCTTATTCTGAGGTTCATTCTTCTGTACATCTGATTGAGACTGATAAGTGCCTGGTGTATGTTTCTTTTCGAGGACCATCATTGCATCAGCCAGTATCTCGGTGATATATTTATTATTGCCGTCTTTGTCCACATATGAACGTGTTTTAATTTTCCCTACAAGATAAATCTGAGTCCCCTTTTTGACTGTTTTTTCAGCAATTTCGGCAAGTGAGCGCCAGAGAACGATATTATGCCATTCGGTGGTAGTAATTGTCTCACCCTGCTGATTTGTATAGGTTTCGCTTGTAGCAAGAGGGAATGTCGCTTTTGCAACACCCTTTTCAAAATATCTGACAACCGGATCTTTTCCGACATTGCCGACAAGTATAACTTTATTGATTGACATGTAGTTATGTAATTATCGGTTATAAGCAAAACGGGAATGTAAAGGTAAGAAAAAAACCGCTTTATACAATTATTCGAGGGTTAAAAGGTAAAAATGCACATTATCAATATTTTATGAATTGAGATGTTCGGATTTCAGCGGATTACTTTTAAGTTAAGAATAATGGTCGGGCATTTGTCTATTTCATTGTAATTAAGTCAATAATAAATTATTATAAAAAAAATTATTATGTAAGTGTTTCGATTTAAATAAATAATATTTCTATATTTGCAGGGTTGACAAAAAGTATACTCAAAATAATTTGTTGAATTTTAAACCTCAAGTAAAATGACTAAAGCAGACATTGTTAATGAAATTGCCAAGAGCACTGGTATTGAAAAGGTAACTGTACAGAAAACAGTAGAAGCCTTAATGGAAACTATAAAACATTCGATGGTAACTGGTAATAATGTTTATCTAAGGGGTTTCGGAAGCTTCATTGTTAAGAAAAGAGCAAAGAAAACTGCAAGGAATATATCAAAGAACACTACTATTATTATTCCGGCGCATAATATTCCAGCCTTCAAACCAGCAAAATCATTCATAAATAAAGTTAAATCACACGCTAAGAAGTAATCCTATATGCCAAGCGGGAAAAAAAGGAAAAGACATAAAATGGCCACCCACAAACGTAAGAAACGTTTGCGGAAGAACAGACATAAGAAGAAGTAACAGATCGTTGGGTGGTCTTAACTGAACATACACAACCTAAAGGTCCGATGATCTTTAGGTTTGTTGTATATGGATGTCGGAAATGGTTGGTGATATATTAACTCTGATTAATATACGAAGTGGCAAATAAGGACCTGATTATTGATGTAAGTGATTCCGAGGTTTCTTTAGCATTGTTGGAAGACAAGCAGTTAATCGAGCTAAACAAGGAGAAGCGTAATATTAAGTTTTCGGTCGGGGATATTTATCTGGGTAAGGTAAAGAAAATAATGCCCGGGCTGAATGCTGCATTTGTAAATGTTGGTTACGAACGTGATGCATTCCTGCATTACCTCGACCTTGGCGCACAGTTCAGGACTCTCCACAATTATTATGTATCTGCCCTTCAACGGCAGGGGAGAGCAATCCCTGTCCATAAATTCAAGCCTGACCCTGATATTGATAAGGATGGCAAGATAAATGATGTACTTACACAGGGACAGACGGTTATTGTACAGGTAACAAAAGAACCTATTTCAACAAAAGGACCCCGGCTGGCATCAGAGATATCACTTGCCGGCAGGAATCTTGTACTTATCCCTCATTCCGATAAGATATCAATCTCCTCAAAGATTGAAAATACAGAGGAAAAGAATCGTCTTAAAACACTTCTCCAAAGTATTAAACCAAGAAACTACGGTATAATTGTCAGAACTGCCGCTGAAGGTAAAAAAGTTGCAGTTCTCGATGCTGAGTTAAGGGATCTGATAAGAAAGTGGGAGTCTGCTTTCTCTACAGTAAAAAAAGAGATCAAAACACCCAGGCTCCTTATTGGTGAGTTGAACAGGACAACCACTATCCTGCGCGACATGCTGAATGTGACATTTAACAGCATTTATATTAACGATCCTGCAATGGCGGATGATATCCGCAATTATATCAAAGAGATAGCCCCGGAGAAATCGAAAATAGTCAAGTTATATAAAGGTACCATTCCTATCTTCGATCATTTTGGAATCAACAAGCAGATCAAAGCTCTCTTTGGGAAAACGGTATCTTTTAAGCATGGAGCTTACCTCATAATTGATCACACCGAAGCACTTCATGTAATAGATGTAAATAGCGGAAACCGTTCACGCACAGGCAACGACCAGGAGTCAAACGCACTGGAGGTGAATATGGAAGCTGCCGCTGAAATTGCCAGGCAACTGCGGCTGAGAGATATGGGCGGAATTATTGTAATTGATTTTATCGATATGCAATCCGCTGAAAATAAGCAGATATTGTTTGATAAGGTCCGCGATCTGATGGCAAATGACAGAACCAAGCATAATATTTTGCCACTTTCAAAATTCGGGTTGATGCAGATAACCAGGCAAAGGGTAAGGCCTGAAATGAATATTGTTACAAATGAAAAATGCCCTGTATGCCAGGGTTCAGGGGAAGCAAAACCGACAGTACTTTTTACTGATGAACTGGAAAGTACTCTGGCTTTTATAGTCGGGAAAATCAAAACAAGAAAACTTATCCTGAATGTCCATCCTTTTGTCGCATCCTATCTGAGGAAAGGAATCCTGCCAATTTTCAGGAAATGGAATTTCAAATACAAAATAATTATTAAAATACAACCAGTTACAGCATACCATATGCTGGAATACCATTTTTTTGACAGGTTTGACAATGAAATAGACCTGACATAAAAAACCCCTTCGCTTAAAAAACTGATTTTGAACATTATCTCTCTGATTTTGTGCTATGATTTATTATTTTTGTGATGAAAAATATCAGGAATAATGCGTAATAGAAGTCTCTTCACAATTATTTTTATTCTTCTTTCAGTTAGTCTCCGGGGTCAGATATTCGATCCTGTATCATGGGAATTCGATTATGAAAAGAAAGGAGAAAATCTGTATGAACTCATATTTACAGCTATCATTGATAAAGGATCTCATATTTATTCAACGGATATTCCTGAAGGAGGTCCTATTCCGACAACAGTAAAGATTGATTCTTCAGAAACCTTTTCATTGAAAGGTAAACTGTATGAAGTTACATCACCCGAAGAGAAATTCGATGAAGCATTTGGATTCAAAATTAAATCATTCAGCGACAGAGCTGAATTCAGACAGAATATTACGTCCCGATCTTCATCTTTTACTGTAAAAGGTGAAGTAAATTTCATGGCCTGTAACAATGTTACATGCTCTCCTCCAATAGATGTTGAATTTGAAATAAAGATCTCTGAATCTGCAACAAAGGAGGTGTTGACCACAACTAAAAATTCATATACAGACCAGCCCAAGAAAGGATTGATTGGGTTCTTCCTGCTTTCGTTGCTTGCCGGATTTGCAGGGATACTGACTCCTTGTGTTTTCCCGATGATACCCATGACAGTAGCTTTTTTCTCGCGGGAACCGGGAAATAAGCGCAAGTCGATTCTGAATGCAATCATATTCGGAATATCCATAATACTGATCTATTCATCACTTGGGATTATTGTCTCGTTAACAAGTGCCGGGGCAGGATTTGCAAATGCACTCAGCACACATTGGATCCCCAATATTCTTTTCTTTGCATTATTCGTCATTTTTGCATTATCATTCTTCGGAGCTTTTGAAATAGTACTTCCAGGCAAATGGGTAAACGGCAGTGATAAGAATGTTGACAAGGGGGGATGGCTGGCAGCTTTTTTTCTGGGACTGACAACAGTAATAGTCTCATTTTCCTGTACGGGTCCGATAGTCGGCGCTCTTCTTGTTGAAGCAGCAGGCGGAGATGTTTTAAAACCGACAGTGGGGATGTTTGGTTTCGGACTCGCCTTTGCTCTGCCATTTACTTTATTCGCACTTTTCCCATCTGTCTTAAACAAGATCCCACGATCAGGCGGGTGGCTCAATTCAATAAAAATAGTGCTGGGATTTATCATGCTTGCCTTCAGTTTGAAATTTCTTGAAACCGTCGACAGCGTTTATTCACTGAAGCTTTTATCGAGAGACCTGTTCCTTTCTATATGGATCGTTCTGTTTTCCCTTCTTGGTCTTTATCTGATGGGTAAAATAAAATTTGCCCACGACAGTGATTTGAGCCATATAGGTACATTCAGATTGTTCCTTATAATTGTCGTATTTACATTTGTTGTCTATATGATACCGGGGCTTTTCGGAGCTCCGCTTAAAGGACTCTCTTCTATTCTTCCATCAGCTGAATCATCGTGGTTCAGCAAAAAAGAGACAGCTCCGGGAGAAAGCAATAGTTCTTCTCTGACCTTTTCTTCTGTCAGCCTGAGCTCTCAGTGTTCTGAACCAAAGTATGGTGATAAATTTGAGATGCCATTGGGCCTGACCGGTTACTTTGATTATGAACAGGGTCTTGAGTGTGCAAAAGAAAAGAGGAAGCCTGTACTAATCGATTTCAAAGGACATGCATGTGCCAACTGTAAACTTATGGAAGCAAGAGTATGGTCCGATCCGGACATACTTCGAAGACTGCGGAACAATTTTGTTATCATCTCCCTGTATGTGGATGACAGAACGCAACTACCTGAAAATGAATGGATAGTGTCGGCAGTGGATGGTAAGAAGAAGAAAACCATCGGAAAACAAAATGAAGATCTTGAGATATCAAAATTCAATACAAATGCACTTCCTCTTTATGTAATTGCTGATCATGAAGGGAATCCTCTGAATAATCCGATGCCGACAAATTTTAATATTGAAGAGTATAAAATCTGGCTCGATGAAGGCGTAAGATTATTTAATGACAATTGAAATTGTTACAGGGGTACAAAAAAACCGCAACGTTACTACGCTTAATTTACTTTAAATAGATATTACCTCTGGTGGCATTGATTGTCACCTTTAAGTTTCCCGGATCCCGTCCGACGGAACCAACGATCAGATACTCATTTTTGTCTTCGTTCGTGACTTTCTTTTCTATATTGGAGTTCTTTTCAGGAAGAACGACGAAACTATTTAAATGCCTGATATCCAGATTGTAAGAAATAGCAGGATCGAAAGTCAGGTCGATATCAGTATAATTTGAATTAATTGATATCCGCTGTACATTTTTTTCAATACGATTGGCATCAAGATTACCATATTTAGTTTCGAGATCGATCTCTTGTGTCAGATTATCTATCCGGAAGTCAGTAAAGTATGACTTTCCGGTCATTGAATTTACTGTACCGATATAGAATTTATCCCTCCTTGATTCAATTTTAATATTACCGGCCTTCTTAATATCAAATCTTGAGGAGATAGAACTTATTTCCAGATCCTGTGACTCATCTATCGCTATTTCGGAGAAAGAAGCATTGATATCGCTGCGAATTATACTATTTATTGTTGCGTTGCAGAATACAAGCCTCAGATCATTAGACTCACTTAGGGAATTAGCTTTAAATGATCCGTTTGCGAGGTCAAGCGAAAACTTGCCCGTGATATTTTCAATATATACATCACCGTATTTGTTTGTGATCCTTGTGTCGATGTAGTCAGGTGCATGGATAACATAATTGATCTGGACTCTTGATTCATAGGGTATCAGCTTTTCAGTCAATCCTTTTATTGTCTCAAGGAGATCATTTATATTTTCGTTGAACTCTGTCTCCACTTTAACAAGGTTGTCATCTTCAGAGATATTAACCTCAATCCCGTCAAACATTTTGCGGAGTTTCTGCAGACTTGATGCAGTGGCTTCAATTTCTGCTGTTACCGATACAGAATCTTTTTCCCACTGAGTTACATGTATATTCCCATATTTATTGTCAAGTTCAAGATGGGTTTCTCTGTTTATCCGCATGGCCTTTTTATAATTCTTCTTCTCGGAAAAAGACTGACCGGTTATCGCTTGTACAGATAATATACATATCAGAATAATTGTAATAAGTCTATAATACATGGCGGTTGTTATTTTGGGAAATACCAGAATTTTGTTTTAGTATGGAAAGCATATTTTCAAGTATATCTATTCTTATTCTGTAATTATTTATCAGAGCCTCAATTACTTCCTGATTAGCAACATTATCTTTCAGGTCCTCTTTTATATCTGCATATATGCTGTCAAGTTGTGACAGATCATTGTTCAGTTCTTCCCGGACATCAGGATTACCTGTAAGGAAAATTGTTGTCTGGCTGTACAGGTCATTTATGAGGTTATTATAGTAAATCTCAGTCTCTTTCAGTTTGAGATCGGTTTCTAAAAACAGTGCATCAACGGCTCTTTTGTTGTGCAGATAATTTTTCCGGTTTTCCCCGACATAAAAAAGGGCAGCAGTAGTAAAGACTACAATTATGATTGCAGCAGCTGACACCCATCTGAAAGCATGAGATCTGTTTCTATGCAGATCTTTATCAATGCTTTCCCAGATTTCAGGAGAAGGTATGTATTTGTCCAGATCTTGTCTGTTTTTTCTTATATGCTCTTCAAATTCATCCATAACATTGATCTTTTGATACGATTCCTCTTAGTTTATCTTTTGCACGTGAATATTGTGATTTTGAAGTCGATTCAGTAATCCCAAGGATCTGTGCTATTTCCGTATGATCGTAACCTTCAAGCAGGTACAGTGTCAGAATAATTCTGTAACCATCTGGCAGCTGTTCTATTGCTTTAAACACTTTTGAAGTGTCATATATAATTTCAGATTTATCTTCTGACAGATCTTTTGGAAAAGTCTCGCATAATACAAAATCTATCTTCTTCTTTCTAAGCTGGTTAAGACACCTGTTTATAAGGATGCTTTTTAGCCAGGCTCCGAAGGTTGATTCGTACCTGAATGAACTGATATTTCTGAAGCAATCAATAAATGTCTCCTGCAGCATATCTTCCGCATCTTCCCTGTTATTCATCATCCTGTATGCCAGGTTATACATAGCTTTTGAGTATTGCCTGTACAATACGAACTGGGACTTTCTGTTTCCCTTTAAGCATCCCTCTATTAAAGGAGCCTGTATCTTAACATCCTGATAATCCACCTTGCTCAAATACTCTTATTAAAGACAATTGTTATTTTTAAGGGTTGCATGATATCATTGAAGTGAGCATTATTATTTCTTTTCCAGACAGAACCAGAAGTAATATAGAATTCAAAAACAAATTTCAATGTCGTACCCATAAACCTGTTGGAAACATGAAAAAAGCAGTTCGTCTAATTTTTCATGGTACTGGTGAAAATGGCCTAAATATCATTGTTTTTTGTTAAAAAATAGTATATTTTTACAAAAAGTATCATATCGATCAGGAGTAATCCGTTAGAAATGGGGAGGTATATTTTTATTTTAGTAACAATTCTCTTTGCTTATCCGGCTTCCGCGCAGGTTGCTAACCAGGATGTGGTTACGAGTGCAGGCGGATACAATTCTGCCAGGGGTGTTACAATCAGCTGGACGTTAGGTGAAACGATTGTTCCGACATTCTCTTCCTCAAATTCGATTCTTACCCAGGGATTTCAGCAGCAGCTTGTTGTTACACCTCTTGAGGAAAATCTGGAAACTCATGTAAGGATTACTATTTTCCCCAATCCGGCAAGTGATATTGCAACTATTACTTTTAACGAACCTGTTGAAAGTGAGATCCGGGTATTGCTTCTGAACGCACAGGGACAACTTGTGAAAACAGATTTTATTGAGCCGTCAATGGTTGAAAAACAGATTGATCTTAAGGATATTCCGGGGGGTATTTATTTTATCAGACTGACTGAAGGTAAACTTAGTAACGTATATAAAGTTGTAAAACTTTAAAGAAGCTTTTACTGTCCAAAAGCAAATTTTTCCATTCTTTTCATGGCTGCCCCAGTCCGCCAACCGGCGGACGGGGGCTTTTTTCTGCCATAATAAATCTGTAAGTTTTAACCCGGGACCTTAATATTCACTTTTTTTATTACTCTTGTATCCTGAAGAATCTTGTTGAGTTCTCCAATATGGTATTTTATGGGAAACCGCTTTCAAAGGAACTAACAGCAAAATTTTACACCAACCCTTATTTGCCGACAATAGATACATATTATGGTGGGCTAAAGTCGGTGATGCCCTGGCTGGATTCTGTACCCGGGAATTTTTCTTCAAAGTGATCAGGCATGAGAGAATATCACGGAAGAACTTAATATAGTGTTAATTAAAGTTAAATACTTCTGCCTTTTGAATCGTGGTATGCAAAATTATTAACTTGCAATCATTCAAATTAAGTTAAGGATGAAGGTATATATTGCTGCTTCTGTTGCTCTCTTTTTTATGTCGGGTTGCACTGATACCGATAACCAATTGGCAAAAAGGACCAACAGGATCCATAAAGATATACTTTCAGTTGATACACACTGTGATACTCCTCTGAATCTGATGGGATCCGATTTTAACCTTGGTGAGAAGAATGAATCAGGATGTGTGGACTTTCCAAGAATGGTTGAAGGCGGGCTGGATGCAGAATTCTTTGCTGTGTTTTTAGGCCAGGGTCCCCGGAATGACTCAACTTATGATGATGTGTTTAAGGAAGCTGTCAGAATTATTGATACTATTTATAAGAACATTGAGAGAAACTCTTCAATAGCGCAACTGGCTTTAACTCCCGATGATGCTTACAGGATTAAGAAGGACGATAAATTAGCGATTTTTATTGGAATTGAAAATGGCTATGTATTAGGTAAGAGCTTATCGAGGATTAAAGGGTTCTACGATATGGGAGCACGGTATATTACACTTTGTCATTCTGGAAATAATGACATATGCGATTCTTCATCTGATCCGAAAGGCCCTGAGAACGATGGTATTTCACCTTTCGGAGCTGAGGTCATAAAAGAGATGAACCGTCTTGGCATGATGATAGATGTCTCCCATATGTCGGATAAATCATTCTATGATGTCCTTGATGAAACCATTGCGCCTGTAATTGCCTCACATTCCTCCTGCAGAGCCCTGTGTTCAAGTCCCAGGAACCTCAATGATGATATGCTCCAGGCTTTGAAATCAAATGGTGGAGTAATTCAGATCTGCATATTGAGCAGATACATAAAAACTCCTGAACCTGATCCTGTGCTTGAATCTAAGCTGGAAGAGCTTAAGAATAAATATGGTGAAATTCAAAATCTGTCAGAGGGAAAGAAAAAATTATATCTCGCTGAAAGAGGAGAGATCCAGAAGAAATTCAAAAAACTGGCTAATGTGTCAGATGTAGTGGATCATATTGATCATGTAGTTCAGGTAATAGGGATTGATTACGTGGGAATTGGAACTGATTTTGATGGTGGTGGCGGTGTTGATGGCAGCAGATCGGTTGCAGAAATAAAAAACATAACCCTGGAATTATTGAGACGCGGATATTCAAAACTGGATATTGAAAAGATATGGAGCGGCAATATTATGAGGGTATTCCGCGAAGTTGAGAAGATAGCCGGGAAATAAACTTCAGATTTTAACCCTTGAGAACCTGAGTGTTTTCACTATCCAATCCGGTAGCGGATCCGGTCCCCTTTTCCGCAGATCGAGATACCATCCTATTTTTTTAAGAATTGGCAGTTTATGGGGCTCAACAAACTCAATCAAAGTTCCGTCAGAATCCTCAATATATGAAAAATGGCCGGCAGCTTCTCCCATATCGAAACTGTTGCCTTCGTGGCTCAGTTTACTGTCGACAACAAATTTAAATCCTTTGTTTTCACAGTAACTTCTCAGTTCATCCATACCGCGAATATCAAAGCAGAGATGTATGAAACCAGGATCACCCCAGAATCGTCCTTCATATATTTTCTTTCCCGGTTTCCCCACAGGACATATAAGCTCAATCATACTCTGACCGAATACCCTGCTGAATGCACCGGTAAATGGTTCTGAAGGTTTCAGAAGAACCCGCCGGAATCTGTTGTTGCCCCCGGGCAGACAGGCCAGGTCGGGAAATACCCCGCTTGAATCAAACACAACCTCATCATAACCAATGATATCTGAATAGACTACTTTTGCCTTGTCGATATCGGTAACTCCGATGACAGCACCAAACGATCCTCCAGACACTTTTTTCTCGTTCATGAACCATTTGTCATCTTCGACGATCTGGAAAATATTATTATAAGGATCTTTCAGAAAGAAACTCTTTTTTCCAGAAGGATCTGCTGTAGGTTCACCAAGAATAGAGAGCTTGTTTTTTTGAAAGAAGGTATAAGCAGAGCTGATGGCTTTAACTTTAATTTTACATACAAGGATGCCGATATCCCCCAGTCTGATTTCTTCGCTTATCTCAACGGGTTCTCTCCCCTTGTACTGCCAAACCTCAAATCCCCCGCCGCTCTGAAGGTTTAATGCCAGAACAGCATGCCTGCTCTGTGGTTTACCTCCGGTATAGGGGAGCATAAGTTTTGCCTCCGATTCATCCTCAAAGATCCTGCAATCCATTCCGAATTCATCAATATACAATTTCCAGGCTTCCCTGAGATTTTTTACACCGATCCCTATCTGCTGAATCCCGCAGATTTTGAATTCCTTTTTCATCTTAACCAGGATTATGCTGATTTCACTTTGTCCGCTATTCTGAAGAAAAGCCACGGACATATTCTTCTTATGTACAACATTGTCAATTCTCCTTTTCCAATAAGGATCTCTTTTTTATTTCTTTTTATTCCTCGGATAATTATTTTAGCTGCTTTCCCGGGAGTTATTCCTCTTGCCAGACCTTCATCCATCTTACCATGCTCATTCCCTTCAGAGTTTAAGGCATGATATGAAATGTTGGTCCTTACTCTTCCGGGGATTAGTATGGATATCCGTATATTGTTTTTCTTATTTTCAAGAAAAAGTGTTTCGAAGAATCCGTGCAAAGCCTGTTTTGAGGCGGAATAGGCAGAACGGAGGGGGAATCCAAATCTTCCTGATATACTGCTGGTTGCAATAATATGTCCGGATCTTTGCTTTACCATATAAGGGAGTACTGCTTTTGTTAAAGCTATGGTTCCGAAATAGTTTATTTCAAAGATCTTCCTGTCAAGCCACAATGGCGTTTCCTCTATTCTGGCACGTTGGCTTACACCTCCTATATTGAGCAGATAATCAATCCTGCCCGCGGTTTTTAATTGGTCTTCAACCAGAGTATCTATTCCAGAAGTATCAGAAAGGTCGAAAGGTGCACAAATGATTTTCCCGGATGCTGAATTACATGCGGCCTTCACTTTTTCAAGACCCTGGCTGTCGTTTGAAGATATTATAACTGTTGCACCTTTATTTGCAAATTCATATACGAGTGCTTCTCCAATTCCTGAAGATGCTCCGGTAATCCAGGCAGTTTTCCCTGAGAATAATTGGTCTCTCCTCATAATTACAGATTTGCTGCAATACTTACCAGCTCATCGTGATTTTTCTTAAGTTTTAAGTACTCCTTATTGTTGCTCCATATATAATTTTTAATACGAAAGCCTCCAATTATCCTCTTGAGTACAAGATAATAATTCCATGCAAAGAGGCCGGAAAGGGGTATTGTAAGAAATACAAGAAGAGCAATCCACCAGGGCGAGATAAAAATTAACGACATTATCAGAAATACTGGTGTCAGGATTAAGGCTATAACAAGTGATATCCCATATTTAACAGATCCATGGAATTGAACGTCCTTAATTTTACGTACCTGCAGGTTTGGTATTGAAAGAAATGTAAGATTGAAAATGTTTCCGTAAATAAAAACCGGAAGCGTACCGATCAATCCCAGAAGCCCGATTATAAGCCACCCTAATGAATGTTTCCTTTTTGCCAGCAGTCTGTAGTCCGTTTTTAGTTCTTTTGCTTTTTGTTTTACCTCGAGACTAAGGGAACATATTTTTCTGTAGAGTTGTGAATTGCTTTCTTTAAGTTTGTTTAGATTTTCAATCAATATCCTGTCCCTGAATAGTTTAGGGAACCGTATATCATCACTGTACCGTCCATTAATGAGGCTTCTTAATTCATCAATCGCTTCATAATCTTCAACTGAATCAATATGGACCATGATTTTCTTCATTTCGGCTGACAGTGCTTTCCTAAGCTCATTAAGAGCTATTTCCGGATTCTTCATGTAAAGATCATGGAATTGTGAAACCTCGATCGGTTTTCCGTATACGACAGTCAGCACCTGCCTGTACCTGGTATAGTGGCTGAATTCAAGGCCTACAGGGATGATCTTAATTTTAAGTTTGAAATCTGAGGCTTCGTCGGCCTGGAATGCTACCCTGCAGATACCTTTTTTAAGCTGGCGTAATCTTCTGAAACCTTCATGGTTCCCCTCAGGGAGGATAACAAGGCCATTCCTGTTCCGGATAACCTTAATTGTTTTGTCGAAAATCTCATCATTGCCTTTTAATGTACTGTACCCATCCCTTATCCTGTATACAGGCAGCATTTTGAGGTAATAAAGAATGGCTCCGATTATTTTATTCTTAAAGACATCTGCGCGCGTCAGGAAGACAGGTTGTCTTTTCAGGCTGAAAACGACAGCAAGCGCATCCATAAGTGCATTCTGATGGTTCGGGGCAAAGATCAGATGATCATTAAAATTTAAGTCAGCACGGCCAAGCACAATTACTTTCCTGTAAAATACATTATTGTGCCAGAAGCCAAATATTTCCCTGATTAAAATATAACCCCTTGAATACTTCTCAACGTTATCCTTACCCATCCCGGCAAAAGTCATTTTCCGCTTTTGTAAATTATGAACTGCGGATTGATGCAATTTAAAAAAAATGGGATTATTGTATAAAAACAAAGGTTTTTTTCAGCACTGTTGCAGAGATTTTTAAGTCTTTATACCACCCTCTAAAGGGTCGTCATATCCGTTGTGCAATCTGTCAATGATCCTTCTCTCTTTTTTTGTTGGACGTCCGCTCCCTTTTTTCCTGAAACCGGAGGTATCAGTCCGGTTGATTATAACCTTGATTTTTTCAGATTCCGGAGTAAGATCAATCATGTAATCCGGAACAAGTTTCGCTGAAACCCTTGTTCCCAGAGGAGTTATCACCTTGTAAGTATAGGTTACAGGTGGTTTTCTTACTGTAAGGATTTCATTTCTTTCAATTATTCTGGAAGGCTTTGCATTTATACCCCCAATCAGAATCCTTCCTATTTTGCAGGCGCTTATGGCCTGACCTCTAGTCTTATAGATCCTGACGGCCCAGAGAAATTTATCTATTCTGACAGGCTTGTTATCGGTCATTTTCCCGGTTATAAGTTGATCAGGAGGGCTCTTTTGATGCTGGGTTTTTGTTATTTACAGTGGGAGGTATTTTCCCTGCTTTATTGAAAGATGTCATGGTAAGTTCGATTCCGGCGGTGCAGAATGATTTTATCATTTCTATTACAATAGAAATTCTTTCGCTGAGAAACTTTTTCTCCTGGTCATCCCATCTGCCAAGAACATATTTTACCTGTGATCCTTTGTTAAACTGGTTACCTATCCCTACTCTGATCCTCGCATAATCATTTGTTGCGAGAACTGAACTTATATGTGCAAGGCCGTTATGCCCTCCGTTGTTCCCTTTTGGTCTCATCCGGATGCTTCCGAGGGGGAGAGCTAAATCATCGACTATGACAAGAAGATTTTCAACCTGGATCTTTTCCCTGTTCATCCAGTACATTACTGCATTTCCGCTTAGATTTACGAAGGTTGAAGGTTTGAGCAGAATAATTTCTCTGCCTTTGTATTTTATACTACAGACAGAACCGTAACGCTTATCAGTAAAAGAAACATCAGATGCTGATGCAAAAGCATCTATTACAGTAAATCCGATATTATGACGCGTGTCAGAGTACTCGTCGCCGATATTTCCCAGGCCAACTATCAGATATTTCATTGTGCCTGATATTTAGTTGGGTAATTAAGATTTCTTATCTTTTTCTTTCTCTGAATCTTTCCCTGAATCTTTCCCCTTACCTTTCCCTTTATCCTTGTCCTTTGATTCAGCGGAAGGCTCAGCGGTTGGTTCAGCTCCTTCTGCAATGACTGCTGCAGCAGCAGCTTCGGCTGCTTCTTCTTCCTCAGTCTTCAGAGCAACTCTCGAAGTTGAGACTGTAACAATTGTGGTAATTTTTGGATCAAGTAATTCTATTTTGTCGAATGCAAGATCGCCAACTTTTATTGAATGATGTATATTAAGGTCAGTAACATCGACTGTCACATTTTCAGGAAGATTTTCAGCGAGTCCTTTTACTTTAAGATGCCTTTTCTTAACACTTAGTTTACCTCCGGCTTTAACTCCGGCAGAATCACCGATAACTGTCACAGGAATATTAATAATAACTGGTTTGTTGTCAAAAATCTGAACGAAATCGGCATGTAATATTCTATCAGTAACAGGGTGAAACTGCATATCCTGCAGAACAGTATTATATTCCTGATCTTCAATATTCAATTTCACGAGGTGAGCTTCATGAGTATAAACAAGATTCTTAAAGGTGTTCTCGTGAGCATAGAAGTGAATATTCTTTTCCTTTCCGTAGATAACACAAGGTACATTACCGGTTTTTCTGATCAGTTTAGCGCTTTTCTTTCCTAAATCTTTTCTAAACGATCCTTTGATTTCAATTGTCTTCATTGTTAATAAAGTTATTGTGCTACTAAAAGTTATCCTCAGGATAGCTTCCCATTACACGTTAGACATCTGTAAAAAAATGGACTGCAAATATATTACAAAGGAATCAGAATACAAAATTTGTGCTTATTGAACTGTTTGTGGTTACAGCCTGAATGGTCTTCGCAAAGATATCGGCTATTGAAAGCACTTTTATTTTGACTGAATGGTTTGTGAATGGAACTGAATCAGTAACAACCAGTTCTTCAAGTGCGGAATTATTAATTCTTTCGACAGCATTTCCGGAAAGGATCGGGTGAGTGGCAAAAGCCCTGATACTTTTAGCACCCTTATCCTTCATCATGTCTGCTGCCAGTACAAGGGTTCCTGCGGTATCAACCATATCGTCAATTATAACAACATTCTTCCCTTCAACTTCTCCGATCACCGACATTTCCTCGATCACATTCGGTTTTTTACGGAGTTTATAGCATAGCACCATTTCAGCCTGGAGATGACGTGAATAGGCGTTTGCTCTTTTTGATCCGCCCATATCAGGAGCAGAGACAGTCAGATTAGCAAGTTTCAGGTTTTCAATATAAGGTGCAAAAATTGCTGAGCCGAAGAGATGGTCAACAGGAACGTTAAAGAAGCCCTGGATCTGGTCAGCATGAAGGTCCATTGTAATTACCCTGTCCACACCTGCAGTACTGAGAAGATCAGCTGAAAGTTTAGATCCTATTGAGACCCGCGGGCGATCCTTCCTGTCCTGACGTGCAAAACCATAATAAGGGATGACAGCTATTACCTTGTAAGCAGAAGCTCTTTTTGCAGCATCTATCATAAGGAGAAGCTCAAACAGGTTATCGGCAGGAGGATTTGTCGACTGGACAATAAAAACCATATTGCCTCTTACGGATTCGTCAAAACAGGGTTGAAATTCCCCGTCACTAAAAGAAGTGACTGAGCTCTTGCCAAGCTCAATCCCCAGCTCCTGGGCGATCTTTTCTGCAAGACTCTTTGATGATCTGCAGGAAAAGAGTTTCATCGGTGCTTTTCCGTACATTAATCTGGCCCTCTCGTTATGATCATGATTGTGCCTACAAAATTAACTATTCCTGAAAATATCAAACCTGATTTGATAAATTGTTAATAGTTTCTTCAATGAAGCTTAGAATTTCTTCCCTTCCTGTTTTGTTTATTGTTGAGGAGATAAATGTAACAGGTAGAGTTTCCCAAATCTTAAGCATCTCATTATCATATATATGTTTCGATTTCTTAAGAGCTGATTTGCTGATCTTATCGCTTTTGGTGAATACCCTGGCGAAAGGCACATTGTTAATACCAAGGAACTCCATAAAGTCCAGATCCGATTTTTGTGGCTGGTGTCTGGAGTCAATCAGAACGAAAAGGCATTGCAGGGTTTCCCGGGTCAGTATATAATCCCTTACATTTTCCGTCCATTTTTCCCTGAGCTTCACAGGCACCTTTGCATAACCATAACCGGGCAGATCTACAAGATACCAGTTTGCGTTGATCAGGAAATGATTTATTGTTCTCGTTTTACCGGGTTCGCCTGAAATTTTTGCCAGCTTCGACCATCCTGTCAGCATATTTATAAGTGATGATTTCCCCACATTTGATCGTCCTATAAATCCAAATTCAGGGAAGGATGATACAGGACACTGCTCAGGAGTAACACTGCTTTTAACAAAGGATGCTGAACGGATTATCATATCCCCGTCTATTTCAGATCATTATAAGGCAGATCGATCTTTTTATATACAAGGTTCCTGTTTCCGAAGGGAGTTAAGATTGAAGCAATCACTCCGACATAATTCTGACCGGCTGATCCGGATTTCTTTAGATCAAGGCTTCCCTTGCCGTTGATAATCTTCACTGGTTTACACACTGCTGTATCAAAACGGTTTTCGATAAACTCCCCCCGGTAAAAATCAAACTTTGTTTTATTATCCGATAATTCAAGTCCGATCCTGTACTGGCCTCTTGAAGTGTACTCATCGGTTACCCTGACAACAATTTCGGGATAACCTTTTACAAGTTTTCCGTCACGTGAATATTCCTCCAGATAGGGAGTTCGTAATCCTTTACTGAAGCCTATTCTGGCTTTGACCTCTCCCGTTCTGTAATATTGTATCTGGATCCCGTCGATAGTATCATGTTTGTAAGGCGTTGTTCTGAAGAGCTGACCTTCAACGTAATAATATCTCCCTGAATCCTCTCTTACTCCGTTTTCATACCAGAATGTCTGATACAGCTGCCCTCCCTGGTAAAATGATTTCATCAATCCCTGCCGTACCCCATTTTTAAAGGTTACTTCCTTGACAAGGTTTTGTCCGCTCATATATTGCTTAATGCCTGTATAACCCGTGTCAGGAACCTGGACAGTATCATTTTCAGTCCTGGCATCTCCTTTTTTGGAAGATACCTTTCCTGTGCACCCTGTTAAGATCAGTGTCAGGATAATTGCGAATGAAATTGTAAATGTTTTCATGATATCTTTTTATGTGATTTAAATTGCTTCATGTCTTCATTTATGAAGATCTCAAGAATCCTGGCCACAGGTGAAGGTTCGAGGATTATCTCTTTTATCATTGCCGGCAGCAGGATTGTTTCGCCTTTCAGCACAGGTTCTGAGTTGCCATCCCAACGGATCAGGAATTCTCCTTCGGTACATATATATATAACAAAAGAATCAATAAGGGTATAATCCTTACGGATCCGCTCATTAAAGCTGATCTCATTAGTAATGAAAAATTCACAATCAACAAGATTTTCTGTTTTGTTCATTGTAAGATTCTTCACGATCTTATTTTTCCCCGCTGCATTGAAGTCAATTGTATCAAGTGCTAGATCGGTATGCAATTCCCTTGATTCTCCATCATGCCCTTTTCTGTTCCAGTCGAAGATCCTGTATGTTATATCAGAAGTTTGCTGTATTTCAATAAGCAGGTTACCTGCACCGATTGAGTGAATTCTTCCGGATTGAGTAAAAAATACATCACCAGGAAAGCTGGTTTCAACGTTCAATAATGATGCAAGATTACCTGAATTCAAAGCTGCAAGGTATTTCTCCTTATTACATGGTTCTTTAAAACCTGTATATATCTTTGAGTCTTTTTCACTCTCAAGGATATACCACATTTCAGTTTTCCCATAGGCATTATGCCTCTCTTTTGCAATTATATTTCCGGGATGAACCTGGATCGAAAGATCTTCTCTGGCTTCAATGAACTTTATTAGCAGGGGGAATTCATTTCCAAACTTGTCAAAAACAACATCGCCTGTTATATCACCCATATAGACTTCAATAAGTTCTTCTATATTGTTTCCCGAAAGAAACCCATTGGTGACAACGGAAAGGTTATTTGTCACTGCAGATATTTCCCAGCTTTCACCATATTTTACAGATGCATCAGCCCTCTTATGATAATTGTTTACAAGAGAATTTCCGCCCCAGATTCTCTCCTTCAGGATACTTTCAAATTTAAGCGGGTAGAGTTCTGACATTTGAAATTTAGCTAAGAGTATTACAATTTTTAGCTCATTGCGAGCCTGTTTTTAAAACTAATTACTATTTTGTAATTTTAATAATACAAACTTACGAATAAATGCTGACTGTAGGAATAGCAGGTGGAACCGGTTCAGGAAAAACTACTGTTGTAAATAAATTACTTGAAGCTTTTCCTGATGGAAAAATAATTGTGATCCCACAGGATTCCTATTATAAAGATAATGGACAAATTCCTCTTGAAGAGAGACAAAAAATAAATTTTGACCATCCTGATTCTCTCGAATTCAGTCTGCTGATTGACCACCTCAGGCAGCTCAAAAAAGGGAAACCTGTTGAGATGCCAATTTATTCCTATCTGACTTGTCTCAGGGCAAAAGAGACAATTACAGTCAAACCGGCAAGGGTTGTTATTGTTGAAGGGATTTTGATACTTGCAGATCAGGGTTTGCGTGATATACTTGATATCAAAGTATTTGTGGATGCAGATGCTGACGACCGCCTAGGTCGCGTAATCCAGAGGGATATAATCGAAAGAGGGAGATCGGTGCTTAAAGTTCTCGAGAGATACAACGATACGGTAAAACCTTCTCATCTTCAGTTCATTGAGCCATCCAAACGATATGCCGATATAATAATTCCGGGAGGAGGAGAGAACCAGGTAGGTATTGAAGTACTTATTTCAATTATAGAAAAACATTTAAATAAAAAATCCAAAGGCCATGCTTGATAGTATCCGGGTTGAAGATATATTGTTTATTGATATTGAGACAATTCCTCAGGAATCATCGATTAATTCTTTAGATCCTGCGATGCAGTTACTGTGGGAAAA
The DNA here is from genome assembly GCA_963843415.1 of uncultured Bacteroidota bacterium. Taxonomy (GTDB): domain Bacteria; phylum Bacteroidota; class Bacteroidia; order Bacteroidales; family VadinHA17; genus LD21. Next base: position 564,210 of record CAWJKD010000005.1, read on the forward strand.
GAAATCGAAACTTTTCAGAAATCCTGACCAGACGGCAGAAGATGTTTATGAAAGGGCCGGGATCTATTCTGAATTCGGAAGAATAATCTGCATTTCAGTCGGATTCATTAAAGAAAAAAATCCTTTCACTCTCAGATTAAAATCATTTTTTGCTGTCGATGAGAAATCCCTTCTAAATGATTTTTCAGGCATGATATCAAAGTTTTCAAAATCGAACAGAGAGGCCTTGTTATGTGCTCATAATGGTAAGGAATTTGATTTCCCGTATATCGCCCGCAGAATGATAATCAACAGGCTTGTAATACCGGAAATTCTTGACAACGCCGGAAAAAAGCCTTGGGAGATAAAACTCCTGGATACAATGGATCTGTGGAAATTCGGGGACTATAAAAATTATACATCTCTTGAACTGCTTACTTCGGTTCTTGGAATTCAATCACCTAAAAATGATATTGATGGCAGCATGGTTGCAGGGGTCTATTATAAAGAAAAAGATCTTAAACGTATAATCAAATATTGCGAGAAGGATGTTCTGGCGATCGCACAGGTACTTTTACGGTTCATGAACCTGCCCGCAATACAAGAGGACAGAATTGAATCGGTAACAGCTTTATGAGTCCCCGGTTACGATTCACGGAACTCTACCGAAGGCAAGCCATCATCTATTTTTCAAGCAAGCTTATAAAGGCTTCTTCCACAGCTTCCGGATTATCTGTATGGATCCAATGGCCTGCATTTTTTACAATTCTGAGTTCAGCTGCGGGGAAAATTTTAAGTATATCGTTCCAGTCGCCGGAAGGCAGATAATCTGAATTTTCACCCTTCAGAAACAAAACCGGGAATCCTGTAATCTGAGAGATGCCGTCAGTTGTTCTGGGCAATCCCTCCATGATTTTATCAAGATTATTCAGGAGAGCGGCTGCATTAATCTTCCATGCGAATTTGTTGTCAGGTGTCCGTTTCAGATTTTTCATAATAAATGCTCTGAATTTTTGCGAATGGAACTTTCCTGCTAAAAGGTTATCAATATCGTTTCTTGACATAGCAGCAGATACATCGGTTTCAAGAATAGTTCTGAGAATTGACAGCCCCAGATCAAATTCTTTTGATCCTGAATTTACTGTAAGAAAAGGAGAGATGTCTGCTATGACCAGTCCGCAGATCCTTTCCGGATTTTTTAACGTAAAATGGATAGCTGCTTTGCCTCCCATACTGTGTCCGGCCAGGTAAAACCTCCCAAGTCCCAGTTCCCCTGCGAACTCGCAGAGATCAGAGCTTAGGGAGTTGTAATCGTTAACATCGTTATGAGGCGATAATCCATGGTTCCTAAGATCTGGAAGATAGACTGTGTAACTATTGCTTATACATTTAGCAATTGTAACCCAGTTGTCAGATGATCCGCATAATCCATGGAGTATTACAAGTGGAGCTCCATCGCCATATTTTCTGTAGAATAATTTCATTTAACTTTTAATCGGCCAATTGTCTTTTGTATAACTGGATTGCATTTTCAAGTCCCAGATACAGCGCATCTGATATCAGTGCATGACCTATTGATACTTCCAGAATCCATGGGATGCTTTTATGGAAGTAGTTCAGGTTATCAAGGTTCAGATCGTGACCTGCATTAATACCAAGTCCGGCATCTCTTGCTATCATGGCTGCTTTAACGAAAGGATCTATTGCCTCAGCGGCGTTTGTGTTGAAACCGCTGGCATATGGTTCGGTGTAGAGTTCTATCCTGTCAGTTCCGGTAATAACTGCATTTTCAATATTAACAGCTTTCGTATCGATAAACAGAGATGTTCTGATACCAGCTTTTTTAAATGTCGAAACAACATCAGTCAGGAAGGTCCTGTTCCGTTGAGTATCCCAGCCTGTATTTGAAGTAATTGCATCATGTCGGTCGGGTACGAGTGTTACCTGGTGTGGTTTAACTGATAAAACAAGGTCAATAAAGCTGTCGGAAGGATTCCCTTCAATATTAAATTCCGTTTTTATTATCGGCCTGATTTCGAGCACATCTTTGTATCTGATATGTCTCTCATCGGGGCGTGGATGGACTGTTATCCCATCAGCACCAAAGAGCTGACAGTTAATGGCTGCATTCAGTACATTGGGTATATTTCCGCCTCTCGCATTTCGGAGAGTTGCAATTTTATTTATATTAACACTTAATTTTGTCATATAATATATGAATGAGTTTTCCGTAATGTATTCGAATACAAAATTAACAGAACTACCTTTTTTTTACTATTTTAGATGAAAATTAAAAAAATATGGTTGCAAATGACCTGATATCTGATATTATTCCGTCGCTGAAAACGTCTGATACCGGACAGACAGCGTTGAACTGGATGGAAATTTTCAGGATATCCCATTTACCAATTGTGAACAATCAGGATTTTCTCGGCCTGATTTCAGATACTGATATTTATGATATGAATCAGCCTGAGGAGCCGATAGGTAACCACGAACTTACACTTTTAAAACCGTATGTCACTACTAACCAGCACCTCTTTGAGGTTATTGGTCTTGCTTCCAGGCTCAAATTGTCGGCTGTCCCGGTTCTTGATGATGACAACCATTATAAAGGATTAATTACGACAAGTGATCTCGTAAGGCATATTGCCGGTATATCTTCAATGGATCAGCCCGGAGGTATCATAGTCCTTGAAATGATCGAAAGGGATTATTCTCTTTCACAGATTGCACAGATTGTTGAAAGCAATAGTATAAAAGTCCTGAGTATGTATATCACTTCTCCGGCAGACTCAACGAGACTGGAGGTTACTTTAAAAGTAAACACAACAGACTTGCTTGCAGTTATCAGAACTTTCGAAAGGTATAATTATGATGTTAAAACATGGGTTACAACCAATGATTCCATCGACCGTTTCTATTCTGAAAGATTTGACCTTCTGATGAAATATCTTAATATGTAACAGAATATGTTGCGGAGAGTTGCTATTTTCAGTAAGGATAATAATCCTAAAACCAGGGATGGTGTCAAAACACTTATTGATGAATTTTTCAAACGGGGAATTAAAATTCAGTTATATCAGAAATCATTCAATGGGAACGCTAATTACCCTGCAGAAAAAGTAGAATCATTTGATAATATATCTTCATTGTCACTCCTTCCCGATATGATTCTGAGTGTCGGAGGCGACGGGACTTTTCTTGAGACAGTTCTTAAGGTCAAGGATCTGGGAATACCGGTTGCCGGTGTCAATACGGGCAGAATGGGTTTCCTGGCAAATATTCCCAATGAGGAGATCGGAGCCTCACTCGATCTGTTATGCGACGGTGAATTTGAAATAATAAAAAGATCTTTGCTTGAAATCTCCCATCCGGCGGGATTATTTGAAGGTGAGTCAGCAACTGCTCTGAATGAAATAACTATTCAGAAGGCAAATATGAGCATGATTACAATTCATGTTTATGTTAACGACGAATTTCTTAATACATATTGGGCTGACGGATTGATCGTATCAACAGCCACAGGCTCAACAGCTTATAATCTCAGTGTGGGTGGTCCAATTCTTTCCCCTGAAGATGAGAGTATTATTATCTCTCCAATTTCGCCCCACAATCTTACTATCAGGCCGATCGTGCTATCTGGAGACAGCCGGCTGAAGATGATTCTGGAAGCAAGGTCGGATGAATTTCTGGCTACATGTGATTTCAGATACAGAAGACTTCCTGTTGGTGAGGAGATCACTATAATTAAAAGTAATACAACTCTGAATACTGTTATGCTGAAGGGGAGAGACTTTTACAGCACATTGAGAAACAGATTGATGTGGGGGATCGACAGAAGGAATTAAAATTTTTCCTGGCAATTGATCCTGTTTATTCATGATAAAATACTCAACTCGATAATAATGGTTAATTTTGTAAGAGATTGTACATGCTCTAAAATTTAGATTATTATATTTGTATCAGCAATCAATAAAGCTTATCATGAGAAGGTTCATTTTGGTAATATTCATTCTTTGCCTTGCAGTTCCATATTCACAAGGTCAGTTATGGAAAATGAGAAGGTGGGAAGCTGTAGGGGGAGCCGGACCATCATTCTTCTTCGGAGATGTAGGTGGATATTCCCGTACGAAGAATTTCCTGGGATTTCGAGACATGACTTATCTGCAAACCAGATTCGATGTTACGGGCAGCTTCAAATACAGGCTTACACGAACTGCAAATTTAAGATTGAATATGAGTTATGCCCTTTTGAATGCGACTGATGTAAGGGGATCAAATGAAGGAAGAGAATATGAGTCTTCGACATCGCTTTTTGAACCATCGCTTATAGGAGAATATTATTTTGTCAAAAACAGGGCAGAAATGAGCTATCTGTTCTTAAAGGGTAGAAGAAGACCTCTTGCCCAGCTTTTAAGGTCGCTCGATTTTTATGGTTTTGCCGGTGTTGGCGGTGCTGCCTATACAGTTAAGGCAAATGATGCACTCCTTGAGCGCGATATGCCAACTAATGGTTTCTCCCTTATAATTCCGGGAGGCGTGGGGGCAACTCTTATTTATAATCCCAACATTAATTTCGGTGTGGAACTTGGAGGCAGATATGCATTTACTGATTATATTGACGGCTATACTTCACAATTTTCCAAGGCAAATGACGTTTATTATTTTTTGAACTTTACTGTTACATACAAGCTGAAGACTGGGCCTCATGGCTGGCCATCTCTCAGATGATAATGAGCGGGATCAGTTTTAATGAAAAGATTACCTTGGATCTTCTTATTCCTGAGTATTTGTTTTACTGCTGCCGGACAGCGTAGTGCTGATTATGGGATTTTTGCAGGAGCTTCATCCTACCTGGGTGACATAAATCCTAACAGACTTCTGTATTCTCCGCTCCCTGCAGGCGGACTATTCTACCGTTATAATTTTAATCCGAGACAGGCTTTAAGAGCCAATCTGTTTTTCGGAGGAATAAGAGCCGATGACCTTGATTTTAATAACAGCTTCCAGCAGAACAGGGCTATATCTTTCTCAGGTTTTGTAGGAGAGCTGATAGTCCAGTATGAATTTAACTTCTTACCTTATACTACTCAGGGTAAATTATGGGATTATACGCCCTACGTTGCCGCTGGTGCCGGTGTTGCATTCATTGATGCCACTTATGCATTTGAACCTGTAATCCCTTTTTCGGTGGGATTCAAAGCAAATATTCATAAAAATATGGGTCTGGAGGTTGAATATGGATTTCGTAAAACTTTTTATGATAACTTTGACGGCCTAAATGATGTTTTGGTAGATCCATCAGATCGTACATGGACCCATAATAACGACTGGTATTCTTTTGTTGGTATTGCACTTACGTTTAAGATATTCAATAAAATGACCGGTTGCCCAACCTATGACGACGTGGATGGGAAAAGAAAACGTTAGAATATGTCGTTGAGAAGGAAAATTATTTCAGATAAACTCCCGGTCCATGTTGCGATAATTATGGATGGCAATGGAAGATGGGCCTCCCGGCATGGGAAAAACCGGATTTTTGGTCATCAGCAGGGAGTCGAATCTGTGAGGAAAGTTATTGAGGCAGCTGCCGAGATTGGAATAAGGTACATGACTCTGTATGCTTTCTCAACGGAAAACTGGAGAAGACCTGATGATGAAGTATCTGCCCTAATGGGAATTATGGTTCAATCCCTTAATAATGAAACAGATACACTGTTGAAAAACAATATCAGGCTTACTTTTGTCGGGGATTTTGACAGACTGGATGATGACGTTAGATTAAAGTTATTTGAAACTATTAATATCACTTCAGTATCTACCGGACTGAATCTTATTGTGGCTCTTAGTTATAGCTCAAGATGGGAGATTATTGAGGCTGTTAAAGAAATTGCGGCTGAGGTTGCAGAAGGAAGCCTGGAAACAGAGTCTATTGATGAGGCTGAATTCGAGAAACGTCTTTGCACCAGCGGTATTCCTGATCCGGACCTTTTAATAAGGACCAGTGGAGAATTGAGAATAAGCAATTTTCTTTTGTGGCAGATTGCTTATACGGAATTATATTTCACAGATATACTTTGGCCTGATTTTGGTAAGGAAGATTTTTATTATGCTATAATTGACTTCCAGAACAGAGAAAGAAGATTTGGGAAGACGGGTGAACAGATATTGGAAAAATAATGAAATGATGAGGAGAATAACACTTCTAAGGGTTATAGCAGGGCTATTTTTGGCAACAATTGGTATTTCCGTATATGCTCAGGATGGGAAAGAGATAATTGACTATACGAACTCCGACGAATATGTAATCGGAGGGGTATCGGTCTCAGGAATAAGATACCTGGATCTGAATGCTCTTATCGGAATTTCAGGGTTAAGAATCGGTCAGGAGGTAACAATACCCGGGGATGCAATAACAAATGCGGCACAACGATTATGGCAGCAGGGTTTATTTTCAGATGTTAAGATCCTTGCCGATAGATTTTCTGCAGACACAGTATTCCTTGATATTTTCCTTCAGGAGCGCTCAAGGATATCGTCCATTAGATATAACGGTTTAAAGACATCTGAAATTCAGGATCTTTCAGAAAAAATCAATATGCCTGTTGGTTCTCAGGTTACATCTTATATTATCGAGAATACGAAAAAAATAATCCGGGATCATTTTGTTGAAAAAGGATTCCTGAATACTACAGTCGAATTTGTTCAGAAAGATGATCCTGAGCAACCCAATAATGTTGTAATTACTATCGATGTTAATAAAAGCGAAAAAGTAAAAATCGGTGAAATGACCTTTGTCGGGAATGAGTATTTTGAGGAAAAGAAACTTCGCCGGCAGATGAAGGATACCAAGAAAAAGAATCTTAATTTCTTTAAGCCGTCGAAATATATCAATGATAAGTACGAGGAGGATAAATATAAGCTTATTACTTTTTACAACGATAATGGATTTAAAGATTTTGAGATCCTTTCAGATTCTCTTTATAAGATTTCCGAGGATAGGGTCGGACTCCTCATCAGAGTTGATGAAGGTAATCAGTATTTCCTCAGAAATGTTGAATGGGTAGGGAACAGTGTTTACCGGAAAGAGACACTTGACAGGGTTTTCAATGTTGAGAAAGGATCAGTTTACAATCAGTCACTTATTCTTGACAGGCTTAGAGGAGCCAGTGGTGCAGAGGATGCTGTAAGTAATCTTTACCTTGATTATGGTTATCTTTCTTCACAGCTTAATCCTGTTGAGGCTAAGGTCGAAGGTGATTCAATTGATCTGGAAATCAGAATATACGAAGGCGAACAGGCATATATTAATAATGTTATTATTGCGGGGAATACGCGGACAAATGAACATATTGCCCGGCGCGAACTTTACACTCTTCCGGGAGATCTCTTCAGCAAACAGGACATATTAAGATCAATTCGTCAGCTCGGTGTGCTTGGTCATTTTGACCCTGAGAAGATCAATCCTACACCAATTTCAGATATTACAACCGGTACGGTCGATCTTCTCTATAAGCTTGAAGAGAAAGCTAATGATCAGTTTGAAATATCAGGAGGCTGGGGCGCAGGAATGATGGTGGGTACAATAGGAGTAAGGTTCAATAATTTTGCCATGCGCAATTTCTTTAAACTGAGTGAATGGCGGCCATATCCCTCCGGAGACGGCCAGTCACTAAGTATAAGGGCTCAGTCGAACGGACGCGTTTACCAGTCTTACAATGTATCATTCAGTGAGCCCTGGCTGGGAGGCAAAAAACCAAATTCATTTTCTGTCTCTCTCTACAGATCACTGATGACAAATGGAACCAAAAAAGGTGAAGATGGCTATCAGTCGATGATAATTGACGGAGCCTCAATGGGATTGGGAAAAAGAGTTGAATGGCCTGATGACTTCTTCTCAATTTACGGAGAGACAAGCTACCAGAGATATAATCTAAATAATTATAACTATTACCAGTTTCTTTTTGAGAATGGACAGTCGAACCTGCTGAGCTTTACAGGAAAGATAACAAGATTCTCTGTGGGTCCCAATCTGATTTACCCAAGAAGCGGATCATCATTCTCATTATCCTTACAGTTAACTCCGCCTTATACGGCTATCAGCGGAAAGGATATGTCTGGTTTGCCGGATGAAGAAAAATATAAATGGATAGAATTCCACAAATGGGTGTTCAAATCAGAAAATTATATTCCTCTTTCGAAAAATGATAAACTAGTGCTAAGTGCCCGTTTTGCATTCGGATACCTGGGATATTACAATAAAAAAATCGGTCCTTCACCGTTTGAGAACTTTTACGTGGGTGGTGATGGTATGACCGGATATAGTTTCTATGGACGGGAAATTATTGCATTGAGGGGTTATACAAACGGTTCATTAACTCCGACGGACGAAGAGACAGGAGCTTCAGCAGGTAATGTTTATTCAAAGATCACTCTGGAGCTCAGGTATCCTGTCTCCCTCAATCAGCAGGCAACAATTTATGGTCTTGCTTTTCTCGAAGCAGGGAGAGCATGGCGCGATATCAAAGAATATAATCCTTTCAGGATGAACAGGGCTGCCGGCATCGGGCTCAGGGCTAATCTCCCGATGTTCGGATTACTCGGTATCGACTGGGGTTATGGATTCGATGATGTTCCGACAGGCGCAAATGATGCTAATAAATCGCAATTTCATTTTGTAATAGGTCAACAATTTTAAACAAGAATTTTAAATTTCAAATTATGAAAAAATCAATAGTTATTATAGGAATATTCTTTCTGACCACTGCCATAGCCCTGGGTCAGAAATATGCATTTGTCGATTCTGAATATATCAGGAAAAACATACCGGCTTTTACAACCGCACAGGAGCAGCTCGATAAACTTTCGGCACAATGGGAAAAAGAGGTTGCCGACGGTTATACTGTTGTTGAGCAAATGTATAAGTCGTATCAGAATGAAGCCCCCCTGCTTTCGCAGGATATGAAAACAAAACGGGAAGAGGCAATCATTAACAAGGAAAAAGAGATGAAAGACCTTCAGAATAAATATTTTGGAATGGAAGGCGAACTTTTCAAGAAAAGAGAGGAACTCGTCAAACCCATCCAGGATGAGATATTGAAAGCAATAAAAGATATTGCGGTTGAAGGAAGCTATGCAGTTATTTTTGATTCTGCAGCGGGAGGGAACATCCTGTTTGCAAATCCAAAATTTGACATCAGCGATCAGGTCCTGGAAAAATTAGGTTTTAAGAATTAAATAATTACTTTTGCACAAAACAATATTAAAATGAAAAGGATAATTGGAATTACGGCTCTCGTTTTTTTAGTATCATTTGCAGCAGAGGCGCAGAGCTATAAATTCGGACATGTTAATAGCGAAGAACTTATACAGGCTTTGCCTGAATATGATTCAGCCAATGTTCAGCTCGAAAACCTTCAGAAAGAGCTGATAAATACTCTTGAGCTTATGTCGGTAGAATTGAATAATAAGAGCGAATCATACAATAAGGAAAGTAAAAACCTGACTGACATAGTAAAACAGACAAAGGAGCAGGAACTTATCGATCTGAACAAGCGGATACAGGATTTCCAGACAAACGCACAGACACAGCTTCAGAATAAACAGGTAGAGCTTTTTCAACCTATCTACGCAAAAGTCGATAAAGCAATCAAAGATCTGGGTAAGGAAAATGAATTCCTTTATGTTTTTGATGTTTCCAAAGGCTCACTTCTCTATTTTGACGAAACCAAGAGCACTAATGTAATGGCTCTTGCCAGAACAAAACTCGGATTGAAATAGTCTAATAAACTTATATCAATGACCATCCGTCAGATGGCGGATGGTCATTTTTTTAATATCCAGGTCAAGTGAAAAATCAACCAGTCGGACTTTTCGATTCCGGAGTCGGCGGCCTTACGGTTGCACATGCAATAAAACAAATACTGCCGGGAGAAAGTCTTATTTATTTCGGCGACACTGCTCACCTTCCTTACGGTGACAAATCAGCAGAGGCAATTAAATATTATTCCCGAAGAATAACTGAATTTCTTCTGGACCATAATTCCAAGGTTGTTCTTGTAGCTTGTAATTCAGCATCATCATCGGCTTTTGATACCCTGAAGCAGGAATTTGAAAACAGAGTAATTCTGATCGATGTCATTGATCCGGTTGTTGAACACATGAGTACAAGAAATTTTAAAAAGATCGGTGTCATCGGAACAAAAAGAACAATCAGCTCCGGAACCTACGAGATCAAGCTCAGAGAAAAATCACCGGAAACCGCTGTCGTTTCTTTGGCAACTCCTTTACTTGTACCAATGATTGAGGAGGGATTTATCTTTGATGATATAAGCAATGCTATTTTGCGGGCATATCTTACTGATCAGACATTGGCTGGTATTCAGGCACTTATACTGGGATGCACACATTATCCGATAATTAAAAATCAGATAAGCAAAATATTTAATTTCAATATCGAGGTTATTGATTCGGCAAAAATAGTGGCAGTCATATTGAGGGATGTCCTTGAAAAGAAAAACCTGCTTAACGACTCCGGTAAAGTAGAGGACAGGTTTTTTGTTTCAGATTATACCTCGTATTTCGAGAAGATTGCCAGAATGTTTTTCGAAGGTGAGATTAATCTGAAGAAAGCAGATATCTGGAATTAAAGTTCATGTACCCACCCTCTTGTGTTCCCCTCCTTGCACCTGCAGGAAGGAGGATAGAGGATCGGTATGTGTGATGACTGAAGGAAAATCAGTAAGTACCCCCCATAATAATATGATCAATATCATATGTGATTATCTCTGTTTTTACGTTTTTCGAACTATAAAAAACTAATTTTGTATAACGCAAATATTTGATTAAGTGCAAAAAAGCCTTATAATTAATTTGTAACAGTTATGGCTAAAAGCTCAGAAGCTATTAAAAGAGAAGAGGTGGTGATCCGTTTCTCCGGCGATTCAGGAGATGGCATGCAACTTACAGGAACGCTATTTTCCGATACAGCGGCTTTGTTTGGTAACGACCTGTCAACGTTCCCTGATTATCCTGCCGAAATAAGGGCACCTCAGGGTACTGTAGGAGGAGTGTCAGGATTCCAGGTTCACCTGGGGCATTCAGAGATAAATACTCCCGGTGATTATGCAGACGTTCTTGTCGCTATGAATCCGGCTGCAGTAAAAGCAAACGCCAGGTGGGTTAAACCTGGTGGTACTATTATTTTTGATAAAGACAATTTCACTGAAAAAAATATTGAAAAAGCAGGATATGTTAGCGATCCAGTCACTGAAGAAAAACTTGAAACCTATAATATCATCGCAGCACCTATTTCCTCAATGGTCAAAGAAGCTTTGAAGGACTTTGGCCTGGATCCCAAATCAGTGCTGAGGACAAAAAATATGTTTGCTCTGGGAATGGTCTACTGGCTCTTCAACAGAAAGCTGAAATATACCGAACAATATTTTGAAAAAAAGTTTTCCAAGAAACCCGAAATTGCTGAGGCCAACAAAGTTGCTCTGCGAACAGGCTATTATTATGCTGAGACAATTGAAGCTCTTAATCCTGTAATTAAAATTGAACCAGCGCAGATAGCCCCCGGAACATACAGAAATATTTGCGGCAATAATGCAACAGCCTGGGGATTTCTTGCTGCTGCTGAAAAAGCAGGAGTGAAGGTATTTATAGGTTCCTATCCAATCACTCCGGCAACGGGTATTCTGGAAGAAATGGCTGCACGTAAAGATTTAGGCGTCAAGAGTTTTCAGGCTGAAGATGAAATTGCAGGAATTTGTACTGCGCTTGGGGCAAGTTTCGCCGGGAACCTGGCAGTCACTTCAACATCAGGACCTGGTCTTGCACTTAAATCGGAAGCCATCGGACTTGCAGTAATGGCCGAGCTCCCGATTGTGATTGTCAATGTTCAGAGGGGAGGTCCTTCGACCGGACTTCCAACCAAAACAGAACAGGCGGACCTGATGCAGGCACTCTATGGCAGAAGTGGTGAAAGTCCGGTAGTTGTAATTGCAGCAAGCACTCCCTCAGACTGTTTCCGTTTTGCTTATGAAGCTTCAAAAATTGCACTTGAAAGGATGACTCCTGTTTTACTACTGACCGATGGGTATCTTGCCAACGGATCAGAGCCCTGGAAGATCCCGGAGATGAAAGATCTGCCAGAGATAAATCCACCCTTTGCTGATAAAAAAGATATTCCATTCCTTCCCTATAAGCGCGATTGTGAAAAGCTCGTACGATCATGGGCAATACCAGGTACCCCCGGACTTGAGCACAGGATAGGTGGTCTTGAAAAGACAATTAAGGGAACGGTCTCATATATTCCCGAAAACCATGAACTGATGGTAAAGACGAGGGCAGAGAAGGTCGCAAAAATTGCTGATGAAATTCCGGATCTGGTTGTTTATGGTGAGAGCTCGGGAGATCTGCTCCTGACAGGATGGGGCGGTTCCCGGGGTTATCTCATTACGGCAGCTAATGAGCTGCAGGCTGAAGGTTATAAAGTAAGCTTTACTAATTTTAACTATATAAATCCCTTACCAAAAAATGTCAGTACGATATTCGGTAATTTTAAAAAGATCGTTGTTGCAGAACTAAACTTAGGGCAATTTGCAGATTATCTGCGTATTAAGCACCCTGGATTTAAGTATTACCAGATCAATAAAGTTCAGGGAATGCCATTCACAATAGCAGAAATAAAAGAACAATGCATCAAAATACTGGAGGATGAATAATATGGAAGAGGTTAAGACATTTCAATATACACCGAAAGATTTTAAGAGCGATCAGGAGGTGAGATGGTGCCCGGGTTGCGGTGATCATGCAGTCCTCAATTCAATTCAGAAAGCTCTGTCTGAACTCGGCATTCCGAAGGAGAAATTTGCTTTCATTTCAGGTATAGGCTGCTCATCAAGATTCCCATACTACATGGATACTTACGGCTTTCATGGGATCCATGGCCGTGCTGCAGCCATTGCTACAGGAGTAAAAGCTTCTAATCCTGAATTATCTGTATGGGATATAACGGGTGACGGAGATGCTCTGGCAATTGGCGGAAACCACTTTATTCATGCGATCCGCAGGAATATTGATATTAATATCATTCTGTTTAACAACGAAATATACGGTCTTACTAAAGGCCAGTATTCACCAACTTCCGGAAGAGGGCTTGTTACAAAAACATCACCTTTTGGCACAATTGAGGAACCATTTTCAATAGGAGAACTTGTGGTCGGGGCAAGAGGTAAGTTCTTTGCCCGTACTGTCGATGCAAATGTAACCCTGTCTACCCAGATCTATATTGAAGCTGCAAAACACAAGGGTACGTCAGTTGTGGAGGTGCTTCAAAATTGTGTGATCTTTAACGATGGGATACATGATGTTGTAACGGCAAGGGAAGTACGTGAAGACAGGACTATTATCCTGAAGCAGGGGAAACCGATGATATTTGGAAAGGAAAATGATAAAGGCCTGATCCTGGAAGGATTGAAACTCAAAGTTGTCAGACTGGGAGAAAATGGCATCAGTGAGAAAGATCTTATGGTTCACGATGCTTTAGAGCCTAATCCCGGAATACAGTATATGCTGGCTAACATGAGCTATCCTGAGTATCCTGTTGCTCTTGGTGTAATACGTTCAGTTAAAGGGAATACCTATGAAACGGAAATGGCAGAGCAGATAAAGACTGTTCAGAAAAGTGCAAAAATTAAATGTGTTGATGATCTGCTGAAGAGCGGTTCAACCTGGAAAGTAGAATAAGCTTCATTTATATTAAAGTGAAAGATAATACTCAAATAAGCCCTGAATATCATCGTTTAATGCATGAACAGCATGAACGTTTAAAGGAGCTTGGATGTATTAATCAAACTACATATATCCTGAAAGAGGGGAAACCGATTGAGGAAACGCTCCAGCAGGTGGTCCTCCTCTTACCTGCCGCATGGCAATATCCGGGATATACAGAAGCCCGTATCTCCTATATTGATAAAAAGTTCGAGACGCCGCTTTTCAGGGAGACAAACTGGATGATGAAACAGGAATTCAGCACCATTGATAATGAAAATGGTTTAATAGAGATCTGTTATACCCAGGAGTTCCGTGAAGAAGACGAAGGTCCGTTTCTGAAAGAAGAGAGAGATCTGATCCAGAATATTGCCGGTTTGATCACAGGTTATATTAATAGTGCAAAAGCCCGCGATATAATTCTGAAAAAACAGGTTTCCGGTGAAGAAGTCGAAGACCTGAGGGATGTGACAAGCCGGGAGTTGCTGCAAAGATTCCTTGAACGTCATAACGCTGAACGGGATGTATTTCACGACCTCCAGCCATTTAAGGTGAAAGAGATACTGCTTGTGGCAAATCTGTATGATGCCTATTCTATTGAAGGTGAAGGCAGATTCGCCGACCACATGCTTGGGGAATACTACCAGCTGAGCCTGACCTCGCTACCGAGAGTAACAGGAGTTTCAAGCGAGGAAGAAGCTTTCAACAGGCTGAAAGCCAGACATTATGATATGGTAATTATAATGATTGGCATTCATAAGGAAGGTTCAATTGTGTTATGCAGGAAAATCAAGGACAAGTATCCTTATATGCCTACATTCCTTCTTTTGAATAATCCGGATGATGTTCCTTTTGTTAAAAAGCAAAAAGCTGCAGGCATACCGATCGACAATTATTTTGTCTGGACCGGTGAATCGAAAGTCTTTTTTGCAATGGTTAATCTTCTGGAGGACAGGGTGAATGTCGACAATGACACATCTAAAGGATTTATTGGTGTGATCCTGATAGTGGAGGATTCGGCAGAATATTATTCGAGTTACCTCCCAATGCTCTACACCCTGGTGATGGAACAAACCAAAAATCTTATCGAGGAAGTATCGGCCGATGAACTCTACAAAGTATTAAAGCTTAAAACAAGACCAAAGATCCTCCTGGCTTCAAACTGGGAAGATGCTATCACTATCTTTAATAAATATGAAAATAATCTTCTTTGTGTTATTTCTGATATAAGTTTTCCAAAGAATGGAGTCAATCAGGATACAGCAGGTTTTGAGTTAATTAAGCATATAAAAACAGAGCTGCCAAACCTTCCGACAGTTCTTCAGTCTGCAGACCCCGAGAATGCAAAACTTGCATTCAACCTGAAATCAAATTTTATAAATAAGAATTCAGAAAGCCTGATGAAGGATCTGAAATCGTTTATAAATTACTATCTGGGCTTTGGACATTTTGTATACAGGGATGATAAAGGACGTCAGATAGCAGTAGCAAAGTCGATGAAGGAGTTCGAAAGTTATCTTGAAACGGTACCCGAGGATTCGCTTGAATATCATGCAATGCGAAATCATTTCTCTCTATGGCTTATGGCCAGAGGTGAAGTCAAAATTGCAAAGCAGATAAATCCTGTCAGAGTATCTGAATTTCAAAACCTTAAGGAACTCAGGGGACACCTGCTCAGCCTCATACGAAAGCGGAGACAGGAGATGAACAAAGGCCGGGTTGTCAATTTTGAAGAGTCAGCTGTAATTGATGAAACTAACGTTGTAAGCCTTTCCAGCGGATCACTGGGAGGCAAGGGAAGAGGACTGGCCTTTATTAATACTTTGATCAACAGTTTTGAGCTCGGCCGGTTATTACCCGGGATAAACATCAGAACTCCGATTACTGCAATAATCGGTACGGATGAATTTGATATGTTCATGGAGCGTAATCATCTGTGGGATAATGTAAAAGAAGAGAAAGATTACGCTGTTCTGCAGAAGAGCTTTCTGGATGGCAGCCTTAGCTATACTCTCGAAAAAGAGCTCAGAGTTTTTCTGAAACAGATCACTAAACCGATAGCAGTACGCTCATCGAGCCTCTTCGAAGATTCAATGAATCAGCCATTTTCAGGAGTTTTCGGCACCTATCTTCTCCCAAATAATCATCCGGAATTTGAGATCAGATTAAAGCAACTTACTGAGGCAATAAAACTTGTGTTCTCTTCGATATATTCAAAAAGTGCACGTACTTTTTTTGAAGCTATTAATTATAAGATAGAGCTTGAAAAGATGGCTGTGGTTATTCAGGAAGTTGTTGGAGCCGGATATGCAGATTTTTTCTATCCGCACATAAGCGGTACAGCGCAATCTTATAATTTTTACCCTGTCGCGCATATGACACCAAAAGACGGAGTAGCAGTGATAGCAGTGGGACTGGGACATTATGTTGCTGAGGGTGAACGGGCATTCCGTTTCTCTCCTGCTTACCCTACACTCGACATAATTTCGCAGCAGGATCTTTATAAGAATTCACAGGTCAGTTTTTATGCAGTTGATCTGGCTAAAAAAGATCTGAACCTTCTTGATGGAGAAAAGGCAGGTCTTATCTCTCTGGATATCAGTAAGGCTGAAACACATGGAACTCTTAATCATTCAGCTTCGGTGATGAATGTGGATAATGATACGATCATCCCGGGATTAGACAGCACAGGCCCAAGGGTTATTAATTTCGCAGATATTCTTAAATATGGGTATATCCCGCTGGCTTCAACACTGAAAACTATTCTTGATGTGGTTGCCGAAGCAACAGCAAATCCCGCGGAAATTGAATTTGCTGTTGATCTGACAAAGGATGAGGACGGAAATGCCTCATTCTACCTTCTCCAGATAAAACCACTTATAGGAAGCGGAGCCGGTTATACAATTGATCCTGAAAGTATTAATAATGACGATCTCATACTGGAAACAAAAAAGAGTATGGGTAACGGGCTAATTGAAAATATTACTGATCTTATTTATCTGGAAACTGAAAAATTTAATAACCTGTACACAATCAGTATGGTTGAGGAGATCGACAGGCTTAATGAGAAAATGTTTAACGAAAACCGGAATTATGTTTTAATAGGTCCGGGGAGATGGGGAACCCACGATAAATTCCTTGGAATACCTGTCGCATGGCCTCAGATTTCAAATGCAAAGGTTATCGTGGAAGTCGGAATTCCCGGATTTCACCTCGATGCATCACTCGGTTCACATTTCTTTCATAATGTCACTTCCATGAAAGTGGGCTATTTCTCAGTTGATGAGTCATCACATGAAGGAACGATAAACTGGGACAAGCTTTCGGAACAACATGTAATAGAAAAAGGCAGATACTTCAGACATGTCCGGTTTGAAAAACCTCTTCTTATCAGGATGGATGGACGAAAGGGAATTGCAGTCATATCACTGAACAAGTAATAATGTAGAATATGACCATCGTAGAAGGGATATTGGACTTGCAGAAATATGATTTTACTGACACATCTTTCAACCTTCTGATGCAGAAACGCATTCATCGTGTGCTCATAATATGCAGCAACTATGATAATTATATGCTTGAAGAGGATGGGAGGATCGATGAACAGATCTTTAATGAATATGTCGCCCTGAATCTACGGTATCCCCCGGTTTTTGTCCAGACTGATAATGATGAAGATGCATTTAAAGTACTTCAGGAAGGGAATATCGATCTTGTAATTTCAATGGTCAGTCTGAAAGGATCTGATGTTTTTGCTCTGGCAAAAAGGATCAAGGAAAAATACATACATATTCCTATTGTTGTACTTACTTATTTTTCACGGGAAGTTTCTTTACGGCTTCAGGGAGAAGATCTGAGCGCTATCGATTATGTTTTTTGCTGGCTTGGCGATGCATCCCTGATCCTTGCTATTATAAAGCTTATTGAGGACAAAATGAATGCCGAACATGATATTGATATTGGTGTTCAGGCAATAATACTGGTGGAAAATTCAATCAGATATATCTCCTCCTATCTGCCGAATTTATACAAGATAGTTCTTATGCAATCGCTTGATTTTCAGAAAGAAGCTCTTAATGAACATCAGAGAATGCTTAAGATGAGAGGGCGTCCTAAAATATTACTGGCCAATAACTTCAATGATGCAGCAGATCTGTATAAAAAATATAAATACAATGTCCTTGGTGTAATTTCCGATATAAGTTACAGCAGAGATAATATGCAGGATGAAAATGCAGGGTTTGAGCTTTGTGAAGTAGTAATGGCAGATGATGACAAAGTACCGTTCCTGCTGCAATCCTCAAATCTCGGGCATAAGAGGAAAGCCGAGGAGATGGGTGCAGGATTTATTCATAAATACTCAAGATCATTATCAATTGAGCTCCGCAATTTCATCATACAGAACCTTGCTTTCGGTCCGTTTGTTTTCAGGAATCCCGACACCCTCGAACCTATTGCAATAGCTACGGACCTGCAGAGTCTGCAACAAAAGATTCTTACCATACCTGATAATACTCTTGAATACCATGCAACGCGAAATCATTTTTCCAAGTGGTTGAATGCCAGGGCTCTGTTCCCAGTTGCTCAGATGTTCAAGTATATCAGGAAAGAAGATTTCGAAACTATGGACGAGCTGAGACGCTTCCTTTATATTGCTATCTCTAGTTTCCGGCTTGGTAAAGGGAGAGGAGTAATCGCAAAATTTGACAAGACAAGCTTCGATGAATACCAGATATTTTCAAGGATAGGAGAGGGATCAATAGGAGGTAAAGCAAGAGGTCTGGCTTTTATTAACAGAATAATTAAGAATTATAAATTATTTAATAAGTTCCCTGACGTTCTGATAACTATTCCCCGTACAGTTGTTCTGGGTACGGATATCTTTGATGAGTTCATGGATCATAATAACCTCTATTCGGTTGCTCTATCCGATATATCAGATCCGGAGATGCTTGACAGGTTTCTCGCTGCTGAACTTCCGGGAAGAGTGTACCAGGATTTCTATGCTTACCTCTCGGTCTCAAGAAGCCATCCGATCGCGGTCAGATCATCGAGTAAATTAGAAGATAGTTATTATCAGCCTTTTGCCGGAGTTTATTCTACATACATGATCCCGAGAATTGCTGATAATAAACTTATGGTCAAAGCTTTGTCAGATGCTATTAAACAGGTATATGCCTCAGTTTACTATAAAGCAAGTAAAGCTTATATGACTGCAACTGCAAACGTGATTGATGAGGAAAAAATGGGCATTGTTCTTCAGGATGTTTGCGGGAACAGACATGGGAATATGTTTTACCCTACAATATCCGGAGTCGCAAGGTCCATAAACTACTACCCGATCGGATCAGAGAAAGCGGAAGACGGAATTGCCAATGTTGCATTTGGACTTGGCAAATTGATCGTCGAAGGCGAGTTATCACTAAGGTTTTGTCCGAGAATACCCCGGAAGATATTACAGCTTTCATCTCCTGAGATTGCACTCAGTGGAACGCAGAAGGTATTCAGAGCCCTGGATCTGAACATCAGCAGTTTTGTTCCATCGACCGACGATGGCGTTAATATCCTGAGGGTTGATATTAAAGATGCAAATAACGATGCTGCAATGAAGTACCTGGCTTCAACGTATGACAGAACTAATAATATTCTCCGGGATGGTATTATGTACCATGGGAAGAGGGTGATCACTTTTTCCGGTATTTTACAGCATAAAACATTTCCGCTTGCAGAGATACTTACAACTCTTCTTGAACTGGGTCAGAATGAGATGAACAACCCTATTGAAATAGAATTTGCTGTTAACCTTGAGACTCCGGCAGGCACACCCAAAACATTTAATTTCCTGCAGATCAGACCTATCGTCCAGACTGATGAGCCGCATAATGTAAATATTGAGAACATCAAAGCCGAACGAACTATCATATTTTCCGAGTCAGCGCTTGGTAATGGATCATTTAAAGGTATCCAGGACCTCATTTATGTCAAACCCGAATCTTTCAATCCTGCCAGGAACAAAGATATTTCAACTATAATTGAGAACCTCAACTCATCTTTTTCAGGCCAGGGGAAAGGATATATACTGGTAGGTCCGGGAAGGTGGGGATCAACTGATCCATGGCTTGGGATTCCTGTTAAATGGGCTCAGATATCTGCTGCCCGCATTATCGTTGAATCAGGATTAAAGAATTACCGCATCGATCCCAGCCAGGGAACTCATTTCTTCCAGAATCTGACATCGTTTGGAGTGGGGTATCTTACAATAAATCCTTATATAAAAGAGGGTTATTATGATGTTGAATACCTCAACGGATTACCCTCACTTTATGAAGACGATTTTCTACGACATATAAGATTTGAAAAACCAGTCGAAATTATGATCGACGGGAAAAGGCATAAGGGTGCGATATTGAAACCGTCATGAAGAGAAAATACTTTCAGATCACTGCACTCTCTGTTGCAACATCGTTGCTGATCTTTCTGATTAACCCCTGCAAGACTGAACCGGGACCTACTTCAGTGAAGGAAGTAGCACCATCAGCTATCATGTTCAAAATACTCTGTGTCCACTTTACCGGAGAAGTAAGCTGTGAAACAAGATTGGCTTTTATTATATCCGGATTTAATGAAGGTTTGCCTGTAACATTCTGATATACAGGGCAAACAGGTTTTCTGAAATTTGTCGAACCGATTGCTTCTTCCAGCTCTACCCTTGCGGGTTCCATAAGGGGTGAATGGAAAGCACCGTTCACTGCCAGTCTGAGAGTCCTCTTTATACCTTTTTCCTTTAAAGCTTCAATAGCTTTATCTACACCTTCGACAGAACCTGAGATAACTATCTGGCCAGGACTGTTATAATTAGCCGGGACAACTACTTCCTTTATACCGGCACAGATATCTTCAACCAGTTTATTTTCAGCACCCAGTATTGCAGCCATAGCTGAAGCAGTCCCTTCGCAAGCCTTCTGCATCGCCATTGCCCTTTTTGAGACAAGTATCAGACCATCTTCAAAAAGAAGCGATTTATTTGCCACAAGAGCCGAAAATTCACCAAGGGAATGACCGGCTACCATATCAGGTCTGAAATTGTCCCTGCTGACAGTAGCAAGGATTGTTGAATGGAGAAATATTGCAGGCTGGGTTACTTTTGTCTTTTTAAGATCATCCTCAGTCCCTGAGAACATCAACTCTGTGATTCTGAATCCAAGTAATGAGTTTGCCCTCTCAAATAATTCTTTTGCCAGGGGAGATTTATCATAGAGATCTTTACCCATCCCAACGAACTGGGCTCCCTGTCCCGGGAATACATATGCTTTCATAAATGATATTAATGCAGTCTGGTGCCTATAAGATGCACAAATTCTTCACGCGTATTAAGATGATTAAGGAATATACCCGTAAAAGCTGAGGTAGTCGTTACAGAGTTTTGTTTTTGTACACCCCTGATCTGCATACACATATGCTGAGCTTCAATTACAACTGCTACACCAAGGGGATTAAGACAATCCTGGATACAGTTCCTTATCTGAGTTGTAAGTCGTTCCTGGACCTGGAGCCGCCTGCTGAAAGCTTCAACGACACGTGCGATTTTACTGAGACCTGTAATATAACCATCAGGTATATATGCAACATGGGCTTTCCCGAAAAAAGGCAACATATGATGTTCGCACATCGAATAGATATCGATATCTTTAACAATAACCATTTGCCTGTATTCCTCTTTAAATTTTGCCGAATTAATTATTTCACAGGGATTTATGGAATAACCACTGGTCAGGAAATTGAGAGCTTTTGCTACTCTTTCAGGTGTCTTTATTAGACCTTCCCGATCCGGATCTTCACCGAGCAGCTTAAGGACTCTGGAATAAATTTCTGACAGTTCTTTGATATTTGCCTCATCCCATCTTTCTATTTTGCTGTAACCGTTCCCGTTATTTCCCTGGATGGTTTTCCCTGATACTGTTTTTTTCGCCATAATATTCAATTGAATTGTTCTCGGTCTCATTAATTCTCACGCAATGCAATATTGCACCTTCTTTCTCGATATAAAGTTGAAGCTCGTTCCAGATTGAAATTGCCAGGTTCTCTGTTGTAGCAATTTTACCACTCATGAAATCAACTTCAAGATTTATATTCTTATGATCGATCTTTTCTATAACCTTCCTGAGAATTATCTCTTTGAGCGTATTCATATTCATAACAAATCCAGTCTCCTCCGATAATTCCCCTTTTATTGTGACAAATAATTCGTAATTATGTCCATGCCAGTTTGGATTTGAACATTTCCCAAAAACTTTCCAGTTCTTTTCATCAGGCCAATCCTTTCTGAACATCCTGTGAGCAGCACTGAATCTTTCTCTGCGGGTAAGGTAGATCATAAGCCGGTGCATTAAGCTGCAATATTAACCAATAAAATTAAGGTTATAAAAGGTTTGTGTGATATATTTATATGTTGAAAAAGGAAGAAGAAGCTTGAATGGAATTAATGGAGTTTAATCATGTTGAAGCGTGTATTAATTGTTGCTGCGACAGAAGCAGAAGCCGATGCCCTGAAAAGGATTCAGGGGCTTAAACCCTCACCGGATGGGTTCTTTCTGGACGGATGCGAAATAATCCTCCTTGTAACAGGTGTCGGTTCTGTAGTCACATCATGGGCAATGACAAAATGGTTCTCTTCAAATGCCAGACCTGATCTGGCAATTAACATAGGTATCGCCGGTAGTTTCAGAGAGGATATTTTAATAGGAGAGGTGGTTGTTCCTGTTTCAGATTGTTTTGCTGATGCAGGTATCGAATCGGGAGACAGGTTTCTCACACTCGCTGAGGCCGGATTAGAAGATCCGGACAGCTTTCCCTTTAAAGCAGGCTGGATAAATGCAGATAACAGGTTCACAGAGAAGGTTGCAACAAGGATAAGACCGGTAAAGTCCGTAACAATGAACAGGGCATCAGGGTCACTTCAAACAATTCAAAAAGTGATAAATAAATTCGATCCTGATATTGAAACCATGGAAGGGGCGACTTTTTTTTATATTTGCAGCAGAGAGGAGTTACCTTTTCTTGCATTAAGGTCGATCTCGAACAAGGTTGAACCCCGAAACAAAGAGAGGTGGAATATCCCGCTGGCTATCAGTAATCTATCAGAAAAACTTGAAGATATTCTCTTAATTATTAAGTGATAACATGAATCTTTCTCTCGGTTTTTCACCCTGTCCCAACGATACATTCATCTTTGATGCAATGGTTCACGGGAGAATAGATACGGAAGGACTTAATTTCGACTATCTTCTTGCCGATATCGAAGAACTTAACAGAAAGGCATTTAAAGGAGAGCCGGATATTACGAAAATAAGCTCTTTTGCTTATGCTTTTACAGCTCATAATTATCTGATCCTCGATTCCGGAAGCGCACTCGGGTACAAAAATGGCCCTTTGCTTATCGGTAAGCATAAAATAGATACTTCAAAATTGTCAGGTGCAAGAATAGCCATACCAGGGAAATACACGACTGCAAACATGCTTTTCAGCATAGCATGGCCTGAGGCTCTTAATAAAACAGAATTGGTATTTTCGGAAATTGAAAATGCCATTCTGAATGAAACATTTGATGCCGGCCTTATTATTCATGAAAGCCGTTTTACATATCAAAAAAAAGGATTAATCATGATTGCTGATATGGGAGAATTCTGGAAAGAACTTACAGGTTTTCCTATTCCCCTGGGGATGATTGCAATAAACAGGAGAGTTCCTCGCAAGACAGCTCTTAAAGTAAATCGCATCATTCAGAAGAGCCTTGAATATGCGTATCTCAACCCTAATGACTCATATGATTTTATGTCAAAAAATGCACAGGAGATGAAAAGAGCTGTTATGAGGAAACATATAGATCTGTATGTGAACAGCTACACCTCCAATCTGGGGGCAGAGGGGAGAAAAGCAATTACTGAACTTTACAGGATAGGGCGGGAGAGGGGCATTATACCTGAGATGCCGGAGCAGATATTTTTGACAATTAACAATTAACAATTATCAATTTGCAATTTACTTGTAAGCACAATAACCAATAACCAACAAAATGATTCTCAGGGATATTATTTTTAAGACCCGTTCATACAGGCGTTTTGATGAGTCGTTTCAGATTCCTTACAAAACTCTTGAAGGGCTGATTGGTCTGGCCCGATTGTCTGGATCGGGAGCGAATCGCCAACCTTTGAAATACGTTATATATAATACACCGGAAGATTGTGCCAGAGTCTTTCCCTCAATAGTCTGGGCCGCATATTTAAAGGAATGGGAAGGACCCTCACCAGGTGAACGACCCTCAGGTTATATTATCATACTGGGAGACAAATCCATCACGGAAACTTTCGGGGTTGATCACGGGATTTCAGCCCAGAGTATTATGCTTGGTGCAACAGAGGCAGGCCTTGGAGGATGTATGATCGCTTCAATAAAGCGGGATATGATCCGCACAGATCTTAGTATTCCTGATAAATTTGAGATTCTGCTTATTCTCGCACTTGGGAAACCTGTTGAGAAAGTAATAATTGATACAATAAAAGGTGATGATGTAAAGTACTGGAGAGATAATGAAATGAATCATCATGTACCCAAAAGACCACTCAGCGAGCTTATAATAAAGCTATAACAACTTTTATTGATGAAAAGGACCTTCTCACTGTTAATCTTTCTTGGGGTTTTTACAAATCCGGATTACTGTCAGGAATTACAAAGGACAGAAGGACTGATCCTTTTTCATGGAGTAGTGATGGATGCAACAACCCGGACTCCGCTGGCAAATTCCCAGATTATAATTAACAGGAGGTATCTGTCATTAAGTGACAGTGAGGGCAAATTTACCTTTTACGTTAACCGGAGTGACACTGTTGTTGTCCGTTTGCTTGGTTACAAACCTGCACAGTTTTTTATCAGTGACTCTCTTGCCGCCCGGGAATATATAGCAGGAATTTATCTGCATTCTGATACGCTGTCGATAGGCGAGGTGATAATTGTTCCGAGGTTAAGGAACCTTAAATCGGAAATGCTTAATACAAGGAGAGAATTAAATGTTCCTCTTGAAAATGCAAAATATAATGTAGCGCTTTCTGCTTACCAGGGAAAGATGGGACAGAACAAGCTTGGTGATCCTTTCTCTAATTATGAGGTTTTACGTCAGAAGCAGAGGGCAGATGCCTATTCAAAAGGCCAGATACCATCCGACAGAATCTTAGGATTAAGCCCTTTTTTGCTGATCCCTGCAGCATATCTACTCATGAACGGATTACCTGAAAAACCTTCGGCTATGCAACCACAGCTAACCAATCAGGAAATAAACCAGATCCATAAGAAATATCTGGAGACTTTGAAGCAGAAGGAATAAAGGCGTTGTTTGCCTGGGAAGATCCCATTACCGTCAGCTGCCGGCAGCCGGATTTATCCCTTATAAAATATTGCTTTCATAATATGGCTTGCAATCTTCGGATTCTCTTTAAGCCTCCTTGTTGAATAGCCAAACCATTTTTCGCCGAACGGGACGTAAACTCTCATCGTATGTCTTTTATTTACAATTTCCTGCCGGAGGTTAGGAGTTACCCCATAAAGCATCTGGAATTCGCAGAGGTGTTTTGGGACATTATATTTTTCAATCAGCTTATATGCACCTTCAACAAGAGGCCTGTCATGAGTGCCAATGCCTACATGGATTTTATTTTTAAACATGAATTCAAGATCCTCAAGATAATGCATATTGATCTCTCCGTATTTTTTATACGCAATTGCCTCAGGTTCAATATATATTCCTTTACAGAGCCTGAAACTCAACGGAGTGGATTCGCTGTTCAGATCAGCAAGACCTTTAATGTCATCAAGTGTTCTTTTAAGATATGCCTGAACTACAAGTCCAACATTAGCCGGAAATTCAGTTTTTAATTTGCGAAAAAGTTCAATTTCAAGCGTGGTGCATGGAGAATCTTCCATGTCGATCCTGATAAAATTATTGTAAGATGCGGCTTTGGCGACTATTTCACGTAAATGTCTATGGCAGACATCTTTATCAATCAAAAGACCGAAGCTTGTAGGTTTGACCGAAAAATTCCCGTCTATTCCATTTTTGGCAGAGACATCCATCAGGTTCAGATATTCCTGTTTGTTAGCTTCAGCTTCATCAAGATTTTTGATGAATTCACCGAGGATGTCAAATGTCACTTTTATGTTTTTTGCGTTGAGGTCTTTGGATACCCGAAGAGCGTCCTCAATAGTTTCTCCGGAAATGTAAGAACGAGAAAAGATCCAGATAAATTTCTTAGGAAAATAAGGTAATATTGATGCAATTAATTTATTAAACATAATATTTATATTAGAAAAGTCATAAATACCTTTTATTTTTCAGGGGCAAATGAAACTGAAATCAATTTTTATTTTAATGATGTTTATCATTGAAAACGGATGCAAAGAAAGCTGAAATTATTTATTTTGAAATAATTTTTCAGAATATGCAACCATTTTTTTTAATGGGATGTCTTAAAAATGTCGTCAGTATATGATGAGCGACAACCAGATAATAACAAGGTGCGCGAAGCATGAAAGGAAGGCGCAACAGATGCTGTACGACAGATATTCGCATTTTTTGCTTGGTGTTTGTATGAGGTATGCGGCTGATAAAGCCGAGGCCGAAGATATTTTGCAGGATAGTTTTTTGAAGATATTTTTTCACATTAAGAATTTCACAGGTACAGGATCTTTTACAGGCTGGTTGAGAAAAATCGCCGTAAATACGGCAATTACTCATTATCACAAAAACCTGAAATTCAGGTATTATGTTGAAATTGACGATTTTATATCAGCAGAGACAGGGATAACGAGCTTTGAAGAAGACTTTTTTACATCTGATGAACTCTTCAAAGTTCTGAATGAATTGCCTGCCGGATACAGGATGGTATTTAATCTGTACGCTATTGAAGGATACAAACATAAAGAGATAGCGGAAATGCTCGGGATTGATACGAACACTTCCAAATCTCAGTATAGCAGGGCTAAAGAAGCAATACGCGGGAAACTCGGAATACTGAGAAAACTAAAAAGTAAATATTCCGACAGGGAATAAATGAAAACTGAGGTTATATAAGTGAAAGGCAAGAAAGAAGATAAAGTGATCCGGGATCTGTTCAGGCACAAGCTTGAAAACGCTGAAGTAATTCCTTCACTTTCGGTCGGGAAAAATCTTATGCCCAGACTGGCAAGAAAAGAATTCATGCATTTCATACCATCCCGGTTTAATATATGGTATGCATTAGCGATAGCAACGGCCGGTGCTGCAATAGTAATTGTTCTGCTTTCCGGTTCACGGGGTAATGATAATGTTTTACCTGATTCATCTTTATCCGGAATGAACCAGCAAATGACTCCTTCAAAGCGGAATGAAATTTCAGCTACTTCAAATGAAAGTAAGACCTCAGGAAGCATAAGCGTGATTGCCGGTCGGTCAGAGTTCAGATCAGGAAAATCATCGGGGGGGCTAAATATTAATAGCAATGACCAGCTTTTTTCAGACCAGAGGCTGAGTGCTCCGGCACGGCCGGGTGCATCAGGTTCTCTGCCCAATGAAACATTTTTCCCGGAAACTTATGTTAAGAAATTCAAACTCAGAGGCGTATCAAAAGTTGATAACATCATTATACCTTCTGCTAATGAGGGGTGTATCCCATTGAAAGTAAGATTTACCAGCAAAGCTTCTGATTACAGATCAATTAAATGGACATTCGGAGATGAGGGTTATTCAGAAGAAAAGAATCCGGAATGGATATTTGATGTTGAAGGAGAATATGAGATTATTGTTCAATTGTTTGGACCTGATGGCTTAAAATCAGTCTCCTCATGTACGATAAAAGTTTATCCGAAGCCTGTTGCACGATTCGAAATTATTCAGGATGATGAAGTGTTACCGGATGAAGAGATCACTTTTAATAACTATTCTACGGGGGCTGTAAAATTCAAATGGTTTTTCGGTGATGGTACAACATCAGACCTGTTTTCTCCACAACATTCTTATCTGAAGCCCGGGAACTTTAATATTGGTCTTGTAGCAACCTCAGAATTCGGATGTTCTGATAGTCTGATAGTTAAAAATGCTCTTTCAGAATCCGGATATTTTATTGAATTTCCGAATGCATTTATTCCTAATCCTGGCGGGCCCTCAAATGGCTATTATTCAATTAAAAGCGATGAGTCAGCATATGTATTTCATCCTGAATCATTTGGAGTATCTGACTATCAATTAAAGATTTTCAGCAAGCGGGGTGTACTTATGTTTGAAAGCAATGATCTGAATATAGGTTGGGATGGTTATTATAAAGGCCAGTTAAGCAATCCGGGAGTCTATATCTGGAAAGTGCGCGGGAATTTTATTAACAGGGAGCCGTTTATTAAATTGGGTGATGTAACACTCCTTAAAAATAAATCCTGATGTTCTGAAATTCCCATTAGAAGCCAGCGCGAGATCAAATATTTAGTTTTGTCCTATATTTCGTATTTTTCTCATCTGAAAGAAACTTGCTTTTCAGTGTCACATTTGGTGGAAAACTTCGTTAAATAGCAAGGAAATGTGAAATGATTTGACTACTTTCGTTTATCGTAAACCTAACTTGAAAACTTTGCTAAAGAGGATCAAATATATAGTTTTACTGTCATTTATCCTTTTTTCCGATAGTTATTGTCAGGATCCGACTTTCTCTCAATTTTACGCTAATCCTCTATATCTGGCCCCGTCATTTGCGGGTGCCACAGAGGAGTACAGACTGGGTATGAACTATAGAAACCAGTGGCCGGCTGTTCCGGGTGTCTTCCATACCTACAGCATTTCATTTGATAAAGCGATGCCTAATTTTAATTCCGGATTCGGTATCCTTGCCAGTTATGATGTAGCAGGTTCAGGCGATCTGAGCACAACCAACATTGGCTTGCTTTATTCTTACGATTTTAATATAAGCAACAACTGGCATATAAGACCGGGTGTACACTTCAAGTTTTACTACCTGGGCCTTGACATTTATAAGCTGGTTTTTAACAGCCAGCTGACCGGAAGCGGAACTTCTCCATCGGTATATCCGCCACCATTCGATAATGTGGCTGATGTTGATTTTGCAACTTCTGCACTTGCTTACAACGACAGGATGTGGGCAGGATTCACTCTCGATCACCTGCTGGTTCCGAAAACCTCTTTCTATGGCGATGATGCTAATGTCCCGGTGAAATTCAATCTCTTCGGAGGAGTTCAGCTTGTTAAAAAAACAAGGCTGAGAGTAAAAATGCAGGAAGTACTTTCAATCGCATTGAACTTTCAGAGACAGGCAAAATTTTACCAGACTGATGTTGGCTTATATTATCTGAAAAGTCCTCTGATCTTTGGTTTATGGTACAGGGGAATACCCTTTGTGACTTCACAGGCAGGAGATGCTATAATAGGACTGATTGGTTTCAAATCGGATAATCTTCATATAGGATATAGTTACGATTTCACAATTTCAAATCTGATCAGCTCAACTGCTGGTGCTCATGAAGTATCGGTAGTATATGAGTTCACATCATTTTCTGTCGGATCGCAAAGGAGAAGGATAAGGGCTATCCCTTGCCCCGAATTCTGATCCATCTGTTTGTCCGGTTAAACTATAACGGATTCAGCTTTTATAATTATTTACAGTCAGTTGCATCCTGAAATGTTTATTTTTTTATATTTGCGCCTGACTCATGTTTAATAAATAAATAATTTGTGATGAAGAAACTGTCAATAGCCCTGTTTGCGTTTTTATTTCTTGCAACAGCGGCCCTCTATTTTCTGTATTTTACAGGTAAAAAACAAAATAAAAAGAGTGATGATACCACTTCTGCTGTTCAGTCAGATGCAGAGGGGATTGCCTTCTTAAATATCGATTCAGTCATTTATAATTTCGACATGTTCTTTGACAGGAGAGAAGATTTGATGGCAAAGCAGAAAAAAGCTGAAGCAGAGCTTACATCAAAAGGAACTCAATATGAAAGAAGCGCAAAAGATTATCAGGACAAAGTCAACAAAGGTCTTGTAACAAGAGCCACAGCCGCTGAGATGGAACAATCGCTTTATCAGCAGCAACAGGAACTTGTTACACTCCGGGACAATCTTCAGACCAATCTGATGGAAGAAGAACAGGTTATGAACAGGCAGATAGTTGAGTACATAACAACCTATCTCGACGAGAACAGGTCTGCATATAATTACCAGTATATTCTTGGTAAGAGCTTTGGAAGCGTAGTTCTTTATGGAGATTCTGCTTTGGATATCACAAATAAAGTCACTGAAGCTCTGAATAACAAATACCGGGTTGAGAAAAAATAACACAAATGGGCTTTGCCACATCGTGGCTTGAAAAAAGGGCTTTATTCCCGGAAATATTCAGAGAAACACCTGACAACCAAACAGGTATAATAGTCGTCATTCCTTCCTTTAATGAACCGGAGATCCCAAAACTTCTTAATTCTCTTTCATTATGTGATGAGCCTGAATGTAAAGTTGAAGTTATAATAATTGTCAATGCGGGAAGGGACGCCAGTAAAGAGAGCCTCCTGAATAACCAGAAATCTTTACAGGATATTGAAAGCTGGAAGAAAAGTAATAATAATTATTTCTTCCGGCTTTTTGTTTTTGATGCCGGGCAGCCTGAATTTGATGGCTGGGGTGCCGGAATGGCAAGAAAAACAGGTATGGACGAAGCTTTACGCCGGTTCAATTCAATCGATATGCCCGACGGAGTCATCGTGAGCCTGGATGCAGATTGCACGGTTGAAAAGAACTATTTTACTTCAATCTGTAATGATCTGCTTAAAATGGAAAAGCGGTCAGCATGTTCTGTATATTTCGAGCACCCGCTTACAGGCAACGATTTCCCCGCGAGGATCTATGAGTATATCACTTTATATGAATTACATCTAAGGTATTATATTCAGGGCTTAAGGTATTCAGGATTTCCATATCCTTTTCATACAGTGGGTTCTGCAATAGCTGTAAAAGCAAAAAGTTATGTTAAAGCTGGTGGAATGAACCGGCGGCAGGCTGGTGAAGATTTCTATTTCATCCAGAAGATTGTACCCATGGGAGGATATTTCACACTAAATTCGACCACCGTTTATCCTTCCCCAAGAGAATCCTTCAGAGTACCTTTCGGAACAGGACCTGCAGTCGCCAGATTCATTGAGAAAAATGACCAGGTTCTTTTGACATATAATATAAAGGCATTCAGTGAGCTGCGTTCGCTTTTTGGTATAATAACAAAACTTTATGGGAGCAGTTTTTCTGAACTAAATGAATATTACAGGTTGCTACCGGAGGGTTTGAAATCTTTTATCAATGATGAAGAATGGTTATCAGCGACTACCGGAATTAAGCACAATACCGCAAGTCACGATTCTTTCAGAAAAAGGTTTTTCGGATGGTTCAATATGTTTAAGGTGGTCAAATATATGAATCATGTTCATTCATCTCTTTTTGAAAAACAGTCTGTCCCGGATTCGGCTTACGCATTACTGGCTGAATCAGGTCATCGATTCCTTTTAAAAAATCCGTATGACCTTTTGATCTTTTATCGTGATCTGGAAAAATCTATTGTGGTGGAGGAATGAAGAATACCGTTAATTATTCTTCCTGTTTATTTTACGGTCCTCTTTTGGCGTGAGGATTATGAACAGATCTTCATCAGGTTTTTTCATCCGGTATTGCTCCCTGGCAAATTTCTCAAGGTTATGATTATCTGTTTTCAGTTCCTTAAGCTTCATCTGATCTACCTCAATTTTATTCAGATAATATTCCCTGTCGTTTCTAAGCTTATGCAGCTCACGCATCTCCCTGTACCGTGAAAGCAGGTTGTTAGAATCAAGCAAAATAATCCAGATGAAGAAGATAAGGAGAGTAAGGAAATATTTATTTCTGAATATGGCAGGGATCCTGTTTATGTACTTGAATCTGATCATTATGTTACAAAACTACAACTTTTTTTTTAACCGCCACTCATAAGATAGAGTATCTGAACATCATCACCTTCGCGGATTAATGTTGAGTCATATTTATCTTTTGAGACAAGTATACCGTTAATCTTTATAATCCTCATTCTGAATGTGAATTTCTTTAACATCAGCATTTCAGTAACGGTTATTGAATCTCCGGTAAAGGATTCTTCCCTGTTATTTAGTAGTATTTTCATACCTTGAAATAGTCAGCTCTCTTCTTCATCAAAATTTCAATTACAATATTCGCCTGAAGGTTTGCCACTATACCCACTCTTGGAGCCATCGTTGGGTATTCATCGCCGGCTTCAGTTGATTCATCGCCACATATATAGAGAGTATCATCGATCTTCCTGCACCTTATCGTTTCATTGTTGCCCCATCCCGCGACTCCTGACCCTATAATAAGCGGGATCCCTGGCATTTTTACCTGAACAGTTTCGATCAGCATTTCTTTCATACTATCCTTGTCGAAAGCTTCAACAATAACATCGCAGCCCGAGAAGATCTTCGGGATGTTCGATTCGTCAAGCTTCTCAGTGTAAGCAAGAACTATAATATCAGGGTCAATCCTGGATATATTTTCTTTCAGGGCAACCGTTTTAAGGATTCCTACCTGATTAGTAAAGTAGTATTGGCGACTAAGATTAGCAGGTTCAATCACATCAAAATCAGATACTACCAATGTGCCAATGCCGCTCCTGGCGAGAGCTGCGGCGCAGTTTGAGCCAAGGCCTCCCGCTCCGGCAATTCCGACCCTGAATTGTGAAAGATGATTTTTAATTTCTGAGAACCTCATTTTCTAAACTGATATGACCTTTGAAACGATTGTAATGATTACTTTTTCTATAGCCAGCATGGATACTATTTAGTCTAACCTTTGATTCCCTAAAGATAAGAACCTTTTCGTGTACGTGCAAGATACTCAGTACTCAACCGCTTGATTACATTATTATCCTGATTTTTATCATACCAAAAAACCAGGGAAAATGTACCTTTATTGAATTATACAGAACTATAATTATTACTTTGTCAGAGATGAATATTGATCAGATAAAAGCAAAGCACAAATTTCTGAAAAGGTGGGATTACACCTGGACACCTCTCAGTAAAGGC
Source organism: uncultured Bacteroidota bacterium (assembly GCA_963843415.1). Lineage (GTDB taxonomy): Bacteria > Bacteroidota > Bacteroidia > Bacteroidales > VadinHA17 > LD21. The sequence goes on from CAWJKD010000005.1 coordinate 597,108, forward strand.
TATACCGACAAAATCCTTTACATTAATGTTGGTACATCAGAAATAATGGAAAAAGATGTTCCCCCGTTGATGAAAGAGAAATTTATCGGAGGGAAAGGATATGGTCTGAGACTTCTCTGGGATGCGACAACACCTGAAACTAAATGGGATGATCCGGAAAATGAGATAATAATATCATCCGGACCGATTGGAGGTATTACCCAATATTCAGGAACTGGTAAATCACTTGTAGTGAGCATTTCCCCACAGACAAACTCCGTGATAGACAGCAATGTGGGAGGATTCTTCGGTCCATTCCTTAAGTTCTCGGGTTTCGATGCCCTTGAGATTCAGGGGAAAGCCCAAAACGACATTATAATTTTCATCGATGGTATAAACCACAAAGTGGAGCTTCTTGAAGCCCCTGCAGAAGCTCCTGACAGTCACCTCCTTGCAGAACAGCTTACGGAAATTTTTGCCGATAACGACAATGAAAAAAAGAACATTGGCATTGTATCCACCGGGTCAGCTGCTGAGCACTCCCTGATAGGAATGCTTAATTTCAGTTTTTATGATCCTAAAAGGAAGAAAGTCCGCTTAAAGCAGGCAGGACGCGGAGGTATCGGAACTGTTTTCAGAAATAAAAAGATAAAAGCGCTGGTCTGTAAGATACCCGGAGTTAAAGGGAATCTCAATAATGTTGTTGATCTTGACGCGATTAGTGAAAGAGGAAGAAGATTCAACAGGGAGATACGGGAACTTGATGACAAGCAATGCCAGATGCGTCAGGTTGGAACTGCTCATCTGGTGGAGATTATGAATGATCATGATCTTCTTCCGGTTATGAATTATCAGTATGGCAGTCACCCGGATGCCTATAAGATCGATTCCTCAATATGGAAAAAGAACTTTACACAAAACATCCCTGACGGCTGCTGGATTGGATGTAACATGTCGTGCAGCAAAGGTATTGATGATTATGAAGTGAAGACCGGACCGTATAAAGGACAAAAAGTTATTGTCGATGGGCCTGAATATGAAAATGCTGCAGGTCTGGGTTCGAACTGTGGTATCTTCGATCCCGGATATATAATTGAAACAAATTTTTACTGCGACACTTATGGCATATGCACTATAACCTGGAGCACTCTCACTGCATTCATTATGGAATGTTATGAAAATGGGATACTGAATACTGAACGGACAGGAGGGCTCGATTTAAAATTCGGCAATTCGAAAGATGCCCTTGAACTGCTGCACCAGGTTGCAAGGGGTGAAGGATTCGGACTGAAAGCAGGACAGGGAGTGAGGAGAATGAAAGAGATGTTCATTAAAAACGGCTGGGGTGACCCTTCTTTCCTTAATGATATTGCTATGGAAAACAAAGGCCTTGAGTATTCCCAGTATATGCCTAAAGAATCACTTGCCCAGCAGGGAGGATTTGCCATGACAAATAAAGGCCCGCAGCATGATGAAGCCTGGCTCATATTTATGGATATGGTCAACAACCAGATACCAACATTTGAAAAAAAGGCTGAAGCACTGCATTATTTCCCTATGTTCAGAACATGGTTTGGACTTGTTGGCCTCTGTAAACTTCCCTGGAACGATGTTGAACCTGAAAGTAACGCTCAATCAGACGAACCGGCTAAAGTACCTGAGCATGTTGATAATTATGTGACTATTTATAAGGCAGTTACGGGTCGTGAATTTGATAAGAACCGACTTGTTGAGGACTCAGAACGGGTTTATAATTTCCAGAGGGTCTTTAATCTCAGGCGTGGATATGGAACACGGATATCTGACAGACAGCCTTACCGTGCAGCAGGGCCTGTTACAAAGGCAGAATATGAATCACGGGCTGAGAGGTATGATAAACAGCTGAGGGAAAAAGTCGGAATAAACACTGAAGGGATGACAACTGAAGACAAAATGAAAATACTCAGAAAGTACCGCGAAGATCAATACGAAAGACTTGTGGATGCAGTATATGAACGCAGGGGATGGAACAATAATGGTGTACCTGAAATCGAATTTCTGAAAAAAATCGGCATGGATTTCCCTGAGGTAATAGATGTTGTAAAAAATTACCAATAGATAGCGAAGCCCAATTTGGGCGTCTTAACAATATATCAATCTGATAAATTGAACAGGCTCATTATATTAATAACTGCAGCTATTATTTCCCTGGCAGGTTGCAGAAACAGATCTGAAGGCAAACTGTACGAAATAATTATTTTTCATGCCGGCAGCCTCTCGGTCCCGTTTAAGCAGGCAGCTGCAGAATACGAGAAGAGAAATCCTCAGATCAGGATATTGTTGGAACCTTCAGGCAGTCTGGTGTGTGCGCGCAAAGTGACTGAACTGAAAAGACCTTGTGACATTGTGGCATCAGCTGATCATTTTGTAATAAATGAGCTTCTTATACCAGATTATGCATTATGGAGTATAAGGTTTACAACTAATGAAATTGTAATTGCTTTTCAGGACAAAGCTAAATATGCTTCAGAAATAAATGATAGTAACTGGTTTGATATCCTGCTCCGCAATGATGTGATCTATACCAGGTCAGATCCTGATTCAGATCCCTGTGGTTACAGAACCATTATGACATTCAAGCTTGCGGAAAAGTTTTATGGATTGCCCGGGCTTACTGACAAAATGATATCCAAAAACAAGGAATATATCCGTCCTAAGGAAGTAGACCTGATAGCCCTTGTTGAATCGAATGCCGTTGATTATATGTTTCAATATAAATCAGTGGCAAAACAGCATGACATGAAGTACATTGAACTGCCTGAGGAGATCAATCTTGGTGATCCGTTTTTTAATGATATGTATAAGACTGTATCTGTGGATGTTACAGGCAATATACCTTCAAGTAAGATTACCGTAACGGGGGAATATATTAACTATAGCCTGACTATTCTGAAGGATGCACCCCATAGCAGGGAGGCGCTTGATTTCGTTCGATTTCTCCTGGGCAAAAATGGTATGGATATTTTCAAAAAGAACGGACAGGAACCTTTAATTCCATTTCTTTCAGAACAACCCGATCAGGTACCCGATGTACTAAGGGTCTACCTGGAGGAAGGGGGAAAAGAATTAAGTGAACATGATAAGATATAATCCGTTTAACTGGATATTACTGATACTTTCGTCACTGGTACTCTTATTCATTCTTGCGCCACTGGCAGGAATGTTCCTTCACACTGAAGGTACGGAATTGCTCGAGACGATCAATGACAAAGAGGTTCAGGAAAGCATCTGGCTGACTCTTTGGGTATCTTTTGCAGCTACATTCTTTTTTGCCATCGGAGCCGTTCCACTTGCCTGGCTGTTGGCCAGGAAGAAATTCCCAATGAAGAATATTGTTCAGGGGATTATTGATCTACCTATAGTATTACCTCATACTGCAGCAGGGATTGCAGTCCTGGGATTTATATCACGGGATGGGTTTCTTGGTAAAGCTGCTGATACTATTGGACTTACATTCATCAACAAACCGGCAGGGATTGCACTTGCAATGGCTTTTGTAAGCCTTCCGTTCCTGATCAACTCCGCACGTGACGGCTTTGCAGCTGTCCCTGAACGACTTGAAAAGGCAGCCCTTACTCTTGGAGCAAACAGCTCCAGGGTGTTCTTTACTGTCTCCCTTCCTCTTGCCTGGAGAAGCATTATGACAGGATTCGTTATGATGTTTGCCCGCGGGATGAGTGAATTCGGAGCTGTGGTCATAGTAGCATATCACCCTATGATCGCTCCTGTTATGATATATGACAGGTTCACATCGTTCGGCCTTAAATATGCCCGGCCGGCTTCTGTGATCTTTCTGATAGTTGCACTTTTAGTTTTTCTGTTACTGAGACTGATTGCGGTAAGGAAAAAGGAAATTCCAGTTTCTTCAGATGTTGAAACTTAACCATATAAGCAGGAATTTTGGCAATTTTGCACTTTCCGATATCAGTATTCATATACCGGAAGGAGATTATTATGTTCTTTTAGGCAGATCAGGATCGGGAAAAACACAGCTCCTTGAACTCATTGCCGGACTTAATGATCCTGATTCTGGTGAGATATGGATCGATAATGTGAATGTTACTAAGGTCAAAATGCAGAAACGCAATGCAGGCCTGATGTTTCAGGATTTTGCGATATTCCCCAACATGACAGTTTTTGGTAATATAGCCTATCCCATGCACTGTAGAAAACATGGAAGAATAGAGATAAACCGTGAAGTAAACCAGATTGCGGGAGAACTTAATATCAGACATCTTTTAAGCCGCTATACACAAAATCTGTCTTCCGGGGAGTTACAGAGGGTTGCTCTGGCCCGGACCCTTATTACTTCTCCAAAATTACTTCTTCTTGATGAACCTATGGCTTCCGTTGATGCCAGCCTCAAGGATGATATTAAAAAGATCTTCCGTCAGCTTAATAAAAAAGGACTTACAATAATTCATGTAACTCATGATTACAGAGAAGCTTTGAGCCTCGCTTCCAGGGTAGGTGTGTTGCATAACGGGCATATAATACAGGAGGGAACGCCGGATGAGGTATTCGGCAGACCTGCCAGCAAATTTGTTGCACGATATGCAGGGATAAAGAATTTCATCAGGGTAAAATTCACCCGCGACAAAGGTCTCTGGAAAGCCAGTAGTGAGGATCATCTGGTTGAATTTGAAATAAATCCGGGGGAATATCCACAGGAAGGGCTTATAGTAATAAGAAATGATACCATTAGCATTCATAATTCAGAACCATCAGACGACTCGGTAAATTGTTATAAAGGTGTTGTAAGAGAGATATTCCCATCGGAAAATGGATTTGAAGTTATGGTCGATGCAGGGGAGAAATTTTATATTGATGTTTCCTCAGATAAGTATAAATTGCTTAAGCTACGTGAGGTATCAGAGGTGTGGATAACATTTCCTCCTGAAGCAGCGATTGTCCTGAAGGCTGAAGGCTGAAGGCTGAAGGCAGAAGGCAGAAGGCAGAAGGCAGAAGGCAGAAGGCAGAAGGCAGAAGGCAGAAGGCAGAAAGGCAGAAAGGCAGAAGGCAGAAGGCAGAAAGAGCAAAAGACAAAAGAAACAAGACTGAAGAGGTTGATAGTGAATTGGTGGTTGGTAAATGGCAGTTGGCAAAAGACAAGGCAAAAGAATTGGTAATAAAAATAATTTTTAACTCTGAAGAATTATAGAACGGTATGGAGATGATAACTTTTGAGAAAGCTTACGAAATTGTTATGAATTCGGAGGTCAGTTCAGGAACGGAGAACATTCAATTTCAGAATTCTCATGGCCGTATCCTGGCAGGAAATGTAGTAAGTGATACCGATATGCCTCCGTTTGATAAAGCTTCAATGGATGGCTTTGCATGCAGCAGGAAGGATATCGGCCTTGATCTTAAGGTTATTGAAACCATACCTGCCGGAAAATTTCCTGAAAAAGAGATCAGGAACGGCGAGTGTTCAAGAATAATGACAGGAGCACCGGTCCCGGTTGGAGCCGATTGCGTTGTAATGGTTGAGGATACTGAGGTTCTTCCTTCGGGAAAGATCAGGATTACAGCTGACTCATCAAGAGATAACATAGCTTATAAAGGTGAAGATATAAGAAAAGGAGATATAGTACTTAAAGCAGGAAGGATCATTAAACCGCAGGATATAGCCGTCATGGCTTCTGCCGGACATTTATCGGTATTGGTAAGCAGGATTCCACGGGTTGCAGTTATCAGCTCGGGAAGCGAGCTTGTTGAACCTTCAGAAATCCCGGGGAATTCTCAGATCAGAAACAGTAATTCATACCAGCTTATGGCACAGGTTGAAAGGACCGGTGCCAGGGGCAGATACTATGGAATTGCAAAAGATGATGAGGAGGAGACATTCTCGGTCATCAAAACGGCAATTTCTGAAAATGACCTCGTAATTATTACCGGTGGAGTGTCGGTCGGTGATTTCGATTTTGTCCCTGCTGTACTGAAGAGGGCAGGAGTTGATATCCTGTTTACGAGGGTGGCCGTTAAACCGGGAAGGCCCACAACGTTCGGCAAGGCAGGTGATAAGTTTGTTTTCGGCCTCCCAGGAAATCCGGTCTCTTCATACCTGCTGTTTGAGTTGCTTGTCAGACCATTCTTATATAAGATGATGGGGTACAACTGGAAACCGCAAATAATGAAGCTTCCCATGAAGGAGCGTATTTCAAGGAAATCTTCTGACAGGATGGCGCTGATTCCCGTTGTCATAACCGATGATCAAAGTGTAATGCCGGTTGAATATCACGGTTCTGCTCACATTTCTGCACTCCCAGATGCTGATGGGATAATAGAATTACCAATAGGAATTCAAATAGTTGAGAAAGGTGAAATTGTAAGTGTACGACAGATTTAAAAGATCAATAAATTACCTTCGTATTTCTGTTACTGACAGGTGTAACCTGCGCTGTCTGTATTGCATGCCGGAAAATGGGATTCATCTGCTGAAGCATGAAGATATACTATCATTTAGTGAGATCACAAATTTTACTGAGGTTGCAGTGAAAAGCGGTGTATCCAGGGTCAGAATAACCGGTGGCGAACCTTTGGTAAGAAAAGATATCGTGACTCTGGTGAAAATGATTACAGGGGTCAGAGGGATAAAAGATCTTTCGATGACAACCAACGGAGTACTCCTGAGCAAGTTTGCTCACGACCTTAAGCTGGCGGGATTGCATCGTGTTAATATCAGCCTCGATACAATGGATCCGGCAAGATTTGCAGTTTTGACAAGAGGCGGAAACCTGAATGAAGTACTGGAAGGGATTGATACTGCAATCAGGGAAAAACTGATGCCGGTTAAGATCAACTGTGTAGTCAATGAATCAAAAGGAGAAGAAGATGCCAGAGGAGTAACGGAGTTTTGTCTTAAAAATAATCTGGAAATCAGGTATATTCGTCAGATGGATCTGGTAAAGGGACATTTTTTCCCTGTTGAAGGAGGGAAAGGCGGTAACTGCTCATCGTGCAACCGTATCCGGCTTACTGCAAACGGGAAACTAAAACCCTGCCTGTTCAGTGACATCGAATTTGATATCAGGAAAACAGGATATGAAGAAGCACTCAGGAAAGCCATTGAAACAAAACCGGAACACGGTTTTAACAATATGACCGGTAAATTTTATAATATTGGAGGTTAACCTAAATGAAAAACCTGACACATACTGATAAGCAAGGAAAAGCTATAATGGTAGATATTGGTGATAAGGAGATTGTTACACGGATAGCCAGGGCTGGTGGACACATAAGACTCTCTCCTGATACACTGAGACTGCTTGAACAAAATCACCTGAAGAAAGGAGATGTTCTGGCAGTTGCACAGATTGCCGGGATAAATGCTGCAAAAGAGACAGCTTCACTAATCCCGCTATGCCATAATATAGCTCTTGAGAATATCAGGGTAGACCTTAAATCGGACAAGAATGGAGTGAATGCAGAAAGTGAGGTAAGATGCACCGGCAAAACAGGGGCAGAGATGGAGGCATTGACCGCTGTTTCTGTTGCTCTTCTTACAGTGTATGATATGTGTAAGGCAGTCGATAAAACAATGGTCATTGAGAAAATTGAGCTGATTGAAAAAGTAAAAAGATGATTCTTCCTGAAAAATATGAAACGCTGGTTGTGACTGTCAGCGACAGGGCATACAGAGGTGATTATGAAGATCTGAGCGGACCTGCTGTAAAGGAAAGATTATCAGCGTTTTTTAATTCGGAAGGATGGCTTTACAATATAAATATCAGGCTCATTCCCGACGATCCTCAGGTGCTTAAAGAGTTACTGGAGAGAGCGGGGAAAGAATATAATATTATAATTACTACAGGAGGTACAGGTATCGGTCCGCACGACATAACAGTTGATACAATCCGTCCGCTTCTTTCAAAGGAGATCCCGGGGATAATGGAGTTCATAAGAATAAAATACGGAACTGAAAAACCGAATGCACTTCTGAGCCGGAGTATCGCCGGTATTATCGGTAAATCGCTGATATATGCCCTCCCCGGATCGGTAAGAGCGGTAGATGAGTACCTGACAGAGATCCTTAAGACTCTCAGGCATGCAATATTAATGCAGTATGGTATTGATGCGCACAGGAAGGATCAGTAGGAGAGGTTATTAAGAGTATTCACCGTTGCGGTTGAGATTACCCTGTCATAACGATCCCCGGGATTCCTGCAATAAACAAGGATCATATAATCATTTTCAGTCTCATAATGGCTCCCTTCAAATGGTTCAGTAACTTCAGCCTTTTTGTTATCCTTCAGGAAAACATACTCATAATTATACCAGCCCTGCTTTAATAGCAATGTACATTCATATTGCCTGGTCTGACGGTTGTAGGTCATCATATTATCTTCCCTGAATGACCAGTTTGTAAGGTTTCCCAGGATGTACATCCTGCCGGCTTCAGGTATGTTATCTGACTGTAGGGTAAAATATACATTTACGTAATCCGCATCAGTCTCAGCATCTTTTCCTTCATCTGATGCTATATAATATTTACCATTGAAATCCTGCCAGTAGAAATATGGCTTAAATTGCCTTGTTTCGGAGGGTTTAAGATAAACATTATAATATGGGGACATAAAATCAATCCTCAGGACGAATTCTGACTGAAATTTGATGCTTTTAATATCGAAGTACCTGAATTCATTTCCTCCACTGAAAATATTTTTATCTGATAATGAATTGTATATAAGTTCATTACTGCCAGAAACATCAGGTTTTAGATTCTTTTTTGCATTATCCCAACGGCCGTTCTGAAGTATAAAAGAATAGATATTCCTGTATGGATCTATAATATTCAAACCGGCTATATTAACTGTAAAATCAATCTGCTGACCTGCATTATCATTCAGGGTCATCATTGGCCTGTGTGTCCTGATGTCAACTTTTGCAGCATCTTCAGTCACTGTAAACCGTTGAGTGAATGCCGGATTATCCTGATTTTCAGCGGGATAAACCATAAGAATATAATTACCAGACAGTTTTATATTTACCCTGTCGTTGGGAAGAAGGAGTTTATAGTGGAAATAATCTACAGTTGTATTGAAAGATGGTCTGTAATCTTCAATTGGATTTTCAGGAAATCCTCCGATATAATCACTCGTAAAAATATCGGACTTTTTCCAGTCCTTATCGCAGTGCAGGATTGTATAATAAAAAGTCTCATTCCTGTTTCCGATTAAATCGAACTGAAGCACCAGTTTTTCACTGCTGTTTAGTTTTATAATGGGATATGACAGGTTCCATCCTTCCTTGTAGAGCTGAACAGTTTTTATTCCCGGATTGAAAATGTGATTCTTATAATACAAAGAATCCGTATCGGCACCATTCACCAAACCTGCTGAAAAAAGAAAACCTGTAATTAAAATCAATAATCCTCGCATAAAATGAGATTCCGGTGATAACTGAACAAAAATAGTGCAAAATGTTGCAAAATATCTGGTAATTTATTTTAAAATTTGACGGGTAATTTTTGTCAGAACCGTTGCCGAAAGATAATTAGACTGTTTTTCCAGGTTTTATACATCAGGTACTGCAAATATTGCATTTGATGATTTCGGAATCTAAAATAGACTCACGGAGTTACACAGAGATAAAATTCAGGTAAAAATATGAATAACAGATTGTTAACCGAATGTATTATTTTCATGCTTTTTCTTTCCGCCTGTAAAGAAGAGCCGACCACTTTTTCTGATTTCAACGGATTTACGCAGGGCACAACCTACAGTATTGTGTATAAAAATCCGGGTAACCTCAGTCCGGATGAACTCAAGGCCGGGGTTGAAAAGATCCTTTACGATTTTGATATGTCACTGTCTCTATATCAGGACTCCTCGATAGTTTCAAAGATCAACAGGAATGAGGCTGCTATCCCTGATTCATTTTTTATTGATGTTTTCTCGAAATCGAAGGATATTTCATTACTGACAGACGGAGCTTTTGATGTAACCGTAGGGCCATTGGTAAAAGCCTGGGGTTTCGGGCCTGATGCCATAAAGAACTTTAGAGAATCGATCCGTGACAGTCTCCTGGCATTTGTGGGGATTGATAATGTGGCGATTAAAGATGGTTTGCTGACTAAATCTGATCCGCGTATAAGTCTGGATTTTAATGCTATTGCCCAGGGTTATGCCGTTGATGTTGTATGCAGTTATTTTGACAGGCTTGGATTGAATAGCTATTTGGTTGAGATTGGAGGTGAAGTAAGGGTCAGAGGTGATAAAAATGGCATTCGCTGGAGAATAGGGATCGACAGACCTGAAGATAATAATATGACCCCCGGTGATGACCTTCAGGCTGTAATTAATCTTAAAGACAAGTCCCTGGCAACCTCAGGTAACTACAGAAAATTTTATATTGAAGATGGAATTAAGTATTCTCATACGATCGATCCAAAAACAGGCTATCCTGCAAGGAATACACTGCTAAGTGCAACTATCCTAGCTGACGAATGTGCAACAGCAGATGGTATTGCAACAGCGTGCATGGTGATAGGAAAAGATAAGGCTATTGAATTCATTGAAAAGCACCCGGAGTTTGAAGCTTATCTTATTTATTCGGATGATTCCGGTAATTTCAAAACCTGGACATCAGAAAATCTGAAGAAATATATTTCTGAATAAGCCTGCCGGAGTTCATTTTCTTATTCCACAGGTCGAACATACTTGATTTTCATTTTTCGGATTACAGCCGACATCGGTATTGTGTGCACAGGTGATGCCGCGTTTTTGCATCTCCTTATTACGGCCCACATGGGCTTCAGGGAAACCTCCTCCTATTTAAGAAGTATCCTGATCCCCTAAAGGGCAAAAACCAATAGCAGGAAAAGTACGCTTATTATCAGTAATTTCAGGAACATGGCAATTAATTACACTTGGTTTTCAAAGATAATCATCATTTCATCAGTATATAATTTTTTTTTAATGGTCTGATGGAACCCACATGTCTGAATATTATGTACATACGTGTTTGTGTTTGCATTACATGTGGGTTTCATCATCATACTTTAAACAACACTTCTCTTTTTTTGTTTATTGATTGCAGATCAGGAAACAACATAAATAAGAATACTAATGAAACAGAATGAGAATTCAGCTATCCGATTGAGCAAAGAGTATATTCTTGCTGATTTCCGGCTGGCAAACCTTAGCCGCCAGCTTAGTATTATTGGCCGTCGTGAAGTGCTGACTGGAAAAGCAAAATTCGGGATTTTCGGCGACGGAAAAGAGATCGCACAGATCGCTATGGCTAAACAATTTAATAATGGTGACTGGCGATCGGGGTATTACAGGGATCAGACCTGGATGATGGCGATGGATTTATATACTCCACTGGAATTCTTTCATCAGCTTTACGGGAATACTGACAGAGCTGTTTTTACGGGAAGCGGAGGCAGGGTATTCAATAATCACTTTTCGGTACCGAATATCAATCCGGACGGAAGCTGGAAGGATCTTACGAAGCAGAAAAATTCATCTGCAGATATATCACCTACAGCTGGCCAGATGCCCCGGTTGCTGGGACTTGCTTATGCTTCAAAATTGTTTCGTCAGAATAAGGATCTTCATGGTTATACTTCGTTTTCATTAAAAGGTAATGAGGTTGCATTCGGTTCAATAGGAGATGCAAGCACTTCTGAAGGTCATTTCTGGGAAACGATGAATGCTGCAGGTGTCTTACAGGTGCCCATGGCAGTTTCAGTGTATGATGACGGTTATGGGATCTCTGTTCCTAAAGAGTATCAGACAACAAAAGGGAGTATCTCAGATATTTTAAAAGGTTTTGAGAGCGAAGAGGGGAAGCCCGGAATTAAGATCTTTAAAGGGAAAGGATGGGATTATCAGGGACTGGTAAAGCTTTATGAAGAAGGTATTGCCCTTTGCAGAAGGGATCATGTTCCTGTGCTTTTTCATATCGAAGACATGACCCAGCCGCTAGGCCATTCAACATCAGGTTCTCACGAACGTTACAAGAGTCCTGAAAGATTGAAATGGGAGGATGAGTTCGATCCGATAAAGAAAATGAGAGAATGGATTATAGATCAGAAGATTGCAACTTCTGAAGAACTTGACATGATTACAGCAGAGACTGAAAATGAGGCTAAAGAGGCACGGAAAAAGGGATGGGAAATGTTTCAGAGTCCGATGAATATAGAACGGGATGCTCTTGTGAAAATCATAGGAGCACGTAAATGCCGGTGCCATGAAGAGGTTAAAGAAGCATCAGTTGATAAAATAACCGATGACCTTGTGAAAGTCATCTCACCTATCAGAAAGGATAATTTTATGGCTGCGCGGAAAATCCTGAGGAATGTTTGTGAATCGTGTAATAAGGCTGACAATCTGAAAGATGAACTGCACGGATGGCTGAAACGTAATTATGCTATCGCCTCCGAAAGTTATGATGCTTTTCTTTATAATGAAACTCCGACATCTGTTCTGAATGTTAAACCGGTACCTCCGGTATATTCTGAAAATTCGATCGAAGTGCCGGGAAGGCAGGTGCTACGGGATAATTATGAAAAACTTTTCACAAAATATCCCTTACTGGTGACATTTGGTGAAGATACCGGATACATAGGAGGTGTGAACCAGTCGCTGGAGGGATTGCAGAAAAAATTCGGAGAGTTACGCATAACCGACACTGGTATCAGGGAAGCAACAATTCTTGGACAGGGAATAGGACTTGCTTTGAGAGGGATGCGTCCGATTGCCGAAATACAGTACCTCGATTATCTGATGTATGCCCTCCAGATCCTTAGTGATGACCTTGCAACAACACATTACAGAACTGCGGGCAGAATGGTTGCTCCTCTGATCATTTCAACAAGGGGACACCGGCTTGAAGGCATCTGGCATTCCGGATCACCAATGAGTATGCTCATCAATTCAGTACGGGGTGTTTATGTATGTGCACCCAGGGATATGACCAGAGCCGCAGGATTCTACAATACACTGCTCGAAGGAAATGACCCCGCAATAGTTATTGAACCTCTGAACGGTTACAGGCTTAAGGAAAAAATGCCTGATAATCCGGGTGAATTCCGGATCCAGCTTGGTGTTCCTGAAGTAATTTTGACCGGAAGCGATATTACAATCGTGACTTACGGATCGACAGTAAGAATAGCTGCAGAAGCCGCAAAACAACTTGCGGCACATAACATATCTGTTGAATTAATAGATGTTCAGACGCTTGTCCCATTTGACACTCACGGAATCATTGTTGATTCAGTAAAAAAAACGAACAGGTTATTATTACTGGATGAAGATGTGCCCGGAGGAACAACAGCCTTTATGATGCAGCAGATCCTTGAAAAACATGGCGGTTGGAATTTCCTTGATTCACCTCCGAGAACTCTTACAGGTAAAGAACACAGACCTGCGTATACAACTGATGGAGATTATTTTTCAAAACCAAGTGCTGAGGATATCTTTGATGCAGTTTATGGAATGATGAAGGAAGCAATACCACATAAATTTTAATAATTATTCCTGATAAGCTTAATTATAAAATTGTGTAATTTGGTATGCCAAAAATAATGTATGGAACCGGAAGTTGATCTGTTTACAATTCTCCCTGAGGATAAGATCCCGGAAAAAGGTAAGATATTGATATCGGAACCTTTTCTGCCTGACACTTTTTTCAACCGGACGATTGTTTATCTTGCCGATCATAACAGCGATGGTTCTGTTGGTTTTATACTGAATAAGAAACTTGATATAAAAGTGTGCGATGCCATTTCAGGTTTTGATAAATGGAAAGAGTACCTTAGCATGGGAGGTCCTGTATCTCCTGATACACTTCATTACCTGCATAATCAGGGTCAGAGAATCCCGAAAAGTGTCCTGGTTGATGAGAATATTTTCTGGGGAGGGGATATCGATCTGATCCGTAGTCTTATAAAAAACGGGGCAATTGCTAAATCACAAATTCGATTTTTCCTGGGGTACTCAGGGTGGTCTGCAGGGCAGCTTGAACGTGAACTCAAAGAAAATTCATGGATCATTGTAAAAGTAAAAAACGATATAGTCCTCAATAATGTGGATGATGCATGGAAGAGAGTTCTGAGAAGCTTAAACAATAAATACAGGATGTGGGCCGATTTCCCTGAATCGCCTGATATGAACTAAACATGCATTATTTTAAATACCAGCTCCCTGAGCAGATCCCCGGGTTCGCTGCTCAGATCCCCGAAACCTTTCGATTTCATATCATACTGGCGAAGAAGACTGATAACCTGAACTGTCTTTGCTACATTATAGATTGAAGCAGATACCTCATAATCCTTCACAAAATATGGATTGACCTTCAGCATTGAAGCGACATTATTTTTCGATTTATCGGTGAGATAATGAAATGTCAGCAGTTTGCTGAAATAGGCAAATAATGAAGCTATTGAGAGTGTGATTGGATTGTCTTTGGAATTATTTGCGAAGTGATGAACTATCAGATTGGCCTTCAATATATTTCTCTCTCCGACCGCTTTTTGAAGCTCAAAATTATTATAATCCTTGCTAATACCGATATTTTTCTCAATCAATGAGGTAGTTATCAACGGCTTACCTGCAGGAAGGGTTATAAGAAGCTTTTCGAGTTCATTAGCTATTTTATGAAGATCAGTACCCAGATATTCTGTAAGCATGGCACTTGCATTAGGGTCAGCTTTGATGCCTTTATTCATAAGATATCTTTCGATCCAGGCTGGTAACTGGTAATCACGCAGTCTGGCTGATTCAAAATAGACAGCCTGGGTGTCGAGTGCTTTAAAAAGCTTTGTTCGTTTGTCGAGTGATTTATACTTATAGTTTATAACGAGGATTGTAGAATTGAGTGGTTTCTCAACATAAAAAATAAGGTCATCAATTTTTTTTAGCGACTGAGCTTCCTTTACTATCACAACCTGATGGCTTGACATCATAGGGAATCGTCTGGAAGTTTCACTTATTGAAGCAACGGAGGTCTCTTCACCATAAAGAACAATCTGGTTGAATGATTTCTCAGCCTCAGTAAGTACATTCTCTTCTATATATTCTGAGATAAGATCAATGTAATACGGTTCTTCACCTGCCAGAAAGTAGACCGGTTTGAAGATCCTTTTTTTCAGATCTGAGATTATTTCTTCGTAGGTAACAGGCATATTAAAATCTGAGGTGTTTGACGGAGATTCCGTTATCCTTTATCTCCCGGAGTGAATCAATACCAATTTTAAGGTGGGTTTCAACAAATTTACCTGTCACCTTGTTGTCACTTGCCGCCGTCTTTATACCTGTCGATATCATTGGCTGATCAGATACAAGCAACAAAGCTCCTGTTGGTATCTCATTTGCAAAACCTACAGTAAATATCGTAGCTGTTTCCATGTCAATTGCCATTGCACGGGTTTTTACAAGGTATTTCTTGAACCTGTCGTCATATTCCCAAACCCTTCTGTTTGTCGTATATACAGTACCTGTCCAGTATTCTTTTTTATAGCGTATTATTGTTGCCGAGATAGCGCTCTGAAGCTTGAATGCAGGTAACGCAGGGACCTCCAGCGGAAGGTAATCATTAGATGTCCCATCACTTCTGATTGCTGCAATCGGAAGGATAAGATCACCAACCATATTTTTCTTTTTAAGTCCGCCGCATTTGCCCAGGAATAATACCGCGTTAGGATTTACGGCGCTCAGCAGGTCCATTACTGTCGCAGCATTAGGACTTCCCATACCGAAGTTAATTATTGTTATCCCGTCAGATGATGCGCTGGGCATATTTTTGTCTTTCCCTTCAACAGGAACATTATGCCACTTTGCAAATAATTCAACGTAATAGAGGAAGTTGGTCAGCAGGAAATATTTGTCAAAAGAGTCAATGCTCTTACCCGTATATCGTGGAAGCCAGTTATTAACAATCTCCTCTTTGGTTTTCATATCAGGTATACTGTAAATATTATCTCAATATATTTGTTTTCAAAAGTACAAAACTAAGTTGAAACAGTTACATCTGCCCGAATATTCATTCAGGATCATTAAGGAAGGTAAGAAAGAGATGATCTTTGATCCGGCAAGAAAGAAGTATGTAAAACTTACCCCTGAAGAATGGGTTCGGCAGAATTTTATCCAGTACCTGGTTCAGGAAGGGAAGTACCCTCCAGGCTTATTAGGTGTAGAAGTCATGTTTTTATATAACAGACTTAAGAAAAGGACTGATATACTGGTACATAACAGACAGGGTGAACCAGTGATGATTGTTGAATGCAAATCGCCTGATATAAAGCTTGATGATCAAGTTTTTGACCAGATTGCCACTTATAACCTTCAGTTCAAAGTTCCGTACCTTGTAGTGACTAATGGTCTGGTGCACTATGCATGCAAGTTTGACCCGGCGCAAAACAAATTTAATGACCTGCTGTCCATCCCTCTTTTTGATGATCTCTTAACCTGAAATGTTATGATAAGAGTGACCTGTGCAATAATCAGGAATGAAGAAAACGAAGTTCTCGTGGTACAAAGAGGTGAGAATTGTGACCATCCCTTCAAATGGGAATTTCCGGGAGGGAAACAAATCATGGGAGAAACAGAAGAGGATTGCATTATCAGGGAGATTAAAGAGGAATTGTCAATGGATATTATCATTTACGGCCGGCTTGATAACGTTGAATACAACTATGGGAAGAAACATATTCTGCTTATTCCGTTTATATGCGACACACTTGACGAACTGCCTCACCTTTCTGAACATATAGCTTATAAATGGCAGGTGCCAGCCGGACTTATTGAAACTGACTTTTCAGAGGCCGATGTCATTGTAGCCGCCAGCTACCTTAAGAAAGTTAATAATGAGGAATTTAAGCCAGCTGAGACTCCTCGTTATGAAGAATCATCATTTGTTGATGAAGATCTCCGTGACATGATAAACAGGATGATTAGTTCAAAGGAGATTGAATGGATTGCCACGTCAGCGATCGAAAACCAGGCGATCTTTAAAAAGCTGCTTGAATATTCCTATTCCGGTGATCAAAAGCTTGCATTCCGATCTTCATGGGCACTCTCGAAAGTCTGCGATAGAGATCATGAAATTGTTTATCCTTTTTTACCACCGATAATCGGATCGCTGCAAAACCTTGACAATGAAAGTGCGGAACGATCGTTCCTCCGGATCATATCCATGAGCGATATGCCCAGAGTTAGCAAAAAGTATCATGGTATGCTGGCTGATCATTGCTTTAACAGGTTGAGAACAGGATTTTCGGCCATTGCAATTAAAGCCTATTCTATGGAGATTATCTATAAGCTTGCAGTGATATATCCCGAACTGGCAAATGAGCTCTCTGCTTCAATTAGTATGCTTCAGGGAGAAGGTTCAGCAGGTATAATAGCAAGGGGGAAGATTATACTTAAAAAATTAGCTGAGCTCTCACATGAAAAAGGATCACCTCCTGCATAATCCGAACCTTTATTTCCTTGATTTAATAAAGCTGGCAATTTCATCTGTCAATCCTGATTTCAGAGGGAGATCAGGGTCAGAATATGTAGCCAGGTTCTTTTGTCTGTCAGCATCTGCTGCCTTTAATATGTGATTCATATTATCAATCAGCAATAGTCTTGCATTGGGTTTCGCTTCGGATAGCAGCTTAGCATCCTCAACCAGTACCTGCAGATCGGTAGTTCCCTGGATTATCATTACCGGGATCCTGAGCTTTTTTATTTCAGCTGCCGGATCATATTTTATCCATGAGATCATATAAGGCTGGACGCTTGGCCGATACAATGATATTAAAACCGGATTAAACTGTGAGACGGTTTTGCCGGCTTTCAGGCTGTCCATTACTCTGTCTGACTCTTCAAGAAGCTGAGGGTTAACTTGATTTTTCAATTGTTCATGGATGATCTTATCAGCTGGTTTACCCGGTCCTGCTACTGAAATATATTTTGATACCTTAATCTTATTTGCGGCTACCATTCCAATTAATGAGCCTTCACTATGCCCGAGAAGAATGATCTTCGAGAATCTTTTGTCTTTCTTTAGGAATGCTATCCAGTCAACGACATCATTTATGTAGGTCTCAAACCTTAATTCACTTTCACTTGTTGCAGCGGCCTGGCTTTTGCCAATTGCACGCTTGTCATAACGCAAAACTGATATCCCATATTCAGCTAAACCTTCAGCCAGCATTTTATAACTGCCTGCTTTTACTCCCAGAGGACTGTTACCATCTCTGTCAGTCGGGCCGGAGCCTGCAATAATAATAACAACAGGAGATCTTCTGACATTAACCGGAATTGAGATTGTTCCGCTGATATTGCCGGTCGGAGTTTTTAAAAGGAGCTCAGTCTCAGTGAATGTAGTTTCAATTTTATCCTGGGCTGTCATGCCCGGAGAAAAGATGATTATCAAAATCAGTAAGGAGAGGATCTTTTTCATGTTGTTTTGTTGTGAGACTCAAAATTACAGGTTTTAATTGGAATCGGATTGATGATCCTTCAGCTTCTTCGACTTCTTTTTCCTATTTTTGCTGATAATCTATTTTTGTCGAAATGCGTATTATTGATACAAGAGGCCAACAGTGTCCTGCCCCTATTATTGCCACGAAAAAAGCGCTGAAAGAGACAATCCCGGGAGAAACATTAAAGGTATTAACTGATAATCAGACCTCGCTGAATAACCTTAGCTGTTTCCTGAAGGATAATAACACAGAGTTTTCAGTAACCGGAGAAGAAGGAGTATGGGCTCTTACAATCTTAAAAAAAACCACCGTGGCCGGACAAAAACCGGCAGAAGAATATTGCAGCACTAAGATCCCGCACTTTGCTCACGGCAATTTTGTAATTGTCTTTTCTTCTGACAGGATGGGGGAAGGAGACTCTGAGCTTGGATCTCTTCTGATTGTTAATTTTATTAAAGCTGTAAAGGACCTTGAGATACTTCCGGGGAAAATGGTTTTTTATAACAGCGGCGTCAGGCTTGGTACTCCTGATTCTCCCGTAATAGCTCACCTTGAAGAGATTGAGAAAATGGGTGTGAACATGCTGTTCTGTGCAACCTGCGCAAAATATTATTCACTTGAAGAAAAGATCAGGATCGGAGTTCTCAGTAATATGTTCGAAATTGCTCAGGTCATGACTTCTGCAAGTTCAATTATTAAACCCTGATTTTATGCAGTTTATATGAAAGTTGACCTTCTTCAGATGACAGAAAACGGAGGATGTTCCGCGAAGATCTCTCCAAAAATCCTTGAGGAGATCCTCAGATTCCTGCCATTACCTGAAGATCCGGATATTCTGGTTAATATTGATACTCATGATGATGCCGGCGTTTACAGGGTAAATGATGATCTTGCCCTTGTATTGACAACCGACTTTTTCCCGCCTGTCTGCAGCGATCCTTATGAGTTTGGCCAGATTGCCGCCGCGAATGCTATCAGCGATATCTATGCAATGGGGGGAGAACCGGTACTGGCACTCAATATAATGATGTTCCCGGCAGCCAGACTGCCAATAGAAGCATATACCGATATACTCAGGGGAGGTTTTGACAAAGCTGCTGAAGCAGGTGTCAGGATTATAGGAGGACACACTATTGATGATTTCCCTCCAAAATACGGGATGGCTGTTGTCGGATTCATTCATCCAAAAAGAATTATTACTAATTCAGGTGCAAAACCTGGTGATTCATTGATAATTACTAAACCACTTGGAACAGGCACAATACTCGCAGGGAAAAGACTGGGCCTGGCTTCTGAATCTGAAGTTAATGAAGCATTGACATATATGAAGCTTCTTAACAGATCAGCTGCCGGTATAATGAAAAAGAATAACATATGGGGCGCCACTGATGTTACAGGATTTGGACTGGCAGGACATACCCTGAAGATGGCAAAAGCAAGCAATGTGTCTATATCTTTGAATTTGAGCAGATTGCCTTTGTTGTCCGGAGCTTACAGACTTACTGAGGAAGGGTGTATTCCCGGAGCATCCTTCCGAAATCTTGAATTTGCCGGGAATAATTCTTACTTTGAAAACGATCTGGATTATAATCTCAAAATGTTGGCATTTGATGCTCAGACCTCCGGAGGATTGATAATGTGCGTGCCCCCGGAAAATAAGGATAAAGTAATGAGTGAACTGCATTCAGCCGGATTAATTCTCTCAGAGAGAATTGGACATGTTTCTGAGAAAATGGATAAGCATCTGTATTTTTCCTGATTTAATGATAAAGATTAAAAAAAGTAAAAGTCTTCACTGATAGATAAAAGAAAATTACTTTTATCTATCCAAATGAAAAAAATCTAAACGGAACCACAATAAGTTTAACATGAAAAAAATCTTTATATACATCCTGTTAATCAGCCTTTTTCTTTATATCTCTCCGGTAATTGTCAAAGGGGACGTTAAGCTTCCGGGTCTTATAAGTGATGGTATGGTGCTGCAGAGAGACACGAAATTAAATATCTGGGGATGGGCATCTAAGGGTGAAAGAGTTACAGTAAAATTCAATAACAAATCCTACAGGACCAAAGCGGACACTGATGGGAAATGGAAAGTGGTCTTGCCTTCAATGAAAGCAGGCGGGCCATTTAAAATGGTAATAACAGGAAAAAATTCAATTACGATAAACGATATACTTATTGGTGATGTGTGGTTCTGTTCGGGTCAGTCCAACATGGTTCTGAACATGGAGAGAGTCAAGGAAAGGTATCCGGTTGATATTGCCAATGCCAGTTTTCCTGAAATAAGAAATTTTTTCATACCAACATCATCTGATGTAACTTCAATACACGAAGATCTGCCGCCAGGTAAATGGATCTCTGCCTCTCCTCAGAATGTCCTTGGTTTCGGAGCGTTGACCTATTTTTTTGCACGAAGTATCCACCAGGAGTACAATATACCAATCGGAATAATTAATTCCAGTGTTGGAGGAACTCCCATCCAGGCATGGATAAGTGAGGAGGGACTGAAAGAAATTCCGCAATATGCAAGCAGAGTAGACAGTTTCAAAGATACAGCATTTATGAATCCTGTACTCAGATCTGCAACCAGGAGAATTCCGAATGAAAGCCCGGCTTCTCCGGTTGCCCCGAGGATAACAGATAAAGGTACGAGTGGTCCGCTACCCTGGTACGATATAAAATATAAACCGGAAGACTGGCATAAGTTCTGGCTTCCGGGATATTGGGAAGATCAGGGTGTAAAAGGACTTCATGGTGTTGTATGGTTCAGAAAAGAAGTCAATGTCCCTGAGTCGATGACAGGCAAACCTGCAAAATTATTCATGGGCAGGATAGTTGATGCTGATAATGTATATATAAACGGAGTCCTCTCAGGATCAATTACATACCAATATCCTCCGCGCAGGTATGACCTGCCTTCCGGTTTATTAAAACAAGGGAAAAACATTATTGTTGTAAGAGTGACCAACACCTCCGGGAAAGGAGGATTTGTACCCGATAAGCCCTATTACCTCGTTGCAGGGAATGATAGTATCGATCTCCGGGGAGAATGGCGTTACAAAGTCGGTCAGGTTCAAAGACCTTTTGTTTTCGAACCCGCGGCAGGACAGGGTCAGGACCGGGGAACAACACCTCTGTCAATGCAGAATGAACCCACCGGACTCTATAATACAATGGTAGCTCCTGCTATCTCATACCCGATAAAGGGAATGATATGGTATCAGGGCGAAACTAATGCCGGCAGGCCTCAGGAGTATAATCAACTGCTTACATCACTTATTAATGACTGGAGAAATAAATGGCAGTTGGGAAATCTCCCTTTCCTTTTTGTGCAGTTACCTAATTATATGGAAGTCCAGTATCTTCCTTCTGAAAGTCAGTGGGCTGAATTAAGGTTTGGTCAGTTTAAGTCATTGTCTGTCCCCAACACAGCTATGGCTGTTACAATTGATGTTGGTGAATGGAATGATATACACCCTCTTGAGAAGAAGAGAGTTGGAGAAAGGTTATCCCTTGCTGCAGGAAAATTAGCATATGGTAATGAAAAAATAGTTTATTCAGGTCCTTTGTTTAAATCGGCAGTTAAAGAGGGCGATAAAATTATTATTGAGTTTGACCATACGGGCAGTGGCCTGATTGTAAGGGGTGGCGGTGAGTTAAACCATTTTGCTGTTGCCGGTGCGAATAAAAGATTTGTCTGGGCTGATGCTACCATAGAAAACAACCATGTAGTTGTGAGGAGCGATGAAGTCAAAGATCCACTGTTCGTACGATATGCCTGGGCTGATAATCCCGAAAGTGCAAACCTTTATAATGTCGAAGATCTGCCTGCTTCTCCTTTTGAATATAATTTTAACAAATAGAATTTCTAAACTTAAATTCGAAACAAATGAAAAGACTATTATTGCTATTACTGGTTGTTATTTCCGGACAACTGGTTGCTCAGAAACCGACAGTGACTTCAGGACAATCACTTGAGCCTGTTACGTTTACAACCCAGCAGGACCATCAGAATATGATGGATCAACTTGGGATTAAAAGTGTCCGTCCGGGACCCAGCGGAAATGAATCCGCACCTAATCACGCCAATTATGATGAATCGGTTGCAACTCCATATCCGGATCTTCCTGACCTGTTAACCCTGAAAAACGGTAAGAAAGTCACTACTGCAGAAGTGTGGTGGAAACAACGCCGGCCGGAGATAGTGGAAGATATGGAAAGAGAAATTTACGGACGTCTGCCAAAAAACATTCCGGCAGTTAAGTGGACCGTAGATATCTCAGAAAGGGAGATGATCGGTTTTACACCTGTTATTGCCAAGAAGCTGACCGGACATGTAGATAATTCAGCATGTCCTTCGATTAAAGTAAATATTGAAATGGTACTTGTAACACCTGCAAATGCCACTGGTCCTGTTCCCGTACTCATGATGTTTGGAGGCGCAAATTTGCCAGCTCCGGCTCAGCCAAACCAGGAAGAGCTTGCAGTCATTAATGGTGCATTGAGAAAGATGCTCTCAGAACAAGACCCCGCTGTAAAAGCAATATTTGATAAGTATCTTGCATATACTCCAATCACTCGTGCAACATCTGCCTCACCTTTTGGCGCGATGGGTCCGCAGGCTGATCCGAATGCCGATCCTCCTTCAACACAGCAGCTTCTTAATGCCGGCTGGGGTTATGCAACGATCAATCCCGGGAGCATCCAGGCTGACAATGGCGCTGGTCTGACAAGAGGTATTATCGGTCTGGTAAACAAGGGTCAACCAAGGAAACCTGATGACTGGGGTTCTCTCAGAGCATGGGCATGGGGTGCAGCTCGCGGACTTGATTATCTTGAAACAGATCCTGCTGTTAACGCAAAAAAAGTTGGGATAGAAGGTGTCTCACGTTATGGCAAAGCAGCTCTTGTTACACTCGCTTTTGAAGAGCGTTTTGCTATGGCTCTTGTAGGTTCTTCAGGAAAGGGAGGAGCTACTCTTCATCGTCGTAATTACGGAGAAGCAGTCGAAAGTCTTACAGCCAGTGGTGAATATCACTGGATGGCCGGTAATTACATTAAATATGGTGCTGCTGAGGCTAAAACAGGACCCGGAAATGCAGGTCAGATGCCGGTCGATTCACATAGCCTTATTGCTATGTGTGCTCCAAGATTTACTTTTATCAGTTATGGCATTCCTGAAAAGGGTGATGCAAACTGGCTCGATCAGAAAGGCAGTTATATGGCAACTGTTGCCGCCGGTACGGTCTTTAAACTACTCGGCGCAAAAGACCTGGGGGTATCCAACGATTACAAAAAAGAAGTTAAACCTCCTGTCAATACGGGTTTGCTTGATGGTCAGCTTGCATGGCGCCAGCACGATGGAGGACATACCGATGGTCCGAATATGAAGTACTTTATCGAATGGGCTAATAAACTTATTGGTCATACACCTCCCCAGGTACAGGGAAGAAGATAATAGGTTCCTCTGCATTTTGAGCTGGGGGTCGGGATTACAATCCTGATCGATTTGTAACAAAAACTTAACACATTATGATATTGTTATATCATAAGAGTAGGTAATTTTGTGCCATTCAATTAGGGTTATATATTTGTATTTGTAACATTATAAGAGATTTACAGAACTTCCTGATATCCACTTACAGAGTCTTACCTGCAACCGAATGACATTCCTTTATATAGTAATTACACTTGTCCTGATCTTCGACTTCATAAACGGATTTCACGACTCAGCAAACTCAATAGCAACTGTTGTTTCAACGAAAGTCCTGTCACCAATTGCAGCGGTAGGTCTTGCGGCAACTTTTAATTTTCTGGCGTTCGTGATCTTCCCGTTGAATGTTGCAACTACCATAGGGAAAGGTGTCATCCATACTGATATAGTTACTCTTCAATTGATTGCTTCAGCTGTAATTGCTGCAATTATCTGGAACCTGATCACCTGGTATCTTGGTCTTCCATCAAGTTCTTCCCATACACTTGTCGGGGGCCTGGTCGGAGCAGCAATAGCAGGTAATGGCCTGTCCTCAGTAGTATATGGGGGTGTCATTAAGATTGCGATTTTCATTGTTGTCGCTCCGCTTTTGGGGATGATCATGTCATACATTATCTCGGTGATTGTGTTACATATTGTGAAAAAAAAGACACCTTCAAGTGTCGACAAATGGTTTCGCAGGCTGCAGCTTCTGTCTGCATCGTTGTTCAGCCTTGGCCATGGTGGCAATGATGCGCAAAAATCGATGGGTATAATATGGGTTGCATTAATAGCTGTGGGTAAGGTTCCCAGTGAGTCTAACGATATTCATTTGTGGATAGTCTTGTCATGCCACGCAGCTATTGCTCTGGGTACTCTTTTCGGAGGATGGAGAATTGTCAAGACTATGGGTCAGAAAATTACTAAATTAAAACCGTTTGAAGGGTTTTGTGCTGAAACAGCCGGTGCGCTTACCCTGTTTGGCGCCACACATTTCGGCATCCCGGTAAGCACCACTCATACTATTACAGGTGCAATAATGGGCGTTGGAGCCACCAAGAGACTTTCTGCCGTCAAGTGGGGTGTCACTCAGAATATATTCTGGGCATGGATACTGACAATCCCTGTATCAGCAATAATTGGAGCTTTCATGTTTCTGATCTTCAGCTTTGTAATGTAACTGACTGACTGGATCACTAAACAATTTTACTATCATTACTTTGGAAGTGAAAACAGAAATTCAGTTCCACCGCCTGCCTTGTTCCTGACCAGGATCTCACCCTTATGCAGCAGAATTGCGTTTTTAACTATTGCAAGGCCAAGTCCTGTCCCTCCGCTTTTACGCGACCTGCCCGAATCGACCCGGTAAAAACGTTCAAAAACCCGTCCCATATGTTCCTGTGGAATTCCAATACCATTATCGGAAAATGAGAAGTAATAAAATCTTTTATCCTCATTATAAAGCAGAATATTTATGATAGTATTTTCTCCGGCATAATTAATTGAATTCTCAATAAGATTCTGGAATATTGATAAAATAAGAGATTTGTTACCCTTAACAACAACATTATCTTCAATATCTTCATTAACCTTCATATTCCTTGATTCAATCGCGGATTTGAAATTATCCCTTACCTCCCTGATTATCTTCTTTATTTTGACTTTTTCAGGTAAAAATGAGGCCCCTGCCTCTTCAATTTTATTGAGCACCGAAATATCATTTATCAGGTCGGTAAGCCTGTCGGTCTGAGCCATTGCTTTTCCCAGAAAGTATTTCTGTTTTTTCTGCTCAATATCCTTATCGTTCATAAGTGTCTCAATATAACCCTTAATTGAAGCAACAGGTGTTTTTAACTCATGTGCAATATTTGATGTCATCTGCTGCTTGATAAGTTTGTTCTTCCCTATTTTTGTAACATCGCTCAGAATCACTTCAAAACTCCTGTCATTGAAAATCACACATTGGATCCTGAAAAATCTGCCATCTTTGCTTACCTGGTATTCCATCATCGGAAGATCTTTCCGGGATGTTGCAATACCGGAATTTTTGTCAACAAAGTCGTTAATCTCATTAAATTCAGGTATCTCGAAAAAATTAGATGAAAATATCTTCAGATCACCCGAGATCATATTCATGAACTGAATGAAATGATCGTTATTGAAACTGATCTTTTTATCGGGTGAGAAAAATGCAATCCCTTCATTCAGGGCATTCAGATGGCTGAAGAGTTTACCCTTTTCGTTTACAAGGTCGTTCTTCGCCGATAGCAGGTTATTATAAATATCAAGAATTCTGGATCCGATTATGCCCAGTTCATTTTTAGGAAATTCCGATTCAAACGGTTCATTATGAGTCACGTTTATTGCGAAATCCTTAAGACGTGTAACGGATTCACCGAACTTGTTTGTAACAAGAAATATTACCGCACCTATAATAATGAAGAATAATAGCAGGATCAACAGAAACCGGAGATTGGCTTTTAAAAAGTTGGCAACATTTATATCATAAATTAAGGCACTCCTTATAAAATATCTGTCATAACGCTTTGAAAAATAGTAAAACTTCTGGCCTGTAGTTTCGGATTGCCTGACAGCAGTCCCGAAGTCGGATCTTTCTGATTCAATTATTTCGGGTCTTGATCTATGATTCCCCATGCTTCCGTATTCATGCACAGAGCTGTCATACAGTACGTTACCTGATGTGTCGATAATTGAAATTCGCAGATTGGACTGAGGCAGTAATCTGTTCAGAGAATCTATCAGGTGATAATTGCCGGTCTGGTAAATTGAATTAATGTTTACATAGTTGTCAACTATCCTTGTGATGTTGTACAATTCATCATTTAAAGTCGAGATCCTGTATTCTTTTTCACGCCTGAACAAATAGGTAATAATAAGCAGGGCAACAATTAAAAAGATTGCTGAGTAGAAGAAGAGCAGGTTATTCCTGAATTTATTTTTCGAAAACATTCCCTTTAACTCCCGGATTACAATTCAAAATAGTAACCATACCCGGATTTATTTTTCAGGTTTGGTCCGTAGCGCCCCAGCTTAGTCCTTAAACGGGTTACATTGACATCAACAGTTCTGTCTGTGACAATAACTTCATTACCCCATACTTTTTCCAGAATATCTTCCCTTGAGAATACTTTAGTCTGGTTTTCAAGAAGTAGTTTCAGTATCTCAAATTCCTTTTTAGTAAGCTCTATCTTTTCATCATTAACTACAAGTCTCTTTCTTGTTGTGTCAAGCTCAATATCTCCGATTTTAATAATTGACTGACTCTTTCCTTTTTCTTTCAACGACCGTTTTAGCACCGCTCTGACTCTTGCTGTTAATTCATTAACAGAAAAAGGTTTGGCTATGTAGTCATCAGCTCCGAGGCTGAAACCTGTAAGGACGTCATTTTCAGTGTCTTTTGCTGTCAGGAATATTATCGGGACATTTATCTCCATATCATTCCGAAGCTTGTCAGCGAATCTGAAACCCGACATAGGACCCATCATGACATCAAGAAGGATAAGGTCAAAACCATTGATCTGCTTTTTTGCAGCCTCTTCAGCTGAATGGGCAACTTCGGTTATATATCCTGCATTACCCAGGTTATACTGGAGAATTTCACAGAGATCCTCTTCATCATCAACTATCAGGATTCTCTTTTTCTTTTGGTCCATAACTTCAACATTACTAAATAACTGGAATTAGTTTTGAAAACTACAGGTTTTGTAAAGCTAAGCTAATTTCATATTTATTACTTTTTAAAATATAATTTTCAGTAAATTAAATGCAAAATTCCAGCTTAAAACAGTGCATAACTCAGCTTTAAGTGGTAAGTGATTCCCGGTTCAAGTTTCGTAAAAAACTGATCTGTGGGATTAAAAGATCTGAACACAGATTCTTTTTTGTCATTTATGATGTTATCTATTTTAAACCCGATCTGCATCCTTTTTTGTTTTCCAAGCGTTTTGCTTGCATTGAAATTAAGGCTATGGAATGGTAAGGTATAGATATCCGGACGGTCGGCAATGCCAACATACTGCAGGGTAGTTCCCTGTACGTTATAGTAAAGACCTGTCTCAAAACCTGACCAAAATCCATTTTCACCCCCCACATATGTTATACCGCTGTTTATTATCCAGGGAGCCTGGCCTGCCATTTCCCGATATTTTTCAATAGTCTGGCCGATCCGGGCATTTTCAATCCTCGAATAGTATTCTGTAAGGCTTAATTCAATTCTTGATCTTGTGAATGATATGTTGGATGTAATACTGAAATTCTTTAGTGATTCGGATATCTTTTCAAAGCTCTGGCGGAATTCAACTTCAATTCCGGTGACCTTACCATTTCCTACGTTCCTTGGTTGAAAAGATCCGGTCTGGGTCGCATACTGAACAACTTCTATCGGACGGATGAAGTATTTATAAAATCCGCTGACCGACAACATCTGACCATTTTTCTGGAATAATTCCCATCTGAGATCAAGGTTATGTATATCAGAACTTTCAAGGTTACCGTTCCAGTACTCCTTTCCGGTTACATCATCGGCATCCCTGAACATACCTCCAACGAATGTACGGCTGCTTATCGGATCAGCAATCTCGGCAAAAGACAACTCCTTGAATGAAGGCCGTGCTATGGTTTTTGCATAAGATGCCCTGATATTCTGGTTAGCAGTTATCCCATATATGATATTGAACGACGGAAAAACTCCTATATCATCCATAACTTTATCATTATCAAGGATTATTGTTCCTGACTGATTCCGGCCAGTATAACGTTGTGAATATTTCTCTACTCTTACACCGGCAATCAATCTCATCCCTTTAAAAAGGCTTAGTTCGGTTGACATATATCCGGCTCCATTATTTGAGTTTGCATTGAACTGGTTAGGATTAACCGGAACGAAGCCTGCCTCATAAGTAATCCCGCTCGAATAGCTGATACCATTAAGAGGCCAGAGATTTTCAGGTCGGAAAAGTTCATTGGGATCACCGGTAAGCGGAACATTCCTGACATTAAGCATGAATTTACGGATCATAAAATCACGTTCTTTGTAACCATAGGAACCTCCAAAATTCAGTTTGGCATTTTCACCTCTGAATTTAAATCCCTTTGAAACATGAACTACTCCCATCAGGTTTATTTCCGATAGCTCCCTCCAGATCCTTTCGGGAAATCCCGATTCTGTATTTATCCTGAAATCTGCGTTATCGGTCACATACCTTACAAAACGGGCGTCAGGATCACTTATGGACGAGATAGTCGGAGACAATTTCCAGACTAAGTCCCACTTTGTCCTGTTAAAGGTATGTTTCCCGTCAATAAGAAGATTAGTAAGCGAGCGCTGACTGTACTCCAGATTGTGCTGAAAGCCTGAGAAATTGCTACCCTGATCAGATCCTATGTAATCGAAAATACCTGCTTTTGATTCGCCGTTCTGCAGATGCATCAGGTTAATCCGGTATTTTGAGTTCTGTGTCTTCACTGCAAACCCTGCAATTCCGCTAAGCATTACACTCCTGATCCCATAGTCGCCTTTCTGGAATTCCCGGACTTCGAGATCGATAATATCAGGATCACTGGAGAGTCCATATCGCCCGTATTCAGCATTCTGATAAAACTCATTATTGTTTTTATATGAAAATCCAAAATTATACCCAAGGGCTACTTTTTTCAAAGGAATCTGATTACCGAAGGAAGCCCCTACGCTATAATCCATGAAACTTGTCTGTTTCATTGCCGCCATTGTTGGATTAAAACTTTCAAGGATGTCCCTGTAACGCAATCCCTGTTCTCCTGTCGGATCGCCAATTACAGAAGCAAAAAACGGAAGGTCACTGGTTGCGGGAATAGATCTTGTCCCATCATCAAAACCAAGGAAATCGGTTTTGCCTCCCTCGTATGCCAGAAAATCGCTTTTAAAATGAAAATCCGGATTATAACTTGAACTGAAAGAAAGATTTCCTTTCTTCTGATCCGGAAAATCTTTGATCGCAATATCAATGACTCCTCCTGTGAAATCGGCAGGCAGCTCCGCGCTGAACGATTTATGAACGATAATGTTGTCGATAAGATTTGTCGGGAAGATATCCATCTGCATTGTGTTACGATCCGGATCAAGTCCCGGAATATCAACGCCATTCAATATCGTTTTTGTGTACCGGTCTCCCAGTCCTCGTACATATACATATTTACCTCCTTCCACTGAAACTCCGGGTACACGTTTCATTGATGCAGCTGCATCGGAATCTCCCATTCTTCTGAAATTGACAGAGGATATACCGTCCATCAGATTAGGAGATTTCATCTTAATTGACATGATTGCCCCTTCTGTATTCCGGATTGCATTAGCTGATATTGTAACCTCAGAAAGACCAATTGTGGATGATTTAAGTGTAATATTATCCAGCAGAGTAACTTCTCCCGGATCCACTTTAACATTGCTGATAACTTTCGATTCATATGATATATAAGAAAGTTTCAGATTATATGTACCTGGCGCTATCGGAAGGGTAAATTTTCCATCAAGGTCTGTTATTATTCCCTGAAGAGTACCTTCAACTACAACAGTAACACTGATGAGGGGTTCACCATTCGATTCATCGAAAACCGAACCCCTGATAATACCATTCTGTGCCTGCAACCTGAAAGAAGTAAGCAGGATGACAACGAAAACAACAAGAATATTTAAAGAGCGCATAATTGATTGATTAACTTATGTTAAAATCCGTTTAATGAACCTGATACTGCAGCCCACGACCAGCTCTGGAACCTGGTTACATCAGCTCCAACGGTATTGGCACCTGCAGCAACAGCTGCAGTAAACTGGGCACTTCCGCCCCTGAAGAAATCGCTTATGGCAGTTCCGGCAGGTATAGTTGCTTCAAAACCGGTAAACGAACAATTATATAATGTTGGGAGTTCATCAAAATCCTGACCGGCCTTAATTCCGAAGAGGTAGATTTTGTCCATATCTACATTTGAGTTTGGATCAAGATCAACAAGGCCCTGTGCGTCACCTGCATAGACAGATCCATTTTTGATCAGGTGTTTTGCAACCATTATGCCTTCAGGTCCGTCAAGTTCAAGACATTCATCGCCCGGATTAACGACGATGAAATTATCAAGCGTACCACCCCATGACTGGTCGGTATCCAGAGCGTCATCGCCGGTATTCCAAACAATTGCATTCTTAACGTTCACAGTACCACCGAACCACTCAATTCCGTCATCCTGATTCGATACAATCTCCACATTTTCGATTATTGTTCCCGAACCAACACCTCCGAGTGTCAGTCCATTTATTTCATTTCCCTCCCCGATATTAGCACCACCGTGGCGTATGGAAATATATTTAAGTGATCCGGAATTGTCAGTAGCATCATTTCCCCCATATAATCCGTTCAGATCCGATGCAGGGATGCCTTCTATCTGCATTGC
This sequence comes from uncultured Bacteroidota bacterium, assembly GCA_963843415.1. Lineage (GTDB taxonomy): Bacteria > Bacteroidota > Bacteroidia > Bacteroidales > VadinHA17 > LD21. Next base: position 628,463 of record CAWJKD010000005.1, read on the forward strand.
TTCAGCTTCTGCTGATATCGGAGCCTTACCAAGGATCAGAAGACCACCCCAGAGACCATTTAATGTCGGCTGAAGGTTGGGGCTTTCAATATCACCGGGGAGTATCTGATCAGCAACAGATGTGAAAATTATGGGTGAATCGGAAGTCCCTTCGGCCATGAGTTTTCCCCCACGGGCAATCAGGAGAGCAGTAGCATTTGCCTCTGAACCTTCGCGACCTTTGATTATAACTCCCGGCTGAATTGTAAGTGTGACACCTGAAAGAACTGAAATACGTCCTTCCAGTATATAAATCTTACCTGTCTCCCATGTTGTATTTGCTGTAATATTTTGTGTAACAGAGATAGCAGGAAAGGCCTGTATATTCAGAACCGCTACACCCTGACCTGACTGATTAATATTATCGGTCATCGTTATAGTTACTGAGCCTGCTCCAATTTGCCGGGCAGCTGTAAAGGTAACAACGACATTTCCGCTTGTAGCACCTGCTGTTCCGTCAGACTTGATAACCGCCGTACCTCCTGTTGCAGTTAATACCGAAGATTTAAAACCAGCTTCCGCAGTAAAGCTGAATGTCAGATCGACTTCCATGTTTGCTTCCACTGAAGTATTTGCAGGGGGAGTAACAGCCGGAAGTGCATACTCCTTTTTACATCCTGCAATAACGGTCAGTGTGCCTATCATTACATAAAACAAAATTTTCTTCATAAATTGATTACTTAATTATGGTTTTTAAACATTAATTTTTATCATCATTTTCCGTGTCAAAGGTAGACCCGGGTAATTACTTAATGGTTAAGGAAACATTAAGCTTTGGTTACAAAACAGTTACAGGATCCAGGGTTCTCAATATGCCTGTGTCGGAAGCCTTTTGAAAGAGCTTGATAATGGAATAAATGATGAAGAAGGTTTTTCTTAACTTGCAGGTCTCAATCTATAATTATTATGATGAAAAGAGTATGTGTCCTGTTGGTTTCTCTATTAATAACTTTATTTACCTTTTCCCAGTCAATTATCCAACCTAATTATGGGCTGAAGAGTCATGAGACACTGGTAATAAAGAAGATAGAAGCCACTCCCAGGGTAACCACATTCTTCATGACAATTGAGAACCGCATTCAGGAAGGATCTTTTTGTGCCGACAGGAACATCTTCATAGTATATCCTGACGGGTCCAAAAGCAAGCTGGTTTCTTCAGAGGGTATTCCGGTCTGTCCGGATTTCTACAAATTCAAAACACCGGGTGAGAAGCTTGAATTCACTCTTACATTCGCGCCCTTGAAACAGGGAGTTAAATGGGCCGATCTTGTTGAAGAATGCAATGACAACTGTTTTTCTTTTTACGGGATCCTCCTTGATAATGATCTGAACAGGAAATTCGATGAGGCATTTACGTTCTCTGAAAATGAAGAGCCAGCCAAATCGATTATCAGCTTTATTGATCTTCTTGAAGAAACAAACTCTGAGAACCTTGGGATAGAGGGACTCCTGTATGTAAATATTATAAGGCTTGCCAATGAAGCGGGCCGAACGGGTCAGGCTGCAGAATTTTATAAAAAGCTTAAATCATCAGGAGCACCAAGGGCTACAGATTATATAAAATACCTTAATGATCTGGGAATAAAATATTAAAAAAAAGGCTGATCTTTTCGGGATCAGCCTTGAAATAAGATTCACTGTTATTCTAGAAGTTGAACTCCAATCCTGCACCTATAACAAAAGCTTTCTTGGAATAAGTTTCAGTTGGTTCCATATTGACAGGCCCAAACATATGGTTAACAGTTTTTGTATCATCCATATACTTAGTAAGACTGGCACCAAGATTTATCTGGAGCATGTTGCTCAGTGAGAATGCTCCTCCAAAACCGAAAGTATGAGTAGCAAGGCCATATGTAAGGTCGCTCTGATAAGCGCTATTGGTACCCTTATTTGCCCAGACATACCCGCCGCTCAGAAGGAAATTATCCGATAAATGATACTCAAGTCCTCCCTGGATCGACAAACCATTACTCTCAAAAATCTCACTGTTGTCAATATGAACAGTAGGTGTTGATGAATTAAGGTCATTATCAATCTTATGTCCGTAATCAGCTGCTTTGTCAAAGAAATAATTTGAGCCAACCGATATTTTGAGTTTTGATATTGTATAATCCAGACCAACTGCAAGCATTGCCGGCATATCATTCCGTATCTTTTCGCCATCAGGGAACATTGATATAGGTGTTCCAGTTGCAGTATAGCCAACAAGCAGATCAGTCGTTGTCTGATTTTCAAGTTCAAGCTTTGTGGCCATTTCGTATTTGATACCTATATTAATATTTTCTGTCGGAGAGAGATTAACACTGAATATCGGGCAAATTCCCGCACCAGTCTGAGTTACATTTGCTTCCTGATCTGCTAACAGGTTGCCTGTTAATGTATACTTGGTTGCAGCCTGCCCAAAAGCAGCTACAGCAATTGCATTTGTGAAACCAGTCGGATTTACTCCTAATGCAATAAGACCATTTGCGACATTCTGACTAATAGGATCATTTGCCTGTAAAAGGCCACCTGTAATTGCTGCCTGAAGATTGCTTCCTGATTGTGTTGCTGTTGCTGATATCTGATCCATAATAAGCTCGGCATCCAACCATCCAAGACCGGTATTTACCTGGATATCCTTCAAATAACCTTCATAAGTGTTCTTGGCGGACACATATCTTAATCCGGCAGCAACTGATATAAAATCATTAATCTTATATGATACTCCGCCCTGGAATCCAAAGAATATTGAGCTGCCCTTGAAGAATACATCCATTTTGTAATCGGTAGCTCCAAATGAATTTGCAAGCATTGGCACAAGGTCAGACTGGCTCATTTCGAATGAAGGAAGTCCATCCTCATATGTAGCGCCACCGCCGCCGCCGATAGGATTGAAACCGGCAAAAATTGCCAGCTTATCCATTTTATAGGCTACATAAATAGAGGGGAAAACAGGTGCTTTAACTGTTCCCTTGTACAGACTCTGATTAAGATAAGGGTAGTCGCTCTCAACTTCCCTTGTCTGAAAAATAGTCTGGTTTGAAAGTGACAGATGCAATCCATTCTCCATTTTCATTAATCCGGCAGGGTTATAATAAACTGCATCGTTTTCAATTGATGCATTTCTGGCGGGTAAGCGTACCCATGCAGCGCTCTGGTTAGTATTGGTGACCAGACCGCCTGCCAGGAGGCTGCCAGTAATCATTGTTCCTGTAATCAACGTGAATAGTTTTCTCATAAGATAGTTTTTAAGTTTAAACCACATGACTTATGCATAAGTGTTTACATAAGCCCCATACTTTTAGTTTTAAAAAGAACAAAAACGGATCAAAAATAGACATTTATTTGAATTTTGCAATAGTTCTAAAGTAGTATATTGATATTTAATTAATTGGACGAATCATTACAGATTATTCGAAAAATACCCACCCCCAACCTCCCGCTATTGCGGGACAGGCTCTTCCTAGCAGGGGATCTCCCTAAGATTTCCTGTCGCCTGTCGCCTGACGCCCGACGCCTTTGTTTAAAACCTCCCCGTCAACCTGAGGCTGTAATTCCTCTGGGGCTGGATATCTCCCGGTCGCCCCATGTACTCTGTGTTTGTTAAATTTTTAACAGCAAGTGAAAGAGTCAGCTCTTCAGTTAATTTATATCCGATTGTGCCATCAATAAGCCAATATCCGGTATTATGTACATACCAGTAATCACTGAATCCAGGTAAGATTGGTGTTGTAAGGAACACATCATCAATGTTTAATATCTTCGATTTTGCATATAGATTCAGTCCTGCTTCAAGTTTCTTCCAGTCAGTTATGATTGAAAATTTCACAGAGTGTTTTCTTCTGTACTTCAGGTAAGTTGATGTATTCTTAAGAGTGATCGGATTAACTTCAACCGGATAGATGAATGAATATCCTCCGGCAAAAGTAGTGCTGATATCTCCGAATAATGCTGTCAGAGCAACTTCAGCTTCAGTTCCGTATACTCTTGATTCTTCCCGGTTAGTAGCTCTGAAACCAAGGCCTTCGCCGGGATACGTTCCAAAAATATATTCTATAAGGTCGGAGCTTCTCATATAGAATACTGAAAGATCTGCCTGTCCCGTCAGCTTACCGATTGAGAGACCTTGTTTGATACCTGCTTCCGTGTTCCATCCCGATTCTGAAAGGATATCAGGATTTGCTATTATTTTCACTGACCCGAGTGTTGTCGCGGCAAATTTTTCAGCCACCGAGGGGAAGCGGTAACCCTGCCCGAATGAAGCTCTCAGGAAGGTATAGTCAGCCACCTGCCAGTTGAGTCCTGCCCTGAATATTGGTACTATTTTGTCGTTGACATCATCCATTGAGTTATTCTCAATACGCAGACCGACTACTGCTTTAAGGCGGGGCAGCGGTCTTATTTCAAACTGAGTGAATCCGGCAATATTCAAAGCCGTATGATTTCCGAAAAAATTTGAACCGACCCAGCTGTAATTCTCCGATAATCCTGCTGTGACATCAAGAATTTCGAAAATCCTGTACCACATCTGGTACTCGGTGTATAATGAAATGGCATCACTGTTGTTTTGTTCACTATCGGGCAGTCTGCCCGTAGTAGATTGAAGCCTCATCCTCAGGTCATGCCTGTAGCGGTCACTTTTCTTAAGAGAGATGTAAGGATCTATGGCCAGGAAAGTACCATGGAACTCCCGGGCAGTGGATTCTGACTGTTTGAGTGCACCCGTCTCAGCATCTTCCCACAGGAGAAAATCTTTTTTTACATTATAACCTCCATTCAGATTCAGACCATAATTCAAACCTTCAACTTTACTGTTGAAATGCTTAATTTTAAGACTTACGCGGGCAAGTTTTTCGCCGTTAAGTCTTCTGTAGCCATCATCAGCCATCAGGTTAGCACTTATACCAAGATCGGTCTTTCCTATTTTCCTTAAATGTGAAAATGAAAGGTTTGAGAATACCCTGGGAGTATCCCACCATACCCACTCTTTGTTTTTTGGTTTTCCAAAAATGCCGGCTTCAGTAAAGAATTGAGTTACAGGAATATTTGTTGCATCAGCCGTGCGGAAATTTATTACTCCATTTAAAGCTGAGGACCCATAGAGAACTGATGAAGCTCCCTTGATTATTTCTATCTGAGAAAGATTTTCGAGAGGCAGATACTGCCACTTGACATTACCGGCATCGGCCGATACCATCGGCAATCCGTCTATCAATGCAAGCACCCTGCTTCCGGCGCCGTAACTGAATCCGCTGCCACCTCTTATGGATGCCTGTCCGTCGAGCACTTCAATGCCAGTGGTTTTGTTAACCAGTTCCTGCGCATCAGTTATATGATTGTCGGATAAAAATGATGTTGTAATAATATCCATTGATACGCTTAACTCTGCAATCCTCTGCTCAGTTTTGTTTGCACTGATAACGATCTGATCAATCTCACGGAGTTTTGTAATAAGACCTATATCAACTTCAATAGTATCGTTTTCTGTTATTGTTAAATCCCTTGTAACAGTCTCATAACCAACAAGCTGATATGATATGTTTAATTTGTTTGTTGAAGTATTGATCAGGTAAGAACCATCATGGCCGGTTATCGTACCTAGGTTTTTCCCATAAATAACATAGACTCCGGAAAGGAGCTCTCCGGTATTTTTGTCAAAAACTTTTCCTCTGACTGTACCGTCAGGATCGGCAGCACTCAGGGATAAACAGAACAAAAGTCCGAGAACAGAGAGCGTGTAATGCATTACTTGGTAGCGAATGACATCCTTATAGCATAGGACACCTGGTTTACAGTTGCTTGAGTTTCAACAACCAGCGATGTTTCAGACAGGTTAATAATATTGCATATGATAGGGAGGGGATTGCTATCCGGTATGATTGTAAGCTCAGTATCAAAGTTACTCAACCTCCAGGTTCCGGTATAACTTCCGAAATAGCCTGTGCCATCTGTTTCAAACTTTGCATCTCCCTTGAAATTCTCCAGTATCCCGCCAGGTCCGCTGGCGTCTGCTCCATTGGCCAGAAGCCCCTGTGATTCCCAAATTGGAGTAGTCAGAAACAAAAATCTTTCAGATCTTTCTTTTTCTTTTTTACATGAAGGGAAAAGCAGGGATATTGCTATGATTATGAATAATGATAACTTTTTCATGGCTGTCGAATTTGGTGTTTCACGATTATAATAACCTCTTATCTTTTTTTTCACCCCCGGTAATACAGATCAAAGGTAGTAAAAGTATTTATATATCCACGGATCACCACCTTCCTAACCTTCCCTCATGGGTGAAGGAACTTTATCCTTTCCCCCTTGGGGGAAATAAGAAAGGGGGTATTTTATCATGATTATAAAAATAAAATCTCCTGTCAATTTGTGCTTAGACAACTAACTTCCACCAATATGATAATTTTTATCGATTACCGGATCAGATTTTCAGGATGATTTCAATATTCCCGATGGATGTTTGTTAATTTTGAAAATCTAACCATGCAAAACATGAAACACCGGACATCTTTCCCCAGTTGTAATGCAATAATATTCATTTTCCTTTTCATTTTCAGTTATAATTATTCTTCTGCCCAGTCGGTTGTGGGACTTGATAACTGGTTCAACCGTGAGACAAATGCCAAAACAGGAGAACCATATCACTACCTCTGGAGCGACAGGGAGTGGAGCGGATATTCAAGATGGGGTGGAATATTTGAATCGAGAGGCGCTGTAATAACAACTGTTGAAAAACCGACTACATCTGTCTTAAGCGGTATCGATGTATATATTATTGTGGATCCTGATACAACAACCGAATCAAAATCACCTGAATTATATTCTTGCGGAAGATATTAAATCAATCAAGAATTGGGTTAAAAGAGGAGGGGTCCTGGCAATACTGGCAAATGATGGCCCAAACTGTGAGTTTAACCACCTTAACCTGTTAATGAAGAATTTCGGAATGAAATTCAATCATGTTACTCTGCATCCGGTAACAGGGACAAATTTTGAAATGGGAGCAAGTACTGATTTTACAGATCATCCTCTTTTTAACGGAATTTCAAAGATCTATATTAAAGAGGTTTCCGATATTGTACTATCCCGGAAAGCCCAACCGGTTCTGACTGAAAAAGGGAAGGTGCTGATAGCCGAAGCAAAATATGGAAAGGGATATGTGTTTGCCATCGGAGATCCCTGGATCTATAATGAATATATCGACCATGATCGTCTCCCGGAGAGTTTTGAAAATCGTAAAGCTGCTGAGAACCTTACGGAAATGCTGATTGGCTGTACCGGAAAACCGATAGTAATTCAGAATGTTACGAAAGAAAGGACCATGGAAGCCATGGTGCTCGCCAACAAGTATTTCATGGAGAAATGGCAGGATGTCGGCAAACCCAGCATTACAGACAGGGAACGTCCAAGCAATATCTGGACACGTGGTGTCTATTACGAAGGACTGATGGAACTTTATAAACTTAAACCCGATCCGGCATATTTTAATTATGCAGTTTCGTGGGGTGACTTTCATAAATGGGGATTGCGTGATGGTATACAAACCAGAAATGCCGATAACCAGTGCTGTGGACAGACCTATCTTGACCTTTATCTGATTGATGAAACGAAAGGAGAGAGGATACAGCAGATAAGGGCTTGCATAGATAATATGCTTGTAACAGATAAGATCGACGACTGGAACTGGATTGATGCCCTGCAGATGGCAATGCCTGTCTTTGCACGTCTGGGAAAGATATACAACGAAGATAAGTATCTCAGGAGGATGCATGAGATGTATCTCTATACAAAAGAGTTGCATGGCACAAACGGACTCTATAATCCTGTCGATCATCTCTGGTGGCGCGATAAGGATTTTGATCCTCCTTATACTGAGCCGAACGGAGAAGATTGTTACTGGGCGAGGGGCAACGGCTGGGTGCTCGCTGCACTTGTCAGGACTATGGACTTCCTGCCTGAGACCAGTCCTTTCAGAACGGAATATATGTCTGTTTATAAAGAGATGGTGGACGCTCTCGTGGCATGTCAGAGAGACGATGGCTTCTGGAATGTGAGCCTGCACGATACTTCAAATTTTGGAGGTAAGGAGCTTACAGGAACGTCATTGTTCGTTTATGGGATTTCCTGGGGTATAAACAATGGATCGCTTGATAAGGGGAGGTATCTCCCGGTTGTACAGAAAGCATGGAAAGGTCTTGTTGAAGATTGTCTGCATCCCAACGGGTTCCTTGGGTTTGTTCAGGGCACTGGAAAGCAGCCATCCGATAGTCAGCCGGTGGGATATGATACTATTCCGAATTTCGAAGATTTTGGTCTTGGATGTTTTCTTCTGGCAGGATCTGAAATGTACAGGCTTAAGTGATCAATGTGCGAGGGATATGGCGCAAAGGCGCAGAGGCGCAATGGCGCAAAGGCAAAACAGCGCAAAGGCGCAAAGGCATAAAAGCATGCTCGGTCTCCCCATCTCCCCTTCTCCTCTTCAATTTTATTCATTCTGTTTTCCTCATCAGTGTTATAGTCACTCTCAAATTCGTTTTATCAGGAATGGAGAGTCACCCGTATTTACATAAATAATTCTCTTATTTGCTACTTATCAACTATTTATGCTTTATGAGGCAATAAACCGCACAAAACAGGAAAAAATGGTTTGAAAAACTGTAATTTACCGCGTAGCGGTTATAGTATTGTAGAAAATGATGATTTATGAAAATTATTTAATTCCCTGTAGGGGATACAGAAAATTCTGTAACCTCTACGAGGTAAGGATGTTAATTATATATGTTTCGTTCTACAATACCTTATGCCCTACGGGCAAAGGAATCTCATCTCAATGGATTTTATCATATTGACAATAACAATAATCTTTCCGATAGTTATATTATTTCATAAGATAAGTAGAATTTATTAATGCTAAAGTATTGACTTTGATGGTTATTATTCATAATTTGCATCCTGAAAACCAGTTCTTCCAGTAAAATTAATACCCATATTGAGAAATTGATCCAAATCAAATATTCAGAAAAATGAAATCAATCGTCAGGGGTTTTCTTTTTCAAATTTCAGGGATGCTTCTTATTCAGGTGCTCATAAGTTCCTGCAGTTGTAATACTGTTCCGGAAGTGACTATAGTTACGGTAACTAATGTCAGTGGCGAATTTTATGAATATATTGAATGTGAGGGAAAGGTCACAGATGAGGGAGTTGGTAATTGTAACTGTTCAAGCAGTGGATTCTGCTGGAGCAAACAACATTTGCCTACCCTCGATGACAGTGAGATAAGTGCAGAAATTTCAGAAACAGGTTCATTCACATTTTCATTAACGAGTAATGAATTGGAATCGAATACAGAGTACTATATCAGAGCCTGGGCTCGGAATGATCATGGTGTAAGTTACAGCAATGAGGTAACGGTTAATTTATCTCCATATGACGGTGATCTTCCTCCTGGCGACGGTCCTAATCCTCCCTGGGGTCACGGGGTATACTAAGAGGTCTTCCAAAAGCCTTAAGTCTGTCGCCATCTCCTTCTAACGATTCAATTTACAGACTTTTGAGATACAGATCCTAATTGAGTTTCTTATTTCTTCAGGGCTGTTATAGTCACCGGCCCTATAAGTCCCGATTCCAAAGGTTGCCAGGATGATGCATCAAACACCCCGTTTTTGGAGTTCTCCGGAACCCTCGCCGCCATATTGATGTTATAGAATTTTTTCCATTCAATATTGTTCCTGTCCATATAAGCGATCCGGTTAGCCATCAGGTTAGATACTCTTATCTCGAGCCTGTTTTGGGATTTTATCAGTTTTTTGTCGATTTCTGTCCGGAATCCCGGACCTGTAAGCAACGCGATCTCCTGCCCGTTAAGGATCACTGTGGCACTTGAAGCCACCCTTCCCAGTTCAAGCATCCATACATCGGCTTTACCGGCTGGTCTTGAAAAATCAATAGTATAACTTGCTGTACCGGAGAAATTCTTTACCTCGTCACCGCCAAGATCTGTCCAGGAACCGAGCTTGCTGATCTCTTTAGCAGGGGGGAGAGACGGTCCACCTTCGATAAAGGTAACATTCCAGTTTCCCGCGATCTCTACAGCGGCTGAAGATGGCTCATAATAGATGTATGGTTTGCCTGAAACAGCATCATGATATGCCGAAATAATTATTGACTCTTCAGGATATAGTTTCACATAAACATCTGTACCTCCGTCATTTCTCAACCTCGATTTTGCTGCACCGAGTTTTTCGGTCATCGGATTAAAGAGTGCTGCGGATGAAGCTTTAACCGTAAGCGGCAACCATCCTTCAAATGGATCTTTGTTCTGGTTTACAACAAAATAGTTATAACAGGAAGGCGTCTCACGTCTCACAAATTTTATATTCCGGTCACTCATCTGTTCGCGTTCGATGCCCGCAAAAGTCAGGAGTTGGTCAAGGTTATTACCCATAATAACTGATCCTTTGCCGTAAGTGGCTTTTACCACTTCAGGATTATTTGTAGCCGTAAACCTTATACCTTCTTTAAATTGGTTGAATATTCCAGTTTTCTGCTCCAGACTCGCCCAGCCCGCAACATTTTCGGGAAGATCTCCGTACACTAATATAATGGCCCCTTCATTAGCCAGCTTCAGGATATGAAGGAAAGTTTCGAGCGGAATATATTTACATTCAGGTAAAATAAGCGTTTTGTAGACATTCCCTTCAGTATATATCAGGTTTTCGTTAGTTTCACTGTTCTTGATCTGAAGGTCAGAAATATAGTCGAAAGCATAACCTTTTTCGAGCATCAGGTCGGTGCCTTTTTTAAATGGTGAACCATCTAATGAGGGGCTTATACCATCAAAATGTTCAAGCAAGCCACGGCTGTAGTCGGCATACCTGTCGGATATCGGGAAATAGAGAAGCACATTGTTGTCGGACATTCCCTGCTGGAGGAATGACTGGACACGGGCAATATAGCTGTTCAGTTGCCTGAAATCGTTCCAGAAAGGATTAGCCGGAGTGAATTCAACAGCTGCGTAGAAAAGGAATCCTGGCCATGGTTCATTCTGTGGAGAGAAGCATGTCCCATGATAGAAGAGATGATTTATGCCACCCAGGAAAAAGAGATCGGAAGCTTTCTTCACATCTGAAAGTGAGGAGATAAAATGTTCATTGAGCCAGGTTGCTGCTTCACATGAAGTATATCTCTTCCCTGTTACGTTTGATGCTGATGAGGCAAATTTAAATCTGGTTATCTCATTCCCTTCTGTTTCAGGTATATCCGAAGCGGCATACAGGTCGAGAATATTTCCGGGGGAACCGTGAGCCTGGTTGCGGGTTGTCTTGCCCTGCCTGTTCGCCCACTGTGTCCAGTGAGTGGTGAATTTTTCAAGTATCAGGTCAGCAATTGTCTGACGATAATCTGTCAGGACACGTGCATTTTTCTCAGGAACGTCTTTCTGAAAGAGTGCAGGAAGATTCTCTCCGAGGTTATAGCCCCTTCTTATATAGAACTCATAAAACAGTTCATCGGTCCAGTCGGCCTGGCCTGAAGCATCATCAACTTCATACGAATCATTGAAATATCCCCGAAGTGTAGTAATATCGTAATTTTTAAATATTTCATCGAAGTGGTTCAGGTAGTTATCGATAGCTTTTCCTGAGAAATGATCTATCACATCCCCTTCACCTCCAGGGCCTGCACGCTCCACCAGCTTCCCGTGCCATCCTTCAAAAAGTGCGTAGAGTGTCCAGTTCCCGGACGGAGCAGTCCAGTCAAGGACATTTTCAGGTGTCACTCTGTCATATAGATCTATCACCCTGCCTGAATCGGAATAAGCTATCAGAGAATAGAGTGGGAGAGGCTTTTCAAATCTTATCTGGTCGATTGCATAGAGCTGGAGGTTGTTATTTTTACTTATCGGATCATTGAGCTTTGTAATATCCGGTTTCTGACCGACAGGTCTCAGGAGCGGTTGTTGAATGAACTCAATCTTTTCGCTCAGCTTCTGACCTCCGGACAGTGAGTATATTTTATAATTGATGTTTTTGGAAGCATCAGAGGGATCGACCCATGGACCACCGAACGGCCAGCCTGAGGCATTTGCCAGGTCATGACCAAGGTCGAGTCGCTCTGCCTCCTTCAGGGTATGGGTGAACATATCCATCCATTTGGGAGACAAATAGTTAATGAATTTGTTTTCCTGCCCTTTTACCCCATAGATCACAGCAATTTCCATACCGCCGAGGCCGGCTTTCTTATATTTCTCCATGGCAGCAGTTAGGTCAGTGGGATTTACAATGCTTCCGGGCCACCACCAGCGTGTCCAGGGTTTGCTCTCACGTGTTATTTCCGGCCAGGAGAGTTCCTGGGCTGTAAGGGTTACGGAAAGAAAAAGAGAAAGCATAAATAGCAACAGAATTTTGAGATTCTTCATTAATCTACAGGATTGAAGATGAAACTATAAAACCAAAGGGTAAAGTTCAAAAAAAATAAATTGAAAACAGTAATGCTTGTCCGGAACATTTTTATTAAATTTTGATCCGTCAATTTAAAGTCTTAAAAAGCGACATTAATATGAAAAGAAGTGAGATCAATACAATCATAAGAGACATTGAAAATTTCTTAGCGGAACGTCAGTTTATGCTACCCGTATGGGCAGCATGGTCTCCTGAAGAATGGAAAGGCAAATATGAAACATGTTCGGAGATTATTGATAACAAACTCGGCTGGGACATAACCGATTTCGGAGGTGGTGATTTTCAGAGGAGAGGGTTGGCTCTGTTCACGATACGAAATGGCAGTCCCGATAAAAAAGATAAATCATACTGCGAGAAGATAATGGTTGCTGACGAAGAACAGGAGACACCCGTCCATTACCACTGGGACAAAACAGAGGATATTATTAACAGGGGAGGAGGAAACCTGGTCATAGAACTGTATCTTGCCACAGCAGAAGATAAGTTGTCGTGGGAACCTTTAACAGTGAGCATCGATGGAGTTCTCACAAATGTCAAAGCGGGAGAACCTCTTATCCTGAAGCCCGGCGAAAGTATATGTTTGAAACCCCGGATGTATCACAAATTCTACGGAGAAAAGGGAAAAGGAAGAGTCCTTATCGGTGAGGTCAGCCTTGTAAACGACGACGCAAATGACAATAATTTTTATGAAGAAACAGGCAGATTTCCGGAGATAGAGGAAGATGTTGAACCAGTCCATCTGCTTGTTAACGATTATGCAAGATACCTTTGACAAGCAGGTCAGATTCCCTGAGACTGAATTATAACAATAGCCAGAACTGAATCAGATCTTAAAGATTCATCAGGATTATCTGACACCTTTTGTTTTACTTATCATGTTGAAAAGGTAGTATTGTACTGAGCAAAGGAATTTCAAAAAAACATTTCACATAAAAGTGAATGTAAAGGATTTAAATTATTTTTACTTTTTTAAAATCCTGACCAATCATAATTCGATTACACTATTAAAAATTAAATAATTACATTATGGCAACCCGAAGAGAATTTGTCCAGAAAGCTGCTCTTGGCGCTGCAGGACTGACACTGAGCGCAAAGGGCTATTCCCGTATCCTTGGTGCAAACGACAGGATACGAGTAGGTATAGTAGGTTTTTCCGACCGTTTCAGAAGCTCCCTGTCGCCGGCTTTTCTGGCACTGGCAAACGAACTGAATTTTGAGTTTACGGCTGTTTCCGATCTCTGGAGTATGAGGAGGGAAGAGGCGGACAAGTTCTATAAATCAAAAGGAATAAACCTTCGGCTGGCTCGTAATAATGAAGAGCTTTACAGTGGCAAAGACACCGATGCGGTTATCATCAGTACTGCTGATTTCCAGCATGCTTTACATTGTGCCGAAGCCGTAAATGCCGGACGTGATGCATACGTTGAAAAACCTTTTGCCGAGACGATGGCTGATGCCCGCGTGGCAAGAAATGCAGTTGAGAAAACAGGGAAAATAGTTCAGATAGGTTCACAACGACGCAGTGCTCCAAACTATATCGCTGCAGATGAATATATCAATTCAGGTAAGTTCGGAAAAATAGTCATGGTTGAAATGACCTGGAACGTAAACCAGCCGGGAAGATGGAGAAGACCTTCTACAGTTCCGTTATTAAGGGAAGCTGATACTGACTGGAAGAGATACCAGATGAATCGGCCTGTTGCAGGGTTTGATGCAAGAAAATATCTGGAATTCAGACTTTTCTGGCCTTATTCATCAGGGATCCCCGGACAGTGGATGGCACACCAGATAGATACTGTTCACTGGTTCACCAAGCTGGCACATCCGCGAAGTGTGGCTGCAAATGGCGGAATTTACCTGTGGAAAGACGGCCGCACGAATTATGATACTATGACAGCGGTTATGGATTACGGTGATCCTGCAAATCCTGATTTAGGATTCCAGGTTGTCTACTCATCCAGATTTACAAACGGAGCCGGGGGGACAAAAGAACTATACTATTCGAATGGAGGAATGCTGAATCTTGACACAAATAAGATCACATCTGAAGGAGGTCTGGTTGAAAGAGAGGCCAAAGCAATGAATATGAAAGCTAATCTGCTTGAACCTTATACGCTTCCTGCAATGTCAGTCGAAACAGCAGCTGATACAGGCGGCGATCCAATGACCACTGCTCATATGAGAAACTGGATGGAGTGCGTCCGCAGCCGTCAGAAACCTCATGCCGATGTAATTGCCGGGTATAACCATTCAATAGCCTGCATTATGTGCACGGCAGCACTTCGCACAGGAGAAAAGGCATCATTTGATGAGGTAAAACAGGATGTAATGGCCGGAGGTAAAGTATTTCAGTATTGATTATCCTTTGGAACAAGTTACTGGTTACTTGTTGCTGATTATTTGAAGATAAGCAATATAATTTTATCGAAAATGAGAAAGAATTTAACAGGAATAACTTCATTACTCCTGATTCTGTTACTGTTATTTGTTGCCGGATCCGGAGCAGAGGCTCAGACTGCCAAAGTAAGGTTTATAAAGGGCGATCATAAGATCGATGTGATAGTGAATAGCAAGCTGTTTACTTCATTTCTGTTCCCGGAAAACATGGAAAAACCATTTCTTTATCCGGTCATTGCGTCAAACGGATCAGTGATCACCAGGGGCATTCCTCTGCAGCCAAGAAAGGGAGAAAGAACGGATCATCCTCATCAGGTAGGAGTGTGGTTTAACAATGGAAATGTCAACGGTCTTGATTTCTGGAATAACTCGTCTGCAATTCCAGCAGACAAAAAAGATACATACGGGCATATTGCAGTAAAGGAGATCGTAAAAGTCAAAAACGGGAAGAAAGGCTCTCTGAATGTAATCTCAAACTGGGACGATAATAAAGGAAATACGATACTAGTAGAAAATACAAGGTACATCTTCTCCGGCGACAACACTTCAAGAACTATCGACCATATCTCAACACTTACAGCTGCCAATGGCACTGTTACGTTTACCGATAATAAAGAAGGGATGTTTGCGATAAGAGTCGACCGTGCTTTTGAGATGCCAACCGACCAGCCGGCTACCTTCACAGATGATAAAGGAAACCCGACAACAGTGATGGTTGCCGATAATACAGGTGTGACCGGAATGTGCACATCCGGCTCGGGCCTGAAAGGGGATGCAGTTTGGGGCACAACGAACGATTGGGTCATGCTTTCAGGAACAAAGTAATGAGTATTATATTAAAAAAATCAAGCCCCCTTAATGGAGAGTGGGTGAAAAACCAACCAAATTATGAAAAAAACTATCTACTTTTTGCTTATGACTTTCATTATTGCCGCTCTGACTATGCCACAGCTAAGCTGCAAGGAAGAACCTGCGGCTTCGCAGATGTATTATGAATTAAAGATCTACAGGTTAAAAGATCCGGGTAAGAATGAAGTTTTCGACAAGTATCTGAAAGATGCCTTTATACCTGCAATGCACCGTGCTGGTATATCAAGCGTCGGCGTTTTCAAGCCTGTTGAAGCTGATACGGCATTCGGGAAAATGGTATATGTATTTGTGCCATATAATACTATGGATCAGTGTCTTAATGTTGCGACAGCACTTGAGAACGATCCTGTATACCAGGCAGCCGGCAAGGATTTTCTGGATGCACCATACAATGATCCTCCGTTTACAAGATATGAGAGTGTCTTATTGAAGGCCTTTTCGTTTATGCCTCAGTTCAAGGTTCATTCATATACCACACCTCCCGGTGAGAGAATTTATGAGTTAAGAAGCTACGAAAGCTGGACTGAAGAAAAAGCCACAAAAAAGATCCACATGTTCAATGAAGGTGGTGAGATTGCGATTTTCGAAAAAGTCGGATCGAATGCAGTTTTTTACGGCCAGGTTATATTCGGAAGCCTGAAACCAAGACTCATGTACATGACAACTTATTCTGATATGAAGTCACAGCAGGAGCATTGGAATGCTTTCAGGGTTCATCCCGACTGGAAAGCTCTTTCAGCAAAACCGGAATATGCAAATACTGTTATCAGACCGAATGCGTACCTGCTTCACCCGACAGACTATTCGGATTTTTAACATACAACTACTCACACCAACTTATTCTCACTCTGCGATCGTTAAGAGGAATAAGTAATTGTATTATAATAACATAACCCCCTTTCTTGTAATTGAAGGGAAGGGGGTTAAGGTATGAGTGCGTGAAATTATTAAAAACTTATTATTGATATTGCCTTCTCAACTTCGGCAGTTGTCATCTCATGGTCAGGAAGGTTACCCTCGAAATACTTTTCATAAGCAGAAATGTCCATATGGCCATGACCGCTAAGGTTGAAAAGTATCGTTCTTGAGACTCCATCAATATCTGCTTTTCTTGCTTCATCAAGCGCACCCGCAATTGCATAGTTTGATTCAGGAGCAGGAAGGATCCCTTCAGTTTTTGCGAAGAGAACACCGGCTTCAAAGCATTCTCTCTGCAGCTTTGCCTTTGCTTCGATGAATCCGTCTTTGAGCAGCTGGCTGACAAGAGTTCCTGCGCCATGGTAACGCAAACCCCCGGCATGTATCTTCTCCGGGATAAAATCATGTCCCAGGGTGTACATTGGAAGGAGGGGAGTCATACCGGCAGAATCACCGAAGTCGTACATGAACTTTCCTTTTGTAAGTTTCGGACACGAAGCAGGTTCTACTGCAACAAGTCTTATGTCCTTACCGTTAAGCAGTTTCTCGCGCAGGAATGGGAATGCTATTCCGGAAAAATTAGATCCGCCGCCAAAACAACCAATCACGACATCGGGATAGTCATCTGTTTTTGCCATCTGAAGCAAAGCCTCCTGGCCGATGATAGTCTGATGAAGAATTACATGGTTGAGTACGCTGCCAAGGGAATATTTTGTATAAGGATCCTGCACTGCCACCTCCATTGCTTCTGAAATTGCTATACCAAGGCTTCCCGGAGATTCCGGATCCTGTTCAAGAATTTTCCTTCCTGATGCAGTCATCGTACTTGGCGAAGGAACTACTTTAGCGCCATAGCTGTTCATCATAATTTTGCGACCGGGTTTGTTGTCGTAACTGACCTTTACCATAAAAACCAGCAGCTCAAGTCCGAAGTGCTGGCAGGCGTAGCTCATGGCGCATCCCCATTGTCCGGCACCTGTTTCGGTGGTTATCCTTTTAATCCCCTCTTCTTTGTTGTAATAAGCCTGTGCAATGGCTGTATTGGCTTTATGAGAGCCTGAATAATTACCTCCTTCATACTTGTAGTAGATTTTGCTTTTTGTTCCAATAGCTTTTTCCAGACTGTAAGCCCTGAATACAGGAGAGGGACGGAAAGTTCTGTAAAGGTCAAGAACTTCTTCGGGTATATCAATATACCTTTCTGTCGATACTTCCTGTTTGATAAGCTCCATCGGGAAAACAGCGGCAAGGGCGTCGGGTCCGATTGGTTCACGGGTTGCCGGATTAAGCGGAGGCAATGGCTTATTGGGCATATCTGCCTGGATATTATACCATTGTTGCGGCATCTCTTTTTCGCTCAGGACAATTCTTTTGATCTTTTTCATAGTTTTAATTATTAAGTGTTAATGGATTTTTATAATAAAAAAAGCACGCTGTGAACAGCGTGCCTATAAATACAAATATCTTTTAAGGGTTATAGAATGGCCTGTTACACAGCTTCAAAATTTAAGCCGCGCCAGCACCAATTATATACCCTCATTGTTATCATGACTGCAAAACTATATAAAAATTTTAAAACAAAGTAAAAAAATGGAATATTTTTAATAATTGCAGCGATTTTAAAAATATTATTAATAAAAGTGTTCTGTTTCAGCTTTAATCATACACAATAGTTCCCAGACTTTTAAGGTCATCGAAGAATCCGGGATAAGATTTAGCTATGCATTGTGAATCTCTGATCGAAACCTTACCGGAAGCTCCCAGGGCAGCAACAGCAGTTGCCATGGCAATCCGGTGATCATTATGGGACTCAACAACGGCACCACTGACCTGTCCTCCGGTAATCAGCATATAATCATCATTTATTTCAATTTTAATATTCATTTTCCTGAACTCTTCCAGGAGCGCACTTGCACGGTCACTCTCTTTATATATCAGACGTGATACTCCTTTGATCCCGGTTATTCCATTGCAGTAGGATGCCAACGCTGCAAGAGGAGGGAAAAGGTCGGGTGATTCAGTGGCATCGAATTCAAATGCCCTGAGTTCTGATTTCGCTATTCTTACAGAATTTTCCAGAATACTCATCCTGGCACCCGCTCTGTCGAGCGCTGTCAGGATTGTTTTGTCACTCTGCCGGCTGTCGGAACGAAGACCGGAGACAGTAATATCCCCGCTTATAGCTCCTGCGACAAGCAGGAACGCCCCTCCGCTCCAGTCGCTTTCAACTTCAAAAGGAGTTGCTATGTATTTCTGATTACCTTGGATGATGAATTTTGCATAATTATCATTAACCACATTGATACCAAACTTCCCAAGCACCTGGAGAGTGAGATCAATATATGGTTTGCTTTTCAGGTTAATAACTTTTATCTCTGAGTCATCCGGAGCTGTCGGAAGAGCCATCAGCAACCCGGTCAGAAGTTGTGAACTTACCGATCCGTCAGTCTCGCAGAAGCCACCTTTAAGCGGACCTTGAATTATCAATGGCAATAATCCATTGTTGCTGCTGCATCTGGCTCCCAGCTGAGTCAGAGTATCTTCAATCATTTTCATTGGTCTGCTTATCAACGAACCTGTACCGGTCATTTTAATCTCCCCGGGAAATAATGCAGCAATTGGAGAGAACATACGGATAGCCAGACCTGATTCGCCGCAATTAAGTATACGGTCCTTCAGTTGCCCGGATCCCCTGATTTTCAGTTTATTGGGTTCAGATTCAACGTTAGCTCCAAGACCTTCAGCTATCCTCAACGCAGCCAAAGAGTCGTCACAACCCGACGGATTGAAAATAGTGCTTGCCCCTTCTGCAAGCAGGGCTGCAGCGATAGCGCGCTGAGTCATGCTTTTTGAGGAAGGTGCCCTGACTGTTCCATGCACCTGTGATGGCACTACTTTCCTTTCCATTATTGTAACAGCCTCTTAAGCCTGTGAATGGTTTTCAATTCCATTATTCATGATCTTCATCTGACGATTGATAGACTCCTGATGGATAGCCTTGAACATCGTATCGATCAGTTCATCGCTGAGCCCTTTGGCGCGACCTTTAATCATAGCTCTTTTTACTATTTCATCCCACCTGGCGCTCTGCAATATTGTTATGTTGTTTTCTTTTTTGTACCGGCCTATAGTCTCGGAAACTTTCATTCGCTGTTCCATGAGGTCAAGCAGATAATCATCAAAAACATCTATCTGCTGCCTCAACTCACCGAGGACATCAAGGAGTCTGGGATCGGTTGTTGAGGGGCTGCGCAGGATCAGTCTGCTGAGCAACTCCTTAAGTTCTTCCGGAGTAATCTGCTGTGATGCATCGCTGAGAGCTTTTTCCGGATTGACATGCGATTCGATCATCAATCCGTCGAAATTAAGGTCGAGAGCTTTCTGTGAGATCTCATGGAGATATTCCCTCGTGCCTGAAATATGGCTCGGATCGCAGATTATCGGAATATCGGGGATCCTTCTTCTCAGTTCGATAGGAAGCTGCCAGTTAGGCTGGTTCCTGTAGGTTGTTTTTTCGTATGAGGAAAAACCACGGTGCACTGCTCCCAGCTTCTTAATGCCTGCATTTGCAACTCTTTCTATTGCCCCTATCCATAATTCTATGTCGGGATTAATAGGATTCTTGACTAAAACCATGATATCGACTCCTTTCAGTGCATTTGCAATCTCCTGTACTGTTATCGGATTAACAGAAGTTCTGGCACCTATCCAGACCATATCGATCCCATATTTCAATGCTTCGTACACATGTTTTTCGTTGGCCACTTCTGTTCCGACAAGAAGACCGGTCTCCTGTTTAACTCTTCTGAGCCATTTCAGCCCGGTAATACCTACTCCTTCGAAGTTGTTGGGTCTTGTACGGGGTTTCCATATGCCTGCTCTGAAAATACTTACCTTATCGAGAACAGCCAATCCTCTTGCTGTTTCCAAAACCTGCTCTTCAGTTTCAGCGCTGCAGGGTCCGGAGATAATAAAAGGCCTCCCTCTGTAATTGTCCCACTCTTTAATAAGTGAAGTATCAAGTTTTACTACCATCTGTCAGTTGATTTTTTAATTTAAGATCTTTCTTATTTTATTTGCCTCTTCCATGATAGATTTCAGGCCGTTTGTATCTTTCCCGGCGATCATCTCTCTGAACATTTTCATCTTTTCGATATAAGTATCTATTGCCTCCAGTATATAATCGGAGTTTTCCACAAATATAGGTGCCCAGGTATCTCCGTTGCTCTTTGCGAGACGTACCGTACTTTCAAAACCACCTCCTGCAAGCGTCAGAATATTCTCTTCCTCCTGTTCTTTTTCAAGGACACTCAGTGCCAGCGAAAAAGATGTTATATGGGAAATATGAGAGACGTAAGCTACATGTACATCATGGACTGCCGAATTCATATAAACAATCTTCATATTGAGTGTCTCCAGCATCTCTTGTGCCAGCTTAAGTGCATCAGGATCACTAAGTTCAGGATCGCAGATAATTGCAGTTTTGTAATCGAAGAGCCTTCCTATTGCCGCAAGTGGACCTGAGAACTCAGTGCCTGCCATCGGGTGGGCAGCAACATATCTTCCGCGGGCCGGATGTTTCTTTGAGATTTCTGCCATGCTGCCCTTTGTTGATCCCATATCAGCGACCACTTTTGAAGTTCCTGCTATCCTGTCGAGTATCAGGGGGAGCATTGAACAGTTAGTATTCACCGGGGTACAGAGAAGAATAAGGTCACTTTTGTCAACAGCATTTTCAAGAGTATCTGCTTCATCAATAAGGTCGCAAAGAAGAGCTATGTTCTGATGCTGAAGGCTCGATTCCACACCAATTATCCTGTCGGTAAATTTGCGCTTACGGAGGTCGAGGGCGAGAGAGCCGCCTATTAATCCTATTCCTACTACTGTAATTGTCATTTATTAAGAGTTACTAAATTCTGTTATTCTTATTTTTGCCTTACTTAACGTCTTCTCATCTGCGCAAAGTGAGATCCGGATATAACGATCACCATTGCTTCCGAAGATGAAACCGGGTGTAATGAAGACATTGGTTTTATTCAATATCTCATCTACAAATTGTTCGCAACTAGTCGTTTCTTCCGGGATACGTCCCCAGACAAACAGACCGGCCTGGTTTTTATCAAACCTGCATTTCAGAATATCCATTATTTCTTCAACAATTTTCTTGCGGGAGATATAATGGCTATTTACTGTATCATACCAGGAAGGCGGATTGTTAAGTGCCTCAACAGCAGCCAGTTGCATTGGCCTGAAAATTCCGGAATCCATATTACTTTTAACTTTAAGTATGCTGGTTATATATTCTCGATGTCCGGCAACCATTCCAATTCTCCACCCTGCCATATTATGGGATTTGCTTAATGAGTTAAGCTCCAGGGCAGTCTCCCGTGCACCATCGACAGACAATAAGCTCAGGTATTCCATGTTCAAAATGAAACTGTAGGGATTATCATTGCAAAGCAGGAATCCATGTTTCAATGCAAATTTAACAAGCTTTTCAAATAATTGCAGAGATCCTTTTGCACCTGTGGGCATATTCGGGTAGTTGGTCCACATTAATTTTACCCTGCTCAGATCGCTGTCTTCAAGTTTTTCAATATCAGGTGACCAGCCGGTCTGTTCATTCAGATCATAATATCTTATTCTGCCGCCTGTCAGGCTTGTAACTGAAGAATAGGTCGGATATCCGGGATTTGGCACAAGAACCTCATCACCAGGGTTGACGAAAGCCATGCTTATATGCATTATCCCTTCCTTGCTGCCCATTAACGGCAGTATCTCGCTTTCAGGATCCAGTTCGACACTGAAGTATTTCTTATACCAGTCAGAAAATCCTTTCCTGAGGTCAGGTATCCCGTTATAGCTCTGGTAACCGTGCGCATTTGGTTTAGCTGCTTCCTCGCTCAGACGTTGTATTGTATTTTCCGAAGGCGGCTGATCAGGGCTTCCGATACCAAGGTTTATGACATCAGCGCCTGCTTTACGCATCTGGTCAATCTGCCTTAGTTTCTGAGAGAAATAATATTCCCGGACAAGAGTGGTCCGGTCGGCCGGTTTAACTTTCATATAATTTATCTCCTTTATTATATATTCCGAGAACCTCCAGTTCAAGGGCGTAGTTTTCCAGAAAATTCTTAATGAGATCAATATCATGATCTGAATTCAGCTCAAGATCGGCATAAAAAATATATTCCCACTCGCCGTTCAGGCGCGGGACGGACTGGATCTTGGAGAGATTGATCTCAAGTTCTGCAAGCCTTACCAGAACAGCTGCAAGAGAGCCTGGTTTATGGCCGGTAGCAAAGCTGATTGATACCTTATTTCCATCACGTCGTGCTTCTTTTTCATTCCCAAGCACAACGAAACGGGTATAATTCTTTTTGTATGTCTCGATACCCGGAGCGATTATCTCGAGACCATAGATCTCTGCAGCTATTGCCGGAGCTATAGCTGCAACTCCTTTAAGATTGTTTTCACTTATATATCTTGCGCTTGCGGCCGTGTCCTCACTTTCAATCAGCGTTACACCCCTCAGATGGTTCAGGTATGTCATACACTGAGCGAGTGCAATAGGATGGGACCTGATCTCTCTGATTGCCATTATCGGCTGACCGGGTAACGCCATAAGGTTTTGTCTGACACGAAGATTGATCTCACCGATTATTTTCATCCCCGATTCTCTGATGAGAGTATAATTATAAAGGATGCTTCCCGATCGGGCATTTTCGATAGCCATAACTGCAAAATCAGCCTGCTTTTCTTTCACTGCCAGGAGAGTAAGGTCAAATGTTGAGCAAGGTACTATTTCAATCGATTCATTACCGAAATATTGCCTTGCAGCCACTTCGTGAAAAGATCCTGTTTCTCCCTGAATTGAAATTCTCATAAATATTACTTTAAAAAAAAAGTCCCCTTTTCCGGGGACCTGTATTTTTATAAATTTAATTATATGAACACAATAATCCCCTTATCTTTTTTTAAAGTAAAAAAAGAAGTAATAAGAGGCGAAATTCTTGTGTATAATATTCATTTAAAAGTTTTATTGGTTTACAAAAGTAATGTAAATATTCTGATTACAAAAGAAAATTAAGGAAATTCTCATTTTGCAGATAAAAATGAAACCTTACTCTCTGTTTTCTTTGGACCTCCTTCATTTGCTGATACTCCTGCAGATAAGACCTGATTTCCTCTGTGTAATTTTTTTTCACACAGAGTTAAACGAAGCTACTTATGTCTTGATTTTAGAATTTCTTCAATATCAGTAATGTGTAAACCCTTTATCTTCAGTAAAATAAGCAAATGGTACAGCAGGTCGGCAGCTTCGTTCTTAAATAGTTCAGGGTTATTATCTTTTGCTTCAATGATCAGCTCAACCGCCTCCTCCCCAACTTTCTGTGCAGCTCTGTTTATTCCCTCCCTGAAGATCTTATTTGTGTATGAACCTTCTTTATTATCGTCAATTCTCCGGCCGACTATTTGTTCAAGCCTGTACAGGAATCCCTTTATTGATTCTGTCCCGAAGCAGGAGGTGTTGCCGGTATGACATACCGGTCCGGCAGGTTCGACTTTAATAAGGATTGAATCATTATCGCAATCTGCTGTTATTTCTTTAACAAACAAATAGTTGCCGGATGTTTCACCTTTTGTCCAGAGTCTGTTTTTTGTCCTTGAAAAGAATGTAACTTTTCCTTCCGATCTTGTTTTTTCAAGGGCTTCACTGTTCATAAAACCTACCATCAGAACCTGTAAGGTTGTATTATCCTGGATTACAACAGGTACCAGACCTGAACCTTTTGCAAAATCTATTTCCCCCATAAGAATGTTATGTTTAAAATCAATGTTACTCAGCGTATCTTATATTCTTACCGCAATTCTTTCAGTTAACAGATATTCCTTGAGTTCCCGTATATCAATTTCGCCATAGTGGAAAATACTTGCTGCAAGCGCAGCGCTGCAGCCGGTATTTATGAAAACTTCACGGAAATGTTCCATCGTTCCTGCACCTCCAGAAGCAATTACAGGGATGTTGATCAGAGTGCTGACATCTGCCGTGATATCGACAGAAAATCCATCTTTTGTTCCATCTTTCTGCATCGATGTAAGAAGTATCTCGCCTGCACCAAGTTCAGCAACTTTTTCCGCCCAACCGAGGGTCCTCAGATTGACAGGAGTGCGGCCACCATCAACAAAGACCATCCATTGACCATCGATCAGGTTTGTATCTATTGCGACCACAACACACTGGCTTCCAAACTCTCCGGATATTTCGGAAATAAGTTCAGGTCTTCTTACAGCTGCAGAATTGATTGTTATCTTATCGGCGCCCGCTTTTAAAAGAAGAGCTACATCTTCAATTCTGTTAATTCCTCCTCCGACAGTAAACGGAATATTTATTTCAGCAGCTATTCTTTCAACGAGTCCGGCAAATGTCTTCCTGTTCTCAATTGTGGCGGTGATATCAAGAAATACAAGCTCATCAGCTCCCCGCGAGGAATAGATCTTTGCCAGTTCAACAGGATCGCCTGCATCACGGATACCAACAAAATTGATCCCTTTTACGGTGCGTCCGTCCCTGATGTCAAGACAGGGGATTATCCTTCGTTTCAGCATAATTCTCTCAATTCTTTAAGCTTGATCTTTCCTTCATAAACAGCTTTACCGACAATAGCTCCTTCGCAACCGATTGAAGAAACAGTTTCCAGATCTTTTAATGATGTGATACCTCCACTGGCAATCAGATCTATCTTTACCGATCCAAGGATCTCTTTATACAGATCAGCTGAAGGTCCGGCCAACATCCCATCCTTATCCACATCAGTGCAGATAGCATATCTGACTCTTTTTTCACTGAATCCTGAAATAAACTTAACTATGTCTTCATCTGATTCCTGAGTCCACCCGTGGATAGCAACTTTACGGTTTATGAAATCAGCACCAAGTATGATTTTTTCATTTCCATACCTGGACAGCCATTCAAGGAACATAGCAGGTTCAGTTATTGCCACGCTGCCAACAGTTACCTGCTGTGCCCCGGAATTAAATGCTATCCGGATGTCCTCTTCCGACCTGACACCTCCTCCGAAGTCGATCACAAGACCGGTTTTGAGGGATATCTTCTCTAGTATTTTATGGTTTATGATCCTTTTATTTTTCGCGCCATCCAGGTCTACTACATGAATATATTTCAAACCATTATCTTCAATCTCTTTAGCAACCTCAAGCGGGTTCTCATTATAGATCTTTCCGGTGTTGAAATCACCGCGGGTCAGCCTGACGCATTTCCCTTCCAATATATCTATGGCTATTATTATTCTCATAATTCAAGAAAATTCCTGAGTATCTGTTCCCCTTTCCCGGCTGATTTTTCGGGATGGAATTGTGTAGCATAAAAATTATCCCTTTGCATTGCAGCGCTGAAGGATAATATATATTCACAAATAGCAGAAGTACAGGAAGATAACTCGGCATAATAACTATGGACGAAGTAGACATTGTCAATAGCTGATATCCCTCTGAAGAGATCTCCGCTGACGGAGATGAAATTGTTCCATCCCATGTGAGGCACCTTATCGACCTTTGGGAACATCCTGACATTAGTATCAAAGATATTAAGGCAACGTGTGTCGCTCTCCTCAGAATGGCTGCACATAAGCTGCAATCCAAGGCAGATACCGAGTACCGGTTGCTGCAGGGACAAGATCAGATTATCGAGCTTCCTGTCTTTAAGGTAGTTCATTGCTGAGCCGGCTTCCCCAACGCCAGGGAAAATTACCTTTTCAGCACTCCTGATCTGACTCTCGTCGTCAGTAATAATGCTGTTATAGCCCAGCCGGGATACTGCGTTCTGAACTGATCTTATATTTCCGGCGTTATATTTTAATATGGCAATCATAATTTCCCTTTTGTCGATGGCAGCTCATAATTTTCAGTCTGTTTGACCGCCTCTTTCAAAGCTCTGGCAAAAGCTTTAAAAATAGCTTCTATCTTATGATGTTCATTGTTGCCCTCTGCTTTAATATTAAGATTACATCTGGCATTATCGCTGAAGGATTTAAAAAAATGGAAAAACATTTCCGAAGGCATATCTCCGATCTTTATTCCCTGAAATTCAGCGTCCCAGACAAACCAGGGTCTTCCTCCAAGATCGAGGGCGACCTGCGCGAGGCAGTCGTCCATTGGCAGAACAAAACTATACCGTTCTAATCCTTTCTTACTGCCTGTCGCTTCAAGGAATGCTTCACCAAGGCATATTGCAAGGTCTTCTATAAGATGATGCCCGTCAACGCCGTCGTCACCGCTTGCTTCTATGTTGAGATCAAAGCTCCCGTGACGGGCAACCTGTAATAACATGTGGTCAAAAAATCCTATACCTGTTGTTATATTGCTTTTACCGGTTCCATCAATATTAAGTTCAATCCGGATATCTGTCTCTTTTGTTCTTCTTGTTACTGTCGCTATCCGGGGTTTTGATTTCAGATATTTATAAATCTCACTCCAGTCAGTAGTTGAAAAAACTGAATCCCCGGAAGTTTTTGTACTGAAATATATTGCGTTACAGCAAATATTTTTGGCAAGCTCAACATCTGTAATTCTGTCTCCTATAACGTAGGAATTTGCCAGGTCTATCCCCTGAGCCAGGTATTTTGTGAGCATTGCAGTACCTGGTTTTCTTGTAGGCAGATTTTCCTCCGGGAAAGACCTGTCGATGAATATTCCTATAAACCTTACACCTTCATCATTAAGTATTTGCAGCATTTTATTATGTGCAGGCCAGAAGGTCTCCTCAGGAAAAGCTTCAGTCCCGAGACCATCCTGGTTGGTTACCATAACCAGTTCGTAATCAGTTTCCCGTGCAATCCTGGCAAGCCCTGAAATTGCACCGGGAATAAACCTGAATTTCTCCAGGCTGTCGACCTGTTCATCTTCCGGTTCGGTTATAATGGTTCCGTCTCTGTCAATAAAAAGTACTTTTTTCATCATAATATAATTTTGCTTTTAGTGGTATGATGGAACCCACATGTTGATAAAGTTATATTTATTAAGTGTTTTTTGTTTTAGCATAACATGTGGGTTTCATGCACTAATAGTTTTTAAAGCTGTTAAAAGTTCATTGTTTTCCGATCGGGTCCCCACTGTTATCCTTATGCAATTATCTATCATACTGCTTCTGTTTCTTACAATTATCTTATTGTCAACCAGGTAATCGTAAATAAAACCGGCATCATTGAATTTTACAAGCAAAAAATTAGCATCAGAAGGAAAAACTTCCCGGACAATTTTTAATTTTTTAAGTTCTTCCGAAAGTCTTACTCTTTCTTTCTTTATTTTCCTGACCTGCCCGGTATATGACGATAATTTCATGAGTTTCTGAAGTACAGCTTTCTGGTTGATAGTACTGATATTGTAAGGAGGCTTCATTTTATTAAAATAGTGAACTATATCAGGACTGGTGTATACTACTCCGACTCTTGCAGCAGCAAGTCCGAAAGCTTTGCTGAATGTCTGCATTATGATAAGATTTGGACATGAGCTGAGCATCTCGATAAGCGATTGTTTATCAGAAAAATCAATATAAGCTTCATCAACTAAAACAACTCCGTTAAAACCGGAAATTATTTTCTCAACAGCTGACCTGTCCATGCAATTGCCAGTAGGATTATTGGGTGAACATATAATTATAAGCTTAAGTTTATCATCTGACAACCGGGCTTTAATATCATTGAAATCAATCCGAAAATTTTTATCAAGAGGTACCTTCACGATTTCAACGTCATTTGCTGAAGCTGAAACCTGGTACATCCCATAACTTGGTGAGAATGTCAGTGCCTTATCGATTCCCGGTCGGCAGAATATTCTGAAGCAAAGATCGATGATCTCATCGCTTCCGTTGCCGAGGAAGATCTTTTCGCGGGGTATACCCCTGATCTTACTGATTGCAGCTTTCAGATCTCTCTGGTACGGATCGGGATATCTGTTGAGATGCCCGTATGGATTCTCATTTGCATCCAGGAACACACCAGCTTTCCCCTGAAAATCATCTCTTGCACATGAATAGGGGGTAAGTGATCTTACATTTGGCCGTACAAGCTTATCTAAATCAAACATTTTTCTTATTTTTTATCCTGACGCTGACTGCATTCTTGTGACCTTCCAGACCTTCGGCTTCAGCCATCATTTCTATTGCCGGTCCTATATTTTTGATTCCCCCGCGACTAAGTTCCTGGAAGGTGATCTTTCTGATAAAGCTGTCTGTTGAAACACCGCTGAAGCTTCTGGAGAGTCCGTTTGTTGGCAAAGTATGATTTGTCCCTGATGCATAATCGCCTGCACTTTCGCAACTGTATTTCCCTATAAATACAGAACCTGCATTTTTTACCCTTTCAGCAAGGGTCAAAGGTTCAGATGTGTTTATTATAAGATGTTCAGGAGCATACACATTGCTGAAACCGATGCACTCATTCAGATCTTCAAAAAGGACAGAGATGCTATTTTCCATTGCCCTGGCTGCAATCTCTTTCCGGGGTAAGGTTTGAAGCTGTTTTTTTATTTCATTTTTGACCCTGACTAATATCTCTTTGCTGTCGGTCAGGAGAACGACCTGGCTGTCGGTACCATGCTCTGCCTGTGACAGGAGATCAGCGGCAATGAAGACAGGATCGGCTGATGAATCTGCGATGACAAGGACTTCACTTGGTCCGGCGGGCAGGTCAATTGCCACTCCCAGCGACTGAACGATCTCTTTGGCTTTCGTTACATACTGATTTCCCGGTCCGAAGATCTTATCTACTTTTGGAATACTTTCAGTTCCGAGAGCCATTGCTGCAACAGCCTGTGCTCCGCCTGCTTTATAGATGTCTCTTATTCCTGTAAGCCTGGCTGTGTAAAGTATCAGAGGATTTATTTTCCCATCTTTCCCGGGAGGAGTGCATAATATTATCTTGTCGCAGCCGGCAATTTTTGCAGGGATGGCAAGCATAAGCAGAGTTGAAAAGAGTGGAGCAGTGCCTGCAGGGACATAGAGTCCTACTTTTTCTATCGGAACATTTTTTCTCCAGCATTTAACACCCCGTGCAGTTTCGACAGGTTGCTCCTCTATAAGCTGTGACCTGTGAAATTTCTCAATGTTTTCAGCAGCTACATTTATTGCTTTCCTGAGACTATCCGGGACTAAGCGAATTGAATCGTCTGTTTCAGCATCAGTTACTTTAAGACTGGTCAGAGAAACCTTATCAAACTTCAGGGTGTATTCACGGATTGCTTTATCACCTTCCGATCTTACCCTGTCAATAATACTTCTCACAGTATTATCAAGGCTTGACATATCCATCACAGGACGTTTACAAAGATCGTCCCATGTTTCTCTTGGGGGGTAAAGGAATGGTTTCATCAGAGGATCATTTTTTCGATTGGTATTACAAGGATCCCTTCAGCGCCCGCTTTTTTCAGCTGGTCAATTCTTTCCCAGAATTCATCTTCTTTTACCACTGAGTGAAGAGAGCACCAGCCTTTCTCAGCAAGCGGAAGGATAGTAGGGCTTTTCATCCCCGGCAGTATTCTGCATATTTCAGAAACAGCAGATTCGGGTGAATTGAGGAGTATATATTTATTCTCTTTTGCACTTTTTACAGCCCTTATTCTGAAAAGGAGCTTATTAAGGATATTCTTTTTATCATCAGTGAGATATCTGTTACCTATCATCACTGCCTGACTTTTAAGGATTGGTGTTATTTCGCGTAACCCGTTGGTAAGCAGGGTGCTTCCTGAGCTTACAATATCGCAGACGGCATCCGCCAGACCGATCCCGGGAGCTATTTCCACGCTACCGCTTATCTCTTCTATCTCTGCCCGGATACCATATCGTGAAAAATATTCGGAGAGGAGCCTCGGATAACTGGTCGCGACCTTCTTGTTATTGAAATATTCAAGGCCTTTATATTTGTCCTCTTTCGGGATGGCCAGGCTCAGTCTGCAATGTGCAAAGCCAAGCTGTTCAAGGATAATGACATCCTTATTCTTTTCATGTACCATATTCTCTCCCAGGATGCCGATATCGACAACCTGCTGCTCGACATACTGAGGTATATCATCATCCCTCAGAAAAAGTATCTCCACCGGGAAATTCATGGCAGTGGTTTTCAGAACGCCTGCGCCGTTTGAGAACTTAATCCCGCACTCTTCCAGCAACTTGTGGGAGTTTTCGCTCAGTCGTCCGTTCTTTTGAATTGCAATTTTCAGTTCGCTCATTTCATTTTAAATTAAAAAACCCGTCTGATCTGCTCAGACGGGTTCACAATATTGTTCTATATACACATATCATTATCTCCTCGCCTGAGATGCAGGTGTGAAAATGATGATGATGTGATATATTCAGGTACATTTCTTTAAAATAGAAATACAAAGATAGTAATAAATTAATAAATATTACAAGAGATCGTCAAGAAACTTAATTTTTAAAATTTCAGTCATCTTTACTGATTCAGGAGGGTGTTTCAAAAGTCAATTTTGAGACATCCTCATGGGGGCAAACGTTTGGGAGTCAAACCCTTTCAGCAACCAGATCACCGACTTCTGAAGTTGAATAACCCATTTTCCCGGCTCCGAGATCCCTTATCTTGTTTGCTGTAATATCCATAATTGCATTTTCCACTGCCTGAGCTGCCTTCTCTTCCCCCAGATGTTCGAGCATCATTGCACCGCTGGCAATTGCAGCCAGAGGATTGATAATGTTCTTTCCGGTATATTTCGGAGCTGATCCGCCGATAGGCTCAAACATTGAGACACCTTCAGGATTTATGTTTCCTCCGGCTGCAATACCCATTCCTCCCTGTGTTATAGCTCCCAGATCAGTAATTATATCACCGAACATATTGGTTGTGACAATTACATCAAACCACTCCGGATTTTTGATCATCCACATGCAGGTTGCATCAACATGGTAATATTCACGTTTGATATCAGGATAGCCGGCTTTTCCAATTTCATGGAAAGCTCTTTCCCACAGGTCAAATACATAAGTCAATACATTAGTCTTTCCGCATAGGGCAAGAGTGTTCCTTTTTCCCCTTTTTCTTGTATACTCAAATGCATATTTCAGACATCTGTCAACCTGCATCCGGCTATAGATCATATTCTGAACTGCAACTTCATGAGGCGTACCTTTCATTGTAACGCCACCGCTGCCTGTATATACATCGCCTGTGTTCTCTCTTACAACAACATAATCGATATGTTCAGGTCCCTTATCCTTAAGGGGAGTTGATACTCCGGGGTAAAGCTTTACCGGCCTGAGATTGATATATTGATCGAGTTCAAATCTAAGTTTAAGCAGGATCCCTTTCTCAAGGATCCCCGGTTTTACATCGGGATGCCCTATAGCTCCAAGTAAAATAGAATCGAATTTTTTCAGCTGGTCCGGAGCAGAATCAGGAAGTACTTCGCCGGTTTTCAGATAATGTTCTCCACCAAAACCGAACTCTTCAAAATTGAGTCCGAACCCAAATTTTGATGCAGCAGCGTTAAGCACTTTTCTTCCTTCTCTTACAACTTCCGGTCCGGTTCCGTCACCAGGTATTACAGCAATATTATAAGTTTTACTCATTGATTTAGTTTATTTTGGGATAGTTGTTTCAGATAGCAGATTTTCCGTTGTTACCAATCTTAAGCTCAGCATTCTCAATTATATTAAGCATTTTTTCTGTCGCTTTAATTGCCGATTCGGTCTGGTCGGCATCCAGTCCTTTGGTCTTAAATTCTCTTTCATTCATTTTCCACGTAATGATTGTTTCTACAAGAGCATCGGTCTTTCCGCCGGGAGGGATCGAAACCTGGTAATCGGTGAGGTTTGGAAGGCCTTTATTCAACCTGTCGTAAATAACTCTCAGGGCTTTCATAAAAGCGTCGTACTGGCCATCCCCTGAAGAAGTCTCCTGATAAAGATTTCCGTCAATTTCAATCTGGACACTCGCAAATGGTTTGAGGCCGAAAGATAAAGAGAGGGAGTAATTCTTAATAAAGATCTTATAATCGGAAATATCGTCCCCAAGTACATCAGAGATTATAAAGGGGAGATCCTCTGTTGTAACATTCTCTTTTTTATCACCAAGTTCAATAACCCGTTGAGTAACTTTATTAAGGGATTCAGGATCAAGCGATAAACCGAATTCTTCAAGGTTTTTCCTGATCGTTGCTTTTCCTGATTGTTTCCCCAGAGCATACTTTCTTTTTCTTCCGAATCGCTCGGGGAGGAGGTTGTTGTAATAAAGATTATCCTTAGTATCACCGTCAGCGTGCACACCGGAAGTTTGTGTAAATACGTTTTCACCGATAACCGGCTTATTTACCGGAATGCGTATCCCGCTAAAAGTCTCGACTATCTTGCTTACTTTAGTTATCTCAAATTCATTAATTCCCGTTTCTGCCTGAAGCTGATCGTGCAGGATCCCGATTACACTTGACAGCGGAGCATTTCCGGCTCTCTCTCCGAGACCGTTTACGGTAGTATGAACTCCTTTAACTCCGGCTCTGATGGAAGAGTATATATTTGCGACTGCAAGATCGTAATCGTTATGCGGATGAAAATCAAAATGAAGGGAAGGATAACGGTCGGTGATCTTCTTGCAGAAATTGTATGTCTGGTCTGGATTCAGGATACCAAGAGTATCAGGAAGCATAAATCTCTCAATCTTTTCATCTTTCAGTGAGTCAATCAGGTAGAAGACATAATCTTCAGAATGGATCATGCCGTTTGACCAGTCCTCAAGGTACAGATTTACCTCCATTTCAGATGATTCAGCTTTCCTTATGATCTCTTTGATTTCTCTTACATGCTGGTCGGGTGTTTTTCTCAGCTGTTTTTCAAGGTGACGAAGCGATCCTTTACAGAGCAGGTTTACAACTCTGCCGCCTGCATCCTTAATCCAGTTGAGTGAAATATCGCCATCGACAAAACCAAGCACCTCAATTTTCATGTGCAGATTATTGTGTCTTGCCCAATCGGTAATCTGTTTTATTGCTTCAAATTCACCCTTTGAGACCCTTGCTGAAGCCACCTCTATGCGATCGACCTTCAGATCTCTCAGCAGAAGTTTTGCTATATGCAGTTTCTCGCGGGGCGAATAGGAGACTCCCTGTGTCTGTTCACCGTCTCGGAGAGTAGTATCCATTATCTCGATTCTCATTTCCTTAGTGTATTTCTGAATTCGTAAGCTGTTATCTTATTATTAATACTCAGAAGGTAATCGATATCGTCGAGCCCTTTCAAAAGGCACTCTTTTTTATAAGGATTTATTTCGAAGCTGACAGATTTATCTGTTGACGGAACGTACAGTACCTGTTGTGCAAGGTCAATTCTTACAATGCTTCCGGGTTGCTTTTGTATCAATTCAAAGAGATCCCTGAGGAAAATTTCCGGTACCACGACCGGAAGGAGCCCGTTATTCAGTGAGTTATTGCGGAAGATATCAGCAAAAAAGCTTGAGATCACTGCCCGGAACCCATAGTCGGAAAGCGCCCATACAGCGTGCTCCCGGCTCGATCCGCTACCAAAATTCTTACCGGCAACGAGGATTTTACCACTGTACGTAGAATTGTTAAGCACGAAGGATACATTCTCTTTTCCTGATTTATCAAACCTCCAGTCTCGAAACAGATTTTTCCCGAAACCCTCTCTAGTAGTTGCACTGAGGAACCTGGCAGGTATTATCTGGTCTGTATCAACATTTTCCAATTGTAATGGAATGCACGTTGACTCCAGGATATCAAATTTTTCTTTTGGCATATCAGTTTTATTGTTAATTATTTAACAGATCTCTCGGATCAGTAATTTTCCCTGTTACGGCAGCTGCTGCCGCTGTAAGCGGACTGGCTAAAAGGGTTCTTGCCCCGGGGCCCTGTCTGCCTTCAAAATTCCTGTTCGAAGTTGAAACGGCATATTTACCGGCAGGTATTTTATCTTCATTCATTGCAAGACAGGAAGAGCATCCCGGTTGCCGCAGTTCAAAACCTGAAGCTTTTAATATGTCTGTAACACCTTCTCTTATTGCCTGCTCTTCAACTTTTTTTGATCCTGGGACTATCAGTACTGTTATACCTTGAGCCTTTTTTCTGCCCCTGACAAAATCAGCAAAAATCCTCAGATCTTCAATTCTTCCATTGGTACAGCTACCGAGAAATACATAATCAATTGGATGTCCCAGGATCTTTGTTCCTGGTTTAAATCCCATATAATCAAGCGATTTAACAAATGCAGCAGCTCCCTCCGTTTTACTTTCAACTGTCGGAATTGTATCATCTATTGCCATACCCATTCCAGGATTTGTTCCGTAAGTGATCATGGGTTTTATCTTTCCGGCATCAAAAACAAGCTCACGATCGAATTGAGCTCCCTTATCAGTTTTTAATACCATCCAGCTCTTTACAAGCGAATTAAAATCGGGTTTGATATTTGGAGAAAGGATTTCTGCGAGGTATTCAAAAGTCTTCATATCAGGGGCTATCAATCCTCCCCGGGCCCCCATCTCGATACTCATATTACATATTGTCATTCTGCCATCCATGCTCAGGGCTTCTATAGCTGGACCGTCATACTCAACAAAATATCCGGTTGCTCCACCGGCAGAGACCTGTGAAATGATATACAGGATAATATCTTTAGACGTGACTCCTTTTTGCAGATTCCCGTTTACCGTGATCCGCATCTTTTTAGGTTTAGCCTGAAGGATACATTGAGAAGCGAGCACCATTTCCACCTCGCTCGTTCCAATACCGAAGGCTATTGTCCCAAATGCTCCGTGAGTAGATGTGTGGCTGTCACCACAGACTATCGTCATCCCCGGAAGAGTGTAACCGAGCTCCGGACCTATTACATGTA
Organism: uncultured Bacteroidota bacterium; assembly: GCA_963843415.1. Classification (GTDB taxonomy): domain Bacteria; phylum Bacteroidota; class Bacteroidia; order Bacteroidales; family VadinHA17; genus LD21. The sequence continues at coordinate 663,995 of CAWJKD010000005.1, forward strand.
CAATACCATTTTTAGGATGGTTAAGTCCGAAATAATCGATACCGAACTCCCTGCAGTTTTCCTCAAGCTTCCGGACCTGGTTACGCGACAGCTCATCCCTGATCGGGAGATCCTGATCTTTTGTCGGGATATTATGATCAGCAGTTGCGACAGTCTTTGAAGGTCTGAAAACCTGGATGCCTCTTTGCCGGAGCCCGTCAAAAGCCTGTGGGCTTGTGACTTCGTGAATAAAATGCTGGTCGATATAAAGAACATCAGGTCCCTCTTTTACAGAATGGACTACATGATTGTCCCATATCTTTTCAAAAAGTGTTTTTGGTTCCATAAAATAATTTAGTTCAATATTTTACTCTTTAAGCCACTTTTCCCCTATACCCCCCCATCTCCCCTTATATCCCCCTTTCTAAATATACCCCCCATCCCCCCTGAAGGGGGGCTTTCCTTGATTCTTCTCCCCCCTTCAGGGGGGGTGCAGGGGGGCCTTTCTCAGGAGGCCAGGGGGGGTGTTTCTAAGGGTTACTTTATTTTTGATATTGCGTCTATAAACGCTTCAACCGAAGCAGTTATAATGTCAGTATTAGTTCCGAAGCCGTAATAGATTTTACCCTCATGTTCTATCTGAATATGTACTTTACCAAGATCATCGCTTCCTTTTGTTATAGCCTGGATCAGGAATTCCTCAAGATGAACCGTTTTACTTATGAGGTGTTTAACTGCCGTAAAAGCAGCATCTATAGGACCGTTACCTGAAGCAGTTGATGTATGAACCTCACCATTTATTCTCACACCAACCGTAGCTACCGGCAATGTTGATTTACCACAGGTAACCTGCAGTAGCTCAAGCTTTAGTGATTTTTCTCCCTGGAAAATTTCACCTGTAAGGATCCTAATATCCTCATCGTTGATCTCTTTTTTCTTGTCTGCCAGAAGGAGGAAACGATGATAAATATCGTCAAGCTCTTCTTTTCCGAAAGAGAATCCCAGTAATTCGAGACGGTGATTAAGTGCAGCCCTTCCACTGCGGGCGGTAAGCACAATTGACGATTCCCTGATACCAACTTCATGTGGATCAATGATCTCGTAGTTCTCCCGGTTTTTGAGCACGCCATCCTGATGAATACCTGATGAATGTGCAAATGCATTTCGTCCGACAATAGCTTTATTGGCCTGGACAGGCATGCTCATCAGTGTTGAGACCAGACGGCTTGTAGTAAAGATCAGCTTTGAATTTATATCTGTCTTCAGTTTCAGGTCGTGATGACTTTTAATTATCATTGCCACCTCTTCGAGAGAAGTGTTACCTGCTCTTTCACCTATTCCGTTAATAGTAACTTCTACCTGTCTTGCACCATTAATAAGACCCATCATTGTATTGGCCGTTGCCATGCCCAGATCATTATGGCAGTGAGTAGAGATGATTGCTTTATCGATATTCGGTACATTTTCTTTGAGGTACTTTATCTTTTCTCCGTATTCTTCAGGCAGGCAGTAACCTGTTGTATCAGGGATATTAACAATTGTCGCACCTGCTTTTATCACGGCTTCAATCACTTTCGCGAGATATTGATTCTCGCTTCTGCCGGCATCTTCCGCGTAGAACTCAACATCCTCCACAAATTTCCTTGCATATTTTACAGCATCAACTGCCCTGTTAATAATCTCTTCAGGAGTCGTTTTTATTTTGTATTTGATATGATAAGGTGAAGTTCCGATCCCGGTGTGGATTCTTTTTCTTTTCGCATACTGAAGAGCGTCAGCTGCCACTTCTATATCTTTTTTTACTGCCCTGGTAAGGGCGCATATAACCGGGTTGGAGATCACTTTCGATATTTCAACAACCGAATTGAAATCTCCCGGACTTGACATCGGGAATCCTGCCTCGATCACATCCACACCAAGAGTCTCAAGTGCCTCGGCTATCTGGATCTTTTCAATAGTATTCAGCTGGCACCCCGGTACCTGTTCGCCATCTCTCAGGGTTGTATCGAAAATTATTACCTTTTCGTCCATTTTATAATTTGTTTATTCATTATTTATCTGACCCCGGTCTCAGTTTCCTTACTGCTGTCCCGGTTTTCCATATTTCAGAATTCCCAAGTTCCCTTAGTTCTGCATCAAGTGTCTCTTTGTAGTTTGGAGTCCCTGTTGATTCAAGTACTCTGACGCACTCTTCACCGGATTTGACTTTTCTATAAAGTTCTTTGAATACAGGAAGAGTTGCCTGCATAAATTTCGGACGCCAGTCGAGAGCTCCTCTCTGAGCAGTTGCACTGCAATTTGAGTACATCCAGTCCATTCCTTTTTCATCAACAAGACGGATAAGGCTCTGGGTAAGCTCTTCCACGGTTTCGTTAAAAGCTTCAGAAGGGGAGTGGCCGTTTTCCCGCAGTACCTGATACTGCGCATCCATTATTCCGGCCAGAGCACCCATCAGAACTCCACGTTCACCTGTCAGATCGCTGAAGACCTCATTTTCAAAAGTTGTCGGGAAGAGATAACCGGAGCCGATAGCAATCCCCAGTGCCAGAGTACGCTCTTCAGCTTTCCCTGTGATATCCTGGAAGACAGAATAGCTGGAATTTATTCCAGTTCCGGCCAGGAAATTCCGTCGGACGCTGGTGCCTGATCCTTTTGGTGCACACAGAATTACATCTATATCAGAAGGAGGAATGACACCGGTATGTTTTTTATAGGTAATTGAGAATCCGTGTGAGAAATAAAGGGCATCACCTTTTTTGAGACAGGGTTTTATTACCGGCCACAGTATCCGTTGTGCAGCATCTGAAACAAGATACTGAATTATTGTTCCTTTTGTCGCAGCTTCTTCAATATCGAAAAGTGTTTTTCCTGGAATGAAACCATCTTTTATCGCTTTATCCCAGTCAGCTTTGAAAGCGGGAGCCTGCCCAACGATAACGTTGATACCGTTATCTTTCATATTCATTGCCTGAGCCGGACCCTGTACACCATAGCCGATGACTGCAATTACTTCATTCTTAAGTATTTCACGTGCTTTTGAAAGCGGGAATTCTTCCCTGGTGACTACGTTTTCAATTACTCCTCCAAAATCTATTTTTGCCATAATGTTTAGTATTAGTTTTTATTAAAATTATTGTTTCTGTTTGCTTCATCCATTTCAATGAGATAGGTATTTAATTCTTTAACCTGTTTTGTCACTGCGACTCTTCCCGAACGGACAAACTGAAGTATGCCATAGGGTTCGAGGTGGTTCAGCAGTTCGTTGATCTCAGTTTTATGACCGGTCTTTTCAATAACTGTGTATTCCGGTGATACAACCAATATTCTTGCATGATGTGTCCTGACAATATTGTCAACTGCATTTCCAGCCATAAGACCGTTCGTCTTTACCTTGTAAAGTGCGATTTCCTGATAAATGATCTCATCAGAAGAATGAACAAAGACCTTCAGCACATCGACAAGCTTTTCCATCTGTTTTGCCACCTTTCTCACCATTTCTGGAGTTGTCTTTACAACGAGTGTAAGTAATTTTACTCCTTTCACAGCTGATTCTGAAGCAGTTATGCTTTCAATATTGATCTGCCTCCTGGTTAGGATTATTGTGATCTGGTTAAGCAGACCAATGTGGTCCTCACTGAACAACGATATTGTAAATTCCTGTTTCCCCATTTTATTTAATTTAATCTCTGATCACTCTGTACTTCTCTGTGAAGGCTCTTTTTGATACAAAAAGTTACACAGAGATCCGCAGAAGCTATGATTTGTAATTTAATGTTACCTCTGATACTGATGCCCCCGGTTCCACCATAGGAAGCACATTCCCTTCCTTCTCTATCTCTATATCGAGCAGGAAAGGTCCTTCAGCAGCGAGCATTTCAACAAGCGATTCTTTTAGAAATTCTCTTTTTGATACTTTCTTAGCCGGTATACTATAACCACTTGCAATAGTTGCAAAATCCGGATTGACAAGCTCAGTAGAGGCATATCTCTTATTAAAGAACATATCCTGCCACTGACGCACCATTCCAAGGAATCCGTTATTAAGTATCACAATCTTGACCGGGACTTTGTACTGAAGAATTGTACCAAGTTCCTGGATAGTCATCTGGAAACCTCCATCGCCGAGGAATGCAACAACCTGTTTATCAGGCCTTCCAATTTTTGCACCTATAGATGCCGGAAGTCCGAATCCCATTGTACCCATTCCCCCTGAGGTAATAAAACTTCCGGGCCGGGTAAATTTGAAATATCGTGCAGCTGACATCTGGTTCTGTCCGACATCGGTGACGACTATCGCATCACCGTTAGTAAGCTCCGAAACCAGTCTCACTACTTCACCCATCCTTATATCACCGTCAGCAGGTTTGGTTTCGGATTTGATAACCTTTTCATATTCGGTCTTATCGCAGATCCTGAACTCTCTTATCCACAGTTCGTATGATTTTTGTTTTACAAGCGGTATCAGGTTCTGCAGAACCTCTTTTGCATCGTTATGTATTTCAAGATCAACCTGAACATTTTTATTGATCTCAGCTTCATCGATCTCAATATGAATGATCCTTGCTTTTTTTGCATATTTCTTTAGATTCCCGGTTACGCGGTCATCAAAACGCATTCCGATAGCAATAATAAGGTCAGCCTCATTTGTCATCAGATTTGGTCCGTAATTGCCATGCATTCCAAGAAATCCTGCATAGAGCCGGTGATCTGAAGGGAATGAAGAGAGACCGAGCAGTGTCACTGCAACGGGTATCCCTGTCTTTTCAGCAAATTCCCTGAGTTCCTTTTCTGCCCCCGCCAGGAGAATTCCGTGTCCGGCAAGAATCAGAGGCTTTTCTGCATGGTTAATCATTATCGCTGCTGACTCCAGCGCCCTTGTATGTAACGGTATATTAGGATTGTAGCTCCTCAGATAGGTGCATTTTTTGTATTTGAAGGGTAGTTTTTCCAGCTGGGCATCCTTCGTTATATCGACAAGGACAGGTCCGGGACGTCCGGTTGTTGCTATATAAAATGCCTTGGCGATAGTACCAGGGATATCCTGCGGCTTCTTTACCTGACAGTTCCATTTGGTCACAGGCATTGATACTCCCAGGATGTCAGTTTCCTGGAAAGCATCTGTGCCAATAAGTCCTGATACTACCTGCGCTGTTATAAATACAACCGGGACGGAGTCCAGGTAAGCATTAGCAATACCGGTTATAAGGTTAGTGGCTCCGGGTCCTGATGTTGCAAAGCATATACCTGGCTTGCCAGATACCATGGCGTATGCCTGTGCGGCATGAGCCGCTCCCTGCTCATGCCGGGTCAGTATATGCCTCAGTTTCCCTGTATAATCCAGAAGCTTGTCATATACCGGCATTATTGCTCCGCCCGGATATCCGAAAATAGTATCCACATCTTCCTCTATCAGGCATCTTAATATTGCTTCAGCACCGGTAATGTTTTCATATCCATTAACCTGAACCTCTGCCAGCTTAGTTTCCTTTTCACTTTCTTCCTTCATCTACTTACTTGTATCTTTTGTCTTTTATCTTTTTTCATTTTAACCACAGGGTAAACCGGAGTTTTTCGCGGAGTAGTAAACCTCATTTCAGATGATTCTCACCGCACCTTTATCAGCTGAGCTTACTGTAGCTGCGTAAGCTCTCAGCGAGGCAGGTATTTCCCTGTTTCTCTGTTTTGGTTTGAAAGCTTTTTCACCTTTCGCTTCCTCTTCCCGGCGTCTTCTATCAAGTTCATCTTCAGTGAGTCTGACATTGATTGTCCTTTCCGAAATCTTTATTTCAATAATATCGCCTGTCCGTATCAGGGCAAGAGCTCCTTTAGCAGCAGCTTCGGGAGATACATGTCCGATAGAAAGACCCGAAGTGCCTCCTGAAAACCTGCCGTCAGTTATGAGTGCACATTTTTTCCCCAGGCCTCTTGCTTTAAGGTACGAGGTGGGGTAAAGCATCTCCTGCATTCCCGGTCCTCCTTTCGGACCTTCGTAAGTTATGACTACAATATTGCCTTCTTTTATCTTGCCGCTTAATATTCCTGCAGCTGCTTCTTCCTGCGATTCAAATACAACAGCTGATCCTGTAAATGAGAAAAGTGAAGTATCGACACCTGCAGTTTTAACAATGCAACCATCTTTTGATATATTCCCGAAAAGCACTGCAAGTCCTCCGTCAGTGCTATATGGATTCTTTACACTTCTGATACAACCATTTACCCTGTCAGTATCGAGATCCTTGTACATTGTATTATGAGAACTCATCTCAAGGCTTTTCTTCATTGAGGGAGCACTTCTGAAAAAATCAAAAGCAGCCGGTTTGGCAACACCTCCCGATACATCCCAGTCGGCAATAGCTTCTTTGAGTGTCGGATAATCTACTCTTCTTACTGAGGAGTCAATCAGATTATTACGGTCAAGTTCGCCCATGATAGCCATTATACCTCCGGCACGGTTTACGTCCTGAAGATGGTAAGATGAGCTTGGAGCCACTTTGCAGATATTTGGAATTTTTCGTGAGAGCTCATCTATCTCTTTCATACTGAAATCAACATTTGCTTCATGTGCAACAGCAAGAAGGTGCAGTACCGTATTTGTCGACCCGCCCATTGCAATATCAAGCGACATAGCATTCATGAATGCCTTTTTATTTGCAATTGAACGCGGAAGCACTCCATTATCGCCATCATTATAATATCTATTTGCAAGTTCAACAATAAGGTTTGCGGCATTCAGGAACAATTTCATGCGATTGGCATGGGTTGCCAGAATAGTTCCGTTTCCCGGAAGAGCTAATCCGAGGGCTTCGTTCAAACAGTTCATTGAGTTAGCAGTGAACATACCGGAACAAGAACCACAGGTCGGGCAGGCTGATCTTTCCCTTTCTTCAAGTTCCTTGTCGCTGATTTTATCATCGCCGCCATCGACCATAAGATCGACAAGGTTGAAAAATTTGTCTTTGTACAGACCTGCTTCCATCGGACCTCCTGAAACAAATACAGCAGGTATATTAAGTCTCATTGCTGCCATCATCATTCCGGGAGTGATCTTGTCGCAGTTGCTTATACAGATCATGGCATCAACACAATGGGCATTGCACACATATTCAACACTGTCGGCAATGAGTTCACGTGAAGGGAGTGAGTATAACATTCCTGTATGACCCATAGCAATTCCGTCGTCGATAGCTATCGTGTTGAATTCAGGGGCAAAGCAACCATGCTTTTCTATTTCCCTTTTAACGATCTGTCCGATTTCGTGAAGATGGACATGGCCGGGAACAAACTGCGAAAATGAATTTACCACGGCAATTATCGGCTTGCCGAATTGTTCTTCCTTCATTCCGTTTGCACGCCACAGACTTCTGGCTCCTGCCATCGTCCTTCCGCTTACTGTTCTAAAACTTCTGAGTGGGTTCTTCATAATTAGTTTATTAAAAAAAAAGCTTTCCGTTTTTCCGGAAAGCTCATATATACTTACAATATATTATATCACTCCCGGATCAGGTGCTGTGCACGAGAATAAGAATGAGAGCGATAATGTGTATTAAAGTTATTTTCACTTTTTATTTAAATTGAAGTCACAAAGGTATTGGTTTATTTAATATATCAAAGAAAAATGTCATTTTTTCTTTATAAATTATTAATAAATGAGGAAATTCGTCAATCATTTAAGGTTAATATCCTGAATAACAATATATTATATTTTCTATTTGACTTATATTGTATGCATTAATGGAGGAAAATGATTTATAAAAATGATTTATCCATTAAATTCCGGAAAATTTTTATTAACTTGTAATTAATAAACACCTTCCTGAATTGCTGATGAGAATATTCATAATTGTTTTTTTATCCTTGTTCTGCCTGCCGCATTCGACTGCCCAGAACAAATCCGAAATAGTTGAGAAAAATCCGAGGATTGAAAGGGTCATTAATACTCAATGGGCATTCAATTATTTCCCTGACGCTAATTCGGACAAAGGATATGAAGCTCCGGATTTTGATGATTCAAGATGGCCTGCAGTAAGTATTCCTCATACATGGAGTACCTTTGAGACAACCGGAGAGATCCATCCATTTATTAAAAGCGCTTCGGAGAAGGATAATCCATACTGGTGGAACGGCTGGGGCTGGTATCGTAAGCGGTTCACAGTAAATTCCTCATACTCAGGCAGGAAAGTATTCATTGAATTTGAAGGTGTCCAGAAATACTGTAAAGTATGGCTCAATGGGAAATATCTTGGCGATCATAAAGGCGGTTACGGTTCTTTTGATTTTGATATAACCGATCTCATTATTGAGGGAAAAGAAAATGTTCTTGCTGTGGCTGTCAATAATTCGCAAAACGACAAGTTCAGAATTCCTCCAATGATGACCGGTAAGTTCAATGTTTATGGTGGCATTTACCGGAATGTTACTTTGGTCCTGAAGGATAAGCTCTACATCCCGATGCAGGGTTCTGCCACTCATGAAGGAGGAACATTCGTAATGACACCAAAGGTATCAGAGAAATCCGGGACGGTGCGTGTCCAGACATGGGTAAAAAATGATTATCCCCAGGCAAAATCATGTGTTTTAACTACTTATATTCATGATGCTACAGGCAGGCTGGTCAAGATGATGAAGTTAAAAGCCACCATCAACGCCGGAACGTTATATAAATTTGATCAGACTCTGAAACCATTAGCAAAACCAAATCTTTGGTCTCATGATAACCCTTACCTGTACAGTGTTTACTCTGAACTTACAGAAGGGAAGAGGGTTGCCGACGGTTATATAAGTCCTCTCGGCTTCAGGTGGTACAGATGGAATTACAGTGAGGATTGTTTGTATATCAATGGGAAAAAATCAGATATCAGAGGAATAAACCGGCAGGAGGAATTTCCATGGCTGGGTGGTGCTTTGCCGGAATGGATAACCATTATGGATTTAAAGAGTATAGCGGATCTTAAGTACAACCTGATGCTTACAGAATCGTATCCGGGAGATAAGAAGGTGTATGATCTTGCAGATGAAAACGGGCTGGTAGTCATTGAGGAATCTCCCAGCGTAGGGAACCAGGATTTTTCTGCTGAGGTGCAGGCGCAGCAAATGAAAGAGATGATCCGTCGCGATCGCAACCATCCCAGCATTCTATTCTGGAGTATTGGTAATGAAACAGATCATTCTGCAGATTCAAAATATGCAGTTGCTGAAGATACAACCCGGATCCTTACAGCACGGAAAATATCCAACAGGTCAACAGATACTTACCTGAAACATTCATACGATAACCTGGAAATTGATGATATGCAACGTCCCCCGGCTTATTCCGTAAACACTAAAATAGCAGATAATCAGCAATATAGCAGGGGAGAGCCTTCGAAATTAGTTCTTACAGCTTCACACCGGAAGATTGCAGCTGACAGAGCTTCGGTTGTAATAGTTACTGGCGATATTGTCGATTCCGGGGGAAAACATGTTGATGGAGCAAATAAGACCGTGAAGTGGTCAGTGAACGGACCGGCTTCACTTGTGGGTCCGGAAATCTTTGAATCGGGGATGGGTAATGCCGGAAAGAGCGGGAATTATTTGTACGGGGAGATGCCGGTATCAAATGTAATACGGTCATCAGGGAAGCCAGGTAAAATAACCGTTACAGTGTCAGCAAGCGGACTTACTTCCGGTACTTTGGATATTGAAGCTGAAGAGATTGTGTCAGATAATTCAATTATTTCTGAGCCTGTACTGAGGGATGAAGGCAGAAAACCGGTTACAAGACTGTTGTTCGGAGTCGACAGGATAAACGATATACCCCGTGAGATTGAGCAGACATTTGGAGATATTAATTTCGGGCAGGCTGATAAACAGGGATATGCCCGGATGATAAGGGAATACATTTTGAAAAATAATCCGGCTGTCGATTCATCTACTATCGAATTCAGGGAACTTGTTAATCTTTTCGCATCTCAGTTATCAAATAATAACGGGACTCTCGTTGCATTTGATTATAATTTCAGCGTCGGAAATTATAACAATTGCCGGTTGATTTCCGGTTATATAAATGCTACCAAGCTTCCTGTTCTTTTCAAGGAAGAATTGAAAAAAAACTATTCTGATGCAATAATCAGACAGGGTAATGAAAAGAATGCAGGTGATGAGATGAACTGGATGAACTGGATACCTTCCGGAGGGACAGTTGTTATATCGCAGGAGACAGGAGGTCGGGCCTGGCCTAAGGGTACTGTTATCACATCCAGGACTGAGCTTACTGACCTAATTGCAACGGTCTACCCCGTTTTTTCAAAATATACCAACGAGGCAAAAGAACGAGCTCTGACCTTCGTAAGCAAGATGAATCCGCACATTAAGGTAGAAACGAAAAAAGGGATAGTTGGCGGTAACGAGGTTACAAACGTAACTTACACTGTTGTAAAAGGGAAGCCTATACTGATACCTGAGATAAAATTCATCAGTCAGTAATAAACCCCCCTGAAGGGGCTGCCCCCCGACCCCCCTAAAGGGGGGCTAAATTATGATATGATAGGGGAATTCTGTCTATAATAAATCGATCTGTAATCGCAGTTCCGTAAGAGCAGGTTGTGCCTGTAGAGTAAGATCTTTCCAGTTGCATTCGATTGACATCAGCCCTTTATAATCAATCTCTCTTAAAGCCCTGAAATATCGAGCAAAGTCTTCGCCATTTGCACCAGGAGCTTCTCTTCCGGTGTTTTCAGCAATATGGATATGACGGATAAGATCTCCATGTTTTATGATATTCTCAGCGCCCTCATTTTCCCTCAGCATGTGAAAGATATCAGCCAGGAGCATGAAATTTTTATGATCAACGCTTGTCACTATTTCAGCACCTTCGGCAACAGAATTAATGATATTGCTCTCCCCCTTGTTAAGAGGCTCAAGCGCAATAGTAACATCGTATTTCTCTGCTAACGGAGCAATCTTTTTACAGAGTGATATAAATTGATCCATACCTTCTCTTCTCGGGAAGCCATCAGGGATGTTACGGGATCCACTGCTTCCGAATACTAAAGTCTTCACCCCCGATATCTGAGCTCTTCGAAAAGCAGTATCTGCATACTTCACTATTTGATCGTGCACAGCATCCGGTCCGGTGCTTTTCAGTTTTCCCGGCAGGAAACTGTTACAGGCGGGGATGAGGATACTGCCTGATCTTATTTGAGCCAGTTTTGCGTTAAAGACAGATTCTTCTTCGAGCGGAACAAGGAAGTTCTGGACTGATTCTTCGATGTAGGAATACCCAGCTTCTTTCAGGAGAGCGTAATTTGAATAATCAGTGCAGACACCTATGTTGCTGAGGAAACCGGAAGCTTCACGTTTGTTTCTGCAGGATATTATTGGTGAGATCAGGATTCCTGTTCCTGAAATGGTTGCATATTTTACGAAGTTCCTTCTGTCCAGTTGCATGATATAACGGTATGATGGTTCAGGCTACTAATATGGTAAATATCTCTGATATAGTTACAGTTAATAATCCGTATTATTATTCATATTACGCTCCTTCGGAGCTGAGAGGTAGTATTGGGGGTAGAGGCTCCCGGTTGAAACCGGGAGTGATATATATTATGCTCCTTGGGAGCAATAGGAGAGATACATATTACGCTCCTTCGGAGCTGGGTGGTAATTATAGGGGTAGGGGCTCCCGGTTGAAACCGGGAGTGGTATATATTATGCTCCTTCGGAGCAGGTGGAGAAATATTTATTATGCTCCTTCGGAGCTGAGAGGAGAGATTTATATTGCGCTCCTGCGGAGCTAAGCGAAATTGGCAGCATGGAGAATTTACGGTAAATCCATAGGATATAACTTCGGTCAATAATTAAAATAAGCCACGAATGTGGAGATAGCTTATAGAACCCCCAGTGCCAACTGGGGGTTAATAACAGCAACACCGACTATAAGCCCTGAAAGGGCGAGATAAAGTTGGATAGGACAGCGATATTTGGTACCTTAGTCTTTTCTCGCTGTATTATTAACTAAATCATTCAAACCATGTCAAGTTATCGCCAACTTGTGTATCACCTTGTTTTCAGGACAAAGTATGGTCATCCCACAATAAAGCAGGATCATACGGAAGAACTATATGCCTACATCGCTGGCATAATAAAGAATATGAATAGCCACCTTTATCGTATTAACGGTGTTGAAAATCATCTGCATATACTGACAGATCTTCATCCATCGATAGCTCTTGCTGATTTTATGAGAGAGATCAAGGCATCGTCATCTTTCTGGATGAGCAGGAATGGCCTATTCCCGTCATTCGCAGGATGGGCAGAGGGTTATGGGGCCTTTACTTGTTCGTATTTCGGTTTGGGCAGGATTGATGAGTATATTAAGGGTCAGCAGGAGCATCACAGGAGGAGAACCTTCGAGGACGAATACAGGAAGCTTCTGTTGGATTACGGAATCAGGATCGATGAGAAATACTTCCCTTGAATAAATTATTGCGCTCCTTCGGAGCTTGGTGGTAATTATAAGGGTAGGGGCTCCCGGTTGAAACCGGGAGTGATATATATTATGCTCCTTCGGAGCAGGTGGAGAGATATTTATTATGCTCCTTCGGAGCTGAGAGGAGAGATTTATATTGCGCTCCTGCGGAGCTAAGCGGAATTGGCAGCATGGAGAATTTACGGTAAATCCATCGGATATAACTTCGGTCAATAATTAAAATTAGCCACGAATGTGGCGATAGCTGTTACTAACCCCCGGTGCCAACCGGGGGTTAGTAACAGCTACACCGACTATAAGCCCTGACAGGGCGAGATAAAGTTGGGTAGGAGGGAGCCGACCTTTGTGCCATAAAAAATAATTAGTATATTTCACCAGACTTTAAAAATACTTAACATGAAAAAAACCAACCTGATCTTTATCGTTCTGATATGCACATTAGCTGGCGTGATAAGTGCATTCTCCATTTCGGATAAATCGAAACCGGGAAAAAACATCGGACTGCAACTTTATTCGATCCGCGATTCGATCAACAGGGATGTCCCTGCAGCTATCCGGAAAGTTGCACAAATGGGCTACACTTTCGTGGAACCGGCCGGTTACAGTGATGGCAAATTCTACGGCATGGAACCTAAAGCTTTTAAAGCTCTCTGCAAAAAAAACAAGATGAAAGTCCTCAGTTCACATACAAGCCGTGAATTACCAGATGCGAAAAATTACGATGAGACTATGGCCTGGTGGGACGCCTGTATTGATGCCCATAAAGCAGTGGGGGCTAAATTCATTGTTCAGCCTTCGATGGGAAGATCAGCTTACGAAAGTCTTGAGAATCTTAAAAAATGGTGTGATTATTTTAATACAGTAGGAGAGAAGTGTAATGCAAAAGGTATCCGTTTCGGATATCATAATCACGACAGGGAGTTCTCTACAGTACACGGAAATACAGTAATGTACGATTTCATGCTTCAGAATACAGATCCTGATAAAGTGATGTTCCAGATCGATCTTTACTGGTGTGTGGTCGGCGGTAAAAATCCGGTTGACTATTTTAAAAATTATCCAGGCAGATTTGAACAGTGGCACATAAAGGACAAGGAAGAGATAGGGGCAAGCGGCATGATGGATTTTGAATCTATATGGGCTGCAAGAGATATCTCGGGTATGAAAATTGGTGTTGTGGAAGTAGAGAGGTATAATTTTGATCAGTTCACAAGCTGCAGGAAAAGCATCGAATACCTCAATGCTGCCGAATATGTGAAAATGCCCAGGTGAGGAGAATGGGAGAATGGGAGAATGGGAGGGGGCAACCCCTTGTTCATTTTACTGTCATGTGGATAAAATTTCGCAATAAAAATAAACTTCTGTGATAACTTTTCTTATTTGTATCACTGTTCTGGTTCTTGGTTATTTATTCTATTCCAGATTCATTGAAAAGATAGAAGGAGCCGATCCCCACCGTCAGACTCCGGCATTCAGGCTGAAAGACGGTGTGGATTATGTTCCTATGCCCTGGTGGAGAGTTTTCCTGATACAGTTTCTAAACATTGCCGGACTCGGACCGATCTTTGGGGCTGTCGCCGGGGCGATGTGGGGTCCTGTTGCTTTTCTCTGGATTGTGCTGGGTTCAGTATTTGCGGGAGCTGTCCACGATTACTTTTCCGGAATGCTTTCAATAAGGCATAATGGTTTGAGCATAACTGAGATCGTCGGGATATATCTGGGGAATAGGGTAAAGCAGTTCATGAGAGTATTCACTGTTATCCTTATGGTTCTTGTGGGAGCGGTGTTTATCATGGGGCCTGCCGAAATACTAGCGGGTTTAACACCTGAAGCTCTGACAACAGCCTTCTGGGTGTGGGTGGTCTTTATCTATTATGTAATTGCTACATTGTTCCCTATCGATAAAATTATCGGAAAGATTTATCCTGTGTTCGGATTTGCTCTTCTTTTTATGGCAGTAGGACTAATAACTGCTTTGTTTGTAAAAGGATATCATATACCGGAACTGACCATGTCAAATCTGAGGAACTTCCATGTAGATGCTGAAAAATTTCCAGTCTTTCCAATGATGTTCATTACAATAGCCTGTGGAGCTATTTCCGGTTTTCATGCCACTCAGTCACCACTGATGGCAAGGTGTATAACTAATGAAAGATTGGGACGGAGGGTTTTTTACGGTGCTATGATATCAGAAGGTATCGTTGCAATGATATGGGCGGCGATAGGTATGAGTTTCTATGGTGGTGTCAGGGAGCTTAATGATATGATGACAGCTCAGCAGGGTAATGCAGCCGTATTGGTGAATGAGATCTCCAATTCGCTGCTGGGTAAGGCAGGAGCAATACTGGCGCTACTCGGAGTTGTTGCAGCGCCAATTACATCAGGCGATACTGCTTTCCGTGGAGCAAGACTCATTGTTGCTGATTTCCTTCATTTAAAACAGGGACCATTTAAAAATCGTTTATTCATAAGTATCCCTTTATTCCTGATCGGATTTCTTCTTACCCGGATTGATTTCAGTGTTATATGGAGATATTTTGCCTGGTCGAATCAGACCCTGGCAATGGTTGTCCTGTGGGCCATAACTGTTTACCTGTTGCAGACCGGGAAGTTTTTCCTGGTAACACTGGTACCTGCAATGTTTATGACGGCTGTCACTGTCACATACCTTCTTTTTGCTCCCGAAGGATTCTCTCTTTCCAGGGAGATCTCATACATTGCCGGAATTGCTGCCTCACTCGCTGCACTTATAGCTTTTCTGGCATATCGGCTGAAACTTGAAAAAGAGAGTCGTGTAATTGTATCTATTTGATAATATGCATTTTACTTATATGTGAAATATAATAGGATCGTGTAAAAAAATAGTAATTGTTCAAGGTATGAGAAAAATAATTGTAGCAGGTGCCGGAGGATTTATTGCCGGACATCTTGTAAAGGAGATGTTGAAGAAGGGTTACAAAGTAAGAGCTGTAGATATAAAGCCTCTGAATGAATGGTATCAGTTATCTGATGAGGCAGAAAATCTTGTTCTTGATCTGCGTCTTAGGGAGAGCTGTCACACGGCTGTAAATGGCTGCACTGAAGTATTTAACCTGGCTGCGGATATGGGCGGCATGGGCTTTATAGAAAACAATAAAGCTGCCTGCATGATAAGTGTCCTGATAAATACTCATCTTCTTATTGCATCGCGTGAATTAAATATTGAAAGGTTCTTTTATTCATCTTCGGCCTGTGTATACAATGGAGAAAAACAAACTGATCCCAATAATCCGGGACTTAGAGAATCAGATGCTTACCCGGCCCTGGCAGAAGATGGTTATGGCTGGGAAAAACTCTTCAGCGAGCGTATGTGCAGGCACTTCATGGAAGATTTTGGCATTACAACAAGAGTTGCAAGATTTCATAACGTTTATGGACCTTATGGGACTTTCGATGGTGGCAGGGAGAAAGCTCCGGCAGCGATCTGCCGCAAAGTAATTGAAGCCGGAATTACAGGGAAGAAAGAGATAGTGATCTGGGGGGATGGACATCAGACCAGAAGCTTTATGTATATAGATGATTGTATCAGGGGGATTCAGGAAATCATGTACAGTGATATTATCGAACCGATTAACCTTGGGAGCAGCGAGATGGTTTCTATTAATGAACTGACAGATATTGTAGAGGATATCGCAGGATACAAGCTGAAAAGGATCTATGACCTGAATGCACCAAAGGGAGTCAGAGGACGTAACAGTGAAAATACACTTATCCGGAAATATCTCGGATGGGAGCCATCAATACCTCTGCGTGAAGGGATGAAGAAAACTTATGACTGGATAAAAAATCAGATCACGACCGGAATAAGTGACAGAGAAATAATAAATCGGTTCAACAGGTAAGTCGGTCCTTGGATGAAAAACAGAAAAGTTCTTGTCAGCGGCTGTTTCGACCTGGTCCATGGAGGGCATGTGGCTTTCTTTAAAACAGCTGCTACATACGGAAAAGTATATGTTTGTATCGGCAGAGATAATAATCTTTTATTGTTAAAAGGCAAAGGGCCGTATTTCTCAGAAGAAGAACGATTGTATATTGTAAAATCAATTAAGTATGTTGAAGATGCCTTTCTGGCTTCAGGATCAGGGATGCTCGACTTTGAACCTGATCTGAAAAGGTTGAAACCTGACATTTTCATTGTTAACCGTGATGGTCATACTGTTGATAAAGAGATACTTTGTAAAGAACTTGGAATAGATTATATTATCCTGGAGCGCATTCCCGAACCCGGATTACCAATACGTTCCAGCTCCGGCACCAAGAAGGAGCTGAGGTTCCCTTACAGGCTTTGTCTCGCCGGAGGCTGGATCGACCAGCCATGGGTTTCAAAAATACATCCCGGATCAGTAGTTGTTGCTCAGATATGGCCGACCATGGATTTTAATGACCGGTCGGGACTGGCGACAAGCTCAAGAAATGTTGGTATAAAGCTATGGGGTGACAGGTACCCTGACGGGGATCATCAGGAGAATGCTAAACTACTTTTCGGTGCTGAGAATCCTCCGGGCAAAAAATATATATCCGGTTCTCAGGATCACATCGGGCTCCTTTACCCCGGAATAAACAGACTATGTTACAAGGGTGGCTACTGGCCCGACAAAATTGAATCAACAACTGATAGTTTAATTTGTAATTGGCTCTCTGATATTATTTATCTTGTGCCACTTGAGCCCCGCCCTCAGGGATATGATCCTCTTAATATCATGCACCTTGAAAAGCCATTTGTAAAAGAGCTTGGGGAAGCAGGTGACAATTGCTGGGAAGCAATAATAAATATGGATATCAAGCGCCTTGGAAAAGCAATGACAGACACGCTGCTTGCATGGAAAAAGATACTTCCTCTGACGGTGCCGGATTGGGTTATAAAAGAGATGGAAAGTAAATACTTTCCGGTATATCCCGGAGCTATTACATCCGGAAGCGGGGGAGGTTATGTAATAGTTGTTTCAGATAAGCCGGTGGATAAAGCAATCAGGGTCAGGATCAGATACTGAACTTGCCCCCCAACCCCCCTGAAGGGGGGCTTTCATTTGTATCCGCACAGTTATGACAGGACAGATAAAAGATTTAAAATTGAACTAGTTTTCCAAGTATACATTTCCTTTTTCAAGAGCGCTTCTAAGTTCGGAATATGCCAGGCTGCGTGTTCCGATTTTCTTAGCAGAGCAAAGAGCAGCTGCTGTTCCTGCTGCCTGTCCCTGTCCCATGCAACAGACAGTGTTTCTTGTCGACATATGAGCCTGAAAATCAGTGGTTATGAGCATACCGGCAGCAAACAGGTTATCAATACCTTTTACAATTAAAGCCTTGTAGGGCAATCCATATGTTCCTCCGTTCTTTATCTGATATCTTGGAGCTGAATCATGAAATCCATAAACCATTATATCATCCTCAAAGTGCCTGCCTTCAATCACATCATTCAGGGTTATATCATAATCGCATGCAATGGTCCTGCCCCGGCGGATATTCAGTGACGGACTGGTGCGTGCGATAAAAGCCTTTTCACAACCCGGAAGATACTTTCTGAATAGTTCCAGTGTTTTATACTGGTTCTGCCTTATTATTAATTCAGCCTTAGCAACCTCATCCCTGTTAGTAGGACTGACCGGGAGCCTGTAATTCACCTTTATGAACATCAGGTAGTTATCATGAACAGAGGTTGTTATGAGTCCTGAGCCCAGCTTTACAACTCCATCAACGAATTCCTGCGGCAGTTTACCCCTGATCGTATTACCACTTTCACTGCCCATCCTGATGATCTGTCCATCCCTGCCATCCCGGATTCCATAAGCCAGATCTCCTAATGCATTATTCTTCATCAGATAGGAATAAAGCATTTCAATATTTACATTACCTAAACCCATGCTGTTGCATACCGGATGATCATTCAGTTCTACGAATTCTGCCCCTGCCCATGCTGAAAGATCTCCGTAAGCAGTAGAGTCAATAAAACAATTTCCTTTAAAAAATTCTCTTCCCATTCTGCTTTGTGCAATAACTCCTTCAATAGCTTTACCCTTCTTTACAGCACCGGCTACCAGTGTGTTTGTAAAGATATTCACCCCTGCTTCTGAAAGCATTTCGGATGCAACAAGCTTGTATAATTCAGTATCAATAGCGGTACAGACGCAATCGTAATCTATTTTCCCTGTTACATCACCATGTCCTGTTGTTCCTCCGATCAGAAGAAGGCGGTCTATTATTTCCTGTGGTATTCCTTTTACCACTTGTCGCTTTTTAACATCCGGAAATGCTTTCCACAGGTTAAAGAAGCTGTGAAGGGCAGTTCCTCCCTCCACAACAGTCCCACCAACATACCCTTTGCTTTCTATTAAAGCAGTTTTTGCTCCATTTCTTGCAGAAGCTATTGCAGCAACAACACCTGCAGTACCACCACCGGCAACAACAACATCAAAATCCCTCACAGGCATATTTTTAACATCTTCTTTTAAACTGCCGGCAGCTTCAAAGGAGTCTGATTGCAGATATCCGTTAGCAGCAGGAATTGCCATCCCTGCAGCAACTATTTTCCTTGAGAAGTTCCTTCTATCCATTTTTACCTTGTTTAATAATTACTATGACGTTTCTTAAAAAATATCAATATACGATTTTGTTTAGAAATTAAAATGGATTTTACTATTTTAGGCATCTTAAATATTTATAATTTTCTCTTTGCACAGGAGAAAAATAATCTGATCAAGAAGTGAGATTAGTCAGTGTTACCAGAATTCCCTATTTAAAATATTACCTTCTTTTGGTTTTCATTCTTGGTACTGTCTTTTTAAATGGACAGGAGAAAATATATGGTTTATTATACACTGATAAGAAGCCTGTTTCAATTATTATCAGGGATGGCAAAATTACATCAATCAAGAGAATCGGTAAACTGCCAAAGGGAACTCCACGGCTCCTTATCGCACCAGGGCTTATCGATAACCAGGTTAACGGTTTTGCGGGAGTCTCTTTTTCTTACGGGAGCGGAGGTGAACTTACTGCGGAAGGGATTAGAAATGCGACTTATGCACTCTGGAGGACAGGAGTAACTACTTTTATTCCAACACTTGCTACAAACGATCCTGAGTTGATAAGAGAGAATTTAGTCGTGCTGGCTCACATGAAGGATGAGCCTATTCTGCTGGGAGCCATCCCGGGATTTCATCTGGAAGGTCCATATATCTCATCTGTTGACGGGTACAGAGGTTCCCATCCTATAAAATACATCTGTAAACCCGACTGGGATGAATTCCTTTCCATTTATGAGACCTCTGGAAAAAGCATCCTGCAGGTAACTATTGCTCCGGAGCTGGAAGGGGCTTTGGAATTCATTGACAAATGTAAAGCTAGCGGGATCGTTGTTGCACTTGGACATCATAATGCTTCCGCAGAATTAATCGCTGAGGCAATTAACCATGGTGCAAGGATAGCAATACATATTGGCGACGGTTTAGCCAAAACAATTGACCCGCATTTTAATCCGTTGTGGCCACAATTGTCAGACGACCGTCTGCTGATCAGCATAATAGGAGATGGATTTCGTCTCAGACCGGAGGAGATAAGGGTTTTTTATAAAGCTAAAGGACCTGATAATACAATTATCGCTTCCGATGTCACCAGTTATGCTACATTATCGCCCGGAAGTCATATTACGGGTGAAGGAGATACTATTGAACTGACTAAGGAGGGCATGCTGAGATATCCTGGCAGTAAAGTGTTATATGGTTCGGCAACTGCACTGAAGGAGGGAATAGCTAACATAATGAAGCTTACAGGTTGTTCCCTCGACGATGCAATTAAGATGGCAAGTACTAATCCTGCAAGACTTTATGGGCTTAACGACAGGGGAGTGATTGAGGAAGGGAAGCGGGCCGATCTGATAATGTTTGAGATGATCAGATCAGAAATGCTCATCCGGAAAACATACGTCAGGGGGAATCTGGTTTATGATTCAATTATTGAAACCCGCTGAATCCCGTACCCCCCCAGAAGGGGCTAACCCACCACAACCCCCCCTGAAGGGGGGCTAACCCCCAAACCCCCAGGAGGGATGCTAAACCCCCCAACCCCCCTGGAGGGGGGCTAACCCCCAAACAGGGGATAAGAAGGAGAGAAATGAGAAATACTGACAACAATTAATACAAAATGGAAAGAAGGATATTTACAAGAAGGAAGTTCATAAATACTTCAGCAGCAGCAGCTGCATTTGCTATGGTGCCGGTTGGTTTTTCCTGTTCTGCGGGCAGTCGGAAGAAGAAGCCCGATTCCAAAGTTGGAGGCGTGCAGCTTGGATGTACAACATACAGTTACAGGGATATGCCTCATAAGGTAGATGAAGTGATTGAATACCTGCTTTTAGCCGGCATAAATTCAATTGAGCTGAGGAGTGTTGCCGAGGAAGATCTTGGTATCCCATCTTTACCAAGATTGCAGGGCAATGACCAGATGACTGATCAGGAAAAAGCTGAAGTGGCACGAGTTATGGATGAGGCCAAGGCAGTTCAGCGACAATGGCGATTATCGCTTCCGATGAGCCGGTATGAGGAGATGAGAAGAAAATTCAATGATGCCGGGATAAGTGTGCATATCGCAAAATTTGCACCATCAACCTGGTCGGATGAAGAGATAGACTATGCTTTTATGGCGACCAAAGTGCTGGGAGCCAGGGGGATATCTGATGAGATAGGTGAGGAATCAGCTCAGAGGCTTGGAAAATTTGCAGAGAAGCATAAGAGTCTGGCCATATTTCACAATCATGCTCAGCCTGCTGAACCGGGATTCTCTTTCGATAAATTTTTGGCATTTTCTCCCGCCAACAGACTCAATTTTGATGCAGGGCACTATTTCGGAGCATCAGGTATTCACCCGAATGGTATCATTGAAAAATATCATGAAAAGATCTCGAGTATACACATCAAGGATAAGACAGGTCCGAACAGTACTCCGGCTGGCACAAACATGCCTTTTGGCAGCGGAGAGACACCCATTGCGGATATTCTGCTACTGCTGAAAAAAGAGAAATGGCAGATCAACGTGGATATAGAGCTCGAATATCCTGTTCCGGAAGGATCAGATCCGGCCAGGGAGGTTGCGAAGTGTATTGAGTATATGAGGAATATACTGGAATAATGGCGCAGAGGCCCAACGGCGCAAAGGCACAATGGCGTAACGGCGCAACGGCAAAGCGGCATAAAGGCACAATGGCGCAACGGCGCAACGGTACAAAAGCGCAGTGATAATAGTGGTGAGGGTTCAGAGATAAACGGGAGAACCTGTCTGGCGACAGTGAGATGGCACAGTATTTGCGGCAAATCTGTTCTTGATCCTATCCTGAACGTAATGAAAAAACTCTGTGTTTTTAGTTGTTTTGTTTTTCTATTATTTTGTAATTCAATAAGTTATTCCCAGGAACTTTCCATAGGATTACTCAGCGGGATAAATTTTTCCGATATCCATGGAAATAATAATTCAGGGAAATGGAAATTCAAACCGGGAGCTTCTGAGAAAATTATCGCAAATTATAACCTGAACAGGGTGATCGGATTTCAATCCGGACTCTCCTTCTCATCGATATATTATGAGCATTTGCCATATGTTGACAGGACTGATTATCCTGAAATTGAATATATATATCCTCTGTTTGTTCCTGTCCAATATCCATATAATCAGAAAATGGATTTCACTTTTCTTTCGATCCCGGCTCAATTCAAAATTACAATTCCTTCCAGGCCTCAATTGCACATTTCAGGAGGAGTATTCTATTCTTTTCTGATCGATTATGGTCTGAATTATTATTCCATTATTGAGCCGGAAAAGAATGATTTTGGATTTCTTTTTTCAGCAGGACTCTCTTATCCATTGGCTGATAAATTTAATGCTTCGTTGAACTTCGGTTATCTAGCCGGCAGGAAAAAATTCCTTGACGGTTATGATTACAGACATGGTTCAATGGATATAACTTTTGGGATCTCTTACGACGGATTCATGAAAGGTAAAAAAGAAAAATACCGGATTGATCTGCAGGATTCATCTCACAGTAATATCGATCTGATCTACAAGGCCGGGATCAATTTCATTTGGAATTCCTGCAGCCTGAATCCGGATATGTATGAGTTAGCGTCAGGACCATCTTTAGGCTTTGCAGTTGATTTTAGCTTAAGTCATTGGTTATCGCTTCAGACAGGGATATCCTATGAAAAGAACGGATATGCTTTAAGAGATTCAAGCGACTTGTTCGACAGGTATTTTGTTAGTGGCGATCCGCAATATTCTGTCGGCACAAAGATCGGAATAGATTATATCACCATACCGGCTCTTGTAAATCTTTCATTTGGAAGGGAATACAGATTCTTTCTTAACACCGGACCATATCTGGCTGTGAAGTTGAATGCATTTTGTAAAGGGGAAGCGTTTTCTGCGATGAATTCAGGACCTCAGTTTCAGATGAAAAAAACTGTGGTCTTTGATGATATCGGAGGACTTATCAAAGACACTGATTTCGGATGGATGGTTGGCGGAGGGGTAACTCTGCCTGTTACAGAGAAAATAAAAGTTGATCTGGGACTGCAATATCATAAAGGATTCAGTGATGCAGGTCGTCCGGTCAATATGCAGGAAAGTTATGAAACAGACAAAGGGGCAACTTTGATAAGGAATAATTCTTTTTCATTACAGGTGGGATTAAGGCTACCGGTTCATTAATCAGGAATAACAAAAGCAAGATTAAGGCAAAGTTCAAAATATCTGTTCTATGAAAGATGTGATCATAAAAAAAATTCTCTTGGTTAGCATTGTGATAAGTCTTGTCTTTTCATGCAGTCAGGACCCCTATACGGAGCTGGTAGACGACTATAACTTCTATTTTGAAAGCCTGTCTTCTCCAAGATTATTTGCCGGTGAATCGTTGGATGTGATATTTACAGCTGAAAATAACAAAAATCCTGCGGACAATTCAGTCAAATTGGGTTTTGAGGTCATAAGTGGTGGCGGAACGGTATCAGAGAGTCTGTTGTTTACTGACACTGATGGGAAAGCTACAACCACCTGGCAGCTTGGCACCGACGAGTTTGAACAGTTGCTCCGGGCTTCTGTCTACAATAAGTCCCGCCAGCACCTTAAAGACAAGTATCTTAAAGCATATAGCTTCATGGATGATCGTTGGATGAAGATTACCGGAGATGTTGACGGTACGATGGCCGGTTTGGTTGCCGATACAGTCAATGACATCACTTTTATGCTGGCGAAAAATAAAATATACAGACAGGGGAGCAGGTATTTTTTGTGGGAGGAGGTGACTGATGATCTGATTCAGACACCGCAGACGATTGATATCAACCGGGAAGGAGTTATCTATATCACTACATATGATGGCCATGTTATAAAAAGCGACAATCATGGAGTCTCCTGGACAAGATGTACTAAGCCCTACTCCGGGGCAAACAAAATCCAACTCTATATATCTCAGGATAATTATATATGGGTTTTTAAGTCCAATTCCACATCGAGATTATCAAGGGATGGAGGCAACACCTGGATTGATGTCGGGATTGTCAGTACATATTCCGGTTTAGGTAATATCTTCAGGTTGAAAAACGGCACACTCGTTTATCATGGATTGTATGCAATGAGTTTACAAAGATCATATGATGATGGTCTTACCTGGGAAATGATCATAATGCCGACTTCTTTCAGTACATTATATGTAAATGATAAGGACGAGTTTTTTTTCAGTAAAGGCGAAAACGGGGGTTTATCGATTTTCAAGTCAACGGATATGGGAGGTAGTTTTACAGAGGTACACCACGTATACCCGGCATCAGGAGCAACAATTGAAGGTAATTTTAAGAGATGGGATGATTTCTTCTACGTTATTGTCACCGGGATATGGGATACTAAAGACGTCGGATCTTGAACACTATACAACATACTGGATTGAACCATCAGTTTATGATCTCTTCATTGACCACAACGAAGTGCTGATAGTCAAAAGCTATCAGGACCAATCTGTTTATTACAGGCGAAATTCTGAGTAAACTTTTCCTGACTCCCTGACGCCTGTCGCCTTATACTTTCTTGTTCTTCCTGACGCCTGTCGCCTGTCGCCCAACGCCTTCAATTTCACATATCTTAAAATCGCATGTTTACCTACGATTTTAATCCTTTAGTCAAATTAAAGTTGCTATGTATTGCAAAAGCCTTAATTTAGATTTCAATATTTTTAAAGAAGGCTGAGCAAACAATACTTTTAGAGTCTTTCGCTGGTATCCAGGGAAAGAAAAATCTTTTTAAGGTTTACGTAATTCATTGCTCTCAGGGCCTTTAAAAGGTATCTCCGGACTCCTTTGTTAGTCATTATTATGTGACTGACGGGGCGAAAGCATGCCTGATCTCACCACTCATCGCTTGCCTTCCGCCTTCCGCCTTCCGCCTTCAGCCTTCAGCCTGCTTGATAAAATCCCAAGAACTATTCCTGAAATAAAAATATGGAACGAATTTTTCATTCAGCAATTAATCATTTTAGCATATTAAAAAGAGTGTTCTGATAAAATCCCAAGAACTATTCCTGAAATAAAAATATGGAACGAATTTTACATTCAGCAATTAATCATTTTAGCATATTAAAAAGAGTGTTTTTCAGGACGCTTCTCCTGGGACTCTTTTTTTGTAGGTGAGTGCGGAAGGTTGGGGGCAGTGTGATATTGAAAGAACAATATCGGGACCAGCAGTTGTTTGTGCCGCATCATCAGGCATTGTTTATGTAACAGAACCAGGGATGACCAATTATGATTGGACAATTTCATCTGGGGGGACCATCACAGTTCAAGGAACAAACTCCATCACTGTGACATGGGATTTAGCTGGCTCTGAAACAATAAGTGTTAATTATTTAGATTCAGACGATTGTACAGCTGACAATCCAACAGTATATTATGTAGAAGTAGTAAATGCACCGGTCACTCCGACGTTGCACAGTCAACGAATGTTTCAAAACTCTTAACCTCACGTCAGTTCTGCTCCAGGGGCTGTATAATGGTGGTGGTACTATGAAAATAGCATACGATGAATATGGTATCCATTGGATAGACGGATCAGCAGACCATATTACAGTTGAACTACATGACGCAGGGAACTATAATACAGTTGTTTATGTTGATTCAGATGTTCCACTTAATATAAACGGCACTGCTACTGTTATTATTCCTGCTGCTCATAATGGTTCCTATTATATAACAATAAAACACCGTAATAGTATCGAGACTGTGAGTGCAAATCCTGTATCATTTTCAGGGAGTACTATTAACCAGTCATTTGGCACTCCGGCATCAGTATTTGGAGGTAATCTTATTCAACTTCCAGATCTAAGGTATGCTATTTTTGGAGGTGATGTGAATCAGGATGATATTATAGACCTGGGCGATTCATCTCCTGTCGATAATCAGGCTGCGGTGGCAGGATCTGGTTATATACCCGAGGATATAAATGGAGACGGATTGGTTGATCTGTCGGATTTTGTAAATATTGATAATAATGCAGCTATGGCAATAGGAGCTGTTACCCCATAATTTTTTCGAGAATCTTCCGGAATTCTTATAGGTTATATTAAATGCATGTTGATTTAATACATTGATTTAGAGTGTTTCAGCGATATTTCAGATAATATGAAAAATATATTTTCCCATTTGACAAAACCTATCACACTGTTACTGTTATTGGTGACTGGTTTACAGGTAAATGCCCAGGATTCCAATTTTAATTATACAATCGCAAACGACGTCCAGGTGACTGATCGGATCCTCGAATTCGATCTTTACCTCCTTGATACTGATCCTGGTCAACCATTTGAATTGGCAGCCATTCAGGCTGGTATTTTAGTTAATCCAGGTATCTATAACGGAGGTACGATAACTTTAGCCATCGTACCTGGATCTTCACAACTTAATACAAGCCAACAGCCAACAAGTGTAATATGGACCCAGGGACAGAATTGCATAAAGTTGACACCTAAATCACCTCCAGGTGCGGGATCAGGAACAATCATAAGTCAGACAGCTCCGGGAACCAAGGTTTGTCGTCTTCGAATAACCAATACAAATCCTTTTACTTCGGGCTCTGTTGCTAATCTAACCTTCAATTTTACTACATCTCCATATCCAACTAAAGTCGCACAATATATTGGCACCACAAACACTGAGCTTGCTTGCAACACATCGAATTGCTTCAGTAATGCAGATAATATTGTTCTCAATCCCTCAGCCCCAACTGCTTTTAATGTAACTGGGGGCGGTTCTTATTGCGATGGTGAAGATGGAGTAGTAATAGGCCTTGATGGATCAGAGGTTGGTGTAACCTATACACTTTATAAAAACAATGTCGCCCAAACACCAACAATGGAAGGTACTGGATCTCCTCTTGACTTTGGTGACCAGCTTGCCGGAACATATAAAGTAACAGGTACAAATGTAACCGGGACTACTGATATGAATGGGGAGGCTGTGATAACTAATATAACTCCGGTAACACCGACGGCAAGTGTCATAGTACAACCCACCTGCGCAATACCCACCGGAACGATAGTAGTATCTGCGCCTTTGGGAGCAATCTATGAATATGCAGTAGATGGAGGTACATATCAGTCGGGAACGACCTTTACAGGTGTAGCCCCTGGTAATCATACTGTTACAGCACGACTTGCAGCATCCCCAACCTGTATCTCATCACCGACAGGTATACTTATAGTCAATGCAGTACCGGCAGTACCGCCGGCACCTACTGCAAGTGTAACTGTTCAACCTACATGTGCAATACCAACAGGTACGATAGTAGTTAGTGGTCCTTTGGGGGCTGCTTATGAATATAATATTGATGGGGGTACCTATCAGACAAGTACGACCTTTAGCGGATTAGCACCAGGTGGTCATACACTTAGAACACGACTTACAGCATCGCCTACATGTATATCATCCCTGACAATTCCTCTTACTGTTGATGCAGTACCGACAGCACCAAACACACCAGTAGCAAGTGTGACTGTACAACCGACGTGTGCAGTACCGACAGGTACGATAGTAGTTACAGCTCCATTGGGAGCTTCTTATCAATATGCAGTAGATGGTGGAACATACCAGGCGAGTGCGACGTTTACAGGAGTAGCTCCTGGGGGTCATACTGTTACAGCAAGACTTACAGCATCCCCGACCTGTATCTCATCACCGACAAGTGCTCTTACAGTCAACGCAGCACCTGGAGTACCGGTGACACCCACAGCAAGTGTCACAGTACAACCCACCTGCGCAATACCCACCGGAACGATAGTAGTATCTGCGCCTTTGGGAGCAATCTATGAATATGCAGTAGATGGAGGTACATATCAGTCGGGAACGACCTTTACAGGTGTAGCCCCTGGTAATCATACTGTTACAGCACGACTTGCAGCATCCCCAACCTGTATCTCATCACCGACAGGTATACTTACAGTCAATGCAGTACCGGCAGTACCGCCGGCACCTACTGCAAGTGTCACTGTTCAACCTACATGTGCAATACCAACAGGTACGATAGTAGTTAGTGGTCCTTTGGGGGCTGCTTATGAATATAATATTGATGGGGGTACCTATCAGACAAGTACGACCTTTAGCGGATTAGCACCAGGTGGTCATACACTTAGAACACGACTTACAGCATCGCCTACATGTATATCATCCCTGACAATTCCTCTTACTGTTGATGCAGTACCGACAGCACCAAACACACCAGTAGCAAGTGTGACTGTACAACCGACGTGTGCAGTACCGACAGGTACGATAGTAGTTACAGCTCCATTGGGAGCTTCTTATCAATATGCAGTAGATGGTGGAACATACCAGGCGAGTGCGACGTTTACAGGAGTAGCTCCTGGGGGTCATACTGTTACAGCAAGACTTACAGCATCCCCGACCTGTATCTCATCACCGACAAGTGCTCTTACAGTCAACGCAGCACCTGGAGTACCGGTGACACCCACAGCAAGTGTCACAGTACAACCCACCTGCGCAATACCCACCGGAACGATAGTAGTATCTGCGCCTTTGGGAGCAATCTATGAATATGCAGTAGATGGAGGTACATATCAGTCGGGAACGACCTTTACAGGTGTAGCCCCTGGTAATCATACTGTTACAGCACGACTTGCAGCATCCCCAACCTGTATCTCATCACCGACAGGTATACTTATAGTCAATGCAGTACCGGCAGTACCGCCGGCACCTACTGCAAGTGTCACTGTTCAACCTACATGTGCAATACCAACAGGTACGATAGTAGTTAGTGGTCCTTTGGGGGCTGCTTATGAATATAATATTGATGGGGGTACCTATCAGACAAGTACGACCTTTAGCGGATTAGCACCAGGTGGTCATACACTTAGAACACGACTTACAGCATCGCCTACATGTATATCATCCCTGACAATTCCTCTTACTGTTGATGCAGTACCGACAGCACCAAACACACCAGTAGCAAGTGTGACTGTACAGCCGACGTGTGCAGTACCGACAGGAACGATAGTAGTAACATCACCATTGGGAGCAACCTATCAATATGCAGTAGATGGAGGAACATACCAGTCGGGAACGACCTTTACTGGTGTAGCCCCTGGTAATCATACGGTTACAGCCAGACTTGCAGCATCCCCAACCTGTATCTCATCACCGACAAGTCCTCTTACAGTCAACGCAGCACCTGGAGTACCGTCAGCACCTTCTGCAAATGTGACAATTCAACCTACATGCAATGTTTCAACTGGAACGATCGTTGTTACTTCACCACTTGGAGCCACATACGAATATAGTCTTGATGGAGGAACTTTCCAGGTAAGTACTACCTTCTCCGGAGTAGATCCAGGGAATCATACTATTAGGACCAGACTTGCGGCATCACCGACTTGTATTTCAGCAAATAGTATTGTACTGACAGTTAATGAACAGCCTCTAACCCCGACTGCACCTTTAATTGGAATTATCACCCAACCTACCTGCTTATTAAGCACTGGAAGCGTATTATTGAATGGCCTTCCCGCTGCCGGATGGACAATTACACGCACTCCCGGCGGAACAACATACAGGAACCGGAACCAGTACAACAATAAGCGGACTGACTGCCTTAACATCATATACTTTCACAGTAACCAATTTAAGTGGATGCACATCAGTACCGTCGGCGAGTGTCGGTATTTTAGCTCAACCTTCGACACCTACAGCTCCAATAGTAGGAACGATCACTCAGCCGACGTGTACTGTTTCCACCGGTAGCGTTGCATTAAGCGGATTACCATCGGGTTCGTGGGTAATCACCCGTACTCCCGGTGGTATCACAACAAATGGCTCAACTACAAGTACTACAATTACAGGCCTTCCGGACGATGGAACTTACACATTTACAGTAAGAAACAGCTCCGGATGCACCTCTGCATCTTCAGAAGCTGTAGTTATTGATGTCCAACCACTTGTTCCCACGCCGCCCGCAATAGGAACTATCACACAGCCTACCTGTGCCTCAGCTACAGGCAGCGTGGTGCTTAACCTTCTTCCTGCCGGTAATTGGACCATAACCCGTCTGCCGGACGGGACAACCTTTACCGGGACAGGTACAAGCAGGACCATAACAGGATTAGCGGCCGGATCTACTTATATCTTTACTGTTACGAATTCTGCAGGATGCACTTCAGGTGTCTCAGCCCAGGTAGCTATGAGCCCACAGCCAGTAACACCATCAACACCTGTTGTCGGGCTCATAACTCAACCTTCCTGCACATCGGCTACGGGAAGCGTCGTTTTGAACGGCTTACCATCAGGTTCATGGACACTTACGCGTACACCCGGAGGTACTACGAATAGCTCCGGAACTTCTTACACAGTAACAGGTCTTTCAGCAGGATCCTATACTTTTACTGTCACTAACTTCTCAGGTTGTATTTCAGGTTCGACACTACCCATTGTTATAGATCCACAACCTGCAGTTCCTTCAGCACCTGTTGTCGGTACAAGAACCCAACCGACATGCACCGAAGAGACAGGAAGCGTTGAATTGTCAGGATTACCAACCACCGGTAACTGGACTCTGACACGGACACCCGGAGGAACAACCACATCTGGTTCAGGTACGAGCACGACTGTAACAGGATTACCTGCAGGTACTTTTACTTTCACGGTTACAAATTCAGTAGGTTGTACGTCGGTTTCTTCAGGTAGCGTTGTAATTAATGCTCAACCTTCATCACCGGCTAGCCCTGTCCAGAGTATTGACTGCACACAAGGTTTTGGCAAAGCAGTTGTGACAGTGTCAAGCCCGACTGGTGCAGGTTACCAGTATAGTTTTGATGGTGGAGCATACCAGTTATCGACTTCTTTCTCGAATGTAGCTAACGGGATTCATTATATTACTGTCATAAACTCTTCAGGATGTATTACAGTCGGTCCTAATTTCTCTGTTTCGTGCGGTTGCGTCAATCCTCCGACTGTAGTACTAAGCAGTACAGAAGGTAACACTTGCGGAACTACAGCAAAATCTGTAAGTGGCAATATTTTTGGCGGAAGTGCAACAAGAGTGACTATAACAGGAAATGGTACAGGATCGCTTAGTCCCCCTTCGACTACTTCCTCACCGTTCTCATTTACCTACACTCCTGGATCAGGAGATGCCGGTAACACAGTAACAATAATAATTACAACGGATAATCCTCTCGGAGGCCTATGTTCAGCTGCTTCAGCAACATACACCCTGACAGTGAATGCAGTTCCGGGTGCCCCCATCGTAGGATCAATAACTAACCCAACATGTTCTGTATCAACAGGTAGCGTTGTTCTCAGCGGATTACCGGGAACCGGTACATGGACTCTTATCCGTACTCCGGGTGGGACAACTACTACTGGATCCGGTACAAGTACAACAATAAGCGGGCTTTCAGCCAACACTTATACATTTACTGTGACCAATGCCGATGGATGTGTTTCTTCATCTTCATCAGATGTACTGATCAAAACCCAGCCGGCAACACCCACACCACCTCTAGTTGGTACCACCACACAACCAAACTGTGCAACATCAACAGGGAGCGTGGTTCTCAACGGACTGCCGGCATCCGGTACATGGACCCTGGTCCGTACCCCGGGAGGAACTACAACTTCTGGCAACGGAACAAGTACTACGGTATTGAATATTCCTCAGAATGCTTCATATACGTATACGGTAACCAGTGCAGATGGATGCATTTCCGGACCATCAGGTAACGTTGTCATAAACGCTCAACCTTTGACGCCTTCGGTACCATTGGTGGGAGATATTACTCAGCCGACTTGTTCAGTTTCAACAGGTAGTGTAGTACTGAGCGGACTGCCTGCAACCGGATTATGGACATTGACACGCCTTCCTGATGCTGTAACAACTGGCGGATCGGGTACCAGTACTACTGTTTCAGGTGTTCCAACGGGAACACATATTTATACAGTCACAAATGCGTCCGGTTGTACATCAGCTGTATCATCCGTTGTCAAGATAAACCCGCCGCTTATTGTCCCGACTGCTCCTGTTGTAGGTCTGACAACTCAACCTACCTGTTCGGTTGCAACCGGAAGTGTTACATTAAGTGGATTGCCAACAACCGGTACATGGACACTGGTCCGTACTCCTGACAATGTTACAACAACAGGGACAGGAACGACAACCACAATATCGGGTCTGGCGGCAAATACCTATACTTTCAGAGTAACCAACGCTGATGGCTGTATTTCAACAGCCTCGGGTAATGTTGTAATTAATGCACAGCCTGTCACACCGACAGCCCCGGTTGTAGGAACAACTACTCAGCCAACATGTGCAGTAGCTACAGGAAGCGTTGTATTAAGCGGATTGCCGGCAACTGGCACATGGACACTGACCCGTTCCCCTGGTCCGGCAACTATAACAGGCGTCAGGTACTACAAGAACAGTTACTGTTATTCCGTCAGGAACATATACTTTTACTGTTACAAATTCAGCCGGATGTACATCCGTCCCTTCCGGAGTTTTAGTCATTGAATCACAGCCTGTTACACCCGCAGCGCCGGTTGTTGGAACCATCACACAACCAACCTGTACCGTGTCTACCGGAAGTGTAGTGCTCTCAGGATTACCAGCATCAGGCGACTGGACTTTAACCCGGTATCCCGACATGGCAATCATAAACAGTTCGGGAACTGGTATAACAATCTCAAATCTTGCTGTAAATTCTTATACTTTTACGGTAACTAACTCAGACGGATGCACCTCTGTCGCATCCTTAAGCGTTGTTATCAGTGCTCAGCCGGGAACTCCTTCAGCTCCGGTTGCAGGGACTATAACACAACCGACATGCGCAGTAGCTACAGGTAGTGTTGTTCTCAACGGATTACCAGCTGCAGGATGGACAATTACCCGTCTGCCTGGCGGTAATACTGTTACCGGGACAGGAACAGGTACAACTATTTACAATCTTCCTGCAGGTCAGTATACCTTCACAGTGACCAATCTGGCAGGGTGTATTTCAGCAGCTTCAGCACCTGTTCTCATCAATGCTCAGCCTCCGACACCATCAGCGCCGACAAGTACGGTAGACTGTACTCAGGGTTTTGGAAAAGCTGTTATAACAGTTACCAGCCCGACAGGTGCTGAATATCTGTATAGCCTTAAACGGTGGTACCTATCAATCTTCAACTTTATTTTCAAATATCGCTAATGGTACCTATACAATTTCAGTCCGGAACGCTTCCGGATGTGTAAATACAGGCGCCAGCTTCCTTGTATCATGCGGTTGTGCTAATCCTCCAACGGTAACATTAAGCAGCGTGAGCGGAAATACCTGCGGTATAGCTCCGGTAACTGTCAGCGGTAATACATTCGGAGGAAGTGCGACCAGTGTAACAATCACCGAAAATGGTTCGGGTACAGTTAGTCCGGCTGGTTCAATAACTACAAAACCGTTCTCATTTACTTATACTCCTGCAGCAGGAGATGCAGGTAATACAGTGACAATTACTGTAACAACCGATAATCCTTTTGGATCACCTTGTGCTCCTGCTATTGCTACTTATTCACTGAAGGTAAATGCTCTTCCTGCAGCCCCGGCAGCAGGGACGATAACTCATCCGACATGTAATGTTGCAACAGGTAGTGTTGTCCTGAATGGATTGCCATCAACAGGGACATGGATTGTGACTCATGTCCAGGGAGGCGAAACAGTACCCGGTAGCGGAACAAGTACCACTATTCCCGGTCTTGCTTCCGGAACGCATAATTTCACAGTCACCAACTCAAACGGTTGTACTTCAGTGTCATCTGCAAATATTGTTCTCAATGCACAGCCTGCAACACCGACACCACCTGTTGTTGGCACAATAACTCATCCCACATGTAATGTATCGACAGGAAGCGTTATCCTGAGCGGATTACCTGCAACAGGAACGTGGGTGCTGACCCGCTTGCCTGCAGGATCGACAATTTCCGGAACCGGACCCAGCAGAACTGTAACAGGACTAAATTCCGGTACTCATACTTTTACTGTCAGGAATGCAGCAGGATGTACATCAGATGAATCAGCAGAAGTAGTTATAAATGTTCAGCCTGAGACACCGACACCTCCTGTAATTGACTCAATTGCGCAACCCACTTGTACGGTAGCCACGGGAAGAGTATATATAAGCGGATTACCCGAGACAGGAACATGGACACTGACCAGATATACTGAAGGTGTCACCACAACAGGAACCGGAACCACAACAGTAATATCCGGACTCGTTGCAGGCACCTATAATTTCACTGTCAGAAATGCAGTAGGATGTACATCAGTTGTATCCTCAAGTGCAAAAGTGAATGCACAGCCTGTAACGCCGACAAGACCGGTGGTTGGAACTATTACTCATCCGACATTCTCTGTACCGACCGGAAGTGTTGTGTTAAGCGGATTACCATCGACAGGCACGTGGACGATAACAAGACTCCCTGACGGAGTTAAAACGACAGGTACCGGTATATCCAGAACTCTTACCGGTCTGGAACCCGGAACATATACATTTACGGTTACCAATTCAGTTGGTTGTACTTCTCTTCCGACTGCAAACGTTGTGATCAATGCACGTCCCGGACCGCCAACAGTCTTTATTACCAATCCTCCGACAATCTGCTCAAATGGAACAGCAGACCTTACTCTACCGGAGGTGACAGCAGGTTCCGACGAGAATCTTACATTCACTTACTGGACAAATGCTGCCGGAACGATAGCCTTTGCTACTCCAACTGCAGCACCTGCAGGTATCTACTACATAAAAGGAACATCAACAGCAGGATACTCAACAATCAAACAGGTAACAGTTACAGCTGATCAGTTACCGGTTGCAGATGCCGGCCCTGACCAGGAGCTTAACTATGTAATGGAAGCGAACCTGAATGCTGCTTATCTTGATTACGGAACTGGTATCTGGAGTCTTCTGTCGGGCACAGGTATTTTCGACGACGAGACCGACACCAGTACACTTGTAACCGGTCTTACAATTGGTGTCAATGAATTCAGATGGACAGTAACTAATGGTGTTTGTGAACCTGTGAGCGACGATATTAAGATATCCGTCAACGATCTGATCGTTCCTACCCTGATCACTCCAAACGGCGACCCGTACAATGAGTATTTTGTTCTTCGAGGATTAGAGGAGACTTTAGGGAAGACCGAACTGGTTGTCTTTGACCGGAGAGGTATGCAGGTCTTCAGGTCCGGTAATTATGAAAATGACTGGAACGGTCTGGATAATAAAGGGAATGAACTGCCGGACGATACGTATTTCTGGGTGGTTAAGTCGGCAAATGGAAGGTCGTTAAGCGGATTTATTGTGATAAGAAGATGATAATTACCCCTTTCCCGTTGAAGGTGATAATAACCCCCTTTCCCGTTGGAGGTGATAATACCCCCTTTCCCGTTTCCCCCAAGGGGGAAAAGCTAAGAAATCCCGTTTCCTCCGAGGGACTGGCCTGTCGCGTGGAATTCCTTCCCCCTTGGGGGAAGGTTAGGAAGGGGGTCAATTAAAAATAAAAGACATATTTAGAAATTTTTTACATCATGAAAAAGATCCTTAAAACCTTGCTTTTCATGCTTATCCCTGTAAGCATGTTTGGCCAATTAACTCCCGTAACGGATCACTACATCCTGAATCCGTTATCGATAAATCCGGCTTTTGCGGGGAACAGGGGCGCGTTGAATATTGCAACCTTTTACAGGAAGCAATGGGTGGGTGTTACAGGATCACCCCAGACGATGACTCTGGCTGTCGACGCTCCGTTGCTTGGTTCGAAGCTTGGACTTGGTCTGATGATCGTCAACGACAAGATAGGAGTGACCAAAGAGACTCAGATCTATACTACATACGCTTATAAAATAGACATGAACGACGGGTATCTCTCCCTCGGTCTTGGTGCAGGGATCTTAACCACAAATACTGCCTGGTCGGACCTTATCGTAATTGATCCCGAGGATGAGTATTACCTTATCGATTCACGGGTTTTTGTTGTTCCTGATTTCAGCTTCGGTGCCTATTACAATTATCGTAATTATTTCGTGGGTTTCTCTGTTCCAAGACTGCTGAGTTACAAGTTTAACTTCGACAAGAACAAGTATTCACTTATGTTCAAACCGGCAAACTATTCTTACATGTTAAATACCGGATATGTATTCAGTTTGTCTCCGAGAGTGAAGATGTTCCCGTCGACACTTATCATCTTTACTCCGGGTAACAAATTATTATATGATATCAATGCACATTTCAGTCTGTACGACAGACTCTGGACAGGATTATCTTATCAGAGCGACAGGTCTGTTGCAGCATTACTGCAATTTGCTGTAAACAACCAGCTCAGGATCGGGTACACATACGATTTCGATTTCGGGCAGCTTGGAAGATACAGCAGCGGTTCGCATGAGGTGATGCTGAGGTACGAGTTCAGGTATAAGGTGGATGTGGTCAATCCCTTGATTTTTTAGGGTTGGAAGTCGGAAGTCGGAAGTCGGAAGCTGGAAGTCAGAAGCTGGAAGGCAAAATTCACGGAAGTAAAGGATTGAGAATATGGGAACTGATGTGAAATTTAAATTTGAGAAGCTGATTATCTGGCAAAAAGCAATGGATTATGGAGAGAGTATTTTTCGATTATCTGACAAATTTCCTAAAAAGGAATTCTATAATCTTTCTTCTCAGATTCTACGGGCTGTGGATTCTGTTGCATTGAATATCTCTGAGGGAGCAATCGGGCAAACAAATCCTGAATTTAAAAGGTTTATCAATATCGCAATCCGTTCACTTGCAGAAGTAGTTACTTGTTTGCATAAAGCCTGCAGGAGGAATTACATAACAAATCAGGAATTTGTTGAGCACTATGAAGCAGCTTATAATCTTATGAATATGATGATTTCCTTTAAAAGTAAGATTAATTAAATATCTTCGCATACTTCCGTCTTCGGACTTCCGACTTCGGTCTTCCGACTTCGGTCTCCCGACTTCCGACTTCCGACTTCCAACTCATAGACACTTTACCAGACTTTTTCATACATTTGAACCATGATTTTTCGATTTCTAATAACTATACTGATAGCATCTTTATTTAATGTGGTTGTCCAGCTCAAACGGAAACGTACACGATCACGAAGACCGCCTTCAGTACCGACAAATTTGACGAGTTCTCTCCCGTTTATTACAAGAACGGAATTGTCTTCTGTACAAACAATAATGCAGGAAAACTAGTAGATTATTCTTCGTCGCAGGGGACAGGTACAGTAAACATCCATTTTGTCGACACAACAGGGAACAGTCAAAGATCAGCTCTGCTCTCAAAGAATCTTAAAACGAAAGCTAATAATGGTCCTGTAACATTCAGCACAGGAGGTGATACAATCTACTATTCAAGGAATATGCAGATTGAAGGCAGCTCCAGGGAGATATCTTCAGTAAGGAACAAACTGGGTATCTTCTCTGCTGTAAAAGAGGGAAACAGCTGGACAAAGATCAGGGAACTCCGGTTTAATAATGAGTGGTATAATATCTCAACACCATATCTTTCACCTGACGGGAAAAGATTATATTTTGCTTCGGATATGCCAGATGGTTACGGCGGTTCAGACTTGTATTACTGTCAATGGGAAGGTGATTACTGGGATGAACCTGTGAATCTTGGAAGCACAATTAACACAAAAGGTAATGAAGCATATCCGTTTATTACACCTGCCGGGGAGATATTATTTGCTTCAGACGGTCATCCCGGTCTGGGAGGGAAAGATATCTTCTACTCAAGACCAATGGGGAATGATTGGTTACATCCGGTCAGACTTGATTCTCCGATAAATTCACAATTTGATGATTTCGGAATAATTACGGACTCTCTCATGAGTGAAGGATATTTTTCCTCAAACAGACTTAAGACAATTGATATCTACCGGTTTAAGACAAGATTTCCGCAGATCTTCTATGCCGATATCCAGAGAGAAAATCAATATTGTTT
This sequence comes from uncultured Bacteroidota bacterium, assembly GCA_963843415.1. Lineage (GTDB taxonomy): Bacteria > Bacteroidota > Bacteroidia > Bacteroidales > VadinHA17 > LD21. The sequence goes on from CAWJKD010000005.1 coordinate 701,991, forward strand.
CACATTCACCGATAGCGGAGCCATTACAGTTGATACGCTGAATCTCCGTTATGTTTGGGATTTCGGTGATGGTAAAAAGGCATACGGGGAAGTTGTACATCATTGTTTCCCCGGTCCCGGAAATTATAATGTCAAGCTCGATATTATTGACAGGTCAACGGGAAATCTCTTCTTCTCAAAGTTGAAATATGCGCTCACGCTCCGCGATTATGAACAACCCTTTATTACTTCTCCCGATGTAGCTGTTGTTGGTGAGCAGATAAACCTTAACGGAAATCAATCGTACCTTCCAGGATATGAAACCCTGCTCTATTCGTGGGAATTTGGTGAAGGGACAAGGATGACAGGACCAAATGCAAATGTTACATTTAAGGCGAAAGGGGAGTTTAATATTAACATGGGAGTGAAATTAAAGTCTCTGACGACAGGTATTATTCATAATACAGGCATTACAAAGAAGATAAGTGTAGTAAATAATGATCAGGAAAGGAAAAGTTACCTGGCTGCAAAAGCTTCAGTGAAGGAGTCTCAGCAGGATATCAGGAGGTTTGAAAATGCAATCATAAAGAATGAATACTCTGCAGAAGAAGATTATAAAAAAGATGCAGTTTTCCGGATCAGATTGATTTCATCTGAAAAAAAGATCTCATTCGGGAGCACTGTTTTCAGGAATCTCCCGGACAAGTATACTTTAAAAGAGGTATATGACAGTGAATCAGGTACTTACTATTATGTGGCTGATGAACAGATACGTCTTATGTCAGTTTATCCTGCCTATAAGGAATTATCTGGTCTGGGATTCAAAAATTTGCAGATAGTATCAGATGTTCTTTCCTCTCCTGCTGAAAAGGAGCTTCTCAACGACAAGAAGAATTACGGAGTACTTGCTGATGATTACTTCGACACTTATGGCCGTCTTAAGGCAAATGCATACCTGATGCTTGATCAGATAGTGATCCTGATGAACCGCAATCCTGGGATAAGGTTAGAAGTGGAAGTACATACTGATAATACCGGATCTGCTCCTGCAAATCTCAAGCTGTCTCAAACCCGCGCTCAGTTGATGGTTAATTATCTTATCAACAGAGGAATAAGCAGTAAGAGATTAACTGCCAAAGGGTACGGAGGAGTGAAACCGGTTGCTTCGAATATGCAGGAACGGGACAGGAGACAAAACAGGAGGGTGGATTTCAGGATAATAAATTAAAAGGCACAGCGGCACAGCGGCGCAGAGGCACAGCGGAAAAATGACGCAACGGGATAAAAGGCGCAACGGCACAACGGCACAACGGTATAAAAGCATTTAGGCACACCGGTATCAGGATTTAATTATTAAAATGTAAACTTTTTTCAGGACGAGTCACGCCTTTGCGCCCTTACGCCTTTGTCGCCGCTGCGCCGCTGCGTCTGTCCTTAATATCCGGTCTTTAATCACACATTTCTCTGCTTTACTGTAATTCCCTGTTTTTTGACTAATGTTGGTCTGTCTGAGATTGATCGGTTAATCTGAGTGACTTCTGATCAAATATTGCCACTTTAATGATCGGGAACTAATCAACATGACTCTCTCTATATTTGGCAATGATCAACTCGATAGTTACTTTCACCATTGAAGTTTTTGTTCTTTTCTTGCTGGTCCCGGGTATTCTGTAACTGAAAAAGCAATCCTGCTTTTCATTTATATTCTAAACAGTTACATAAAATACTAATGGGACTGACGTGGCGGAAGCATATCCGGACAAAAAGAAACAGAGGATAAAAAAAACTATAACCATATTGAAAAAAGGTTTAACTTTAGTATTTTAACAGTTCGATAATCTGTTTTTTTTGACACCAGACCTATGAAAATTTTAAATACCCTCCTTAGAACCATCTTCTTACTATCTATAATAATTCTTTCAGATGGTTGTTTTGAGGTAATCGATGATGATCCTTGTTACAAAACCAAATGGAGCCTGCCAAAAACTTATGAAGTGAAGCTGGCGGTACATATATCATCATTGAATCCTCAGCTTTCGGGTGCTGCAGGATCGCAGAAACCTGAGGATTTTGAGAAGATCCAGATAAGCGGAACTATCCAGAAATTTGAATGTAATAATGAGACAACCGGATCTGTAAATCTTGGGAATACCTACATTACAAGGGGAGTTGATTACCCGGCCTGGATTGATATCCCAAAATCATACTGGTTCGGACATGTTGTTTATGTCTATGAGTTCGATAATGATGAAGATCTTATAGAGATCGATCTGGATGTTAAGATCACAATGCAGGACGGTCAAGTCTTATGTTTGCAACTTTAAAGATACTGTTGATCCTGACCAGATCACTCTTGTGCCAACGGAAATGTATTACTATATACTGTTGGATGTATATTCGGACTTGTGGGTAAAAGTTTAACCGATTCCCCCTATGAAGGGTAGAACTGCCCCCCAACCCCCTAAAGGGGGGCTAAAACTCAGTCATAAAAGAAAGACTGTCGGGGATCAAGGGAATTAGCCCCCCTTTAGGGGGAAAGGGGGGCGGAAGCCAACAGGGACGAAAAAACGTTAAAGATGAATTACAAAATATTTTTAATGAAAAAAAACATACTCTTTATTATACTTTTACTGGGAAGCATAAACCTCTTCTCTCAGGCTCCCGAAGGTTTCAACTATAGTGCTATAGTCAGGAACAATGTTGGTAATCCGCTTACCAATCAGGCCGTGTCGTTCCGTTTCAGTATTGTTCAGGGTAATGTTACAGGGACCGTTGTATATAGCGAGACACATAATACGATTACCGATCAATTCGGGCAGGTATCGCTTATTATAGGGAATGGTGCTATATTATCAGGAGTTTTTGCAAATATTAACTGGGGTGCCGATGCTTTTTTCTTAAAAGTTGAGCTTGATAATGCAGGAGGATCATCATATGTCGAGATGGGAATAAGTCAGTTACTGAGTGTGCCGTATGCTCTATATGCGAAGACTGCCGGTGGAGGAGGAACAGGTCCTTCAGGTTCAATAAAAGTGTCAGCCGGGGCTAATATTACTATATCGGGAACTGGTACTGAAGAGGATCCATTGGTAATAAGTGAAAAAACTCACACTACGGGTGAATCTTATGGAGGTGGAATAGTTTTTTATGTGTACGACGATGGCCGGCATGGTTTGATAGCAGCCACAGAAGATCTGGATCCTGCAATAGAATGGTATAATGGAGACCTGAGATATACAAATACAGCAGGCGATGGAGTCGGTGCCGGTGAAATGAATACAATGTTAATAGTGGCCCAGCAGACAGCAGATAATCCAATGAGCAATTTTGCTGCAAAAGCATGTGCTGATTATTCAGTACCTTATATGGGTGTAACGTTTGGAGACTGGTACCTCCCGTCTAAATATGAACTGGCGCTTTTATTTCTTAATCAGGATCTGATTGGAGGTTTTTATGAAAATTACTACTGGAGCTCGACAGAATTCAGCAGCATAAGCGCCTGGAGCCAGAATTTCTCAACAGGTGTCGTCACTAACCTGAATAAGTCTCTCCCTTTCAGCGTCCGTCCTATCAGGGCGTTCTGACAATTTTGAAGAAGATTGATCCTTAATATTTAGATGACTATCGGTTTTTAATAATAATTCAAGTGCCATTTTTTTTATTTATTTTCCCCCATCCCAGCCTTCCCCCACAGGGGAAGGAGCACAATTAAGCCTTTCCCCTTTGGGGGAAACGGGAAAGGGGGTAAAATGAGGAATATCTTAAATATCTGAATATAAATGTTTTAAGAAATTTATAATTTGTTATTTACCTAATATTATTGATTACCGATACTCATTACTTGATTACTACAAGCTTCTGACTAAACTTTGTAATCTTACCCAGTACCACCTGTGCAATATATACTCCTTCTTTAAGGCTGATAGGGATTTGCACATTATTAATTCCCGGATCCAGCTGATAGTTGAGAAAGAGTCTGCCTGAAAAATCGAACACTTTAAAATGCTGAACCCTGTCGTATGGCTCAAGTATCACAACATTAACAAATTCATTTGCAGGATTAGGATAGATATAAATTGTTTCCGGTTCAGTATTTGAATTTTCATCGGTAGTACCAAACAGCTTGAATTCAGAAAAATAATTCCACGGGTTCAGCGAGTTGCCATGTCCGACTAGTTTAACAGAAATATATTCAGTGTTTGTTTTGGTAACAGGAAAATCAAAGATCTGAAAAGCCCCGGAGAAATCGCACGATTTTGCCTGGATAAATACAGGCTCCCACGACTCATTATCTGTTGATGCATAGATATCAAAATACGACTCAAATTTTTGTTCCGGTAAGAAAGCCAGCTGGAGGTGGCTTATTTTGAAAGGATCAGGGAGATCAAACCTTATCCAGTGATTATCACCCTCCATCGACCACTTTGTTTCAGGATTCCCGTCAATAGCGTTATCCGGAATATCAGCAGAGTATGAATTACTGGCCTCGACAATATCAACTTTTCCCATCGCCAGATCAGGTTTATAAGGTAATATATTAATTGACAGATTTCTGGACTGAACTGTTGTCCCATCGCTTACACCTAATACAATTTCAACAGTTTCTGCGTTCGTTACAATTGGGGAAAGAAATCTGATGCTGGAACCGGTTATTGATGAGACAGGCAAATTTGCCGGGGCACTCCAGTTAAAGGTAAGTACATCATTATTCTGATCATAGCTTCCGGATGCATCAATTTCATAAACAAATCCTGAGTAAACTGATGTTTGATAGTTCACAACCACAACGGGAGGGTATGAAGTCTGAGTCTGGTCGAGACAGTTATTTGTTACCGGCCGGGCAGTAAAAGAGGCTGCTGTTCCTCCTGAGTTTGTCTGCAGAGGATTTGTGGCAGGTTTAGTATAAGCAACAGTGACATTGTCACCGTAAACAACCGGATCTGATAAAGTTAAGAGGACTTTTGTTCCGGATATACTAAGGGAACTGACAGACCTTACAGAAGAATTAACAATAACGATAAAAGCAGAAGTTGCAGGAACGATATTGGCAAGTATCAGATCATAAGTAATTTCAAGGATAGAAGGAGTAGCATCTTCAATGACAGAGCTGACGTATAAAGGATCAACCGGATTCACGTTGTTAGTTACAGGCTGGGCCGTTATGGTTGCCGCCTGCCCTCCTGCCGGAGTCTGAAGGGGATTGATAGAGGATTTTGTATAGGCAACAGTAATTGAATTACCATATTCCACAGGGTTAGCCAGAGTAAGAAAGACTTTTGTTCCGGATATAATAATCGAATTCACAGCTTTTGCGGCGGAATTAACAATAACTGTAAAGGCAGAAGCGGGAGGAACAATATTTGCCAGGGGAAGATCGTAAGTAATTTCAAGGAGAGCAGGAGTAGCATCCTGAATAACGGAACTGATGTAAACCGGATTTACCAGACCAACATTATTCGTTACCGGCTGAGCTCCGATTGTCGCAGCCTCTTCACCCAGGGATGTTTGTAAAGGATTGGCAGCAGGTTTGGTGTACGATACAGTTATAATATCTCCAAAGACAACAGGGCTGGCAAGTGTAAGCTGCACTTTTGTTCCGGATATAGTGACTGAGATGACAGCTCTGATTACAGAATTGACAACGACAGTAAAAGCAGAAGCAGCGGGAACTATATTAGCCAGCGTCTTACTATATGTCATCTCCAGAATTGAAGGAGTTGCTCCATTTACTACTGAGCTGATATAAATAAGAGTTACAGGATTGACGTTATTAGTGACATTTTGGGCAGTCATTGTAGCAGCCTGTCCACCTGAAGAAGTCTGAAGCGGATTTGTTGCAGGTTTTGTATAAGCTACAGTCACAACATCACCATTTACTACCGGACTTGCAAGAGTCAACAGAACCTTTGTACCGGATATGGCAACAGAACTTACGACCCTGGCAGCTGAATTGACAATAACAGTAAAAGCAGTAGCAGAAGGGGCGATATTAACCAGAGTAAGGTCATAGGTCATTTGCAAAACCGAAGGAGTGGTATTTTCAATGACAGAGCTGATATACACCGGATTAACCGGACTGACATTATTAGTAACGTTTTGGGCGCTGATCGATGCAGCCTGACCTCCGGAAGAAGTCTGAAGCGGATTTGAAGCAGGCTTTGTATAAGCGACAGTAACGACATTACCAAAAACGACCGGGCTGGAGAGAGTTAACAGCACTTTTGTACCGGAAATAGTTACGGAGCTTACAGAACGTGCAACGGAATTAACAATAACAGTAAAAGCAGAAGTTGCAGGTACGATATTAGCCAGAGCAAGATTATAAGTCATTTCCAGGACAGAAGGAGTAGCATTAGCTATAAGAGAAGAGACATAAACCGGGCTGGCAGGACTGACATTGTTTGTGACTGCTTTCGCAGTAAAAGTTGCAACCTGTCCGCCTGAGGATGTCTGAAGAGGATTTGTTGCCGGTTTAGTATAGGCAACAGTGACATTATCTCCGTAGAGGACAGGGCTGGAGAGATTAAGGAGAACGGTTGTCCCTGAGATAGAAACAGATGAGACAGATCTGTCAACTCCGTTTACTTTAACGCTAAAGGAAGAGGATGCAGGAACAATGTTTGCCAGGCTAAGGTTAAAAGTAATTGAAATTCTTGATGGAGTGGAATTTTCAACAACAGAAGAAACGTATTGAGGAATAGCCGGCGCAACATTATTAGTAACATTCTGTGCTATAAATGAGATTGCCTGGCCCCCCGCTGAAGTCTGAACCGGATTAGTTGATGGTTTTGTATATGCAACAGTTATCAGATCCCCATACACAACAGGACTTGAAAGAGTCAGAAGAACCTTTGTCCCCGAAATCGCAACAGAGCTTACCGGTCTGGCAACTGTATTCACTTTTACAGCAAATGAGGAAGCTGCAGGAACCACATTGGCAAGGGTCAGGTTATAAGTCATATCAAGTCTCGCAGGAGTTGCGTTTTCTATGACAGCGCTTTGGAACAGAGGGTTTGGAGGATTAACGTTATTTGTGACACTCTGAGCTGTAATAGTTTCAGCCGGATCACCGGAAGTAGCCTGAAGTGGATTGGTGGCAGGTTTAGTATATGCAACAGTTACAACATCACTATAAACTACCGGACTTGATAAAGTTAAAAGAACCTTGGTACCTGAAATTGAAACTGAAGAAACACTTCTATTTGAGCCATTTACCAGAACAGAAAAAGCTGTCGTTGCCGGGATAATACTGGCAAGGGTTTGGCTATAAGTCATCGAAAGAATTGAAGGGGAAGCATTTTCAATTACCGAGCTTTGATAAACCGGAGTCATGGTTTGAGCAGGATTTGGATCGACCATCAGGATGATTGAGGTATAGGGTAACAAGCGTCACACTGCCGGTATATTTTTTACCGGTGACATCAATCATAGGTTTAGTTAATGTAACTACCTTATTGGTTTTGGAGGCGTTGTATTCAAATAAAATGTCATTAACATTTGTAATTGCAATTGGTGATTTATGGGAATTTAAATCCTGACCTGTAAATGATTGCCATCCTGAAGAGTTCTTAATTTAAGACCTGTCGATGGTTGTAAAAAAAACATCATTATCATCAATTGGTCTTGCATAATAATTATTGATAAGGAGTTAAAGTTTGGAATGTTATTTGTTACACTTACAAAGTTTAAAGGTAAGTTGTGAGCTTACATTAGCGATGAAAATATTATCTTCCATTTAATTATTTTATATATATTATTGGTAGATCCAGTCCATATCAAATGTTATTCCGATAATTATTGAAAGAAGTATTAGTTTTAATAATATTGTTATGTCCTTTGTGTAATTTAATGCCGGAGTTCTGACTATTAGCTACTGTATTATTTTGAACTAGTACATTTGCTGAATTCTCATCTAAATATATTCCTTCTGACATTGGAGTATTATTTGTTGATCCGTCACTATTACCGGATATATTTAATATGATGTTCCCTTCAATTACTCTGCCCACAAAAGCATCATTACCTGTATAAATACCCCCAGCATCATCAAGCAATAATGCAATATTTGTTATAAAATTATTTTTTACTTCTATATTATCTCCCGCGAAATATATACCATCATATCCGCAGGAATCAATGACATTATACTGTATTAAAGCATATTTAATTTCACCTTCAAGCTGTGTTTCGCAAAACCATATACCATTATTGGTGGTTGCAGAGTTCGGAATACCCGCGATTAAACCACAATTCTTAATCGTATTATTTGTAATTATATTATTACTCCCAAGCATAACGGAAATACCAGTTTTTGAAGATCGGTTTATGTAATTGTTATCAACCAAAAAATTGCGACAACCTTCCATATAAATACCATCACCTCCTGAATAATTTATTGTGCAATTTTTTATAATGATGTTATCAGTAAAATAACCTGAAAAATAAATACAAGCTTGATTAGCTCCTAATAAAGAAATGTCATCAACAGTTATATAATCGTTACCGGCATTATTTAATAGTCTGTTGATTGTACTTATTCTTACAGTATAATCACTCGGATTTGCTGATCCAAAATACATATAGAATGTTGAGGTTGTTGAATTGTAATACCAGTCTCCAAATTGAGTAATGCATCGCAGATCATTTTGGATGAAATATCCCCAACCCGCTTTCCCAGTTTCGTCTCTCCCTAAATTAGTAAAAGTCAATACATCACCTGTGTGGTTTGTGATTATACATCTATTAAGAGTCCAATCATTCGCTCTCATAACAATTTCAGCTCCTGTCCAATTAGGATTACTTCCTAATCCGGTATCAGTTATGGAATTACTTGTGCATGATTCATATTTATTAAAACCTGATTTTGGTAATCTTCCCATAGGATATTGAACATTATTAATAGTTACCATATTTGGAGAAGATTGACAAGTAACTTATCTAGAATAAACACCGTTTCCTTGATTATTCCATCCTGTAACTGTAGTAAATCCAGTAATGATTGGGTCCACACCTGTACGCATGCTCGAATAGTAATTGGATTTGCTGAAGTACCTGATTTTGTAATCGTAAGAGTTCCATAAAATGTCTACCCCTGTTAAATAAGATCCTGTCACCAGGTTTAATTGTGGAAAATGCAGAGTTAACCTTTGCTAGGTTCCAGGGGGAAGAGGATGAAAGACCATTATTTGTTTCAATTCCTGTTGTGCTAACATAATAATCAGTAGCTGAGGCGATTGTACTAAGAACAAGAAATATTAATAATAATATGTTTTTCATTGTCAAATATTGTGACGAATGTCGTCAATTATTTGATTTATACACATATTTAAACGACGAATGCATTAATTTGTTACTGCATAAAAATAATATATTCTTTTAATATACATGTGTTTCTCAGGAAAAACAAGTATTGGATAATATATTCTGTGGTTTGACTGAAGTGGCGAAGCTGTAAAAATAATGTCTGTCGGGTAGAGAGTAATAGGATGGTTTTCTGCAACAACAATATTTCTTAATAGGAACCTCGGTGTGCGGAATTATCGGAATATATGGTTTTGAAAGGGATCAGACTTATCGTAAGGAAGTACTGATAAAAATGTTATCAGTCCTTGAACACAGGGGACCTGATGCATGGGGTTATTATATATCACCTGAAATTGCTCTTAGGGCAGACCAGGTTATCTATTGTTGATCTTTCAACAGGTGATCAACCTATGCTCACAGAAGATAGTGTAATTGTTTTTAATGGAGAGATCTATAATTACATTGAATTAAAAGTTGAACTTGAGAAAGAAGGGATTAAATTTCACACAACCTGCGATACTGAAGTACTTCTGAAAGCATATGAATTTTATGGTACAGAATGCTTCGAAAAATTCAACGGCCAGTTTGCAGTATTAATATGGAATAAGAAAAAAAAGGAACTGCTTATTGCCCGTGATAGATTTGGGGTAAGACCACTTTATATTCTAAGGCATAAAAATTATCTGTATTTCTCCAGTGAATTAAAGGCATTCGATCAGATTAATGAATACCAAAGAGAGTTTGACCATAAACGTTTGTATGAACATTGTCTGCTGTGGAATACTTACGGGGATCATACCATCTATAAAGATATCAAATCTCTGCCCGGAGGGACTTATGCATTATATAAAGATGGCGAGATAATTAAGGAAGAAAGATATTATGACATCGGCATGACTCAGGGGCCAACATTTAAATCTTACAACCATGCTCAGGAAGCTTTTAAAAGCCTGATGGACGACGCTGTTAAGCTCCGACTGAGAAGTGACGTGCCAGTAGGAGCTTATTTGAGCGGTGGAATTGACAGCTCTGTAATTTTGCACCTTATAAACAATCATACGACAAATAAATTTAAAACTTTCTCTGTCATTTTCGAAGATAAGGAGTTTGACGAATCGAAGTACCAACGGGATATGGTAAGTCATATTAACTCTGAGCATCATTTTGTTAATATTACTTATGAAGAAGTCGATCGGGCCTTTCCTGAAGCAGTGTACCATTTTGAAAGACCTGTGTTCCGCACTGCTCCCGTACCTCTGTACCTTCTATCAGAAATTGTCAGAGCGAATAACATAAAGGTTGTCTTGACCGGAGAGGGTGCAGATGAAATACTTTGGGGATATGATTCTTATAAAGAACTGAAATTACTTGAGTTCTGGTCAAAGTATCCCGATTCCAGGATCCGGCCACAGCTCATTAAAAGACTTTATCCTCATTTAAATCACTATAGAGACGAAAGTCAATATGGCATGATGAAAATGTTTTATGAAGATTTTCTCAAGGATTATAATAATGAACTGGTGTCACTAAATATCAGGATACATAATAATAAAATACTCCAGAACTATTTTAATAAAGAGTATAATATAGAATTTAATAAAGGGAATCTGATTCAGGAATTGCGTACATGGTTACCTGAAAGTTACAATAACTTCAGTCTTCTTCAGAAAAATCAATACCTTGAGATGAAAACATTATTGTCAGGTTATCTGTTATCATCGCAGGGAGACAGAATGTCGATGGCGCATAGTGTTGAAGGCCGGTACCCGTTTTTGGATCACAGGGTTGTTGATATGTTGTTTACAATGAACGAAGAGTATAAATTAAAAGGATTTAACCAGAAATACCTTTTAAAAAAGACGTATCAGGATCAAATACCTCCATCCATAATTAACCGGCCAAAAAGGCCTTATATGGCACCTGATTTAAGATCTTTTATTATTAATGGTAAGCCAACGGACAACACAGCATTTTTTCTTAGTGAAGATCTTCTTAAAGACTATCAGATATTTAATCCGAAATGGGTTCAGCGTTTCCTAAGGAAATTTGAAAATGGCATACCCGAAACAATAGGATACCGGGATAACATGATAATTACATTTTTACTTTCGACTCAGATTGCTCAATACTGGGCGAAGAATCCTAAAAAATGCTCATTATCAAACGCTAAGATTACAGTAAAGATCAACGATTATTAACAATAAACCTATGAATGTGGTTACTATTACTAAGGTAGAGATTAAAGAACTTTTATTGGATTTCATTTGCAGACAGTTTCTGGTTGACCTTGAAGATATTGAACTTGATAAATCTCTTATTGACACCGGAATTATTGACTCAATGGGATTAATTGAAATAGCATCCTTCATAGAACAAAACTTTAACTTTAAAGTAAAAGAGGAACAGATGAATCGGCAGAATTTTGGTTCAGTTCTCTTGATTGTTGATTTTATTGATAAGAATAAAAATTGATAACCAGTTCTATGAAAACTGATATTAAGAGATGCACCAGATGTGTCCTTTCGGAAAACTTCCCAAGGATAGAATTTGATGATCAGGGGATTTGCAATTTTTGCAATAATGAATTGTTGCATTCTACAGGATCAGAACAAATTGGGAATGCCAGGATTGATATCAATAAATTATTCGAAGAGGCCAGAGGTAAATCGGAATACGATGCAATTCTATGTTACAGTGGTGGGAAGGACAGTACTTATACATTAAAGCTTGCTGTTGAGAAGTACAATTTAAAGGTATTGTCATTTACTCTCGATAACGGATTTATATCTCCGACTGCTTTCAGAAATATTGAGGAAGTAGTAAGCAAACTTGGTGTTGACCATATTACCTATAGGCCTTCTTATAAGTTCATGAAAGGATTATTCAGGGCAAGTTCACTTGTAAGTATCTATAATCCGAAGACTCTGATCAGGATTTCTGCCAATTGTAATTCATGTATCTCAATTGTAAATATAACTGCGCTTAAGTTCGCCCTGGAAAAAGAAATCCCGTTCATTCTGGCAGGATTTACACTTGGCCAGATTCCTTCCAATACTATATATTATAAAAACAATTATGAATTTTTCAAAGATAGCAGAAAATCAATTCTGGATAAACTTAAGGCAGAGTTAGGTGACGATGTGGTAAAATATATGGAGATTTCTGATTCAATATTGAAAAAATCCGGTTTTTCACCATACAATATTAATTTGTTAACACTGGAAGAAATTACTGAAAATGAGATAATTGAGCAGATACTACCTCTTGGATGGACTAAGCCAAACGATGTGGATGGGTGCTCGACAAATTGTATTATAAATGCATTTAACAATTATGTTCACGAAAAGCATTTTGGTTATAGTCCATATGAACTTGAATTAAGTCATCTTATTAGAAGGAAGCTTCTTAGCAGAGAAGAAGCTTTAGAAAAGCTTTATGATCAACCTCAGGATCAGATAAATAAAATATTTAAGGAATTAGGAATTGAACCTGAGCAAATCAAGGGTCAGTGATAAGGTGAAAGTAATTCACAAACAAGAATTTTATATTATGAGAGAAGTTGAGATATCGCAGATACAAAAGCAATTCTGGGTACTGCAGAATGTTTATGGCAGAAATACCGCATACAATATCCCGGTTGTTTTGAAAATTAAGGGGAGACTGAATATTGAAGCTTTGGAATTCTCAATTAATCAGCTGATCAGGAGACATGAAATTTTGAGAGTATATTTTCAGGAAGAGAACAATGCAGGATGCTCTCTGATTCGACTCGCGTGTCGATTGTGCTCATTCTGGCCAAGGGCCCGAGGTTCGTCATGGCGGTGTGCGATGCGCTGAAGCTGCCTCAGCCCATCGTCAGCTATCACCTCGGACTGCTGCGGACGTCGGGCCTCGTGGACCGGAAGCGCACGGGCAAGGCGCAGCGCTACAGCCTGAATCGAGAGGCATTGGAGCCGGCGAGAGCGTCCCTGGCGAAGATGAAGTAGGCGCGGCTGTCCAGCGACCCACGCCTGCGCCGGCGGGGAAGGTACGGCGCGGGTGAAGGAAGCTGCCGCGCACTCTGGCGTCAGGAATGAGGTTATGTCCCTCAGCGTTGAATAAGGGACCCCGCATGTATCCTCTTCAAAGGGCGGTTCGTTGGCAAGGGTTTTGAACTATCGCCACAGTTGCTGGAACAGCGGTCTTCATCGAAGCCGGGGGACGGATACATCAAAGGCTGTTGGTGGAGGGAATTGCCCAGGCGGATACTCCGATAGCCTCCTGGTCTGATGACATGGTCCGGTATGGGAGGCCAGGCAATACCATGACTGCCGAAGCGGCGGACCCACAGGCGTCCAAGTTCGCATCAGTAAGGTCGTACAGCACGCGTTTCCAGCTCAACGAAGACCCCATCTCGGAGGGCGGGAAGTGGATCAACGGCGCAAGAGATGGGATTGACTGGTACAACGTCATCACCAAGAACGGGGTAGCCTATGGAGCGGTGAGCAAGGGAGATTACACCGATCCGACCGCATTGCTCACGGGCGCATGGGGAAAGAACCAGACCGTGAAAGCGAAGGTGTTCAGCAGGAACCAGACGGAGAAGTACTACCAGGAAGTGGAGATACGCCTGCGCAGCACGTTAACGCGCGCATCGCTGCACGGGGTACGAGGTGTTCTGGAGATGCCTGAAGACAGAGAATGCCTACGCGGAAATTGTGAGGTGGAACGGGAAGGTGGCGGACTGGACTTCGCTGAAAAAGCACACCGGTTCGCAATATGGAGTCAAGGACGGGGACCTGGTAGAGGCAACTATCTATTGGGAATGTCATCAAGGGATACGTCAACGGCGTGGAAGTGATATCCGCCACGGACGACACCTACAGCCGCGGGCAATCCGGGAATGGGGTTCAATTACGGCGTCGGGGAGAGCAAATGGCGACTGTAGCAACGTTACTGAGTTAGGCGTGCGCCAAAACGCCGGATCTGTCGATAGACCCCATAGGGATGCCTGTTCGGGGGAATCGACATGTCAAAGCCGGGCACTTACGTCGGCGATGTCACCGAGGGAATCACCCGTGTCGAGGATTTGCCCAAGCCACAGGTTGTCCGGCGCAGCCGGGATTACCCCAACCGCCCGTGTCCGCGGTGTGGGCGCAGCGCCTGGCGACTCCGGCGGGCGACGCGCCGGCTGCACGATCTGGGCGATCCCCTCACCGGGCGCCCCCGCGACCTGCACGTTACCTACTCGACCCACCGTTGCCCAGACTGCGCCCTCTGTTTCAACGCCGACATGGACGACCTCGCCGTCGCGAATTCTCATTACACGCATCGGGTCGTGGCCGCGGCCGTGCGTCTCGTCGTCGAGGACGGTCTGCCGTATCGCGCCGCCTCCTGGCACCTCTGGCGCGACCACCGGTGTTTCGTCCCCTTCGCCACGATTCAGAACTGGGTCGAGGCGTCGGGGGAAAAAAGCCGGTCAACGCCTCGACGGTGACTATCTCGACGCCGTGCTCGCCGATTTCTCCGGATACATTGCCGCCGACGAGCTTTACGACGGCCCCTTCTGCGTCCTCTCCGTCGTCGACAACCGCGCGTTTCACCGGCTGCTGTACGAGGTGCTCGACCACGAGCCGACTCTGGACGACATCCGGCGCCTCTTCCGGCGTTTGAGGCGACTCCTCGACGCTCGCGGGCTCGTGCTGCGGGGCATCACCACCGACGGATCGCACCTCTATCCCGAGCCGGTCGCCGAAATCTTTCCGGGGGTGTCGCACCAGCTCTGCGAGTTTCATCTCCTGAAGAAGCTGACGACGTCCGTCCTCGACGCGGTGGCGAGGGTCCGGAAGGCCATGGCTTCGGCCGAGCCCCAGTTGGGCCGGGGCCGCCCCATGACGGCCGAGCGGAAGCAAGCGGTCCTCCGGGTCCAACGCGAGCGGGACCGGCGCAAGGCCCTCTACGACCGCCGCCATCTTTTCGTCAAACACCACCTGACGCCGGCCGACCGTCGGACACTGGCGCGCCTCACGCGCGGGATGAAAGAGCCCCGGACGCTGCGGGCGATCATGGACGAGGTCTACCGGCTCTTCGACCGCCGCTGTCGCATGGAAACGGCGCTCGAAAAGCTGGCGCGGCTGCGCCGCCGCGTCCTTCGTTTCCCCGGCGTCAGCCGGACGCTGCGCAGGCTTTTCTCGCCGAACGTCGAAAGGGCGCTGACGTTTCTCGACGACGCGCTCCTGCCGGCGACGTCGAACGCGGTGGAACGCGGCAACCGTCGGCACCGCAAGATGCAAAAGAGCGTCTACCGCGTCAGAACGGCCGCCCACATCCGCGACCGCATCGCCCTCGACATGCTTCGGGACGACCCGTCCGGCCTCCGTGACCTCACCACCGCCACGCTCCACCGCGCCAGGGCCGGATAGCATCTACTCAGTAACGTTGCTACAGTCTCGACAAATGCCGACTTTGGATTTTCATACTTCGAAGTGGACAGCTATAGCGACTGAGTACCGGCCGTGTGGAAAGCAGTTGTCAGTCGGCTCGCGCTTCGGGAAGCTGATTGCGGACCAGCGGTACCGTGTGTAGCCTGCTGCGTGTTCTTGGCTTTCCAGCGCCTACCTGTCCCACGCCTGCGCCGGCGGGGAAGTGGAGGCGGAGGGAGTAGCCCGCCAACCTGCAAGGCGCCAACAGTTCGCGGCGGAATCACCTATGTCAGCCGGCGCTCAGCGCAGCGCCAGGATCAGATCGACCGTCTCCGCGCGGACCTCGTCGTAGCGTGCCGCGGGCCACACGTACTGGTCCTTCGTACCGAGGGTCCTTGTACTTCTTCATCTCGTCCTCGATCATGCCGTCGAGCCGCTTGATGAAGGCGTCGGCCCGGGCGACGGCTGCCTGCTTCGCGGGGTCCTTGCGAGCGGCCTCGATCGCCTGTTCCAGCGTGTTCAGATAGGCCAGGTCGTCCAGACCGATGCGGACCCACTCGTACTCGGGTGAGGGGGTGACGCCGCCGTCGGGGCCCGGGTAGACGACGTCCCCGCGCATCGGCTGCGCGTCGAAGCTGTCGAACGGCATGCCGTTGTAGGCGCGGTACATCCACTCCATCTTGCCGCGGATGCCCAGACGCGCCATCTTCCACAGCCAGTAACCGTTGCTGAAGCGGTCCTTGCCCACATTGACGAGCCACGGGGTGGCGCCCGCCTTCTTGATGAGATCGATGGTGTCCTTCTTCAGCAGGTTCTTGCCGCGGTTGACGCCTTTGGGCCCTTCCCAGCCGTCGTTGAACGCCACGATGTTCACCTCGGGCGCCATGAGGCTCACTTCCTTGTAGCCGTTGGAATCCGTCCCGGTCACGATGCCCGGAATGGCCTTCAGGTTCTTCGCCAGCTTGGCGCCGAACTCCTCGGTGGCGCTATTGGTGAACTCGTCGCCGAAGTCGATGATGATGGGCGGCCAGTTGCGGCGCTTCGCCTCCTCCAGGAACCGGCGGACGAACTGCACGTACTTCACGTGGAATTCCTCCGTCTCCCACGCGACGCCCTCGCGGCGGATGCGGCACATGGCGCCGTAGCTCTCCAGCAGGTTCACCGGCCGCTCGAAGCCCGCCTTGCGGTAGAGCGCGAAGGCGCGGTCGAGGCGCTCGAAGTCGTCCATCCTGATGCCGGTGTACTGGATGCTGGTCATGTTGTGGGCGCGCATGTCGGCAAACTCAGCCTCCATGCGCTTCCAGAAGCGGTCCTCGCCGTAATAGGAATACTGGATGGGGCTGAAGTACGTCATGCCCGTGGCGAGATCCGTGGGCCGCGCCAGCCTGAAGGGGAGCACCTCGAGCCTCAGCGCAATGGTCGCGGGCTCGCCGTTCTCGGGCGCCAGCGTGACGGCGCCCTCGTAGCGGCCGGCGGGCATGTCTTCGGGGACGTGATAGGTCAGCCAGAACTGCCGGGCGACGCCGGCGGCGATCCGCCAGCGGTCCGCGGCAACGATCATCGCGGGCGCCGGCGCCCACGGGGTAGCGTCGCCCCGCCCCCGCCCGGAGGGCTGCGCTGCGTAGCGCACCACGCCGGGCCGGATGCGGCCCCAGGCCCTGCCGCCGCCGGTGAACTCGCTCACGCGCAGCTCGGTGACGCCCAGGTCCTTGAACGGGCAGAGCGCGAACGTGATGGGCAGGTATTCGCCGGGCGTCGCGCGGAACGACAGCACGCGCACGTCCGCCTCGGCGCGCGTCTGGGGCCGGGCCGGCTCGATGATATTCGGCACGAACAGGGCATAACCGCGCCGCGCGGCCTCGGCCGACCAGTTCACCCTCGCGTCGGGTTCGGCGGCTACCATCGGGAAACGCTTCGCAAAATCCTCCTGCCGCCAGGCGTCGATCCGGTCGATCACCTGCGAGCCCGGCGACGGCGTCCTTGCCGGCCTTCATGACGACCAGCGCGTTGAGCGCCCCGGCGTAGCGCACCTTCGGTCCGCCGCGTGTTTCGGTGATGGCGTAGTCGCCGATGAAGTTGAACAGCGCGAGGTCGCGCCGGGGGCAGTCTACGCGCACGCTGAGTTGCCCGTCGGCCACGTCCACCGTCACGGCGCTCCAGCGGAAGCGAGGCGCCACGCACTGCCGCCATACGCCCGACGGCGTGAGTTCGTCCTCGACGATGGGGTCCTCAAAGCGCCGGTAGAACTCGTCCGGCGTCATGTGGAACGAACAGGCGACGGCGTCCTCGACGAGGATGCGGTAGGGCTCGTGCGGGGTGTCTTCGAGAAGCCCCGCGTCGCCCGAGAGCACCCACACCTCGTAGCGCCCGGCCGGCAGGTCCAGGGCGAACGTGGCCGGGCCGGTGGCGTAGCTTCGAGCCAGTGCGTCAGGCGTCAGCCGGCAGATGACGTTGAGGTTCGCGCGCGACTCCCACGACTTGAGGCCGCCGCCTTCGTATTTGCCCGATTCGAGCTCGCCGCGGGCGTCCGTCCAGCCGTATCCCGCGGCCTTGTCATACAGGGTCTTCCCGCTCACCGTGACGAATGACTCGACGTCGGGCGCGTCGGCAGGGGCGAAGTTGAACCGCCAGACGCCGTCGGCGGGCGCGTCCGCGGCGAAGGCGGAAACGCCGAAACATGCGCTCAGAAGCAGAACAGCGGACGGCACGAGCATGATTCGATGGGCGTCAGTCATCGGGTCACCTCCAAAGGGATCGTCGGGTCCTTCCGCCGCGAACTGCTGCCAAGCACCCGCCAATCGCCTCCCAATTCTATGATTATGGATTCTGAAGTCAACCTCGATCGGGACGTAAAGAAGCATCCCGGCCACCGAGATGAACACCTCCCGGAACGTCAGCCGCCTTCGCACCAGCCCCGCCTGCACCTGGACAGCCCTTCCCACACTGGCGCAATACTGATTGACAGCAAACAGCGCGATTGGTACGTTTGCCGATAGCCCGACATCTCCGCGCTTGAGCCGGCGAGGGCGTCCCTGGTGAAGATGAAGTAGATGCGGCTGGCCTGCGGGGTCGATGCGCCGGCGTGAGTCCAGAACAATGGATGGACGGCTTCGGAACAGGGGGGAACGTCGGCATGGAGCTTGATCTCAAGGGCAAGGTCGCGGTCATCACCGGCGGCAGCACCGGCATCGGTTTGGCGGTGGCCAACGGCCTGGCGGCCGAAGGGGTGCATGTCGCCTTGTGCGCTCGGACCAGGAAGAACATCGAACCGGGCGGCCGCCGACGTGAAGAAGGCGCATGGCGTCCGGACGTTGGGGATGGTCGCAGACGTGACAAAGCCGGACGATATCCTCGCGTTTGCCTCGCGGGTCGAGCAGGAGTTCGGCGGGGCCGATATCCTGATCAACAACGCCGGTGAGGGCTCCAACGAAACGATCATGGAAGCCCCGGACGAACGCCATTGCGAACCACAGACTCAACATTGAGGAAGACTGACGGCATCCGCGGTTTGCCCCGGAGAAAGAGGAGCCAACGACATGAGAATCGAGCCATTCGAAATGGAGCGGATGCAGTCGACCTGGGAGAACCTCGTCGAGTACGACCTGAGCGAGAGCGGCATCCGTCCGCTGACGCTGAACGAGCTGGTCGAGATGGGGCTCGACCTCGAGTCGCTGATGGACATGCCGCTCGGCTACAGCCAGTCGAACGGGACGCCGCCGCTCAAGGAGCTGCTGACGCAGATCTATCCGGGCGCCAAGCCGGAAAACATCGAGGTCACGAACGGGACGTCGGAGGCGAACTTCATCCTCGCGCTGAGCCTGATCAGGCCGGGCGACGAGTTCGCGCTTCGAGGTGCCGAACTACATGCAGCTCTGGGGCGTGCCGCGGAGCCTCGGCGCGCGGATCAACGACGTTCCGCCTGCGGTTCGACGCCGGCTGGGAGCCGGACTGGGAGCAGTTCGAGCGCGCGGTCACGCCGCGGACGCGGCTGGTCTACCTCTCGCACCCGAACAACCCGACGGGGAAGGCGCTCTCCGAGGACGCGATGCGCCGCATCGTCGCGCGCTGCGAGAAGGTCGGCGCGTACCTGCTCTCGGACGAGGTCTACCTCGGCGCCGAGATCACCCGCCCGCGCACGAAGAGCTTCTGGGGCATGAGCGACCGCGTCATCGTCACGAGCGGCCTGTCGAAGGCCTACGGCATCCCGGGCATCCGCATCGGCTGGATCGTCGGGCCGAAGGAGGTCGTCGACGAATGCTGGACGCAGCACGACTACATCACGATCGGGCCCAACAAACTGTCGGACTGGATGGCGCGCATCGCGGTGACCCCGGCGAACCGCGAACGGTGCTACGCGCGCACGAGACAGACGCTTCAGCACAACCTCCCGATCATGCAGGAGTGGGTCGCGGGGTTCGCTGACAAGCTCACCTTCACGCCGCCCGACGCGGGCGCGATCTGCCTGATGAAATACAAGGCAGATGTCCCGAGCTACGAGCTCTGCACGCGGGTGCGCGTCAACCGGAGCGTGCTCATCGTGCCGGGGCGTCATCTCGGGATCGAGGGGTTCGTGCGGATCTGGATGGGCGGGCGCGAGGAGTACCTGCGCGAGGGGCTGAGGCGGGTGGCGGAGGAGTTTCGGACGGTGTTGTGAGAGGAGGTCGCCCTCGTCGCGGAACCGGGAAGACAGACCCGAAGGGCATTTGCCTCGCGGGACCTGTCTTCCGTCTGCGGGAGCGAGACAGCAGGTCTCCTCTCCCGAAAACCACATCGGGCGCCAATGCGAGGCTTGTCCTACGCCTGCGCCGGCGAGGAACTGGAGGCGACGAGGCGACTGGCTGGCCGCGTGGATAGCCGCTTCCCACCGGGGCAGCGTCAGGCTTGGGATACTGATTGCCAAAGGTAAGATGGATGGGTTAGACTCGTAGAGTTGCTCTCGCAGCCGCTCGACGGAGAACCTCGACCTCTTCATCGTCGCCCGCGACGTGGGACTGAAGCTCAAGGAAGGGTACTATGTATCGCCTGCGCCCGCCCCACGTGTTCGTGCATCGCCGGGTCTACGAGGATCCGCTTGCCGTCGCGCGGATGGAACGGATGCTGGGGGCGATCGATCACCCGCCGGTGGTCGAGGTGGACGTCGACGACACGCCGATGGTGTTGGACCTCGCGGGCCCGGGCGCCGACGTGCCTCGCATCGGCAATCGCGTGCGGCAAGGCATCGAGAAGCGGCGGCAGGACCCCTCGCTGATCTTCAACACGTTCGTATGGGACGCTCCGGCGCGGCAGGCGGTGCATCCGTGTGCGGCCTCACGGGACGTGCAGTCGCAGAGGATCGCGCGACTGCTGGCCGGGGTCGGGGAGGAATTCGCGTTCAGCCGTCGCGAAAGCCTTGTGGTGGAGGGGCGGCAGTACGTCTGCCAAGGGGGCTGGGGCATTCACAGCCTGAAAGGCTGCCCTCACAAGTGCGACTACTGCGAGGAGGGCTACTTCCTCAACGTCATGTGCGACGTTGAGGAGTTCGTCGAGCACGTCCGGCAGATGACCCTCCGTCGGCCGGAACAGAAGCTCTACCGATACGACCTCTACAGCGACCCGGTGGCCCTCGAGCCCGAGTATGGGGCATCGGCCGCGCTGTCCGCGATGTTCGCGCGCACGGGGGACAAGCACCTCCTCTACTACACCAAGAGCGACAACGTCGAGCACCTGCTCGACCTGCCGAAGTCCAACGCGATCTTCTATTGCACGCTGTCGACGGAGACCGTCTGCCGCGAGATCGAGCGGGACACGCCCTCGATGGACGCGCGCATCGAGGGGCTGCGCCGCTGCCAAAAGGCCGGCTATCGCGTGCGCGTCGGGTTCTCGCCCATCATTCCTGTCCCGAACTGGCGCGAGGAGGCGACCGTGTGCCTCGAGCGGCTGTTTGCCGTCGTCGATCCCGAAACCGTGCGCCTGTGGGTGCTGTCGCTGATGAGTCCCGCCGAGTGCGACATGCTGATCGGCCGCGAACGCCTCGATCCGCACTTCGTCGAGGTCATGCACTCCCCCGCCACGCTTGCCGAACCGGTCCGCAACCAGCCTTTTCCCCGCACCGCGCGGGCCGAGATCTACGCCTATTACCTCGACGAGGCCCGCCGTATCAGCCCCCACACGCCGGTCACCCTCTGCAGCGAAGAGCCCGACCTCTGGGAAATGCTCGCAGACAAGCTCCCCGTGCGTCCTGGAAGCCTCTACTGCTGCTGCGGCGGCACGAGCGTGTGAGTGCGACCTTCGAGGAGTCGCGGGGTGTTGCGGGGACCGTTCCTTCCTCGCCTGCGCCGGCGGGGACTGAGCGACAGGGGTGACGTAACAGTTGCCTGCGGAAGCACCTGACCGCCGGGGTTTTCGGGAAGAACACATGAGAGGCGCATCTCGAGGAAAGAAATGACAGGACACAGGACGGCGTGCGTTGCGGCGTGCGTGGCGGCGATGGCACTGGGAGCGACGGCCTCGGCGCAGGTTGCGGCGCCGCCCGCGGACCCGCAGACCGTCGTGCTCAGCATGGTCGGGCAACTGGCGGGCGTTCTACGTCCTGAAGGGCCCGTTCGTCCGCGACGGCGACGAAGCTCGAGCAGAGAGGGCGCCGAGGTCGACACGCCCGCGCCGCCTGCGGGCTGGCGCGAAGGCGGAATTCGACGACGCGCACGTGGCAGCGGCTTCGCGGCCAGCCTTGCATGCCGAACCTGTACGGCGGGGCCTGCGCGCGAGCCAACGCGGGGTTCCCGGTACCTCGACGACAGTTCCACCTTCCAGTCGCTCATCTGCCTGCGCGGGCGACTTCGTCGTGACGGACCCGGCCGCAGGCGAAGGACCTGGCGCTCCACGTCGAGTACCGCGGCGGGGTCGTCGTCTACGTGAACGGCAAGGAAGTCGCGCGCGGGAACATGCCCGCGGGCCCGGTCGAGCCCGACACCCTCGCCGACGACTACCCGCCCGAGACGTTCTTCGGCCCCGACGGGAAGCTCCTGAAGGAGAACTGGAACGTGAAGGATCCCGAGACGATCGCCGGGTGGACGCGCATCAAGCGACGTCTCGACGCGAGCGTCCCCGCGCGGCCTCCTGCGCAAGGGCGTCAACGTCCTCGCCGTCGAGGTGCACCGCAGCGCCTACCCCAAGGCCTACGACGACGAGATCGCAAGGCGTCCGGCTGGGCGGCGGTCTCGTTCGTCCGCAGCACGTGCGGCGTCACGGAGCCTGACGCTGACGTCGCCGGACGGACGGGGCGTGCAGCCCAACACGGTGCGGCCCGAGGGCGTGCAGGTGTGGAATTCGTCGCTGCTGGCGGCGGACCCGTGCGACTTCGGCGACCCGCTCGAGCCGCTCCGGCCCGTGGTCATCGTCGGCCTGCCGCAACGGCGCGTTCTCGGGCGAGGTGTCGATCGGCTCGCGGACGGCCATCACGAAGCTGCAGGCCACGGCGTCCGATCTCGTCGACGCGAAGACGAACGCCGTCATCCCCGCCGCCGCGTCCTCGTCCGCTGGGACGGGATGGACAAGCCCCCCGCCGAGGTGCCGGTCCGGCGCGCAGTCCATACGCCCTGTGGGCGTATGCGGAGGCGCCGGCCGAGCTGCCGGGCGCGGTGCAGCCGGTCTCGATCACCGTGCGTGTCCCGAAGGACGCCGCGCCGGGCGACTACGCCGGCACGCTGACCCTCGCGGCCGAGGGCGCGGGGCCGTTCGCCGTGCCCGTGCGCCGTGAGCGTCTCGCCGTTCACGCTCCCGGACCCGACGCGACTACGAGACGGTCGTCGACCTCATCGAGTCGCCCGACACGCTGGCCGTTGCACTACGGGGTGCCGCTCTGGTCGCGACGCGCACTGGAAGCTGATCGACCGGTCGTTCGAGGTGCTCGGCACCGCGGGACTGCGCACGATCTACCTTCCCGCTCATCGCCGAGACGCACTTCGGCAACGAGCAGTCGATGGTGCGGTGGATCAAGAAGGCCGACGGCAAGTACGACTATGACTTCACCGTGCTGGAGAAGTACCTCGACGCCTACGAGAAGCACTGCGGCAAGCCGCGGTTCGTGTGCCTCTACGCGTGGGACCTGTCGCTCGAGGGCGGATCGACGTGGGTCAACACGACGAGGCGGCTTCATGACCGGAGGACGCTGAAGAACGCGCGCGGAGCACGCGAAGCTGAACCTCGGGCCCGGTCGTCACGGCGTTCGACCCCGCGACCGGCAAGACGGAGCGGCTGCAGCTTCCGCAGTACAGCGACCCGGCGAGCCTCGCGCTCTGGAAGCCGTTCGGCGAGAAGCTGCGCGAGCTCCTCAAGCGGCGCGGCATCGAGGGCAGCGCGATGCTCGGCACTCCCGCTCGACCCCAAGCCGACCGAAGGGCGTAACGGACCTCTGCAAGCAGTTGCTGCCCGGACGTCCGTGGCTCATCCAGGACCACCTCTACTCCGCGGGCGAGAAGATCGGCGGCGTGCCCGTCGATGTACCAGGCGAACGTGTTTCTGAGCGAGCTGGCGAAGGCACGACGTCGCGAAGAGCGCATTCGGCACGAAGTATCCCGACCTGCGGCTGCAGTTCCCGCGCGGACCTGACGGCGAAACCTGTTGCCGACGGAGTTCCGCCTGCTCACGGAGCGCGAGATCGATCGCGGGGCTTCAGGGCTTCGCGCGCGTCGGCGGCGACCTCTGGCCGGTGATGAAACGCAAGCAAGGCACGACCGCACATGCTCGACGGGCGCTATCCCGAGAGCGAACGCGGGGGGCTCTGAGCGTCGTGGACGTACCTGCTCGAGCCCGGCCCCGACGGCGCCATCGCGACGACCCGCTTCGAGATGCTGCGCGAGGGCATGCAGGAGACCGAGGCCCGGGTCGTCGTCGAGCGCGCGCTGCTCGACGGCAAGATCTCCGGAGACCTTGCCCGCCGCGCGCGCGAGATCCTCGCCCAGCGCAACCTCGCCACGATCGTCGGGCTCCTCGGCAAGATCAACGACCCTCACAACCAGTGGTGGGAGAACAACGAGGGCTATTGCGGCAGCTACCGAACGGGCTATCTCTGGTACCTCGCGTCCGACCCCGACGCGCGCGCGAAGGAGCTCTTCGACCTCGCCGCGGAGGTCGCCGCCGCGACCGAACCTGCGCCGCGCCGGCCGTGAAGCGAAGCGGATCTCCCCCAGTCCCTGCCGAAAACCGCATCGGACCCCGATGGGCGGCTCTCTCGCGGCGCTTGGCGAGGCGCGATGCCTCCGCCGGCCCCGCGGGCAGTCGCCTCCCCGTGGACGTTCGGCGAGGATTCCTCGGCGGCCGGTCCTGCGAATCGCTGGGCGAGACCCCGCCGCCGTCGCCGTCCTTCAGGGAGAAGATACCGACCTTGCCGTTGGAGTCTTTGGCGAACGCATAGACGACGGGCGACCCGGAAGCCCGCGCCTTGTCGATCGCGAGGCCCTGGATGCTGAAGCTTTCGGCGCTGGCCGCGGAGTTGCCCGAGCCGCCGATGGTGAAGAAGGTTGCCGGCGCCAGGCTGCCGCCGCTCCAGGCGCAACGCTGCACCGTGCCGTTGTAGGTCGAGGTGTAGAGAGCGCCGTCCGAGCCCATCTCGGAGTCTTCGATGTTGCTACCCGAATACAGCGAGAACTGCATCACCTCGGCGTTCGTGGTGTCGATGCCCCCGGCGCCGTCCTGGTCATGGAGATGGAACCTGAGCGACTGATACCGGTTGACCGCCACCAGCGACAGGCCGTGCGAGAGGGTCGAGGGCTGCCAGTTCTCCGGCGCGCGCACCGACCCGCTGTGCTCCGGAACAATGGGGCCCCGCGCGTCCGGCGCGCTCACCGCCGTGGCGCTGCCCGTCACGGACGCATTGATGCGGTTGATCGCCCACGCGCTGTAGTTGTACGGACCACGGGCGAGCCACTCGGTATGCTGGGCTCCGTGAGGACCGTCCCCGTCCCGAGGCCATCCGTGCGGTGGGTATAGACCTCGATCATTCCGTTGAGACGAGAAAGGGCTAAGGGGCGGGCTTCTCGCCTTGGCTTTCACGGGCGACTTCGAGGCGATGCTCGGGGCCGGTGACGCCGAAGAGGTTGACCGTTCGGAACGTGAAACGACCGGCCGGCTTCTGGAGCGCGAGGTCGAGGCGCTCGTCGCAGTCCTTCCACTCGCCGTTGTCCGTCTTCATCTGGAAAGTCCTGAAGTTGGGCGTGCACGACGTCAGCATGACTCCGAGGCGGTCTCCGTTGATCTTCGCGCTCGATGAAATCACGTTGGGCGTCCACTCAATCCAGTCGCGGCGCGTGGTCTTGATGAGGTAGGGCGTGTTATAGGCCCAGTGCGGCTTGCCGTCGCGGTACCACGTGTTCTTGCGGAAGTTGTCGTCGTCGAGCATGACGAGCGTAGAGGTCATCGGCGCCGGGAACGCGGTGAAGTGGTTGGTGCTCGTCTCCCAACTGCACCAGCGGTAGGTCGTCGCAGCGTCGTCTCCCACGAGGGGTCGTCCGGTTTGGGGACGATGGGCTTGCGGTCGACGCCCTGGACGGCACGACGACCGACTTGCCGCCGTCTTTCCAGACCTCGTCGCGGATCTCGAGCGCCGACAGCGGCACCCCGTCCTTCTCGAAGTGGATGTCGTACTTGGCGTCGATGATCATCCACTTGGAGAACTTGTTCACCCAGACCTCGTTGACGCCGTGGTGGCCGCCCTCGCCGGGCTCGTTGAGACCCGGGCCGCAGCCGAGCCGGCGGGTGACGTAGCCGAAGCGAATTGAGCACGGCGTGCTGGACGATGCTGAAGTGGGCGCAATGAAACCCGCCGCCCTTCATCGCGGCGTCGAGGATCGCGAACGCGTCGCCGCGCGTCGGCGTGGGATGCTCGTTGTCGACGCGAATGGTCGAGAAGATCCAGTGCCGCAGCAGCAGGATGCGGCGGAACTCGTCCGTCTCGCCCGCGACCACCTTGTCGAGTTCGTAGCGCTCGCGAAGCTCCTTGACGCGCGGGCTGTAGAAGTTCTCGAAGGCGCGAAAGATCTCGTTGCCGCGGTAGGCCGGATTCTTGACGTCCAGAATCCGAAGCGCGCCCGTTGACTGCGCGCCGAGGGCCGCCGCAAGAAGCAGGAGGGGTATCGCGGTCGCGAGCATCACTTTCATGTCGGTCTCCCCGTTGAGTCTGCGAAGTTCACGGCAACCGGCCCTTCCACGCGCCGCCGCCGAACGTGGTCACCCAGAGCGTCTTGGGGTCCGTCGGGTCCACGGTGACGCGGTGCGGACACACGAACGGCAGCCCGTCGAGGTTCGCCCAGGTCTTTCCGGCGTCGGCGCTCCGGTAGAGTCCGCCCACGAACGTTGCGGCGTAGACGATGTCCGGGTCCGCGGGGTCGAACGTGACATCCCAGCAGTAGCGCTCGTCGAGTATCTTCGCCCACGTCTTGCCGCCGTCGGTCGTCTTGAAGAGTCCGCCGCCCGCAGTCGGGCGGCCACGGGACGTTGGTGCCCATGGCGCTGTACCCGTCGGGCGGGACGTCAAAGCAGGAGACGTAGATGACCTTCGAGTCGCGCGGGTCCATGCGCACGCCCCAGATGTAGTCGAAGGGCTGCGTCGCGTTGACCTTGCTCCACGATTCCGCCCCGTCGGTCGAGCGCCAGAGCGCGCCGCCGATGGGTTTGCCGTCTACGTAGGCGACGCTCTCACCGCAGAGGAGGGTGCCGTCTTTGTGCAGGTCGAGCCGCCAGATGTTCATGTTGTTCGGCGTGCCCAGCCCCTTGTTCTTTGCGGTCCAGGTCTTGCCGTCGTCGACGGACTTGAAGACGCCCTCGCCGAGGAGACCCACGTAGAGGGTGCGTTTGTCCTTCGGGCTCTGCGAGGTCCAGCTTGATCGTCGTCGCCGGGCGGTCCGGAAGCTGCCCGCGGCCGGAGACGCTCCACGTCTCGCCGTGATCGTCGCTGCGGCAGACGCCGCCTTTGTGCCAGGCCTGGCGGCCCGAGGTTGATCATCTTCCAGTGGATGAGGTCGTGCGCGCCCGACCACGCGCCGAACATGACGCCCGGGCGGCCGGGGTCGAAGGCGAGCTCGTAGCAGGTGTTGCCCCACGGGACCTTGCGCGCGGCGTAGATCCACGTCTTCCCGCGGTCGAGGCTGCGCGTCAGGCCGAAGTCGGTGTAGGCGATGTAGGTGCGGTTGGGATCGTGCGGGTCGAAGTAGTACTCGTAGCAGGTGCGTGACTTCGAGGCCGTGACCGTCCCAGGCGTTCTTGCCCGGCCTTCTTCGTGCTGACGGGAAGCCAGCGGCGGCCGCCGTCGGTGGTGCGGATGGCGCGGCCGGCGTCGGTGAAGACGATGTCGCGCGGGTCGTTGGGATTGCAGCCGAACCCGCACGCGCGGCCGCCCCACCACCACGACATCTCGAGCGTCATCCAGTCGGGCTCGACGTTGCACTGCGGCCAGCCGGGCACGCCGAAGAGGATCTGCTTCCAGTGCGCGCCGCCGTCCTCGGTGAGGTAGACGCTCGACGCGTGCTCCGGCTCCGTCGAAGACGTCCCGATGCTCGCGACGGAGACGACCTCCGTGTTCCGCGGGCTCATCGCGAGGAAGTCGTATTGCGTGAGCTTGCCGCCGAGCGGCGTCGTGTCGAGCCCCTCCGTCGCCTGCCTCCACGTCTCGCCCGCGTCGGCGGACTTCATGACGCCGCCGACGTAGCGGCCGTCCTTCATCGCGCCCTTGAGCGTGATGAAGATCGCGTGCGCTCTCGTCTTCGGGTCCCATGCGCCTTCGCACGCAGTGATGGCCGGCGTGCGGCAAGCCCGCCGTTCTTCGCGGCCCACGTCGCTGCCGCCGTCGTCGCGAGCGGTAGAACCCCGCGGACGTTGCGACGAGGATGCGCCGCCGGTCCGCGGGGCTCGCCGGGTCGAAGAGGATCTTGCGGATGGACTTGTCGGCAAAAGGCCACGAGGGATGGACGGCCCACGTCTTCCCGGCGTCGGTGGAGATGACGAGGAAACTTCCGTCCTTGCCCTGGTAAGTGTCGAAGCCGGCGAGGATGATCGACGGGATTGCCCGGGTCGATGGCGATGGCGCACGGGCTGTCGGGCTTGGCCGGATTGTATTCGCCGGCGACGTGCTCCCACGTCAAGCCGCGGTCGCTCGAGCGCTTGAGCCCGCCGCGCGTGCCGACGTAGATGACGTTCGGGTCCGTCGGATGAAAGACGGCGTTGAAGTTGACCTTCCGCACCTGCCTGCCGTCGCACATGCGCCAGGTCTCGCCGCCGTCCGTCGAGCGATACCATCCGCCCATGTCGCACGAGACGAACATCAGTTTCGGGTCATGCGGCGAGATCGACGGCGTGAAGACGCCCCCTCCGCCTCCGATGCCCACGGGCTCCCACGTGACGTTCAAGGTCGTCTCTCCCGCCGCATTCGCCTGTGCAACGAGCAACGACGCAAGAGCGATGCACAGTGCCGGATGGAAACGTATCGCCATAGGTTCTCCAGGGCTGGCGCCAATCCTGTCGTTGCGTCCTTCACCGGTAGTTGCCGTGCGGCCGCTGACATCTCTATCATTCTAAGGTCGCGCGTCCTGAAGTCAACGATCCATCGTCCCCCGACCGCACAGCCAGGCGGCGACGTCGCGCCCGTCGGCTGTCCAAATGCAGCCGGCTCTTCCCCGCGATTTCCTAATTCCCCGCGAGCTCCACGTACAGGTACGGCTGCTTGCCAGCCTCGTTCTCGGGCGGGTTCCCATAACGGATGCAGTGACCCAGCGGATGCGGGTTCATCCGGGCCGGGTATGGCGTCATCACGTAGAGCGCCAGGCTGGCCACCCGCCGGCCCGCAGCCTGCTGCGCTACGTACGGCGTCACGTCGTAACTGAACCACTGGATGGGGTCGTCGCGCCAACGATACAGTCCGCCCTGCACCAGCAGGTTCCCCACGGGGGGCTGCGACAGCCACGTCACCTGCCGCGTCCAGTCGTCATACTGGTCCGGGATGCTGTAGATGCGCAGCGGCGGGAACCACGGCTTCCCGCCCTTGCTCGGAAGCGCGCTGAACAACCTCAACTGCGCCGTCTTGATCCTGGCCCCGGCCGGAAGTTCCTCGAGGCTGAAGCGGAGGAACCCGCGCGCTTCCCACGTGTACTCCATGTAGTGGTGAAGCTCCCAGAACATCTGGGGACGGCTGAGGCACGTTCCCGTGTCCCCGCTGCCTCCCGTCGCCGTGGTCACGCCTGCCCTCGCCGACGGGATGATCCTCAGGGCCCCCGGCGCACTCTCCGGCTCCGGCGGCCGCTCCTTCAGTTGGCCCCCGCAGAAAGGACAGTACGCCGCGTTCGCGTCGTTGAAGCCCTTCTTCCCCAACTCCGCGTACCACGGCTCCAGTTTCTCCGTGCCCTTCGCGCAGTTCGGACAGGGCTTGGCCTCGGCGGGCCAGTTCACGGTGCCGGCGTCCGGTCGGCTGCTCTCCAGATACATCCTCTTGACGTAGAGGACGGTGTCTGCCGCCGGAGCTTTCACCGCGAACCCCACCGTGCGCACGTCGCGCACGTCCAGCCACCGCTGGTCATCCTGCGTCCTCAGCTTCCCGTCCACCGCCACATGGATCGTGCTGGCGCCCGGTGCGACCTCGACCGCTACCCGGTACATCTGGCCCCGCCGCGTCTGTTCCTGAGTGGGGAACATCCCCGCGATGAAGCCGGTCAGGTCTTCCACCAGCACTCCGACCTGGACCGGGCGAGGCGACGGATTGTAGACCACCACGTTCAGCTTCTCATATCCCAACCACACGTTCTTTTCGGCGGCTATCTTGAGATACGTCGACCAATCCCCCGGCTTGAACGCCGGCCGCGGAACACGGAAGAGTAATTCCCCGTCTTTCCCCGCCGCAAAACTCAGCTTGACCCAGCCGGTTTCCGCCACGGCCGGGGCCGTCTTCTCCGCGTATTCCGTCCCGCTTCCTTCGGCCGCCGTCCACCCGTCCCGGGCGTCCTCTGCGCGCGACACGTTCAGGATATCGCTTGTCTTCGCCGCGCCCGCGGCGCTCCCGACTCCCATAGCCAGAACCGCCGCCACCATCCATGCCTTGCCGGGTCTCATTGAAAGCTCCTGTTTCCAAGTTTCTTGCTGAAATGGGGATACCCATTTCCCACGTCGGAGAGGAACACCCGGATTCGACGGTTACAGCGTTGCGTCACATCATGGGGCACGACGGCCCAAGACGTTCCGCCCCCAACGTCATCCTGTTCTCCGGCGGACACGACGTCAAGCATCAAATACGGGCGTCCCCGCCCAGCCTGCCTGTCTCTCCCTTCGTGTCCGGATCGAGGGTCCGGATCATTCTGCGGGCCGTGCGGCCGGACCGTAGCGCTTGACGTCCATCACCTGCGCGATGTTGTCGGGGCCCACGGCGTCGCCGTCCCGGCCCGCCTTCTTCCACCGGTCCAGGAGCCGGTACGACTTCTGGTCCTCGAAGATGTCCGTGGCGGCCTTCACCATCTGCGAGTGCTGCTCGAACCCCTTGGCCCTGCATCTCCTCGAGGGTGAAGGCCTGCGTCCGCCGAAGCGGTACCGCGGCGGGGCGGTGTAGACGTTGTAGTCCATGTAGCGCAGGTGCCGGCGCTCGCCGTCGTTGACGAACGCGTTCTTCGACTCGTTGTAGGCGGTGACTTCCTTGCCCGAGGCGATGACGATGTTGTTCCACAGGTGGGTGTTCCACAGCTCCCCCGCCCAGTGCCCGGCCAGCACGTCGCCGCGGATCAGGTTGTCGTGGACCTCCGTGCCGTCCACGAGGTACCCCAGGGCCACGCCGCCGTCGATCACGTTGTCGTAGATGCTGACCTTCATGTACTTGCCCTGGTTGTTGCCGTGGAAGGCGTCCTCGTCGTTGCCCGTGAGGAAGTTGCGTCGGTAGGTGTTGTTGGTCCCCGAGTCCTTGTCGAAGGCCGCCGCGTGTTGTCGTAGACGTAGTTGTCCTCGACGATCAGGTTCTCCGACTTGTAGACCTTGATCCCGCAGCTGTTGCCGGACTTGCCCTTGACCGCCGTGGATGATGTTGTGGTGGATCCACGCGCCGTCGGCGTGCTCGATGCGGATGCCGTCGTGGTTGTCGGCCGTGTCGACGTACTCGCCGATCACCTCGCAGTAGGCGACCTCGGCCCCCTTGCCGGCGATCCGGTCGATGCTGCCGTTGACGACGAAGCCCTCGTACCGGACGTAGTCGAGCGGTGCCGACGTGCATTGCCGAGGAGCGGCTGCCCGCCCTCGGCGACGCTGAGCGCCACCGTCTCGCCCGGGCAGGCCCGGAACGAGATCGGCTTGCCCGGCTCGCCGGCCGGGCCGGGCGGAGGTAGCCCCAGGTAGTAGAACTGCTTGCCGGGCGCGGTCTGGAAGGCGTACTCGCCGCCCTTGAACCAGAGCGTGTCGCCCGGCTGGAGGACCTCGAGGGCCGGGTGAGCTTGTCGTCCGGCCCGGGCAGGTCCGCCATGCCGAAGGGGTCGTCCTTCGTCCCGGCGCCCGAGCCGGGCTTGTTGGACACGTAGAAATCGCGTCCGGTCGCTTTCGCCGGGCGGGTCGTGGCGGGCTCGGCGGCATCTGACCGGCTCCGGTCGCCAACGGATGCGTCCATGCCCGCCAACGCCACGGTCAACGTCGCCATCATCAACGCTATCTTCAGTGTCCGGTTCACTCCTCACTCCAATGTTGAAGGAATGCGCTACGGTCTTCCGATGCAGTAGAGGTACCCTTCGGCCTGGTAGTAGATGCGGTCGCCGTCGAAGATCGGCGAGCTGGCCGTGCACTCGGGGTGGAACCCCTTGTCCGACGGGACGGCCAGCCCGCCCTGGTAGCGCCCGGGCATCAGCCGCTCGATGCGGTTCTCGGCGACGACCTCGAACTTGCGGCCGGGCTTGATGACCATCGAGTGCCCGCCGTTGCCGAAGATGTAGATGTTCTTGCCCCCCAGCGCCGGGCTCGCGCATACGCCCGACCCGTGCGGATACGGATAGGCGAACATGATCGTGTTCATGTCCAGCCGGACGCTGTAGCACGAGGCTCCAGCGTCTCTGGTCGTACACGCGCAGCGGCCCGCCCATCGCCACGGTGTAGATCAGGCCGTCGTGGACCAGCGCGTTGGCGACGACGAGCGCCGCCGACCACGACCCGGGCGTGATCAGCGTCCCGCTCCTTGTCCTTGTTCATCTCGACGTGCTCTACGGGTCGAGCTTCGTGTCCGCCGTGATCGCCTCGGGAATGGTGAACTCCGAGAACGACCCGTCCTGTAGGAGTCCGTGACGTACCCTTGCTTTCCGACGAGGGTGCAGTGGACCACGGGAAGAACCCCACGCCCGGCTTGTAGAGGCCGATGTGCTCGTAGTTGACGTAGTTGACGCCCCTCGACCGTCCTCGGCTCGGCCGGGTCGACCGGCGGCCAGCCCTACGTCTTCGTCGGGATCTTCCAGAGGACCTTGCCCGTCTCGCTTGTCGAAGGCCGTCGTCTGATCGGAGACGACGAACTCGCTGTCGGTCAGGATCGGCGAGACGTGGTAGCCGTGGCTGATCGTGCCCTCCTTCGACCGCCCTGGTTCTCCAGGGTCATCCACTTCCGCTTGCCGTCGAGGTCGTGGCAGACGGCCACGCCGTCGGCGAACCACGTGTAGACGAACTTCCCGTCGGTGACAGGACGTCATCCCGCCCCAGCCGGCCTCCTGGCGCGGGGCCACGCCGGCGTACTTCTTCTCGTCGACCTGCTTCATCAGCCGCGTCACGTCTGCCACGAGGCCCGTGCAGTTCGCCGTCCTCGTTCAGCGTGCCCGTGCCAGGACGCGGCGATCTCCTTGATCCGCTTCGCCTTCGGGTCGATCTGCTTGAACAGCTCGGGGTTGGCCTTGCGCTCCGCGTCGGTGACGAACTCGTAGTGGCCGCAGTAGTCGATCCACAGGCGCTTGCCCGTCTTCTTGTCGTAGCAGATCACGAACGACGGGTCGGCGTTGACGATGACGCGGTCGCCCACGACCAGCGGCTGGGCGACGCTGAACCGCGGCGCCTGCGGCAGCGGCGCCTCCCACAGGATGTTCTTCGACTCGTACTTCTCGCCGTCCGACCGGCCCCACATGACCACCTGGAAGTACGCCCGAGTCCTGCGGGCTGTTGTAGTGGGGATCGGCCCAGTCGTCCTTCCGCCGCGTGGTGAAGACCTTCACCAGCAGGCTGTTCCAGCCCTTCTTGAGCTCCACCTCCTTGTCCACGTGGTGCAGGTCTTCTCTCCATGCTCAGGACGTCCTTGCCGTTGAGCCAGAACCGGCAGGTCGGCCCCATGAGGCGGAGCAGGACCCGGCCGCCGTCCTTGGAGTGCAGCCACGCGTGCGCGTAGAAGACCTTCGCCGACATGTCCTTGTAGTGGAGGTTGAGGTCCAGCAGCGAGCCGGTCGACGGGACCTTCTGCCACTCGACGCCGCCGGCCTTGTCGCCCGGCGTCGGGCTCATCGCCGCCTCGTTCGGGACGAATTCCTTGGCCAGCAGTTCCTTCCGCGCGGCCTCGGCGTCGTAGGCGATCGGGCCGAGCACCAGCCACTCGGGGATGTTGCCCAGGACGGCCGGGTTGTGCCCGGGCTCGTCACCCTTGGGCTTGTCGGCCTGGCTGGTCAGGCCCTTCAGCGTGGCCGACGTCCGGCCCCACTTCGTCGGCGGATTGGCGTCGGGAAGCGCCCGTCCCGTCGCCCCGCCAGCCCCACGCCCGAGGCGCATCCGCGGCCGATGCCGTGTCACCGAAAACGACGAGGACACTCAGCGCGATCCCAATAGCACACGCGGCATGTCTCACGGGCAATCCCCTTTCTCGGAGTCGACCCCATGACCGGGCAATGCGGGCAGCCTCGGGCTGCGGGTGTGCAGGAAGCTCCCGGCTTGCCGCCTGCACGCATTCTATATGGTAGCAGACAACGCGGAATGGTTACAGAGGATTGAGCCGGCTGTGGACCGATGGTTCCGTGGGGATTCGGCCCCAAGGTGGTGGAGGTCAGGCTTCCCACCGGAGCACAATGCGTGTCGACGTCACGGATTCCGCCCCAGGACAACGGAGCGGCGAAGCGGATCGGTCGTCCATTGCCGGTAGTCCGGGAAGCCTTTCCAGCGATCGTAGTTGTCTTCGACGCGTGCGGCCAGGTCGCGGTCCGTGCTGCTCTTGCCCGCGCGGGTGATGGCGACGCGTCCGCCGATGTTGCCGCGGTCGCGGAAGACGACTTCCACGGTCTCGCCGGTCATCGTTGCCTTGCGCACCCCGCCGTTTCGCCCCGGCGGACCAGTTCGCAAGGAGCCATCTTCGCCTGGCCGCGGTCGCACGTCTCGAACACGTGCAGGAATCGCACCGAGCGCGACCGGTCGGTCTTCCACCTCGATCCGCCAGCCTCGCAGGCCCACGCCCTCGGCGCGGGCTTCGCGGATCGCCGGAGCGTCGGCGCCAAGGGCGTAGGTCTGCTGGGTGGGGCCGACGTTGCCCGTCCGGCAGTTCGAATTCGTGGTTCTCGCCGCCGAGGAGCCAGAAGTCGCGCTTTTCGGGAAGCAGCATCCGGCAGAACAGCGTCCGCCCATCTGCTCGTCGGTGATGGCGACGGTCGGCCCGGTCCCAGAGGAAATGCCCGTCGGGATGAATGCGCGGGTCGAGCTTCTCCTCGCCGTCGGCTGTCGGACGGTCCGCGGCGTGCAGGAGCCAGGTGCTGCGGCAGCCGTCGCGCGCGGTCTCGATGCGGTCGTAGACGAAGACCAGTTCGGCGGACGTAGACGAGCTGCCGCGTGAAGGAATCGACCGTGGTGGGGCTATAGGCAAGCGTCGCATCGCCGCAGACGTAGTCATATTCGGGCGAGGTCTCCCAGGCGACGACCTTGCCCCGGCGGGCGATCTCGAACTCGGACATGGTGAACTTGCGCATGCGGTCCCACTCGGCGGGCCAGCGGCGCAGGATTTCTCCCCCGGTGTTGGCCTTGCCGTATTCCTTCCAGAAGGGGTCGTCGACGGGGTGATGGACGAGGACGCCGTTGTGGGCGATGGTCTCGGAGGTGTACAGGACGGCGTGGTAGTCGCCGCCCGGCCGGAACTTCAGCGCGCCGGCATCCAATGCGTGCGCACCTCCCGTGTCGAGGGCGAGGATCCCATTCCTGTAGATCGTGAACGTGTTGCTGTCGGCGTTGTGACGGTTGTCACCCAGCCCGCCGAACGCGCCGCAGCGGAAATGCACGAAGGTCGCGTCCTTCGTCCAGTTCTCGCGCATCGACGCCATGCCCCGGGTGAGGAAGAATCGGCTGGGCGGGAAGTTCTCCGGGCCCAGAGGTTTCACGGCCGCGTCGTAGAAGAGGATGCGGCCCCAGAGCCCGGCCATGGCTGTGGGGGAACTGCCCGTGCTCTCGAGCAACATGTCGGTCCACCACTGATAGAGTCCGTCCTGATAGCGAGCGGGTGCCGCCGCCAGAAGGTAGGAGCCGCTGAAATCTCCCGACCAATGCGGCGAGGGGCCGGGCGGGACGCCATAGGTGTTGTCGAAATGGATCGTACCGTGGCGCCAGGGAAGGTAGTGGTAGACGAAGTAGGAGGCGATGTGCCGCGTCCAGAGACACTCCTTCCACGCATCGCGTCCGAGGGCGTTCGTCAGGGCCGCCACCTCCGCGGTCAGTCCGATGACTGTGTGGTTGCCAATGTAGCTGAAGCTGTTCATGTCGCCGCCGCGATCGGCCGCCCAGATGTTGACCTCGGCGATCTGTCGTTCGGCTTCGCGGACGGCCGGGACGAACCAGCGGGCGATCTCCTCGTCGCGACCCGAGCCGCCGCCGTAGAGAGCGACCGCCGGCCAGAGGGCCCACGCCGCCTGGTAGCGATAGCCATCCTGCGCATTCTTGAGGAAGAGGTCGGCCTGCGCCTTGACCTCCTCGGGACTCAGCGTGTCGAAGACGAGGTCGACGGTGAAGGGATGGGCCCAGAAGCGGGAGCCGCTCTTGAACAGCGGCTGCTTGCGCACCACGTCGGCGTAGCGACGGTCGCCGGTCAACTGATAGAGCACCCCGAGGCACACCCCGTCGGGGATCTCAACGTCCGTCCAGCGGTAGCCGGGATCCGCAATCCGCTTGTCCCAGTAGCTCTTGAACCGCTCGAAGTCGGCCTTCATCGGCCCGGCGATGCGGGCCTTGTACTTCGCGAGGTCGCTTCCGCGGAACAGCAGCCGCGGACGCTCCTTGCGCGCCAGCGCGCTGTCGGCGGGAACGTCCAATCCCCCGATCTTGACCGTCTGCGCTCCGGCAAGGCCGCCCAGCATCAACAGAAACGCTGCCGCGGGAAACATGCTTTTTCGGCCCACGCAGACCTCCTGAAGACGATAACCTTCCTCGGCTGAGACCCATGCTACCGGCTGTTCGACCTTCACCGGTATGTAAAGTCCCACCCCGCGGTCAGCGGTCCGGGCGCTGTCACCCCGAAGCCCCGGTCCGCCGTGGTGATGTACTGTTTTCACCCCCGGCCACATTCGCGGGGTCTACTTCCTCAGCGCTTCGATGGCGTCGTTGACCTTGGCGCGGAAGTCGTTCCAGTCGTCGGGGCCGAAGAGCGCGTCGTGGTCGCGCTGGCCGAGCTTGAAGGAGGCCATGCGGTCGGCGATCAGCTTCTCGGCCGGCCGGCGCCGCGGGCGTGCCGGCCTTCTCCTTGGCCAGCCGCGCCAGCGTCAGCAGCCGGCGGTAGTCGTCCAGCCCCTCGCGAGCTGCTCGAAGTCGACCGACGGGATCAGCCTGCCGTCGGGCGTCGGCGTTGCACCAGGCGTAGTCGTCCTCGCGGCAGTCCAGGGCGTAGTACGGGTCGCCCGCCGCAGCAGTTCCAGTGCCAGGAGATGCGGAACTTCATGCCGAACTGCTTGGCGGCCTTGTACATGTAGTCGCCGAAGGTCCAGCGGTTGCCGCCGTTGTAGAACGCCCAGTCGCTGCCGGCCTCGTGGAGCAGCTTGACCGCCGCCTCGTCGTGGCCGTTCCAGGTCGGCGATGTGCAGCGGCCTTGGACAGGCGGAAGTGCGGGTCCTTGCGTCGCTCGCCCGCGAAGCTGGTGGCGCCCGTGAAGAACGGCGGCCCCTTGGGGAACGCCTTGCGGTACGCCTCGGCGTTCTCGGCCGACGCGGCCACGTCGTCGCCGATCGGCTCGTCGCCCAGGTTGACGTAGTACGGGAATCCAGCCCTGCTCCTCGGCGTGCTTCTGGACGTCGCGTGTAGACCGCCTTGAGGAACTCGCTGTAGTCCTTGAAGCCGGCGGCCTTCATCGCGGCCGGCGTCCTTGAAGTAGGCGTTGAAGCCGCAGACCAGCGTGCCGTAGAAGACCACGCCCATGAAGCCCAGCTCCTTCGCCGTCGCCATCAGCTCGTCGGCCGCGCGCGAAGTCGAGCACCGGCTTGCCGTCCTTGAAGCCGCGGTACGCGGACGACCGGGCCGCTGCTGAGAAGTCGGTGAAGCCGTACTCGCGCATCTTGCCTGCAGGCAGTCGTCGCGCGTCGTCGCCGTAGGGCGATCTCGTAGCCCCACGGCCCGGCCGGGACGTCGACCGCGTCGAGCGTGCCCGCGCGGACGCGGAGCTCGACCGGCACCTCGGCGGCCGGCCCTTCTCGGGCGTGATGGTGACCGCGCCCCTGTAGAGCCCCGGCTTCGGCGTCGGCGGGCGTCTTGACCGTCAGCCAGAACCGCCGCGTCGACGTCCTTCGGCATGTCCACCGCGTTCGTCGGCATGACGAGCCGCGGCGCGATCGTGTAGACCGAGCCTTCCATCGTCACGCGCGTGATGCGGTAGGAGACGTAGCCGACGTCGATCGCGCCGGCGGGGATCGTGCCCGCCGGCGCCGGCGCAGGTCGCTCGCCGTCACCGTCACCTTGCCCAGGTCCTGCAGCGGCACGACGCGCCACGGTCATCGGCGCCGTATTCGCCGGCGAAGGCGTCGGCCGACAGCGGCTTGCCGAGTCTCGCGTCTTGAAGCGGCGTGTCGTTGTAGTAGACGTCCTTCATGACGTCGCGGGCGAAGACGACGAAGCCGCGCGCCGTGTCGGCGGCCGTCGGGGCGAGCGGATCGCCCGTCGGGCGGTGCAGCGACGCGCTTGAAGTAGTTGTCGAAGTGGAACCGCCGGCGGTCCTCGACGTACTTGAGGAACTTCTCGCCCTCGGCCGCCTTGCCGACGGGGAAGATGACCACGGCCGACACGCCGCACGCCTCGTTCTCGCCCCGGAACTCGACGATGAGCTGCCCGTCGGTCACGTCCACGTCGAACGTCTTCTCGTGGAAGTAGACCTTCTGGTACTTGTCGAAGGTGTTGTCGGTCGGGCAGGTCGTCGACGTTCCAGAAGCGGAAGTACTGCTTCTTGCGGCTCTGCTCGTCCATGCGTGTCGTTGACGACGGGCTGTGCCCTCGGCGAGGATGGCGCGCTTGCTGTACCCTGGTACTCGCCCCAGAACCCGAGGGGCTGTCGATGTTCACGACAGACGCGGTACTTGCCGTTGGGCACGTCGACGGCCAGGCCGCCCGCGTTGATGCAGATGAAGTCCTGGTAGAGCGGGTCGGGCTGGAGCGCGTCGACCGCGCCCGAGACCTTCGGCGTTCTTCAGGCCGTAGCCCGCGGCCCTCGGTGTAGACGCGTGGCCGGGACGATCGGCGTGAAGCCCTCCATGCACCGGGCAGGTGTTGCCGGGCGGAAGTCGAAGGCGTAGAGCCCGTCGAACGACGACCTTCTCGGCCGCGTCGTCGCGCTCCAGGCGGACGTTGTCGACGAACAGCGGCGCCGGCGGCTTGTCGCCGATGGCGAAGACCAGGCGCGTGATGCTGCGCCAGGTCGAGCAGGCCGCCCGGCCGCGACTTCTCGCCGACGTAGAGCTGCTTGATCGGGACGATCAGCGTGCTCTTGCCCGGCGGGACGATGGTCGTGTAGTTCACGCGGGTCCAGTAGTCGGTCGTGCCCGTGTCGCGGATCTCGACGTACAGCTCCATCGGGTCGGTGGCGTCGGTGTAGAGGTCGGCCTTGAGGTAGTCGTAGCCCGTCCAGTCCTGCTGGCCGTCCATGCGGCAGTAGCTCTTGTCGATCCGCAGCGCCTTCTTGCCGTCGGTGGCGTGCTCCGCGACGATCGACCGGCCTGGCGTCGCCGACTCGAACGGGATTCTCGTCCTCGAACGACGTGATCAGCTTGACCGGCGGCCCGGCGAACGCGGCCTTCTTCGCCGTCGAGCGCCGTGCCGCAGGCGTAGCAGCGTCTTCCACGCGGGCATGTTGCGGTAGCCGCACTCGGGGCAGCGGACGGCGCCGGCGCCGAGCTTGCCCGGCGGCGCGATCGGCGCCTCCTCCTTGTCCGAGCACCGGCTTCGGCGTCAGCGCCACGTCGTCGCCGACCTTCTCCAGCGTCACGTCGTCGACCCAGAAGTAGCCCGGGGCCACAGGCCGAACGACGGACCGAGGACCTTCTTCTTCTCCTTGACCTCGCGCGACGTAGGTCAGCTTCGTCCAGCCGAAGGTGCCGTTCTTCTCGAGCTGGATGTACTTGCTCGTCGAACATGAACTCGGTGGTCACGTTCCACGTGCCCTTGCCGATGTCGAGGCCGCGGAGGTACGCGGTGATGCGGTAGCGCCCGGGCTCGAGGTCATGCACCTGGAAGAGCCGCATCTTCGGCGAGAGGATCCCGACGAGCAGGGCGGAGGTGTTGCCCGAGTGCGCCACGCGGCCGACGCGGAACTCGCACCGGCCCTCGTAGAGCGTCCCCTGCCAGCCGGTGAACGCCACGCCCGAATCCTTGTAGTCGGCGCTGTAGGCGTCCTTGACGGGCGCGGCCTTGTCCTGCAGCGTTTCGAACGACGGGTTGTCGACCAGGTTCGCCTGCCCGGCCGACACGCCCGAGAGCGACAGCACGAAGGCAGCGACCCACGGCAGCACGACGCGAGACGTACGCATGCCCCCTCCTTAGTTGGCCCCAAGAGCCGTCTTCTCCAGCTCAACGTAAAGGTATGGCGCCAGGTCCCGTTCCTTGACGCCGGTGCCGTAAAAGCTCATGCAATGCCCGAGCGGGTGCGGGTCGGGCCACGCGGGCTCGATGCGTAACGGGTTCCTGACATCGCGCACTCAATTCGGGACAAGAATCGTCCGAAGCCGCTTCGCGAGAACCGCGTGCCCCTCGTCGGACAGATGGAGCCCGTCCAAGGTTCCGCCTTTCGCTCCCAACGCCTCGGTCATGCATCTCTTGGGAATGAGCGCGACGCCGTGCTTCGCGGCCAGGTCCCTTTGCGCCCGCCCGAAGGCGTTGCAGAACGGCGGGAGAGGGAGTTCGAACATCACCGCACGGGCTCCGCGTTTCCGGACCTCCGCGAGGAGGCTGTCGAGGTGATGTTCGAACGCCCCACTGTCCGTGTTGCCGAGGAGATCGTTTCCTCCAATCTCGACCAGGACAACCGCATTTTCCACGGTGATGCCCCGGGCCTGGGAGAGCGCGCCCTCGGCCGTTGCTCCCGCTTGCGCGAGGTTGACGACCTTCAGCCCGGAGGTCTCGCCGAGTACCAGGTCGGCCACGTCTTCTCCTTCTCCCCCATGCCCGCACTGATGGAGTCCCCGACCACGAAGATCGTCTGCCCGCGCGAGACCGGGATCGTCGGCATGAGATGGTAAGGCAGTTCGGCAATGCACATTCCGAGGGAAAACAGAGCCAGAGCCGCAGCGTCCACCCCGCGGAGGATCGACCCGGTGTGCGTGGAGAGCCGCATCTCGGACAGGACGAACGCAACCACGAGCAATCCGAACCAGCAGGCGTATGCCCACATCGGCTGAGGAGTCGCGGAGACGGCGACGAGGATCGCGGCGGCAGCGACCACGACCGTCAGGACGGCGCGGGGAACGCGGCCCTTGAACCAGAGGCGAAGCAGAAGTCCGAGCGCCCCGGCCGCCATGCCGACGAAGAAGGACGTGCCATCGGTGAGCCGAAGCACCCACGGGTTCACGGGCCCTCTCCTACATCTGAGTGGAACGAGTTGCGGCGCGCCCTTTCCGGGCCGCGCGCGTTCCTACTACTCCAGCTCAACGTAAAGATATGGCACCGAGTCGCGCTCCTTGACGCCGGTGCCGTAGAGGCTCATGCAGTGTCCGAGCGGATGCGGGTCCGGCCACGCGGGCCCCGAGGTCATGACGCGTAGCGACAGCCCGACGTCCGTCTTTCCGCCCGCACGGCGCTCCTGCGCATAGCCCGTGAGGTCGTAGCTCCAGAGCTTCGTGATCTCGCCGTTCCAGCGATAGAGCCCGCCCTGGACCAGCAGCCGTCCCGTCGGCGGCTGCGTGACCCACGTCGGAAGTTCGTCGTAGTCCCAGTTGCCATGGCCGTCGCGGACCTCGTAGACCTGCATCGGCGGCCACCAGGGCTTGCCCTTCTCAGGCTTTCCGGTGTAGCTCGCACTGGGCAGGCGCAACTGCAAGGTCTTCACAGGGGCGCCCTTCGGGATGGCGTTCAGGTCATAGAAGAGGAACCCGCGCACTTCCCACATCGTGGACGCGTAGTGGTGCAGCCCCCACCCCTCGAGGAACCAGTCCACGTGCTTCTCGAAATCCGCGGTGTGCGGGAAGGAACTCTCGGCCCCTTCGGGCGTCACGGCCGCGTAGCAGCGCGGATAGATCCGGAGCGCTCCGGCCGCCTCTCCCGGCGCGACATACTCCTCCTTGAGAGGTTGCCCGCTGAACGGGCAATAGGTTGCGTTCGGGTCGTTGATGCCGAGCTTCGCCATCTCCTCGTAGCGCTTGATCGGGTACTCTGTCGCCGGGAGGCAGCGGCCTGGCGTCCGCGGGCCACAGGGCCGCGAGACCGACCTGTCCTTTCTTTCCCCCTTCAAGCCGGATCTTCTCGATACGCACGGTCGCGGGCTGGTCGGGTTTCGAACACGCGAGCCCCACGCCCCAGATCTCGTACAGGTTGATGTCGCGGCGGGCATCGAGGGTCCGGAAACCGCGGCCCAGCGGCACGCGCAACTCGTTCGCCCCCGGCTTCAGCGTTACGTCGATCGCGGCCATCTGGCCCCGCCAGTATTTCTCGATCTTGGGCCACGCGTCGGGCGTCCTTGCGAGCGTCCTGTAGGCGCCGAGGTAATAGGCGGTGAGGTCCTCGATCGCCAGGCTCAGCTTCAGCTCGCGGCCCGACGCATTGGCGCACTGGACCACAAGCTCCCTATAGGGCACCCAGATGCAGAAATCGGAGGACACGGAGAAGACGGGATGATCGTAGATGACCCCGTAATCGCGGGGGAGGTGGAAGAGCGCGGCCGAGTCGGCCTGCGCGGGGAACGTGACCGTGACGCCGGCCTCATCCGGCGCGACCTCCGCCGGGCCGATGGTGACCCACTCGCTCTTCATCCCGGCGGGCGGCTGGGCGTTCCCGTCCAGCAGCGTGAGCGAAACCGTCTCGGCGGCAGCCGTGTTCTCCGCGCGCTTGACCGGCGC
The DNA here is from genome assembly GCA_963843415.1 of uncultured Bacteroidota bacterium. Taxonomy (GTDB): domain Bacteria; phylum Bacteroidota; class Bacteroidia; order Bacteroidales; family VadinHA17; genus LD21. The sequence continues at coordinate 745,108 of CAWJKD010000005.1, forward strand.
CTGCGCTCCCTGCAGCGGACCGGGCTCCGGCTTCTCCACGCGCACGACTCGGCTCGTCGGGGGCTTGTAGTCGGGGTTCGGCCCGGCGGGCAGGCCGGTGATCGCGCCGAACTTCCACGGCTTGTGCGCGGTGCCGACCACGTCGTCGGGCTTGTCCGTCCCCACCGGCGACCAGAAGACGAATTCCTGAGCGGCCTGACGCGAGCAGAAAATGTTGAACGCCCACTCCCCGGCGAACTCCTTCGTGCGGTCGAACACGGCCAGCGGCAGCGAGAACTCCGCCACCCAGCCCTTCTCTCCCACCTTCGCCGCCGACTGATAGGACGGGTTCCACCAGATGTCCGCCTCGCGGAAATACGGGCGGAACGCGTCGGTCGTCGTCCCCGCGCAGTTGATGATGATGTGGTAGTACGACCGCCTCTTCCCCGACGGATCGATGAACAGCTCCACCTCGTCGTCCTGCCAGATCTCCCGGCTGTCGTGCCCCTTGACGTTCCCCTTGAGCGAGGCGAGGTCCTTCGCGTCCGCGAGGCACTCGGCGGCGACGTAGAGCGTCCGGCCCTGTCGCGCGATCAGCCAGCGGCTCTTCGTGCCCGGCGCCTTTCCGTCGGCAAGCCGGAAATCGCCGGATGCGCCTTGCCGCCAGAACGGGTCATCGAGGACGCCGTCGATCCTGGGCGCCGCTCCGCCGACCTCCGGGACCGCAAGCGTCGGCGTTGCCTCGCCGTCCTCGCCGGAGGCGATGTGCGGCAATCCGAAGTATGAGAGCGCGATCAGCGCGGCCAGATAATACGCGAGACGAATTCTGCACGGCGCATCCACGGTCTTCTCCTTCCCGAGTGACGTGGCATGATGGCGATGCCGGACGGTCAGGGCGCCGCATGCGTCGCCCCTACTTCCGGAACTCCAGGAACACGGTCTCCTTGTTCGGCACGGAGATCGTAAGCCCCGTGTGCGGCGTCTCGGTCGTGAGGTTCGCGATCGCCGAGAAGGGAAATGACGGAGACATCTTGAGCGTCTGGTCGGCGCCGGAGAGGTTCCAGACGTAGGCGACGACGCCGGCGTCGGTCGAGCGGCTGCGGACCTCGACGCCCGGGATGCGACGGCCGTCGGGCGCGGTGACGGTGAGGAGCCGCGTGACGCCGAGCTTCCGCGCGAGGAAATCGTTGAGCGCGGAGACGCTGTTCGTCTCGAGCGGCATGGCCAGATAGAGGAGGCGTCCCTTGCCGCGCGGGATCTCGACGATCGCCGGCTTGCCGTCGGCAAACGCCGCGACGGGCCTGGCCGCGCCCTTGAGCTCGAGGGTCTGGCAGACGCCCGCGCCTTCGAGCGCGAGACCCGCGCCCTTGAAGATCCCCTCGTCCAGCGTCGCGATCTTCTCCTTCGGCACGTCGCTGGAGGTGGTCTTCGCGATGAGCCCCTGAAGGAACCCGGCGCCCTCGTCCGTCTCCCGCGACGGCTCGCCCACCTTGACGCGCGGCCGCCGATACTTCGTGATCGTGATGCCCAGGTCGTCGAGGGTGCTCGCCTTGCGGTGGTACTCGTCGAACTGGAGCGAGTTGGGCGTGACGACGACGGTGCCGCCGGCGTCGGCGAAATCGAGCAGGGCCTTCACGGCGCCCGACGGCATGTGCGCGGCGGCCGGCACCCAGAGGAGTTTCAGGCCGTCGAGTCCGCCCGCGATCGCCTGGCGCTCGGTGACGAACCGCACCGGCACGTCGCAGACCCGGGTGCCGTCGAAGACGTTCTCCGTCTCCGCGACTTCGGGCGTCCGGCTTGCGTTGATGTACTCCTTGTCCACCTGCATCGCGCTCGTCCGCGAGTAGAGGATCGCCACCTCGTGCTTCGGGAACTGGAAGCCCTGGATGACCGGCCCCAGCCGCCGCACGTCGAGCGCCGTCCGCAGGCACAGCGCCACGTCCTCCAGCGGGATCCTGTAGCTGTGGCCGACCGACGTCCCGTAGCCCGAGAACCCGCTCCCCGCGATCGCCGCCTCCGACACCGGCGCCACCTCCGGCCACCACCACATGTCCATCGCCGAGGTCCCGTGCAGGAACTGCCCCATCAGGTGCTCGATGTCCCCGTGATACTCGAAGTCGATCGTCACCTTCGGCTCGTCGCAGAACGACCGGAAGAGGTCGGTCTTGATCGTGCTCTGCTGCGCCTCCTGCAGGACCACGTCGCACACCTCGTTGTTGAGCTGCTCGACGTCGAAGCCGCTCAGGCCGAACGTGCCGTAGAACGCGTAGGACGTGGAGGTGCAGTATGCGCCCTTCGGGAACTTCGTCCGCATCACCGACTTCGCCCACTTCATGTAGTCGGTCACCCGCTGCATGTTGAACGCCATCCAGTCGAACATGTACGCCCGGTTCTCGGTGATGCGGTCGTGGGGAGTCAGCTTGCACGTCGTCGAGCGACGCGAGGGCTCGTGCCCCACACCGCGTTCACCTTCGCGATGTGCCCCGTACTTCGCCCGGAGCCACGCGACGAACATCTTCCGCGATTCCTCGCAGTAGCAGACGTAGAAATACTCGTATCCCATCGAGACGGCGAGTTTCGAGTCGAGGTCCTCTTGTTCGCCGCCGGGCTTCTTCATCGCCTCGCGCGTCGCGTCCAGCTTGGCGAGGATGGACTCTTTGATCGCCTCGCGCATCGCCGGGCTCTCCAGGCACAGGACCACCGGGTCCTTGCCGCCGCCCATCGACCAGATGTCGCGGATGATGTGGCCGCACCAGCCGCCGTAGCCGACGCGGTGCGTGCCGGGGTCCTTCTGGTAGAGCTGATAGATGGGCGTCTGCTCGACGTCGTAGCGGGACGCGCCGACGGCGGAGCAGCCGCCGTAGAATCTGCCCGGGGCGAAGTAGAGCGGGTCGTCGCTGAGAGTGAAGAGGATGACCGGCTTGCCCTGGTAGATCATCGCGCCGCCCTCGCGTTTGACCTGCCGGTAGTCCGGTACCGGCGGCACGTGGAGGGCCTTCCTCTTGCCGTCGAGAACGTGCTGGAGTTTGTCGGCCGCGGCGGCGCATGACTTCGCGACGAAGCGGCAGTAGGCCGGCCGGTTCTTTTCCTGGAGCGGCAGGTACCATCGCGCCTCGAGGCCGAGTTCGGCGGCAGGTGAGGTAGACCTTGTAGTAGTGGGTGTCGATGCCCTTCGCGTCGGCGGCGTCGACGAGCTTCGCGAGGCGGTCGCGTGCGGCGGCCGCGGTGTCTCGCAGCTCCTTCAGTTCGGGCGACATCTCCGCGCGGTTCGGTCGGCCCTCCATCAGCCCGATCGAGCCGGAGCCTTCAGGCCCTTCTCCAGCCGCCAGTTCGAGACGTAAAGCGGCCTCGTCGCGACGTCCTTGGTGTTCGCCAGCTGAGGTTCCACTGGAACACCTCGCTGAGGTCGATGTCTGCGGTCCGTGGGCTGACCGGTGCCGTGTCGATGCGCGCCTTCACGTCTGGATTGGGATGTAATAGGAGTGCAGGCCGGGCGGTTCAGGTAGACTTGGTCGCTTCGCAGGGGCGGCGTCGCGGCGGTCATCTTGTTCTTCATCACCCACGCGCCGGCCACGGGCTTGTCGTTGGTGTTTTCGACGTCGAAGGCGACGCGGTCCCAGGCCTCCCAATTCGCTCGCGTTTCGCCGTAGACGCCGGCCCAGCCGTAGCGGCCGCGACCAGCAGCTTCAGGCTGAAGCCACCAGGGTACGTCGTGTGGCCGGGCGCGAGGCCGACCTTCACGTCGGGGCCGCAGTCGCTCGCCATGTCGCCGGCGTCGAAGTCGACGAGGATCATGTTCTGCACCTTCTCGCGCATGGCTTTGAAGGCGGTGATCGTGACCGACCGGTCCTTCGGCGTCTCGAAGCGCAACTGCAGTTCGCGCAGGTCTCCCATGCCGATGACCTTCTTCTGGTCCGTCGCGGTCAGGCCGGCGAGATTGACGCGGACGAAGTTCTCACCGGGCTTCAGGAGGAACGTGCGCGTGTACATCGTGGCGCAGCTGGCGTCTGCGAGTCGGCGACCGTGAGGTGGCCCTTAACGAAGTCCTCGAGAGGATTGTCGACGACGATGAGGAGCGTGTGCAGCCCATCCAGTTGCCCAGCGCGGGCTGAAAGGCGAACGAGGGTCCCCGGCTCTGTCAGTATCCAGTCCTTCCGCCCTCCGCCGCGACGACTTCGACGCTCAGTCCCTGCGGCTTCGGGGGAGCGGCCTGGAGGAAGTCGATGAGGGCCGTTGTCGCAGGGGCCGGTCGTGTCTTGCCGCAGCCCTTCTCGCCGACTCCAGTCGCAGGTTGCTGATGAACACCGACTTCTTCGTCGCGGCCTCGAAGCTGAAGTTCCACTGATGACTTTCGCGAGGTTCATCGCCCGCCCCTCGCCGGAATCGTCCTTGAATCCCGCGTCTGTCAGTTGCGGCTCTGAGAATCCCTTGGACACGTGACGGGCACTGCGCGGTGACACTCTCTTTACCGTCAGCCGCCTGCGTGCGCACGACGAAATTGAGCGGGACCTCCTTGTCCGGTATTGAAGACTGTGAACGCGACCCGCTTGAAGGACGACCAGTCCGCCGGCTCGAGGAAGATCGCGCCGGCCCACGGGGCGGTCGGTCGCCCGCACTTTCAGGCTGTATCCGCCTTCGTACTGCGTCTTGCCGTCGACGAGCGCGAGGCTGACGTTACTGGTGTCGTCGGGCCTCTGACCTCGGTCGAAATCGATCAGCGCCACGGACTCCGGCGCGGTCTGTCCGCAACACGTATGGAATCCAGCGTCGCCGCCGCAAGAACGCACACGAGCGCCGTCAGAACGCGCGTCATCTCCGTCTCCTTGAGGGTGACCTGACTGGGGCTTCGCCGCCTTTCCTCCGTCAGCGCGCCGGCGCTCCGTAGCACACAACGCCCCCGCCTGCCAGCGGACACGATCACGCGCCCCTCGCCGTCCACGGCCAGACCCCCGAGGAGCGGCCGGCCGGGCAGGTCCTGCTGCCACACCACGCTGCCGTCCTTCAGGTCGAACGCCACAAGCACTGGCTTTCCCTTCCCGGGGCGGCACATTGGCAGCCGCCACCGCCATGTTGGAGGTCAGTGCCAGTGCCACGGCGCCGCCCAGCGTCTTCCGGTCTTCCCAGCGCTTCCCCGCCGGGTCCACGCGGTTGATCGCGTAGCTCGATCCCGCGACCACCGGCGTTCGCCCTCCGGAGCCGGCATGGAGCGCTTCGACTTTCTCCGCGTCGCAGCAGATGGGACCACGAGTGTCGTTCATGCAGACGAACGTCTTGTCGTCGAACGCAGGGGGAACGTAGCGGCAAAAGCATAAGGCTCCTCTCCGATCCCGTCGATCCGGTAGCCCCGCCGTAGATCATGCGGTCCGTCGGCCCATACAGCGGTCTTCCGCCCGACAGCACGTACTTCTCCCTGAACACCATCAGCTCCGAGCCCCGATTCGCGCGCGGCCGCCCATCCGGCTTCACCGCGTTCAGCAGCTTCCCCGTGGCCAGGTCGAACATGGCCGGCGAGATCTCGTTGCCCCCC
>CAWJKD010000006.1:0-614652 GCA_963843415.1 uncultured Bacteroidota bacterium
TAGTGTCAACACTAATTCAAATACAGTAAACTATACCAGTTCAGCTGCTCAGGATCTTAGGGCTGCTACTTACTATAATCTTATAACTTCCGGGGGAGGAATAAAAAACCTGCTCGGAAATACAACAGTCGATGGTACCCTTACAATGACATCCGGCAATATTTCAACAGGAACTAATACGCTGATACTTGTAAACTACGCTGCATCATCATTAAGTTATGCATCAGGTATTATAATTGGCAACTTCGAAAGATATATAAACCAGACAGGTCAGGATTATTTGTTTCCTGTTGGTGTCTCAGGACAAATTCACTCTTTAACCATGAGATTCCAGAACCTGGTAGCAGGATCAATCCTTGTTCAGTATATTGCAGGCGATCCGGGGAATTCGGGACTTCCGTTAACCGACGGAGACGGAACCGAAATAACTGATCAGTACACTACAGGTTACTGGACAGCTCAGGCTAGGAATTCTCTGACATCCTCAGATTACAGATTGACCCTTGATGCAACAGGATTTGGTCCCTATCCGATTAATGCCGGGACCAGGGTTATTAAGCGTACCGGAACGGGACTATGGACACTGGATGGCGGACATGCCGATGCATCAGGATCATTACTAAGAAGAAATTCACTAGATGGAATCTCGGGTGCTGCAGGAGGAACTCAGTTTGGCGCAGGAAGACCGGCTCCAAAAATTATTTCACAGCCTGTCAGCCAGACTGTATGTGAGGGATCCAATACAGGATTCTCAGTAACAGCAACCGGAGCAGCACCGTTGACATATCAGTGGTATAAAGCACCTGCAACACTGCTGACAGATGACGGACATTTTGGAGGAACGGCCTCCCAAAACCTGACAATTTCATCAGTTGTCGCTGGTGATATTGGTAACTATTATTGCATCGTTACAGACAAAAATGGTAATTCAAGACAGAGCAATTCTGCATCTCTTATTATAAATCCAAGACCTTCACCGTCCATAAGTGGTGACTTAAGCATTTGTCCGGATGTGGCTGATGAAATATATAGTACTCCTGATATCATCGGACATTCGTACGACTGGAATGTGACCGGTGCTGTTGGTTTCACAGGTGATGGTACTCATGAGATATCGGTAGATTGGGGACCGGGTCCGGCAGGAACGGTTTCAGTAACCGAAACTATTGATGCAACATTGTGTTCATCGACAGTAAATGTAAATGTGAGTATTGTGGATGTAACAGTACCCACAATTACCTGTCCCGTTAATGTTATTACGGTCACATCGGCTGATGGAACAGGAAACTGCACAACAACAGCAGTTCTTGGAGCACCGGTAACAGGAGATAACTGTTCTGTGTCAAGTGTTGTAGCTCAGGTTGGAGGAATTACAATAAATCCGGCTACATATGCATTTCCGGCAGGTGTAACCACTGTAAGGTGGATTGTAACTGATGGTAGCGGTAACACGGCATATTGCGAACAGACAGTAACGGTAACGGATAATGAGGACCCGACGATCACCTGTCCGGGTAATATTGCACAGAATGTAGATGCAGGTGTATGCACAGCTTCGGTTGTTGTACCTAATGCGACGACTTCTGATAACTGTTCAGTCACGACTCTTATATGGTCAATGACAGGAGCTACGACAGCAACGTCACCGGCAACAGGAATCAACCAGATAGGGACCTATACGTTCAACACGGGGTTAACGAATGTGACATATACGGTAAGGGACGGAGCAGGTAACGAGACGACGTGCAGCTTTACAGTAACGATCACAGATAATATATCACCGACGATCACCTGTCCGGGTAATATTGCACAGAATGTAGATGCAGGTGTATGCACAGCTTCGGTTGTTGTACCTAATGCGACGACTTCTGATAACTGTTCAGTCACGACTCTTATATGGTCAATGACAGGAGCTACGACAGCAACGTCACCGGCAACAGGAATCAACCAGATAGGGACCTATACGTTCAACACGGGGTTAACGAATGTGACATATACGGTAAGGGACGGAGCAGGTAACGAGACGACGTGCAGCTTTACAGTAACGATCACAGATAATATATCACCGACGATCACCTGTCCGGGTAATATTGCACAGAATGTAGATGCAGGTGTATGCACAGCTTCGGTTGTTGTACCTAATGCGACGACTTCTGATAACTGTTCAGTCACGACTCTTATATGGTCAATGACAGGAGCTACGACAGCAACGTCACCGGCAACAGGAATCAACCAGATAGGGACCTATACGTTCAACACGGGGTTAACGAATGTGACATATACGGTAAGGGACGGAGCAGGTAACGAGACGACGTGCAGCTTTACAGTAACGATCACAGATAATATATCACCGACGATCACCTGTCCGGGTAATATTGCACAGAATGTAGATGCAGGTGTATGCACAGCTTCGGTTGTTGTACCTAATGCGACGACTTCTGATAACTGTTCAGTCACGACTCTTATATGGTCAATGACAGGAGCTACGACAGCAACGTCACCGGCAACAGGAATCAACCAGATAGGGACCTATACGTTCAACACGGGGTTAACGAATGTGACATATACGGTAAGGGACGGAGCAGGTAACGAGACGACGTGCAGCTTTACAGTAACGATCACAGATAATATATCACCGACGATCACCTGTCCGGGTAATATTGCACAGAATGTAGATGCAGGTGTATGCACAGCTTCGGTTGTTGTACCTAATGCGACGACTTCTGATAACTGTTCAGTCACGACTCTTATATGGTCAATGACAGGAGCTACGACAGCAACGTCACCGGCAACAGGAATCAACCAGATAGGGACCTATACGTTCAACACGGGGTTAACGAATGTGACATATACGGTAAGGGACGGAGCAGGTAACGAGACGACGTGCAGCTTTACAGTAACGATCACAGATAATATATCACCGACGATCACCTGTCCGGGTAATATTGCACAGAATGTAGATGCAGGTGTATGCACAGCTTCGGTTGTTGTACCTAATGCGACGACTTCTGATAACTGTTCAGTCACGACTCTTATATGGTCAATGACAGGAGCTACGACAGCAACGTCACCGGCAACAGGAATCAACCAGATAGGGACCTATACGTTCAACACGGGGTTAACGAATGTGACATATACGGTAAGGGACGGAGCAGGTAACGAGACGACGTGCAGCTTTACAGTAACGATCACAGATAATATATCACCGACGATCACCTGTCCGGGTAATATTGCACAGAATGTAGATGCAGGTGTATGCACAGCTTCGGTTGTTGTACCTAATGCGACGACTTCTGATAACTGTTCAGTCACGACTCTTATATGGTCAATGACAGGAGCTACGACAGCAACGTCACCGGCAACAGGAATCAACCAGATAGGGACCTATACGTTCAACACGGGGTTAACGAATGTGACATATACGGTAAGGGACGGAGCAGGTAACGAGACGACGTGCAGCTTTACAGTAACGATCACAGATAATATATCACCGACGATCACCTGTCCGGGTAATATTGCACAGAATGTAGATGCAGGTGTATGCACAGCTTCGGTTGTTGTACCTAATGCGACGACTTCTGATAACTGTTCAGTCACGACTCTTATATGGTCAATGACAGGAGCTACGACAGCAACGTCACCGGCAACAGGAATCAACCAGATAGGGACCTATACGTTCAACACGGGGTTAACGAATGTGACATATACGGTAAGGGACGGAGCAGGTAACGAGACGACGTGCAGCTTTACAGTAACGATCACAGATAATATATCACCGACGATCACCTGTCCGGGTAATATTGCACAGAATGTAGATGCAGGTGTATGCACAGCTTCGGTTGTTGTACCTAATGCGACGACTTCTGATAACTGTTCAGTCACGACTCTTATATGGTCAATGACAGGAGCTACGACAGCAACGTCACCGGCAACAGGAATCAACCAGATAGGGACCTATACGTTCAACACGGGGTTAACGAATGTGACATATACGGTAAGGGACGGAGCAGGTAACGAGACGACGTGCAGCTTTACAGTAACGATCACAGATAATATATCACCGACGATCACCTGTCCGGGTAATATTGCACAGAATGTAGATGCAGGTGTATGCACAGCTTCGGTTGTTGTACCTAATGCGACGACTTCTGATAACTGTTCAGTCACGACTCTTATATGGTCAATGACAGGAGCTACGACAGCAACGTCACCGGCAACAGGAATCAACCAGATAGGGACCTATACGTTCAACACGGGGTTAACGAATGTGACATATACGGTAAGGGACGGAGCAGGTAACGAGACGACGTGCAGCTTTACAGTAACGATCACAGATAATATATCACCGACGATCACCTGTCCGGGTAATATTGCACAGAATGTAGATGCAGGTGTATGCACAGCTTCGGTTGTTGTACCTAATGCGACGACTTCTGATAACTGTTCAGTCACGACTCTTATATGGTCAATGACAGGAGCTACGACAGCAACGTCACCGGCAACAGGAATCAACCAGATAGGGACCTATACGTTCAACACGGGGTTAACGAATGTGACATATACGGTAAGGGACGGAGCAGGTAACGAGACGACGTGCAGCTTTACAGTAACGATCACAGATAATATATCACCGACGATCACCTGTCCGGGTAATATTGCACAGAATGTAGATGCAGGTGTATGCACAGCTTCGGTTGTTGTACCTAATGCGACGACTTCTGATAACTGTTCAGTCACGACTCTTATATGGTCAATGACAGGAGCTACGACAGCAACGTCACCGGCAACAGGAATCAACCAGATAGGGACCTATACGTTCAACACGGGGTTAACGAATGTGACATATACGGTAAGGGACGGAGCAGGTAACGAGACGACGTGCAGCTTTACAGTAACGATCACAGATAATATATCACCGACGATCACCTGTCCGGGTAATATTGCACAGAATGTAGATGCAGGTGTATGCACAGCTTCGGTTGTTGTACCTAATGCGACGACTTCTGATAACTGTTCAGTCACGACTCTTATATGGTCAATGACAGGAGCTACGACAGCAACGTCACCGGCAACAGGAATCAACCAGATAGGGACCTATACGTTCAACACGGGGTTAACGAATGTGACATATACGGTAAGGGACGGAGCAGGTAACGAGACGACGTGCAGCTTTACAGTAACGATCACAGATAATATATCACCGACGATCACCTGTCCGGGTAATATTGCACAGAATGTAGATGCAGGTGTATGCACAGCTTCGGTTGTTGTACCTAATGCGACGACTTCTGATAACTGTTCAGTCACGACTCTTATATGGTCAATGACAGGAGCTACGACAGCAACGTCACCGGCAACAGGAATCAACCAGATAGGGACCTATACGTTCAACACGGGGTTAACGAATGTGACATATACGGTAAGGGACGGAGCAGGTAACGAGACGACGTGCAGCTTTACAGTAACGATCACAGATAATATATCACCGACGATCACCTGTCCGGGTAATATTGCACAGAATGTAGATGCAGGTGTATGCACAGCTTCGGTTGTTGTACCTAATGCGACGACTTCTGATAACTGTTCAGTCACGACTCTTATATGGTCAATGACAGGAGCTACGACAGCAACGTCACCGGCAACAGGAATCAACCAGATAGGGACCTATACGTTCAACACGGGGTTAACGAATGTGACATATACGGTAAGGGACGGAGCAGGTAACGAGACGACGTGCAGCTTTACAGTAACGATCACAGATAATATATCACCGACGATCACCTGTCCGGGTAATATTGCACAGAATGTAGATGCAGGTGTATGCACAGCTTCGGTTGTTGTACCTAATGCGACGACTTCTGATAACTGTTCAGTCACGACTCTTATATGGTCAATGACAGGAGCTACGACAGCAACGTCACCGGCAACAGGAATCAACCAGATAGGGACCTATACGTTCAACACGGGGTTAACGAATGTGACATATACGGTAAGGGACGGAGCAGGTAACGAGACGACGTGCAGCTTTACAGTAACGATCACAGATAATATATCACCGACGATCACCTGTCCGGGTAATATTGCACAGAATGTAGATGCAGGTGTATGCACAGCTTCGGTTGTTGTACCTAATGCGACGACTTCTGATAACTGTTCAGTCACGACTCTTATATGGTCAATGACAGGAGCTACGACAGCAACGTCACCGGCAACAGGAATCAACCAGATAGGGACCTATACGTTCAACACGGGGTTAACGAATGTGACATATACGGTAAGGGACGGAGCAGGTAACGAGACGACGTGCAGCTTTACAGTAACGATCACAGATAATATATCACCGACGATCACCTGTCCGGGTAATATTGCACAGAATGTAGATGCAGGTGTATGCACAGCTTCGGTTGTTGTACCTAATGCGACGACTTCTGATAACTGTTCAGTCACGACTCTTATATGGTCAATGACAGGAGCTACGACAGCAACGTCACCGGCAACAGGAATCAACCAGATAGGGACCTATACGTTCAACACGGGGTTAACGAATGTGACATATACGGTAAGGGACGGAGCAGGTAACGAGACGACGTGCAGCTTTACAGTAACGATCACAGATAATATATCACCGACGATCACCTGTCCGGGTAATATTGCACAGAATGTAGATGCAGGTGTATGCACAGCTTCGGTTGTTGTACCTAATGCGACGACTTCTGATAACTGTTCAGTCACGACTCTTATATGGTCAATGACAGGAGCTACGACAGCAACGTCACCGGCAACAGGAATCAACCAGATAGGGACCTATACGTTCAACACGGGGTTAACGAATGTGACATATACGGTAAGGGACGGAGCAGGTAACGAGACGACGTGCAGCTTTACAGTAACGATCACAGATAATATATCACCGACGATCACCTGTCCGGGTAATATTGCACAGAATGTAGATGCAGGTGTATGCACAGCTTCGGTTGTTGTACCTAATGCGACGACTTCTGATAACTGTTCAGTCACGACTCTTATATGGTCAATGACAGGAGCTACGACAGCAACGTCACCGGCAACAGGAATCAACCAGATAGGGACCTATACGTTCAACACGGGGTTAACGAATGTGACATATACGGTAAGGGACGGAGCAGGTAACGAGACGACGTGCAGCTTTACAGTAACGATCACAGATAATATATCACCGACGATCACCTGTCCGGGTAATGTTATAACAACAACATCGGATGACGGAACAGGGAACTGCACGACAACAGCAAATCTGGGAATACCAATTACAAATGATAACTGTAGTGTATCGGAAGTTGTGGCACAGATAGGCGGAATTACGATAGATACTGCTACATATATGTTTCCTGTAGGAACAACAACGGTAACCTGGATTGTCACAGATGCCAGTGGCAATACTTCAAGCTGTGATCAGACAGTTACTGTTACGGATGATGAATTACCGACGTTTACGGTACCCTCGGATATCACAATCTGCAGAGCATCTGATTGTTCATTCGATGCTGATACATTAATTACAGGTTACCCGATTGATGAAGCAGATAATTGCACACCTTCATCACAGTTAAATGCAACATTCACCGACGATAACTCCAGGGTGGGTGATTGCAATATTTCGGGATATATTGAGAGAACATGGACATTAACAGATCTAGCCGGCAATTCAACAGTACAAATTCAAAAAATCTGGGTGGAACCTACCCCAACTGCAACAATAGTTGTTAACTCCCAGATTATTTGTGACAGCAGTAATGTTGATATTGTCTTTGATAGTCCTATAGTAAGTACCAATCCGGCAAATCTTAGTTTTGAAATTAAAGTTACTTCAACCGATCCTGGAAATCTCGGCGGTACTGCTTCTGCAGACTTAACTATTACCAAAGATCAGATGCCTTATAACCTTAACGGTACACTGATTAATACTTCCGATGTCCCGATAAAAGTTACTTATACCGTCAATTCAAAACTTCTTGGTTGTACCGAATTTGTTCCTGTATCGGATACTGTATGGGTCAATCCAACGCCACGAATAATAGTTACTATTGCAGATACAATATTATGTGATAGTGCTACAACAAATATTCTTCTCCAGAGTCCCAGCATATTTACTAGCGGTTTGATCTCATTTAAATATACTGCTACTGCAACCGGCGGTGTAACAGGATTTACGCCAAATGATTCTGGTTTGCCAAGCGATTATATTATTACAGATAATCTCATCAATCCAACCAATAGTGTACAGACTGTAACCTATAAAATCTCACCTGTCAGTCCATTGGGATGCAATGATGGTCCGGCAGAAATAGTTACTATATATGTACAACCGACACCTAAGTTGAGTGTAAGTATAGCCGATACGATAGTATGTGATTCGACGACGATCAATATCACGGTGAATGATCTGAACGGTAATGTATCGGGCGGCACAACGAAGGTCTACCAGCTTACGACGACCAATGTAGGAGGAGTACTTAATGTACAGGCAGATGGAGAATACCCGTCAGGGACCGATATCACGGATCAGCTTATCAACCCGACAAGCAGTGTACAGGAAGTCATCTATCACTTCAAGGCGAGGATCAAGGAGATGAGGCCGGGTCATGCAGGGTTCTTCTGTGACCAGGGAGGCGATACGGCAATTACTGTTTATGTACAGCCGACACCTAAGTTGAGCGTAAGTATAGCCGATACGATAGTATGTGATTCGACGACGATCAATATCACGGTGAATGATCTGAACGGTAATGTATCGGGCGGCACAACGAAGGTCTACCAGCTTACGACGACCAATGTAGGAGGAGTACTTAATGTACAGGCAGATGGAGAATACCCGTCAGGGACCGATATCACGGATCAGCTTATCAACCCGACAAGCAGTGTACAGGAGGTCATCTATCACTTCAAGGCGAGGATAAGAGATGACCGGCCGGGTCATGCAGGGTTCTTCTGTGACCAGGGCGGTGACACGTCGATCACTGTTTATGTACAACCGACACCTAAGTTGAGTGTAAGTATAGCCGATACGATAGTCTGTGACTCAACGACAATCAATATCACGGTGAATGATCTGAACGGTAATGTATCGGGCGGCACAACGAAGGTTTACCAGCTTACAACGACAAACGTTGGAGGAGTAACAGGAGTACAGACCGATGGCGAATATGCTGCAGGAACAGATATCACAGATCAGCTTATCAACCCGACAAACAGTGTACAGGAAGTCATCTATCACTTCAAGGCAAGGATCAAGGATATGAGGCCGGGTCATGAAGGGTTCTTCTGTGACCAGGGCGGTGATACGGCAATTACTGTTTATGTACAACCTACACCAAGGCTTAGTGTCAGTATAGCGGATACGATAGTCTGTGACTCAACAACAATCAATATTACAGTCAATGATCTCAACGGAAATGTATCCGGAGGAACGACGAAGGTCTACCAGCTTACGACGACAAACGTTGGAGGAATACTGGGAGTACAGACCGATGGCGAATATGCTTCAGGTACAGATATAGAAGATCAGCTTATCAACCCAACAAACAGTGTACAGGAAGTCATCTATCACTTCAAGGCAAGGATCAAGGATATGAGGCCGGGTCATGAAGGGTTCTTCTGTGACCAGGGCGGCGATACGGCAATTACTGTTTATGTCCAACCGACACCAAGGCTTAGTGTCAGTATAGCGGATACGATAGTCTGTGACTCAACAACAATCACCATATGACAGTCAATGATCTCAACGGACCTGTATCTGGAGGAACGACGAAGGTCTACCAGCTTACGACGACAAACGTTGGAGGAGTACTGGGAGTACAGACCGATGGCGAATACGCTTCAGGTACGGATATCACGAAGATCAGCTTATTAACCCGACAAGCAGTGTACAGGAAGTCATCTATCACTTCAAGGCAAGGATCAAGGATATGAGGCCGGGTCATGAAGGGTTCTTCTGTGACCAGGGAGGCGATACGGCAATTACGGTTTATGTACAACCGACACCAAGGCTTAGTGTAAGTATAGCCGACACGATAGTCTGTGACTCAACAACAATCACCATAGATGTCACTGATCTTAACGGACCGGTACATGGAAGCACGACGAAGGTTTACCAACTTACAACGACAAACGTTGGAGGAGTTCTTAATGTACAGGCAGATGGAGAATACCCTGCAGGGACCGATATCACGGATCAGCTTATCAATCTGACAAGCAGTGTACAGGAAGTCATCTATCACTTCAAGGCAAGGATCAAGGATATAAGGCCGGGTCATGAAGGGTTCTTCTGTGACCAGGGAGGCGATACGGCAATTACGGTTTATGTACAACCGACACCAAGGCTTAGTGTAAGTATAGCCGACACGATAGTCTGTGACTCAACAACAATCACCATAGATGTCACTGATCTTAACGGACCGGTACATGGAAGCACGACGAAGGTTTACCAACTTACAACGACAAACGTTGGAGGAGTTCTTAATGTACAGGCAGATGGAGAATACCCTGCAGGGACCGATATCACGGATCAGCTTATCAATCTGACAAGCAGTGTACAGGAAGTCATCTATCACTTCAAGGCAAGGATCAAGGATATAAGGCCGGGTCATGAAGGGTTCTTCTGTGACCAGGGAGGCGATACGGCAATTACGGTTTATGTACAACCGACACCAAGGCTTAGTGTAAGTATAGCCGACACGATAGTCTGTGACTCAACAACAATCACCATAGATGTCACTGATCTTAACGGACCGGTACATGGAAGCACGACGAAGGTTTACCAACTTACAACGACAAACGTTGGAGGAGTTCTTAATGTACAGCCAGATGGAGAATACCCGTCAGGTACTGATATAGAAGATCAGCTTATCAACCCGACAAACAGTGTACAGGAAGTCATCTATCACTTCAAGGCAAGGATCAGGGATATGAGACCGGGTCATGAAGGGTTCTTCTGTGACCAGGGCGGTGACACGTCGATCACTGTATATGTACAGCCGACACCTAAGTTGAGTGTAAGTATAGCCGATACGATAGTATGTGATTCGACGACGATCAATATCACGGTGAATGATCTGAACGGTAATGTATCGGGCGGCACAACGAAGGTCTACCAGCTTACGACGACCAATACAGGAGGAGTACTTAATGTACAGGCTGATGGAGAGTATGATGCAGGAGTAGATATCACCGACCAGCTAATCAATCCGACAAACAGTGTACAGGAGGTCATCTATCACTTCAAGGCGAGGATAAGAGATGACCGGCCGGGTCATGCAGGGTTCTTCTGTGACCAGGGAGGCGACACGTCGATCACTGTTTATGTACAGCCGACACCTAAGTTGAGCGTAAGTATAGCCGATACGATAGTATGTGATTCGACGACGATCAATATCACGGTGAATGATCTGAACGGTAATGTATCGGGCGGCACAACGAAGGTCTACCAGCTTACGACGACCAATGTAGGAGGAGTTCTTAATGTACAGGCTGATGGAGAGTATGATGCAGGAGTAGATATCACCGACCAGCTAATCAATCCGACAAACAGTGTACAGGAGGTCATCTATCACTTCAAGGCGAGGATACGGGATGACCGGCCGGGTCATGCAGGGTTCTTCTGTGACCAGGGAGGCGACACATCGATCACTGTATATGTACAGCCGACACCTAAGTTGAGTGTAAGTATAGCTGATACGATAGTATGTGATTCGACGACGATCAATATCACGGTGAATGATCTGAACGGTAATGTATCGGGCGGCACAACGAAGGTCTACCAGCTTACGACGACCAATGTAGGAGGAGTACTTAATGTACAGGCAGATGGAGAATACCCGTCAGGGACCGATATCACCGACCAGCTAATCAACCCGACAAACAGTGTACAGGAGGTCATCTATCACTTCAAGGCGAGGATAAGAGATGACCGGCCGGGTCATGCAGGGTTCTTCTGTGACCAGGGAGGCGATACGTCAATTACTGTTTATGTACAGCCGACACCTAAGTTGAGCGTAAGTATAGCCGATACGATAGTATGTGATTCGACGACGATCAATATCACGGTGAATGATCTGAACGGTAATGTATCGGGCGGCACAACGAAGGTCTACCAGCTTACGACGACCAATGTAGGAGGAGTACTTAATGTACAGGCAGATGGAGAATACCCGTCAGGGACCGATATCACGGATCAGCTTATCAACCCGACAAACAGTGTACAGGAGGTCATCTATCACTTCAAGGCGAGGATACGGGATGACCGGCCGGGTCATGCAGGGTTCTTCTGTGACCAGGGAGGCGACACATCGATCACTGTTTATGTACAGCCGACACCTAAGTTGAGTGTAAGTATAGCCGATACGATAGTATGTGATTCGACGACGATCAATATCACGGTGAATGATCTGAACGGTAATGTATCGGGCGGCACAACGAAGGTCTACCAGCTTACGACGACCAATGTAGGAGGAGTACTTAATGTACAGGCTGATGGAGAGTATGATGCAGGAGTAGATATCACCGACCAGCTAATCAACCCGACGAACAGTGTACAGGAGGTCATTTATCACTTCAAGGCGAGGATAAGAGATGACCGGCCGGGTCATGAAGGGTTCTTCTGTGACCAGGGAGGTGATACTCTTATAATAATATATGTTGAACCCACACCAAGGGTAAACGGTTCTGTCAGCAGTGATACAATATGTAATAATACATCGGTCACCTATACTCTTTCATCCCCGACATTGCCATATTTTGGTGCTGGCAGCTTGAGATTTAATGTAAATGTTGTCAATTTATATCCGGAAGTATCAGGTTACTCCGACAATCCCGGACTTAATCTTTCAAGTGCTATTACCGAGACACTCACTAACACTGGCGATACTGCCAGAATGATTATGTACATCATCAGGCCGTCAACAACAAATATCCTGGGAGTGCAGAATTGTCCCGGAATCAGTGATACAATAAGGGTCTGGATCAATCCGACACCGAGAGCCGCACCGGTTAATCTCAAACCGGCAATCTGTTATGGAGAAACAACGCAGATTGTACTTGAATCACCCACGGTGATGACAAAAGGGAATATCAGTTTCGATTACTGGATTAACTTTACAGGAGGTACAAGCATTGAAGGGAACGCTACTCCGGATACTGATCTTGCAACCGGACAGATACTGGCATTCCCCTACACAAATGATGGAGATACAATTCATTCTGTGTACTTTTCGATTCTGCCAAAGAATGATCTTTCAGGATGTGTCGCAGGTGATACAGTATTTCATCAGGTAAGAGTACATCCTCATCCTTTGGATACGATGTACTTATCTACGCCTTTCACATGTTCAGGAGGATCAGAGGGAGTTCTTACAGCAATATTGTCCAGAGGATCCAAACCTGATAGTATACATTGGCACAGACCTTCATTCCTTGGTGATACTATTTATTATACTTCTGCAAACAGCACTGAAATTGGAATTCAATATGCCGGATTATATTCAGTTACCGTATATGACAGCCTGAAATGCACTCAAAGTATTGATCCACTGTTTATTTCAGGCGCTAAATTCCAGTCGAATCTATCTGTTGATAACTACCCCACAGGTTATGGGACTACATGTCCCGGGGCAAACGATGGCCGGATACTGATCCTGGAAGATGCTTCATCAACCGGAATTCCTCCTTATGAATTCTGGCTTGTCCGAAACCATACAGATACTGTAAGTCATGATACATTATTTGCGACAAATGTTATCTATACTGTGAATAACCTGTCGGCAGGCATTTATACACTATTCATAAAAGATGTAAATGACTGTTATAATGGTATTTACCCTGAAATTGAAATTTATGGACCTCCTGAAATAGCCGTAACGTTCGACAAACAGATCTATCCGGGTGGTGACAATGTTTCCTGCAGGGGTTATAATGACGGGCATGTGTGGATCAGTTCGATCAGTGGAGGCAACCCCGGAGGGTATAAATATAAATGGTTTAATTATGAAGGGAAATTAGCCGGTATCACTGATACACTTGATCGCCTCGATAATATTCCTGCAGGCACTTACTATCTCAGAAGCAGTGATATATATTGCGTGAAATGGGATAGTGTTACTCTGACTGAACCTGATGGTATGATATTATCTGAATATAAATTGTCCTATACTGTCGATTCAGCCTACAATATCTCATGTTACGGAGGGAATGACGGAAGTATTGATCTGACAATTACAGGAGGCTCGGGAGAGTTTACCTATTACTGGACTGATTCAGCTTCCTTTAGTTCAACATCTGAAGACATTTCAAATCTGAAAGCGGGAACATATGTATGCGAAATAAAAGATGTGAACGGATGTGTTTTGAAGTTACCCCCGGGATCAACTCTGCCGGCATTTACACTTACAGAACCTCTGCCGCTGCAGATTGAACCGGCCCTTTCAAATTCAACCGCAGGTCCGTATAACATTAATTGTAATGGTGGTACCGGTTCAATTAATATTACTGTTTCGGGAGGAAGTGAAGGATCATATCTTTATACATGGAGTGCCTCAGATGGTGGATCAGGTCTGGTTGCAGGACAGGAAGACCAGTTAATACTTACAGCTGGTACATATAATCTGGAAGTCACAGACCTGTACGGCTGCTTGGTTCTGTTTGACACAACTCTTACTGAGCCTGCTGTATTATCCGCATCATTGGTTGCTTCAGACATAACCTGTGCATCTCCCGGATTAAATAATGGTTCGATCAACCTGACAGTGGCCGGTGGAGCGGGACCATATACATATCTCTGGTCAAATGGAGCTACAACTGAGGATATATCAGGACTTACACCGGATAACTACTCTGTGGTAGTGATGGATGCAAACAGTTGTGAATATTATGATACCATCAGTGTTAATCTTCCTCCGCCAATTACTTTTACACGAGGACTTTCCGATCATAATGGATATAATATTGGTTGCTTTGGTTCTTCGGACGGAGAAATAAATATCACCATGGAGAGCGGTCTGGCTCCGTACGTCTTTACCTGGACGGGTCCTGGTGGATATACTTCAAATGCAGAAGACCTGACTGGACTAAAAGCCGGACAATACACTCTGCTGGTTACTGATGCAAATCTTTGTACTGCTTCTGATGTTGTCGTTCTGACTGAACCTGGGGAATTAAGTATGATACTGACATTATCCTCAAGTATTGCAGGTGGATTTAATATTAATTGTGCAGGTGAAAGAACCGGATCGATAGAGGTCACACCAGTTAATCAGGCTGGAAGTGTAGTATATCTATGGTCTGACGGAAATACGTCTGCCACACGAACAAATATTCCTGCCGGTAATTACGGCCTTATCATAACCGATGCAAACGGCTGTTTAGCTGACACTAGTGTCTATCTGACAGAACCCGATTCCATTGAGCTTGAATTCGCTGTTACTCAGCCATTTTGTCCTGATAAACCGGATGGTGCGATCGGGCTTACTGTTACCGGAGGAGTCGTTGGAACAGATTATTCATACCTGTGGTCAGATAATTCGACCACAAAGGATATATCAAATATTCCTGGTGGCTGGTATTCAGTTACGGTTTCTGATCTTAATGGTTGCTCTGTCAGGGATTCTGTGAATGTTGAGGCACAAAATGAAATGTGTCTAATCATTCCAAATGCGATCTCCCCCAACGGCGACCTGATTAATGATGTATGGAATATTGGTCTTTCAGAGCTATATCCGGAAATTGAAATTCAGATTTTCAACCGCTGGGGTGAAGCCATCTGGCAGTCAGAAAAAGGATATCCGGATCCATGGGATGGAAGGAGCAGAGGAAGACAGCTTCCGATTGATTCATATCATTATATTATCGATTTACATAACGGGACAAAACCAATAATTGGCAACATAACAATCGTAAGATGAATAATTAATACTTTTGATATCTTGTGAGAAGACTTGTGTACATATTGTTGTTTCTGTTAATTGGTAAAATTGCTGACAGCCAGCAATTGCCTCTTTACAGCCAGTATCTTTACAATAAATTCCTCATTAATCCTGCCGTTGCCGGCAGCGACGGATATACAAGTGTCAATCTGACTGCAAGGGAACAATGGCTGGGTTATTACGGGGCTCCAAGAACTTTTTCTTTCAGTGTTCAGACAAGGATGCTGAAAAGAAGCTACATATTGAAGCAGACAAGTGCAAAAAGGCAGGTTTACAGACCAAAAACTGACGGAAAGGTCGGACTCGGAGGTTATGTTTTCAGCGACAGGAACGGACTTGTTCACAGAACAGGGTTGCAGGTTTCATATTCATATCATATGTGGCTGAGGAATACTACTCAACTCTCATTGGGCCTTGCATTTACAGGGTATCATTATAAGATTGATGAACAACAGATTGACTTTGAAGATCCAAATGAACCATGGCTGAATAATGAGCTGCGCCGGGGAATATTTGTACCTGATGCGACCTTTGGTGTTTATCTCCTGAATCCAAGATTCAGCGTTGGTTTTTCAGCCGATCAGCTCTTCGAAGCGTCTGCAAAGATGGGGGACGATGCTTATAAGAATTTCAAACTCTACAGGCACTATTATCTGTTTGGTTCTTATAATTTTGATATGAAAGCACAAATGGAGCTTCAACCGTCATTTCTATTTATGATGTCGGAACAGCTTCGTCCTCAGGCTGATATCGGATTAACCTTTAATTATAATCAGTCATTCTGGACTGGTCTGGCTTACAGAACCAGTGGAGCAATAATAGCAAACGTAGGAGTGAAGTATACAAATATCTTCATTGGCTACGCTTTCGATTTTACACTCCAGGAAATTCAAAGGGTTACCTATGGGACCCATGAATTCACAATGGCTCTGAAATTTGGTGACAGTGCCAGGAGATATCGCTGGCTGGACAGGTACTAATCTGTTTTTCCCCAAGGGAGTGGATTGAATAATAAATAAGGATAATTCAGATTATCGGGATTTTATTTTTTGAGCAGATAAATGAGCGAGCTACTTCCCTCTTTTCTGAATAATGATAAAGCTGCAAACCAGAGACCTTTGATCATCCCTGAAATAAAGTGTAATTTTGACACTTTATATTTTTCGCTGAGTGAGGATATATAAAATACATCAAGAGGCAATGCCTTTATCTCTTTGAGGATGAGACCTGTTTTTTCTGTAAATTTTCTAAATGTCTGTGGCGTGAAATGCCAGAGATGCCTTGGGACATCATAAGCAGCCCAGAAATCCTTGTAATACTGTGCATCATAAGATTTGCAGTTTGGCAAAGCTACAATACAGGATCCTCCTGGTCTCAACAGACGTTTGATTTCCGATGCATATTTAAAAGGATCCTGCAGATGCTCAAGAACATGCCATAAAGTAATACAATCAAAATGTCCAGCCGGTAAAGTTGTTATTTGTCCGGGGGATATTACATCCAGTCCAAAACGTGATGCAGAAGCTTCACGAACATTATCATTGATCTCAATCCCTTTTACGATCCATCCTTTCTCTTTCATGAAAGATGCAAAGTGTCCTGATCCTGCACCAATATCAAGCAGATTCCCTTTATCCAATCCCGTAAATTGCCTAATGGTCCGCCATTTCCTGTTCAGCATTGCATTCCTGGATAACCTGTACAGGATATCTATAAAACCATTTGCCGTATTGTTATGCGACAAATAATCCTTTGATTCATAATAGTGCCCGGCATCCTTTTCATCAGGATGATCCTGGGTAAAAATAAAATTGCAGTCGGAACATTTAAACAGATCGAATGTCTCCTTACTAAGAAAATGATCTGTTATCGGTAAATATTTCCCTGTATTCTCAGAGAAGCACAGTGGACAATTATAATAATGAACCATAAATTTCTGAGCTTATCTTTTCTTTAGTTCAAAAACAAGAGCCCCGGCCAAAAGAAGAATTAAGACAATTGAACTGGCCAGCGATACTTTATTGCCGGTGAAATATGAGGCAGGTTCAAAAACGAACTTTATTTCATGGTTTCCTCCCGGCACACACATTGCCCTCAGTACGTAATTTGCCCTGAAATAATCAGTCTCGTTGCCGTCAATATAGCATTTCCATCCGGCAGGGTAATAGATCTCGGAAAAAACAACCAGTTGGTCGGACTGAGCAGAATATTTATATAACAATTCATTGGGCTGGTATGAAACAAGTTCAATTGTATCACCTTCAGCCGTCTTGTATGAAGATCCGGTTATCTGGTCTTTGAAGACCTCATCTATTACAGCTTCAGATGCCGGATTAATTTTGTTCAGGGTTATTATTTCCTCATTCGCGTTCCTTACAAGAACTGGTTTTTCAATAAACCATGCATTCCCGAGAGAGTTAGGATTTATCAATGGCGGGGCATTCTGATCAAGAATTACATATTTTGTATTCAGCATATTAAGAGCAGATGCGTTGGTGAATACAGTTGCAAGAGCATCGATCGTATTTGTTTTTTGATAAACCGTCACAAAGAGGTTAATATCCCGTAAAATTAAAGAGTCAATAAATTCCTGGTACCTCCGGAGTTTTGCTCCATGGTACCCGCCGATTGATTTATGAAAGTAAGAAGTTGGAGTATTGTCATTGAAAGGTGAAGCTGCAAGATTTAAGACCCTGTTATAGGAATGATCATTCAGGATTACCTCATCAGCAAACGTCGGGGTAAATGTTTTTTGTATAACAGAAGGCCTTTCAAACCGGTCGGCATTCAGATATCTTTTGTCAGCGGACCAAAGATCGATCAGAATAAGTACTCCGATTATAAGCAGCAAATATTTTTTATGAAGCTTTTCATATGCAAATCCGAAAATAGCAGCTGATGAAAGCAGGATGAAGACAAGCGATCTGAATCCATCTGACATAAGCAGGTCTTTCCTGTCCGTTATCAGTGCGCTCTTAAGCCAGTCCGGATATCCATTTTCGTAGTCATTGAGAAAAGAACCGGCGATCCCCGGAAAAAGGATTACTAGCAGTACAACGCCTCCGGTAATTGCTGTAGCTAATTTAAGGCCTTTAAGAAGCTCTTTTTTAGCAATCTTACCTGTGAGGATATCTCTTAATGCAAGTATCCCCAGAAGAGGAATGCAAAACTGAGCTATCACAAGTATCATTGTTACTGCCCTGAATTTATTATACCCCGGGAAAAAGTCAATAAAAAGATTTGTAAATGGCATGAAATTCTTTCCCCACGCAAGCATTATTGATAATATCGTGGCAATTAAAAGCCACCATTTTTCACGGCCTTTTATTATTATCAGACCGAGTACAAAAAGAAATATTACTATTGCCCCTATGTAATGAGGTCCTTCGGTGCTTGGCTGGGGGCCCCAGTATTTCGGTACCCGATCGGCTTCCGAAGCTGCATTATTCTGCCTTAATACTTTCACAGTCTCAGAATCCCTGTCAAAAGGAGAGCTGGATCCTCCTTTAAAATTTGGGATGAGGAGATTCATGGTTTCTCCGATCCCATAGCTCCACTGCACCATATAGTCACGGTCCAGTCCTTTTGAAGCATTCTTGTTTTCAATTGTAAGATCCGATTTCCCCCTGATAGAGTATTTCCCATATTCATATGTTGTAAAAAGAAATCCGAAATTTATTCCTACAGCCAGGATTACCGGAACGATCAATATCAGAGAAGTCTTAAGGAATTTCAGGATAGTTTTTTCTTTCACTGAATAGATGAATTCCGTGAAGATAAACACAAGGAGGCAGAGCATAGTATAATATGTTATCTGCGGATGATTTGCAACCATTTCCAGTGCCAGAAACAGTGCGGTGAACAGGGCTCCCTTCAGAGCATCTTTCCTGTATGCATAATATACACTGCCAATAACCGGAGCCATATATGCAAGTGCTATAGCCTGCGTATTATGCCCCGCCGCAAGTATCTGAAATGTAAATGATGATAGTCCGTATGCAAGTGATCCTATTACTGACAACCATGGGTTTACTCCGAAAACAATTAGTAAAAGATAAAATCCCAACATTGAAATGAACAGAACTGAGACAGGCATCTTAAATGCACGAAGTATAAGATCCAGTTTCTTAAACAGGTTTCCCGGATATTTTGTTGATATCAGGTAGGCCGGCATCCCGCTGAACATCGAATTTGTCCACAATGGCTCTTTACCCGTTTTCTCACGGAAGTCCATGATCTCTTTTGAACTTATCCTTGAGACCATCGAGTCATTGGCTTTCAGTACTTTGCCCTGTATTACAGGGTAGAAATATATAAATGAGATAACAATAAAAACTACCAATGCTGCAAAATGCGGTATAGCAGGTTTAAAATGGCTCTTGATCTCCATAATGTGGCTTTTTTGAATTATCTGTTTGCGAAACAAAATTATCTAAATAGCTCAGATTTCTTACCGGAAAAATTTCCATTTATTTCAAATGTCATTTTTAATCCCTTTTAATGATGACAGATTCTTCCTGAATTTTCTGATATTCTTCCATTTGGCAACAAATCCTTTTATGGCCTGCAATTCAGCAGGGTCATAAAAATTGAAAAAGTAAAGAAGGAATGGAAAACTCATAAAACAGGCTGTTTTAATTATAAATCTCGGGAGAAACTCTATTTCTGTCATAAGTAATCCTGAAAACGAGATAAGACCTCCTGTCAGAAAAAGGATTGCTATTTTCTTTATCTCATAGGGAATACGATACTCTTTCTGAGAAAAATAGTAATTCAGAAGCCAGTAAAAAAACTGGGTCAGAATGGTTGCAAATGCGGCTCCTGTGATATTCCATTTCGGGATCAGCAGGATGTTAAGTACTATATTTAGAATACTTGCAATGACAACATTTATACCTATTATCCTGGATTTCTTATTTATGATCAGTGCATAGCTGCTTGTTTCCCTCAGATTCAAAAAGAAGATCGACAGAGATAACATTGGAACTATATAAAAAGAGCTCCAGTATTCCTTCGATCCGGATATAAGCTTTATCACCTCGAATGAAAAAAGGGATATAATAATTATTCCCAGCATCAGCACGTATGAGGAGTACAGAAAAGTCTTTGAGTAGAATTGTTTATTATCGGGAGAATTCATCTTCTGTAATGCCAATGGTGTTACAGCCATCTTTATTGAGTCAACTATTACAAGCTTGAGAACTGATGATATTTTATATGCAAGGGCGTAAATCGCCACATATTTTAGGAGAGCTAAAGAATTAAGTGAAAATCTGTCAATGACTGTCAGCGCAGCTGCAGCAAAATTTGCCAGCATGATGGGGAATCCATATCTGCTCATGGATTTGAATATTGGCAGGTTGAGGTAAACTCTGCAGTTTCTTACGGCATAAACTGATACAAACACGATAAGCAGAAAATTTCCAATAACCTGGGCCAGGTAAATCCCGGCTACTCCCATGTGCCTGAAAATGATAAAATATATAGTCAGGACCAATACAATAACTAATTTGAAGAGATTGGTTATTGTAAATAGTACTGATTTTGACTGCAACCTCATCAGTGTATTGATTATGTTATTGACTGCCTGCAGTGCAGAAGCGAGTATCAGAAGCCTTAGTGTGCTGCTCCAGTCAGTGTTACTGAAGATCACTGTGGAAAGCTGTCTGGTGAGGGGAAACAAAAAGAGACAGAATAAAAGGCTTACCACCAGCTGGATCACAAGCGACATGAAGAATATTCCTTTCTGGTTATTAACATGATCTTTGTCCCAGTACCATCTCATAAGGCTCTGGGGAAGACCTGAGGCCATCACAGATATCATGACAAGACCGGTAATATCAAGCAGGGCAATAATCCCAAAATCATCAACAGTAAAGTATTTTGGATTAGTATAAAGCGGGATTAATAAGAATCCGATAACTTTTACGGCAATGTTCCCAAGACCATAGACTATGGTGTCTTTAGAAGTTCGTCGAATTGAGTTTAACAGGGCCGCCATAAATGTTACTTTTCGTAAACAATTTTATTTTTCAGCGTAAACAATATAATACCTTGGATATATTCTTCTCAGCAGAGGTCTGATACCCAGTAGCTTATCATACGATTTCCATGTTTCATGATCTTTTATGGTCCAGCCTGTTCTTTCTAACAGACGGTTAAGCTGACGTATGGAGAACTCATGGTAATGGCAGTCATGCTTATCATTATAGTTCCAGTACTCCTGAGCAAACCATAATCTAAGCGGGACAGAAGCTATTAACTTCCCATTAGCAGTGTTCAGCAAATTAAAGGGAGCAAATAAATGTTCAAATATTTCAAAAGCCGTGATATTGTGATATTCAGTCACAACCGAATAATAAACATCCAGATCCTGCCCGCTTGTGCTGGTAACCTTATAACCGCCGTTGTGTTTGAGGTACTCCGATAATTCATTAGACTCACCCAGGTCAAGGATCGTTTCTCCTTTGCCAAAATGTTTCTCAACAAAACGAAGTGTTTTTTCAAATCTCTTCTGTCGGACTTTAGTCATTACAGGATTTTCGATTGTATATAAATCAATTAATACCGGTTTCTGATCCTTCAAATTTAATTATATCCGGTGAATTGACATTGCTTAAATGTAACTATTGATTTTAAACATCTGCCACATTATACTGCCTGTCAGGAGAAATATGTAAATTTTTTTAATTACTTTGCTTACATGTAAAGCACTGAAAATTCTGTATTCACTTTAGAAAATGCAAAGAGTAGCTATCCATCAGCCTAATTTCATGCCATGGCTGGGTTATATCCATAAAATAAGCCTTGTGGATTGCTTCGTTTTTTTTGATGATGTACAATTTCCGAGGGGAAAGACTTTCGGGAACAGGGTAAAAATCAAAACAAATAACGGAGAATCATGGATTACTGTACCTGTTCTTTCAAAAGGCGAATTATCGGATTTTAATGAAATTCATATAAATAATGCGATCCCCTGGCAACGTAAAATTCTGAAAACAATTGAGCTTGCTTATGCAAAAGCAAAATACTTCGAGAAATACCGCAAAGGATTTTCTGAAGTATTTCTTTCTCCTTATAACAGACTTTCAGAACTGAATGTCTCCATGCTAAGCTATCTTGCTGAGGCTATCGGGATCAGAGTTACTTTTAAATTTTCATCTGAAATTCTTGCCGGGGAAGTGACCTCCCCTGAAGACAAGATAATATCTATCCTTAAAAGTCTCAATGCTTCACTGTATATTTCAGGCAGTGGTGCCGGATCAGTCAGATATATTGATGAGGAAAGGTTCAGGGCAGAAAATATATTG
Organism: uncultured Bacteroidota bacterium; assembly: GCA_963843415.1. GTDB lineage: Bacteria > Bacteroidota > Bacteroidia > Bacteroidales > VadinHA17 > LD21. The sequence continues at coordinate 23,261 of CAWJKD010000006.1, forward strand.
CTTGAATGGCAACATTTTTCCAGTCCTGTTTATCCTCAGTTGTGGGGTCCTTTTATTCCTGATCTGTCGATTATTGATATGCTTTTTAACTGCGGCGATGAGACTCTGCAGATTTTGAAGAAGTGCTAAGAGTCTTTTCCCGGACGATCAAGGAATTTTTTCATGATGAGCAGGTTTGATTTATCATTTCCAGCTTTTCTTGTACCGGATACCTCGAACTTATTCCTTAAATAGAATTTTATAGCCCCGGTATTATCCTCTCTTACAGTAAGGCTGACGGATTTAAATCCTTTCCGTATAATGTTTTTTTCGAAGAAACGAAGCATCTTTTCTCCAATCAGCTTGCTGCGATATTCTTTTCTGACAAAGAATTTATGTATATATGGTCCGTCACCCTTCAATGATGCAATTATATAACCAGCAATTACCGATCCGGTGACAGCCACTATACTAAGATCAAACTTGCTTTCCTGAGGCAATTTGAAATGTTCCTCCTGCCAGTATTCATTGGGCTCATCTGCAAGAATATCAATGAATTCTGCGACCCTTGTTTCTAACTGATCTTTAGTTAATATGCTAATTAAAATATCCATCGGATTACCTCAAAAACTTCAGCATATCTAACACCGATCTGAGTTCCTCTTGTTCTTGCCAGACTCCTGATAAACTCTTCAGAAACGTAATCTTTCGATTTCTGTGAATCGTAACAGTCAAGTGCTTTTATTTTTTTAGAAATGTGCAATTCAGATAGCTTGATAAAAGACTGCGTAGCGAAATTGATATTGTTCCAGGGCATTTCGTATGCGAGAACAGATGTTTTTTTAAAAGCCCTCAATCCCTCCATTGAAATAGTGCTGTGATCCTGATGAAGATCATTCAGGCTTGGCATGAATACGAGATCGGGTTTAAGATTCTGACTTAACTGAACAAGATCTTCAAGAATATTTTGCCGGTAGGTAGCAAAGTGCCTTACCTGGTACTTGTAAAGCAAGAGATGGTCCGGTTTAATGCCCAGTACTTTTGTTGCCGCTTTTACTTCCGTCTCAAGTATATTTTTTGGGAATGGGGGTGGGACTGATTCTTCAGCAAGAGAAAATGCGGCATAATAAATTTCAGAACCGTTTTCAATGAGCTTTGCTATACTTCCTCCGCATCCGAATTCCCCGTCGTCAGTGTGCGGAGCAAGAACGAGGATTTTTTTTAATTCAGAGTTCATATTTTAAGTTTTTTATAAGTTTCTAAAAAGGGTTCTGAGGTCTCTTCCCAGCAATACCGCGGAGCTATTTTTCTTGCATTGCCGGCATATTCAGCAATAAGAGAAGGAAAAGAGTACAACAATTTTATCTTGTCAGCAAGATCGTGAGGATCGGAGTCTTTAATACTTAATCCGATTTTATTCTCTTCGATAAATTTCTTCATCATACGTGCCTGTCCGACAACCACAGGCTTATTCATCAGAACATACTGATAGATCTTGGTGGCAATAGAGCTGTTAACTTCAAGTGAAACAGCAGGTGGAACATGGATGCAAATATCACTTGCAGCCATATAGTATGGAAGTTCAGTTAAAGGAATAAATCCAAGATATTCGGTAAGGTCGGAAACACCAAGCTTCTCAATATATTTTAATGGGTCATAATATTTTTGTGTGTACTGACCCGCAAAAACGAATTTCAGGTTTGGGATATGATCCCTGAGAAGAAGGCAGAGATTCAATGATAGTGTTTATTCCCCGTAGAATATCAATATGCCCGGCATAAAAAAGAACAAATTTGTCACGGTATTTCTCATCTATCCTGGGATCTCTCCGTGCAGGATCAAAAACAGAGGCCAGAGGGGTATTCGGAAGTACAACTATTTTATCTTCCCTTATCCCCACTTCCGATATATAAATGTTTTTTAAAGGCTCCTCTACAGTTATTACTGCATCAGCTTTTCTGAGGTTCTCTGCTTCATAAGTTTTCCAGTCGCTGAGATATTTGACAATCTTCCCGGTGATAGTGTTATAATGTGCAGTATTTATTATCCAGTTGCTGTAATATTCATGCTGATCGCACACAACTTTTATGTTACGCGATCTTTTAAGATTTATTCCAATATCCGAAAGTGGAAGGTCGTGAATATGTAGTACATCGACGGGATTATGTTTTACGAATTTCCAGATAGCTTTTCTCCAGAAATACCTGTAAAAGGGCAAAACAAGATAGGTTGCCATTATCTTGTTCCTTAATTTTTTGTTTATCCTTATTCGTTTTACAGATATTCCATGGTACTCTTCACTCTCCTTTTGTTTTCCGTAATTCAGACAGATTAGCGAGACAGTGTTCCCTGCTTTTATTAATGAAACAGCCTCTTTTTCCACCCGGTCATCAGGAGGGAATTCGCCATCTAGAATCATCAGGATATCCATAACTTCTTTGCTATTCCGTAATCAAATATAACTGTTTCCCTCCGAATCTGTTTGCAGGTAACCGAATCATTGTCTGATGTCGTGCAAATGGATCATTTGCCTGTTCCTATTTATGCAAATGATCAATCAGTCTCATTTTCTTACTTATCAGCAGTTTTCTCCAGCTCATTTTCCAAAACTTAAAATTATCATGATCTGATAACGAGTTTCTGAACTGCTGGTTGTTTATCGAAAATGCCGATAAATCTGTTGTCTTAAATACCGGAAATCCTCTGAAGCGGTTGAGCAGGTTTCTTTCAGAAATTATCTCAATGCAATAGGGTTTATCAATTATGTGAATGATTTTGTTCCTGATGTTCCACGACCTGTCTCCTTTGCTATAGCATCCGCTGATCTTTGCTGATTCAGTTTTTTCAATTGCGCTGATAAAATGGTTTGAGAAACTGTAGTCAATAAATAATTTGTTCTCCTTATACGGATTTAACATCATGATCTTAACAAAATTTATTGCCATGAATTCCTGTTCACAGAATCTCTCCTGGATTTTTACTATGAAATCCCTGTGAACAATATCATCATTGTCAAGTCTTGTAGTGATGACGTATCTGTGGTTGCCCGGGCAGAAACTTAACACATCATTACAGTAACGTTCCATAAAATCATCGTAGCCATCGGCCATAATTATTTTAATGAGGTATTTATGGCTTTTTTCCAATTCACGGAACTGTTGTATGACTGTTTCGTTTGTACCGGTGTTAAAATAGATCAACCATAAGAAATTCCTGGTGGTCTGATTCAGGACAGACGGCAGGCAATATTTCATAAAAAGATCAACACGGTAAGCAAGCCATTCGTCAGTCAATACCGGATTACCCAGCCTGTCCTTTTCCCAGGTATTATCTGAAAACCTTAAATTAAATCTGGTAATAATGAAATGGCTGTAATTCATACTTTAAAGCTCTGGTATGAATAATAATTTAAGTCTCTTTTAAGATCTTCTCAAGATTCTGAGTAAGGATCCTCCTTGAGTATTCAGGATGAGGCCCATACAACAGGGGTTCGGCTTTTTTGATTCTCTCTTCGATAAATCCGGCGATCTCTTCTGATTTTTGTCCGCTAAAAATGCCGGATTGACCGCATTTCTTAAGATGATAAGCTGCGTCCCCATCAAACGGACCTATATATAAAACAGGTTTTCGGGTAGCTATATATTCAAAGACCTTACCCGGTGTTATTGAGTCATTTTTTTTGTGTTCGGGAATGATCAGCAACAGGAGGGAAGAACCGGCCATGTACCTGATAGCTCCGGCGTGGTCGGTATATGAAATAAATCTGACCTTGTCCGGGTTCAGGCATTTATTTATTTTGGTTTTTATTTCTTCGGATACGAAACCTGCAAACTGCAGAAGGAAATCACTTCCGTTCTTTTCGATCAGGGTTAATGCATCTAATAATTTGTCAACAGGGTAGACTTCAGAAAGAGTTCCGGTATAAGTAATCGTGAATCTTTCAGGGAATTCATAATTAATTCCTTTAAAATCTTCTTCATCATATCCATTGGGAATTACATTTATCTTCTTTTTTATGCCTCCGGTTTTTGCAATAAAGGTTTCCGCAAGATTATATCCGACAGTTATGATCCTGTCAGCTTTTTGCAGCACCTTTTTTTCGTAGTGTTTATCGATTGACCTTGAAATAAAAGTCGGGAAGAAGAGATCATAATAGTAAATATCTGTCCAGGTATCTCTCAGGTCGGCAATCCATTTTATCTCCGGGATCAGCTTCTTAATCCGGAGTCCGATAAGCTGGGAGGAGTGTGGGGGGCTTGTTGTAATGAAAATATTTATGTTTTCAGTGCGGATTATTTTCAATGCTTCTTTTACAGCAAATCGGTTCCAGCCTCTTCTTGGATCGGGAATAAAAAAATTCCCCCTGATAAAACGGGATAATTTACCTCTGAGGGAATCGTCATTATTTTTAGCAAAACCGGCGGTCGGTACTTTTGATTTATCTTTTGCATAAAGTCTGAACCAGTCGGTTGCTTTTATCCTGTGAATTTTTAATCCATCAGGTACATCATTAAGAAGGGTAGGATCCAGGGCAGGATATGTTGCGTACTCAGGGTCAACGGTAAGTATTACTGGTTCCCAGTCAGACTGTGGCAGGTATTTTGAAAACTTGAGCCATCTCTGCACACCTGCTCCGCCAGCCGGCGGCCAGTAATAAGTCACGATAAGAACCTTCTTCATTATAGCTTTTTTAATAAGCTCGCTATGTTGACTTTCTCAGCAATAATATCTTTTAATTGTGAAATCTGTACTCTTTCCTGTTCCATTGAATCGCGGTACCTAATTGTAACTGTTGTATCTTCAATAGTCTGATGGTCAATAGTGATACAATATGGTGTTCCGATAGCATCCTGCCTTCTGTAGCGTCTCCCGATCGAATCTTTATCGTCATACTGACAATTGAATTCGAACTTCAGGTCATGGACGATTTTCTCAGCTATCTCCGGTAATCCGTCCTTCTTGATAAGCGGCATAACAGCCAGCTTGACAGGTGCAAGGAATGATGGTAAGCGCATCACAACCCTGGTATCTGTACTCCCGTCTTCCTTCTTCAGCTCCTCGTCCTGGATAGAGGCAGAAATTACCTGCAGAAACATCCTGTCTACTCCAATTGAAGTTTCGATAACAAAAGGCACATAAGACTCACCTTTCTCAGGGTCGAAATACTGCATTTTTTTCCCGCTGAACTTCTGGTGCTGCTTCAGATCGAAATCAGTTCTGGAATGGATTCCCTCCACCTCCTTGAATCCGAAAGGGAATTTAAATTCAATATCTGTAGCCGCATTAGCATAATGGGCAAGCTTTGTATGGTCATGAAAACGGTAGTTTTCATCTCCGAAACCAAGGGCTTTATGCCATTTCATTCTTATTCCTTTCCAATGTCTGAACCAGTCAAGCTCACTTCCCGGCTGAACAAAAAACTGCATCTCCATCTGCTCAAATTCCCTCATCCTGAAAATAAACTGACGTGCAACTATCTCATTACGGAATGCCTTGCCTGTTTGTGCAATACCAAACGGGATCTTCATTCTGCCTGTCTTCTGTACATTGAGGAAGTTCACGAAGATCCCCTGTGCTGTCTCGGGACGCAGGTAGACCTTATTCGCTCCTTCTGAGGTTGAACCCATTTCAGTTGCAAACATAAGATTGAACTGCCTCACCTCGGTCCAGTTACGTGTTCCGGAAACAGGGCATACAATCTCATTATCAAGTATAATTTGTCTTAATTCATTCAGATCTGTGGCATTCAGTGCCTTCGAAAAGCGTGTATTGATCTCATCTATCTTTGCCTGGTTTGCCATCACCCTGGGATTTGTATCCCGGAATTTTCCTTCATCAAAAGAATCCCCAAATCTCTCGCGGGCTTTTTCAATCTCCTTGCTTATCTTTTCTTCTAATTTTGCCATGTGTTCTTCGATAAGCACATCGGCACGATACCTTTTTTTTGAATCTTTATTATCTATCAGAGGATCGTTAAAAGCATCAACATGTCCCGAAGCTTTCCATATTGTGGGATGCATGAAGATCGCTGAATCAAGACCAACGATGTTATCATTAAGCAGTACCATACTGTCCCACCAGTATTTCTTAATATTGTTTTTCAGTTCAACACCATACTGACCATAATCGTATACTGCGCTTAATCCGTCATAAATCTCGCTGGATGGGAAAACATACCCATATTCCTTACAATGAGCTACAAGCTTCCTGAAAACATCTTCCTGGGCCATAATGATTAAAGAGTTGATAATTAACGGAAGGCAAAAGTAATTCAAAAACTTCAAATTCTGTTTGTATCTTTGCATGTTTTCCTTACAATCTTAAGGTATGAAGAAAAGGACTGATTTCCTTGTGCTTGGTTCAGGTATTGCCGGATTGACATTTGCTCTCAAAGCATCAAAGTCCGGTAAGGTATCGGTGATCACCAAGGCTAACCTGGATGACACAAATACACGTTATGCACAGGGGGGTATTGCAGCTGTATTCAGCAAACCTGACAATTTCGAGAAACATATCCGCGATACTCTGATCGCAGGTGACGGTTTCTGCGATGAAACTGTTGTGAGAATGGTTGTAAGCGAAGCTCCCGACCGGATCAAGGACCTGATAGAGCTTGGGGTCCCTTTCGATAAGAAAGAAGACGGTACATACGATCTGGCAAGAGAGGGAGGACATTCTGAACACAGAATCCTGCATCACAAGGACAGGACAGGTGAAGCTATCCAGAAAACACTGATGGACAGAGTAAGAAAAGATCCCAATATAGAGATATTTGAAAACCATTTTGCAATTGAACTTCTTACCCAGCATCATCTCGGAGATGTGGTCAAACGTAACTATCCGGGTATCAAATGCTTCGGAGCATATGTTGCAGATCTTACAAGCCAGAAGGTTATCGCGTTTCTTTCAAAGGTGACTATTGTTGCTACCGGAGGGATAGGAAGTGTTTACCTTACGACTACCAATCCCGATGTTGCTACAGGTGATGGTATTGCAATGGTTTACAGAGCAAAAGGAACAATAGAGAATATGGAGTTTGTTCAGTTTCATCCGACATCACTTTATGACCTTAATGCCAGACCCTCTTTCCTTATTACCGAAGCTCTCCGGGGATTTGGGGCTGTCCTCAAAAACATGGCCGGCGAAAATTTCATGAACAGGTATGACAGCCGCGGATCACTGGCACCAAGAGATATAGTGACACGAGCTATCGATAACGAAATGAAAATATGGGGAGATGATCATGTATGGCTCGACTGCACCCACCTTAGCCCTGAAGGACTGAAAGATCATTTTCCGAATGTTTATGAACATTGTCTTGCACGAGGTATTAATATTACGAAAGATATGATACCGGTTGTCCCGTGTCAGCATTATTCATGTGGTGGGATTAAAGTAGATATTGATGGTCAGAGTAATATAGAGAGGTTGTATGCTCTCGGTGAAGTATCATCAACGGGATTGCATGGCGCAAACAGACTTGCTTCAAACTCACTTATCGAAGCAGCTGTGTATGCACACAGAGCGGCAATGCATTCCGGGAAACTGATTAAGGAACTGACTTATGAAGAGAAAATACCGGAATGGGACTATAAAGGCACAACACATCTCGAGGAAATGGTCCTTATTACCCAAAGTATTAAGGAGGTTCAGATGATCATGAGCAATTATGTGGGAATCGTAAGGTCTGACCTTCGTCTCGACAGGGCAATGGTCAGGATGGAAATTCTTTATCAGGAAACGGAGAGCCTTTACAAACGTTCGCTTATCTCAAAGAAAATTTGTGAATTGAGGAATATTATTAATGTTGGATATATTATAATAAAACATGCAATAAACAGAAAAGAGAGTATAGGTCTGCATTATTCGATCGACTATCCGAAAAAAGCGATTGACCAACCGTTTTCTCCTCTCGCATCTGAAAACCAAGAACACTGATCAAAGACCTGACATGAACCACCTTGAATCTTCATTTACCGGAAAGAATGCTTTCTGGAGATACTTTATTATGTTGATTGCGATCTTTGCAGCTACTAATACGATCGGAGCAATCCCATTGATAATTGCCATGGGAATTAAGACCGCAAGTGATCCGGAAATAATCAGCAGCTTATCTGCAAATCCCAATGACCTGAGTCCGCTGGGGTTCGACCCGAACATTAATTTATTGATGCTATTATTCCCGTTTGTAGTGGGATTGATTGCCTTTATACTTCTTATTAAGCCATTACATGAAAGGGACCTGAAAATTACGATTAACGGCACAAGCTCTTTCAGATGGAACCGGTTTTTTATATCCGGTCTGGTCTGGCTGATCCTTTCAGCAGTATATCTGTTTATGTTTCTAAAACTTGATCCCTCAAGTTTTACATTAAATAATACCTCCGTTACTCTTATACCGCTTATTGCAGTATCGGCCCTGTTAGTCCCATTCCAGGCTTCTTTTGAGGAAATAGTCTTCAGGGGTTACCTTATGCAGGGATTTACCCTGCTGTTGAGGAACAGGATGTTCCCATTAGTTATGACATCCGTGTTGTTTGGACTTATGCATTCTTTAAATCCTGAAATAGAGGCTTTTGGTTTCTGGACAATGATGCCCCAGTATATTATTTTCGGATTGATTTTCGGTATTATTACAATTCTCGATGATGGTATTGAAGCAGCAATGGGTGCTCATACTATCAATAATGCTTTCCTTCTCATCATGAATTCTAATGAATCTTCAGCTTTACAGTCCGATGCCCTTTTTATCCAGAAAAATATTTATCCATGGATCGAATTTGCATCGTTGTTCCTGATAGGGATTCTGGCAATTATAATAATGAAGATTATTTTCAGATGGGAAAGCTTTTCAGTTCTTTTAGGAACTGTTGAACATGAAAAAAATATCATTCAGATTCCGTAGACCGAAGTCATATCCTCAGTCCTGTAGTCTCCCCATTTCTGCCGGATCTCTTTAATGATGCTTCTGATCTCATCGACATCAAGGCTTGTAAGCAGCCGGAGCCTTGTTTCTTTAAAGTGCGGTAATCCTTTGAAGTAATTTGAAAAATGTCGCCGCATCTCATATACGGCTCTCTTGCCTTCTTTGTATTCAAGTGATTTTTCGAGGTGCATTAATGCAAGCTCTGTTTTATCATCAATCGTTGGCTCAGGCAAAAGTTCTCCGGTATTGAGAAAATGGCGTATATCCCTGAAGATCCATGGTCTCCCGACAGATGCCCGTCCTATCATAATTCCATCAACGCCATATCTGTCAAACATCTCTTTCGCTTTTGCCGGGCTGTCAATATCGCCATTACCTATTACAGGGATCTTCATGCGTGGATTATTCCTGACAGCACCAATGAGGGTCCAGTCAGCAACACCTTTATAAAGCTGGGCTCTTGTCCGGCCGTGGATTGTAATAGCCTGAATACCTGTGTCCTGAAGTCTCTCTGCAACTTCAACAATATTTTTGTTCTCTTCATCCCATCCAATCCTTGTTTTTACTGTAACAGGTATTTTTACAGATCGGACAATAGCAGAAGTCATTTCAATCATCATAGGAATATCTCTTAACATACCGGCTCCTGCACCTCTGTTTGCAATTTTCCTGACCGGACATCCGAAGTTGATGTCGATAAGCTCAGGTTTTGAATCTTCTGCTATAACAGCTGCCTCTACCATAGCGTCAATGAGGTGTCCATATAGCTGAATTCCAATAGGCCTTTCAAAGTCGTATATATTGAGTTTTTGTACACTTTTCTTCCCTTCCCTGATAAGCCCGTCAGAAGAGATGAATTCAGTATACATAAAATCGGAGCCATTCGATTTGCAGATCATTCTGAAGGATGGATCGGTGATATCCTCCATCGGTGCAAGGAATAGGGGATGATCTCCCAGCGATATATTACCTATAAACAATATTGATAACTTAAAAATTTGTAATGCAGACCATTGGAAAAGTGTCAGGCAACAAAACCTTGTCTTTCCCGGTTGACTGACTTTTCTATTTCGCTCTTCCTGTAGAAATATACAAGCCCGAAATCTTCACACTCTTTTTTTCTGATCCCGAAAGGCATGAAGCTTAACGAGGCTTCCACCTCATTCCAGATCTGAAGGATAATATCATCAGCTTCTTTTCTCATATCCCCTGTCCGTTCGGTGAAGTCGAACGTCCTTTTAGCAAGAGTTTTGTGAGAATTGTGTGCTTCAATAAAATTTTCGAACCTTACTTTTACGACTGCAATTGTAGGATTTGTGATTGGACTGCCTCCTTTCCGGATTCTGAGCTCTTCTCCTTCAATTATCCTTTGACCCCATGTAATCAGGTCATTTTCAGTATTCACGGAGGGTACTGTCAGTTCATTGGTTGCAAGGCCGAAATAGACTCTTGCATCAGTCTGCAAATCGCCGCGGTATATTGCCATGTTCATAACCCTGACAAAATGTGTAAGGAAGATCCTCGCTTTTTTTAATGCTTCATTGTAGTCTTTACTTTTTTTATTCTGAGAAGCGACTGCCAGTCTTTGAAGCTGAATGTTATGCTCGAAAATCGGAAGGAATCTCTTCAGTCTTACAAGTGTTTTTGCCGAGTAGGGCATCTTACCGGGAGGGAGCTCCTGCCCCTTCTCAAGTGCTTTCTTCATGGCTCTGATCCTGGCTGCGTCAGTGTTAGGTAATCTACGGTAAGGCATATTAAAATTGCATGTTTATAAATTGTTTACAACCGCTGCGAATATAATATTATTTTGTTAATAACAAATACTATTCGCAATATAATAAAGCTGATTATTAAAATGTTCAGAAATTGTATTTCAATTGCAGACTGTTGATAACACCCATATTTATTATTTTACGTAAAAAGTGACCTGATTGTTTCGTACTTTTAATGAAATTAACTTAAGGGTTAAATAATAAAATAAACAGACAGATATGTTTAAAAGTGATGTGTATTTAAAAAGGAGAGAAGCCCTTCGGAAGAAGATGAAATCTGGCTTGGCATTGTTTATTGGCAATAGTGAAGCACCTATGAATTATCCGGCCAACACATACCATTTCAGACAGGACAGCGATTTCCTTTATTTTTTCGGACTTGATCTTCCGGGATTTGCAGGATTAACGGACCTCGACTCAGGTAAAGACCTGATCTTCGGTAATGATGTTGATATTGATGATATTATCTGGATGGGTCCGCAGCCAACTGTAAAAGACCTGGCTATAAAATGCGGGGTTACCGCCACAGCACCGATGGCCCGACTTGAAGGAACCATAAGGGAATCATTATCAAAAAAGAGAAAAATCCATTTTCTGCCCCCATACAGGGGAGAGACCAGGATGATTCTCGGTTCATTGCTTAAAGAAAATCCATGCCAGATGAAAACTCTTGCTTCCGGCGACCTTATAAAAGCTGTTATCTCATTGAGATCGATCAAGGAAAAAGTGGAAATAGAGGAAATTGAAAAGGCTGTTGATATTGCTTATGAGATGCATGTTACAGCAATGAGAATGTGCAAACCGGGTATTAAGGAACAGGAGATCTTTGGTACGATTGAAGGTATCGCACTTTCTAAAGGCGGAGGAACTTCATTCCCGGTCATTCTGAGTGTGAACGGACAGACCCTTCATAATCATAGCCATGGAAACATATTGAAAAGGGGCAGAATGATGGTCACTGATGCTGGAGCTGAAACCAATATGCATTATGCTTCAGATATTACAAGGACAACCCCTGTCGGAGGAAAATTCAGCCAGCGGCAGAAAGATATTTATGAGATCGTACTGAAAGCCAATACAGAAGCCATAAAGACAATACGGCCCGGCTTATCTAACCGGGATGTACATTTAAAAGCCTGTAAGATCATCGCTTCTGAGATGAAAGAACTTGGTTTGATGAAAGGGGATGTTGATGCCGCTGTTGCTGCAGGAGCACATGCTCTATTTATGCCACACGGACTCGGCCATATGATGGGACTTGATGTACATGACATGGAAGCACTTGGTGAAAATTCTATAGGGTATAACGAAGAAGTAAAACGAAGCGACCAGTTTGGACTGGCATTTCTCAGGTTTGCTCTTCCATATAAGCCAGGACATGTATTTACGGTTGAGCCCGGCTGCTATTTTATCCCTGAACTGATTGAAAAATGGAGGTCGGAAGGTAAATTCAGGGAATTCATTAATTACAGCAAAATAGAGAATTATATGTCCATCGGAGGTATACGTATTGAGGACAACATCCTGGTAACAGAAAAAGGGAACAAAGTACTTGGAAAACCGATCCCCAAAACTGTAAAAGAAATCGAATCAATCTGTACATAATTCATCCTCTTTGTAAGCAACCCCCCGTTCTGCTTCGCTAAGCGGGAATGGGGGCAAATTACACAGAGAACTCATTTGTAAGCCATGAGCCGTCTTTTTGCCATAAGCGATATCCATGGGTGTTTCCGGACATTCTATGAGCTTATTGTGAAAATTATAGATCTGAAAAAGACAGATAAGCTTATCCTTCTTGGTGATTATATTGACAGGGGAGAGCAAAGTATGGAAGTAGTCGATTTTATAATCGACCTGCTTGGAAAAGGATTCGACATCACAGCGCTTACCGGCAATCATGAAAAAATGCTGATCGACTCTTGCCATGACAGGGAAATGCTGCAACTATGGTATATGAATAGCGGAGTCTCAACTCTGCTAAGTTTTGGAGTTCAGGACATATGTGATCTTGACAGGAAATATCTGGAATTCTTTTCCGGATTGGAATATTATAAAATTATCGGCAACTATTTGTTTGTGCATGCAGGGTTCAATGATCTGATTCAGGATCCTTTTTCTGACACGTACCATATGATATGGGAATGCAGGGCTTCATATGAGAATCCTGTCTTTAGTGGAAAAACAATCATCCACGGACATCGTCCGAAGAATCTGACCTATGTAAAAAAGCTTATAAACAATAACTCAAACGTTATACCAATAGATACCGGTTGTGTATACGAAAAAGCGCTTGGTTATGGATACCTGTCTGCTCTGGAAGTAAATTCAAAAGAGCTTATCTCTTTTCCTTATCAATAGATCATTATCCGTAATAACAATATTAGCCGGTGTGAAACCAACGGCGATAGAATAAAGTCCCTGCAAATGGTCTGGTCCTAGTATTCTGCAAGTAAACTATATGCGAACCACAAAACCGGAGCCTGCCCATGCAGATCACCAGTTGCAGTCGGGCGCTCCAGATAGAAATTCAGATCCTTACTCTTTGGTGTCCCTACACAGACATTGCTGATTTTCCCCTGTTCGTTGATATATCCTGTCAGGGCATTCCAGGCTTTCTGGTACGATTCTGTATATTGCTTCCCTTTCAGGATACCCTTTTTTACCCCGACACACATTGCATATCCGAACATTGCGGTTGATGAGGTCTCCTTGTACGATTCTTCCCTGTCGATAAGCTGTCTCCACATTCCGTCCTCCGACTGATACAATATTAATGCATCCATCATATTTTTATATACCTGGACAACAGATGAATAATGAGGATTAGTTTCCGGCAGCTCTGACAATAATTCAGCAAGTCCGGCTGCAACCCATCCGTTACCCCTACCCCAGAAGAAGGGAGCATCCACTCCATGAAAGAACAATCCATTAGGTTGCTGCAGCTTATGAAGATAGGCATCTGTCGAAAGCGCGGCCCTCTCAAGGTATACCATTTTCCCTGTTATTCTGTATGCCTGGATCTGTAAAGATCCGATCATCCAAACATCGTCTATCCAGTATCTTGTCTGGTTTGTCAGACCGTCAGGCAGTGGGTTCTTCCACTGATCATCAGCTAATGCAAGCCCCTGATTTAGAAATCGCTGGTCTTTGGTCTGGCGATATAATTCCAGAGGTAATATCCCATATACATTTGCATCAACATGGTTCGCCGTATTTGTGATATTTTCGTCTATTACCCTCCGGTAACGCACCAAAAGTTTCTGCAACCTGTCGTTGTCTTTAAGCAGCCCTGCAAGACGTGCTGCACCAAATCCCGCACAGGCTTCGGCATAGTGAACTGCCCTGACCTCGCCGGTATTGTACATCATGAAATCGGGTCTTGAAAGGAGGTCGTCAGTAACAATTCTCCCGATTAATTCCGGAGTTTTATTATCCGGTAATAAAAGGTTGCCCATTCCTGATTTTCTGGATGTTGAACAACTCAGCAGTAAGCAGAATAAAACTAAGACCAGGAGGTTGTATCGGTGTAATTTCATGACCGCTTAAATATTAATAATTGTAAATTCGTTCAATGTGAAAGTAACTATAATTAAAAATACTATTTTTATTGGTCTAAAATTAAGACATTATTATTAAACACTTCATAAGTAATCCTGATCAAATATTTGAAACATGAAAATGACTGTTGCTGAACTAAAACAAATGGCAGCTACGCTGAGGCTGGATATAATTAAAATGGTTGGTGTTGGTCAGAAAGGTCATCTGGGAGGATCATGCTCGTTAAGCGAAATTGTGTCGGTCCTTTATTTTTATAAAATGAAGCACGATCCCCGGAATCCGAAGTGGTCTGACCGCGACAGATTCATCCTGAGTAAAGGGCATGCTGCCCTGATACAATATGCTGCGCTGGCTGAATCGGGATATTTCCCGAAGAAGGAAATAGAGAGTGTCAAGAAGCTGGGTGCTATGCTGCAGGGACATCCGGATATGACGACAACACCCGGAATAGAAGGCAACACCGGATCATTGGGCCAGGGATTATCAATGGCTTGCGGAATGGCGGCCGGTATAAAGCTGGATAAAAAACAGAATAAGGTCTACTGCATTGTTGGAGATGGTGAGATCGCCGAAGGACAGATATGGGAGGCAGCAATGACAGCTTCATATTACAAGCTTGATAACCTTATTGTATTCCTTGACAGGAACAAATTGATGGCAACAGGTCCCATCACAGAGCGTTACGATACTAATCCGCTTATTGATAAGTGGAAAGCATTCGGCTGGCATGTGTCAGAAATTGACGGACATAATATAAATGAAATAATAGATGTGCTTGAACAGGTTGAAAAGATTGCTGATAAACCAAAAATAATAATTGCCCGTACCATAAAAGGTAAAGGTATTGCCTTTGCTGAAAATGTTGCGGCGTTTCATAACGGGGAGCTCACCAGGGAGCAATATGATCTGGCGTGCGGTGAATTAATGAAATATAATAGACTATAATATGAAATTACAAAATCCAAGACAGGTTTACGGAGAAACACTTCTTGAGCTTGGGCGCGAAAACAAGAATATTGTTGTCCTTGAAGCGGATCTGGGTAAATCGACAATGACTGTGCTCTTTGAAAAGGAGTTCCCGGAAAGATTTTTCGAAATGGGCATCGGGGAGGCTAATATGACATCCTTTGCAGCCGGCCTTTCACTGACGGGGAAAATAGCTTTTACGAACTCATTTGCTGTTTTTGCAGCAGGGAGATCATTTGATCAGATAAGGCAGGGAATATGCATTCCCGGACTTAATGTAAAAATTGTGGGATCAAGCGCCGGACTTTCAGATTTTGGAGACGGGGCAACCCACCAGTCAGTTGAAGATACTGCAATTATGTGCGCAATCCCGAACATGACTGTACTGGTCCCTGCTGACGGAATCGAGACAAGGAAAATGGTCAGAAAAATAGTCGAATATGAAGGACCGGTGTATATGCGTATAAACCGGCATGATCTTCCGGATCTCTTTCCCGAAAATCAGGAATTTATTATAGGGAAACCTTATCAGATAAGGGATGGCAGAGATGTTGTTGTTTTCGCAAGCGGTATCATGGTATCAAAAGCAATTGCAGCTGCAGAGGAGCTCGAAAACGAAAGTATTTCTGTCAGAGTGGTGAATGTGAGCTCATTAAAACCCATTGACGAAAATGAGATCAAAAAATTCACAACCGGCATGAAAGGTATTGTTACTGCTGAAGAACATTCACTTTCAGGCGGACTTGCAAGTATAATTGCGTTTATTCTTCGCGGTAGCGGGATACCTCATATTCCTGTAGGCATTGATGACAGGTTTGGCCAATCAGCACATAGTTATGATGAGCTTCTTGAAGAATATAATCTGACAACCCGTGATATAGTTAAGGCCATAAAGAAAATATAATGCAATAATGGAAACAATGAAAGCTGTAGTAAAATATGCTGAGACTCCCGGGTCAACTGAATTAAGGGATGTGCCTGTTCCTCAGATCGGCGAAACAGATGTCCTTGTGGAGGTGGCATACGTCGGTATTTGCGGGACAGATCCTCATTTACATAAAGGTACTTCTGCTTTTAAATTTGTGCATCCCTTCATTTTGGGGCATGAATTTGCAGGGACTATCGTAAAAGCTGGTACAAAAGTTTCAAAATTTTCAGTCGGAGAAAGGGTTACATCAGAAACTCATGCTGAATATTGTGGGAAATGCACACTCTGCAGGCAGAACAACTATCATCTTTGCAGGGAAAGAAAAGGTTATGGATTTCATGTTGATGGTGCTTTTACAAAGTATGTCAAAGTACCGGAGAGGATCCTTCACCGTGTTCCTGCCAATGTATCACTGAAGGCAGCCTCCATTACGGAACCTTTTTGCGTTGCTTACAAGTCTCTGGTTATCAATAGTAAAGTGAATCCCGGAGATACTGTTGTTGTAATTGGTCCGGGTGCGATCGGGATCTTATGTGCAAAGCTCGCCAGTCTTTCGGGTGCAGGTGAGATTGTGGTCATCGGAACTGACGGAGATGACAGAAGACTTAACCTGGCAAAAGAATACGGAGCCACAATCATTATCAACTCATCGAAAGAGGACCCTCTGAAAAGAATAATGTCTCTCGGTGACGGTTACGGTGCAGACCTGATCCTTGACCTTGCAGGTGGTTCGGCTACTTTGAAATTATCAATGGATGCTGTAAGACCGGCCGGACAAATCACGAAAATCGGATGGGGCCGCCAACCGGTAAACTTCAGCCTCGATCCTTTAATAGCTAAATCGGTCACTTTTAAAGGTCATTTCAGCCATACCTGGGACGTCTGGGAAAAATGTCTCGTGCTTATGGAGAAAGAAATTGTTAACCTGGAGAAACTCATCACTCACGAACTCGGCATTGATGAGTGGGAAAAAGGATTTGATATGGTTGAATCAAAAGAAGCAGTTAAAGTTGTTCTGAAGCCAATATAGTCACAACTAAATTTAATTAGCAATGCAGAAAATAGGTTTTATCGGTTTGGGAATAATGGGTAAACCCATGGCAAAGAATCTGTTGAAAGCAGGTTACAAGCTGATAGTGTATGATATTAACAGCGAAGCAGTTAATGAACTGGTTAAATCAGGTGCAAAAGAAGGGAAATCGTCAGCTGATGTTGCTGTACAGTCAGAAGTGATCATCACCATGTTACCTAATTCTCCTGATGTTGAGAAAGTTGTTTTGGGCCCTGAAGGAATAATGGCAGGTGCTAATTCCGGAACAATCCTTGTTGACATGAGCTCTATAGCACCTCTGGCATCGAGAGAGTTATCAGCCAGGCTTCTGCAGAAGGGAGTGGTTATGCTTGATGCACCTGTAAGCGGGGGAGAGCCAAAAGCGATCGAAGGAACGCTGGCTGTAATGGTCGGAGGTCCTGAAGAGACATTCAATAAGGTAAAAGATATCCTTTCAGCTATGGGTTCCTCTGTAAAGCTTGTGGGAGATATCGGAAGCGGTAATGTGACTAAGCTGGCGAACCAGATAATAGTTGCACTTAACATAGCAGCAGTTGGAGAAGCAATGGTTCTGGCAACAAAAGCAGGGGTTGATCCTGAGAAAGTATACCAGGCCATCAGGGGAGGACTGGCAGGGAGCACTGTGCTGGATGCAAAGATGCCATTGATCCTTAACGGAAACTTCAAACCCGGTTTCAGAATTGAGCTTCACATAAAGGACCTGTTGAATGCACTTGATACAGCCAGAGAATTGGATGTACCGTCTCTCCTTACAGGTAAAGTCCTTGAAATGATGAAATCGTTACGGGATGACGGAAAGGCAAAAGATGACCATGGCGGACTTGTCCAGTATTACGAGAAACTGGCTAAAGTAGAAGTCAGGAAGAAAAAATAGATTGTACAGGTATAACCACCCTGTCCGCCGACTTGCGGATCAGATCTTAATAGGCTTTATAATACTCCCTGTTAAGGCGTGCAATATTTGTCAGCTTTATCTGCTTAGGGCATTCAGCTTCGCAGGCGCCTGTATTTGAACAATTTCCAAAACCGAGTTCATCCATTTTTTCAACCATTTCCCTTACTCTTTCTTTAGCCTCAAGACGTCCCTGAGGCAGTAATGCAAACTGGGAGATCTTAGCTGAAACGAATAACATTGCCGATGCATTTTTGCAGGCAGCGACACAGGCTCCGCATCCAATACAAATTGAAGAATCGAAAGCTTCATCTGCCTTTTTCTTAGCAGCGGGTATAGAATTTGCTTCAGGTGCAGCACCGGTATTTATGGATATAAATCCTCCGGCAACCTGTATCTTATCAAATGCACTTCTGTCTACAATAAGGTCCTTGATTACAGGAAAGGGTTTTGCCCTCCAGGGCTCAACCCATATTGTATCACCGTCTTTAAAATATCTCATAGAAAGATGGCATGTTGTTATGGCCTGGACAGGCCCATGAGGATGTCCGTTAATGTACATTCCGCACGATCCGCATATCCCTTCACGGCAGTCGTGGTCGAAAGCAACAGGATCTTTATCACCTTCTGCCAGTTTTTTGTTTAATGAGTCAAGCATTTCAAGAAATGACATCTCGGGAGAAATATCATCTACCTTGTAGGTGATAAAAATCCCCTTTGCTTTCGAATCTTTCTGCCGCCAGATCTTTAGTGTAAGCTTCATATTATGGATTAGTTTGTTGTTTACTTATAACTCCTCACTTTCATTTCAACTTCTTCAAATTTAAGTTCTTCTTTATGAAGTATATGCGGCTTCCCTTCTCCGGTATATTCCCAGGCTGCTACATATGCAAATTCTTCATCGTTCCTGAGAGCCTCTCCGTCAGGAGTCTGGAACTCTTCCCGGAAGTGAGCTCCGCACGACTCTTTTCTGTTAAGGGCATCTGTAATCAGAAGCTGCGCAAGCTCAAAATAATCGGCTACCCTGCCTGCCTTTTCCAGCTCAATGTTCAGTTCATTGTAGCTTCCCGGTACAATAAGATCTTTCCAGAATTCTTCCTTAAGTTCAATTATCATTTCCAGAGCCTTTCTGAGTCCTGCTTCATTACGTGACATTCCGGCATGGTCCCACATAATTTTTCCGAGACGTTTATGAAATGATGAGGCAGTCTGTTTTCCCTTTATTGCCAGCAGCTTTTTAAGACGGTCGACAGATGCTTTCTCAGCCTCCACGAATTCAGGTTTATCGGTTGAGATCTTAGTTATACGGATCTGATCGGCCAGGTAATTACTGATCGTATTGGGGAGCACAAAATAGCCATCCCCTGCAGCCTGCATTAATGAACTTGCCCCCAGACGGTTGGCTCCATGATCAGAGAAATTGGCTTCTCCTATAGCGTACAATCCGGGAATGGTTGTCATAAGTTCATAATCGACCCATAACCCTCCCATTGTATAGTGACCGGCAGGATATATTCTCATCGGCTCTTCATAAGGATCTATCCCGGTAATTGTCTTATACATTTCAAAAAGGTTCCCGTATTTATTTTCAATAGCTTTTTTGCCCTGGGTTTTTATCGAATCTCTGAAGTCAAGATTTACAGCCAGACCGGTTTCCCCGACTCCATATCCTGCATCGCAACGCTCCTTTGCTGCCCTTGAAGCAACATCCCTGGGTACAAGATTCCCGAAAGCCGGATATCGTCTTTCCAGATAATAATCTCTTTCATCTTCGGGAATATCATTTGCCGGACGTTTATCTCCCTTTGTTTTAGGTACCCATATACGGCCGTCATTCCTCAGCGATTCTGACATAAGTGTCAGCTTTGACTGAAACTCGTTAAGCTGCGGAACACTTGTCGGATGGATCTGGACAAAACTGGGATTTGCGAAAAATGCACCCTTTTTATGTGCTTTCCAGGCTGCAGAAGCATTTGAGTTGACAGCCAGGGTGGAAAGAAAGTATATTGTGCCGTAACCACCTGTGGCAAGTACCACAGCATGGGCACCATGACGTTCAATCTCGCCGGTAAGAAGATTCCGGGTAATAATACCCCTGGCCTTCCCGTCGATAACCACGAGATCGAGCATCTCACGTCGTGGGAACATTTTTACACTACCTTTCTTTATCTGCCTGTTTAAGGATGAATAGCAACCCAGAAGACACTGTTGACCCGTCTGTCCCTTTGCATAAAAAGTCCTTGATACCTGTACTCCTCCAAAGGAACGTGTATCGAGAGTACCTCCATAGTCGCGTGCAAAAGGTACCCCGAGAGCCGTAAAATGATCAATTACATCATTGCTTACTTCAGCTGCCCTGTAGACATTTCCTTCGCGGGCACGATAATCGCCCCCTTTTATCATATCATAAAAGAGCCTGAAAACCGAATCGCCGTCATTCTGATAGTTCTTCGCGGCGTTTATTCCTCCCTGTGCTGCCACAGAATGAGCTCTTCGGGGAGAATCCTGGTAGCAGAAATTTTTTACACTGTACCCAAGCTCGCCAAGCGCTGAGGCAGCACTGGCACCCGACAATCCCGTACCTACTACTATAATCTCCAGCTTCTTCTTGTTGGCAGGATTGACAAGTTTCACCGAAGCTTTGTATTTTGTCCATTTCAGTGCCAGCGGTCCATCAGGTATCTTTGAAATAAGTTTTTCCATGATATAAGATTTTTCTATCTGAAAAGCCAGAGTGTTAATGAAATAAATGCAAAACCTGCCGGTAAAATTATCGAATAGATCAGTGCGGCGATTTTCACGACCGGTGACCATATCCTGTGATTCAAACCAAGAGTTTGAAACGCAGAATAGAAAGCATGGTAAAGATGAAGGCCGAGCAGTGTAAAACAAAAAAGATAAATGTAATTATATACAGGAAGCTTGAAAAGGTTATGAGCAACTGAATAGAAATCGTCAGGATTACCCTGAACAAGACCCAACCTGATAAAATAGAAGTTGAAAAAATGGAGGACAAGGAAAATGAGAACTGAAGCTCCAGTCCAGATCATGAACTTTGAGAAAAAGGTAGTCTCTGATTTGCTTCCGCTTGCATAGCCGACAGGTCTGGCAATCCAGTTTTGTATCTGAATGAGGATCCCGTAGAAGATATGTATCAGGATACATGTAATCAGGACTATCTCAATTATCTTAATCACAGGGAATGTTGCCATAAAGTGAGCTGCCCTGTTAAATGGTTCCGGATCACTTTTAAGTAACATCAGGTTGATAATCAGGTGAACAGGCAGGAACAACAGCATAAAAATCCCCGCAAGAGCCATGACAAACTTCCTGGAAATGGATGAAAAAAGAATTTTGTTCATTGGATGTGAATTGTTAACAGGTTAGTTCCCGTTATCAGGAGCTTGTTATAAAATTAACACTATTTAATAATATTAACAATGACCAAATCCCACTCTATTGAAAATTAATACGTTTAACTTTACAAAAAACAAACTTCATGGGAGAATATTTTCATTATAAATCAAACCGGATTTATTATACCGATCAGGGGAAAGGAATCCCGTTGATCCTCCTTCACGGGTATCTTGAGACCTCGGAAATCTGGCTGGATTTCAGCCGGGAACTTACTGCAAAATTCAGGGTTCTTGCTGTCGATCTCCCGGGTCATGGTAAATCAGATGTGTACGGCGCGATCCATACAATGGAATTCATGGCCGATGTTGTCAGGGGGCTGATTGATAAGCTGAACATCAGTCCTGTTTTTCTTACCGGCCACTCTATGGGTGGATATGTAGCTATGGCATTTGCAGATCTATTCCCTTGTTTGCTTTCAGGATATTGCCTGTTCCATTCACATCCTTTTTCAGATCAGCCTGAAACTATTGAAAAAAGGATACAGGAGATAAAACTGGTTGAGGAAGGTAATAAGGATAAAATGCTGCCTGGTAATATTTCAAAATTGTTTGCTACACCGAACCTCCAAAAGTTAAGCGATTCTGTCCGGCAGTCACTTAAGATCGCCTCTGATATACCTGGCGAAGGGATAATTGCAGTTCTCAGGGGAATGATGGAAAGGCCGTCAAGGCTTGCAGTTATGGAGAATGGGAGAGTACCCTGTCTATGGATACTGGGGACCATGGACAATCATATCAATTGTGAACTGATACAGACAAAGATCAGATTGCCTGAAAATGCAGAAGTTGTTATTCTTGAGAACTCCGGTCATATGGGTTTCATCGAGGAAAAAGAGAGGTCATTGAAAGTATTAGAGGATTTTATAAATAAGGTTAATTAACCCCCTGATTCTGCAAATACTCTATAGCATACCTTAGTGTTGTATCTATTTTTTCCCAGATCGGGTAACTTCCTTTATTATCGAGTATGTTACGGGCTATATATCCTTTGAGTTGTATATGAATGAACTTTCCGGATATTTTTAGTCCTGCAGGATCGGAAGGGACTGAATTTTCGGAAGCATAGTTGATAAAACGGGCAAGCAGTCCCTGTTTGTCAAGATACTTTTCAAGCTCATCAGACCGGTTGAATTTATTCAGGATCTCCCTGTTAGTTTCCGTATATTTTAATGCATACTGGTAGATTAGAGGCCTTACTTTAAGGAAATAGGGAGATATCATTGATGTATCATAAGGAACAAACTTATCAGGCATTATACCGCCGCCGCCATAGACAATTCTCCCGCTGCTGGTGGTGAATCTAAGAGAATCGGGGAAGTGAATACTATCAGGAACCTCGAATTCCCCTCTTTCGAACCTCATATTAAGATCGTCATAGTATTCTTCAAATCCATTGTTATAAGGTTTCTGAATAGACCGGCCGGAAGGTGTGTAATACCGTGCCACTGTTAGTCTCATGCCCGAATTGTCGGAAAATGAAACTTGCTCCTGTACCAGACCTTTGCCAAATGATCGCCTGCCAATGATCGTTCCCCGGTCGTTATCCTGGATAGCTCCGGCCAGGATCTCGCTTGCCGAAGCACTGGTTTCGTCAATAAGGATTATCAGTTCACCGGTCTCAAATTCCCCATCCCCTGACGCCCTGAATTCTTTCCGGGGCTGAGTACGTCCTTCGGTATAGACGATAAGCTGATCTTTTTTAAGGAATTGATCTGCTATCTGGATCGCTGCTTCCATTATACCTCCTGAGTTCCCTCTCAGATCGACAATTAGCTTTTTCATACCGGCACCCTTGAGTTCGCTGAGAGCTTTCATGAATTCATCATAGGAGGAGAGGGCAAAACTGATTAACCGGAGGTATCCGATATTATCATTGACCATATAAGATACATCCAGACTGTTAATCGAAATTTTATCACGGGTAATATTAAATGTCAGGAATTCAGGTTCTCCTTTGCGTAATATTCCTACCTTAACAGTAGTCCCTCTTGGGCCCTTAAGCATTGACATCACCCTTTCATCGCTTATTCCTCTGCCGGCAACAAGAGAGTCATTGACATAGATTATCTTATCACCCGCCAGAAGTCCGATTTTTTCTGAAGGTCCGCCCGGTATAGTGCTTATTATAAGGATAGTATCGCTTAGTGTACTGAAAGATATACCTATTCCTTCGAAATTACCCTGTAATGGTTCATTTGCCCTGATAAGATCTTTTGCGGGAATATATACAGTGTGCGGATCAAGCTTTTTCAGAATAGCAGGAATTGCTGATTCAACAAGGTCATTCCGGTTAACAGAATCAACATAGCTGGTTTCAATTATATTCAAAATGCTGTTCAGCTTATCGCTTCTGGGTCTTATGCCTGAATGTTGCGGAATATCACTCTTCCTGGGAAGGTAAAGCCCGATTAAAATTCCAAAGATAACTGATAAGGCCAGGATGATGGGGAGAAAAATACTCCTGCGTGAATTATTGTTGTTCATAGATATTATTTTCGGGATCAATATATACTAGTTCAATTCCTGCACGTTTCAGCAGATCAAGTCCGTCGGTTATCCGGTACCTGTTGCAGTAAACAACCCTCCTGATACCAGACTGGATTATAAGTTTTGCGCATTCCATGCATGGAGAAGTGGTGACATAAAGTGTCGAATCTTCGCTTGAATTGTTCGATTTGGCAACCTTGGTTATTGCATTAGCTTCGGCGTGAAGGACATATGGTTTTGTTGCATTATTCTCATCCTCGCATATATTTTCAAAACCTGCCGGAGTTCCGTTATACCCGTCTGAAATAATCATTTTGGCTTTAACGATGAGAGCGCCAACCTGCCGTCGTATACAATAAGAATTCTTTGCCCAGATAAGAGCCATTTCGAGGTAACGCTTATCAAAAGCTATCTGTTTTTCACCATAGGGCCTTATTAAATTACGATCAGCCATAACAGGATTTCCGGATAATTTATTAAAGTGCACAAAGTTATATATTTAAAGCCAGTCTCCTCCGAAACAGTGTTAAATTTTTGCACAACATTTCAGGTTCTTACGGAAGTAATGAAGAAAGTGTCCCAGAAAAATTTCTCACCACAGGTTATAATCCTGCATGGTAAAACCTGTTTATATCGACATATATATCCAAAAACTTCGGTGCGCTCGCATAAGGATAATGATTACAGAATAAGTCTGTTTGGTTTGTGGTTGGGTTTCTTGATATTTTATAAAATTGTTCGTATATTTACTAAATACGAACGGCATTGTAGAATATTTAAAAGGTATTAATTGTAGATGTAAAGCCGACAATCTGAAAACAACGGTCAATGGCTGCTTCTAAAATTACACGGTTTACCAAAGAAGAAATCAAACTGGCAAGATTTGCCAAAGCCATCTCGCATCCTGCAAGAATTGCTATTTTGCGCCATCTGGCATCTCTGGAAACATGTTGTTTTAATGAAATATCAAGGGATTTACCTCTTGCAGACTCTACTGTGTCACAACATTTGACTGAGCTAAAAAATGCAGGTCTGATTCAAGGTAGCATTGAACCCCCGAGAGTAAAGTACTGCATCAATTTTAAAAACTGGAAACTCGCCAGAAAATACTTCAAGGAATTTACAAAGATCAGGATAGTAAAAGACGAAAAGGATTAAAAACCATTCCCGGAATGAAGGGGACTATATTTAAAAACGGTTTTTTTGCCCATGGGGTTCTAAACCTGACTCCAAATGAAAGTTACGAGAATTGTAAGGAAGGGGCGATTATTGTCGATGTCAGGGAATCTTATATGAATAATTTCAAAATGATCGATGCTGATAAAGTATTGTACTTTCCATATAGTGAACTTGAAAATTCTTACAAGGACTTGCCAGCTGATCAACCTTTGATTTTTGTTGATTCTGTCGGATTAAAAAGCCTGCAGGGTGTGCTGTTTATGATTGCTCACGGGTATCAGAATGTTGCCAATATGGCTGGAGGAATTGTTGACTGGGAAAGAGATGGCCTGCCATTGACGACTGATATAAGTAATAGGCTGTCGGGTTCATGTATGTGTCAGTTGAAGGCAAGAGAAACGAAAAAACTTTAAATCAAAATTATATTATGATGAAACAATCAATTGGTTTTATAGGTGGCGGGAGGGTTACAAAGATCCTTCTGCAAGGGTTTAAAAATAAGAATGTAAAATTCGAAAAGATCGTAGTGACCGACATTAATACGGAAGTTCTGGCAAAGCTTAAAATGCAATTTCCTGAAATTGTATTTGCTGAGCCTAAAAGTGCTGCAGGTCAGGATATAGTTTTCATTGCGCTTCATCCACCTGTTGTTATGGATACGCTTGAGTTGATAAAAAATGAAATTAGAGAAGAAGCAATAGTTATTTCACTGGCTCCAAAGATTAATTTTCCAAAGCTGTCCATGAAACTGCCTCATGTCAGAAACCTTGCAAGACTGATACCTAATGCGACATCCTATATCAATGAAGGCTTTAATCCTGTAACATTTAAAGCCGATTTTGATCCTGCAAAAAAGGAAGATGTACTTTCACTTCTGAAGACTCTCGGGTATACTTTCGAGGTCTCCGAGGAAAAGCTTGAAAGCTATGCTGTCATGTCGGCAATGCTGCCAACTTATTTCTGGTTCCAGTGGAAAGAATTAGCTGATATTGGAACAAAGATAGGATTATCGCATTCAGAGGCAAAAGAGTCTATTAATCAGACTATTAAGGCTTCTCTTGATCTTTTATATAAAAGTGGACTTACTCCGCAGCAGGTTATCGATCTGATACCCGTAAAACCGATAGGAGAGCATGAACCACAGATAACGGAGATCTATAATACAAAGCTACTTGGCCTGTTCGAGAAAATCAAACCATAATCAGAAGAACAGATTGAAGATAAAACCGCTTTAAAAAGTTCCAAAAATCAAACCGGCAATTGTTGAAAAAACAACAACGAGGATCACATAAACAACAGTCTTCTGTGTTCCCATTACTTTCCCGATAACAAGCATGCTTGGTAATGACAATGAAGGTCCGGCAAGAAGAAGGGCAAGTGCTGGTCCTTTACCCATACCTGCTGCTAAAAGTCCCTGAACAATAGGAACTTCTGTCAGAGTGGCGAAATACATAAAAGCGCCGATTATTGAAGAAAATAAGTTTGAAAAGACAGAGTTTCCACCAACAAGAGCAGATATCCATTCATTTGGAATTACACCTGCAATTGTTTTTCCATCATGGGTCGATCCTAAAAGAAATCCGGCCGCAACAACACCCAGGGCAAGCAATGGTACAATCAATTTTACAAAATCCCATGTTGCGATTGTCCAGGCCTTGTTTTCTTGATCATTCTTATCTAAAAGAGTTATAACACTAAGTGAAATGATTGCAACAAGCATAGGAATTAGTGGAATAAACTTCTGATTAATTATAAAGGTTGAGGATAAGACAGCCGATAATGCAGTGACAATAACAGCTGCAACAACCCATTGCCACTTGATTTTTAATATTTTGATCAACGAATATCCAAGCATCAGTCCAAGGGAACCAGTGATATACCATTTATTCGCCCAGATATGATACCATGCACTTGAAGTATCTCCTTCAGCAGGTTTGCCCCAATTGGCAAAAACAAGTATCAGAACCAGTGTAAAGAAGTGGAATGCCGTCTGCCACATAGGCCGTTTTTCTGGTGGTGGGGTAATATTCATCTGTTCCTCTTTTTTAGCTTTTTCTTCCTTGCGATAAATAAAAGCCATTGAAAGTCCGATCAGGACACTGAATAAGACAGCACCTATTACCCTTGCAACTCCCATCTCAAAACCTAATATACGGGCTGTAAGAATAATTGCCAGGATATTGATTGCAGGTCCTGAATAAAGGAATGCTATAGCGGGGCCAAGTCCTGCTCCTCGTTTGTGAATACTTGAAAACAAAGGGAGTACCGTGCATGAACATACAGCCAGAATTGTACCTGATACTGCAGCAACAGTATATGCCACCCATTTTTTTGCCTGCGCACCAAAATATCTTAATACTGAAGCCTGACTGACAAAAACCGAAATCACACCTGCTATGAAAAATGCAGGCAGAAGGCATAATATAAAATGTTCACGGGCATACCATTTTACCAGATCAAGTGTGGCTGCAATGGCTGTGTTGAAGCGGGTACTTTCTATGGGAAGAAAAAATGTGAATGCAAATATCGTTGCAATCCAGCCAAGTATTTTCAATTCTTTTTTAAGTTCCATATTGGTAGTTTGAAAGTTCGAATTTCAGAAGATTATAGGTTGTTATTTCGTGAAACCCACATGTTATGCTAACACAAACACTTATAAATATAATTTTATCAACATGTGGGTTCCATCATACCATTAAAATCATAATTATATTATGATGAAACAACGAAATATATTAATAAAAAAATTACAGATAAACTCTGACTATATAATAAATCCCGACAGCAATAAACAGAACAGCTATGATCCGCCTGAACCAGAGTTCAAATGATTTGATCTTGTTATAGACATTACCGATCCCGGAAACTGTATAAGCGAGTACCCATGCGATAATTATCACCGGAATGCCCGTTGCCACAGCAAAGATGACCGGAAGGTAAAGTCCTGAGGCACTTGATACAGTAAGGGGAACAAGCATCCCGAAATAAAGTACGCCGCTGTACGGGCAGAATGCAAGGGCAAAAAGCAAACCAAGCAGTAATGCATCAAAATACCCCCACCTCTTTTTATCCTGCATCCCTGATGTCAGTCTGTTAAATCCCGGGAATTTTATTTTGATTATATCGAGCATGAATAATCCTGTTAAGATCAGCAACGGACCAACAATCTTCTCACCATAACGTTGAAAGAAACCGCCAAACTTCAGCTGGTCAGCTCCGAGGAAGATTATTAATGCGATTGCAGTATAAGTGATCGCTCTGCCGAAGGTATATAGTAATCCGTTAATGAAAACCCGGTTACGGTTTTCTATATCCCTGCTGATAAATCCAATGGCAGTGATATTTGTTGCAAGAGGGCATGGACTTATGGCAGTCATTAAACCCAGCAGCAATGCCGTTAACCACGGCATCGTGCTGTTTTCAAGCAAATTTGTGAGGAATTCCATATAGTTATCTGGTCAGCAGACCATCAACCTTTTCATTAATTATCTCTTTAAATTTTTCAGGTTTGACTACCGCATACATGAAACCTTCGTTTGTGAGATTGATCTTTTGATCACCCTTTACTATAAGAAGTGTCTGACCTGAAATCCCGAGTCTTTCAGCTAAAGGTTTGCTTGATGGTTCTTCCAGATTTACAGACTGAAAGGTTATTAATCCTTGTTTTACCTGATTTGGATAGAGAGTTTCCAGGTTTTCTTTGGCTTTTGCTTCAATGGTTTTACAGGTTGTACAACGTGTCGTAAAATGAAAATAATAGGCTTCAATTTTGTCTGAATTATCAGCGGTGATTTTAACCTCATTTTTGGAAGGTTGAGAAGTACATGCAACAAAGGGAGCTATTAGTAATAGCGAGATTATTAATCTGTATGTTTTCATAACGTTTATATTATTGATTTTTAATCAGGAGTTCTTTGACCTGGTTCACACTCGGTACTTGTCCGCTGAGAATGACTTTCCCATTTATAACCAACACGGGAGTATGCATTACCCTGTATTCCATTATCTTGACGATATCTTCAACTTTTTCTATTGTTGCTGTAATACCTGCTTCTGAAACAGCTTCCCGTGTTACTTTCTCCAGAGTTTTGCATTTAGGACATCCCGGGCCCAAAATTTTTATTTCCATTGTTGACTTATATAAATGATAAACTTATTGGCAGATGCATAATTTATTTATGAATAAGAGATTCTGATTCTGCACATGAAAGATTTATTAATTGAGAGTTGTTAAGGAAATTATTCAGCAATTTCCTGGCCCTTTCCCAATTCTCCCTGTTGATACAATACTTTATATAAGGAGGATTGATTTCTCCCTGTATTAATCCTGAATATTTCAACTCCTTTAAATGTTGTGAAAGAGTGGAACGGCCGATAGGAAGTTCTTCAACAAGATCTCCGCTGTAGCAGCATGAATCCATTTTGGAAAGCTTATGCAGAATATATACCCTCACAGGATGACTCAGAGCTTTTGATATTCTGCTGATTTCCTGCACTTCTTGCGTAAATTCCAATTTGCCAGGCATGATTTCTGATCTGATATTTTATATTTCGTAAATATACGAAATGTATTTATATTTGCAATAGCAAATGTTTTTCTGACTTATATGGATAAAATATCAGTTTGCTTTCTTTTGTAATTTTTAAAATAGATCCAATATGAAACCCAGATTAAAATTTTTTGACAGGTATCTGACACTCTGGATATTTCTCGCAATGTTTACAGGTGTCTTTTCAGGATATTTTTTCCCTGCGATCGCAACATTCTGGGACTCATTAAAATCTTCACCTGAAAGCACAACTAATATTCCTATTGCAATCGGGTTAATTCTGATGATGTATCCACCGCTGGCAAAAGTAAAATATGAAGAACTGGGAGGGGTCTTCCGGAATTATAAAATTCTGGGTCTCTCCCTTTTACAGAACTGGATTATAGGACCAGTCTTAATGTTTGCTCTTGCAATTATTTTTTTCAAATTGTTTCCCGGTAAAGACAATTCAAACCTGCCTTATATGTATGGGATAATAATGATTGGTCTCGCCCGCTGTATTGCCATGGTGATCGTATGGAATGACCTGGCGAAAGGGGATACGGAATATTGCGCGGGATTGGTGGCTTTTAATTCGATATTCCAGGTACTGTTTTTCTCAGTATATGCCTGGATTTTTATTGCTGTTTTACCAGGATGGTTTGGTGTACCGACTAACCCGGTGGTAGAAAATATCACAATCGGGCAAATCGCGAGAAGTGTCTTTATTTATCTCGGAATTCCTTTCATTGCAGGGTTTCTTACACGATTCCTGTTAATCAGGATTAAAAGCAAGGAGTGGTACCACACAAAATTTATTCCCCTGATAAGCCCCGTTACTCTGATAGCTTTGTTATTCACTATTTTGGTTATGTTCTCATTAAAAGGTGAATACATCGTAAAATTACCTTTAGATGTAGTATTGATTGCAATACCTCTCCTTATTTATTTCTTAGTTATGTTTATGTCCTCCTTCTATATGAGCAGAAAGGCAGGAGCAAATTATAGGCAAACTGTTACTCTTTCATTTACAGCTGCAAGTAATAATTTTGAACTGGCAATAGCAGTTGCAATAGCCGTTTTCGGGATAAATTCAGGGGAAGCATTTACAGCTGTAATTGGTCCGTTAGTGGAAGTCCCTGTCATGATCGGACTTGTGAATGTTGCATTATTTTTCAAACAGAAATATTTTGATACACAAAACAAATCCTATATAACACCATAACATTGATCTGTTACATGTCAAACCGTCAGTTGGTGAGGGGAATGAACTACAGCCTGTTCAAATTTACCTTTTCAGGCTTCTGTGTTTATTTGAAAATATCAGGCTGCAACTATTTCAGAACGGGGAATTTGAATGAAGCCAGGATCTTCTGAAATACTTCGGTATTTTCATATATGCCGGTGAATTTATCAGCTCCTGGTCCAAAAGCATAAACAGGGACCATAACTGCAGTATGATCGGTTGTTGAAAAGGAGAGTCTTACACCATGCGTTTTAATGTCTCCTCCGGTAATCGTCACACCTCCGGTTTCATGATCTGCAGTTATTATTACAAGAGTGTGACCATCTGCTTGTGCAAAATCAAGAGCGACACCAATTGCCTGATCAAAATCGAGGACCTCGACAAGCAGAGTGTCGGCACTATTTGCATGAGCTGCCCAGTCGATCTGTGATCCTTCGACCATAAGAAAAAAGCCTTTGTTATTCTTATTCAGTATATCGATAGCTTTCCAGGTAGCCAAAGGAAGCATTTCTCCACGGCCTTTCAATCGGTAGGGTTCATGGACCGGAGCGGTAAAACCTGCAAGCTTTGGAGAAGCTGAATTAAGTATTGCAGTCATTGAAGTATCTACCTCATAACCTTTGATTTTTAAGCTGTCTAACAGGTTTAAGTTATCAGCTCTTTTTGCAAAATGATCATAACCTCCGCCTATTAATACATCGATATCTGTTTTCAGAAAATCGAGAGCTATATCCTCATAACTGCTCCTGTTTGACTGATGGGCAATGAATGAAGCGGGAGTAGCATGCGTCAGGGATGAGGTTGAAACCAGGCCGGTTGAGAGACCATGGTCTTCTGCGATCTCAAGGATAGATTTGAGTCTGTTACCGCCTGAGTCGACTCCGATCGCTCCGTTCTTTGTCTTATAACCCGTAGCCAGGGCAGTCCCTGCTGCCCCGGAATCAGTAATATATCTGTCATCTGAAGAGGTCTTTTGCATCCCGATTGATGTGGATCTTTCTATATTGAGAGGCTGTTCTGAAACTGTAATTGCTGCGCTTATAGCCGGGAGACCCATTCCGTCCCCGATCATAAGAATAACGTTTCTGATCTCAGGATTCTTCCTGGAATTCATCTTATTTACAGGAGAGCATGACACCAACAATACCCCTGCAATAATCAGATATATTGATTTGGCAGATTTCATTATTTTAATTTTTTCAAAAATGCGATTTTATAAGGAGATAATGCTTAATAATTATCATAATTTTTCTTAAAAAACTGATATATTGTATAATGATTTGGCCCATCACTCTTCTTAATTATGAATACTTAAGCTTTTTGAAAACCCGAATCACTGATATTTTGAAATTAAAAAAATATGACGTATGTTTACGACATTAATATCTTAGCCATGAATAAAGCTGATAAGTTCGATGAATCGCTTCAGGAACTTGCAAAATATTCAAAGGTAATTTCACACCCTGCAAGGTTAGCTATCATAAAATATCTTGCTGATTCAAAAGTCTGTATATCAGGAGACATCTCCGGTTTTATCCCGCTCAGCCGGACAACTGTTTCACAACATCTGTCAGAACTCCGGAATGCAGGATTGATCCAGGGCGAAATTGACGGATTGAAGATTAATTATTGTCTGAATCCGAAGGGGATTAAAAAATTCAGTAAATCTTTCAAAAAGTTCTTTTCATTTTTAAAGGAATCTGCCCAAAAAGATTAAAAAGGGATTATCGTAATTAATTCATGAAGATACTTATTCTTTGTATAGGAAATAGTTGCAGGAGCCAGATGGCACAGGGATTTATTGAGTCATTTGACAGGTATGATGAGGTTCATTCTGCCGGGACATTTCCTGCAAAGAAAGTTAATGCCTTTGCCATAGAGGTAATGTTGGAAATCGGTATTGATATTAACCAATACTATCCGAAACCGGTTGACATATATCTGGATGATGAATGGGATTATGTCATCACTGTCTGTGATGAGGCTCATGAATCATGCCCTGTTTTTATTGGCAGCGTTAAACACAGGTTACATATCGGATACGAAGATCCTTCAGTTTTAGTTGGTTCTGATGAATTTATTCTTGAAAAATTCAGGCAATTAAGAGACAAGATGAGAAAAGAATTATACGAATTATATATTCAGAAAATTAAGCATGGACTAAAATGAACAAACAGGAAAAAGCAATAAAGTATTTCAGAGACAAATTCAATTGTTCTCAGGCAGTTTTGACAGCTTTTGGTGAAGAATTCGGAATTTCCGAAAATGATTGCCTTAAAATTGGCTGTGCCTTTGGCGGTGGAATGGGCAGACAACAATATACATGTGGTGCAGTTACAGGCGCCATGATGGCACTGGGACTTAAATATGGCAAAGCAATGAACGATCCCGAGGAAAAGAAGCAGATGACTTACTCAAAGACAAGGGATTTATTTATTGAATTTAAAAAAATGCATGGATCTCATATATGCATCGAATTACTTGAAGGACTTGATTTGAATGATACGGAAGACTTAAAAAAAATATCTGAACAGAAACTTTTTGATGTTAAATGCGAAAAATATGTTGCAGATGCTGTTGGTATTGTCGAAAAGCTTATTAAGCAATAATAGGGTAAAAATAAATTATTATTTAAGATTATGAAACCGAAAGACCTCAAACTCATTGTTAAGGAGAAGTACGGCAAAATAGCCCTTCAGAACGCAAACGAAAAATCATCATGCTGCTCTTCTTCCTGTTGTGGACCAGAAGTGGATTATACAGTTTTCAGCGAGAATTACAAAGACAAAGAAGGATACAATCCTGATGCTGATATGAATCTGGGGTGCGGTATTCCGACAGATCATGCAGGGATAAATAAGGGTGACCATGTCCTTGATCTTGGCAGCGGTGCCGGCAATGACTGCTTTGTTGCAAGAGCAATAGTCGGGCATGAGGGGAAGGTTACCGGCCTTGATATGACAGACCCCATGATCTTAAAAGCCAGAGAAAACTGTGCAAAATTGAAATTTGATAATGTTGACTTCGTACCTGGTGATATTGAAGACATGCCATTTGATGATAAGATATTTAATGTAGTTATTTCAAACTGCGTCCTAAATCTTGTACCGGATAAATCAAAAGCGTTCAGAGAGATTTTCAGAGTTTTAAAACCGGGCGGACATTTCTGTGTCTCTGATGTGGTATTAAAAGGCAAGCTGTCCGAAAAAATGAAAAAGGATGCTGAATTATATGCCGGATGCGTATCCGGAGCAAGTGAAATGACGCAGTATCTCAGAATTATTCAGAATTCAGGATTTCTCAATGTAAAGATCCACAAGCAGAAAGAAATAAAACTTCCGGATTCTTTGTTATCAAAGTATAATGATTCAGGGGAATTAAACTCATATCAGGTAGGAGAAACAGGGATATTCAGCATAACTGTGTCTGCGGAAAAACCCTTATATTAGCAAATAGTAAATAATATTAAGAATATGAATGATGCAGGATCTGAAAAAAGGTTCTCATCAGGGACAAGATTGAGAAGCTTCAGATTTGCTTTCAGCGGATTGCTGTCTCTTTTAAAAGAGGAACAAAATGCAGTCATCCAGTCTATTATTCTGATAATTGTAATTATTTCAGGAGTTCTCCTGGATATTTCAAAAACTGACTGGATTGCAATAATAATGGTAAGTGCATCAGTTCTTGCCTTCGAGTGCTTCAACACAGCTATTGAGAATCTTTGCGATTTTGTAACTACTGAAAAAAATGACAAAATCAGAAAGATAAAGGATCTGGCAGCAGCAGGAGTTTTGATCTCAGCAATAGGATCGGCTTTTGTAGGGCTGATAATTTTCATTCCGGAAATACTGGACTTGTTCAGGTGATATTCAAAACCGATCTTTTGGTGATCACTCAATTCTGAATTATTTATCAAACAGGATAAGGAGGTAAGAAAATGACTCTGAAATTGATTCTTCTTGCTCTTTTTGGAATAGCCATGGCTCATCTGGAAGGGGTTGTAGTTGTTTATCTTCGTAAAGCTCTTGGTATAATTGATTCGGCATCGAATAAAACTGCAACTGAAAATTTTCCCAAAAGATATTTATATATCGAAATGACGAGGGAAGCAGCTACAATTATAATGCTTGTTGTTATTGCTTACCTGACCGGAGATTCATGGCTTGAAAAAGGTATTCTCTTCCTTTGGACTTTTGCTTTCTGGGATCTGTTTTACTATCTCTCACTCTATATCCTTATTAAATGGCCTCCAACACTTAAAACTATAGATGTACTTTTTCTGATTCCGGCTCCATGGATAGCTCCGGTATGGTTGCCTGTCGGAATATCATCAGCTACGATAATCACTATAGTTGTTTTATTTCTGCTTAATCTGTTAAATAATTAGCTTTATACCGAATTTTGTTATCTGCCATTGGTAAAAAATCTTAATAATACCTCCAGGATCAATATAATCTTCCGGTCTCTTCAGTACAGGAATTATCGTCTCTTTTTCGGTGGTCAGAGCATTTCCCTGATCGGTACCTGGATGCAACGTATTGCAATGCCATGGCTTGTCTATCATATGACAGGATCTACAATTATGCTTGGAGTTGTAAGCTTTGCCGGGCAAATACCCACTTTTGTGTTAGCTCCGATTGCCGGAGTGCTTACTGATAAATTCAGCAGATACAATGTTCTTCTTGCCACACAGATCGTATCATCAATACAGGCTCTAATCCTGGCCATACTCGCAATGACAGGTTCAATTCAGATATGGCATATCGTTGTTCTGAGTATAGCTCTGGGCTGCATAAATGCATTTGATGTTCCCGCCAGGCACTCTTTTGTGACTGAAATGGTTGAAAAAAAGGAAGATCTGGGAAATGCAATTGCACTGAACTCAATGATGTTCAATGGCGCGCGGTTGATAGGTCCTTCAGTTGCCGGGATTTTGCTTGCAACAGTTGGAGAGGGGGTCTGTTTCCTTTTCAATGCAGTCAGCTATATCTTCGTAATTGGTTCACTTTTAATGATGCATGTGGAAAAAAGAGTAGTAAAGAAAAGCACCGACATGATGAATGATCTTAAAGAGGGGCTCAGATATACATTTGGATTTGCCCCGATAAAACATCTCATTCTATTACTTGGTCTGGTGAGTCTTATGGGCTCATCATACCAGGTGCTTATGCCTGTTTTTGCCAAGGAGATAATTCAAGGTGGATCTGAAACCTATGGATTTATGATGGGTGCAGCTGGTTTTGGCGCACTTGTCGGAGCTGTCTTCCTGGCATCACGTGAGAGTGTTATAAAACTGGGGAGTATAATACCTGCTGCTGCCTCACTGTTTGGAGCAGGACTGGTTGCTCTGTCATTTTCGAGATTCTTTTCACTCTCTCTTGTATTGATGGTGTTCGTTGGAACAGGGATAATGCTTCACACAGCGTCGAGTAATACAATTCTGCAGACTATCACCGACGATGATAAGCGTGGCAGGGTAATGAGCTTCTACACAATGGCTATCATGGGAACAGCTCCTTTCGGAAGCCTGCTGGCCGGTACGCTCGCAAAATTAATAGGTACCCCTTATACAATCATGATCGGCGGTTTAAGCTGTATAACAGGGGCATTCTTTTTTTACAGGAGATTGCCTGAACTAAAAAAAATCGTCCGTCCGGTTTATGTTAAAATGGGGATTATACCTGAAGTGGCTGCCGGAATTCAGACAGCAACAGAACCGGTTACTGATCAGCATGGATTATAAGTTCTGATTTAAAAAACTCTCAAAACTATGCAAAGACTGCCAGTGAATAGTATATTCTATTATTTTTGAGGATAATATTCATCAGTATATAATTTATTTTTAAAGGTCTGATGGAACCACACATGATTGAAAATGAATTACATTCATTTGTGTTTATGATTGGATCAATCATGTGGGTTTCATCATAACAATTTTAAATTTTTATAATGAAACGATCTTCAGATTTCTTCAGATCTTTTGTTTCCGGTTTTCTCTTTATTCTGTTTTCATTGCCGGCATTGTCTTTTTCCCCTGGTATATCAGACTTATCTGATCAGGATATTGTTAAGCCTCAGGTTGGAGCAAACAAGCAACCGGTTTATACCACTTCCCGTTTGGTGACAGAAAAACCTGTTATTGATGGGAAGCTTGATGATGATAGCTGGAAACATGGAACATGGGCAGGTGATTTTCACCAGTGGATACCTGATGAAGGTGCTCCTCCAACATATCCAACAGAAATTAATATTCAGTACGATGACAAAAATATTTACGTTGCAATCCGTGCTTACGACGGTGAACCTGAGAAGATAACCAGGATGTCGACAAGCCGGGATGTTTATGAAGGTGATGTCGTTGGTTTATCCTTTGACAGTTACAGGGATTACCGGACAGGATTTGAGTTTCATATTACTGCCTGGGGACAAAAGACAGATAATATCTTATTCAATCCCATGAACTGGGATACAAACTGGAATGCTGTCTGGGAGGGCAAAGTAGGGATGGAAGATTCGGCCTGGATAGCTGAAATGAAGATCCCTTTCAGCCAGCTACGGTATAGCAGGGAAGAAGAACAGGTCTGGGGTATGCATGTTTGGAGGTGGATTTCAAGGCTATCAGAAGAGAGCGACTGGGAAATACAAACCAAGACAGGTCCTGGGATGCTGTTTAATTTCGGGGAGTTGAGAGGTATAAACGGGTTAAAGCCATCAAGAAGGATTGAGATCATGCCGTTTGTTCTGGGAGATCTTAAAACATTTAGAAAAGAACCCGCGAATCCTTTCAACTATAGAGGAAGAGAGTGGGGTGGTAATTTCGGACTTGATGCCAAAATTGGCGTCTCAAGTAATTTCACAATTGACCTGACAGTAAATCCCGATTTCGGTCAGGTTGAATCGGATCCTTCAGTTATGAATCTTTCAGCTTTTGAAACTTTCTACGATGAGAAACGTCCATTCTTCCTTGAAGGACTTACAATATTTGATTACGATTTTGACGATAAGAGCCTCTTCTATTCCAGACGAATAGGTCATTCTCCCTCGTTGACCCTTAATCCTGGCAGCGGATATTATGTTGATGCACCAGATATGACCACTATCCTGAGTGCATTAAAATTCAGCGGAACTAATTCCAATGGACTATCTGTAGGATTGATTCAAAGTGTTACAGCAAATGAATTTACAAGAGTAAGCGATCTGTCGGAAGATATCGATAAGATTAAGGTTGAACCGCTTACAAATTATACTATGGCTCGTATCCGTAAAGGATATAACGCTGGAAATACAGTTGTGGGTGGTATCGTGACTTCAACAAACCGGAAAATTGATTCCGATAACCTGGAATTTCTTGTCAGTAATGCTTTTACCGGAGGATTGGATCTCCGGCATCACTGGAATGATAAGGAGTTCTATGTAGATGCCAGGCTGGTTGGTAGTTATCTTGATGGAAGTAATGATGCTATTGCCTCTTTACAGGAATCTTCCGCACGTTATTTTCAGCGACCGGGAGCTGATTATCTCAATTATGATACTACAAAAACCAGTCTGGGAGGAATCGGAGGTAAGGTAAAAGTAGGGAAAGGCTCTAAGGGATTATGGAAATATTCCACGAATATATCATGGGTTTCACCGGGTCTTGAGCTTAATGAGATGGGTTATATGAATGAAGCGGATCAGATAAACCAGGGAAATGAGATCTCTTTCTTTGTCAATAAACCTTTTTCAATATTCAATACTTTTTCACTTGACCTGGAACAATTCAACTCCTGGAACTTTAACGGGACAC
Organism: uncultured Bacteroidota bacterium; assembly: GCA_963843415.1. Lineage (GTDB taxonomy): Bacteria > Bacteroidota > Bacteroidia > Bacteroidales > VadinHA17 > LD21. Next base: position 61,997 of record CAWJKD010000006.1, read on the forward strand.
ATCTTGGTTCCGGCGCTCACCTCTCTTTCTCATCGCAGTTCAGAAATAACTACTCCTTCAGGACAAATCTTATCTTTCATTCCCGGGGGATTGATACCAGAAAACTACGTGGCGGACCGGATATGATCATGCCGAATTCAATAGCAACATTCGGCAGTATAAGCACTGATGATTCAAAGAATTTGATTTTCGGGTTCTCATACAACTATGAAAAATCAGGTAATAATTCAGCCTGGAATTATCAGCTTCAACCGCAAATAACCATCCGTCCCTTCAATATACTTAAGATAAGTGTAAATGCCAACTACTTTAAAAATACAGACAAGCTTCAGTATGTTACATCATTGACAGATTTTTATTCTGAAAAACAATTTTTCCTGGGGACTATTGATCAGAAAACCCTTGGATTGACTTTCAGGGTGGATCTGAATATTACTCCTGAACTGGCTGTCCAGTACTATGGAAGTCCATTTGTTTCAAGGGGAAGCTATTCAGAGTTTAAACGTATTATATCCCCGGAAGACAATGATTTCAATCAAAGATTTACAACACTGAACAGTATCCCGGTTGATCAATATTTAATCGGTCTTTATGAACCGGGAGATAATAATCCGGACTATCTGATTTCGAATCCCGATTTCAATTTTCATGAGTTCCGTTCAAATCTGGTTGCAAGGTGGGAATATAATCCGGGATCTTTCATTTATCTTGTATGGACGAGCGATCGGTCCGGATATAATAAATATTCAGACGCTACGATCGGAGATTCATACAGATTCCTCGGAGATCTGTCTCCGAAAAATATCTTTCTGATAAAACTGAATTACTGGTTCACTTTATGAGAAACCCTGTTTTTGAGGGGCTTTGATTTGTCTAATTGTAATATCTTTTAATCCATTGTTTAAAGTTGGTTATCAAAAATCTGTCCTTTTCTTTGGTAACTCATGTTATAATCTGCAATTTTACATATTATATTAAACGTCAGACGGTCGTTAATACATTTACCGGATGATGATTTTTAAATGAAATGAGTATACTTATCTGTGAAGATAACAGACTGGCAAACAAGACCCTTTCAGTAGTACTTGAAAGAGAGGGATACGAAACGGAAACGGCAGAGGATGGATCTGAAGCGATGCAGCTTCTTCAAAGCAAAGTATATGATCTTATTATTGTTGATATACATCTTCCATATCATAGTGGTCTTGAACTGGTTAAATATCTCCATACAGATCTGAAAAAGAAGACACCTGTACTAATTGTAACTGCTTTTAGCGATCCGCAGGTACAGCAACAGGCAGGTGAATTAGGGATAAACGGTTACATAGTAAAACCTTTTAATCCCACTGATCTTATAAAAAAGATAAAATCTATTCTTAAGAAGTGATTAATGTTGAGGTATCATCATATTCTGGTTTTAACAGGGTTCTTAATTCTCGGACAGTCAGGATGGTTTCCTGCACTTACGCAGCAGATAAGGAATCCTGAAGCCGAGTATTTAAGAATCCGCTCCATGGCTTTCGACGGAGATTATTCAGATGCCGCCGTTGCTGCAAGAAAGCTTGTCAACGCTTACCCTGCTTATGGTGATGCCAGGATCCTCCTCGGCCGCATACTGGCCTGGCAGAAAGATTTTAAACAGGCTGCAGCTGTAATTGATACACTTCTTATTACGGAACCGGATAATGCCGATGCATTATCAGCAAGACGTGATATCTCTCTCTGGTCAAAAGATGCATCTCCGGTAGCCACTGATATTAGAGCAGGTTACTCTTTTGACACCTTTTCAGAACCCTTTACAAGATTCTGGCAGGTTTTTAAAGCGGGAGCAGGACACAGATTTAGCTGGGGTCCTGCATCAGCCGGATTGAATATTGGAAATATAAACATTGGGGAACCGGTTCCTGCTGATGCGACCGAAGTGCAGTTTGAAGCTGAAGCCTGGCCGACTCTCTCTGAAAAAAACTATGCTTATCTTGCTTATGCATTCAGCCCGGGCGATTATTTCCCGCGTCACCGGGCGGCTCTTGAGGTATGGCAGGTACTTCAGAAAGGATGGGCTGTATCGGCCGGACTCAATTATTATTATTTCGACAGGAATATTTTTATTGCAGGATTATCGGTTGAGAAATATATTAGCAAATACTGGTTTTCGGTTAAAGGTTATGTTTATTTTAAGGATGAGGGACCTACATCTTCATTTTATTTAAACGGAAGGAGATATTTAAATAATACTGATTATTTTCAGCTTACTCTCGGAACAGGTACTGCTCCTGACGAACCTTTTGATGTGCAGACTGATGTTATGAGGCTAAGTGCCAATAGCTTAAGATTGATTTATAATGTATCGGCCAGTGGTAAGCTGACGATACGAATTGGAGCAGGATACTCACGCGAAGAATATACAGAAGCACTGTGGCGAAACAGATTTGAGGGCAACATTAATTTCATTTATGCAATTAAGATGAAATGATGAGGCATACCGTGTTACTGATATTATCACTTTTTTCTTTTACGCTATTACAGGCCTATCCTTCAATGCAGCAGATTGCTGATTCAGGTTTGACAAATACTAATGATTCTTCTGAATCTGAACCTGTATCGAAAAATGGATCCTTAGATTATAATGTGTCAGAGACTACTGTAAAAGGATTTGTCACATCATTGATGAATGATTATCCTGTTCAGCTGGGGGCATTTAAATTAAAATTCAATGCTGAAGCTTTTTTAAAGGAAGTCAGGAACCATATCGATAGGAATGCCATAATGATAGATGAGGACGGTTACTATAAAGTCCGGATATCAAAATTACCCATGCCTTCCCCGGAAGAGAAACGTGAATCGGAAATAGTGACAGTCCGCGAGAATGAACAACCTTCCGATTCCACTATTAATAAGGATATAACAGAGTCAGCAGTAATTATTTCCGATTCTGCCGGTACTGTTGCTGCAAGCCTCGCAAATTCGGTTTTATCTGTAACACCGCCTGGCGGGGTGGGGGATATTATTTTCCTGAAAGATGATAATCCCTGGTTGAAAAGAATACACTACTTCGGGAAATCAATTGCCTTTGTCAATGCTCTGATTGTGACAATCACGGTTTCGATAGTCACAATGCTGATACTGCTGATAATTATTCTTTTGAACAGGGCGAGGATGGAAAGAGAAGAGAAACTTCATCAGTTTCTGATGGAAAAATATCAGGCACTTATTGTTGATTACCTTTTTGGGAATGCAAAACCCGATGATTTTCGTCCGATTGCTTCTAATACTTATAGCCGGCAGTTATTGATAGACCAGATGATTGATGTGAGCATAAACCTGAAGGGAGAAGAAGCTAAAAAACTAATAAGCCTGTATAAACACCTGGGACTTGACAGGGATTCAATAAAACGTGCAAATGACAGGCGCTGGCATAAAAAGATAAAGGGATTCAGAGAGCTGGCATTCATGAATATTAAAGATGCAAATGCGATCATTTATGAAACATTGAATTCCTCGAATGAAATACTCAGAATGGAGGCTCAGATTGCTCTTGTCAGGCTCGGTGACAAGAATCCTTTTGAATTCCTTTCACAACTTATCCGGCCCTTTTCATTATGGGAACAAATTACACTTCATGAACTGATCATTCAGCATAATATCCCTGTCCCGCCATTTAAAAGATGGCTTAAATCTCCAAACCCAACCGTTGCTATGTTTGCCCTCCGAATGATACGGGAGTTTAAACAGAAAGATGCTGAGGATGATCTAAGGGAAACGCTGCAACGTCCCGAACCGGAAGTTAGACAACTAGCTGTGCAGGTTGCCGGCGATCTGGAGATGCGCTCCACACTTGAGGAAATGAAGCACATGTACAAAAATCAGGATTATAATATTTGTCTTGAAATCGTTAAATCGATGGGTAAAATGCCTGATGTTTCTATGATGGGATTCCTTAAGCTTGTACTTGACAAGGAAGATGATGTACAGTTGCAGATCGAGGCTACCAAAGCAATAGAAAACAACGGGGAAGAAGGAGTTAAAGAACTTGTCAAATTAATGAAATCAGAGTACAAAAACTATAATATTATTGTGAGGCATGTTCTCGACCGAAGAATATTCTGAAAAACTATGGAATTGATTTTTGGAAATATAATTTTTATTTTCACACTTATAATCTTCGGATCATATCTGTCTTTAGGCATTTTCTCTGCACTGGCGCTTCGCAAATACCTGAGGAAAAACAGTTATGTAAACTATAACTCCCTTGTATTGTCTCCGCTGAGCCCGAAGATATCGATCATTGCTCCTGCATTCAACGAGAGTAAAACAATAATCGATAATGTCCGTACACTACTTTCTCTCTATTACAATAATTTTGAAGTGATCCTGGTAAATGATGGTTCGACCGATGATACATTTGAGAAAGTCAAGGAAGCGTATGATCTTGTCAGAGTCAATTATTACTTCGATTATCGCATTCCATGTGAGAGAATTAAGGGTGTTTATAAATCAAAAGATCCATCTTACACAAGGTTAACTGTTATCGACAAAAATAACGGAGGCAAAGCTGACTCTCTTAACGCAGGAATAAATATCTGTAAGAGTTCTCTTTTTGTTTCGATAGATGCTGATTCAATAATCGAATCAGATTCAATCCTTAAACTTGTCAAACCATTCCTTGAGGAAAAAGATAATAAGGTTATCGGAACCGGCGGTGTAATAAGGATTGTCAACTCATGCGATGTAGAGCGTGGTCATATCCGTGAAATTCATATACCCAGGAAGATCCTGCCCCGTTTTCAGGTACTTGAGTATACAAGAGCTTTTCTTCTTGGGAGAATGGCGTGGAGCCATCTTGACGGATTAATGCTTATTTCAGGAGCTATGGGTATTTTTGACCGTGAAACTGTTATTAATGCCGGAGGTTACAGTATCAAGACGGTTGGTGAGGATATGGAACTTGTACTCAGGATGAGACGTCATATGACAGAAAAAGGCAGGAAATATCAGGTAACTTATATTCCCGATCCACTGTGCTGGACTGAAGTTCCCTCCGACCTGAAATCAATGAGCAGACAAAGGACACGATGGACCCGCGGGCTTTTTGAATCGCTCAGGACTCATCGCAAAATGTTTTTTAATCCGAAATATGGCAGGCTGGGTCTGCTCGGATATCCCTACTGGTTTTTCTTTGAATGGCTATCTCCCCTTCTTGCTTTCGCGGGTTTTATATTTACACTTATCCTGATAATAACAAATTCGCTTAACTGGCCATTTTACCTGCTGCTTTTTCTTTTTGTATATACTTTCGCTATTGCTCTTTCGACCTGGTCAGTGCTTTTTGAAGAGATAACTTTCCATAAATACAAGAAAAAAAGAGATGTATTGAAGCTTTTATCTGCAGCCCTGCTGGAACCTTTCTTTTATCCTGTTCACACTTATTTTGCCATAAGAGGCAATATTGAAGCATTAATAGGTAAAAAAGGATGGGGGAAAGCTGACAGATCAGGTTTCGACAAGAAAAAGAAAACAGAGCATAAACCCACGTTGCGTCAATCAGCGAACATTGGAAAAGCAGCCAGTCCTGATCTGACAATCTGAAGCGATTTTTTCTCTACCGGAACAGTTGAAGGGGCAATAAGCCATTTATCCCAGCTATACCTGGAGGTTGAGGAAGTAACGATCCCCTTATAATAAACCGAGACAGCAATTCCATCTGATGAGGCTGGATATATTACATATGATCGTCCTCCATCAAATGATTCTGCTCCATTAACGACTTTCATCTGTGTAGGGTCATAGAAATAAAGCATCGTCCATGGGATTCTGACTTTTATTTTGTTTCCATACCAGGCTATTGCAGCTCGCTGTCCAAAAGTAAAATCGGCGCTATTCTCCATAGGGATGCGGCCTGTTGAATCTTCAGTTAACTCAAATCCATCATTGTACATTCTCATCTCAATCCATGGAGCTCCGTCGGTCACAGTACTCTTATACTTCTGGACTGCAGGATCCGACAGATTGAATCTGGGTGTCAGTCCATTCATATTATAAGCTTCGGTTACATGGTGAACAGCAGTATCCTGTCCAAATACAATTGAAAGCAGGAACTCCGACCGGTTATCAAGATCTTTACCATTCGGAAGTTGTGATTCTCCTGTGCTGCTTAAGTAGGTATCGAATGCGATCATCATAGTGTCACCGGGAACAATGTTTTGTGAAGTTTCCAGCTGGAGAAAAGCAAACCGGTTATCATTTGTTATTTCTGCTTTATCAAGCGGGCCTGATGAATTATTAATCTGGTATTCAATAAATGGGTTTGTTACAACCTGTTCGAAGGAGATCAGGCCAAAATTTTGTTCAGGCGATACCAGGTTATGCCACAGCTGCCTTGTAGGGATCAAATCGGTGCCTGAGAGGAAGCCATAGGCTTCAAGATATGAGACCAGCCAGGTTGGCTTGAACCACTCATCCATCCATGCAAACATGAACCCCCCGGCACATCCGGCATCAATAATATTGTGCATCATTCTGATATTCTTCTCTCCCTGCTGCAATTCGGAATAACCTCCATGATTCATTTGACTGAATGACTGATGGGCGCTGTTCCAGCTTGAAGGAACTCCAAATTCACCAACTACGAGAGGAATTCCGGAATAATGATTTTTAAGATCTGTCAGGTAACCAAGGTAGCTGTTCTTTCCATATTCATCTTCAAATACCTGATATCCTTCCTGCTGACTTATAAAATTGGGGTAATAGGGATAGGCATGATAGGTGGCAAAAATCCCGGCATGAACATCTTTCCCGCTGATTTTATTAATATCAATTGAAACTTTATCCTCGTCAGTGTATATTTCAGTCGGATGATCAAGAGGATCAAGAGTCGGCCAGCTCGAAATGCTGACGGGGCGGCGGACCATATAATTCTGTGATTCGAAAGAGACAACCTCATCAAGCATTTGCGTTACAAAGACATCTGATGCAGTTGCCCCGGTGATGCTGAACTCGCTGCCTGAATACGAAGTAAGTTCAGGATGGAATAAATTTGTGCTATCAACTTCCTGGGGCATTATTTCTCTTCCAATAATATACGCTGCAGTCCATCTTGAGACATCTGTAAGGTAATTTCCATAAGCTCTGCCGGGACGGAATGCAATACTCTTATTCCCGTGGATACAATCAATAACCTCCCTTATGCCTGCAGTGAATGAATTTGTCCGCAGAATAAGATCATAATCATCAGGATTCAGGTTATTTTCAATTTCATCAAGCCAGATGCCCTGAAACAATAATAGTGGATTTTCCTGGTGGCGCTCGTTATATTCAGCAAGCTTTTCATAAAACACCGGAGGGTGAAGAGTATAAATCCTGATGGAGTTAAATCCGGCTTCGGCCATTTGTCTGATCCATTTTTCATAGGTCCCCGGACTCTTTTCTTCAATGGCATATGCAATTTCTCCGGGGAAATAACCGGGAGGAGATGATCCGAGGTTAATTCCTTTGAGTATAAGTGGTCTGTAAGTTGTCCCTGTAAACATTGCTATATGGTCTCCTGAGGTTTTAAAAGGAAGATCTTGTTTAGGGGCCAGTTTAAAATCTATAATTGTATCGCATGCAATAGTTATGTCGGTAAATCTGACAGGATAATAATTCTCGCAGTTCACAGTAGTAATGACAGGGAACCTGTATCCTCCTGGCGGGGCTGTGGTGAGAGGAGGGAGCATAATAGGTTCAAGCCCTGTCCCGGCTGAATATGAAGATTGGTTTCCAACTTTTACAACTCTTCCGGACGATGTCTTTCCATTAAAAGTAATTGCATAGATATAATAACCCTGTCGGACAGGTGAGCCGTTATCTGTCCTTCCGTCCCATATTAACTGGTAACTTCCGGCTTCAGTTCCCGGAAACGTTTTTTCTGTTAATTTCTGACCGGTAAAACTGTATACCGAGAACCTTATGTCACCGCCAGCGTTTATAATAAAAGGGATATTAATTGAAAAGGTAAAAGGGTTAGGATATGGTTTCCCCAATTCAATCAGACCGGGAACCTCCTCGTATATCCCAAAAACATTTGCCGAATAGGAACCATCAAAGCCGGAAACTCCCGAATAATGAGTATTTCCGGATACAAACGAGACTCTGGCATTTGGAATGTTATTACCGTAAACATCGGTTATTCTTCCAGTAACACGGAAGTCTGCAGATGCCAGAGGTTTAACAGACACGAATGACATCACCAGGAGGGCATACAGCCTGGTAAAAAACCACAATGAATATCCTGATGATGTCCGGTTGCTCATCCTGTAATAATATATCGTCCTTATTTGTCTAAATCAATTACAGAGTTTATCAGGAATATATAATCAGCACCTATATCCAAAAAATAGTTCTTTTCATTCAGTTTAAGTTTTTCTGTCTGAGGGAGATCACCTTTGCTGAATGACATTAATAGTCCTGCAGTAGCAAGAATAACTATGGGAACCGCCACAATACCTAAAAATGTTGATCTTTTCATATTCTTTGTAAATTAATGATTTACTGAATATAGGGGAAATGATAATTCTGTATTTTCAATATTGTGAAAATAATTCATTTAAATAGAAATTGCAGTACAAGAAGCATTTTTTTTAATTTTAAATGTTTCTTAATGGATCAGGTTCTGAACGATAAACAGAAAAACAGATAATGAATAGAATTGTTTACAGGGAAATCAGACGGAAGGATAATAAAGAAATAGCTGAGTTGATCAGACAGGTGTTCAGGGAATTTAAAATTGACAGACCGGGAACTGTCTATTTTGATCCGACTACTGATGATCTTTATCGGTCTGTTCCGGAAAGACGGTTCAAAATACTGGATCGTTGAAGATGATGATGTCATTATTGGCGGTTGCGGTGTCTATCCGACTCCGGGATTGCCCGAAGGGTGTGCGGAGCTGGTCAAGTTATATCTGCTGTCGACCTACAGGGGTAAAGGAATTGGGAGAGAGCTTATTGAAAAAGCATTTCAGTCTGCTAAGCGGCTTGGTTACAGGCAATTATATCTTGAATCGTTACCGGAATTAAGTAAAGCTATTGGTATTTATGAAAGGGCCGGATTTAAAAGACTTCCGGGCCCAATGGGAAATTCAGGTCATTTCGGCTGTGATATCTGGATGATCAAGGATCTGGTCTGAAACGGGGAGGAATTAATTTCCCCCTTTGAAGGAGGTCAGGGGGATGTATTCCACTTAGCCGGTTCCTATCTTTTTGATTTCAAAACAATCCATCAACAGACAAGTATCTTTCCCCCGTGTCGTAAATGAAAGTCAGAATCCGACTGCCTTCAGGAATCTCAGGAAGTTTTTTAGCAATTGCTGCCAGACTGGCGCCGGTTGAAATACCTGCAAGCAAACCCTCCTCTTTCGCTGCGCGTTTCGTATATTCATAGGCTTCATCTTTTGATACTGTGATAACGCCGTCAAGAATTTTCATATTAAGATTATCAGGAATGAACCCGGCTCCTATTCCCTGGATAGGATGGGGAGCAGCCTTTCCACCACTTATAACAGGTGATAACGCAGGTTCAACAGCAAATACTTTCATCTCCGGGAACTTTTCCTTTAAAACTTCTGCAAGTCCCGTAATATGGCCTCCGGTACCCACACCGGATATAAGATAGTCAAATCCGTCCGGAAAATCCGAAAGGATCTCTGATGCAGTGGTTTTCCTATGACAATTAATATTTGACGGGTTATCAAATTGTGAAGGTACCCATGCTCCGGATATCTCCTTTTCCATCTCTCTTGCCTTTTCAACGGCTCCGGTCATACCCTTCTCCTTTGGTGTCAGCACCAGCTCAGCTCCGTAAGCTTTCATAAGTTGTCTGCGTTCAAGGGACATAGATTCAGGCATCACAATGATCAGCCTGTATCCTTTTACTGCAGCAACCATGGCAAGACCAATTCCTGTATTGCCGGAGGTTGGTTCAATTAAAACGGAATCACTTTTCAGAATCCCTGCCTTTTCAGCATCTTCAATCATCGCAAGAGCAATCCTGTCTTTAATGCTTCCCCCGGGATTGGTTTTCTCCAGTTTAACCCATACCTCATGCGATTTTCCGAAAAGCTTCGATAACCTTATATGAGGTGTTCTCCCGATTGTCTCAAGTACATTGTCCGCTTTCATTTTTTTTCAGGTTTCCGGCCATTTTTGTATTCAATCTGAGGCTTATGATAAACAACAGTACCCGCATCAATACTGCTTGTGAGCCATACATTACCTCCTACAACAGCGTCGTGTCCTATTATTGTATTCCCTCCCAGTATTGTACTCCCGGCATAAATTATAACATTATCCTCAATAGTCGGATGACGTTTTGTATTGCTCATGCCTTTATCAACATGCAAAGCACCCAGTGTTACTCCCTGGTAGATCTTTACATTCTCTCCGATCACTGTTGTCTCACCAATGACTATACCGGTGCCATGGTCAATAAAGAATTTCCTTCCTATCGTGGCACCCGGATTAATGTCAATTCCTGTTTTGCCATGTGCATATTCACTTATAATACGGGGGAGTAAAGGGACTTCCAGTTTATAAAGGATATTGGACAGCCGGTATACGGTCACAGTATAGAATCCCGGGTAACATAATATTACCTCTTCGATGCTGAAGGCAGCCGGATCATTCCGGAGGTATATCTCTGCCTCTTCAAGGAGTTCAAGGTAGACAGGATGTAATGAATTGAAGAATTTTTCCGACAACTCCTCAGGAGATCCTTTGAGGTTACCTGCAATTGGTTTAAGAAGTGCCTCAAGTTCTATTTCAAGTTGTGTGTACTTTATCCGGGTCTCTTTTATCCCGGGCCTTTTATTGTCTTTTATCGGGAACAGGAAGCGGATAAGGTCTTCAATAAACCTGTGGGCGCCTCTTACTGATGGTACTTCCTGGCAGTATTTGCTCTGGATTGCCATTATATCCTCCGGGATGTTATTCATCTGTCCTGTTTGTGTTAATTTACTTTGTCCTGTAAATTTAGTAAAATCTTGTCATAACATTTGCAGCGCATATTATGGGTAATAAAGATTTATACTAATCACTTGGATAAACATCAATAATTGTTAAATTGACCATGAAAAAGAGTCTTAATATGAAGAAACACCTTAGTACATTATTGCTGATCTTTTTTGTTATATACATTTCTGCATCTGGGCAGAGCTCTACCGGGTCAGTTATTGTCATAACAGAGGAAGACATTGAAAAGGCAGGTACCTCAATACCTGTATCTGTTATCGGGGAACCTGCAGGCTCCGTTAAACTTTATCCGGCCCGGTGGGTCGCCGCTTCAGGAGATACGCCAGCCTATGGAATAGTTGAGGGATCGATCTTCCCAGTTGATCCAAACGGTTGGCCCGTCAATTTCAGGATCCTCCTTCCTGCCCGGTGGTCACGCCGGGCTATGCAGCAGGGGGGAGGAGGCATGAACGGGACAATTACCGTAAGAGAAGGCAGAAATCCGGTTCTGAACAGGGGTTTTGCATTATATGGCAGTGATTCAGGTCATCAGGGAGCAGCATTTGGCAGGCAGGGCTCTAATTTTCCTACCGGACCTGAAGGTTCTTCTCCAGATGAATGGGCTCTTAATGAGGAGGCTGTTCGTAACCTTGGATACATGCAGATGAAAAAAACCCATGATGCCGCCATGGTGATTATTGAGAGGATTTATGGAGAACGGCCGCAGTATAACTATTATGTGGGTGGGTCTCAGGGCGGACGGGAAGGACTGATGGTTGCACAGCGTTATCCCGCAGATTATGACGGAATAATTTCTGATGTTCCTATTGTTAACTTTTCAACTCTGATGCTTGCTCCGGAGCTGATCAGGATAAGGGAGAAACCATTGGAAAACTGGATTATGCCCTCAAAAATAAATGCCATCAGGGCAGAGTTTCTCAGGCAATGTGATGATCTCGACGGTCTGTCCGACGGGATCATAAACAATTATCTGGAAGCAAGAGCAATCTTTGATGTAACAGATGATACAGGTACTGATGATCCGTGGGCAGCCTTACGGGCATCGGGAAACAGAGACCCGGATCCGAAGGATGCTTCAGAATCGGCAAAACTGACTGACGGGCAGATTGGAACCCTTGAATTTGTATATAGTCCTTATAAGTTTAAAAAACCTCTGGCTAACAATGTAAGGTCATTCGGGATGTGGCTTCCTACAACAGCACCTGACGATTTTGGAACAATCTCGGGTGAAAGGTTCAGGGGTCAGGAGGGTGCTGATGAAAATGCAAGGATGCATACATCCCTTGGTATTCTTGGTGTTAAGGGATTCCTGATGCAGGATCTCTCTGCCAATCCTCTTGATTATACCGAAAATAAACAGATGACAAGGCGCAGGATCCAGATATCGGAATGGTTGGATGCCACTGATCCGGACCTTTCAGCATTCTACAGGAGAGGAGGAAAAATAATCGTCATGTCTGGTACAATGGATTTTATTGCATCATCAGGGGCGCAGCTCGATTACTACCGGTCAGTGATTAAAAAAATGAAGCAAAAAAAGGTCGACAGGTTTGCCCGTCTCTATGTAATTTCGCAAGCAGGTCACAATCTGGGAGGAAAAAGCTACAAGGTAAACGGAAAAGGTGAAGCGGTTGAAGTGAGAAACATACCATCTCCAAGTCAGGATGATAAAATAGATCTGATAATATCATGGGTTGAAGAAGGTGAGGCTCCTCCGAAAACCCTCATAGTGGATGAGAAAGGGAGGATTGGTGTAAAAAAGCAGGGGAAAGGATATCTTATTTGTTCATATCCTGAATATCCGGCCTATAATGGCGGCCCCGCCGATGATGTATCTTCTTATGTCACCACAAAACGTTAAGATAATTGTCGAAAAGTACCCGGAGCCGGGATCGAACCGGCACAACATTGCTGCCACTGGTGTTTGAGACCAGCGCGTCTACCAATTCCGCCATCCGGGCTTAATAGGTCGTGCAGTCGTGAATGGCTATGCAAATTTAGAATAAATATTGAATTTAGCCCCCTTTCAGTGGGGATGGGGGGTCATTTTATCTTCAGCAGCTCTACCTTTCTGAATTCAACGGGATGACTCTCTGCCTGCAGACATATATAGCCCTCTTTTATAGGTGTTCCGTCCGGGATTGGATAATCTTCAGGTTTATTTGTTCCTCCTACCTGTGGCCGGGAATAGCTCAATACCTTTTGCCCGTCAACGATATGATGAATTATACTGTCGCCATAAACTTCAAACTCCGCTTTTACCCATACATCGCCGTGATAGGTTTTTGATGAGGAGTTTGTACAATGATTTGTGATCAGAGCGGTATCTATCATTATATGAGTACCAGGTGTGCAGACATTAAGAGTGGAACGTTCATCAACACCATTTCCTCCGAGGAACTGTGCTTCAATCGATACCGGGAAGTCCTGATCAAGCTGCATCGATGCGGCTGACTGTGAATGAAGCATCACTCCGCTGTTCCGGAATGCCCATGCCTGACCACCGGGAGCCTGTTGCCCGACAAAACGATACTCGATCCGGAGCTTATAATGGGAAAAGGGTTCCTTGTAAAATATGTGACCATATTCTCCATTGAATTTTTCATATTCATCATAACAGACCTTCATAATGCCATCTTCAACCCGGAAAGTATTATTATAATTCTCATTGAGCGGATAACCTTTTATTTTTATATCCCATCCGGTGAGATCCTTCCCGTTAAAGAGAGGGATCCATTTTTCGTCTTTATCGGCTTTGCTGTTTCCTGATCTGCAGCATACAGACAGGATGATTATTATTGAATAAAGGATAAAATTCTTCATATACATTTTTATTTTTAGTCCGGAGTTCCGCTATTATTAATATCTATGCCATTGCGCCTTTACGTCGTTGTGCCATTGCGCCTTTGTGCCGTTGCGCCGTTTTGCCATTATGCTGTTGCGCCTCTTCTTTTCAAGGTCTTGCCTGGAAATAAAAATCACCTGTAAGCGAAGTGGATTCCCAGGGGATCTGAAGTCCGTTCGATTTCTCAGACACTATATTCCTGACATTCTGAAAGATCTGAAGGATATTAAGATCAGGTATTCTGATGCTTTCAAGCAAGGCTGAGGTGTATAGTCCGTTTCTGCCGCTGCCGTCCGAAGCCGTGCTTCCCGGTGCCGTGGCATATGCAATAAGAGATCCCTTCGGAGCATTCATAAATGCCAGTCCTTTACCACTGGCAGATCTTGTCCAGCTTCTCTCGAATGGGTTATTCCTGCAGGCATCAAGAATGATAATATTCACATTAGTACCTGATGCCTCCATAAGAGCCAGTATCCTGTCGGCCTGGACGCAGTCATATTCCACTTGTTCTTCCGATTTTATGTTTGCGTCTGTCGGAACAAGATAGTTGTATCCTTTTGATTGTATACCATGACCTGCATAGAAGAAGAGTCCTACATCATAGTTTTTAAGCCTGTCACCGAACTCATCCATCGCCATTTTCATCCGGGTCTGGCTTAGATTTTCAAACTGAAGAACATCAAATCCGTATTGCTGTAAAATATTTTTCATTTCACGGGCATCATTCTCCGGGTTTGCGAGCACAGAATTCTGATAGCTTCCGTTGCCAATGATCAGAGCCAGTTTTTTTTGTGAAGAGGGACTGGTCTGAGACACCTTTACAGGTTCGCTTGCAACCGGAGAATCTGAAGTTTTATTCTTAATAGTAGCAGGTGGCTTTGCTGAGCCTGAAAAAGATCGGGATTGTATATCATTTACTGATGATAAAACCTGGTTTGTTTTTTTTTCCAGTCCGGTCGCGATAGTTGATCCATCAGGAGAAAATGCTATTGCTAATAATGGCAGTTTATATTCTTCTTCAAACTCAGGTACTATTGAACAGGCAGGAATTCTCCAGACGTGTAATCTTTTGTCGGCCCCTCCAGATACAAGGTATTCTCCTGAAGGATGAAAGGATATCGCTGTATAACCATCGGAATGAGCCTGCCATGATTTGACAGGTTCCAGGGAAGGATATCTTCCCAGCCAGATCTTCCCGTCGGAGGTTGAAGCAGCAACATAATCACCCGTTGAAGGAAAATCAATATTATATATCGTTTTTCCATCTATTAAAAATGAACTGACCTTTCTGGTATCAATATCAAATACAAAAATGCCGTTAGACCTTGTACCTACGAGTAATTTTTTCCCATCAGGGCATGGAGCTAATGCTGTGGGCATTTCATCTGTTATTTTCTGTGTGTACACTTCAGATAGAGATTCAGAATGCAATAACACTATTTCTCCATTATTACGCATATAAATAATGTATTTGCAGTCGGTGGAAAAGCAGGCTGCTCTCAAAGCCAGCTTACCGTCCCTGATTGTCTTCTTCCTCGTTTTGCTCTGCAAGTCCCAGATTTCAAGCCTGTTAGATTTTGTAACGAGAAAAGTTCTGTCATCACTGCTTATACCAACCATAGAGGCAATATCACCCATGGACTCCTCTTTCATTGTTCTGAAAGGCTCAGCCTGTGGTTGTTCTAAATCAAAAATCTTTGGATAGCCTCCAACCAGCATATATCTGCCATCTGATGTAAAAGCTATTGCCGGGATTGTGACACGATTGTTGAAACTGATCGGCTGTTGCGAATAAAGGAATCCATAAGAAAGACTGGTCATTAACAGGTATATAATCCCACTTTTCATCTTCCTGGCTTTTAATAACTATCTCAAAATTACATCTAAATATATTCAGTTCAAATCATTTTTTTGCCTGTGTTGTATGAAATTCATAAATTAGCCTTAAATAAAGATCATTTATGAAAAAGTTACTTTTTATTACGATGCTGATTTTCTTTTCATTCGGTGGATTTTTGCATGGTCAAACCTTTGATTGGAATATCCGCGGCGGATTGAATGTGATGCCAAGTTTAACCTCCGATGCAGAGGTATTTCTGGGCTATCACGCCGGAGTTCAGGCAGGAGTAAGGGTTTCTTACTGGGGTTTTTACGGGGAAGGTATTTATTCAGTGCACGCGAACCAGGACGGAGGAGATCCTATAGCATATATAATGCCGGGGATTAATATAAAAAGATATGTTAAACAATTTTTGTTTGTGGATTTTGGAGGTGCTTTCCTGATCGTAACCGGAGATCCCGGTCTTGATGAATCAACTTTAAATCCTGTAAATAAGCCTGTATTTATGGCAGGGCTGGGAGCTAAGATATCAAAATTCGAATTATCCTTTAGGGTTTTATCAAGAAGTTCATATGCAATAATCCAGGCTACTGCAGCAGTAAAATTCTGATTAGGATATATCATCATTTTTCTTCTTCTCCCAGGCGACTGAAACCTGTTTCCCGGCGACTTCTCTTATCGCTTTTTCAATACCATCCTCGTCGAATCCACATTCTCTGTGAAGTTCTTCCAGGCTGCCATGCTCAACAAAATAATCAGGTATGCCAAGACGTTTAACTACGGAATTATATGAATTATCACACATAAATTCGATAACTGCGCTTCCGAATCCTCCCTTAAGCACACCATCTTCCACAGTTATTATTTTTCTAAATTTCCTGAAAACCGAGTGAAGTGCTTCCTGATCAAGCGGAGCTGCAAAGCGCATATCCCAGTGTGTAACTGTGATCAATTCTTTCCGGAGCTTTTTCACAACAGATGACACACTGTTTCCGGGATGACCAATGCTGAGGACAGCAATATTATCGCCTTCGCTTATAAGCCTTGCTTTACCAATCTCTATCTCCTCGAAAGGTCTTTTCCAGTCGGTAATCTGGCTGTCTCCTCTGGGGTAGCGAATGGAAATCGGCCTGTTATTTTTCTCAAGCTGTGCGGTATACATCATATTTCTAAGCTCAACGGCATCCATGGGTGCTGCCACAACAATATTAGGAATAGTGCGCATAAAAGCAAGATCGAAAAATCCATGATGTGTGGCGCCGTCTGTTCCAACAAGTCCACCGCGATCGATACAAAACACAACGTGCAGATTCTGGATTGCAACATCGTGAATTACCTGATCATAAGCCCTTTGGATGAATGATGAGTAGATATTACAAAAGGGGATCATTCCCTGTGTTGCCAGTCCGGCAGAGAATGTTACAGCATGCTGTTCTGCAATTCCAACATCAAAAGTTCTTTCAGGCAGCTCTTTCATCATGATGCACAAAGAGCAACCTGTTGGCATGGCGGGAGTGATACCAACTATTTTTTCATTCTGAAGGGCGAGCTCAAGAATTGTTCTCCCGAAAACCTCCTGATAGGCCGGAGGTTCTCCATTACCGGGGGTAGCAAGGAGTTGACCTGTTTCCTTGTCAAATTTGCCGGGAGCATGAAATACTGTCTGGTTCTTTTCAGCCTGCTCGAATCCTTTTCCCTTGGTTGTAAGACAATGAAGAAGTTTCGGCCCGGGTATTCTTTTAAGATCCTCAAGGACCTTAGTCAGATGAAGGACATCATGGCCATCAATCGGACCAAAATACCTGAAATTCATACCTTCAAAAAGATTACTTTTGTCGAGGATAGTGCTTTTAAATCCTGCTTCAAGCTGGGCGGCGAGTGTCCTTGCATCCGGCCCGATCTTTCCTACTTTCCCGAGCAGATTCCATAATTTATCCTTGAACCTGTTATATGTCCTGCTGGTTGTTATGTCGAGAAGGTATTCCTTAAGTGCGCCCGTATTAGGGTCGATAGCTATATTGTTGTCATTCAGGATTACCAATATGTCGGATTTGGCAATTCCAGCATTGTTCAGTCCTTCAAAAGCCAGTCCTGCAGTCATTGCACCATCCCCGATAACAGCGACAATTTTTCTTATTTCTCCTTTTCTCCTTGCAGCTACTGCCATCCCCAGCGCTGCCGAAATGGAGGTGGATGAATGTCCGGTGCCGAATGAATCATACTCACTTTCCGACATCTTTGGAAATCCGCTGATACCTTTGTACTTTCTGTAGGTCGGGAACTTGTCACGTCTTCCGGTAAGTATTTTATGCCCGTACGACTGGTGGCCTACATCCCAGATTATTTTATCGTAAGGGGTATTAAAAACATAGTGTAATGCAACAGTTAATTCAACCACCCCAAGGCTGGCTCCCAGATGTCCGGGATTATTACTTACAATATCTATGATGTACTGACGGAGTTCGGCACTTACCTTCACCAGGTCAGCAGGGTCAAGTTTTTTGAGATCTGCAGGAGAGGATATTTTAAAGAGAAGGTCTTCCCCGGTATTCATCATTTTAAAAATAATCCGTAAAGATAACAATAATTATGCCCTTGTGTTTGCTGAAGCATACCCGGGATTTTCTTATTTTTACCATGAATAGTAAAATCAGGTCAACAGTATTTACAGCTGAAAAATGGTTTCTCAAAAAGTCAAATTATGAACAGATCGGTTTTCTCAATCCTGGTGATGTTATTGATTATAATATCAGCCATTTCGTGTGTATCTGGCAGGAAGTTCAAAAGTGTGCAGGATTCAGGCAGACAGTTTATGGACGAGAGAGATGATTTCAAGACAAAGAATATCAGTCTGGAGATGGCTAACAGGGAGATGGAAGCGAAATTGGCTGATCTGGAAAAAGAGGTCATTAAGTTCGATGAAGAAATTTTAAAAGCTCAGAAAGAACGTGATAATGCAGTAGAAGAGTATAGCAGGATATCTGCTAAATATGATGATCTTCAGAATGCGCACGAAGAGCTTATAAGAGGTAATGTGAAAGAAACCCAGAAGCTGCTGACCGAGTTGCAGGCAGCCCAGGAAAACCTCCAGCAAAAAGAGGATATCCTTCGTCAGCTTGAAGCCACTCTTGATTCAAAAAAAGCATCGCTCGATGAACTGAATTATGAATTACAGAAGAGAAATGCCCGTCTTGTTGAACTTGAAAAAGTGCTGGATACTCAGAAAAAAATAGCTCAGGACCTTAAAAATAAAGTCTCTGACGCCCTGCTTGGGTTTGAAAATAACGGACTTACCGTTACTCAGAAAGACGGGAAAGTGTATATATCGCTTGAGGAAAAGCTGCTCTTTAAGACAGCCAGTTGGGAAATTGATGCAAATGGCAGAAATGCGATCAGAAAACTTGCCGGAGTGCTTGAAAAGAATCCCGGTATTCAGGTAACAATAGAGGGTCACACCGACAATGTTCCCTATAAACCGGGTAACAGCCAGCTGGATGACAACTGGGATCTCAGTGTAAAAAGAGCAACAACTGTTGTCCGTGTTCTCCTTCAGGGATCTAAAATCGATCCGAAACGTCTTACAGCTGCCGGACGCAGCGAATATCTGCCTGTTGATTCACAGGACACATCCGATGCACGTCAGAAAAACAGACGGACAGAGATAGTTCTTACTCCCGATCTGAGTGAGTTGTATGAGCTGATTAATAAATATTAGATCTCTTCACTCCGAAAACTCCTGCAGCTTCACCTTCATATTCTTTAGCGCCTGCAGAAGATTATCTTCAGGTTTCAGGAAATCCTGGTTTTCCCAAAATTCCGAGTCGTAACTGGTTATTGTTTTAGAAAATATTGAGTGAATGGGAGCCAGCTCTTCCCTTTCAAACCGGCTAACATTATTCAGATTCATCTCGGTAACTGCAAGCTCAAAGAATACTGTGAACTGGCTATTAAAGAGACGCTTCTTTTTTTTAGCTACAAACACCAGCACTCCCCTCACATGACTTAGAAAATACCGGTCATTTATCTTACGGTAACTTACAGAATATTTGACAGATGAAGGCCATGTTTCAAATCCGTGTGACGGACTCGATACATAAGAATCCCTCATTTTATTAATGTATTTCGGATTAATTTCAAAATCAGTGTGAAGCAAGGCAAAATCATCAGTATTAATGTAGACCGTACCCTTGAAAAGCGGCTGATCAACGTTTTCTTTTTGCTCAAAATCAATTTCATAAGCTGTTTCATCATCGTAAATGATAATATCAGTCATCCGGTAAGTGTAATTGCTTATGTTATCTCTTGAAATAAAATCAAAAGTATTTTTTATACCGTCAAGCTCCAGACAGGTACTTAATCCTGCTTTTAGTCTTATTGCAAGAGTATCACTCCGGTTTAAATTTTCTATTTTGCGGCTTTTAAATACATTTATCTGGTCATTGATGAATCCTGTATATGAGCTCTTGAATATCCGAAGAATTGCTTCGGAGTATGTCTGAAGCTCCTGTTTCTTCATAACGCCTTCACGGTAAAATGCTGTCAGCAAAGCGGGAGTATTTCCATAATTACCGGGTACGGCAGAGAGCGTCTTAAAGATTATTTCCTGAGGTATCTGCGTTCTGATCATGATTTCAGGAATTGAGATAAACTCCCTTTTCATTGTTATAGTCAGATTATTCCCAAGTGCCTGTTCAAGGGGGATCTCTCTTCCAACGAAACCAAGGTATGAAACTGACAGTGTATCAGTCAGGAAATCACGTGTTATTTTCAGCATGAATTCCCCGTTATTGTTAGCAACCGTACCCCGGCCTTTGTTTTTCAGTCCTATAGTTGCAAACGGAAGTGGTTCTTTTGATTCTTCGTCAATTATGTTTCCGGAAATAAAACCTGGTTCCTCAAAAGTCCGCAGATCAGCTTTTTTAACAGCAGGAGTAAGGGGTTTTGAGATTATAATGTATTTATCGATTACCGAATATACAAGGGAATCATTTTTCAGTATGCTGTCAAGTATAACATCCAGGCTTACTTTACTGAATGTCATATTTATTCTGTTATCCGGATTGATAAGTCTGCTGTCGTATGTAAAATTATAACCGGTTTGTTCTGTAATCAGATTAAGGGCATTACCAATCTTCACATTGCCTTCCCTGAAGGTAAAAATTGAATTAAGGATTGTCTCCTGGCACTTTAAGATCTGCCAGTGACTCAGCAAAGCAAATATTACAATGGCTGAAGTTCTTTTAATTATGGAGCCATTGAACGACAACATTTTTTAACATATGAGTCATTTGTTTTCAAGGAGGTAAACATTACCATCTTTAGTATAACTCAGGTTAAAACTACCACAAATTAGGCGAATTATTGTATCCTGAGACAGGTTATCGATAGTAATTACCCAGGTTTTATTAAGAATGTCAGGGTCGTTTGCTACAATTTCCATATTGTAGGCCCTCTTTAGTCCATTGAAAACAATATTGAGGGTTTGTCCATTATATTTAAGTATTCCGGTATTCCAGGACCTGTAATTTGGATTGTCATTAAGTATTTTACCCGGGAATCCTTCATCGAGCGTCCCAACATATCCGGGATCAAGCAAGAGGTTCTTATCACCTGAGTTATCTGATAGAATTACCTGACCTGTTTCAACGAAAACTTCAACAGCGGAATTGACATTATTTGTTATAACATTGAAAGAAGTACCGGTAACTTTCACCTTTGCCGTTCCTGCATCAACTGTGAAAGGATTATCCGCATCAGGTTTTATCTCGAAAAATCCTTCCCCGGAAAGTACAACATTTCTTCCGGATTTTCCAAAATCATTCCGGTAGCTCAGCCTTGTATTACTGTTCAGAAATACATTACTGCCATCAGGAAGGGTTATTCTGAGATTTTTCTCCTCATTACCGGTTGTAACAACTATCTTTCTGTTCAGGGAGTCAGTTTTTACAAGATAAGCCACAGCAGCGCCCACACTTAAGAGGATAAGAGCAACAGCGGCGATTTTCATAAAAGTACTCCTCATGAATATGAACCTGTCAGGTTTCGTTGGTGTTAAAACTCCCGCCTCGTTAAGCCGTGACCATACTTTATTCAAGGCTTTATCAACATCTATTCCTTTGTTGTCGTTCATATTCCTCAGCTCTTTCCAATGTTCTTTTGTGTTAAGGCTGTCTGCAGCCAGAAACTCTTTCAGTAGTTCTGACTGATTCTCCTTTTCTTCTGACAGTGATAAGGCAAGTTCTTCCCAATCCCTGTCAGTAAATTTCTCTGTATTTATCATTTTCTTCATTATTCTGCCAATGCTTTTCTGAATTCTCTGAGTGCTTTTCCCATATTAGCCTCAACTGTTTTTACCGAGATAGACAATTTCTCGGCTATTTCCGAATATTTCAATCCTTCAAATCTGTTCATGCAAAAAATCCTTCCGCACCTTTCCGGTAACCTGTCAATTATCCTGGCTATCTTTAACTGCAGCTCATTATATTGGATATTATCTGTCGGATTTTCCGAGCTCTCATTTTGCCTGAATGACATCTCTTTTACATGTTTTTCAACTACTCTGTTATGTTCAATCAGATGAAGGCAACGGTTATGTACCGACCTGAAAAGATAACCATTCAAAGAACTTTCAATATTGATTTTTTCTTTATCCTTCCAGAGCGTGAAAAACAGGTCCTGTACAATCTCTTCTGCAGTATCATGATCCTTAATAAGTGATTTTGCATATCGAACCAGGGAAACATAGGAGGACCTGAAAAGTGACTCAAACTGTCCTTTATCACCCTGACTGATCCTCCTTATAATTTCAGTTTCCCCGTTCATATACCTTATTACTGGCTCAGATCATCCCTGTCGCTGAATTTCAGTTTCCTGTTCAGCCTGCGGATAGCTGATTCAATGCTCTGGTCCGGTTCGATGACATTATAATCTCCCCAGAAATTCGGATCAACAAAATCGCTCACTTTTTCAGAGAATACATCTGAATATCTTAGCTTTTCCTTACCTGTAAATTTAATAACTTCCTCGTCAGTACGATCAGTTACTGCCATTTCCGACATTGTTGTGTAGTAAGTATTGAAGAGTCTCCTTTTCCAGTTAACTTTAAACTTAACTTCGGCTCTTGCATATGAGAAGTACCATTTCCCGTTCTGCTCACGGTATATAGTCCGATAGTTGGCGATTTCAGGTGTAACTTCCATTCCAATTGGTTTCTTTCTGACGAAAATAGATGTTGCAACTGCCTTGTCTTCAAGGTTAAAGGCATATTCTGCCTCACTTATTGCACCTGTTTCCACATCGATAAACAAGTTTCCCAGATATAACGGTATTTCAACACTTGGTTTTTGCCTGAAACTAATTACATAATGAGGTCTTCCGTCAATCTCAATTACACTTGTCAGAGAGTAATCGTAATATTTCATAGCATCGATAGTCATAATGGCTTCAGTGTTCTTGGCGATATCGAGCTGTATAATTGTTGTGATACCTCCCTGTAACTTGAACAGAACTGTATCCATTTTCTCAACATCTGCACTTTTTCTGCCTTTATACAGTCGGGCCCCGTCAAATCTCAGATCATTGGCATAAGGTGCTTTAAAAACTTCAACCACTGCTTCTCCGATAGATACATAAGTACGATTCTTACGTATTGTTTCCCTGTAGAATGCTGTCATCAGGTTTGGAATCGATTCATAGTTTTTACCGATCTTAAGGATAGCATTAGTGACTATTGCATCAGGATCCAAAGGCTTAACAATTACTTCTTTGATTGGTATCGGAGCTGATTCCATGGAGATGATATTTTTATACCCGTTATCGCGCATTGAACTGATAGGGACAACTTTATTTTTATATCCCAGATAACTTACCTCAAGATTTTTTGAAGTCAGAGCATCTACAATCTTAAGAGTAAATTCCCCATCGACATTAGTAATAATTGCAACATTTGATTCCGAAACAGCAACAGTTGCAAAAACAAGTGCGGCACCGGTTTCTGCATCAACTATTTTTCCTTTGATTGTAAGATAGTCCTGTTGATCAGATTTTTTGTTTTTTTCAGAGCTGCCGGCTAACGATGTCTGAAATGTAAGCGCCAGCATTAGAATCAATACATAAAATGGAAAGTTTTTAATAGTCTTCATGGCTTGAATTTTTAGTTATTATTGAGATCCATATTTTTTAGAACTTAATATTGCTTTTCAATCCTATGACCTTCAGGGAGCTGAAAACCCTATTATTTTACGGAAAATATTTTCTTATCTTGACTTTGATTATAATTGATGCCGATGATCCGATTTCTTATCAAGCCTGTTAATGCCTTTGTTGCCGGGTATTCATTTTTAAAAAGCTCTGTAACGGGAGAGACATCAGTATATGGGATGCCGGTTGCTTTAAGTATTGAGCTTACAAACAATTGCAACCTGAATTGTCCTGAATGTGCATCAGGATCAGGTCTTATGTCGAGGGGAAGGGGATTTATGGATATAGGATTGTTTGAAAAGATTATCAGTGAATTAGAGCCTTATCTGTTAAATCTTAACCTTTATTTTCAGGGTGAGCCTATGCTCCATCCCCAGTTTTTTTATTTTTTGAAGAGGTCCGGAAATTTGAATACTACCGTTGCTACAAACGGACACTTCCTGACAAAAGAAAATGCGGAAAGGCTTTCTGTTTCAGGATTGAACAAGCTTGTCGTCTCTCTTGATGGGATGGACCAGTCGTCTTATTCGTCGTACAGGAAAAATGGAAATCTGGAACTGGTCACTGAAGGAATAAAAAATGTGGCTGAAGCGAGGAAAAGAAACTCATCATCACTAAAGGTCATCGTACAGTTTCTTGTAAACAAAAACAATGAACATCAGATACCCGATGCAGAAAAATTTGTTCGTGAAGTGAATGCTTCACTTAAGCTTAAGTCTATGCAGATAATTAATAAAGACGCTTATGAAAAATGGCTTCCTTCGACTGGAAAATTCAGGAGATATGAATTGATAAAAGGTAAGTATGCTATAAAGAGCCCTCTGCCGGACAGGTGTTCAAGAATATGGTATAATCCTGTTATATCATGGGACGGGAAGATCCTTCCGTGTTGTTTCGATAAGAATGCTGACCATGTGATGGGCGACCTGAACGAAGATTCATTCAGGGAGATTTGGACCGGCTCAAAATACCGGATTTTCAGAAAAAGCATTCAGTCGGGCAGGGATCTGATAGATATTTGCAGGAATTGCACCTCAGGGCTTAAAGGTGTGACCAGTTAGTTGAGTAAAAAAAAGGGGGTGAGTACATGATACTTACACCGTCATAACATCTTTTTCTTTTATGGCCATTATTTTATCGACCTTCTCGTTGTAATCATGCGTCATTTCCTGGATATTTTCTGCAGCATCCTTTTCAATATCTTCAGGAAGGCCTTCTTTAAGCAGTGCTTTCAGTTCATCATTAGCCCATTTACGTGCATTCCGAACGCTGATTTTAGCCGTTTCACCCTCATTCCTTACCTGTTTAACAAGCTGATGTCTTCTTTCTTCAGTGAGGACAGGGATATTGATCCGGATCACCTCACCGTTATTTACAGGTGTCAGACCAATATTGGCAGCCATTATTGCTTTCTCTATGGTTCCCAGCATAGTTTTTTCCCAGGGCTGGATCATGATGGTTTTAGGATCTGGGGTATTTATATTTGAAACCTGTGAGAGTGGAGTAGTTACTCCGTAATAGTCGACAGTTATTCCGTCAAGAAGAACAGGTGTTGCCCTGCCTGCGCGAAGCCTGGCGAGTTCATGTTCAAGATGCTCAAGGGCTTTTTGCATCCTGCCCATCGTCTCTTCAATTATTAGTTCAACATCTTCGTTCATAGTATGAGGATTATCACATAATTGTTCAAAAATTTTTTGTAAATTAATCAATTGTAACAAAAATAATAAAATAGCCGGAATTGCAATTCTTTTCAGCCGGAAATCAGTGTTCCGGTTTTTATGCCGCTGACCAGTGTCATAAGGTTTCCGGGCTTGTTCATATCGAACACTATAATCTGCATATTATTATCGCGGCACATTGTAAATGCTGTTGAGTCCATAACCTTCAGCTTTCTGGCAATGACTTCCTCAAAAGTTATTGAATCGAATCTCTGTGCTGATAGATCTTTCTCAGGATCAGCTGTATATACGCCGTCAACTCTCGTTCCTTTCAGCAGGACATCAGCTCCGATCTCAACTGCACGCAGGGCTGCAGCGGTATCGGTTGTGAAAAACGGATTCCCTGTTCCGCCTGAAAGGATACAGACAGTTCCGGTTTTAAGCTCCGCCACCACTTTATCTCTGTCGTAAAGTTCACCCACAGGCTCCATTCTTATGGATGTATAGACTTTTGCTTTACCTCCGGAAAACCGTATTGCACTTTCAAGAGCAAGGCTGTTTATTACAGTTGCCAACATCCCCATCTGGTCGCCTTTGACCCTGTCAAATCCTGATTTTTCTCCACTCAGACCCCTGAAGATATTGCCGCCTCCAAAAACAACTGCCACTTCACAACCTTCTCTGATAACCTCGACAATCTGAGTCGCATATACCTCCAAAACGTTTTCATTTATACCATGGTTCCCTTTGCCGGCTAATGCCTCACCGCTTAGTTTTAATAAAATCCTGGAGTATTTCATCAGTATATAATTAATTTTAATGGCCTGATGGAACCACACATGATTGAAAATGAATTATAATCATTTATGTTTATGATTGAATCAATCATGTGGGTTTCATGATTATTAGTTCTATACTGTAAAGATAGAATATTGACGGAATTAATAAAAAAAAGTGGCGCTTTAAGACGCCACCGGAATATTGAATTACGAACGTATTTATTTACAGGTTAAGGGTAAATCTTTTAAAACCTGTTACAGATATCTCTTTATCAACAGATTTCAGATATTGCCCGATAGTTTGTTTGTTATCCTTTATAAACTCCTGGTTTAGTAAAGTGCTCTCTTTAAAGAACTTACCAAGCTTCCCCTGAGCTATTTTCTCGAGCATATCTTCAGGTTTCCCGTCACGTCTTGCCTGTTCTTTCCCTATCTCGATCTCCGTTGCGATAACAGCCGGAGGTACATCATCCTTATCAAGCGAGACAGGGTTCATGGCAGCAACCTGCATAGCCACATCCTTGTAAACCTGTGTATCGAGGCCGGCTTTTGTAAAACCTGCAAGGGTTGCGAGTTTATTTCCCGGGTGAATATATGCCTGTACATGGGGAGCCTCAATTTTCTCATAATATGAGAGTTCAAGTTTTTCACCAATTATCCCAAGATATTCTATTATTTTTTCGGCGACATTTTTTCCTTCCATCGGAAGATTTAAAAGAGCTTTAAGATCAGCCGGATTATTTACCAGGGCTAAATCGAGTATCTTATATGCAAAACTGACAAAATCAGCATTCTTGGCAACAAAATCTGTTTCACAGTTAAGAGCAATCATAATACCCAGCCTGCCATTTGTAGTGACTTTAGACAGGACAACTCCCTCTGAAGCTTCTCTGTCGGCACGTTTATTGGCAACGGCCTGCCCTTTTTTTCTTATAATCTCAATAGCTTTGTCGAAATTACCATCTGCTTCCTCCAGAGCTTTCTTGCAATCCATCATCCCGGCAAGAGTTACTTTTCTCAGTTTCGCAACATCTGCAGTTGTTATACCAGCCATTTTATAATCTTTCTTTAAACAAATAACTAATAACTATTCTTCATCTTCTTCTTCAGCCTCATCACCCGGACCTTCAACCACTTCTTCTTCATCAGCTTCTTCTGCTCCGGCCTCCTCGTCAGTTTCCTCTTCATCTGCAACTATTGCCTCAATAAGAGCAGCTGGGATATCTTTGGTCTCCAGTTCTTTCCTTATGAACTTCTTGTCTCTGGTACCTGGTTCTTTGTCTTTTTCAATTTTCCGTTCATTGAGTCCTTCCTCAATTGACTGACAAAGGATATCGACAATAAGAGTAATTGATTTGGATGCATCGTCATTGGCAGGTATCGGGAAATCAATATCTGAAGGATCAGAGTTTGTATCGACCATTGCGAAGACGGGAATACCAAGTCGTTTTGCTTCCCTTACAGCAATATGTTCCTTACATACATCAACAACGAACAGAGCTGAAGGAAGGCGTGTCAGGTCGATAATGCTGCCAAGATTCTTTTCAAGTTTAGCTCTCTGGCGGGTAACCTGGAGTTTTTCACGTTTTGAAAGATTGGTAAAAGTACCATCTGTAGCCATCTTATCTATTGACCCCATCTTTTTAACTGCCTTACGGATAGTAGGGAAGTTTGTAAGCATCCCTCCCGGCCAACGCTCGGTCACATAGGGCATATTTACTTTCTTGACTTTTTCAGATACAATTTCTTTGGCCTGCTTTTTTGTAGCAACAAACAGGATTTTCTTTCCCGATTTTGCTATATGCTTCATTGCTGAAGCTGCTTCATCAAGCTTAACGATAGTTTTTTCAAGATCAATAATATGAATACCATTGCGCTCCATGAAGATATAGGGCGCCATTGCCGGATTCCATTTTCTTTTCAGATGTCCGAAATGGACACCGGCATCTAATAATTCTTTGAAATTTGTACTGGGCATTTTATAAATTTTAAGTTTACATTCTGTTAAATCAATTGCAAAGTAGTCCCATTTCCGGAAGTCTTTACAATTTAGATACTAAACTTGCATCTCAATGTGTTGTGTAAGAATTCCTAACGTTTGCTGAACTGGAATCTCTTACGGGCTTTTGGCTGTCCCGGTTTTTTCCTTTCAACCGTCCGCGGATCACGGGTAATGAAACCATTCTCTTTCAGGATCTTTTTGTTCTCTTCATCTATTTTAACAAGAGCCCTTGTTATGCCAAGACGCAGAGCTTCAGCCTGGCCTTTGACTCCTCCTCCCTCAAGATTCACAACGATATCATATTTATCTGCAGATTTCAGAACATTCAGGGGTTGAGTAACAACATACTGAAGAGTCTCAGCTCCGAAATATTCTTTATAATCCCTGCCATTGACCGTGATTTTCCCTTTGCCATCATGTAGATATACTCGGGCAACAGCTGCTTTTCTTCTTCCAAGTGCATTGATTACTTCCATATGTGTTACTTAGTTTGTTTTAGTTCTACTTTCCTTGGGTTCTGTGCTTCATGAGGGTGTGATGCTCCCGCGTAGACATGCATATTTCTGAAAAGTTCACTTCCGAGACGATTTTTCGGAAGCATACCTTTAACAGCATGCTCAACGAGTCCTATAGGATTCTTTTGCAGCATTTTCTCAGCAGTTATAAACCTCTGTCCTCCGGGATAGCCGGTATGTCTTACATATTCTTTCCCAGACCATTTTTCACCGGTTAATTCAACCTTTTCAGCATTGATTACTATTACATTATCTCCACAATCAACGTGAGGTGTAAAATTTGTCTTATGCTTTCCTCTCAACATACTGGCAACCAGCGTTGCAAGACGTCCC
Source organism: uncultured Bacteroidota bacterium (assembly GCA_963843415.1). Lineage (GTDB taxonomy): Bacteria > Bacteroidota > Bacteroidia > Bacteroidales > VadinHA17 > LD21. The sequence continues at coordinate 91,171 of CAWJKD010000006.1, forward strand.
AGAACAGCGCCTTCTGCGTCAACGAGTACCCATTCCTTGTTGACAGTTGCCTTGTTTGCTGATACTGTTTTATAGCTTAAGGTATCCACTTGTTCTAATTTTTATTTATTTACCTGTTTATTATGTATAATCCCTCTGATTTCGGGTGTGCAAAAATACAACATATTTATTAAAAAAAAAGAATATTGAACAGAATTTATCCGGAGAAACAAAACTAAGCTTATTTTTGCTTCCTTCAGAGTACCTTAATTGTAGTAAATATGAAGAACGACAGGACTTTTCTCGAACGGGCTATTGAAATAGCAGGCAAAGGAATTATAAAAGGGAAAGGACCTTTCGGCGCTGTTGTGACAAAGAACGGAAAGGTAATTTCTGAGGCACATAATGAAGTTGTACTTTCCCACGATCCGACTGCTCATGCTGAGATACTTGCCATAAGAAAGGCCGGTGCCCAGTTGAAAACCCATGATCTTTCAGATTGTGTAATTTATACTTCCTGCGAACCCTGTCCAATGTGCCTTGGCGCTATTTACTGGGCCGGGATAAGAAAAGTTGTATATGCTTCCGACCGATCTGATGCTTCAGCAGCTGGTTTTAACGACAGCCTGATTTACAATGAAATAAAGCTGGATACTAAAGATCGCATAATAACTTTTAACAAGATGCCCGGATTGGATGGTAAAGAGGTCTTCAGAAAATGGGATGATTATAATGACAAGATCCCTTACTGAAATGGCAACAGATAAAAGACTGTTGAGTGACTTTTATTCCCGGGATGTACTGCTTGTTGCTCCGGAACTTCTTGGAAAGATCCTGGTAATCAGATCTGAAAAAGGGATCCTCAAAAAATACTTGATTACGGAAACGGAAGCATACCGTGGTGTAGAAGATAAAGCATGCCATGCATGTAAAGGCAGAACCTCAAGAACTGAAGTTATGTTCAGAAATGGAGGAAGAATCTATGTTTATTTAGTCTATGGTATGTACTGGATGCTCAACTTCGTGGCCGGAGAGGAGAATAATCCGCAGGCTGCTTTAATCCGGGGTATAGAAGGATTCAACGGACCTGGAAAGCTGACAAGGGCATTAGGAATTGATAAGTCTTTTTACGGAATTGATCTCACAACTTCTCAAAAGATCTGGGTGGAGGATAATTCTATCAAACCCCTGGTCAAAACCGGAACAAGAATAGGTATTGATTATGCAGGAGAGATGTGGAAAAACAAACCGTGGAGATATTTTCTCTGATTAAGCATCTGGATGAAATTTCAGCAAGTTAAAAAGGTGTTAAATTGATTATCAACTAAGTTCATTTAGTGAATTTTTACGTTCTTTGTTTTTTCAACAAACAGTAACAATTATAAATATGGATTCAGTCTTTGGCAATTACAGGCGCTGGAATAACATAGCTGGCTGGTTTATGTTCTTTTTCTCAGCAGTTATCTATATGCTGACTGTCGAACCGACAGTCAGCTTCTGGGATTGCGGTGAATTCATCCTTTCAGCATTCAGATTACAGGTCGGGCACCCCCCCGGAGCTCCGCTGTTTCTTATGATAGGAAGAATTGCCACCTTATTTGCCGGTGGAGACGCATCTAAAGTAGCGCTTACTGTTAATATGCTGTCTGCCATCTGCAGTGCATTTGCAATAATGTTTCTATTCTGGACAATCACTCATCTGGTACGTAGGATTTTTACAAGGGACACCGTTCTTGAGTCAAAACAGATTCCGGCAATAATAGGAAGCGGACTGATAGGAGCGATGGTATTTACCTTTTCAGATACTTTCTGGTTTTCAGCAGTTGAAGGTGAGCTTTATGCTTTATCGTCACTTATACTGGGACTTGTTTTCTGGGCTATGCTGAAATGGGAGGAGGAAGCAGATGAACCGACGTCAGGAAGATGGATAATCCTGATCGCATATATAATGGGGCTCGGTCTTGGAGTTCATCGTCTTAACCTGTTGGTGCTGCCTGTTCTCGTTTTCGTATTTTATTTTAAGAAATATGAAGTAACAGGTAAGGGGATCTTAAAAGCGCTGTTGCTGGCAGTATTCTTAATCTGGCTTCTTGTATTTATCCTGATCCCGGGTGTTCCTAAGGTTGCCGGCTGGTTTGAATTATTGTTTGTTAATGTTTTCGGACTGCCTTATAATACCGGAGTGATTGTTTTTATAGCAGCAGTTACCGCTGCCCTTATCTTTGGAATAAGATACTCAATTAAGAGCAAAAGAGTGGTCCTCAATTATATAATGACTTGTCTGACGGTTATTATGATCGGCCACACTTCGTACGCTATGATCATGATCAGGTCTTCGGCACGGCCTCCGATGAACCAGAATAACCCTTCCGATATATTTTCTCTTTCCTACTACATAAACATGGAGCAGTATGGAAGTTCCCCCAAGATCTACGGGAACTATTACAGCGCTCCGGTAACGGATATGTACAGGGTGGTTGCCGGTTATAATAAAGTTAAAGGGAAATATAAACCATACTACAGACCTGAATATAAATATGACAGTAAGTTCGAAACAATATTCCCGCGAATGTACAGCCCTGAACCGGACCATGAGTCAGGTTATCTTTACTGGGGAAATGTAACCGGGAGGAAATATACTGTTACTTCAGGATCTGGCAAGGAGCAATTAATTTGTCCTACTTTCGGAGAAAATCTACGCTTCTTTTTCAAATATCAGACCGGATTTATGTACCTGAGATATTTCATGTGGAATTTTGCGGGCAGGCAAAATGATATCCAGGGGAACGGAAACGATATCCACGGTAACTGGATAAGCGGTATTAAGTTTATTGATGATGCACGGCTCGGGGATCAGGGCGCCCTTCCTGAAGATCTGAAGAACAATCCGGGGACAAATAAATACTTTTTTCTCCCTCTTCTCATGGGTATTGCAGGCATGCTCTGGCAATATAAAAGAGATAAGAACGGGCTGACAGTTGTCCTTGCCTTTTTTATAATGACAGGCCTGGCTATAATTGTTTATCTGAATCAATATCCTAATCAGCCAAGAGAACGTGATTATGCTTATGTTGGCTCATTTTATGCTTTTGCTATCTGGATCGGTATAGGATTCATGTACGTTTATGAACAACTCCAACGATTCATGAATTCAAAATTATCTGCATTGCTGACTTTCCTTTTGCTGCTTGCCGGAGGTCCACTGTTAATGGCAACACAAAACTGGGATGACCATGACAGATCAGGACGTTATACTGCAAGAGACATCGGAGCTAATTATCTTGAATCATGTGCTCCCAACAGTATCCTGTTTACATATGGTGATAATGATTCATTCCCGGTATGGTATGTTCAGGATGTGGAACAGGTAAGACCTGACGTAAGAGTAGCAAATCTCAGTTATATCCAGGCTGGATGGTACATCGAAATGATGCGACAGAAAGCTTTTAAATCAGATCCTCTTCCTTTATCTCTCGGTCCTGAAAAATATATCGAGGGGGTCAGAACGCAACTTCCTGTTGACAACCGGGTCGATAAACCTGTGAATTTAAAAGATATTGTTCAGTTCGCCGGACGTGATGACAGAAAATTCATGAAAAATGCAGGGGGTGGTGAGTATCTGAATTACCTGCCCTCCAGCCATTTTTTGATTGATGTCGATTCTTCGGTAGTCTTATCCAACGGAACAGTAAAAGATTATTTCAAAGAAAAGCTTGTTTCACCCATGATATGGGAGTTTTCTGATAATAATGCATTTAAGGGTGATCTGGCAATTATGGATCTGCTTTCGACAAATGAATGGAAACGTCCTGTCTATTTCTCAACAACTGTTCCTTCGAGTCAGTATAAAGGTCTCGAAAAATATTTTATACAGGAAGGAATGGCATATCATATCGTGCCCGTTATTACTCAGGAACCTGAACAAGGGGAATATGGAATGATCGATCCTCATGTTATGTATGACAATATGATGAATAAATTCAAATGGGGTAATGCAGGCGATCCATCGGTTTATCTTGATGAGAATAACCGCAGAATGTTCTCCAACTTCAGAAGGATCTTCGGTAACCTTGGAAAGGCATTTCTGGCAGAAGGAGATACTGTAAAGGCCCTTGAGGTTGTTCGGAAAGGAATGGAGATTGTTCCATCAGACAAGTTGCCCGATGACTTTTATTCAGTTGGTTTTGCCGAAATTCTTTTCAGGGCTGGCAAAAAAGAGGAGGGAGAAAAACTTATAAGCGAGATAATAAATTACTCAAAAGAGTATCTCGACTATGCCGTAAGTCTTGATCTCCAGGACCGTTTCGGACTGGAATATCCAAATGGCATTAATATGCAGACTCTCCTGGATATTTATAATATGTCATCAGATCTGAAGATAGATTCACTTAAAGCACTTGTCGAACCTATGATCAATAATTATTACGGAAGGCTCTATTCAAGTAAATAGGTAATATGCGGCTTTTCAGGCCCTGTATATTTTTACCCCTGGTTTACCCGGGAGCTGTTTTCAGGATAAGAACGTCTGAGAAGGTGCTCTTCCTGACATTTGATGATGGTCCTGATCCGGAATCGACCCCGTTGCTCCTGGATATTCTTGATGGGATGGATGTTAAAGCTTTGTTTTTCTGCAGCGGCAGGGCAGCGGAAAAACATAAATCTCTGGTTCATGAATTAATACGCAGAGGGCACTCTGCGGGCAACCATGGATATGGACATCTCAAAGGATGTAATACTCCTGTTAAAGAGTATTGTGAAAATGCAATAATGGCGGCAAAGTATACTTCGTCCACTCTGTTCCGTCCGCCATACGGGAAAATCTGTTTAAGTCAGTACCGGAGACTGAAAAAATCGTTCAGGATAATATTCTGGGATATCATGCCCTACGATTTTGATACGAGCTTCGGAGCCGAACGGTCACTGCGGGTTCTTAACAGAAAAATCCGTCCGGGTTCAGTAATTGTTCTGCATGATACATCAACATCAACCTGTAAATACTTCCTCAGGGAATTTATTGAAACTTCCGTAAGTAAAGGTTACAGGTTTGAAGTGATTGTATAATTGTTGTTTACAACCATCCCGAACCCGCTTTCAAAGTTCAGATTGAAATATTACATTTGGAATACTAAAATTTCCCCTGAAATGAATATCCTTATCCTTGGTTCGGGAGGCAGAGAGCATACACTGGTCTGGAAACTGGCTCAGAGTAAAAAGGTCAGAAGAATTTTTATCGGTCCGGGGAATGCAGGAACTTCAATTTTGGGAACAAACCTGCCAGTTGACCCTGAAGATTTTGAGGAAGTGAAAAATGCTGTCATGGGGAATAACATAAAAATGGTAATAGTCGGACCAGAAGCTCCTCTTGTTGCAGGGATACATGATTTTTTCCTGAAAGATGAATATCTTAAAGACATACCGGTTATTGGTCCGGATAAGTCCGCAGCCAGGCTTGAGGGGAGCAAGGATTTTGCGAAAGCTTTCCTGTTCCGTCATAAAATTCCGACAGCTGCCTATAAAAGTTTTGACAAATCGTCTTTAAATGACATCCCGGAATTTCTGAGGACAATGACTCCTCCCTATGTAATCAAAGCTGATGGACTTGCTGCCGGGAAGGGTGTTGTTATAATCAACGATCTCGATTCTGCTGAGAAGGAAGTTTTGGCAATGCTCAATGGAAAATTCGGAACGGCAGGACACAAGGTTGTTATAGAACAATTCCTGAAAGGGATTGAATTATCGGTATTCATAATTACTGACGGAAAGTCTTATAAGCTTCTTCCGGAAGCAAAAGATTACAAGAAGGTAGGTGCAGGAGATACTGGTCTCAACACAGGGGGAATGGGTGCAGTTTCTCCGGTGCCTTTCGCAGACGCTGATTTTATGGGAAAAGTAAAACAAAGAATAATTGATCCGACAGTTAAGGGCCTATCTGATGAAGGCATTATTTATAAAGGATTTATATTTTTCGGTCTCATCAATGTAAATGGCGATCCTTTTGTGATTGAATATAATGCCCGGCTTGGTGATCCTGAGACTGAAGTAGTATTACCAAGGATTAAATCAGATCTTTTTGACCTGATTGAAGGAGTGGCAGAAGGTAATCTTTCGGAAAGAATAATTGAAATTGATAACAATTATGTCACCACTGTTATGCTTGCGTCAGGCGGATATCCGGGGAATTATGAAAAGGGGAAAGAGATCACCGGACTGGAAAGCACAAGCGATTGTATTGTTTTTCATGCAGGTACAAAAATGGAAGGAGATAAGCTAGTTACGTCGGGTGGGAGGGTTCTTGCGATAAGTTCCCGGGGGAGGACAATGAAGGAAGCGCTTGAAGGATCTTATCGTAATGCGGGAATTGTTTCTTTCGAGAAAATCTATTTTAGAACAGATATTGGATTTGATCTGTGATTTATATGTTATTAAAAGTATTCAGAGGAACCAGTCCGGGAGTATTGTTTCTGATAGTTTTAACTCTTGGATTATTTTGGATCAGCGCATTCCTGAATCCACAATTGCCCGGGTCATTTGTTTATGAGACCAGACCGATGCCTCTCTACAGCCTCCTGAGATATTCAATTGGCAGCAATCCGTTATCAGGTGTGATTTTCACTTTTGTTATTCTGGCATTAATGCTCTTTCTTTTATCTTATTTCAATACTGCCGTATTTTTTATAAACGAAAGGACTTTTCTACCGATACTTGTTTACGTTCTTTTCAGTGCTATATTCCCTCAGATGCAGACCTTAAATCCTGTATTACCTGCAGCCCTGTTCCTGTTGCTTGCACAGATCAGAATCATGGATGCTTACAGAAAGCAGGGTGTAGCTTTCAATTTTTTTGATGCAGGCATTCTGATAAGCATCGGAAGCCTGTTTTATGCTAACCTGATATGGTTTGGAATTATCTTAATGGCAGGGATTGCTATGCTCCGGACAGGTAACTTAAAAGAGATTTCACTATCCCTCCTTGGCCTGGTTACTCCTTATGTAATTGTTATCGGTCTGTTTTATGTACTGGGAAGAGATATTGGGGCTTTCGGGGAGGATATTAAAGAAAATCTGTTTGGAGCTTCACCGGGGTACTCATTCATGAGGATTACTGTTGTAGCCCTGATCTATCTGGCATTAATTTTACTTATCAGCATAGGATATCTGATTAAACAGCTGAATTCTAAAAAGATAGTTTCGCGTAAAACCTTTTACCTTCTTTTATGGGTACTGGGGATCTCTCTGGGTTTATATTTTTTCCTCCCGTCAGTTTCTGTTGAGATAGTCTGGATTGCAGGAATTCCTGCCAGTTATTTTCTGGTACACTACTTTGTGGTTGTTAAAAAGAGGATTTTACCCGAGATATTCTTTACAGGATTTTACCTGCTCATCTTGCTTTCACAGATATTATATATTTTCTGAGAATATCACCTTATCATTGAAACTACTCCCACACCTGATCCCTGCTGTCCCTCAGTGAAATCATAGTTAAGCTGGTATATCCCGCTTTTATTGCAGATAAAATCTATATAAGGATATATTTTTCCTGTTTTCACATCAAAAGAAGAGATGATTACTTTATCTGCATTATCTTTTATTGTAAGAATAAGCTGTCCTTGTGAGTCTTCAGAGCTACACAGTGAAAATCTGTATTTTGTATTTTTCCAGAGCGACATCTGGGTTTTATACCTTAATTCACTTGCAGGTACTCCTTTGGCAAGCTGAACCCTGAAATCTTTCAAGTACCTTGTATCTGGTCCGGCGTTCATCACGCAGTTGCTTACGAGAGGGTCAGTTGACTGGGCTTTAACAATTACTCCTGCCGTAAGCAGTAATACTATTGTTATAAAATATTTCTTCATACTAATTATTTAAAATTAGTTTGTCGCGGGATCTTTTTGTAACCTCAATAATTTCGGCTAATTGCACATCGGTCATTTCAACTTTGCTTGTCTCAGTCTGTGTTATAACAAGTCCGCCATCTTTTTCAACACTCAGCGGTTCACCAAGTGAATAAGAGATCCGAACATCTCTGTATGTATCTTTTATTTCCTTAAGGGAGCGGCAAAGTTCATTAAATTCGGGATCTCTGTTGCAATAAGGTGTTGCCAGCAGAATAAGATCATTTAATATTATCTTTTGTTCACCGATCCTGTCCCTGAGGATAGGATCAGGATATTCTTTGACAACCTGTGTTGCAAGATACTGACCTTCAATCCATACTCCTATTATCATGAGAGATGAAAATTGTCCCCGTGCATTATCGCGGAGATATTTATCGATCTGGGTATAGGAATCAATCGAAAGGAAGAGCAGTGAATCAAGGTCCGATTTATTAAGGGAGAGTCTTTTGATTGTTTCGAAATCAAAGAACTGGCCTACTTTGATTCCTTCCGCAAGTTTTCTGATCGAAGAAAGGATATCTATTGAAGTTCCTGTTTTCTCATACATATTCAGGTACCCGAGATCAGCACCAAGTATTCCGAGTGTAATTGCCTTGTCAAAGGCAGTAGCCTGTTTATTGGCATCAATTGAAGAGGCAAGATAATCAGGAGAGAAAGGAACTGACATCATTTGCAGTAGATTAGCTATCTCCACAGGGGAAGATATGTTTTTCGAAATCTCTTCAATCGCTTCAGCACTGAGCTTTTCAGATTCTCCGAGGGGCACAGAGTCGGCTTCAGGAAAAACAAATTCAGTAGTCTTGTTTGATGAATTTCTGCAGGAAAAACATACAAAAACTACGATTAGTAATATTAAAAAGAACTTTCCTTTCATCAGAATACTGATATGATTAATACAAAAATATGAAAATTAAGTTTTAATCTGTTAAACAATTGCCTTTTGAATATAAATTTTTCAATAAACAGAACAATTTTTGCCAGCAATTCATAATATAATAACAGGTAAAGGAAAACTGTGCTGAACAAAACAAGGAGTATATTAAAGGTAAAGGTATCTGTTTTTATACCGAAAATATACTTTGAAGGAGCATAAAAATGAGTCCTGAAACCCAATATTCCTCTCTTATGCGGTTCAAGGTAGACCGGATCGGTGTTCTGAACCAAAGTATTATTATAAATCAGGATTTTCTTCTTTTCATAATATTTAGTAACAATTTCTTCAAGCTTGTAATTAAAATAGTCATCACGGAGCTTATCGAGTTTTATATTATTAAGTACATAAAATCTGTCTTTTTTGTCACTTGCATCGTTGGACATTTTGCTGAACCGATCATCAAGCCTGTTGAGGTAGCCATAAACAGAATCTGCAACTGACGGATTAAACTCATAAGGAGTCAGATAATTAATATATCTGAATGGAGGGAGTCCGTATACTTCTGATATCTTTGTCAGCTCATTCCGGATTAGCATAAGTTTGCTGAACTGCCGGATTACCTTTTTATCATTTTGGTTATCAGCAATTTTTGGATTTTTACTGAATTCATTAAGGCTTATATTAATTGCTTTTTTAAGTTCCGGGATCCGGTACACTTTATTAAAATCAGCTTCACTTATCTTTTTCTGAAGCAGGTAGTATGTTTCTTTATCCTGAGTATATGCAATCTGACTGTAACGGTTATCTTTAAATTGCGATACCATAAGTGCTTCGTATGTCCACCTTGTCGGCATCAGTTCGGCTATTAAAGGTACTTTTTCAACACTACCTATTTTCCTGTTAAGCTTGTCAAACGGGAACATTGCTCCGCTAAGCACCATCATTGGAATTATCAGAAGGGGAATAACAATATATATTGTTATTGCTGAATTTAATGAAGAGGAAATATTAAGCCCAAGCATATTGGCACAAAAAGCAGTTGAAAACAGGGCAAGCCAGTAATTTAAAAACATGCCTTTGATTCCCAGGATCGGATTTGCAATCAGGAGGAACAAGGCAGTCTGAAGAGCAGAGATCACGATCAGTATTGAGATCTTTGCCATGAGATAACTCATCCGGCTCAGATTCAGAAAATGTTCCCTCTTAAGGATCTTTCGGTCTTTAAAAATTTCCTCCGCGCTTAGCGTAAGACCCAGGAAAAGGGCTACTATCAGGCTCATGAAGATATATATGGGTATATTTTCATTTTCTGAGAATATATAAATATTTGAGTCAGGATCAGAAATGTACCTGATAATATATGAAAGTACAAAACCCAGGACAGGCGCTTCAAGCAGCGTCAGCCTTATATATTGTTTATTTGCCAGTTTACTTCTGACATCCCGTGCAAGATAGATCTGAAATTGCCTCCATAATCCGGGTCTCAGGAGATTTTTATGGGGAGGTTCTTTGATTTCAGGAATGCTGGACAAAGGATTCCTTTTTCTGAAAGTGTCAGCCCACTCCCTTGGCTTGACTTTCCTTTTATCAGTGTATTTGCCGAATTCATCAACAACATGAGTTTCGATTATGTTAAAGATTGTTTCGGTATTAACATTTCCGCAGAACGGACATTCTCCCTGTCCTGAATTTATCTGGGCATCAAGTGTCTTGAAATAAATTACTGCATCCACAGGATTCCCGAAATAAGCCAGACACCCATTCTGATCGAGAATGACTGTTTTATCGAACATTTTAAAGATCTCGGAAGAAGGCTGGTGAATGACAGTAATTACTAGTTTCCCTTTTACTGTAAGATCACGCAGAAGATCCATCAGATTTTCGGAATCCCGCGATGAAAGTCCTGAGGTCGGTTCATCAAGAAATAATACGGAAGGTTCTCTGATTAGTTCCAGAGCAATATTCAGTCTTTTTCGCTGACCTCCGCTGATAATATTGTTAAGGGGATTCCCTACTTTAAGATCTCTCTTTTCAAGCAGTCCGAGGTTCAATAATGTCTGGTCCACAAGAGTAATGATTTCCTCTCTTTTCTTATCTCTGAAACACTGGCAGGCAGCAAAATACAGGTTCTCAAATACTGTAAGATCTTCAATAAGAAGGTCATCCTGGGGAACATATCCCAGTACTCCTTCAAGAGCGTCATTATTGCTGATCACATCCAGACCGTTTATTCTGACCGACCCGCTTGTTGGTTTTTGAATACCACTTAAAAGGTTCAGAAGTGTGGTTTTCCCTGAGCCGCTCCCGCCAAGGATTCCTACAAGTTTTCCCTCGTCAACAGAGAAACTGATGTTATCAATTGCCGGATGCCCTTCAACAAAATGGAATGAAAGGTTTTCAACGACAAATGAGAGTTTATGAATTATGACATCAGATAAAAAACTCGAGCTGATATCGCTATAATATATGCCGCGTCCCTGTGAAGATCTTAAGGATCCACCTTTTGCAAACGTATAAACATGGCCGCTGATAACCGGTAATCCATTCAGGTAGAGCTGTTCATCTGATATATATTTCAGGAAATAGAGGTCAACGCTTGCAATTCTGAGAAAATAAATATTCGTATTCTGGTAATCTGTCAGCAATTTGTTACAGATATCGCATCTGTCATTCTCAGGGCTCATTACAAGGATTGACGGATGAGTAAGATGCTCAGGATCATTGTTTTTCACAAATTGTTCGGTAGCTTCAAATTCATCAGATGATATCCTAAAAACCTCAGCAACAGTATTTATGATATTCATCCTTTGCGAAGTGAAGCGGCGATCGGCATTTACAAGTTCGAACAGTCTTATCAGAACCACCACCTTCTGGACCTGGTTAAGAGTATGGTTTATCTTCTTGCAGATGCCCAGAACTTTTACAGAGTCTTTTACTGATGGAACTGCAGGTTCCTTGGCAGCGTTATCTTCTTTTACCGGCCCGGCATGTTCCTCAAAGAGAGCAAGATATTCTCTGACGTTTTCACTTGACAACTGTTTATTCAGGAAATCTGAAACAAAGTCATGCTCATTAACTATCATACCCCCGTCCTGCTTGACTATCAGGGCGAATAACTCCATAAGGGCTTTCAGAATCTCTTCACTCATTAATTAAAAAGCTGTTATATGCTCTTTTTCAGATAGAACGAAGTTACAAAAACTATTTCTTTTTAGCAGCCGGGATTACGAATTTTCTCTGTATCCAGCCAGGGACAATAGATGCGCCGATTATCAGATAGGGATAATAGCTTATAATTCTCCAGATTATTGCAATGGCAAGCGCAATACTCCCTGCATACTCAGGATCAGCCGGAATAGCATCGGAGATATAACGGCCAAGGATAAGTTCTGCAAAACCGCTTCCTCCCGGTGTTGGGCTTATGATCATCATGATCCAGGTTACAAGTTGCCTGGCGAAAATCAGAAAATGGTCATTAACGGCAAAAAAAGCGACCAGAATTGCATTTACGACCCAGTACCTTGATGTCCATGAAAGAAATGTTGCCGTTAATGCTTTAACCCAGAAAGAAAAAGGTTTTTTCTTCAGCTCGTGAGAACTTTCTACTATATCAGCACCAGCTTTTTCAGCTGATGCTTTCCATCTTTTCAAAACGGGTAGTCTGAAAAGATAATTAAGTGTCTTCCTGATCTTATCCGGATCAATAAAAAGTCCGTAACCAACTAAAAGAACCCATGCCAGGATTATCGCATATCCTATAATTGACACTATCAACAGGTTATTCAGCAGAGCTATACCTGTTCCCTGGAGAGATGTTGTAAAGAGAATGTCTCCTCCGACAATAAGCAGAATGATTGGGAACATAATAACAAAATAGAGTTCATCGAGGAATGAAGTTGCAAGAACGATTGCAGTGCTTCTCCCAACTGAGATCCCTTCCTTATGGATAAAAACAACTGCCACAGCCGTACCCCCTACTGTTGATGGAGTTATTGCCGATGTGAATTCCCATAGCATTATTACCCTGAATGCCTGCCGCCATTTGATATCCTTTTCAGACAGTATCCTTATTCTGATCATATAGCCAAGATCCCGGCCGATCATACAGCACCAGGCTACGAAAAGCCAGAAAACCGATTTCCATGTAAAATGTAACTGACTTAAAACATCAGAGTCTATTTCTCTTAAAATGAACCATAACACTACCGCCAGACCTATTGCAACCGGAATGATAACCCTGGCAGGTTTCAGTTTGCTGACAAGTTTATAATGGTTCTCTTCGGTCATCTGTTTGAATCTTTATCCGGCGATTCAGATCTTTCTCCTTATCAGTTTTAAAGATGTGATTATTTTAGTTCAATTCCAATAAATCTGTTTCTGGATAGAAAAAAAGGGCGTTGCATGCAACGCCCCTACACAAAATTTAACAAATATTATAGAAAAGATCTGTTATTATTTTTTGTCGTAAACCATTGTGGATTTCGTCTCGCCACCATCAAAGCCCGGCCTTACACTTTCAATACTCAATGACTTTCCATCTGGGCCAAGTTTCCAGGTTTCGGTGGTTTTCATCTCGTTACCATCAAAACTCATTGTTGTAACTATTGTGATGAATTTCTTGTCAGCAGACCATGTAACTGTTGATTTGCTTGTCATTTCGCCCATAGGACTTGTACGGGTATTTGTGGTAGCCTGCCCATCAAGAGTATACTTGGTTACCATTTTCGTATCTTCACCACCATCTCTGCCTCTCATTGTTCTTTCAACGGAGAGATTATTACCAGCCTGTGTTACTATCATCGGGGCACCACCACCCATTGGACCACCACCACCACCACCGGGACCGCCACCGCCGGGACCGCCACCAAACTGACTCTTTTCAGGATTTAATGTCCAGGTACCTGAAAAATTCACCTGTGCAGTTGCCGACACAAATACAAATAAAAGTGCCACTGCCGTAAAAAGTTTAAGTGTTTTCATAATTTAATATATTAGATTGTTTAAATGCCTCCAACAAAAAGGCTTATTTGATTAGACAATTCTATATGATTGTTTATTCCGAAAAAATGGTTTTATTTAATTAAAAATAATTCCCATCCAGGTCTTAAAGTCAAAAAAGTTTATCAGGGATTGATTGTTCAGATCCAATTCCAAAATATTAAATTAGCTTGTCTTCAGTGAATAGATATTGTACCTTTGGCAAGGTTCAGATTCTATTGTATAATTCTGTTATGTACCAAATTCTTATAACAATGAAAATCCTTAAAAGAGTCTTTAAAGCTATCTTAATAGTTCTTATTTTATTTATAGTGGGATTTATATGTCTTGTTTTATATGCAGTGATCTCAGACTATAAACCAGGGGCGACAGCGATTATCACTAAATCAGATAAACCTTCAGTTTTGGAAGACTCCATGGTTATCACAATTATGACATGGAATATTGGCTACGCAGGCCTTGACAGTGAAATGGATTTTTTCTATGATGGTGGCACAAAAGTCATCACACCTGAAGATAAATGTCTCGAAAACATTGAAGGTATAAGCAATTTTGTAAAAAGGAATGATACGATTGATTTCATTATTCTGCAGGAGGTCGACAGGAAGAGCAGGAGGAGCTATAAAATTGATGAGTATGAATACATTGCAGAAAAACTATCTGGCTTTAATAAGTTTTTTGCTAAGAATTACGATGTTTTCTTTGTTCCGACTCCCGTCACGAATCCGATGGGGAAAGTGTTATCCGGAATTGCCACTTACTCAAAATACACGGCAATATCTTCAGAAAGATATTCTCTCCCCGGAGATTTCGGATTCCCTACACAACTATTCTATCTCGACAGGTGTTTTATGGTCAACAGGTACAAGCTTGCAAGTGGCAGGGAACTTGTCCTTATAAATACTCATAATGAAGCCTTTGATGAAGGGGATATCCGTAAGGCGCAGATGGATATGCTTAAAGAATTCATTTTGAATGAATATGGTAAGGGCAATTACGTGATTGCCGGAGGTGACTGGAATCAGTGTCCGCCTGATTTCAAACCTGCATTCACCGGCAACCAGATCAACACCTCGCAAATGGTTATGGAATCGGATTTTCTTACTCCCGAATGGAAATGGGTATTTGATCCGGCTGCGCCATCAAACCGAACAGTTGTCGCGGCTTACGATACTGAAACAACAACAACGACAGTTATTGATTTCTTCCTTGTTTCACCTAATATAGAACCGGTGTCAGTGAAGTGTCATCATCTGGGTTTTGCAAATTCAGATCATAATCCTGTCATTATGAAGGTTAGCCTTCAGTGAACTAAATCTGGTGGAATATTTCAGAGAATAAATGATTCCACGGAAGTGAGAGAGAACTGAACCACCTGGTAATTAACCTGGAATCTTTTTAACCTGTTTACAGATCATATAAGAAAAGTCTTGCAGTCTTCCGGGTCATCTAAAATATTTCATGATCCAAGAGACTGCAAGACCGCATGTCTGCAATACCGCAATACTTATTTCTTATCGTAAACCAGAGCATTCTTAACATCTCCATCAGGCATTGGAACAACCTGATCGATAGTTATGACTTTCCCGTCTGCTGACAGCTTCCAGGTCTGATTTGTTTTGAACTCGTTACCATCAAAATTCATTGTCGTGGTAACAGTCATAGAAGTTTTGTCAGCTGACCATGTAATAACTGATTTTGATGTCATATCCATAAAACCAACATTCTCTGTAGGCTGACCATCAAGGGAATATTTAGCTGATTGTTTCATTTCTCCGCCGTCAAAACCCGGTTGAGTTGATTCAACTGCAAGATTGTTACCTGCCTGAGTTATCACCATTGTTACAGCTGCCATCCTGAACTCACTGTTCCCGAAGTTGCTTTTTGATTCGTTAAGACCCCATGTCCCTCCGAAATTTGGCTGGGCAAGAAGCCCTGCTGATGAAAAAAGAAATACAAATAAACCTGAAAGGTTCCTGCGTAAATAAACATTAGAAATTTTCATAATTATTGTTATAAAAGGTTTTGTTATATAAGAACAAATATACAGCAATTTACCTGCCAAAGTTTAATAATCTAAAAATATTTAGTCACAGAGGGCTGCAGCAAATAATTTATCGTCATCGGACGAACCTGACCTGGAACAAAGCGTTCCCTGAAGCCGCCCCGCGGCACCACCATCGCTTATACCATGTTGATTCCAGGACAGGTACTGGCCGTAAGAAGTATTTTTATTCAAGAGTAAAAAATGCATTCTGGGTTGCTTTCCCCTGGCCGATCTTATCATAGATTACCAGTGTAAACTTGTATTTTCCGGGTGCCAGATCTGTTGTGCTGGTGCAGGAACCATAAGGCGATTTGGCACGATTATTCTCCAGGGCAATATGTCCCGCATCACCAAGCATAGAAGTTTGTGATAAAATAACATTCCCCCCGGGATCCGTTACTTCAAGGTCCATATCGAACCAGTTAAGACCTGCATCATCTTTCTTGAAGGGACCAACATTAAGAAGTACCAGATGCACATCTTCTCCTCTTTTAAATACAGCGGGATCATCGACGGTAATAATCTGTCCGTTTTCTCCTGAACGGGCAAAGGTGCAATCCTCAATGCTTATCAGCTTAGATGTTGAAGTCCCCGTACATGATACAAGGACTAATGACATTAAAGTAATAACTGGAAATCTCAAGTTTTTTGTTTTCATAGTGATAGATTTTGAACATAAGTTAAGCTATTTATGAATGAAAGTCAAGTATTTAAAAGCTTGAAATTTTCTAACTGGATTACTTATGACTTAGAGGGCTGTCTGATTTGAGGTATCTTTTCACTTTGGGGGTTATCAGGATTTTTAAAGATTTTTGCAGCATTTAATATCTGGATAACGTCTTTAAAGTAATAAGGACAGTAAACAAAAGTATTTTGGACAGTTTTTTTAATAACTAAACAATTAAAGCCATGAAAAGAATCATTTTGACCGCGGTGTTAATTACTACCGTTTGCCTGACTTCATTTGCCAGGAAATTTGTTGCTGAAGGGAAGACCTTTACAGCATATGGTGACTACAGGATTGAGATTGACGATAATTATGTAACAATAAACGGATTACAGCATAAGCCGTACATAATATCGTATGCAAACTCAGGACTGGAAACCAGAGTCGTCATCACGATGGAGAAAAACTGCAGGAAGTATTATGTTTTTTCTGAAGATCTCTCAGTTCAGTATGTTAGTAACAAGGACTATTTTGGTGTTGAAAAACTGGACAAGGAGCTGGAGAAAGAAGGCTTCATGACATCTGAATCGTCCCTTAACAAAGCTGAATACTTCCGTCAGAAAGTTATTACACCGGGCAACAACTGGAAGCGCGAAAAAACCCTTCTTATTGCAGCGTATTTCCCGGCTTTACTTAATAATACTTTGTAGAGCTGTAACATGGAAAAATAATGGTCCTTAAACATTAAGCCGCTACACAGCTACCTAAATGTCGCTGCTACGCGGCTATTTTTCCCGTTATCGGTTCTTTTGAGCAGGAGACATACTTTCAGAGCCTCATCAACATGACGTTCGGGTTGTAACTGAGAATTGAAAATATGTTCTATTTTCCCTTCATGGTTTGCCACATACGTGACACGTCCATCAAGCAGTCCGAAAGCACTTGCGGGAACACCGAATAATTTTCGTACATGGTTGCTTTCATCGCTTAACAGAGGGTAATCGAGCCGGTATTGGGTTGCGAATTTCCTGTGACTCTCAACTGACTGACCGCTGATACCGAGTATTACCGCATTAGCCTCGTCAAAGGTCTGAGTGAGATCCCTGAAATAGCAGGCCTCTTTAGTACAGTTATGACTCCCGTCACGCGGATAGAAAAATATAACCAGCTTTTTCTTACCAACAAAATCCATAACATTGATCATGTTGCCATTCTGATCAGGTAATGTAAAATCAGGGATCATATCTCCGATCTGGATTGCTTTCATTTGCTGAAGGGAATAGATAGTAGCTGTTTTTCAGGGTATGATCAGAGTGTCAGAAGGATGCCGACAGAAGCATAATGGAACATAGAGAACGTATAAACTTCATCATTATCTGCTCCTCCTTCAAGAATACGATAGCCTGCTCTTAAACCAAGCCAGTCTGAAACTTTATAGGTTGCTGCTATCTGTACATCCTCTGCTCTTCCCTGTGGTGCTGCAAGAGCATCTCCTTCGAAAAGGATACCGAATTTATCAGTCGGACGCCAGTGTAGTCTGAAATTGACAATTGGGACAAATCCAACATTGATTTTCTCGCCATAAATATCTCCTGAAGCAAGAGATATTTTTGCATCCCGGATCTTGGCTGTCAGGCCGAGTGCGAAATCGAATTTTGGTTTCTGAACAATATCATACCGGTAAGTCAGTCTGTAAGAATTGAATTTATATGTTGCTTCAATATCGCTATTTGCAGAGAATAATTCACCCGCGTATGAAATATCCCTGGAGATTCTCCCGTCTGACAATACGGTGAGCGGAGCATATAAGAGTGAAAGGGTATGTCGTGATCCGAATTTGTAATTAAGTCTGATCCGGGTATAGATCTTTGAATGTGCATTTAGCTCCTTATTCAGGGAAAACTTTGTGCCCTGGTCACCGGGAATACGTACATCATTATAACCGGTACTAACTAAACCTGATTCTAAATCAATTGAAATCTGGGCATTTAATTTCTTTCCCGGAAGCAATAAAAGGATAAGCAATAATCCGGAAATAAGAGAAAGTTTCTTTTTCATTATCAGTAAATTGTATTAAATTTTTAAAAAACTCTGTAAAAAAGTAACAAATCTAAATTATAAATGTTCAGAACAGGTAGTAAAAATATTTGACTCACCTTATTTTTATTCTGTCATCAAAGTTGAAAAAAGCTTCTGATATTATTGAGATTTTACTAAAATCAGAATGTTTAGTATTAAGCAGATAATTAGATTCTTCTGGCACTATTGCTGAGGGTACTTTTAAAACAGCAGAGTTTAACCGAAGTGCCCAGTTATCTCCAAATGGCTGACATTTTTTATATCCAATGTCTCCACCTATGCTCCAGTCAGATGGGAGGTCTTTCACTGAAATTTCTGAAATATTCAAATTATCGGGGATGAATATATTCATAACAATAAATGGTGAGATGAAATTCAGCGAACCCAGGTGAACAATATTTTCAAGACAGGCAAGGGCCCGTGATTCAGCAGTATAAATAACAAAAATACCCCCTGAGTTCCATCTACCCGGAAATCCCGATGCTGTCAGTTGTTTTGACCACTTCTTATGGGTTATACGAAATACTTTCATCAGGCTGTTGCTCCGAATTCAATACGTATCAGTTCTTCATACACCAGATCGATACCGGTAATGGAATTAATCATATCAATTGGTTTTGTACCACCTAATCCATACGATTCTGATTTCAGCCACTTGTTAAAATGATCCTTACTTCCGAATAATTCAACACCCTTTTTAAATAATTCCTCAAGTTTCAGAATTTGTTCCTTAATACGGACAGGTAATATCTTATTTGAAGATTTGTAGGTGTAGAGAGTTTTCGGACTTATTTCGAATACTTTTTCAGCCAGGAACTTGTTCGGGATAGAGGACATTTTAATGAATCTTTCAAGTATTTCTCTCGATTTCTTTTTGGAATGAAGCTGGTCGATAATGTGTCTTCTTGTTGAAGTAAAATACCTAAGGACTTGTTCTTCAGCAGTTAGAGTATTTTGAATATTAGTTGTTGCATTATCAACTGAATACGATCTTTTTGCTTTTGTAATGTTCCGACTGGGTTTTAAACTTTTAATTGGTTTTGTATGTGTAGCTGAAATATTGCGTAAACCAGGAAAGACTTGTTCCTTGCTTTGTACAGATGCTTTTTTAAGGACTTTTATAAATTCAGTAATTATCTTCTCTGTAACTTCTTCAGAAGAACCTGTTTTTTTTGAAATGGAGGATACTATAGTCTCCTTTAATTTTTTCATGCTTAAGCGTAATTTTACACAGTTATATACGTAAAATTACCATTTTTGTTTCAACCATGCAACAATTATTAATGCCGGTTCCGGATTTGTTTGCCGGTGATCTTTTCAATACTAAGCTTGAGAATCAGGATATATTCAACCTGTTTATCTTTATATGCATTATTGTCCTTTTTCCCATTGTGAGCCATAATAATATCTAGCCCTTTCTTTTTCTGCTTGGGATCAGTAATAAAATCAATTGCACCATATCCAATTACAGAACGGTATTTTGTTCCCCATTCACATGGTATATCATGTTTAACAATTTCGGCTGAATATTCTATTTCAAAACACACCTTGTTGTTTATTTTTAGCAAATCAATCTTCTTGCCAACAGGGGCTGAATGGAAATATAATGCATTATCATAATAACCGTAGTTTAATGGAACAATATATGGTTTATCTCCATCCATAATGGCAATACGGCAGATCTCAGATTTTGACAGAATTTTCCCGATTAGTTTCCTGTCTGTAATCTCATATTGTTTCCTTCTCATTGATCTGTTCGGGCATTTTAATGTTGAAAAACTCTCTTTAACGTACTTCATCAATTTCAGCAGACAGCAGTTATTCTTTCTCCCAGAAGTATCCTTCGAATATTTTCTTTATTTGTTTTGTTAAGACAATCTCATCAAGTGGTTCCTTATCCTGCATGTAAGATTTTTTGTAGAATGCAATATTGTCTTCTTTTGAATCAACCAGCATTGCATAGATTGTTGAATAAGCTTTAACAGGTGTTTGATAATACATGCCTAAAGTTAATATTCCAAGAGCTGCTCCTTTTGCAACTTCTTTCCCATAATTTCCCTTAACCCGGGTAAAACCAGTGCTTACAATTAAAAGGCCGAATCTTGTTTCATTTGCTTCCAGGATTTTGTCGATAGTCGGAGTTATTTTAAGGTTTGAGATATTATTAGTCCTGTCTGCGGTCAGTATAAGTGTTTCAAAATCTTTCTCAAGGGTATTGTTAATTGTTGTGTCGGATAATATTATCTTACCTGTAAGAGGCATCTGGTCAACATAACTCTCCAATGTTTTTATAATGAGATTTTTGGATATATAAGAGATACTATCATCAAGTTGTCCGCGATTACCTTTTTTTATCATCGAGATATATGAAAATGGTTCCATCAGTTTTAAATCTGTTATCTCAGAAGGATTAACATTTGAAGTTAACATCCTGGTAGTTGTGCAGGAGTTAATTAATAAGCTAATCAGGGCAAATGTGAACAGAATTCGTTTCATATTTTTAGATTTTGATATTATCAACTTACAATTAAACTTCTCTACACAGCCCTGTCCCGTCAGTCCAATGCAAGTCTGCTACACAGAATCATCTAATACTCTTGCTTAATAAGTTTCAGAGCATAATTGTTACGCTAAATTCTGGATTTAATTTATAATTTGCTAATTATTTTGATAATTATGACAGTGATTTGACAACCAGTATCATATTCTATATTCAGTTTTAGCTATTGTAATAAAAACTTAGGGAGTCGAGCCCTTGACCCTGCAGACCAGGGTCGGGATGCTCTGGCCCTGTTGCTAATTTCTTGTATTGTTATAGAACAAATCCGGATTTTACCTCCCAGCTCCCCGAAGAAGGAGCTCTTTTAAGTCCCTCCGAGGGGATTTAGGGGTGGATAATTTTGTGGAGATTAGGGGAATCGAACCCCTGACCTTTTGACTGCCAGTCAAATGCTCTAGCCAACTGAGCTAAACCCCCGGTAAGAACTGAGCAAATGTAAAAAAAAATTAAAAGAATTGAAACCGGCTATCTCAGATAACAATGCATTTTGTCTGTAAGCTGCTATTTTGTAATTTTGCCCGCTGTAAAAGTGGTATTAAAGGGAGAATTAACATTTTAATAACTTCTGTTGTACCCTGTAAAATGTAAATTGCCGACCGGAAGAACCAGAGAAAATGAAAGGAAGTTCCTATAACATAACCGATTTTGATGATCTGGTTTTCGAATTTCGAAACAGAGATTACGGAGCATATCAGCTTAGAAAGAAATATATTTCATCTCTGATTTCAGGCATTATAATAGCTTCAACAATAGCATGTTGTGTAGTCATTATCCCTTCTCTTGACAGAAAAGAACCAGACTTTTATGTCGCCGGCGGCCGCGGATCAGGTTATGTACCGTTTCAGATGGATGCCCTTGAACCACCAAGAGAGGAGTTCTATATTCCACCGGCACCGCCACCCCAACGGGGATCAGAAAGAATGGAGGAGGTTGTAAGATATGTCCCTCCGGTTGTTGTAGACACATTAATAACTTTTGAAACAACTCTGATAACAACTGATGAGGCCCTGAGTCAATCGGATGACGATCTGATTGATATTGCAGGTTCAGGATTTGGTGATGACCTTTTCGGGGGAGAGGGAGGAGCTGAAATGGGAGAACCATTTTATATAGTTGAAACAATGCCTTCCTTCAGGGGTGGAGATTTAAATAAGTTCCGCGACTGGGTACAGAAAAGAACAAACTACCCGCCCGAAGCGATCGAAAAACAGATAGAGGGGAAAGTATATCTTACCTTCATAATTGAAACAGATGGATCTGTAAGCAGCGTCACGATAGTAAAAGGAGTCGATCCTCTGATAGATGATGAAGCTGTAAAAGCTATTCAGGGATCACCAAAATGGAACCCGGGACTTCAGAGGGGACAGCCTGTAAGAGTACGATATGCAATGGCCCTTAACTTTGAGATCTGATAACTTCCCTGCGATGTGAATTAGTTTGTTTTTGTCGTTTCAGTGTTTTTTTTATCTTAGCTGCAACCAAAAGGACTACTTATGAAAAGCAATCTTCTAACTATCATCGCAATATCTATTATCCTTTCAGGATGCGGATCTTCAAAGAAACAACTCGAAAGAGGTAATTATGATGCTGCTATTGTTAATGCTGTCAGACAATTGCGTAAAGATCCAAAAGATTCGAAACAGGCAGCTATTCTCGAACGTTCATTTAACATAGCGAACGAACAGGATAACGAAAGAATAAGATTCCTGAAAGTCGAAGGAAGACCTCAAAACTGGGATGAGATCTATCAGATATATAAAAGGATGAGCGACAGACAAGCTCAGGTTCGGACCGTTATGCCGCTTAGTCTGGGAAACAGAACTATTGAGTTTCCTTATGTCGATTATCTGACTGAAATGGCCTCGGCAAAGCGCAAATCAGCCGACTACTATTTTGCACACGGTAACGAGCTGATGAAAAGCAAACTGAAAGATTCATACAGGCAGGCCTTTTATGAATTTGTGAGGGCAAAAGAATATGTTGGCGATTATGAAGGTATTGATGCCAGGATACAGGAAGCAAAAGACCTCGGTATGAGCCGTGTATATGTTACACTGAAGAATACAACACCGATTATCTTCCCGCAGGAATTTGAAGAAGACCTTATTTCTGTCGATCTGCAGGCACTAAATTCTGAATGGGTGGAATTTCATACTATAAACCTTGATGAAAATGCTCAGTACGATTATTTTATTAATGTAAATGTCAGGAATATAGCGGTAAGTCCTGATCAAACTGCCCAGATAGATTCGGTAGCGAAGAGAGATGTTGAGGATGGATTTACTTATCAGCTCGATAGCAGGGGAAATGTAATGAGAGACTCTCTGGGAAATGATATAAAGGTAAAAAAGTACAAAACTCTTCAATGCGCTCTTATTTCCACTTTACAGACAAAATCCTGTGTTATCGAAGGAGATATTGAAACAATTCAGACGAATCCTAATAAACTCCTTAAAAAAGATCCTATGGGAGCACAATCTACTTTTGAGAATGTCTCAGCCAGGGCAGTCGGCGATATAGGAGCACTGAATGCTTCACAGCTACAAAAGACAAAGACACAATTAATGATTTTCCCTTCAGATATAGAGATGGTAATTCGTTGTTCCGAATCTCTGAAGCAGGCAATCCGGGGATCAATTCAGAGCAACAGGAGGTTGATTATTTAAATGATTGAAACAGATAAACCTGTTGAAAGAGCAATCCTTATCGGGATTAATTATCCTGATCAGGAGGATCACGAAACGGAAGAATATTTAGACGAGCTCTCATTTCTTGCCGAGACTGCAGGAGCATTGCCTGTAAAAAGATTTATTCAGAAAGCAGATATTCCAAATCCAGGAACCTTTGTCGGATCAGGCAAGATTTTAGAAATAGCCGGTTTTGTTGAAGAGAACAGCATTGACATTGCTATTTTCGACGATGAACTTTCTGCAAGTCAGATACGGAATATTGAAAAAGCTCTTAACTGCAGGATCCTTGACAGGACAAGCCTGATACTGGATATTTTCGCCCGGCGAGCCAGAACATCCTATGCCAGGACCCAGGTTGAGCTTGCTCAGTACCAGTATCTGTTACCTCGTCTTACTGGAATGTGGACCCATCTTGAACGACAGAGGGGAGGTATTGGCCTGAGGGGACCAGGTGAGACAGAGATTGAGACTGACCGGAGAATAATAAGGGACAGAATTTCTTTCCTTAAAGAACAGCTTAAGAAAATTGATGTGCAGATGTCTACCCAGAGAAAAAACCGTGGGAAAATGGTTCGGGTAGCCCTTGTAGGTTATACAAATGTTGGTAAATCAACTGTAATGAATCTGCTCAGCAAATCAGATGTGTTTGCTGAAAACAAACTCTTTGCAACTCTCGATACCACGGTCAGGAAAGTTGTTATCGGAAACCTTCCGTTTCTCCTTTCCGACACTGTTGGATTCATCAGAAAGCTGCCGCATGACCTTGTCGAATCATTCAAATCAACTCTCGACGAGGTAAGAGAATCAGATCTGCTTATGCATATTGTTGATATCTCTCACCCCGGTTTCGAAGAGCAGATAAAAATAGTAACTGAAACACTTAACGACCTTAAATCATTAAATAAACCTTTAATAACTGTCTTCAATAAAATTGATGCCTTCTCATTTACTTCCAGAGACAAAGATGACCTGACACCCGTATTGAAAGAGAACTACTCCCTCAATGATCTCAAAAAGACCTGGATGGCAAATGATAAAAACAATCCAGTGGTCTTTATCTCAGCGAAGACGAAACAAAACCTTGAAGAATTACGTAAAATATTATATGAGGAGGTGAAAAAAATACATATTACACGGTATCCGCATAACGATTTTCTATTTGAGGGCCCCTAAACCCCTTTAAAGTGCCCCCCAAACCCCCCTAGAAGGGGGGCTAATTTCTAATTAATCGAAATTTTCAGGTATTCTTTAGTTCAGACCCCCTCAGAGGGTAGTCCCGCCTATGCGGGACAGGGGTCAATATAGTTTGTTTGCCACCATATACTCAGCAATCTGGATCGCATTAGTCGCTGCTCCTTTACGGATATTGTCTGATACAATCCAGAGATTAAGACACTTCTCTTTCGACAGGTCTCTTCTGATCCTGCCGACAAAAACTTCATCGCGGTTATGCGATAGAATTGGCATCGGATATTTGTTTTCAGCAGGGTTATCGTAAATAACCACACCAGGGAACTTACTGATAAGAGATCTGACATCATCAAGGTCAAATTCATTTTCAAATTCGATATTCACAGCCTCTGAATGACCCCCTACAACCGGTATTCTTACAACAGTTGCTGTTACCATAATTGTCTGATCTTCAAGTATTTTTCTTGTTTCATCAATAAGCTTCTGTTCTTCAGATGTATACCCGTCTGACTGGAAACTGCCTCCGTGAGGAAAACAATTCAAATCAATCGGATGAGCATAGGCCATATCTCCTTTGATGCCATTTCTTTCATTTTCCATCTGAGTAACCGCTTTAACCCCCGTTCCGGTAACCGACTGATAAGTTGCAGCAACTATACGTTTGATCTTGTATTTCCTGTGCAAAGGCGCCAGGGCCATAACCATCTGTATGGTTGAACAATTAGGATTTGCTATTAATTTATCTCCTTTTTTCAGTACATGACTGTTTATCTCAGGAACTATCAGAGGAACATTCTTGTCCATCCGCCAGGCGGAAGAGTTATCAATTACTATTATTCCGTTCTTTGCGAAAACAGGGGCCCATTCCTTTGAGGTGTCTGCTCCTGCAGAAAAGATAGCAAATACCGGTTTAGCCTCGACAGCTTCCATAACACTTACAACCTTAACCGGTTTACCCTTGAAAATCACTTCCTTTCCAACCGATTTCTGCGATGCGGCAGGGATTAACTCTGTTACAGGAAAATTTCTTTCTTCAAGGACCTTGATCATTGTCCGGCCAACCATTCCGGTTGCTCCAACAACAGCTGTCTTCATAGTTTTAAAAATTTGAAAAATTAAAGTTAATGACTAATTTTACTTAATATTAAAAGGCCAAAATTAGCTTTTTTTTTAATCCGTCCCGCTGCATGAAAAAAGTTATTTTACTGGCTCTGATGATGCCTTTATTGGCGTCCGGCCGGATCGTTATTGAATCGAGATCAGATGTTGTTATTGAACAGTATGCCGCCCGGCTGACAAGTATTACGGCACATGCCGGGGATGTGATTATTTCCGAGATAATGACCGATCCTGTCCCTGCAGTTGCCCTGCCGGAGAGAGAATATATAGAGATATATAATCGCACAATCTTTTCATTTAGTCTTAATAAATGGGAACTCTGTTCAGGTGACAAGTGCGTTTCTTT
Organism: uncultured Bacteroidota bacterium; assembly: GCA_963843415.1. Lineage (GTDB taxonomy): Bacteria > Bacteroidota > Bacteroidia > Bacteroidales > VadinHA17 > LD21. The sequence goes on from CAWJKD010000006.1 coordinate 117,615, forward strand.
TCCTGAAGTTTCAATAAGGCCCGGAGAATATCTTATTTTATGTTCACATACTGATACCGCAAAATTCAGCCAGTTTGGACGGGTCGTGGGATTCAAATCATTTCCGTCTCTTCCCGGTGAAACAGGTACTGTTTATCTTACTGATAGCCTTGGCTCGCTGATCCATGGACTGGAGTATTCCTCAGAATGGTATAAGGACAAGCTGAAGGAATCAGGCGGATGGGCACTCGAGATTATTGATACCAGCTTCCCGTTCTTTAATGCCGGGAACTGGGAGGCCTCTTCTTCAAGAACAGGAGGAACACCCGGAGCTGTTAATTCAGCTTCAGGATATAATCCCGACCTTCAGTTCTATGGATTAGAAAATGTATTTCCTGAGGACAGTGTAACTCTTAACATTTTATTTTCAGAAACTGTAATCGATTTCACGAAATCAACGGATATCATTTCAGTTGGGATGAGCAGTATCAGAACTATTGAATCATCCGATCCTTTGCTGCGTAACTTTATTATAAAGACCAATGAACCATTTCAAAACGGGACAGTATATCCATTCAGGATAAATGGAAATCTTACAGATTTTGCAGGCAATTCAATAGCCAGAGGAGTCTTCAGATTCGGCATACCTGAAAGAGCTGACAGGGGAGATATTGTCTTCAATGAGCTTCTATTTAATCCTTTCCCGGAGGATCCTGATTATATCGAACTTTTTAACGGTTCTGAAAAAATATTTGACGCATCAAAGCTTTATCTGGTTTCGATAAATCCTGAAACCGGCGATACTTCCGACATTAAAAACGTTTCGGGCGAACATAGATGCATAATCCCCGGCTCATTTTATACAATTACAACTGATCCCGATAAAGTCGTAGCAAGATATATATCTTCTGATCCGGAAAACATATTCAGAACATCATCACTTCCATCAATGCCCGACGATAAGGGCCACCTGTTGCTTCTGAACAGGGAGATGGATCTTATCGATGAGGTGAATTATACTGAAAAGATGCATTATTCACTACTTTCTGATAATGAAGGTATTTCGATCGAAAAGATAAGGCCTGATTTACAGTCAGATGAAAGCTCGAACTGGCATTCAGCTTCAGAGAGTTCCGGGTGGGGAACTCCGGGTTCAGAGAACTCAGTTTTCAGTCGTGATGCTTATTCTGATGATCGGGTGATCTTTTCTTCAGGGAGGATATCTCCCGATAATAACGGATACGAAGATGTTCTGGTCATTGATTTTAATCTGGAAGGCATTGGTAATGTCATATCGGTTACCATTTTTGATGAGACAGGAAGTTATGTTAGGAGAATAGCGGAAAACTATTTTGCAGGTGACAAAGCCTCGCTTGTATGGGATGGAACATCAGATGATGGTACTCTGGTAGATACAGGGATCTATATTTTTCTTATACAGCTCTATAACGATAAAGGTAAAATTAGAACCTGGGAAAAGGTATGTACAGTAATAAGGTAAACCCCCAAGGCTCCCCTCCCTGTTATAACGATGATATCATATCGGTCATAATTGCCGTCATCTTCTCTTCGGTTTTGATAGCTTCCTCAAGCACCGACTGATGAGTTGTATATGCTATTTTCCCTTCAACACCGAGATCGGTAATGATGCTTACCGCGAAACACGGCAGATTCATATGCCGGGCAATTATGACTTCAGGCGTCGTTGACATTCCCACGGCGTCAGCTCCGATTATCCTGAAGTATTTATATTCCGAAGGAGTCTCAAAGGTAGGACCGGTGGTTGAAAGATAAACTCCTTTATGAACTCTGATGTTATGATCCTCAGCAATTAATAAAGCTTTTTTGATCAGGTACTTATCATACGCTTCTCCCATGTCCGGGAAACGGGCACCTATACGGTCATCATTCGGACCGATGAGAGGATTAGGCAAAAGGTTGATGTGATCGGTGATTATCATTATATCTCCGATTTTGAAAGATGGATTTAATCCTCCGGCCGCATTCGAAAGAAAAAGACACTTTATTCCAAGATATTTGAGGACCCTTACCGGTAAAGCAACCTGTTCTGCACCATATCCTTCATAATAATGGAACCTCCCCTTCATGGCTACAATTTTCTTACGTCCGAATTCCCCGTAAATCAGTTTTCCTTCATGACCCTCCACAGTCGAGACAGGAAAATTCGGGATCTCTTTATAATCCAGCTCGGCGAGGATTTCAATTTTGGCTGTCAGACCACCAAGGCCAGTACCAAGAATAATCCCGGCATCAGGATTGATGATTCCTTTTGATCTAAGAAACTCTGTTGTTTCGTTTATTCTTTCTAACATAGTTAACTATCAGATTATCAAACTCATTTTTATCGTCATTCATAAAATGTATCCCTAAAGGAATATAATAGAATGATGTCCGGACGGGTTCTGCAATATTAGTAAATTCTCTCAATCTCAAGGCATCTTTTTCTGTGGTGATGGCGTACTTTACAGGACTTTTAAGTTTATTCCATGCCTCTGTTATCTTTTTAATATCCTTTTCTTTGAAGTAGTGATGGTCACCAAATGGCAGGTGAATAATTTCACTGAAACTTTTATGGAGAAATTCTAAAATGGAACCGGCATTTGCTATTCCTGTTACAAGCACAACACCTCTGTCTTTCTTATGATGACGGTTTATTATATCAGCATCATTTTTTACATCACCAAACACATGAACGGGATCCAGATATTTAAGCGAAGTGAAATAGAGGTTTTGGTAAGGTGCCTTATTGATTTCTTTGACTATAATACGTCTTTGGATAGGAGATATCTTCTCCGGGGATTTGGTTATGAGGATTATGTCAGCTCTTCTCATATTATGCAGACTCTCCCTCAGATTACCGTATGGAAGAAGATTGTCTCTTATCATCAGCCTGTCAAAATCGGAAAGCAGAATTGAGTACCCAGGGGTTATACTTCTGTGCTGAAATCCGTCATCGAGGATGATTACATTGGTCTCCGGTCTTTTATCAAGAATTTTCTTTGCACCACGAACCCTGTTCCTGTCAACAGCGACAGTAATTTCCGGGAACTTTCTGGAGATCTGCAGAGGTTCGTCCCCGACATCTGATACTGATGATGCATCGTCAGCAAAAAGAAAGCCGGTGGTTTTTCTTTTGTAGCCTCTGCTCAGAACAGCAACATTGAATTTATTTCTGAGCAGGTCGGCAAGATATTCTGTATGTGATGTTTTCCCGGTACCTCCAACGGTGATATTCCCCACACATATAACAGGAATACTGAACTCATGAGATTTAATGATCTTTGCATTGTACAGGAAATTCCGGACCTCTGTTATAACCCCATAAAGTAGAGAGAAAGGATATAGAAATATGCTCCTTCTGTTCTCCATATACTAATGGATCTCAATAAAATAGGGCAATCTTGCCTGTATTCCTGACAAATTTCTGAGTTCCATTATTTCATTATAGAACCTGAATGATTCGCCAAGTTCTTTTTTCAGAAAATTCAATTTGACATCACCGCTAAGCTGATTAAGCAGTTTGACATAAGGATCTTCTTTAACCGGTAATTCTCTTATCGAATAAGTTTCAATTCCGGCAAGTTCAGCGGCGCCTTTAATTGCATCCTTCAGACCGCCAATTTCATCTACAAGTCCAAGTTTAAGACAGCTTGTGCCGCTCCATACCCTTCCCTGTCCTATGCTGTCCACCGATTCGAAAGTCATTTCCCTTCCCGCGGAGACCTTATTAACAAAATCAGAGTATATTTTTTCAATACTTTGTTGCATGATTTCTTTCTCATAAACATTCATTGGACGAAATATTGAAGGGAAGTCGGAATTCGCATTCGTTTTGACTGTTTCAGTTGATATGCCGAGCTTTTGTTCCATCAGTTTGCCGGCATTGGGAATCAATCCGAACACTCCTATTGATCCTGATATGGTTGTGGGATTTGCATATATTTTTGTTCCGGGAGCGGAGATATAATATCCTCCCGAAGCAGCATAATTCCCCATTGAGATTACTACGGGCTTCACTTTGGCAGCGAGCTCAATCTCCCTCCATATCATATCAGTTGCAATTACGCTGCCTCCCGGAGAATTTACGCGCATCACAATAGCTTTTACGGTAGTATCGAGTCTTTCTTTCCTTATAATTTCAGAATAGTTGTTCCCTCCGATGTTGTATTCATTACCTTTTCCATTTGCTATGTTTCCTGAAGCATAAATAACAGCAATCCTGTTTTTAATTGTCAGAACTTTATTTGGATCAGGTACCTTTGTGTACTTCGTCATCTGGATAAAATTGATCTTATCATCGCGAGTCAGTCCGGAAAGGATCTTAAGAGTATCATTGAGCTGGTCACGGAACAGCAATCCGTCTACCAGTTTATTCTCAAGAGCGCTGGTTGAAACAAAACCGGCAAGCTTATCGGCCAGATCGTTAATCTGATCTTCGGAAAGGCCTCTCGATTCGGCCATCATTTTGACAGTATGATTCCATATAGAACCGACATAATCCTTTATCTGTGTCTTGTTCTCTTCACTTAATTTATCAAGGATAAAGGGTTCGACAGCACCTTTAAATTTTCCATGCCTTATAACCTGAACTTCCATCCCGATTTTCTCAAGAGCATTCTTGTAGAACATTACTTCCCCCATCAATCCTTTAAAATCGACCGTGGAAGATGGATTGATATAAATTTTATCAGCAATCGATGATAAATAATATCCCTGTTGTTCAAGTGCGTAGTCAGAATAGGCAATAACGAATTTACCACTCTCCTCCCTGAATCTGTTAAGAGCATTCCTTATCTCCTCTGTTGTTGCCCAACCGGATGGCATAGCACCATTATCAATAAGGACTCCCTTTATCTTAGAATCTGTTGCGGCTTTTTCAAGGTTCTTGAGGATATCATTCAATCCTGCTGCTGATGACAGACTCATATTAATAATATCCAGTCCTGCAAGGGGACTGGAGTCGGTTCTGTCAGGGATCTGTACATTGGTCTTAAGTACGAGGATTGAATTATCACTTATTGAAACCTTTTTATCGCCGACGGCTATCATCGCACTCAGACTACCGATCATGATCAGGAAAAAGATCAGTGAAGCAATTATAATACCTGTAATTGTTGCCAGAGTGTAAATAAGGAAATTTTTCATTACGGAAATAGTTTATAATATGAATGTTAAATATAGATAAAAACAACTTAATATATATTTTGTTAATTGATTTAATAAATTTGGCAAGATTACTTCTGAAAATGAAGAAGATATTTCTCGGAATCGGAACTAATTTGGGCGACAGGGGAGAGAACCTCAAAGAGGCACTGTCCGGAATAGAGGAGCATGTTGGAAAGATAACACGATCTTCGTCGGTCTATGAGACTGAACCGTGGGGTTTTGACAGCGGGAACAAGTTCCTGAACATTGTGGTGGAAGTGGAAACGGCGCTTAATCCTTCGGGCCTGCTTGGCAGGGCACTGATGATTGAATCACTTCTCGGGCGGCTCAGGGAAGGTCCCGGATATCAGTCGAGGACAATCGATATCGATATTCTGTTCTATGAAGACAGGATTATCAATACAAAAGCATTGACTATTCCTCATCCCCGGATATCGCAGAGAAGATTCGTGCTGGTCCCGTTATCGGAGATTGCCGGCGATATGGTCCATCCCGTGTTCCGGAAGAACATAAAATCAATACTTAAGGAGTGTCCTGATAAAAGCAGGGTTAAGAAAATGAAGTCAGAGGGATGATCGAAGGCGGAAGGCAGAAGGCGGAAGGCAGGAAGGCGGAAGGCTATAAGACATTCAGAGTAACCCGTTGTCGGCAAAGCTATAGTAATCCTTCTCCGAGATGATCAGATGATCAAGCAGTTGTATATCCATCAGTGCGCCTGCCTCTTTTATCTTCTGCGTTATTTTGGTATCAGATTCGCTTGGATTGAGGTTCCCCGACGGATGATTATGGCAGACGATGATCCCTGAGGCAAGATATTCGATAGCTTTTTTCATAACAATTCTAACATCAGTAACAGTTCCGCTTATGCCTCCCTGGCTCAGTTTCATCCTGTTGATCACCTTATTGGATCTATTGAGGAACAATATCCAGAATTCTTCGTGGAGCAGGTCTGACAACAATGGCTGAAATATTTCAGCTACATCTTTTGAACATTTAATCTGCATTACATCCTCAACCTCTGCCAGTTTCCGTCTTCTTCCAAGCTCAAGTGCAGCAGCGATAGTTACTGCCCGTGCCGGACCAATCCCGCGTAATTTTACGAGATCTGATATTGTAAGTTTTCCGAGACTGTTCAGGTTATTGTTTACAATACCCAGAAGCTCACGACCCAGATCTACAGCCGATTTATCTTTTGTCCCTGAGCTGATGAGGATAGCCAGCAATTCTGCATCGCTGAGGCTTGATGTACCTTTCTGTATAAGTTTTTCCCTGGGTCTGTCCTCAGCAGCCCAGTCAGTAATTTTAAGTGACATGCAGCGAAAATTTATATTCCATCTGCAAGATAATAAAAAATAAGAACTTATCCTCAACCCCCTTCTATGCACAAAATCCCCTTCAGGAGAATTCAGGGGTAAAAAAAAGAGGCTTATGAAGCCTCTCTTATGAAGATCTTATTGATTATTTCAGATTCTTTGCCTGTTTTTCGATAGATGATTTCAGATTACCTGCCTTTTTCTTGTGAATAATATTTTTTTTGGCAAGCTTATCGAGCATCGCATTCATTTTAGGAAGCTTTTCCTCAGCCTCTTTCTTGCTTGTGGTTGTACGGAAATCCTTAAGAGCATTACGCATTGTTTTTGCATAGTACTTATTCCTTTCAGTTTTACCAACTGACTGTCTGATCCTTTTTTCTGATGATTTGTGATATGCCATCTTTAGTTTTTTTGCAGGTGCAAATGTAATAATTTTTTTATTTTCCGCCGCTCCTTGTTAAATATTTATTAATTACCATTCCAGTTTGATCAGAGAGACCCCCTGTCTTGGTAATGAGAACTGTATATGCAATCCATTCTCACTGGCAGTTATCCAACGTGGTGAATTCAGGAATTTAAGATGACCGGCTGCTTCCATTTTATTATACTGTTCCTCTGTAGGTTTTTGAGGAGAACCCAACTGTTGCCACACTGCATAAGAATTACTCAGTTCCTGATCCACACGGTAGTGTTGCATAAGGACTGGACCATCAGGAATATTGCGGATCATCAGGTCGATATTATTGATCTCACCTAAGATATCATCATCATGATAATTCCACACCAGTATTGTCATTTCATTCTGATCGGCACATGCCATTGCATTAATATCCGCGACGTCGCGGATACCTTGTTCGATGACCTTCTTAGCCGGGTAGGGATTTCCTTTTACCATGACTCGTTGTCCTCTCATCATTCCGAACATCCGGAAAACATTCATTACCGGTTTATCCACACCGTTTGTTGCAAGTTCACGGAATCCTGCAAACCATTCCTGGTCTTCAAATTCAAATGCCCAGGTTAGAGCGCCGCGCAAATTGACATCATATTCATCCATCAGTTCAAATATTTTTGCGAAAGAGGAAGCAGTATAGCTCGGATACACAGTGCCGTTGCGATACCCGTATTTCGGATCCCTCTTAAATGAGCATGCGGCACAACCTTCAGGGTCACACTCCCCGATAATAACCGGCAGATCTTTTAATTCCGGAAAGCTTTTAATCACCTCAAATCCCCTTGCAATATCTGCCAGCTGCGTTCCCATATTCATGCGGATATGACCGTCAACTATTTCAGGATTTCCCTTTGCATGAAAAGAAATATACTCAAGCGGAGAGCCTTTTTTCCCCGTTACATAATTTGTGCCGTTCAAACAATGGTCAAGAAAACGATAGAGATAATCTCTCCCGCCTTTTCCTGAAGGGCTTGTTGTATGAGGTCCCCCTACAGTGCATCCGGGGCATGCACGTTTCACGGCATCTGCTGCATAATCGTAAAGCTTGCAATACTCATCGAATGTACCCGACCAGTATCCGATATCCGGTTCGTTCCAAACTTCCCATAACCATTTTTCGATCTCAACTTCACCATGAACTTCTTTCTCATGCAATACAAGCTGATAGATCAGTTCAGCCCACTTCTTATAGTCTTTAGGAGGATATGTCCAGCCGGTCCATAATGGCCCTTTATTGCTCCATTCGTGCCGGTAAGGCTCCGGTTTTGTGGATAATGCCTTAGGCATAAATCCAAGCTCCACCAGAGGCCGCAGGCCGTTATCTGTCTGAGCGCCCAGGATCTTGTCGAGAATGGTCCAGTCATAAACCGGATTACCTTTCTTGTCTTCAGTATATACATTGGTAAAACCCCATTTCAGATCGGGTTCGCCCTCTTTGGTAGTGAGCAAGTTATGGGTGCGCACATATACCGGTACAGGGCTAAGATCTGCGATCTCAGCAAGGAGTTTAAGACCGTTCTCCCGGTAGGTATAATTAGGTTCGTCATATCCGAAGAAAGCATAGATTGGAAGCATTTTTCCGATTGAAATGCCGGCATCAATTTCCAAAGTGACTGGGCTTTCCTGAGCTTTTATCAAAGAACAAAATGCGATCAGCAATAGGGTGGGGATAATTTTACGTCGCATGGTCAGTATGATTAATTTTCAGTGAAGGTAGCATATATGCCAGAAAAATTCCTTTGTTATTATTTAAGATTGTTATCCAAATGAATTTCTTAAATAGTACCAGATTATTTTTCAAAAAAAATGAAAGGATTTACTAACTCAGCAGTTTCAATCATTCCGACCTTTTCATAACCATTATGGTTGTTTTTAAGGGGAGCTTACCTGCAATAAATGTTTCAGAGTGTCCTGAGTATTTAACATCATAAGCAGTACCAACAGCCTTAATGAAATCTTCAACAGTCCCAAGCCTGAAGCCACCTGCAGGTGCATTTGCCGGCGTATAATGCATGGGAATCACAACCCTGGGCTTGAGTTGCTTAATGACTTCCATAGCCGACTGAATATCAATAGTGGGTCCGGTTCCAACCGGGATCAGGAGAATATCTGTTGCCCCGATAGCTGAAACCTGATTTTCATTGGTCACATGACCAAGATCTCCAAGGTGAACCACCTTTAATCCCGGTAATTCAAAAACGAAAATTGCGTTCTTCCCGCGCTGGCTCCCTCCCTGGTTATCATGAAATGATCCGACCGTATAAACATGAATACCCTTAAATACTGTGTCAATTTTAGCATATCCGGATTCTTTGAGTCCGTGTATAATAACCGGATTCCCTTTTGCCATGGCAACATAATTATGATCTCCGTGTTCATGCGATATGGTGACCAGATCAATAATATCCGGCACTTCTGCTTTTGCCATATTTGGATTTACCGGATCCATTAACACTTTTACTCCATCTCCGGTACTCATCAGGAAGGTTGACTGACCAACCCATGTAAGATTAAGTGTGGTCTGACTGATCACTATACTGGTGTTTATTAATACTATTATCAAAATTCCACATAGCTTTTTCATCGAAATGATTTTAAAGTAATAGACCAAAGATAATCAAATAAGCATTTACAATTCACAGTATTGCTATACTAAATATTTCAAATAAAATGTCTGTATTTCGGGTAAAATGTTTCAAAATCATCATTTTATGTTTCAAAAGCGATAGACTTTTTTTTTGTTACGGCTAAACTTTGTTTTTATATGGTCATTCCTGTAGACTCAGAGATAGGCCAATAAACCATTTTATTAAAATTAAGAGTTATGAAAAAGTTGTTTTTTGGGATTTTTGTGTAAAAGCCAATAACCTTGACCACTTCTCGCCGGATTCAATTTACCACCCAAAATCAGAGGTAATTCCATGAAGCATAGCCATTTATTCAAATGTTAAGATGATCGGTTGAATGTGGTCAGGACAACTGGTTTCTGCAGGATGAACGATTAGGGGATCAATTTACGCAACTATTTATCTTTTTAATTATTCATTCCTGAACTGATTAGATACTAAAAAAGGCGGGAAAATATGAGAAACATCATTTTACTTTTTCAGAATTGGCAGCAGGATATTACTTGCATTCTTTACATCATGATAAATACGGATGGTCGCTTTTTGAAAATCGCTTTCCTTTGCCTCATAAATATTGACGAACTTTTGCGGATTCCGGTCAACTAAAGGGAACCAGCTGCTTTGTAACTGTACCATGATGCGATGACCCTTCTTAAATGTGTGTGCAACATCACCAATATCGAATTTTACACGTTCTATTTTGCCAGGTACAAATGGTTCGGGATTTTCAAAGCTTTTCCTGTACCGCCCCCTGAAAACTTCCCCATGGACCAGCATTTCATAACCCCCCATCGGGTAATCGATTTCAGGATCTTTGTCAGCATAAATATTCACTTCGTTGTATGAGAAACTATCAGGAAAGACATCTATTAATTTGACTACAAAATCAGCATCTGTTGATGAAATAGAGGTTAGCAGATCAGCTGTAACAACTCCTGTTACGGTAACATCTTCATCTAATATGGCTGTTTGAAATGCGAGTACATCAGGTCTGCGTTCAGCAAACCGCTGATCATCGGTCATGTATTCTGTAGTTCTTGTAAAGTGGACATCCTCGGTATAAGGAACAGGTTTTGCCGGATCACTGAGGTATTCACTGGAACCTACTATCGGTTCCGGCCGGTTCCAATCCAGGTTCCCTTTATTCTGCAAATAAAGGACTTTATCTTCTTTCCCGGAAGGAGGCCACTGATCAAATTGTCTCCACACATTAACCCCTGTAAGGAAAATATTAGCTTCGGCAATTTTTAAAACATCGCCGGTTCCCTTAAGGAAGTAGTCGAAAAAAGGGATCTCTATATTTTGCTTATACCATAAGGAGGTGTTGCTCCCAAACTTCACATTACCCAAATGTGTAGCATCATTAAACCATTGTCCGTGAGACCATGGACCCATGACAAGCTTATTGAATTCTTTACCAGGATTATTCGCCTCGGCTGCTTTGTATGAATTCCACGTACCCCAGTGGTCTTCAGCATCAAACAAACCGCCAACCCATAACATAGCGGGCTTCAGATTCTTCGTTGCATTACGGGCATCGCGGGCTTTCCACCATTCGTCATAGTCAGGATGCGCATACACATCTTTCCAGAACCGGACACTGTCTCCCGCCAGTTTTGCAAATTCAGACAATGGCCCTGTTTCCAGGTAAAATTTGTAGTTGTCGTGGACTGGAATATCAATAGTTTGCGGGGATTGTGTTGTGGGATGTGGCCGTGGCAGACCGAAACCCGATCCCAGAGCCGTATAAAAGCTGAACGCATCCATAATAAAAAATGCTCCATTGTGATGGAAGTCATCACCGATAAACCAATTGGTGACAGGTGCCTGGGGACTTACTGCAATTAATGCCGGATGATTGCTGGCCGCTGCCATGGTGGCATAAAAGCCTCCATAAGAAAGTCCTAATACTCCAACCTTCCCGTTATTGTGTGGTATATTCTTTAATAACCAGTCAATAGTATCATAGGTGTCGCTGGCTTCATCAATGTTTTTATCTGTTTTCTTATCTGGATTAAATGGTCTGACATCTTCAAAATCACCTTCGCTCATCCATCTGCCGCGCACATCCTGCCACGCAAAGATATATCCTGCTCTAAGGTAGACTTTTTGATAATTATCCCAGAATTTGAAGTAATTATCTTCGCCATATGGTCTGCATGAGTATGGAGTACGATATAATATAATAGGATGATCTTCCGAACTGTCTTTAGGGACATAAATTGAAGTAAATAATTTTATCCCGTCCCTCATAGTTATCAACCGCTCCATTTTGGTGTAATTATTTACGATCCAGATACTGTCAGCATTCTGGGCAACCACATAAAGACAATATGCGTTAAAGGCTATTAATAAGATAAGCTTTCTCATTTGCAGTGGTATTAAATTATCAGTAAGTGATTTAATTCTTATAAAATTACGAAAGACATTGGTACAAGTCAAATAAAAAATCCATCCATTCAGGTTTCACCCCGGATGGATGGAGTCAGCACGGTTCATTTCTGCCAACAACTTTCTCAGAAGTTTTATCCCAGAGATCAGGATGCACTCTTCTATTGGTATAAATTTCCAACCTTTCAAGCAACTTTTTTTATGCAGAAGACTGCAAACAACTGCAAAGTATACAGAGAGTTACAAGATTTAGCGAGACCTATTTGGTGTTTTTAAAATTGGTCCCTAAAAATACTCCTCTTTCTAGGAGTTCTGGCGTACATTTTGAGTACCTGTAAAAAAAGAAACCGCCTGAAATCGTTGATTTTAAGCGGTTGTGAAGAAAATGAGATAGCTTTCGTAGTCCATAGGGGAATCGAACTATTTTTCCACTTAGCTTAAAATCAATTAAATACAGAGGCTTGCTTTTTAGAGGTGTCGAAAAGGAGTCTTCTTTGCTTACATCTGCTTATGCAAAGTTAATTATTTTTTTGACTGGCAATGGCCTTTTTTGCTGCTTCCAGATGAAGATATACCTCATGATCATAAACAGGTTTTAAAACCCAGCTTTTTTCCAGGAATTCCAGGGCTTCCTGGTATTTCCCTTGCTTAAATAATCCCCAACCTTTAGTATCTAAATATGTATAATTATCTGGCTCTAATTTCAGTGCATTATCAATGAGATCTAACCCCTCATTTATGTTGAGGTCATTATCAATCAGGAACCAAGCAAGATTATTCATTCTTGCTGGTCTTTCAGGGGCTGATGAAAGCACCTTGCGATAAAATTCCTCTGCTTTGTCTAATAAACCTGCCTCATTATAGAGTGCTGCCAGGTTATTCTCAATTACTGCCTCAGTCCATGAGTTGTTCTTACCGTAAGATATAAGCTTTTTAAGATATCGGTTTGCAGCAATAGTATCTCCTTTAGTTAGTGCCAGAATAGACTGTCTCCATGTTATGGCTAGATTATCTGGATAATCCTTTTCAGCTTTCTTATATAACTTTCTCTCTTTTTTAAATTGCCCAGTTTTATGATATGCTTCTCCAAGTGAGGCGTAATCATCCCAACCTGGCTTAGAATCCCATCTTTTGTAAATCTCCAGTGCTTTCGTCAACTCAAGGATAGCTTTATCATATTGTTTCAGGTTTATATATTCCTTACTTAATAAATAATACGCTACAGGTGCCTGGTCATCAAATTCCTTGGATTCCTTTAAAGATTTAATAACTTCCTGAGGCGTTTCAAATAGTAAAGCATATATCCAATTTGACATAATCTGATACTGCTTTGGCAACTGATTCATTTTATTGTGCACTTTAAGGCACCATCTTTTAGCCTCGCTGTACATTCCCTGAGAGAAATACCTTGAAGAAAGAAATATAGTTGCGGCAATAAAATTTGAGTCAATTGCTACAGCCTGTGAAAACATTTTTATTGCGGAAGGATTATCTCCTTTCATTACCGCATTGTTCCCATAAATAAAGCACCTGTAAGCTTCAGGAGATGTAGTATGTGCATAGATTTGAATTCCAGATGGAGATTCTTTTATTAATTTGGATAGTATCAAAAAATCCTTCAATAAGTATGAAAGAGAATCTATAACAGGAAAGATATTCCCGTCTTTTGTCAAACCTTCAATCAGGAATGACTTTAAGACCTCTTCTGTTTTTGAATCAATTAATTGTGCATTCAACCGTATTTTCGGACCCGCCTGTTTAATTGTTCCATAGATGAAGATGACCGAATTCAGTTTTTGAGTTAAAGTAGCTGCTATTGATGGTGTGATTGAAGCATAGTTAATAAGTCCTTGACTTTGTATCAGACCAGTAATTGATTCTGCCAGTCTGACATTTAATTCCTCCGAGGAAGAAAGTGAGGTTATTAATTCATTTTGTACACCATCCTGCCAAACATCCCAGATTGTATCATTTGTCATATTCTGAAACGGTAATACTACAATAGAAATTTTCTCCCCTGACGATCTGAGTCTTTCCAATGAATTCTTTTTGAATATTTTTGTATAAGCAAAAACCGAAGCTATAATTAATACCGCAACGATAAAAACTGCTGATAATAATTTCCATCTACCTGCTTTAGTTTGCGTCTCTAAGTTAATCTTCCTGTCTTCTTTGATTTCTTTAAATGATTCCTCAGACTGATCCTTTACTTTAACCACCTGAGAAGGATCTGTTTTCATTCCCTGAACAATCTCTTTAATTGCAAGAGCAACTTTATTGATCTGATTCCTATAATTGGTATGGTTTAAATTTTTTTCCTCATTATCTTTTGTCGTTAGCGGTCTGTTTACTCCAGATTCCTTATAAATAAAATCAATCCCCCTTAAAAATCCACCCAATATTGATTCACATTCCTTTATATCTGCCATATCCAGGTCATGGATCCGTACCGGAAGAATACGGTTAGCCACATTTCCCCCTGGCAACTTTATTTTCAATCCGAATTGATCCTTAGATGCCTGTTCAAGAACGCTTTAAACTCATGTTCCCAGGCAAAGGATTTCGGATCACAGTAAGTTCGAGAAATGATAGGCATGAATATCAGGCACTTCAGCTTCTCCTTCAGTGAAGCATCTACATCATGTGTCTCCAGAAGTCCGTCATGAGGATTGATGTCAAAGTAGACACTGATCTCTTCCTTGAAAGTGGATTCAAGTTCAGCTTTCAGAGATCGACAAACTCGGTCACCCAGATATTGGGTAGACCGCTTTGCTTAACAAGTGTATTTATAGATATAATAACTACCAAATAAGTATAGATTATATATTAAAAATCTGATATGAATAAGTGCTATCTTCAATTTATTCTCATTCTTATACATCTTCATTTTCAAATGTTCAACAGAGCTGTACGGATACTATTATCATATCAAACGATCAATTCTTGTTAAAATGCCAGCAGTATAAAATAAGCAACAAAATTTTTTGTTGAACCTATACTGTCGAGCTCCTCATATCATAAGATCTCTTTTGTTATCTTACCATCTTTTTCAATAGCCAGTAGTTTTGTTCCTTAACCTCTTTAACTTTACTTTCAAAGTTTCAGGATATATCAATAATCAGTTCATTCAAGAATTGTCTTTTCAATGGTTTTCTTCTAGTACAACCGGCAATAAATAATAATGCCAGAATACAGACAAATGAGATTTTTTTCATAGTAATACTACTTTTACTTGAGGAAAAAGCAGGTGGCCCACTTATGAAACTGAATTTTAAGATTACAGAATGGGTGAGAATGAGAAAGTCACCTTTAGTATGACCTCAGGGAACTTTGTAAAAGGTTACGATCAGAGCTGGACAATACAAGCCATTCCATCAGGTAGTAGTTTCACCTTCAAGGAAGAAGTGGTGTTACCTTATGGAGTTCTTGGCAAAATCATGGGTTTCGTTGCTGGACGTGGTTCGGAAGCTACAGTAGGGAAGATGTTACCAAAGCTTAAGAGCCTAACTGAAGCATCATAGCGGCAGGTAATCTCATTTACATGTATCAGATACTGAAAACAGGATTTATGAGGTTTAGTTATATTATTATATCTACGGGGAATGATTCTGGTTGGGCGGAGTGGAAAAAGAGGGGGAGATGGCCTGATCAGCACTCCTGATTAATTAGCAGAATCTTTAAAATCTATCTCCAGCTTGTGAATAACTGTATTGCAGTCAACGCATTTCCAAGTTGGGCTGTCATCAGATACACGACAACCCCCAAGGACTATTTTGTGATCCTTGATTTCCTGCTCAAGGCTGGGAGAGAAGAATGGCAACCCATATAAGATATAGGCGATTTTATCGGACCCACATTTAGGGCATTTTTCTGGTTTTTTGAGAGATTTATATTTCATAATTTTTGAATATTGGCTTATATTTGAAATGCTGTACTGATCTAATAATTAAGAATATGAAAAACTTGGACAAAAACTTGGACAAAAAACTAAAAGAGGCATCTAAAGATTTATTTAATGCAATGAATGAACTACGAGAATTTAATGAGAAGGATCCATAAATTAGAAAAAAGAAGTTTAAAGAAATAAACGATAGAATTAAAGCAGCAAATGCTATCGTTAAAGAATCTGATAGAGAGATAAAAGAGTGGAAAAGAAAGTATAAAGAATCAAAATAATCCTATTATTTCATTAGACGATACACTCTCATTTACACCAATCACATGGAGTTCCTTCTAGCACGAGGAAATGCAGCGAAACAATGTGTTTCGCCTCTTTTTATTTAGACAGAAATTACGGATATCGTGATTTGGTTATAAACTGTAGACCCTATTGGTTATAGTTGCTGTTATTTGCTAATCGCTTTAAGCACCCAATCCTCACTTATCAGAACATCTTTCATGAGCAATTGATAAGGGAACTGTTTATGTCTGGTATTTTTAAATCCGGTAAGAATGTTTGCTAAAGTCTGAGCAGTTATCAATGATAGGTTTAATTCAAATTCTTCCCGGCAATCTTTCTCAAAATCCTCACTGAATTCTGGGGCAATCAATAAGCTTTTTATAACACGATATCCTTTAAACTGAGCAATCTCTATGTAGGCTTTAATTTGTCTGGAGACGGAGGAGAATTTATTATAACCTGAATCTTTTACGGTTTTACATTCCACAAGAATTAACTCATTATTACCTAAGTTAATTACAATATCAATTTTGTTTTTAGCATTATTGAGGGATTTTCGCAGCTTATCATCGACCGGTAATCCTAGTTTTTCGAAAATAGATTTTGTAACATCCTCAAATTTAATTCCCAGGTCACCTTCCTTAATAATAATACCATTGGATTTCAATCCATTAATATCTCTGAAAGCAATCAGATTATAATTTTCAATATATAGGTTCTCAGCGTCTTTGTATTTTTCTAAAACGTTAAAAGCAAGGTTACCACGAGTTTTTATTGACATTTTTTCGCAAAATTCTTTGATTTTTTGATCAGGTATCAAATCAAGGATATCCTTTGGTTTGATGTTATAATCAAGGAGATATGAGCTATTTAGAATTTCATCGTCCTGTAAATCGAACTCTTGTTTGATATAAGACTTTGTCTCAGGGATGAATGCATCAAGATCAACCAAAAGTTTATCATACCCATCAATTGAAATGCTGATCTTGTCGTCTTTATCAACTTGTTCGAAATAGTTTACCAGGTTTTGTACTTTTTCATCAAGGGTAGTTCCCTTTATTTGAGGAATACAGAGACCTTTCTCAATCAGTTCGTTAACTACAAGTTTTTTCTCGGAAAGCTTTGTATTTTCTTTAAAAATTCCGTCAGTTAGAATTGATTTAAAATTAATGCCTTCTTTAATAATTGATTTTATTTTTTCGTCAATTGGTTTTTTCCAGTCAATGTTATGTTTTCTGACAGAGGTAGTTTAATTGGGGCTCTTTTAGTTGGTTAAGAACCCGGCGGAAATATTTATTTGCAACTTCTTTGCCTCTAATTTTTCGAAGTACTCTTACGATTTCATCAGCGATATAAACTTTTAATGTTTTCTTTGAGTAGAAGAGAATTCCTAGATTTCTCAAATCATTTATAATCTGTTCAATGTCTTGTTTTTCGATGTTTATTACAGAATAATTTATGAGTTTAATTTCTTCTTGTGAAAGTTCAAGTGTTTCGGAAAGAGAAAGGAGAATTGTTTGTTCTTCCCAGGTTATTTTTGAATCCTGATTTCTATCTTGATCATTTGTAAATGCAGTTTTAACACAGTTTTTATAAATTTTGTAATCCCTGATTCTTGCTGAATCAATCGAGGATTTTTCCGATTCTATTTCTGCTTGAAATTCCTGAATCTTTAATTTGAGTGATTTAATTTCTTCTTCGTACAGTTTATTAAACCAATCTCTTGACATTATGCAATTTCCATCCCTGATTAGAATATCAATAAGTATGTCAAGTTGAGAATCAACTTCACTAAACTTGGATTTGATAAAATCAGCGAATTCGTCTTCAATTAAATGAAAGACAGTTGACTATGTTTAAGTTGTCTACTTTCTTTAAGTCTTTGTCACTATCAATCAGAATTTTATCTATCTCATCAGTCTTTTTAGGTGGGGTCTCAATAATACCAGTAATTACTTTAAGAAATTGATTCTTTTCAAAAGAATTTAATTGACCTAAAATCTTTTCGAGTTTCATAGCAGTTATTTTATGGTTGAGTAAAGTTAGTCAATTATTTTATATCGGAGGTGACGGTAATTATTGTACCCAACAGTAGCATGTAGAGTTCTGTGACAGGAATCGAGTTAGCCTTAAGTAGTATTTACTATCATTTCAATGGTTTACAAAACTCCTTCATCTCCCATACTAAAATACTGCCCTTCCGGCACTATAATCAAATGATCCAATAACTGCACATCCATCAGTTTCGCTGAATCCTTAATCTTCCTGGTTAATGCTAAATCAGACTCGCTTGGCTGTAGATTACCACTCGGATGGTTATGGCAGACTATAATACCGGATGCATTTGACTTAATAACGTATTGCAAAATTACCCGGACATCTGTTACGGTACCAGACAAACCTCCTTTTGAGATCTCAGCAATACCCAGGACCTTGTTTGATCTATTCAGTAGCATCAGCTTGAAATGCTCAACATGTTCGATGGCATCTTGATCCCAATGCTCCATGAATAGTTCAAATACGTCTTTGGAGGTTTTGACCTGAGGCCGGTCAGAGGCTTTGACCCTGGTACGGTAAATGAGCTTTACCTCGGATATGGTAATATCTGATTGTTTCATGATTATAAGATTATAATTATTGGATAAAAAAAATCAACAGCAGGCTTTTATACCTGAGTTGGTTGTATCATTTAGAATAAATTAGTGGCTCGATGGGCCTATAAACGGGCCTAATTGAATGTTCTAAATTTCAAAAGCCATAGCAGTTTTATTAAATACATGTGCGTATGATGAATAGTTATTATCAAAAAACAATTGTATTTTATGTTATTAATTTGACATCGAATGGATAAATTCGTAACTTAATCAGCGTTTCGATTATGATTTAATACATTATGTGGCAATTTCTTCATTATTAAATCATTACAAGTGATATTATTATGAAAAGAATTAATGTTTTTATGTTAGCCATTACCTTATTGTTACAGTGTAGTTGTAATACTGCTGAAGATTTCAGAGTAATACCTCAGGTTACAGGTCCAATTGAAACGAATTGTTATCTGATTTACGGTACCAAATCGAAAGAAGCAGCGTTAATTGATCCCGCATGGCGAATTGATACATTAATAGCTTTTATTAAAGACAATGATCTTAACCTTAAATACATTTTCATTACTCACGGTCATATAGATCATTTTTATTATCTACCTGAGATAAAAAAACAGTTTCCCAAAGTAATCTGGTGTATAAATAAAGAGGATTATCAAGGAATATTTACATACCCTGAGTGGGCACTGAAGAATTATGGTCAGGAATGGGTCGATAATGCAAGAAGTGATCCTGAAACTCAGAAGTATATTGATTTTGATAATCAGTTGATCGAAGTACCCGATATATTTGTTGAAAATGGTCAGATTTACGAATTAGGGCATTTAGAAATAAGAACAATTCTTACCCCAGGCCATTCACCTGGAGGAATCTGTTATTATACTGGGAATATTTTATTTTCAGGAGATGTTTTATTTTATAGGACATGTGGCAGAACTGATACTCAGCGTGGTTCAAGAGAAGATCAAATAAAATCCTTGAGAAAATTATACGAATTTTTTCCAGATTCGACAATAGTATATCCTGGTCATGGACAGTTCACAGATATTGGATCAGAAAAAAGGGAGAACTCACGTGTCACAGTCGATGGTGGGGAATGGGTTACCAATTGAAGTTCAAGTTCAGTCCTACCTCAACAATAATAGTATAGAAGGGAAAGCACATTTTTCTGAATAGAAGTTTATCCATTAACTGAAATCTGTCTTATCTGCCCATAGAATTTAGCTCCTCGTAAATTTAATTTGACGACCTCATAAAATCTTATAGTTTTCCTAACAAAATCTGATAGTAATCCTATCATATTCTAATACGATAAACATTTGGTAATCTGAAATATAATGCTTATCTTTGCATCATTCTGTCAGTGGGTAGAATTAGTGAAGTAACTGCGAGAAACTGACAGACGAAACCCTTTAGTACAGAACTAAAATTAAACAGCCATTAGGCAATCTGTTTTTGCCATTGGGTTGGATTATATGAAATACTTATGAGGAAGTACATTCCAGGAAATATTGATCTCGACAGATTGATTAAAGAACATCCGGTTAGCGAGATAAAGGGATTCCATCCTGATTACCTAAAATGGATTTTGTCTGAGATTGCCGAAAAACCAAGCAATTACAAAGGATATGCAGAGATCCATTCAAAACGGTTTCGGAGATTTGTTCATAATTATAATGCATATCTCGAATATGCAGAAAGAATGAGTTTGATAGAAAGGGACATGCAGTTTTACTATGATGTGTTCAACAATTCAAAAGTCCGTGGTTACAAATTCACAGAGGAGTGTTCTTCCACACTTACAGGGAGTGAAATAAACTATCTGCCTTTAGTAAAGAAGGAAGCCAGGGAGAAGGAACAGAAGCTTAAAACCTGCAAAGGGAATTCACATCTGATGAAATGGTTTAATCCAAATCTTACAGTTGATTATGACAGTGCAACCAGTTATTTGGCGGTTTATTACTTAGAAAAGAAGAAGGAGCAGAAATTAATGGCGGAGAGGGAGAAGATCATCAAAAGCACCTGGTATGAAGATTATTCTGAAAAATGTCTTACCCTCAGGCAGTGTGAATGTAAGAATCCTTATGAATCTTACAGAAGGGCGTTCATATCCATTGACAGGATAAAAGAAGGTGATTATCAGCTTTCAACTGACCCCACTGTAAGGCGGTTTCATTCGGTCTTAACCCTTATGCCCTCAGATTTTCGCAACTTCCTCAGGTATGATGGCAAGGAGCTGGTATGCCTTGATATAAGAAACAGCCAGGCATATTTTTCTCTCAACCTGCTGAAGGAAGAAAATCTTGAGGAAATCATCAATGTTGCCGAAGAATTAAATAAACGTGATGGTAAATTATGTTATAATAATAGTAAGTCACCATCCAATCTACCATCATCTTCATTTATTTTGTCAGAATCTCTGCAACAAATAGATAATCAGGAAATTGAGCGATATAAAAAGTTGATACTTTCAGGCAAGGTTTATGAGTATTTTGAAAAAGCCATAAAGGAAGAATTAGGAATCATTTATCCCTCCAGAAAAGCACTGAAACAGGAGTTTTTCAGAGTCTTGTACTTGAGCAACCGATTCTTAGGACAGCCAGGAGCTGCACCGAAGAGGGTGTTTCAAAAACTATTTCCTGGGATATTTGAATATTTCTCTCAATTGAAAAAGCTGCATCCGGACCTAATTCCTATTGTGCTGATGAGGTGGGAATCTCATGCTGTTCTGCAATGTATCACAAAGAGGATCTCAAGGGATCATCCTGATGTTCCTCTGTTCACAATTCATGATGGCATCGCCACTACAAAGGAAAATGTCGATTTGGTATCATCAATAATTTGCGAAGAACTTAAAGCTCTGACTGGCTATTCACCAAAGCTAAAGTACGAAGTATGGAATAAAAAGAATCTTAAATATTACAATAAATGGAACAACAACCAGACCTGAAAACTAAAATTTTCTCAATCCTTGATGAGATTATTGACATCAATGAAGCAATCATCCTGAGAAATGATCAGGGACTCACACCTCAAACTCTGGAGGGTTTACGAATTTATAAGAATGACCTGAAGTTTTTCCTAGATAAGATTACCGTAATTAATAACAAGAACTGAACAGGGAACGGTTTTAAATTACCAGAGAAATATGATCCTAATTAGACGATTCGAAATTTTGCTTTATTAAGACGCTTTTATGCGGTCTTCTGACAGGATTACTTTCGGGTAAGGGTTTATATCACCCAAGGAGAGATAATTTTTTCTACCGTGTTTTTCCCGCCTTGGAAGGGCAAAAATCGCAATAAAATGAGGTTCTCCTTGAGTGGTTAGTGATAATTCTTTAAGATAGCAACCCGAACACCTATAACCTGGATTTAAATTTTATTTCAAGATTTTAATGTCATCAAACCAAGCTGAACCTTCCAAAACTTGAATTTCAAGGTTTTTTAGAAGATTTTCTTCACTTATTGCACTTAAAGATTCACTGCCAGCATAATTGTTATTTATCCAGTAGCTTAATTTTATTTCTGATGTTGAAATTATCTCATATCTAATTCTTACCGAGTACCACGTATTATTAATATACAAACCTAGTACTTTACCTCCACCTCCGTAAACCTTTCCATCACGTTTAAATTGAATGAAATTTCTTTGAGAAGGATTTGTCCAACTTGTTCCTTTATTTAATCCTACCAAGGCTCTATCTGGATTGCAGCCGAACAAAGTTTCATCCCCATTTCTAACTGCAAATTCTATCTCAAAGGAGGTGTAACAGTTAAAGTATGATAAGCTATTGCAGCCCAACAACTTCCTATGGCGCCGAATAACTTAAGTGATTTTTCACCATTATAAAATATAGAATTATCAATATGATTCTTCGATAAATCTGAACCATTACCATCTGCAATCCAGGTATTTGGGAAAGTATTTGCACTATATGCTTCAAAATTTTCTAACCAAGTGGTACTATCCCTTGGAATTTTCAGAATGAGAGGATAGTCTTTGGAAGTTGCCATTAATTCTCTTGCTGTAAACTGCATTTTCAGAGGCATATAACCCTCTTTCTCAAGTAGGAAATAGTAAATCGATGATCCTCCCCTAATAATTAGATAATTTGTTGCAGCTTCGAGATTAAACGTATAATGCCAGCCATTTTCAGTATAAACAGTAAGTTTTGCTGTTGTAAGTTGTGTGGGAGCCATACTTAATGGATTATCAAGGATACATACTGCCCAGAAATGAAGCGGCTTAATGATTTGCATTCCAAAGCGGGCGTATCCAAACTGGTCAGGTGTCTGATTTCCGACTATCAGTACTTCAGGTACAATTTTTGTAACCTGGTCAGAAAAGATATTAAAGGTTAAAGGAAGTGGTCTGTTAACCAGGTATGCCAGAGGAGCCCCAGTAATCGGAGCTGCAAAAACAACTACCCCTGATGGATTAACTATCATAAATTTGGTAAGTTTATATCCCCCGGTCTTTAATTCTATATTCTCACTGATAAAACCTGTCCCGAAAGTATAAAGTGGTATTAGAGAATCACTCATAACCAAATTACCTTCCATATTTTCAATGGAAACCATTAATTGGTATGAAACCATTCCACTGTCTACGGATGTTCCTGATTTGGAAAGGCTTGTCTCATCAGGTAAATTCAGTGAAACTTCAAGTTTCCCCCTGCCTAAATCATCTATATTCTTCTTTTCGCATGATGAGAAACCGATAACTCCTAAAAAGACGGGGATAATTGGCATAAATCTGATTAAGGTTTTCATATTCAGGTATTTTAATTTAATGTAAAGTTACATTAAATTATACCTTAAGTCAAGATCCAAATCCATCCACCCAAGTATTATCTCAGATGGATGGAATCAGCACAGTTCGTTTTCAGTGGTTCTTAAGATTTTGTATTCAGAATGCAGTTTTTCCTCAGTAAGAAAAATTATCTTCTAAAGTCAATGGTAGATACTACCCATGGGGAGATAATTTTTTTTATGAGGTGTTTTGCCTTATAAGTAAGGTAAATTTTCGATTTTTCAAGCTGCGCTGGAAAAAACGGGCAAATTGACCACCCCACGCCGGTTTAATCTAGGTAATAATATTGCAAATTACCTGCCTCAGATTTTAGATTACCTTTTTGAACTGGGAAGACTATTAGAGATTTTTGAGAACGGTAAAATACTTTACCTTTTCGTGGTTCAAAAAGAAAGGAATTGTGTTCTCGTAGTTTTTCAATTACGTCTCGTAAGTAATAAATTGGATTATTGTCTTTTTCTGATAATTCATAGTAGTTATTTCTAACTCTTTCAATAAAATCAGTATACCTTTCATTAAGTAATTCTTTATAAGATCCCAGCTTTTCCTCAGAGTCAAGGTCAAGGATAACAGAAGGATTTATTGCTGAAATAAAATTAAATATAACTGTATCATCCATAAAGATTCAGAATGAGTTTATAGCCTTATGATTGGGCTTGATTAACAATACCAAGTTCTGAATTTTTATTGTTATTTAAAAGTTTATTCATATCCTCGGCTACTTTTCGATCCACAACCTTAGAATAAATCTGAGTGGTTTTTAAATCAGAATGGCCAAGCATCTTACTGACTGTCTCAATCGGTACCCCGTGGGATAGAGTAACCGTGGTAGCAAAAGTGTGCCTGGCTATATGAGTTGTCAAAGGTTTCTTGATCTCGCAAATGTCTGCGATCTCCTTCAGATACCCATTCATCCTCTGATTGGAACTTACTGGTAGCAATTTGTGATAAGCAACACATGCCGGATCACTCTTATACCTATCCAAGACTTCCTGGGCTCTTGGCAGTAATGGAATACTTGATCTGGACCCGGTCTTCTTACGATGAACGACGATCCACCTCTTGCCGTCAATGCCGATTTCAATGTTATCCTCAGTCAGTTCCGCCATGTCGGCATAGGATAGTCCAGTATAAATCTGAAAGATAAATACATCTCTTACTCTGGCAAGTCTTTTAATGACGAATTCCTTTTTATGTAAGGATTCAATTTCATCTTCTGTAAGATATGATCTTGGTGGATTGACATATCCAAAACTATATCCTTTGAAAGGATTTTTGGAGTTCCAGTTATAACTGACAGCTTTATTAAGAATGCAGTTTATGTATTTTAAATTCTTTACTGCAGAATTATGGTTTAATCCCCTGGATGATTTTAAATATGTATCGTAAGATTCAATGAAAATCTTATTAAGGTCGCATAATCTGACGTCAGTTTTATTAAATTGCTTAAGAATGAATTTCTTTAAGCCATTTAAAGAAGATTTATATCCATTAATTGTATTAGGAACATAATCAACACCAGCCAGTTCTTCAAGTCTGGCAATATGAAATTCATATGCTTTTATTAGAGTCATCTGATTCTGGCTTTTCCCTTTTAGTTCAGCCATTATTTGATGCACTGAGATAAGTTCATCCTTAACCTCAAGGTTACTGAAATACTTCTCCACCTTACCCAATAATGTGACCAGGTTTGAATTAATAGTTCTTGCCACTTCAGATTTACCAGCTACTTTTTCAGAAGCTTTATCCCATAGATTAAGATCCACTCTTCGATTGGTAGAAATTTCTGCTCTTTCACCATTCATGGTGATTCTCAAATAAATAGGGACCTCTCCGTTATTATCTTTCTTTTCTTCCTTTACATAAAAGTGCGTAACAATTTTATTTTTCATAATTCTCTGTATTAAATGGTGTCGATTTCTATACAAATTTCCATCCTTTATAGCAATATCTCTAATGCAGAAGGCTGCAAACAACTGCAAAGTATACAGAGAGTTACAAGATTTAGCGACACCTATTTGGAGTTTTGAAAATTGGTGCCGAAAAGGTACTCCTCTTTCTAGGAGTTCTGGCGTACATTTTGAGTACCTGTAAAAAAAGAAACCGCCTGAAATCGTTGATTTTAAGCGGTTGTGAAGAAAATGAGATAGCTTTCGTAGTCCATAGGGGAATCGAACCCCTGTTACCAGGATGAAAACCTGACGTCCTAACCACTAGACGAATGGACCTTCTAAAGAACTTTTAAACGCGGATGCAAAGAAAACAGGTTTTTTCCTATATCCAAAATATTTTTGAATAAAAAACCAGTTCAATACATCAGACCTTCTGCCGGTAGGATCTTTTCAGATACTCTCAGAAAACATACCTGATCGAGAGGGCACCGTTAATACCTCCCCAGCCAGTATAGCCTATAATGTTAAATGTGGGGAGAAGATCAAGTGATAAATTAAGCGGAATTTCATCAAAAGTATATTCGAGTCCCAGGATTGCATCAAGACCAATAACTGAACCCGTATAAGTATCATCCAGATTGGGATTTCTGCCTGCATCCCAGAAACCAACATGACCTCCGCCACCCCAGAACCAGTTCAATCCGGGGTATTGTCCGGTCCAGTGTTCATTTTCATAAAGTCCGGTAATGATAAATCCTCCCCAGCTGCCGGCAAGAATACCCTCTACAGCATTTGTCTTATTAAGAAAGTGCTTTGCTGTAAGACCATAGGGGAGACCTGCCCTGAGTCCGAGACTTGTTTTGTAATCCTGTGCGTTTAAACTCAGTGCAAAAACTGAAACTAAAAGCAATAATACTAATGTTCTTTTCATATCGGTTTATTTATTTGATTTGTAATAATTCTTCAGCCAGTGTCTGTAAATTGAATCCGTCAAAATCACCGGAACTCATAAAAAGATAAACAGCATTACTGAATTTTTGTTTTTGAATAAACGAGAACATTTCAGCAGAATTGTTATACACATTTATTTTTTTGTCACCGAATGCATTCTTTACTTCATCAACGGTTATTGGTGCGAGCCTCTTGACCTGAATTGCATGTGGATTATAATAGACGAACGGGAATGTTGCTTTATCGAGGGTTCCGCTGTATAAAGGCAGGAATCCGGTGCTGAGACTTGAATAAGTATGCAGCTCAAGGCATGCAACAATATCTTTTTCCGGGTACCTGGATGCAATGGCCTCTACAGTTGCCTTAACTTTTGAAGGAGAATGGGCGAAATCGAGGTAAGCTATTCCGTTTTTGTTTTCAACGAGCTTCTGAAGCCTTTTTGAGGTGCCTTCAAAACTCTGCACAGACTTGTAAAAATCATCTTCCGAAACACCACATTCATAACAAGTTTCTCTTGCTGCAGAAAGATTCTGCATATTGTGCTCCCCGAAGATTTTAAGAGGGATCACACGGTTGTGCGTTGCAGCATAAAAACCAGTCTTGTTCTGAAAATAGCCATGTACTTTGTATGCGATCTTTTTGATATTGTTCTTTGAACCGAGCGCAAGTTTTTTAACTTCAGGATCACCGTCAAAATATATCAACGTCCCGTTTGCCTCAATCCGGTCGATAAAAATCCGGAACTGTTCAACATAATTATCGAATGTGGGAAACACGTTCATATGATCCCAGGCAATACCGTTAAGGATCGCTATGTCAGGTCTGTACAAATGGAATTTAGGTCTTTTATCAAGTGCCGAAGTAAGATATTCATCACCTTCAAGAACTGCTATCCTTGATTCTTCCGATAAGCCGACCATTGTCTCATATCCGTCAATATATGACCCGACCATGTAATCGAAGTTGATACCCGTGCATTTCAGAACATGCATAATAATTGCCGTAGTAGTAGTTTTTCCATGACTTCCTGCAACGACTATCCTTTTCTTGTTCTTTGTTTGTTCATACAGGTACTCCGGGAATGACATTATTTTTATACCAAGCTCACGCGCCCTTATAAGTTCAGGATTATCAGCTTTTGCATGCATCCCCAGAATGACAGTATCAATGTCTTTTGTTATGCTATTTGAATCCCATCCTTCTTTTGATGGAAGCAGTCCGTATTTCGACAGTCTTGATCTTGATGGTTCAAAGATCTCATCATCTGATCCGGTCACCCTGTAACCTTTCAGTTTAAGTGCAATGGACAGGTTGTGCATCACTGCACCTCCAATTGCTATGAAATGGACTCTCATATAAAATAAAAAATTCCTCTAAATCCGAAAGTATAAGTTAATCATTTGAACAGTGAAATGTATAGAAATTTTATTAATCTACCGTGGTTGTAAAGTCTTATATTTGTAAAGGGTAAAAGATCAGGAGTTTGCCATGAAGATTTCTAAGACACGGCATGATTACAAGAACGGCCATCATATTGAACTGCTGCAGAGCGGAGAGCCTTTCTTTGCTGGTGTTGAAAAGATTATTGATGAGGCAAAGCATTTCATTCATTTTCAAACATATATAATTGATGAGGATGAGACAGGTCTCAGGATCATTAATGCCCTGATCAGAGCCTCAAAAAGGGGAGTCAGAACTTATCTTCTTCTGGATGCTTTTGGCACTAAATATCTTTCCGATAAGCTTATAAATAGTATCGAAGATGCCGGTATTCTTTTCAGGTTCTTTTCGCCCACCTTTATAACAAAGGGTTTCCAGCTGAGCCTGAGATTGCACTCAAAAGTAGTTATGGTTGATGGCGAGGTGGCAATAATCGGAGGTATGAATATTGCTGATCGCTACCGTGGTTCGGCAGATAAAAAAGGATGGCTCGATTTTGCGGTACTCATAAAAGGCCCAGAATGCATCCATATTCTTTCTATTCTTAAGAAACTATGGAATAAAACCTTTATTTCGAAGGATGAACGGGCACATGAGATCATAAGCACACCGGTCTTTTATCAGGATGATATAACGCTTAAAGTGACCCAGAATAACTGGTACAGGAACAAGATTGAGATACTCAGAAGCTATCGGTCGGCATTCAGGAATGCCCGGAAGAGAATGGTCATTTTTGCAAGCTATTTTCTTCCGGGGAGGAATGAACGCCGGCTGCTAAGGAATGCAAGCAGGAGAGGAGTAGATATTACAATAGTGCTGTCGGCAGAGTCTGATACTCCTATGGTTGACAGAGCTACAAGATTCCTTTATGATTTTATTTTAAGGAACAAGATAAAGATCTTTGAATACCTGCCGTCGAACCTCCATGCAAAGGTGGCAACTGTCGATGGAAAATGGAGCACTGTAGGGAGTTATAACCTGAACCACGTAAGTGATTATGGAAGTATCGAGATTAATGTGGAAATACTTGATGAGAAATTTACTCACCATTTTGAAGAACTCCTGGTCACAATTATAAAAAACGATTGCCGGCAGATAACAACAGAGGATTTTAACAGCAAACGAACCTGGCTTTCGAGATTTTCCGGATGGCTTTCGTACCAGATGATAAGGATGTTAATGAGGATAATGTATCAGATGACATCAAAGAAGAAGAAACATCGGACTATAAAAAAAACAAATACTTAACCAAACAATGAAACTTCATCTGTTCAATATAGCAAATTTCAGGGTTGATGGAGGTGCTATGTTCGGAGTCATCCCGAGAGCTCTCTGGTCAAGGGTGTACCCTTCCGACATAAATAACCTGATTGTACTGACATTGCGGTCTCTTGTTGTTGAAACAGAAGGTCACGTTATACTCGTCGATACGGGCTGGGGTGACAAACAGAATGAAAAATTTTTCCGTCATGTTTATCTCCACGGCGGTGAAGGATTGTTGACCGGTTTGGCGAACAGAGGTTACACGGACCGGCAAATTACGGATGTCGTACTTACTCATCTTCATGCCGACCATTGCGGAGGGTGTGTCAGGAATAATAGCAGTGGTACAGGCTATGACCTTGTTTTTCCTGAAGCTGCTTATCATGTCAGCAGGGCACAATGGGAATGGGCAACAAAGAATAACCTCAGGGAAAAAGATGCTTTTCTCGAGGAAAATATTCAGCCGCTTGCTGATAGCGGAAGGCTTAACCTTATAGATGAAGAAGGGGAATTTCTGAAAGGTTTTTCACTACGGATGTGCTTCGGTCACACCCCGGGATTAATGATACCGGTTATAACCTATGAAAACAAAACCCTTGTCTATACCGGCGATCTGATCCCTACAACAGCACATATTCCTCCTATCTGGAATATGAGCTATGATATTGAGTCGCTCAAAACTATTGAAGAAAAACAACTACTTCTCTCTGAAGCT
This sequence comes from uncultured Bacteroidota bacterium, assembly GCA_963843415.1. Classification (GTDB taxonomy): domain Bacteria; phylum Bacteroidota; class Bacteroidia; order Bacteroidales; family VadinHA17; genus LD21. The sequence continues at coordinate 147,428 of CAWJKD010000006.1, forward strand.
CTGGAGAATAATTACATTCTTGTTTTTCAGCACGACGAAAAAGTTGAATGCTGCACTCTTGAAATGACACCTAAAGGAATACGGGCTAAAAATAAATTTAATTTTTCCGAACTATGACAAACTTCATTTACGAAAAACCTTTTCAGATTGAAAAGGATACCACACAATACAGACTTCTTACAAAAGACTTTGTAAAAGTCATTGAGTTTGAAGGTAAAAAGATTCTTAAAGTTGATCCGAGTGGACTTGAAATGCTTGCCAGAACAGCTATATCAGATCTCTCTTTCTTTCTGAGAACATCTCATCTTGAGAAGCTTTCTGCCATCCTCGATGATCCGGAAGCAACTGATAATGACCGTTTTGTAGCGCATGTCATGCTAAGGAATAGTGTCATTGCAGCTAAAGGTGATCTCCCATGGTGCCAGGATACCGGCACTGCAATTGTAATTGGCAAAAAAGGGGAGCAGGTGTGGACCGGCGTCAACGATGCACTATATCTGTCAAAGGGAATATATGAGACATATCAGGAAAAGAATCTAAGATATTCTCAGATTGTTCCATTTACAATGTTTGATGAAAAAAACAGTTGTACGAACCTGCCGGCACAAATCGACATCTATTCTACCGAGGGGAATTCCTATGAATTTCTTTTCATCACAAAAGGAGGAGGCTCTGCAAATAAAACTTTTTTGTACCAGCAGACCAAATCGCTTCTTAATGAGGAGTCTCTGATAAAATTTGTAAAGGAAAAGATCAAAGATCTTGGTACTTCGGCTTGTCCTCCTTACCATCTTGCTTTGGTTATCGGAGGAACCTCAGCCGAGGCTACCTTAAAAGTAGTAAAAGAAGCATCGGCAGGGTATCTTGATCATATTCCAACAACTGGAAGGGAAAGCGGACGTGCTTTCAGGGATCCTGAATGGGAGAAAAAAATTGAAAAGATCTGTCATGATTATGGTGTCGGGGCACAGTTTGGTGGAAAATACTTCGTCCATGATGTCAGGGTTATCCGTCTTCCCCGTCATGCGGCATCATGCCCGGTGGGAATAGGTGTAAGCTGCAGCGCCGACAGAAATATTAAAGCAAAGATTAGTGCTGAAGGTATCTTTCTGGAAGAGCTTGAGAAGAATCCTGCACGGTTCATGCCGGCTAAAGCACCTGAACTTGAAAAACCTGTAAATATCGATCTCGACAGACCGATGAAGGAGATACTGGCCCAGCTTACCGGGTACCCTGTTAAGACACGTCTCAGCCTGAATGGAACCCTTATAGTCGCCCGTGACATGGCACACGCCCGTATTAAACAAATGCTTGATGAAGGAAAACCTATACCGGAGTATTTTAAGAATCATCCGATATATTATGCAGGACCGGCAAAGACTCCGGAAGGGATGGTATCAGGAAGCTTCGGTCCTACTACAGCAGGGAGGATGGATTCTTATGTTGATCTGTTCCAGAGTCTTGGTGGATCAATGGTTATGTTAGCTAAAGGCAACCGGAGCAGAGAAGTAATTGAGTCGTGCAAAAAATATGGAGGTTTCTTTCTCGGATCTATCGGGGGACCGGCGGCCGTTCTTGCAGCTGAAAATATCAAGTCAGTGGAGATGGTCGATTTTGAGGATCTCGGGATGGAAGCTATAAGGAAAATCAGAGTCGAAAATATGGCAGCTTTCATTCTTACCGACGACAAGGGGAATGATTTTTTTGATGAGTATAACCTCTCCCCAATACGATAGCTTTAGGATCCTTCCCCCGCTCTCCCGGGAGCGGGGGATAAGAGGGGGTGAGGTGTTACATCTCCTCAATCACAAATATCTCATGCCTGTCGAGATCCTTCCAGTATTTTATTGAATTCTTCCTTACAAGCTCCCAGTAAATATCACTGTCAAGACCATATATAAAATTTATCTCCTTAAGTTCAGCGTTGATCATTTTTTCCAGTTCAGGTTTTAATGTAAGCCTTATTTTACGGTTCATATATGTAAATTCGGCTGTAGCTTTTTTGATGACCTCCTGTGAAATCGTAAGCAAACCATGACCCGGAGTTGCACCAGTACTTACCTGGATACCATCATTCATGCAGCTAAGCGGGGGATTCGATCCTGCAAAGGAGGTTGCAGCAAATTCATCAACACCTGTATCGAAATACTCCCTTGCCCTGATTCCCATTTTAACTCCAATGATGGCAAATACACCCAGATGTCGGTGAAGCTCATTTGCCAGGACGCCTGAGGTCCATTCATCAATTCCGTATTTATCAACTATTTCACTTACAGCAGGTTTAATATCGTCAAAATAAAAATCAGGCGCCAAAGGTAATTCCCTGATTACCTGGTTTCTTGAGACAGTTTCTCCCTTGAGGATTCTGAAAACCCCATCCCTTATTTCTTTAATGTCAGCAGGCGTACAATCAGAAACGTTACCGTACACCTTATTCACAAAAAGATCAGGATAATGAAGAAATACTGCTATCAGTTCATCAGTTGCAGAATATGCAAACTTATGATTCCTTGCTTCCGCAGATATAAGAAAACCTGACATTTTTTCAGCATACGGGGTTTCAATATTCCTTAAAGATTTCAAGAGCTCTTCATCGTAGAAATTCTCATTTACGGGGTTATAACCTCTGATTATTTTCAGGGATATTTCTTGTTTCAACATCCTGGCAGAGGCATTCTTATCGATCTGATAATTAAATCCTTCTTTATCTTCTGCACCATCTGCGCTCCAGATGATCTCTTTAACGTGTTCCCTGAAAACAGTCAGTTTGTTCATAGCATTCCAGGCAGTTGATAAACCGCCAAGACATATAAAGCTGACTTTCGTTTTCTCTACCGAGAATATCTCGCCTATCAAAGTAACAGCATCAGAAGCAATTTGAGGGTCTATGTTCTCTTCACTACCCCATGAGTATTGCATCGCAGTTTTGTATTCATTCGATTTAAAGTTAACGCTACGGTTAATTCCGACAGGTAATCCTTCGTGGTAGAAAGAATTAAGCAGACTTTTCACTTTTAAATATGCATTGTCGGCTGACAGTACTCCCGGAGAAACAGTTATTGCAAGCACTCTCACATCGGGTGAGGCCAGCAGCATAGTGATCGCTTTCATATCATCAACACCGCCGTCGGTATCTACAACGACATAATGAGAAGGTTTCCATGGATGAGAATAGAGGCAGAGGCTTATAAACAATCCTGTAATAAGAAATAATATCCGGCGCATGATACTTTTATCTTTTGCTTTATAATTCCATTTAATGGTCGCTGCAAACATATAAAAAAATAGCTTATTGTGCTGGTCAAATTTTTTTCTATCTTCATCCGGTCAATATGGATCTATGAAGAAATTCCTGATCTGGTTTCTTCCAGGATTGATTACAGGGTTGTTGGTGATGGTTGGTGGCGGAGTGGCTGTTAAAAAGACTTCCACCAATGAGTACTGTGTATCTTGTCATATACATCCTGCAGCTGATATCTCATGGAAAAGATCGGTGCATTATGATACTCAATCGGGTTACCGGGTTGCATGTGTTGAATGTCATCTTCCTCCGGAAGGAGAGGGATACCTCTGGGCAAAGGGTACAACCGGATTGCGTGACCTGTGGAGCTATTGGACAAAGGATTCAGCATCATTTAACTGGGAAGAACGCAGCAGGCTGGAAGCAGCACGAAATCATAGCTATGAAAGCAGCTGTATAAAATGTCACGAAAACCTGTTCCCCCTGCAGCTTACAAAAGACGGGGAAGATGCACATCTTTATTACAGGCAGACAAAAAAGACACCTGAGCTCCACTGCATTAACTGTCATCTCAATGCAGGCCATTATATGGAAGGATACACACATGGAAGCAATACGACATTTGGAAGTGTATCTTCCGCCCCTAAAGAGATATTCAAAGAACCTGTTATCGTCTCAGGGTTTAGTTCATTTACGGAGCAGATACCAAATTCTGCGGTATCATTCAGTATGATTGCTGTTCCCGGAGGTAAATTCAACCTGGGCAGCCCTGCTGAAGAACCATTCAGAGACGAGGATGAAGGTCCCGTAAGAGAAGTCGAGATAAGTCCGTTTTTCATGGCTGAGGTGGAAGTCTCCTGGGATGAATACCTGGCATTCTATTCACAGACATCAGCTGAAGGGAGAACCACTGACACGGAAGGTCTGAGAGCAAAGAAACTTTCAGATACTGATGCAATTTCAGGAGCCACTCCGCCTTATGGCCAGCCTGACCAGGGATGGGGATTGGGACAAAGGCCTGCCATTTCATTCACCTTTCATGCTGCTGAAACATATTGCAAATGGCTCTCCTTGGTAACAGGAAAGACATACAGGCTTCCCACTGAAGCAGAATGGGAATATGCATGCAGGGCAGAATCATCAACACCATATTTTTTCCCGGGTGATCCGGAGAAATTTGAGAAGACAGGATTAAGGGCAAAGCTGTCAAAAAATGATACTTCTGTAATTAATACTTACATTATTTACAGAGCCAACAGTACGTCAAGGACCCAGACACCCGACAAAGTTAAACCAAATCCTTTTGGGTTGAAGAATATGGCCGGGAATGTTGCAGAATTCTGCTCCGACTGGTATCAGCCAGATGCTTATTCAGGTTACCATGAAGGGATACTGAAAGATCCGCGCGGACCCGAATCGGGTGAGGAACATGTTATTCGCGGCGGATCATACCTGGATATGGCGGGTAATCTTAGGAGTGCAGCCCGCGGACATACGAGAACAGATGACTGGTTAAAAACAGATCCGCAGATACCTAAAAGTATATGGTGGTATTCCGATTGCTTTAATGTTGGATTCAGGGTCGTCTGCGAATTTGATGAAAAGACTGGAAAATCGTAAATTTAAACCACATAAAATCAACCGACAATGAAAAAATCAAACATTTCAAGACGTAAATTTTTGGGAAATGCAGCGACAGTTGGTGCTGCAGGTATTGTAATTCCTTCAATAATTACAAGTTGTGCCCGCGATTCCGGGAAAAAAATACCGGCAGTGTCATGGCTCGATCAGGCTCCTGACGGACCGGTCCTGAAAGCCGGTGTTATAGGATGCGGAGGTCGTGGAACTGGAGCCGCTATTAATTTCCTGAACGCAGGTCCGAACCTTCAAATAGTTGCTCTGGGTGACACCTTCAAGGACCGGGTCGATAATTGCAGGGCAAGCATATTAAAGGAGAAAGGGCAGGAGGTACCTGAAGACAAAAGTTTTGTAGGTTTCGATGCATTTCAGAAGGTAATTGAGTCTGATGCAGACATTATTATTCTGGCCACACCTCCCTTTTTCCGTCCGGAACATCTTGCTGCAGCGGTGGCGGCCCGAAAGCATATTTTTGCTGAAAAACCTGTCTGTGTCGATCCCGTTGGAGCCAGATCAGTAATGGCTACTGCGTTGAGGGCAAAAGAGTTGGAACTGACGATTGTCACTGGAACACAACGTCGTCATCAGCGCGATTATGTGGAAGCATACCGCCAGGTACAGTCAGGTTTGATCGGTGACATCATGGGTGGGAATGTATGGTGGAACGGTGGCAAATTATGGCATCGTGATAATGATCCTTCATGGAGTGAAATGGAATGGATGATCCGCAACTGGGTAAACTGGACATGGTTATCTGGCGATCATATTGTTGAGCAACACGTACATAACCTGGATGTTATGAACTGGTTTACCGGAAGCCATCCCATTAAAGCTGTCGGTATGGGTTCACGGCTAAGGCGTATAACAGGAGATCAATATGATAATTTCAGTATCGATTTTGTACTTGAAGACAGCAGACATTTCCATAGCATGTGCCGCCAGATAAATGGATGTGCTAATAACGTTTCTGAAAGAATTCAGGGTACAAAAGGCGCAGCATATCTGTTCCAGTCACAGGATGTCTATATAAACGACCTGACAGAGACCGAACTCTGGAAATATTCTTATCCGCTTGATGATGAAGGGAAACCATCCAAAGGGAAAATGGTAGATCCTTATGTCCAGGAACATATTGATATGGTGACTGCCATTCGTAACGGGAATCCTTTTAATGAGCTTGAAAATACTGCTGTAACGACCTTATGCGCAATAATGGGTCGTATATCTGCATACACCGGTAAAGAGACCACATGGGATGAAATGCTTAATTCCGATATGAAGCTCGGCCCGAAAGTATTTGAGTTCGGACCTGTTGATATCTCAAAAGATGTTCCGGTTGCAGGAGAAGCTTATGTCCCTGCAGCCACTTAGTCCAGAATAACTTATGAATAACTCACGCAGGAATTTTATAAGAAAAACTACATTTACAGGAGCAGCCCTGCTGGCCGCTCCTGAAATGTTTGGATCTGAGATCATAAATAAGAAACAAAAGGCCCCGGAACCTGCCACTCCATTTAAATTGAAATATGCTCCGGGTCTTGGTATGTTCAGAGAACACGCCGGAGCTGATCCGGTCGAAAACATTAAGTTCTGTCACGAAATGGGTTTCAGGGCTATGTTTGACAACGACCTTATTAAAAAGCAGGCCGGAGAACAGGAGAAAATAATGAATGAGATAAACAGGCTTGGAATGGAGCTTGGCCCGTTTGTCCTTTATGCTGACTTTGGAGCTACATCTTTTGTACATGATAAACCTGAAACCAGGGAGATGCTGATCAACAAAATGAAAGAGGGTGTTGAATGCTACAAAAGAACAGGTGTCAAATGGGCTCTTGTTGTTCCGGGAAGATACGATGAAAAGCTCCACCGGGATTTTCAAACCGCTAATGTTATCGATAACCTGAGGTATTGCTGCGATATTGTTGAACCGGCAGGATTGACAATTGTCCTTGAACCACTAAATACTCTAAGAGATCATCCGGGTCTGTTCCTGACAGGTATTCCTCAGTCTTACTCTATCTGTCGTGCTGTGAACAGAGCTTCATGCAAGATAATTATGGATATATATCACCAGCAGATCACTGAAGGGAACCTGATCCCGAATATGGAAGCGGCCTGGAGCGAAATTGCAGCATTCCATTGTGGCGATAATCCTGGCCGGAATGAGCCCACGACCGGTGAGATTAACTATAAAAATGTATTCAAATATATCTACAGCCGTAATTATGAGGGTGTAATATGTATGGAGCATGGATTAAGCAGCAGGACAAGAGAAGGGGAGGAACGGGTTATACAGGCATACCGGGAATGCGATAGCTTTGAGATATGAAAAAATACATACTTGCAATTGATCAGGGAACCACGAGTTCGCGAGCAATAGTTTTTGACAAGAACGGCTTCCCGGTTGCCACAGCACAGAAGGAATTCACTCAGTATTATCCGAAACCGGGCTGGGTCGAGCACGATGCCGATGAGATCTGGTCAACTCAGGCCGGTGTTGCAATGGAAGCAATAACCAAAGCGGGTATTGACAGCTCAAACATAGCTGCAATCGGGATCACAAATCAGCGTGAGACTACAGTTGTGTGGAACAGGATTACAGGAAAACCTGTTCATAAAGCGATTGTATGGCAGGACAGACGTACCTCAGATTTTTGTGACAGTATGAAAAGGGAGGGATTAGTGAAGATGATCCTTGAGAAGACAGGTCTGATTATAGATGCCTATTTTTCTGCAACCAAAATCAGATGGATACTTGACAATGTCCCGGGGACCAGGGAAATGGCTAAAAAAGGACAGCTTGCTTTTGGCACTATCGATTCATGGCTGGTCTGGAATCTTACCCGGGGCAAACTCCACGTCACTGATGTCTCGAATGCTTCGAGGACAATGCTTCTAAATATCAATACACTGAAATGGGATGATGAGCTGTTAAAGATATTTGATATTCCGGAGAGTATGTTGCCTGAAGTACGGTCATCAAGTGAAGTATACGGTAGTACAACCGGCCACTTTTCATCAACCATTCCTGTAGCAGGTATTGCCGGCGATCAGCAGGCTGCCCTTTTCGGACAGATGTGCACCGAACCGGGAATGGTTAAAAATACTTACGGAACAGGCTGTTTCATGATGATGAACATCGGGAAGAAACCTATCAGGTCGAAGAGCAGCTTACTTACTACTGTCGGATGGAAAATTGGCAACAAGACAGATTATGCCCTTGAGGGGAGCATTTTTATAGGAGGTGCCGTAGTTCAGTGGCTTCGCGATAGTCTGGGCATAATTAAAAAGTCGGCAGATGTAGAAAAGCTGGCAGCGAAAGTTGAAAACAGTGATGGGGTTTATTTTGTTCCGGCATTTGCAGGTCTGGGTGCACCATACTGGAATCAGCATGCACGTGGAACAATTACAGGACTGACACGAGGTTCCACAGCTGCTCATATTGCCCGTGCAGCATTAGACAGTATTGCTTATCAGTCCCTTGAAGTACTCCTTGCAATGGAGAAAGATTCAGGGATAGAGATCCTCGAATTGAGGGTAGACGGAGGAGCCACAGTCAACAATAATCTGATGCAGTTCCAGTCAGATCTGTTGCAGACAAAGGTCGTCAGGCCGAAAATAACTGAAACGACAGCCCTGGGAGCAGCATACCTGGCTGGTTTGGCAGTAGGATACTGGCCCGATCTGAAGGAAGTAAAACAACAGTGGCAGGTTGATCAGATATTCTCTCCCGGAATTCCTGCAAAAGCTACGAAGGCTTTGATAAGTGGGTGGCACAGGGCAGTAAAGGCAGCGGAGACATGGGCTGACGGCCGGTAACCGGATACCGGATTCAGGCAAAGTGCCCGAGTTTGACTGCCTGACGCCAGATGCCCGACGCCTTTATATTTTATTGACAAATCTTAAAACAATAACCTATGAACCAGTTTTTTGCAGAATTTTTCGGTACTGCCATGATCATTGTATTCGGAGGCGGAGTGGTCTCAAACGTTCTTCTCTCAAAAACAAAAGGAAACAACAGTGGCTGGATTGTAATCACATTCGGGTGGGCAGTCGGTGTATTCACAGGAGTATTGATAGCAGCCCCGGTAAGTGGAGCTCATCTTAATCCTGCTGTAACCCTTGCTCTTGTAATGGCACATAAATTCTCTCCATCACTGATCCCAATATATATCAGCGCACAGCTCCTTGGTGCAATGTTTGGAGCCGGGCTCGTATGGCTTGCATATAAAAAGCATTTTGACGCAACTGCTGACGCGGACTCAAAGCTCTCAGTATTCTGTACGATGCCGAATATCAGGAGTTACTGGTATAATCTGATTACCGAAATAATCGGGACCTATGTACTTGCTCTTGCGGTATTATATATGGCTGAACCGGAGGTTGGTCTGGGCGCCCTGAATGCGTTGCCGGTTGCTATCGTTGTTCTGGGTATAGGGCTCTCTCTGGGAGGACCTACAGGTTATGCTATTAATCCCGCACGTGACCTTGGTCCCCGGATAATGCATTTCATTTTACCCATTCCCGGAAAGAGAGACAGTGACTGGAAATACTGCTGGGTACCGATTGTCGGCCCATTGGCAGGAGCTGCTCTTGCAGCAGTTATGTTCGTATTGTTCACCCCGTAAATCAAATAAATAAATTGGAAGGATGTTTATAAAGATCTTTTTTATCGCGTTACCAGTATTTTTTGCCATAGATATCGTCTGGCTGGTATTTGTTGCAAAAAAGTTCTATGACAGGCATATTGGCTTTCTGATGAAACCGGACGTTAACTGGTATGCAGCCGGTATCTTTTATCTGCTGTTTATTGCCGGTCTGGTGGCATTTGTCATACTGCCGGCTGTTGAGAAGCATTCCGTTATACATGCCCTGGCATATGGTGCATTATTTGGCCTGATCACCTATGCTACTTATGATCTGACAAATCTGGCGACCCTTAAGGACTGGCCGTTACTTGTTACTGTTGTTGATCTGGCATGGGGTATGGTACTGTCAGCGTCCGTTTCTGTTGTAACCTGGCTGATTGTAACAGCGATTAGTAAATAATGAACTTATTTCTCTGATCGAAACTTCTTTTATGAAACCTGGTGACAGACTATCAGCTCAGATCTATTCATATCTGGCCTTGCGGAAAGCTATAGGATGGATTGGTATCCTGTTACCTTTTGTACTTATGTTCGGAGGGTTCCTGATCTTTAACGGGGACCTTCCTCTGGAGAACATCAGTCTTTATTACCATAGCGGAATGAGAGATGTGTTTGTTGGCGCAATTTGCGCAATAGCGCTGTTTATGTTTTTCTATAAGGGCTATGATAAATGGGATAATCTGGCGGGGAATCTTGCCGGATTTTTTGCTCTCGGGATTGCTCTGTTTCCAACTGTAAAGGAAGGACCTTACGACTTGTCGGCAAATATCCATTTTGCCTGTGCTGCTATCTTTTTTACAATACTCTCTATCTTCTCATTGTTCTTATTTACCAGGAAAGAGACTGATCCGACAAAAAGAAAATTGGCAAGAAACAAGATCTATGTAGTTTGCGGATTGGTCATGTTTATTTGTATGATAGCAATACTGATTTTTATGAACTTTTTTGAAGATGCCCATCCCGGATCCAGTTTCGTATTCTGGGCTGAAACTGTTGCTCTTGAGGCTTTCGGAGTATCATGGCTGACGAAAGGAGGGACATTTTATCCAGATAAGAAAACCCAAATTATTGAAGAAGTTGACGAGAGTTGAAAGCTACCAAATTCTTCCTGCCTTATATCGCTAGGCAAATAACTTTTTTTGACTTTCCGTATAATATATAGTAAATTGCTTTTACAGATATTGATCAGGGAATGAACATAAAGTTCAGGTATATCGTAAAAAGGATATTTACAATGTTTTTGTCTTTCAGAAGAGAGTTTTTCTGCATTTGTATTTTTACATTAATATTCAACGGTATCTTAAAATCACAGACCAATTTTCGTGTTTTCCCATATCTGCAAAATCCTGATAATGAGGCAATAACAATTTTGTGGTTCTCTGAAGAAGACATATCAGGATCACTCTCATACCAGGAAAAAGGTTCAATGACAAAAATTAACATTAATTCCGATCCTGTATCAGCAGAGGCATTAGCATATTCTGTCTGGGAAGACACTACCTTTTTTGAAGGTCAGGCACCATCTTTCCCATTCCGGCACCGGGTGAGAATTGAAAACCTTAAACCTGCTACAGTCTATGAATATGAGGTAACCCAGGGCACAGACTTTTTCAATTCCACTTTTCATACAGCACCTGATGATAACTCTTCCATTCGTTTTATAGTATATTCTGATTCAGAAACTGAACCTGAATCAACAGGTAATTTAACAAATTGGGCAGATCCGATCAGCGGTAATTCCCGCCCATATTTAATTGACCAGACTACGGGCTATCAGAATAACCTTGATATGATCAAATCACGTAATCCTGATATTATTTTCATTGCGGGGGATTTAGTGGAATCCGGAGGGGAACAGCGGGACTGGGATGAATTCTGGCAACATAATACTAACCAGAATAATGAAAAAAGTATTGCCGGCGAAATTCCAATAATGGCAACATTAGGGAACCATGATTATTTTGAAGGACCATATCTGGATCAATATAACCAACCTGGCTCTGAAAGAGCCGTTAAAAGATTTCTAACCTATTTTGAATCCCCGGCAAACAATTCTCCAAGTATTGAGCAGGAAGGTCGTTATTACAGTATAAAATATGGACCGGCAACTTTTATAGTATTGGACGTGTGTAATAACAGTACTAACAAATCAGGAGATGATACTAATTTTTATCTGCTCGGCGAAAATGATCCTGATGGCGGAAATGCACCTGACTTTGGCCCTGGTTCTCAGCAATATAACTGGCTTGAAAACAAACTTATTGAATCCCAGCGTGAGAGTTTGTTCACATTTGTTCTATTCCACCATGCTCCATATTCATCTGGTCCTCATGGATATCTTCCGGGCGAAATTGAAGATACTGACAATCAATCGGGATATCCTGTACGTCTTCTTACTCCTGTTTTTATGCAATATGGAGTAGATGCGGTGCTCTCCGGACATGATGAGATGTGGGAACGATCAGAAATTTCAGGTATTGAAATCAGGCCTGATAAAACTGAAGTGACACATACAATTTATTTTTATGATGTCGGCATTGGAGGAGATGGACTGAGAGGACCGGAAGAAGACCTTGATAATCCTGATCAGAAATTTCTCGTACATTCAGATGTCCCGGAAGTTTGGGAAGAGAATGTCCTGAAAAGTGGTGGCAAACATTATGGCCATTTGGAGGTTGATATATTACCTGTCGACTCTGATATCTGGCAGACAACGCTGAAACCTGTATATATATTCCCTGTAATGGATTCCGTTGATTCGACTTATTCAGATTATGAACGAAGAATTTATGATGATCAGATAATACTTACACGTCGCTATTCTGATATTGTAGTGCCGGTAGAGCTTACTGAATATTATGATCCTATCGGGTTATCATTTTCCAGAAATTACCCGAATCCGTTTAGTTTTGAAACCACAATAGAATATTTTTTATCAGAACCCTGTCAGGCAACAATCCGGATCTTTAATTTGGAAGGGAAGACATTAAGAATCCTGAATGACAAAATTGAGTATATCGGGTCCCATAACATTGTCTGGGATGGGAAAGATGAATACGGAAATATTGTTAATTCGGGAATTTATTTTTATAGAATAGAAACAAGCTCAGGACAGATACAGACAAACCGGTTGATTTTTTTAAAATAAAAAACTGACACCACAAATAACGGGATCGTGGTGTCAGTTAATAATCCAGTCTGTTTGCAGAATGGATTATTTTATAAGTTCTACAACAGCATATTTCGAGATCTTCCAGAACTGCTCCGGATCTTTAATCTCAATGTAAGCGATCTGCTTGTCACTTTCTGGGATAAGTGCATAGGAATCTGTCGGATGTTCGGTAATAAGCTTTGCACTTTTCGAGTTAACAGGAATAGTTTTGGTTTGAGTGACATCAATTTCAGAGAAAAGACTGTCGGAAAAATCCTCAATCAGGAATTCTTTCCTTCCAATTCCCAGGAAACCACCCTCTTTTGATAATAATCCTTTTTCTTTCAGATCTTTAAAGGTGCCGTAGATAATATATGCAGTATTCATCTTATTGATCTGATCATTTATTTTTTCAACCTTCATTGTGATAGTATCCTGCAAAGCCACCATTTGGGTATTCAACGTCCCGATCTCAAAATCCTTTTCATTAAGTCGGGTCTTCAGACCTGCAATTTCTGTCTCGTACTGCATCACCGAAGCCTCAAGATTAGCAACCCTGTCCTGTAATCCTTTAAGGGCTACTCCTGACTCTTTCAGCTGGGCGCTTAATGAAGCGATCCTCTTTTTGTTTGCCCCGAGCAGAGCATTTATTGTCTGAATATCTTCCCGAACCTGATCTTTTCTGTCTTTTGTGAATTCTGAATCCGATGTGCCCATTGTGATCAGATTCTCCTTCTCCTTAATTGTACGCAGATCTTTTTCGATCTCATCAAAAGCAACAAGCCATTCATTGATCATTGAATCGCGAGTGGTCAGCTGCTCTGTAAAAGTTATTTTCTGATCTTCAATAACCGCAAGTTGGGTGTTGTGATCCTTTTTGTAAAGTGAATAAGCCACAAGCCCCACTGTAATCAGCAGAATTAACCCGATTATTGAGGAAGTCAGAGCCCCTTTTGTCAGTCCTTCTTTCCTTGCATTTTGTAACCGGTTATTTGCGACCGTATTATCATTCGCCACTTTACGATCATTTGTTTCTTTGTTTTCCATTATTGTTCCTCCAAGATTAATTTAAAAGAGATTAGTATGTCAGACTTTTTAAAATTCCGAATAATTTTTTCACTTTATAGATACAAATGCCGAACCGGGATTAAAAAGACATGTAATAACCTCATTATGAATGTGATAAAAATCTACTTTAAATGGAGAATTGTTCATTTTGAGAAAACAATTCTCATTTTGACAGCAAAAGTAAGAATTATTATTAAAGAGTAAGGAATATTATTTATCCTTTTCTTCCTTTAGCATACGGTAGATAGTTGAAACACTTATATCAAGCTTCTGGGCAGTAAGATTGATGTCATTATTATACTTTCTCAGTGTTGCCTTCAGGATCTTCATTTCATACTCCCGCATTGTCAGGTTATCGCCGGTAACCATTGTTAAAGGATCACCAGTATCAATCACGAAATCGGAAGGTTCAATATCCTCCCTGACCGATAGAGTGGCTGCAAGTTCAACCATGGATTTAAGTTCCCGCACATTTCCCGGGAAAGTGTAGCTTAAAAGCTTTTTCTTAGCCGGGGGAGAGAGCTTCTTTAACGGAATATTATTTTCATTGCAGAAGCTTCCGATAAAATGTTGCGCAAGTATCAGTATGTCGTTTGCCCGATCCCTCAAAGGAGGTAGCTCGATAGGTAAGCCTAACAGCCTGTAGTACAGATCTTCCCTGAATCTTCCCTTTTTTACTTCATCTTTCAGGTTTTTGTTTGTGGCTGCAATGATCCTGCAGTCAGTTTGTACAGGTTTATTGCTCCCAACTCTTACTATTTCTTTTTCCTGAAGCACTCGTAATAATTTTGTCTGCAGATTCTGTTCCATCTCCCCGATCTCATCCAGGAAAAGAGTTCCTCCGTCTGCTTCTTCGAACCGGCCTATTCGTCGGGAAGAAGCTCCTGTAAAAGATCCTTTTTCATGACCGAAAAGTTCACTCTCGATGAGTTCAGAGGGGATAGCCGGAACATTAACTGCCACAAAAGGTTTCTCTTTCCGCTTTGAGTTATAATGAATAGCTTTTGCCACCAGCTCCTTCCCTGTCCCCGTCTCTCCTGTAATAATTACAGTGATGTTAGTTTCAACTGCTTTATTTATAAGCTCATACACATTTTTAATAGCAGGGCTGTCACCAAGAATTGTCTGGCCGAAACTATATTTCTTCTGGATCTCCTTTCGCAGCGTAGAGATCTCCCTTTTAAGTCCGATCTCCTGTCTTAAATTCTGTATTGTGTTAAGAAGACGCTCCTTTATATCTTCGGATTTGGTTATATAGTCGTAAGCACCCATCTTCAAAAGCGTCACCACAGTATTTATGTCCTCCTGTTCGGATATCAGAATAACCTGGATATTACTGTTCTCCTGCCGGATCTTTTTCAGGACTTCAATTCCCGAAATATCCGGTAATCTGTAATCGAGTGTGACAATATCAGGAGCTTCGACGATGCAATTCAGGAAATCTCTTGCATTGAAGAAACTCTTTACTTCATAGTCAGGGATTAATGACAGTGTGTATACAAGGAGTTTGTTATACCATTCATTATCTTCTACAACGAAGATCTTTAAAGGTTTTTCAGTCATAAACGATTGATTACAAATAATTCTGAAAGGATGCAAAATAAGAAATAATGACCTGATTTACCAGCATTTTAATTCATTTTTGCAATATGTTCGTTTATAAGTTCACTGACAGTATCAAATTCTCTCAGAGATCTTCGTATCAGAGATTCGACAAATTCAATATTAAAATTATTACGGCTGTTGTTTTCAATTTTACCAAGAAGATCATATAGCTCATTCGCTCCGATATGTCTGCATGGTGCCAACAGTTTGTGTGCCAGGTTTGCCACTGATTCCCATTGCTTCAATGAAACAGCCTGCTGCATTTCTTCCAGACCTTGTTTTGTTGTATTATTAAAAGAGACGAGCATATGCTTTACAAACTTTTCATCATTCCCAGATATGTGATACAGGTTATCGAGATTAATTTTATTGGAACTAAGCGGTTTTATTGACTCACTCCCGTTGGTATATGATAGTGTGAATTGAGTATTATTTTCCAGGACTGCCATGATTGTTGTCAGCAGCATTTCTTCGGTGAATGGTTTTTGAAGATAAGCATTCATGCCTGCTGTTCTGTATTTCTGCCACTCTTCATTTATAGGTGCAGCTGAAATAAATACTATTGGCATATCTGCTTCTGAAATCTTCATTTCTTCACGGATAAAACTGGTTGCTTTTATCCCGTCGATTCCAGGCATCCTGATATCCATGAAAAGCAGATCGAACCGGACCTCTTTTAACAATTCCAGTGCATCCATTCCATTCTCTGCCTCCTGGTATCTGATTTTCCACCGGTCTAATATTTTTTTGAATAGCAGGCGGTTGTACTCTTCATCATCCACAATCAGGATTTTCAGACCTGAAATTTCTTCAGGAACTGAAGAGGTCTGGACAACTTCTTTTTTAACCTGTTTTTCGTCACCTATTAAATACGGTAACCTGCAGGTGATTACAGTTCCCTGATTTTTTCTGCTTTTAATATCGATTGTTCCATTATGCAGATCCACCAGTTTTTTGACAATTGATAATCCCAATCCTGTACCACCATATTTCCTGGTGGTGCTCATCTCCGCCTGTGTAAAATCTTCGAAAATGATGTTAATCTTTGATTCGTCAATACCGATCCCTGTATCCTTAAATTCCATTACCAACTCAATTTCATCAGCTTGCTTAATAATATCTGAAACAGTAAAATGGACACTGCCGTTTTTCGTGAATTTGATTGAATTGCTTACCAGATTTATCATTATCTGTTTCAGACGGTAAGGATCACCCAACAGTACGGAAGGAGTATCAGGACTCAATGAGTAGCCCAGATGAGTATTATACTGCAGAGCCTGTTTTTCGAACAGATTATAAACATCTTCAACGATCTGATGAATGCTGAAATTCACTTTTTCGAGTGATAGTTTATTATTTTGAAGCTTCGAAAAATCAAGGATATCATCAATTATTTTTAACAGGTGATCGGAAGATGATTTTATGATCTTCAGCGAACGAGTTGCGTTCTCATCAAATGACTCATGGAGAAGCTGATCTGTAAAACCTGAAATTGCTGTAACAGGAGTCCTGATCTCATGACTCATATTTGCCATGAACATTTCTTTTGTCCTGGCTAGCTTTTCCACTTCATTCTTAGAGTTTTCAAGTGCTGACTGATATGCATAGGCCGTACTTATATATCTGAAAATGATGAAAAGGACAAGCAGTGACATCAATCCACCTGAGATCAGGAACATTACCAGCCAGGGATAAGTCTTATCAGCAATCTGGCTGGCTTCCAGAGCCCTTGCTTTTGAGTGCGCGGTAACCTCATTCTCCATCTGGGTTATCAGGTCATACAGGTTTTCTTTGATCTGGTTGCTGTTCCTTGCGAGCATCGACTCCCTCATCCTCATCTTTTGCCTTGAAATACTGTCCTGCCTGACAATATCGTTGAGATCATCTACGATTCCCTCTTCAGGGAGGATTTCTTCATCACGTTCAAAAACCCGTTTCAGAATGCCTTGTCTCGGAGTGTTTGCAGCCACACTATCAAGCTGGTCCGACAGCTGTCTCAGTGAAGAAATGACCTTATCATCTTTATTCAACAGGAGAAGTGCATTCCAGATGGCAACATTTTTTTCGATCAGGTCGCTGATATTGTCTGCCTGTTTCAGTAATACTGAATCATCCTTGCATTCAGAACGGAGGATGTTTATTTTATCATCGATACCGGCAATGATATTGTAATATGGCCTTATATCCTCAGGATCGCCGGTGATCGTAAAAATTCTGAAACTGTTCTCCGCTTTTTCGAGGTCCATTGAAATGTCCCTAATGTTCAAAAGACTTATATCAGGATTAGCTTCAATCTGGATACGGGATACTATTGAAGAAAGATTCTTGTACGACATCCAGCATGTAGCTGCCAGGAGAATAACAGCAGCTGCCATCAGGAATCCTACTTTTATCTGGATTGAGTTTTTCCTGGCAGATTTATTTATCGGATCAATCATTAACCCAAAGTAACGGAAAATTTATTCTCGATGAACTGTTTCAGATAAAGAGAACAAAATGCAGGAGCCAGTCTGTCTTTCACCACAAAATAATCGTATTGGGACAGGTTGTTTTTTTCTTTAATTGTTTTTGACTGTGACAAAAGCACGATCGTCGTATCAAAGCCCCGTTCCTTAAGCAGTTTTACTATATCAGGCGCAGTGATATCGTTTCCGAGATAGTAGTCTAAAAAAACAATACTCCCGGTGCAATCAAGCTCATTCGATTCTACTTTCCTTATATACTCGCTTACATTGGTGAATGACCGTAGTACAAGGCGGAAATCTTCTTTAAGTAAAAAAGAGGATATACTTTGTTGAAGTGAATTACACAGCAGGTTATTATAGTATTCATTGTCCTCGATCACCAGCACATTTATTGTTTTCTTCATAAGATCTTCTCAGTTATCTGATAATTAAGATCCAAGAATGTGCCAATTATGTGCAGGTGTAATGGTTAATTTACATTTGACTCATTTATAATGAGTTAGTAACACAGACTGTCTCAATAATAAAGAAAAATAATTTTATCAATTCTCATTTTGAGAAAAGATACCCAAGTCTTTTTCTGAGGTTATAATTCTATTGTAATCAGTTCTTCACTTACTCCAAGGTCATTCAGTTGTTTTAATACAGCATCGATCATAGGAAGGGGACCGCACACATAAAATTTCCTGTTGAGATCGCGGATCTGAGCTTTTAAAAAATCCTTACTGATCATTCCATGGAAATAGCCATCAGCTTTTTCGTCTGAGAGAATATTGATGAATGCATTATCAAGTATCTGCCTTAATTCATTTTCAAGTATTATATCAGCTTTTGTTTTATTTGCGAATATAAGCATGTTCCCCGAAATTCTACCTTTAAAATGGAGATCCCTCAGGATTGATATGAATGGAGTAACGCCCGCTCCTCCTGCAATAAACACACCTTCACCCTTAAAGTTAATAGCCCCCCATACATCACGGATAATTAATTCATCACCAGGTTTAAGCTTATCCAGCTCTTTTGTTACTCCGTTATGCGATTGGTAGATCTTAATTGTAAATTCCAGGTAAGATTCCTGATTTAAACATGTAAATGTAAAAGGTCTTTTCTCATTTTTCAGTTCAGGACTGTTTACCGATACCTCTGTTGCCTGCCCGGGAATAAAGGTATATCCTTGAGGCTTCTCAACCTGGAACCTTTTAACATCATGTGTTATCTGTTTTATTTCCAGGATTTTAACAATATGTTCTTCCATATATAAATTAATTAGTTGTCAGAGTAAAAATTTCCGGTTTGATTATAAAAATAACAAAAAAAATCAATGTATTGTCTATATTTATTGACAAAATCAGTACTCCATTTCATTGACTTCAGGACATCCATACTCAACCTGGATTGTGGCATGATCGATGTTGAACCGATCATTCAGTTGTTTCTGAATTGAGGTAATAAAACCGGAATCAGTTTGTATTCTGGTCGACAGATGTATAGTAAGGGCAGCATCGGAGGTACTTAGTGCCCAAATATGAAGATCGTGAATACCAGATACTTCCGGCAGCTCCAGGAAGAATTTCCTTACATCTCCGATGTTTATGTTTTCAGGTACTGCATCCAGTGCAAGGTTTACAGTGTCTATCAGAAGATGATATGAAATATAGAGTATGATCATAACTATTGCCATTGAGACCAGTGAATCAATCCACTGTAATCCTGTCAGGGATATCAGAATTCCTGAAATTACAACTCCGACTGATACCAGTGCATCCACGACAAAATGCGAAAAAACGCTTCGCATATTAAGATCATTTTTCCTGCCTTTGTTAAATAAGTAAGCTGTAAATGCATTTATTCCAACCCCTATGCCCGCAACAATTATTACATTATCTGCTTTTATTCCATCCGTTTTCCCAAACCTGGTAATATTCATATATATAATGATTGCTGCCGCAACCAGCAGGAGCAGAGTATTCAATAATGCGATCAGGATAGTTGAACGGCGCAATCCATAAGTAAATCTTATTGTAGGTTTCCGTTTTGATAATATGACTGCAGCCCAGGAAAAAATAAGTGTGAGAAGGTCGCTCAGATTATGACCTGCATCCGATAACAAAGCCATTGAGTTTGATTCCAGACCAAGGATGACTTCTGATATTATAAAGATCAGATTTATAACAATAGCTGTCTTAAAAGCCGTGCCTGTTCCAAAAGAATGATTATGAATATGATCATGTCCCATAATTCCTGATGAATCATAAAACACTAACAACTGCTTTTTAAATATGTTATTAAGAAATGGATTATATTTGGAATAATTGATATTTTATGTGAAACGTATGAATATAGGAAATATGAATAAAAGCAGCATAACATCCATGCATCCCCGGGAGATTATTGCATTTTTGCTCTCACTGATCTGCCTTACCGCATTCCCTCAGGAATCCGGACCTCTCCTGACAGGTCCGGGTGTGTCTGTGCTTCTTGTCGATACAGACAATCCTGCAGGGAAAATAGATGAAGGTGTTTACGGACAGTTCCTGGAGCATATTAACCATTCAGTGGTCGATGGTCTCTTTGCCGAACAGGTTCAGGGTTATGGTTTTGAAGGAAAGGATTTTGAAGTCTTCTGGAAACCATTTGGTGAGAACGGATCGACAACTGTTACCGGGACAAAATTCAGGAGCGGAGAGAAGAGTCTGCAGCTGTCAGCAAAAAAAGGATCAGCAGGTGTAAGACAGGATCGTTTTTACTTTCAGGCAGGATATACTTACAGCGGATCTGTATGGGTAAATAATGTTGAAGGTTCTCTTAAACTGACTATGAAGATAAAAGATCAGACAGACAGGTTGCTTAAGGAGATCCTTTTGAAGGCTTCAGGCAAAGGATGGAAGGAGGTCCCTTTTTCTTATCTATGCACCAGAACAGATACTCATTCTATTATTGAGATTGAAGCAAGAGGCACCGGAACTTTATTGCTGGATTATATTTCGCTGATGCGCTCGGATCTTTACACTAATGGCAGGATGCGCCCTGACCTTGTAAAAGCCCTGGATGACCTGAAAGCGCCATTTATAAGGTGGCCGGGAGGATCATTTGCCTCTGAATACAAGTGGAAAGATGGTATCGGACCTTATACTTCCAGGGTATATCACCCGAATATGCTGTGGGGAGGTTACTCCGACTATTATGGTTTCGGCACTGATGAATTCATGGAACTCTGCAGGCAGCTGAAAACAGAACCACTGATAGTCCTGGCAGCTCCCTCCACAGATCCGGAAAAGGTACAATATGCGATTGACTGGGTACATTACCTGAATGACCCCGTTACAACGGAAATGGGAAAATTAAGAGCCTCAAACGGACATCCTGAACCTTATAATGTAAAATATTTCCAGATCGATAATGAACCTATGAACAATGGCTTTTCTCCTGAGCAGTATGCCAGTATCGTAAATGTTTATGGAGCTGAGCTGAGAAAGATTGCTCCTGAAGCACAGATAATAGCATGCGGCCAGAAAAGATCTAACGACCTTAACTGGAGCCAGAAGATAATCGATCTTGCAGGAGATAATTTTGATATCCTTGGCTGCCATAACTATGAATACGAAAGTGAGAACTTCCAGTCAGGACTTTTCAGGATAGAAAATTACCTTGTAAAGCTTCGCGATTATATAAGGAACTCAGAGCATGCTGATATTAAACTTGCTGTACTGGAATGGGGGCTGTGCCGCACCTTCGACTGGAGAGCCGGACTTCATACTGCAGGCAGTCTGATAATGTATGAAAAGCTCAGCGATGAGATCCAAATGACATGCCCGGCATTGCTTATGCGAAATACTACTGACGATCCCACGTGGACTGCTTTCATCTACCACGATCACGTTTCATGGTTTCCAGGTGCCGGTTATGTAGTCGAAAAACTTTTCCGGGAGCATTATGCCCCGGTTTATCTTGCATCGGCATCCGGCACTTTCAGCGACATAAGGGACAGGAAACAGTTCTTCAACGAAATCTCACAGATGAAACCCGAGAACTGGAAACCCGGGACATTGGATGCGATAGCTTCCGGCTCGGTCGATGGAAAGCAGGTAATAGTTAAAGCAGTAAACTACGACAGTAACAAAAACACACTTCTCATAAGATTTCAGGGTTCAACTGTAACTGATAATGCTGAAGTAACTGTTTATTCTTTGAATGCCGGGTTAACCGATAAAGCGTCGATTGAAGATCCCGGTGCAATAAAGGTAAATGAAAGCAGTATGACTTTTTCAAGAGATATGGAGATTATAATCGAACCATATTCTGTAGTTGTAATTAGTATTAAAATGAAGTAAAAAAATATCGCATTTACATGGCTTTAGCAAAAAACTACTGATGAAGGGATTACCTGAAAAATACGGAAGGCTATTTTTTATTCTATCAGTTATTTTATGTGAGTTACTGATCATCGACTGTTCAAGAAGGATCTATCCTGAATCGTCGTTTGTTAACATCGAAAGCAGGAGTGAAAGGAAAAGATTAAATGATTTTATGGCCGGAGGTGTCGGGAAGGTAGTTAATACGCGTAACGCAAGTGCTGACGAAATAATCAAGACCGCGCAACAATATCTCGGCGTTCCCCACTGTATGGGAGGGACAACCAGCAAATGCATGGATTGTTCGGGATTGCTGGTAGCCGTTTTTGCTAAATATGATATTCGCCTGCCCCATAATTCCGAAGAGCAGGCCAGATATGGAAAGATAGTACCATCGATGGATAAACTTCAAAAAGGGGATCTGGTATTCTTTATCAGATCATATCGAACAAGCAATTTCATCACCCATTCGGGAATCTTTATTGGCAATAACAGATTCATACATACATCCACTTCAAACGGCGTAACAATAACCTCTTTAAGCGATCCGTGGTGGAATGAAAAGTTTATCTTCGGCACGAGGGTCTTCGACTGAAGAATTGTCGTGCGATCGTGCGGTCATGCAGTCTTCTAGTCTATTAGTCTACGAGTCTTCGGACTTCAGACTTCGGACTTCTTCTGCCTTCCGCCTTTCGCCTTCCGCCTTCTGCCTTCCGCCTTCTGCCTTCCGCCTTCTGCCTCATTTCTAAGCATCCCTTTGATACTATCATTGACTTATTATTCCTAACTTTCACCAAACTAATTATGTTGATACTGCGGATCACTAACAAAAAGGACCTGTGAAATGAAAAAAATAAATATTCTGTCAGCTGTAGTATTATTACTGGTAGTGAACAGCTGTAAAAGCGCAGGAAATGATGCCGACCAGGCATGGAAAAAGGTTTATCCGGAAATTCTCAGCAAGATCAAAACTCCGGTTTTCAGAGAAAAGACTTATAATATTGCAGACTATGGTGCGGTTCCGGACAATCCCGGGTTTCTGAATCACAAGATCATTAACTCAACAATCGACTTGTGTTCAGGTGAGGGAGGCGGTATCGTTAACATCCCAAAAGGAGTATGGCACACAGGTCCGATCGTTCTGAAGAGTAATGTCAATCTGCATGTCGGTGAAGGTGCAGTGCTACTCTTTACTCCTGATGTGGATCAGTATCCGATAGTCCTTACCCGGTGGGAAGGAATGGATTGTTTTAATGTATCTCCGATGATCTATGCAAACGCTCAGGAAAACATAGCAATAACTGGTAAAGGCACAATCGACGGTGGAGCTTCAATTGAGAACTGGTGGGGTATGCAGAGACTTCCTGTCATTCCGGGGCAACCGGTCAGAGGCAGATCTCTGCTTATGGAATGGAATGAGAAAGGCACACCTGTTGAGGAAAGAATTTTTGGCCCGGCAGATCATCTTAGACCGCAGCTAATCAACTTGGTTAAATGCAAGAATATCCTTATCCAGGATCTGACTCTCATCCGCCCGGCATTCTGGACTATACATCCTCTTTTCTGTGAGAATCTGACTGTAAGAGGAGCAACGATGCGGACAGAAGGAGCGCCCAACGGTGACGGCTGTAATCCTGAATCATGTAAGAATGTTTTGATTGAGGAGTGCTTTTTCGATACAGGTGACGATTGTATTGCGATAAAATCAGGAAGGAACAACGACGGGCGAAAGTGGAACATACCCAGTGAGAATGTTATTGTCCGTAACTGCAGGATGCAGAACGGTCACGGAGGAGTTGTTATCGGGAGCGAGATCTCCGGCGGATTCAGGAACCTTTTCGTTGAAGGA
Organism: uncultured Bacteroidota bacterium; assembly: GCA_963843415.1. GTDB lineage: Bacteria > Bacteroidota > Bacteroidia > Bacteroidales > VadinHA17 > LD21. The sequence continues at coordinate 171,446 of CAWJKD010000006.1, forward strand.
TGTGTAATGGACAGTCCTTCGTTGGACAGAGTTATCAGGATCAAGACGAATAACTGCCGTGGCGGTATTGTGGAGAATATTTATGTGAGGAATGTCGATGTCGGACAGTGCCGCGAAGCTGTTCTGAGAATTGAGCTTACATATGAACCTGGTGAGATCTGTGCAAGAGATTTCCCTCCATTTGTCAGGAATGTGTATCTCGATAACGTAAATTCCCGGCGCAGCAATTACGGAATTTATATTACAGGGTATGATACTTTAACGAATATCTCAAATATCAATCTTCTGAACTGCGAATGGACGAACGTAAATGAATATAACAGGATTGAAGGTCTCGTGGAGGGACTGACATTCAGGAACACGACGATAAACAGGGAAGAGGTTGAATAGTCATGCAGTAGTGCGGTATTCAATTGTTTCTTAAGCACGAGTTTGCGATAGTGTAGGTGAGATTTAATTTTTGATATTTGTTATATGGACTTGACTTTAAGATTGACCTGAAAAACTTTGGGGAGAAAGGTGGCAAGACAGACTCCTGTTATGTTTACTCCATCAATGCACCTGCTACCATGACAAATTCATCTGAACAATGGCCTGCCCATAACGGACTATTCAAAATTCTGTAAAAATGAATCGACAACTAGTTCCCATTTTGGGAATTAATTACTATCTTTGCCGCAGATAACAATTTAATGGAGCGAATTTTTGCAAAAAGTACTCTTAGACAGTTTTGGGAGAGACACTCTGATACTGAACAGTACTTAAAGACATGGTATGACACGGCCATGGACTCAGACTGGAAAACTCCCAATGATGTAAAGAAGACTTATGCAAATGCAAGTATTCTAAAGGACAGCAGGATTGTTTTTAACATTAAAGGCAATTCCTACAGACTAGTAGCAAAGTTCAACTTTGAGAAACAATGGATCTTCATCAGATATATTGGGCCTCATGCTGATTATGAGAAAATTGATGCAAACACGATTTAAAAAGAAAAATAATGGATATAAAACTGATTAAAACTGAAGCAGATTACCAGAAAGCTCTTAAAAGGCTTGAGGAAATCTTTGATGCTAAGATTGGTACACATGAAAGTGACGAGGCAGATATTCTTGGATTAATGATTGACGAATTCGAAAAAAAACACTACCATATTGATGCCCCGGATCCAATTGAGGCAATAAAGATCAGAATGGAAGAAATGCAACTCAAACAGGCTGATCTTGCTGATGTCATTGGTGGAAAAAACAGGGTTTCCGAGGTTCTTAATCGCAAACGCAAGTTAACAGTTGAGATGATTCGTAATCTTACAAAAAGATTAAACCTTTCACCTGGACTCTTAATCCGAGACTATAAACTAGCCGGATAAAATTGGATATAATTGAAATAAAGATTGCACCCTGACTGACAAATAACAAGGGCTAATCATTAACGGAAATATTGTTGGTGGTAATGGTATTATTGCTCTTTGCTGAAGCAGGGATCTGATAGTTTATACCGGTCAGACAGGTGGAATGTATGATCAATATTTTTAGGCAGAAGGCTGAAGGCGGAAGCCTGAAGGAAGAAATTGGATGTGTCCAAATTCCTGATAATATTTGACTTTAAAAAATCATTTCAATGAGGAGCTTACCTGCAATAATGTGCATCTTTCATAACCTCCTGCTTTTTATTATATTTGAAATAATTATTATGAAATCATGTTAACAAAAGACAAAGTAAAAAAGACAATTGACAGATTACCAGACAACTTCACAATTGACCAACTGGTTGAAGAACTTGTAGTTCTAAACAAGATTGAGGAAGGACTAAAAGATATTGAGGAAAAAAGAGTCTTTACAACAGACCAAGTAAAGAAGGAGCTCAAAACATGGTTAAAATAATATGGACTCAAAGATCTTTAATCGACTTAAAATCAATTGCTGAGTATATAACATATTTTAACTGTGCATCATTCAGCTAAAAGATTCAGACAAACCTCTTTAAGAGGACAAGAATAAATCACTAAGGCTAATACATAGGACTTCATACGCTGTGAAGCACCCGGTAATGAAGTCCCGGTTGAAGTAAATCACTTTAGCCGGTTATGGGGAAACACCTTTCTTTTTCTTAAATTTACTGAAGCAAACCAAATCAAAAATGGCTGTAATTAAGCGGCGGTCACACGTCTACATTATAGTATTTGTAGCATTGATAATCCTCCAGTGTGAGGGCAGAGAAAGATTTTATAGGCCGGATCTACCGGAGCAAATCTGCGCAGTTGGCTTAATAGACATTGATGATACTTTAACTTATCGAATTTGTCCTGATTTTTTTTTGGATACTGCAGCCACATTAAAAAGAATATATTTTGAAAAGTCATTTCAATCTGAATACTCTGATGGATCAATTGATAATTTCAGGGAGTTTTCTTTCACTATTTCAGATGGAGAAAAAGATATGTTCACATATCACTTTGATAATCAACTAAGAAATCCTATTATTGAGATTCCATCTCACCTGATATTTAATTCAGGAAGAAAGTATTTTATTTATGCTAACGAAAAAGATGCTCCGGATATAATGGCAGAGTGCACAGTACCAGACCCAGCCCCGGATCTCTCTTTGGTATCACTGAAAACAGGAATAAGTATTTTAGATTTGCCTAAAGAAGGATGTTATTTTTGGCTAGATGGACCAGGGGATGTAAGAGATCCTCTCAAAGAAGACACTACGACTTACACCAGACGATTTGCAGAAATTGAATTTTCCTTTTCGAATAATAACACAGAGTCATATTATGTACTTTTCCTGATTGGTTCACCAATTAATGTAACACTATGGGGTGATTATGGTCCCGGAAATGGAGCACCTAATTTTTTGAATTATAATATTCTGGAGACAAATACTGAAGGATTTACATACCCGTTTAAAGATCTGATAACAATTCAACATTATTGCTTACAAAGTTATCCTCATTCCTATGGATTAGATTGTACACATTATGATACATTAAACACGTTTTTTATTGATGGCAGCAAAATACCAGATGGAAATTGTACTATTAAATTATCGACGTATTGGGACAATGTACAGTATATCCCATCATTTATTGAGTATTTCCGGGTACGACTCATGTCCATACCTAAGGAAGCATATTTATTCTATAAAGGCCTTTACACTTATGATATACGAGCTGACGATCCTTTTTCTGAACTGGTAAATCTTAACGGAAATATTGTAGGTGGAAATGGAATAATTGCATTGTGCAGAAGCAGGGACCTGATTGTTTATTCTGGTCAGACAGGGTGGATGTATAATCCATTCTTTTAGGCGGAAGGCGGAAGAAAGAAAGTGGAAAAGCAGGAAGGGCTTGCGGAATGCGATTCTATACAGGTTATTTCATAAATTTACATAGATATAGAATGTACATTTTGAAATACTTTACAAAAAACATATTTGCACTTTGGCTGGTCATAATTATATCAGCCGGATCTGCTGCTCTCAGTCAGACTGTTTCAGTCAGAGGGAAACTGTTTGACAAAGAAACAGGACGTACAATAAGTAATGGTGTAATAACAATTAATCCCGGAAACAGGTCAACCACAACAGATCTGAACGGAGACTATTCGTTAAACTGCAGCGCAGGGATAAAACAATTATCAGCTCAGATCCTTGGCTACCGACCACTGACAATAAAGTTTTCTGCCAGATCGGACACTGTAATTAATCTCTACGTACAGGTGCTGCCCTTCGAGCTGGATGAGGTAACAGTAACGGGAGAACAGGTTACAAACAACGTCAGGATAACCCAACATGGTAATCTGGTTTTGACTCCTGCTGCCATGCATGAAACTCCTCGGTTATTCAGCGAGCCCGATCTTTTGAAATCATTACAGCTAATGCCTGGAGTTGTCAGCGGGAAAGAGGGCAGTTCAGATATTTACGTGAGAGGCGGCAGCGCCGGTCAGAATATAATCCTTTCCACCGGGTGTTATTTTTTCCTTCCGGGTCATTTCCTTGGTATGATCTCTCCTATTGACCTTGATTTTCTTGAAAATTCCGAACTGTTCAAAGACTATTTCCCGGCAGAACTGGGAGGTGGCGCCAGTTCAGTTATAAGCCTCAGGTTCAAAGAGCCGGAGTCAGATACTCTTCATGCTCAGCTAAGGCTTGGAATGCTTTCCTCAGGGATCACTGCCGAAAAACAGGTCCCGAAACTGAACCTGAATATAGCAGCCGGACTTAAACACTCAAATTATTGGCTGTATTACCCCTTCCTCAATAGGATCCTATCCGAAGATGTAATGAAATATCTTCCGCACAGCGCTTATAAATTCTTTGACGGATTCCTGAAAGTGTCTCATTCCAGTGAAAAATTTGGAACAATTAACTATCTCTTTTTTGGAAATTATGACAAGGGAAAGCAGGAAAACGAGACAAGCGGATTGACCGGCGATACAATATTGTTCAATCTTGATAGATTATCCAACGACTGGAAAAGCCAGGTCCATGCTATTGAGTGGGAGCCGCATGCAAGGAATAAATTGAAGTGGAAGTTTGATCTTAACTATAACAGGCTTTCAATAAGACGCGAGGCATTTCACCAGACTGAAAAACGTGTCAATGCGATCCTTTTCGATGTGATACAGACAGCCTATACTTTTTCTCCGACTGTGAACATTTTAGGTTCTTCTGCGTCAGTTTCGGGTAATAGTGAGAAATTCTCCTGGTCAGCCGGCTTGTCAGGCCGCTTAAGGAGTTTTTCTCCAAATATTACAGTAAACCATTTAAGCTGGGAAAAAGATATTGAACACTCCTTTGGAGAGGGCGTAAAGGTCGCCGAACCTGCTGCATTCTTTTCATCGACATATCATATTTCCCGCAAATTACAGCTCGATGCCGGGCTGCGGATGTCCGGAGCCTTTCTGAAAGATGCTCATTTCATAATACCTGAACCGCGGGTAAGGTTATCCTATAATACCGGAGGGGCTATTTCTCCTCATATTACATATGTGAGGCTGAGTCAGTTTGATCATTCTGTTGAGGGGACGAATGCCGGATTGAGATCAATGTTATGGATACCTGTATCAAAAGAGTTTAAACCGGAAGTAACAGATGTTATTTCTGCAGGTTTCCAGGGACAGATCAAGAGCCAGTATGTGTGGTCGCTTGATGCTTACTATAAAAAGATAAAAGGGATGCTCGACTACAAATCAGGAGCCAGTTTTGTTTACGATACAACCTTTGCAGAAATACTTGATGTAATAGAAGGCTGGGCTTATGGCCTTGAGATGGGGATAATAAAAACAACAGGAAAGCTGACAGGTACCATGAGCTATACTTATTCAAGATCAAAGCAGCAGTGGGGCGGACCGCAGGGGTTAATATGGATACCGGCAAATTCCGACAGGCCGCATAACTTCAATCTTGCACTGAGATATCACCTGAACGAGGCTACCAGCTTCGGACTAAACTGGGTTTATGCTTCAGGTCTGCCGGCAACAATATACATGCATGAGACATCGTACGGGAAATACTATAATACAAAGAACAATATCAGGTATTTCGATTATCACCGGATGGATATTTCTCTCAGGCAGCGCATTTACAACAGGAAATATTCAATATTCATCGATTTCGATGTGTATAATGTGTATAATCATAATAACACATTCTATTTTAAAGAGGTCGTTCGACTGGTACAACAACGTGAGCTATTTCAAAAGCATCTCTCTTTTCCCGATAATGCCGACGCTGACTGTAACAATAAGATATTAGAGTTACTCCGTGTCCAACTCCGTGAGACTCCGTGAATTCCGTGGTGAATTCTTTTTTTTAACCACAGATTGACACGGATCGACACGGAAAGGACACAGAAACAGTTCGCTGTGGCTAAGTGTAAGTCAATCAGTTTGAAATACCTGATGTCTCTCTACTGGCATTTCAGATTTGTCCTCTGAGCTTTGGCTGCTTCAGCAAAAGGTCCGAACAGCGCGTTTTTAAATGAAGCACATGCAGCAGAGGTCTGATTTTTTCCAGCCTGCGCAACAGCCAGCTGATAATAATACTTGGCTTTGGCCGGAGCATCACCGGTCTCAAGATCCAGTCCTTTCTGAGCATATTCTATTCCTTTGTCGAAATTCTTCTGCTTGTTAGACACATCGGCGAAGAAATAGAAAAGGTCCTTGTCGTCGCCGTATTTTGCAGCTTTGTTAAGCAGCGTTAGAGCCTCGTCGAGTTTTTCAGCCTGGTTTGCCTGTGATCCTGCAGCACGAAAATACTCAAGCGCCATTGTGGATGCCTGTTTTGTTTTTTCTTCGTCATTTGCACTTTTCACCTTTTCAATAAAAGAATCAATCGTTTGCTCAAACGCATCGGCATTATTTTGTTTTAAATATATTAAAGCCTTATTATAAATACCGGTGAGATAGCCCGGGTTTACCGATAATACACTGTCATAAGCAAGTAAAGCATTCTCATAATCGTTCTGGGTAAAATAGCTGTTTGCCATTGTACTGTAAGCCTGCACGAGTATTTTTTGTGCATTTTCCTTTTGTGCTGCTGTACCATTTTTTTCAGCAGAAGCGGCAGCTTTCTTTGCAGCCAGTATTATCTCAGGCACCGGTTTTTTTTCATTGATGCTGTTAGCAGCAGCCTTATAATACAAACCGGGTAATACCTGTATGGCTTTTTGCTTTAGATCATTGGCGGTCTCACCAACCTTATCAGAGAGTACAATCACGTTCTCGAATGCCTTAATTGCAGCGGGGAGATCTGTTTGCATTGCTTTGGCTCCTTCATTGTAAGCCTTTATCACATCATTTCGTTCCTGTGCATTCAGGTCTGTAACGATAGCGGCAGTGATAATAAGTATCCCTGCTATTTTCCTTAATACTTTGTTGTTCATTTTTGTTCAGATTATCAGATTATTATAATAATTAATTTCTTTTAAAGGGAGTAAATATAGAAATTTTTTTTCCCCGTACATATAAAACTCTGTTAATAACATTTTTGGATTGTAATTATCTCATAACTCTTTCTGTTGCAGATACGTAATTTTCATTTTAGTTTTATCATAGATATACTCCGGAAAAATGAGAATAATGAAATGTTTTATCGCTCTGTTGATCTTGCTGGCTGTAAACAATAATGTTCCTGCACAGAAAATTACCACTTCCGATACAACCCGGAAGAAGGATCAGGGAGGACCGGTAAGCAAAAATCCTGATAAAAAGGACCAGGAAACACCGACTGTCCGGATCACTCCGGGAAGTTCAGGGGTGAAACGGAGTATCGGATACAGATTCAGCAGACTCACTGAAGATAAAGATCCGGGTGAAGGTGTATTCACATACAATAATGGCTCAGTTGCAGAAGTCACATTTATTTTTGTTGATGATAAAGACTTAAAGGGAGAAGATCAGAGCAGATGGTATTCCACGTGGGATGATACCACAGGAGCTACCGGCAGGGGGCAAATAATGCTTGCCGATAATGAAGGGAAACGGATCAATGTTTTCAATATAACAGATGTTCTGACAGAAAGAGATGGTTACTGGAAAGTGCCGGTCAGATATGTTTCAGGCAGTCTGCCGGCAGACGGATCGGTTTATTATTATGTGTTCAATCGTATTGCCCGGAAAGATAAGTCTGATAAGACAGATCAGAGTCAAAATACGACACAAACTACACAGACAACACAACAAACACAAACCACACAACCAGCACAAACTACTCAACAGACACAAACAACTCAGCCTGTTCAGACGACCCAGCCAGTCGAAACAACACAACAAAAACAACCGGTAAAACCCGGACCGAAAGCCCGTGTCATCGATAGTCCTCAACGCCGGCCTGCAGAACAGCCTGGTCAGGAAACTCAGGTTAAACAGGAAACACAGGTTAATCAGGAAACGCAGGCCAGGCAGGAATCACAGGTTAAGCAGGAAACAAAAACGACACAGAGTGTACAGGAATCCGGGAAATACTCAGTTAACCAGACTTATCCGGCGGCCACGAGTAATAATTATCCTGTGACTATCGATAATTATTATGCACAGAATGCACAGAATGTCAGACGCCGGAAATGGTACAGGGGGATCATTGAAATAGGTTATGGCCTCGGAGTCGGAAATTATGGGATAAATAATTTCCGGTTTAATTTTATCAATGGATTTAAGATTGGTCCTTATTTTTCTTTAGGTCTTGGTATAGGTTACCGCCATTTATTCTTAGAGAATAATACGAACTGGTACCTTGTTTCTCCCAATAAACAGATACCGGTATTTATAGATCTGCGGACGACTTTCTCGGAAAAGACCATTACGCCTTATCTGGCATTCGACATAGGTAATTCGGCAGCATACGGTACAGAAGAGCCAAGGCAGGAGGGATTATTTCTAAGTACTTCAGGAGGTATATGGTTTAATCTATCCGACAGATTTGCAATATTTGCAGGGATAGCATATGAGCTGCAGAAGCTGGAATATTCAGATACTGATCCCTTTACAAACAATTACAAGAAAAACGCCGGCTCCATAAGCCTTAATTTAGGGATCTCTTTTTAGATCGTTTATTATCATCAGGCAGAAATGATCAGGATCCTGAACCGCCTTGGTTGAGCTATTTTCAGGACCTCTACCGGAATTTATTCAGCAGGTCTTTCACGGCATCCTTGTGGACCATAAAATCCATCATTTTGAGCCTGATATAATCTTCGGAGAAGAAATAGTACCCGAACTCTTTAGCTTTTTCGTCGTTATTACGCGAACCTGAACCGGAGTCTTTTATCAGATACCAGTCCTTCCCGTCTTTCTCCAGGTATCCGACAAGGTGCATCCCGTGATCATCAGTTGTGGTCTGATTTGTAAAACGCATCTGGCGGGCATCGTCGTTGATATAAGCCGAAGGGATGTCAAAGTCGGGGACAACGGCGACTTGCATTGTCCGGTCTAAGCCAGGTTCAGAAACATCTCCTCCGATACTGACTGTGTAACCCTGCCGGACCGCATTTTTTAAGGCCGACATGAAAATATCTAGGGGTACGTTGTAATAAATACTGCTGTGCCACCAGTTGTCAGGCACTTCATATTCGACCTGTTTATAGAAAGGCTGCTGGGTATATGAAAGTATGTCCACATAATCGTCTGGAACGATCTTAATCACATCTGTCAGATACTGCAAAGGCGTTATCTGCTTACCATTAACGGTGATCCTGGCCGGGGGCTCGCCCATGTGGTGATTCATTATTGATTTTACAGTTGATATAGCTGCCTCTTCATTCCATGATGATGCAGCTTTGAGCGACTGCAGATACTGACTCAGTTCCCTGAACATATCAGCATGGTTATGGTAAATTCTTCCACCTGTCAATCCTGTATAAACGTTTTCCGGCACAATTCCATATTTAGTCCAGGTACGTGTCACAGCATTGGCTTCAGATCCTTCTGCAAAAGCCGATTTCCCCCTGGTACGGACATATTCCGTTGTCTTCTCAACATACTCCCAGTACACAGTGTACATTTCTGAAAGCTTGACCTTTACTTTATTGATACGGTAAGCTTCGGTTTCAAGAAAGGATGTAGTACTGAACGACCAGCATGTACTTGTATTGCCCTGTGAGACAGGAAGATTATGCCAATCGATTATCATGTACAGATCCATCTTGTTCGGCAGCGAGGCTGATGACAGGTCAACGGTAAAACTCTTTCTGACTTCCTCCGGTTCCTTTTTTTCCCTTACCATCCTGTCATCCTTAAGGATAGAGTTCTGGTAGAATCCCGGTTTGGATTCCCTGAACAAAGCTTTGTCTTTGTTCTGACCTGAAAGAGTTAATGTGAAGGACCAAAGTGCTATTGCACCTATAAAAACTGTTTTTATTTTCATAGTATGAGAGATTTTTTCATCATGTTAAGGTACGGATTTTTGACAAAAAAAATTGTACAATAGGTCATTCTTCGGTCATGCAGTAATGCACTCTATATCCTCTCACCATCACGCCATTTAATTCTCTCAGTTTTTCAGTTTACCGATCTGCCACCTGAGTACTAAAAACGTGAGAACCGATGATGTAATATCAGCAGCCGGGCTGCCAAGCCAGACACCGTTCAGTCCCAGGAAGCGGGGGAGTATTAAAAGAGCCGGGATAAGGAATAATACCTGCCTTGTCAGGGAGAGAAATATCGATACTTTCGCCTTACCGATTGATTGAAAAAAGTTTGATGTAACCATTTGAAACCCGACAACCGGAAACATAAGAAGGTTTAACCTCATCCCGTTGACAGTTAAGGAAATAAGCTGGCTGTCGTTTGTAAAAGCTGAAGCAATCAGCTACGGAAATGTTTTAATAGTCGCAAATTGGAATAAATGATGTATTCAATGTTTCCCATCATGTTTTATGGGGTATATTTGAATATTAATAAGATTGTTTTATTTTGATATAATTTTAATAACTAAATAACTTTAAAATGATCTCACACGAAATTGAGTACAAGATCTTTGGTGACGATATCCAGTTTGTTGAGGTGGAACTGGATCCTTCAGAGACCGTTATTGCTGAAGCCGGGACCATGGTTTATATGGAACAGGGCATAACCTATGAAGCCAGAATGGGTGATGGTACAGAACCCGATCAGGGTGTGATGGGAAAGCTCTTCCAGGCCGGATCCAGAATTCTCACCGGGGAATCTCTCTTCCTGACCCATTTTACAAATCGCGGTTCGGTTAAGAGCAAAGTGGCTTTTGCTGCGCCCTATCCCGGGACTATCATTCCCATTGATCTGAAAGATGTGAGGAATTCCCTTATCGTTCAGAAAGACGGTTTTCTTTGTGCGGCCTACGGAACAAAACTTTCGATCACACTGAACAAGAAGATCGGATCCGGACTGCTTGGTGGTGAAGGTTTTATTCTTCAGAAAGTGGAGGGTGACGGTAAAGCATTTATACATGCCGGTGGTACAGTCATTGAGAAACAGCTTAACAGCGAAATTCTACGGATAGATACCGGGTGTGTCGTCGCGTATGAACCAATTCTGGATTTCGATATTGAACCAGTCGGCAGCCTGAAATCGATGGTCTTCGGAGGAGAAGGTCTCTTCCTGGCCACGATGAAGGGAACCGGTAAAGTCTGGCTGCAATCGATGCCGATCCGTAAACTGATCAGAGCGCTTGCTCCTTTTAGCAGGAACAGGGGCAAAGAAGCAGGATCGCTTCTGGGAGGATTGTTCCAGTGATTGCCCTTGAAGGATCAGCTTACGAAAACCATTCTCTCTTACGGTCCTTCAGACCTATAAGTATATCGCAAGTTAAGTTTACGTTTTCAATAACCTGGAAGTCGAACATCCCCGCACAGACAAAATCTGCCCCGTTCTCGAAAGCATAACGGAAGCCGACTCTCGGATGAATGGCTCCGGCTGCCAATACCTTAAAGGCAATCAGAGGTTTTCTGACACTTTTCATGAATTCAACCGTGCGGTCGGGGTGCAGATCCCACATGTTATCACAATATTTGTTATGCTCTGTAAAATTGGGACCTATTTCAATGTATGGTTCGCGGTTCTCTGCCGGAAGAGCCGACCAGTATTTATCGTGATGGAATGCCTTCATATAAAAGTCGGCAGGGAATTCTTTCTTTTCACATTCAATGATCGTCTCAAGACAATGTGCACCTACTCCGGCCTGCAGACCCTGTTTTTTAATGTGGTCAATAGCTTTAAAAAGCCCTTCCATATTACCGGCCCTGATATAAGTGTCACAGACTCTTCCATGGATATAAATAGCATCTGCCCCGCTATCGATAGCTAAGTTTATATTTGAGAAAAGGTCCTTCTCAGGCAGGGTTCCCATACAGATCGTCTGCATTTTGCCATTATATTGTTCTTTATATTTATTAAAAACCGGAAGAGGTTCAGTAGTCGTTAAAAAGGTATTTATTCCGGCTTGCTCTGCAATGTTATAGGTTTGAATTATTTTTTCTTCAGTATTGTATGCTTTCATCAGCCGGTTAGTATAAACAAGATCACGTGCATGAGCCCAGGCAATGATCGGATTACACCCCATTATAACTCTGCTTACGCTGAGGTTGCCAAGTTTTCCTACAGGCAATTTTCCTTTGAGTTCCTTTACCTGTTGATAATCTTCTTTGACAGTAGCCCTGACAGGTATATCGGGAACTGCTTCGGGTAATTTTTTCCCGAATATATCACTGAATAAAGGAATGAAAGGTAATCCGGCAAGTGCTTTAAGCATTTGCCTCCGGGATAGAGCCCGGACAACTCTTTTTCGGATTGTTGAAGGTGTCATAATTATGAGTTTAAGGGTTCAATGAATAATCATTATCATTACAGCAAATTTAGCCATTTTGAAATGAGACTGGCAATAATTCATATCATATTTATGAAGATGAGGTACAGGATTATAATAAGCCACAAATGTCAAACTATTTGAAGAATTATGATGCAATCTTGATAATTTGATTACCTTTGCCCCCTAATTAACAAAGTGGTTTCCACAAAGCGTTGCCAGACAATTTGCCCAGTCTGTATTTGAGTTCATTTCAGCCGGGATAACAAATCCATCGCTCCCGGAATCACAACATAAAATGTTTTAATGATAGAGTTTGAAGAAATGGGATTCACTCCCGGTATTCTGAAATCAATTCAGGAACTGGGGTTTGAACAACCTATGCCCGTACAGAAAAAAGTGATCCCGCTAATGCTTGGGAATGAGACTGATATTATCGCTCTTGCACAAACAGGAACCGGAAAAACAGCAGCCTTCGGACTACCTCTTGTTCAGGCAACCGATACAGAAAAAAACTATACACAGGCACTTATACTTTGCCCGACCCGTGAACTTTGCATTCAGATCACAGGAGATCTTAGTGATTATGCCAGATTCACAGGTGACCTCAGGATTCTTGCAGTTTATGGCGGTGCAAGTATTGAAAACCAGATACGAGGATTAAAAAAAGGTGCTCATATAATCGTTGCCACTCCTGGAAGACTGATCGATCTGATAGGACGTGGAGCAGCAAGATTGTCTCACGTCAGCACAGTGATCCTCGATGAAGCTGACGAAATGCTTAACATGGGATTCCTTGATAGTATAAATGAAATTCTTGAGGAGGTACCTACAGGCAGAAGAACAATGCTGTTTTCAGCTACTATGTCCCCGGAAATAGCATCGATTGCAAGGAAATACATGGATCATCCAATAGAGATTACTATTGGAACAAAAAACTCATCGGCTGAAAATGTAAGTCATATTTACTATCTGGTGCATGCACGTGATAAATATAAAGTACTGAAACGCATTGCTGATTTTGAACCGGATATTTATGCAATTGTGTTTTGCCGGACCCGGAAAGAGACCCAGGAAGTTGCATCAAAACTGATAAATGACGGTTATAATGCCGATGCACTCCACGGTGATCTTTCACAATCCCAGCGCGATGCTGTAATGCAGAAATTCAGATCACGAAACCTCCACCTGCTGGTAGCAACTGATGTTGCTGCACGCGGACTGGATGTGGATGATCTGACTCATGTTATTAATTTCAGCCTGCCTGATGATCCGGAGATTTATACACACAGATGCGGCAGAACAGGAAGAGCCGGGAAAACAGGAATTTCTGTTTCGCTTGTTCACATGAAAGACAAGCAAACTCTCCAGAAAATAGAAAGACAGGTTAAAAAACCTTTTAAGGCTATGCCTATTCCGTCAGGAAAAGAGATCTGCGGTAGACAGCTTTTCAATTGGGTCAAAAAACTGGAAAATGTTGCAACCGATCATCAGGAGATAGAAAACTTCCTGCCTGAAATAAAGCTGAAACTAACAGATCTGGACAGGGAAGAGCTGCTCAGAAGGGTGGTCTCTCTCGAATTTGACAGGTTCCTCAATGATTACCGTCATGGGGAAGACCTTATTGAACCGGTCCCTGAAAGAGATAGCAGTCAGGGCAGGTCGGGAAGAAAAGACTCCCATGAACTATACCCTGGTAATTATAAAAGGCTCTTTATAAATCTCGGAAAATCAGATGGCTTTTATCCGGAACAACTTATAGAGCTCGTAAATAAAAACACTAAAGGAAGAAAAATTCAGATCGGGAAGATAGATCTTTTAAAGACCTTCTCCTTCTTTGAAGTTGAAGAGCGTAATGCCGACAGCCTTATCGGAGCATTGAATAATGCAAAGTTTATGGATAGACGAGTTGCAGTGGAGATCGCCAAGGAGAAAAATGATAATCAGGGACAGGTTGAATATTCAGGAAAAAAACCGGTCAGATGGTCTGACAGGAAACCTGCAAAGAGAAGACGGAAAGAGACGCAGAGAACGTCGTAAAAGGATTTAAATTGAAAATTGTAAACAGCGGTAAATGAAATCATTAAAAATTGGAAATCTTTCGGTTGCAGTCCCTGTAATTCAGGGTGGAATGGGAGTCGGAATTTCTCTTTCAGGCCTGGCTGCTGCAGTTGCAAACGAAGGTGGGATAGGAGTGATCTCAAGCGCAGGACTCGGTCTGTTGTACAAGGATTATTCTGAAAACTTTCTTGATGCAAGTATTTATGGTTTGAAAGAAGAAATACGTAAAGCAAGAGAGAAAACACTTGGAGTAATTGGAGTTAATGTCATGGTAGCCATGACGAATTTTGTGGATATGATAAAGACTTCCATCTCTGAAAAGGTAGATATTATTATTGCAGGCGCAGGACTTCCGCTCGATTTACCCTCCTTTTTAAAGAAAGACAGTATTACAAAACTTATACCCATAGTTTCATCTTCAAGAGCAGCCAGGATAATCTGTGAGAAGTGGAAAGCAAATTACGACTATCTGCCAGATGCTATTATTGTTGAAGGACCAAAAGCAGGTGGCCATCTTGGCTTTAAGGAGGAACAGATTGCGGATGATGACTATGCTCTTGAAAAGCTTGTTCCGGAAATCGTTAATGAGCTGAAGTCTTTTGAGGAGAAGTATGATCAGGCAATACCCCTTTTTGCAGCAGGCGGTATTTACACAGGAGAAGATATTAATAACATAATGAAGCTGGGAGCATCAGGTGTTCAGATGGGAACCAGGTTCGTGACTACCTATGAATGTGATGCCCCGCAGGCTTTTAAACAGGCTTACATCGATGCCGCTGAAAAGGACATTGAAATAATAAAAAGTCCGGTAGGCATGCCCGGCCGGGCTATTATTTCGGGCTTTATAAAAAAAGTTAAAGATGGTAAAAAACAACCCAAAAAATGTCCCTTTAAATGTATTAAGACATGTGACATTACAAAAAGCCCTTACTGTATAATCATTGCACTTATAAATGCTCTTAAGGGTAATTTTGAGAATGGCTTTGCTTTCGCCGGGAGTAATGCGTTCAGGGCGACTAAAATTTCCTCAGTTAAGGAGATCTTCAGTTCTCTGAAGAAAGAGTATAAAGAAAGATCAATAAGCTGAATTATTAACCAAACTATTCTTATTCCCCGTGTAAGAGTAATTCTTAGTGATGATCATGGGGAGAGAAATTTATTATGATTATTACAAGTATTATTCTTTCAATTATAGCTTTATTCATTTTCAGGAAAACGCCCCTCAAGAAGAAAATTTCAGTATTTATTCTGAGGTTAAAAAAGGCATATCTGAGATTGCTATGACCAATTTCTTATTGAGAAAGAAATAATCAGACTGCTGCTTCATATTGGTACTTCTTAAGGCCGACAATCTCTTCGAAGACCTTGATAAACCTCATGTAAAAGGTTGAATAATCTTCCAGTGCAAAATAATTACGAGTCTCCTCGGGAGTGGAAGAAAGGTCTTGAAAACGACTTTCATGGTATGATTTATCAGTTTCTGGTAACGCAAAATAAATACGTTCACCGTCGATTCGGTTATAAAAATACCAGCCTTTTTTCTTCCCGGTCTTCAGGATTTCCCCGCCAAAAATATCATAAATCAACCGTGATGTAACGCTACTCTGATCATCTACGGTTTTATTTGTGTTACATCCGGGATTACCTTCCAATGCCCAGGTTTGCTGAAGTGCTTTAAGCACAATTTTTTTGTTAAACATCTTATTTTTTTTTGAGTTTGTTGAAACATCTCAAATAATTGTATGCTTAAATGTAAAGTGTTTAGGTAGCATTTAAATTCTACCGAATTAAGCTAAAAAAGCGGAATTCATGATCTGATAATTCCTATACGATACTATCTGTCACAATAGTATCATTTTTCAATTAGCTCTTGGGAGATTGCCAAACAACAATTCCGCCAATAGCCATTACTGCAATTCCGACCAGTGGAGACCATTTAAGGTTGTGTCTTTTGTTTGCCGTGATATTAATATCACCGATTTTTGCTACTCTTTCTCTTGAGAAGAAAGTAACAGTTGTAAAAATGGTCAAGACTAAACCAACAAGAATGAGGAGATACCCGATTTTTTTCATATCGCATTTTATTATTATGAGTTTAAACGAAAGATAGGTTAAGTTGAAAAAAAAGAGTTACATAATTACTGGAAAAAGTTACATCTTTCACATATCAGCCTCTGGCTGATAAACTTCGTACTTAAGGCATTAAGCTGATAATCAGCAATAATAAGAGAACAAGAGATAATTCAGATAAGATTAATAATAAAGTGTTACACAATTATAGAGACCATTTACATAATTCATTCATTCTCCGGGCGAAGGGATAATCGTCTTGAATGAAAAATTCTTTCACTTGTTCAACTTCACAACTAAAAGGGATATCCTATAATCGATTTTATGCAGTGAACAGTTTTTTTAGCCCTGATATGTCAACAACCGATAAAAGGCACTTTCTGTCATCGCCAGTTACAATTCCTTCCATATATGCCAGGCATAAAGGGTTATTGTCATAACCAAGCTTAACTACACATGATTCTTTAGCATTACTTGTAAAAATTTTCCTAAAAAATTCGTTAAATACAGACTGTGACTCTTTTGAAATGAATAGCTTAAAATTGCTGTTTATCAGACTAAACCGTTTATCGCCTAATATTTCAGCACCAGTAAAATTCAGCTCACAGATACTGCCATCCTTATCCAGAGTAAAATAACCCATCGGAGCAAAATCGTACAACATTGTATATTTTTTCAGAGCTGTTTCTGCTGTTTCATAAGCTCTCTGCAACTCTTCCTTTTGCATTTCTAATTCTATCTGGTGCACCTGTAATTCGTAAAGGAGCTTTTTAGTATCAGCTTCCGAGACCGGAACAGTTGCTTTTTTGTGGTTTTCTTTCAGTTTTTCTTCAGCTTTAGCACGCAGTAATTGATTCTCTGTAAGATTCTTAACTTTCTTACTCATGTTTCTGTTATTTTTTAATTGATAATATCATTCCATCTGCTGTTTTCAGTTTATTGAGCAATAAGGATATAGAACATTCCACCACCCTCAAATTCCCATCGGCGGTTTTTACCTTCATTTTTAATTTGTCATTTAATCCTTTCGACAGCAACATTTTTATATTTTTTTTGGTGCTTATTTGTGATGTTTCATGGATATACATCTGAATAAAATTCTGGTTTATGCAATCCTCGCGTTTTTTACCTAAAAATAATTCAGCATCATTATTAAGCTCAAGTATTTTAAATTCATTTGATAAAATTATTCTTATATCCGGAGAGGCTCTTAAAAGAAGATGATTCAACTTCTCGCTTTTGAGTAATTTTTCTTCTATCTTCTTATGATCGCTGATATTGATGAAGGTGATGACCAGTCCGTCTATTCTATCATCGGAAGTGCGGTAAGGCATTATACGAACTAAAAACCACCGCCCGTCCCTGGCAGGTATTTCTTTTTGAATAAAAACAAGTGTTCGCAATACTTCCAGGGTATCAGCTTCCAGTCCGGGGTAAATCAGATCTGATACCTGGTCGGTAAAAGGTCGCCCGATGTCGCTTTTTATCAGCTTGAAAATTTTAGTAGCCTGCATTGTAAAGCGACGGATATTTAATTCTTTGTCGAGAAACAGGGTAGCGATTTCCGTGCTGTTAAGCAGATTCTTCATATCATTGTTAACCCGTGAAAATTCATCAACTTTGGCCTGCAATTCAGCGTTTACAGTTTGAAGTTCTTCATTCAGGCTTTGCATTTCTTCTTTTGAGGTAGTAAGTTCTTCATTTGTAGACTGCAGTTCTTCATTTGTGGATTGTAATTCCTCGTTTGTTGATCTCAGTTCTTCCTGTGAAGTTTGTATTTCTTCAAGAGTATTATGCATTAATTCACGCATGCGCTGTAACTCGGTTTCAAGCTCCTTTTCCCTGATGCTGTTTAAAGCTTTTTTACTTGTTTTTGAAGGTAAAGGGATATCAGTGGTCTCCTTAACATCAGTAAAGATAATCATTAAAGTGCCGTATAAAAGCCCCGGTTTGTCAATCCATTTAATGTCAATATTTAAGGTTTGTGAACTACCATTTGTTTTTATTTTAATATTACG
The DNA here is from genome assembly GCA_963843415.1 of uncultured Bacteroidota bacterium. Classification (GTDB taxonomy): domain Bacteria; phylum Bacteroidota; class Bacteroidia; order Bacteroidales; family VadinHA17; genus LD21. The sequence goes on from CAWJKD010000006.1 coordinate 189,877, forward strand.
CAAAACAACAGTTTCTTTTTTCTTAACAGCGTTGCGGAAGGCATGATGAAATTCGTGGCGCAAGTCTTCCCGGATCATTGCAAAAATATTAAGGTTGGCTTTACCTACTGCCGGTTCGAGATATTTTCCAGTATGTCCGTGAATATAAATGATATCGCCATAATCATTTACCAATATACCGGAAGGTGACATAATTCTGTAATAAGAGCTGATCGGCAAGTGTCTGAATATTCAAGCCTGGCGTCTCAACTGTCAGTTTTTCAGTAATAGATGATTTAGATCTGGAAAATGAAGAGGGAAAATCAAATAATTCAGGTAAATGATTGGAAAGGGGTCTTTTGTAAATTTTCAGTTTAACATCCACAGGAGTAAAAAGATGACTCTGGTTTCCAAGCGTTTCGGAGCTGCCAAGAAGCATTATTCCATCAGGGTTAATACTATAGTAAAACAATCCTATAAGTTTTTTTTGCAACTCAGCATCCATGTAAATCAGCAGATTACGGCACGAAAGGATATCGATCCTGGTAAAAGGAGGATGCAGGATGACATTGTGCTGTGCAAAAACTACCATTTCTCTTATTTCAGTTTTGATCCGATAGCCTTCATCTGATGAAATAAAATAGCGATTAAGACGATCTGGAGATATATCGGCAGAAATATTTACAGGGTATACACCTTTTCTGGCAATCTCAATTGCGTCAGCGTCGATATCAGTAGCAAATATCTGCAACGAATAGCCTCCATGCGGATTAGTCTTTTCCAGTGCCTCTTTAAATACGATAGCCAATGAATATGCCTCTTCACCTGTAGAACACCCGGGAATCCAGGCACGTAATATTGAATCTGGCTGAATATTAGATATTATAGCTGGAAAAACTGTTTCTTTCAATTTTTCCCATACTGCAATATCACGAAAGAAATTAGTTACGCCAATCAATAATTCTTTGAAAAGGATCTCTACTTCTTTGGGATTTACCTGCAAAAAATGGACATATGAAACAATTTTATCAATTTTATGGACACTCATGCGTCTTTCTATACGACGGTACAACGTATTTTTCTTATATAATGAAAAGTCGTTCCCTGTATGTGTCCGCAGCAGAATAATAATCTTTTCCAGAGAACTCTTATCTTTTATCTCTATATCCAGATCTGATCTTATAGCAGGGATATGCTTAAGGTATTCAACAAGCATTGCCGGCAATTCTCTGGCTGAAGCCTTTATATCAATCAACACAGAATCCATGGCACTCCGGGGCATACTGTCGAATTTAGCATCAGAAGGATCCTGCACCATCACTATTCCGTTTTTTTCTTTTATGGCGCGGAGTCCTATACTGCCATCAGATCCCATTCCGGAAAGAATAACACCAATACTAAGGTCCTTTCTGTCATCTGCCAGAGAGCGGAAGAAGAAATCAATAGGGAGACGCATTCCTCTTGTTTCAATTGGCTCAAACAGGTGAAGCACTCCATTTAATATAGACATGCTCGTGTTGGGAGGGATTACATAAACAGAGTTTACCTTAATTGGCATACGGTCTGTTACCTGGTGCACTTTCATTCTGGTAATTCTCTGCAATAATTCCGGTAACATCCCTTTTTGTGTCGGATCAAGATGCTGAATAACAACATATGCCATCCCGCTGTTCTCAGGTACATTACTCAGAAATTGCTCCAATGCTTCAAGTCCCCCGGCCGATGCTCCGATACCAATTATCGGAAACATATCAGTTACTTTAGAAGAGGTCTTTCTTTTTGCTGATACTTTTGATTTTGGTTTGCTGGTTTTCACTCGTAAATATTAAAAATCATTAATCCTGTAATACATCAGTAATATTTCTTTCCCGGGTGATGCATCATAAAAGGTTACAAATGAATAATTCTACTATTTTAATAAAGGGGAATCGGGTCAGAATATAATAATATGTTTATACAAAATAAATAAAAAATATCAAATCCAAAACTATCAGTGAGCAGATAAGATTCCGTAATTCGTTATCTTGTCGCGGATACTTGCAATTAATTGGGGTTAGTATAATATTTCATTGCTTCCGGTATGAATTGTTTCAGTTTTCTTAATCTTGTTTCATCAGAAGGGTGCGTGCTTAGAAATTCCGGCGGACTTGCTCCACCTGCTGTTGACATTCTTTGCCAGAAGGGAATTGCCTCCCTTGGGTCGTAACCCGCCATGGCTGAGAATATAAGTCCATATTGATCAGCTTCCGTTTCCTGTTGTCGTGACCATGGTAACATAGCTCCAACTTCGCTTCCAATACCATAGGTCGTCATGAACAGATCCTGTGTCTCCTGAGGCTTTTGAGCCAGAGCTACCTCCAATGCCATACCTCCCATTTGCTGGACCATGGCCTGGCTCATTCTTTCGTTCCCATGTTTGGCAACGGAATGGGCTATTTCATGCCCCATTACAATTGCGAGAGATGCTTCATTTTGAGTAACAGGCAGTAACCCGGTGTATACAACTACTTTTCCGCCAGGCATGCACCACGCATTGATTTCTTTACTTTCAATCGTGTTGAATTCCCACTTATAGCCTTCCAACATCGATCCCTTTCCCTGGTTTTTATAATACTTCGTAATTGCATTTTCAATTCGGGCTCCGACACGGTCAACTGTCGCAGCATCTCTATTGCTGCCAGAGTTTAATACCTTATTTTCATTTAAAAATGTTTTGTATTGACTTGTGGCCATTAACTGTAAATCTGATTCTTTTACCAGGCTCAGCTGTTTACGACCGGTCAGCAAATTCAACACACATCCTGTCAGAAGACAAGCGATAAATAATAAGAAGAAAATTTTTTTCATCAGTATATAATTTATTTTTAATGGTCTGATGGAACCACACATGATTGAAAATGAATTACATTCATTTGTGTTTATGATTGGATCAATCATGTGGGTTTCATGTTCTTAAATTTATAGTTTCAAAGGTCGCATGGAACCCCCGATGAACCCTTAAAGTCAATACCAGGTCAACCATACTTATTTGTGAAGTGAAATTTAATTGTGTAAATGTACAGTCGTATGCAGGCTTATGAGTTACATAACTATGAGAATAAATTACATCATTCACACATTCCTGACAATCCTGCCAGGGATCGGATCTGGTATCTGTTTATGCTGCATGATGTGTAACCTTGTTATTTTTAAAATGGGTGATTATGTCATTCAGAATGTGTGAATTATGTAATTCTTATAAAAAGTTGTGTAACACTATAAAGTTTTATTGAACCTATCTTTCGAAAATTATTTATCAACATGAAAATTGCCGGTCTGCCTGCTTCCAATTGTACACAAACTGGAAATTTTCAGTAAGGGAGTTTTAAATAACCTAATACATCTATAATGAAAAAAATAAGAATGAGTTTAATTATTGTATTAAGTGCAGCTTTCCTTTTATCAGGTTGCGCTTCATGGAACAAAACGCAGAAAGGCGCTGTTGTCGGCACAGCAGCCGGTGGTGCAATGGGCGCGGTAATTGGCAGGGCTTCAGGTAATACTGCTCTGGGTGCAATAATCGGCGCTGCTGTTGGAGGCGGTGCAGGTGCCATAATTGGCAATCAGATGGACAAACAGGCTGAGGAAATAAAGAAAACCGTTCCTGATGCAAAGGTTGAAAGGGTAGGTGAGGGAATCGTTGTGGAATTCAACAGTAATGTTCTGTTTGCATTTGATAAATCAAATTTGTCAGATGACGCTAAAATAAGCCTTGACAAACTGGTTAAAGTCCTTAACTCCTATCCTGATACTAATATTGAAGTGCAGGGTCATACAGACTCTAAAGGGAGTGTATCGTATAATCAGAACTTATCTGAGAAGCGGGCAAATGTAGTACGGGGTTATCTGTCCAGTAAGAATATTGTAGACAATCGCCTTACTATTAAAGGATTTGGAGAAACTGTGCCAAAATATGACAATGCAAAGGCAGACGGGCGCACACAGAACCGCAGAGTTGAATTTCTGATCTCTGCAAATGAGAAAATGATTGCTGAAGCTAAGAAAGAAGCCGGGCAATAGAAATAACCAGGTTAAAATAATAAATTGATAATCTTAATATTATATGGAAATGAAAACGAAATTACTTACTTTATCAGCAATCTTTATTCTTTCAACATTAGCTCTTCAGGCTCAGATAGGCTTTGGCATCCTGGGAGGTATCAATTTGCAGAATATAAATGGGAAGGATGGCAATAACGAGAAGCTTGAAAATGCTCTAATAACAGGACTACATGCAGGAGTTAATGTAAATATTCAGATAGCACCTGACTTTTATTTTCAACCCGGACTCCTTTTTTCTGTCAAGGGAGCAAAGAATGACTTCTTTTCCCCACCCACCAAAGCATCAGGTGATTATGCTACCACCACAAGATTGTCTTATCTTGAAATGCCATTAAACCTGTTGTACAGACCATTGTTAGGCAAAGGGCATATTCTCCTTGGATTTGGACCTTACATTGCTTTCGGTATCATGGGAAAGGAGAATTCCGATTTTGGATCTCTTTCCTATGAACGGAAAGTAAAATTCAAAAGCAGTGTCTCAGCGCTGAGTGATCTGATCGATAATGCCTATTACAAACCTTTTGATGCCGGTGCAAATATCTTCTTCGGATATGAATTATCAAATGGGATCTTCTGCCAGCTGAATGCCCAGCTCGGACTTCTGAAAATAAACTCTGAATATAGCTGGATTGCTAATGATAAAAGGTCATACAAGAATACAGGTTTCGGCCTTTCAATCGGATATCGGTTTGGACAATAATTTTTAAACACAGAAAAGACCGTCTTCAACAAGAACATCATTCACACTTTTCCACCTGTGACGTGTCGTAACATAGTTCATCACTGAATAATTTTCTTCAGTGTGTGAATTATATAATTTTTTTTTCAGAAAAGTGTAATAATGTCCACATTTATATTATCAACTTTACAATAAATTAAAATGCTGAGAAGATAAAAAGCGGATACTATGAGGATAAGGCCTGCCTTAATTAAAGAATCATTGCACCGTTTGAAATCCCATTTGTGGGAAAGTGACCCTTCGCAAAAATATGCCGACGGGGAACCACCCCTGCGGTCTGAATTATTTAGTAATGAACAAATGGAGCAGCATGGCAAAACCCTGGCTGGTTTACATATTCTGGATCCAAAAGTTGATCCTGACCAGGACCTGCTTTCCCGTCTTGCAGAAAATGAAGCTATACTGCTGGAAGTGCACGAACTTGTTTCAGAAGCAGTGAAGGGCAATCGTCAAATTACACCCGCCGGGGAATGGCTGCTTGATAATTTTTATTTAATTGAAGAGCAGATACGTACCGGTAGAAGACATTTGCCAAAGGGATATAGTAAGGAATTGCCCCGTTTACTTAATGGCCCTTCTGCCGGACTACCCCGTGTTTACGATATTGCAAAAGAAATCATATCTCACGGAGAGGGACATGTTGATCCCGATAGCCTGCACCGTTTTGTAACTGCATATCAAACAATAGCCACTCTGAAATTGGGGGAATTATGGGCAATTCCCATAATGTTGAGGTTGTCTCTTATCGAAAACCTTCGTCGCATTGCCGTCAGGGTAGCCTCTGGCAGAATCGACAGAGAACTGGCTGATTCGTGGGCTGACAAGATGACAGAAATAGCAGAAAAGGACCCAAAGAGTCTGATCCTTGTGATTGCTGATATGGCAAGGTCTGATCCTCCTATGTCAACACCTTTCGTTTCCGAATTTGTCCGTCGTTTACAGGGAAAAAGTCCGGCCCTGGCATTTCCATTGACCTGGATTGAACAGCGGCTTTCCGAATCAAATCAGACTATAGTCCGGTTAATTCAGTATGGGAACCAGCAACAGGCTGCTGATCAGGTTTCTATCAGTAACAGCATAGGCAGCCTTCGTTTCCTGAGCGCTTTGGACTGGCGTGATTTTGTAGAATCGATGAGCCATGTGGAACAGGTGCTGCACGAGGACCCTTCAGAAGCATACATCTCAATGGATTTTAAAACACGTGATCATTACCGGCATGTTATAGAAAGAATTGCAAAAAAATGCAGCTTTTCTGAAATTGAAGTAGCACATAAATCGATAGAGCTAGCCAAAAAAGGAGCTGAATTAAACGGACCTGAGGATCGTACAGCCCATGTCGGATTTTACCTCATTGGCAAAGGGCTGCCTCAACTGGAGTACATTACAAAAATAAAACGGACATTATCTCCGATATTAAGAAAAACGATTTCCGGATTTCCTCTGTTTTTCTATCTGGGTTCAATAATATTATTGACGTTGACCTTTTGTTGGAGCCTGTTAGAAAAAGCCGGCAGTGATGGAATTGGCGGCTGGCATCTCTGGGCCTTAGGTTTTCTTCTGATTTTATGCACCAGTTATATGTCAATAGCTCTTGTGAACTGGCTGGCCACACTTTTTGTCAACCCATTTCCATTACCAAGACTGGATTACTCAAAAGGGATCCCGCCGGAATCACGTTCGTTGGTCATTGTTCCTGCCATGATTATAAATCCTCAGAATATAGAGGACCTGACAGAAGCTTTGGAGGTACGGTATCTGGCAAATCAGGATAAAAACTTACATTTTGGATTATTGACCGATTTTAAAGATGCAGCCCGGGAAAAAATGGAGGAAGATGACCAGCTTATTCAACTGGTAAGGGAAAAAATTGAGGAGTTAAACGAAAAATATCAGGGAGAAAACAAGGATACATTTTTTCTTTTTCATCGTCCCCGGGAATGGAATCCCAAAGACAGGATATGGATGGGTTATGAGCGAAAGAGGGGAAAGCTGTCAGATCTGAATTCCCTGCTTCGCGGAGGGCCTGAAAACAAGTTTTTGCTGATAATTGGTAATGCTGAAGTTTTTAAGAAAATCAAGTATGTCATTACGCTTGACACTGATACGCAATTACCGCGTGATTCAGCAAGACAATTTATCGGGACCATGGCACATCCTCTGAACAAACCAAAATACGATAAAGCAAAACAGCGCGTAACGGATGGATACAGTATTCTTCAACCCAGGGTAGCTGTTAGTTTGCCGGGTACTAACCGATCGAGATATGCTAGACTATTCGGTAATGAACCAGGCATTGACCCTTATACGCGTGCCATATCTGACGTATACCAGGATCTGTTTGGAGAAGGATCCTTTATTGGCAAAGGTATATATGATGTTGACTTATTTGAACAAACCCTTAAGGATCGATTTTCGGAAAACAGGATACTGAGTCATGATCTTCTGGAGGGCTGTTATGCCCGGTCGGGATTATTAAGCGATATTCTTTTATTTGAAGAGTATCCTGCGAGTTACAGTGCAGATGTGGACCGTCGCTCACGTTGGATAAGAGGCGATTGGCAATTGATCCCCTGGTTATTACCAATTTTACCCAAGGTAAATGGTGCATCCCGGAAAAACCCATTGTCTCTGTTATCATGGTGGAAAATCATGGATAATCTCAGGCGTAGTCTGATCCCGTTAGCATTGACACTACTTTTATTATCAGGTTGGATCATTTTACCATCATCATGGTTCTGGACTTTGGTAGTGATCGGGATTATTTTGATTCCTCCATTGCTTATTTCAGTAGTTTACATTTTTCGAAAGCCTGAGGATGTTATTCTAAGGCAACATTTAAAATCAGCCGGACAAACGGTTGCCCGACAACTTTACCAGGCTGCATTTTTCCTAAGTAGCCTTCCATATGAAGCATTTTATAGTATGGATGCTATATTTCGAACATGCTGGAGATTGTTTTTCTCAAAAAAACGGCTTCTCGAATGGAATTCTTCAGGAAGAGAAGATCAAAATCCCAGGTTAAGACTTATTGGTTCCTTTCGTGCCATGTGGATATCTCCATTTATTGCATCACTATCTGGAACCTGTCTTTTGATTTTGTTCCCGAAAACTTTTGCAATGGTATGGCCGATCATAATATTATGGTTTGTTTTTCCTGTCATTGCCTGGTGGATCAGCAGACCACTCGTCCCGCATGCAGCAAGCCTGACAGTTAAACAGTATCGCTTTCTCAGGGAATTGTCCCGTAAAACATGGTCCTTTTTTGAAACTTTTATCCAGCCCGAAGATAATTGGTTACCTCCCGACAACTATCAGGAACATCCCGTTTCAATGATAGCACACCGGACATCACCTACGAATATAGGCCTTTCTCTTCTGGCGAATCTGTCAGCATATGATTTTGGTTACATTTTTACGGGTGAACTCCTTGAACGAACTTTGAATGTTTTCAACACAATGAATTTGATGGAACGATACCAGGGTCATTTCTTTAACTGGTACGATACTCAATCGTTGAAACCATTAAAGCCGCTTTATATTTCATCGGTTGACAGCGGAAACCTTGCAGGTCATCTGTTAACCCTTCAGCAGGGCCTCATCACCCTGCCTGATCAATTGATACTTGGCCCCCGTGTTTTTGAAGGGATTTATGATACATTACAAATTCTTATTAAGAATGCAGGGAAATCCATGCCCGCCCAAATTCATCAGTTCGGGAAATATTTGGATACAGTCTTAAATGAACACCCGGTTACGATTGATTATTTGCGGAATTGCCTGGAAAAACTTACAGCATCCTCTGCTGAGATTGAAAATGGACTCTCTGCGGATGATAATGAACAATCCAGAGTTTGGGCCAATAATCTTTCACGTCAATGTCAGAGCGCCCTTGATGAATTAACATATCTGGCTCCCTGGATATTACACCCGGTTTCTTCTCAAATTCAGAACAAATATCCTGATATTAATTATATTCCGACCTTACGCGAAATCGCCAGAATTAATGTGGAAGAATTTACCTCTCCCGGCCACGTTAATCATGCACAGGAAAGGATTGAACTTATAGAGACCCTTGCCCGGCAATCAGGTGAATTCGCGAACATGGAATATGATTTTCTTTACGATAAGTCGCGTCATTTGCAAACTGTAGGCTATAATGTTAAGGACCGGCGACGCGATGCAAGTTATTATGATCTCCTGGCCTCAGAAGCAAGATTTTCGAGTTTTGTGGCTATTGCCCGTGACCAGGTACCACAGGAGAGCTGGTTTGCACTTGGGCGTCTTCTTACAATTTTCAATGGTGAGCCGGTTCTTCTTTCATGGAGTGGCTCAATGTTCGAATACCTTATGCCTCTTATAGTCATGCCATCATATGAAAATAGTTTACTTGATCAATCCTGTAAAGCTGCGGTTGGGAGGCAAATAGAATATGGAAAATTTAGAGGAGTACCATGGGGTATTTCGGAATCGGGATACAATAGTGTTGATGTTCAACTAAACTATCAGTATCGTGCATTTGGAGTGCCGGGCCTTGGATTTAAAAGAGGACTCTCTGAAGATTTGGTTGTAGCTCCCTATGCAACAGCACTTGCATTGATGGTAATGCCAGAGGAAGCATGTGCTAATCTTGAGCGTCTTGCTGATGAAGGAATTATGGGGAAATTTGGATTCTATGAGGCTGTTGATTATACATCCGGACGCGTTACCCGAGGGCAGCCTAAAGCTATTGTAAGGTCTTTTATGGCGCATCATGAAGGGATGAGTTTTCTCTCTTTGGCTTATTTTTTACTGGATCGCCCGATGCAAAAGAGGTTTGAGTCGGAGCCTTTATTCCGGGCAACTTTATTATTGCTTCAGGAAAGGATCCCAAGGGCTACAACAATCTTTTCACATACTTCCAACGTTACAAATGTTCGTCCTTCCGTCATTAACCAGGAGATGCCTCTTCGCGTGTTTAAAACACCGGATACACCATTTCCGGAAGTCAAATTATTATCAAACGGGGGCAGATATCAGGTAATAATTACAAATGCCGGCGGCGGATACAGTCAATGGAAAGATATTGCTGTGACTCGCTGGCGGGAAGACAGCACTTGCGATAATTGGGGAGCTTTTTGTTATATACGTGATGCCGAAAATGGAAATTTCTGGTCAACTACATATCAACCTACACTCAAACGACCCGAAAAATATGAAGCTATATTTTCGGAAGGACGTGCAGAATTTCGTCGTCGCGACTATGATATTGACACACACACCGAAATCGTGGTCTCCCCTGAGGATGACATTGAATTACGAAGGGTACGGCTGACAAACCGCACCCGGACAAAAAGAATTATTGATATTACAAGCTATGCAGAAGTTGTGTTGGCACCACAAGGATCCGATCTGTCACATCCTGCATTCAGTAATCTTTTTGTCCAGACAGAAATTATCTACCAGCGACAGGCAATTCTCTGCACCCGTCGGCCCAGGTCAGTTGACGAACATTCGCCATGGATGTTTCACCTGATGGCAGTTCATGGCGCTGAAATCAGGAATATTACCTATGAAACGGACCGTATGCAATTCATCGGACGTGGAAACACTCTTGTGTCGCCATATGCGATGACAAATTCCAAATCACTCGGAGGAAGTCAGGGTTCAGTGCTTGATCCTGTTGTTGCCATTCAATATCAAATAGTTCTGGAACCTGAAGGGTCAGCTACAATTGATATAGTTACAGGAATAAGTGAATCCCGTGAAGGAGCATTAAATCTTGTAGAAAAGTACCAGGATAAGCAAATTGCAAACCGCGTTTTTGAACTTGCATGGACACACAGCCAGGTGGTATTGCGACAGATAAATGCAAGCGAATCGGATGCTCAATTATACGGCCGGCTTGCCAGTTCTATCATTTTTGCCAATTCGTCACTGCGGGCAGATCCTGCGATCCTTATAAAAAACCGTCGTGGACAATCTGGTTTGTGGGGGTATTCCATTTCAGGCGATTTGCCGATTGTACTTCTGCAAATTGAAGATCCCGCCAATATTAATCTGGTGCGTCAACTCGTTCAGGCACATGCATATTGGAGATTAAAAGGATTAGCCGTCGATCTCGTAATCTGGAATGAAGATCATGCAGGTTACCGTCAGTTACTCCAGGAACAGATTATCGGATTAATTGCTGCAGGAATTGAAGCTAATATTATTGATCGTCCCGGTGGAATATTTGTGCGCTCTGCAGACCAGATATCAAACGAGGACCGGATTCTTTTCCAAACAGTTGCCCGTGCTATCATCAGCGATACCCGGGGAGGGCTTGAAGATCAGATAAACCGGCGCGGCTATGGAGAATTATCTGTTTCACATTTCAAACCGACCCGTACCTACAAGCCCAATCCACAATCAGATGAGGTATTGCCCAGACAGGACCTGATCTTCTATAATGGTATCGGAGGATTTACATCAGACGGACGGGAATATGTAATTACAACATCGAAAGACAGGATAACACCGGCACCATGGGTAAATGTTCTGGCAAACCAGGGATTCGGGACTGTAATTTCTGAGAATGGGATGGCATATACCTGGGCTGAAAATTCCCATGAGTATCGTCTCACACCATGGTATAACGATCCTGTAACCGATTCGAGCGGAGAAGCCATGTATATTCGTGATGAAGAGACAGGTCACTTCTGGTCGCCAACACCTTTGACCGACAGCGAATCAAAATTATACCTGAGCCGTCACGGATTCGGCTATAGTGTATTCGAACACAACGAAGGAGGCATTGTTACCGAACTTTGGGTTTATGTTGCTATAGATGCTCCGGTAAAGTTTTCAGTATTAAAAGTGAGGAACGAATCGGGACGATCATGCAAATTATCAGCTATAAGTTATGTGGAATGGGTATTGGGCGATTTGCGGCACAAATCTGCCATGCATGTGAATACCAGTGTTGATTTAAACAGCAGTGTGATATATGCAGTAAATCCATATAATCCGGAGTTTGCTGATCGGGTTGCTTTTCTTCAGACTGACGATCCAGCAAACTCATTAACCTGCGACCGTACAGAATTTATAGGACGCAACGGCACATTGAAAAATCCTGCTGCAATGTTACGTTCGCGTCTTTCAGGGAAAAATGGAGTAGCTCTTGATCCCTGCGCAGCAATTCAGGTCTCTTTTGATCTTGCTGCCGGACAGGAACGCGAAATAATATTCAGGCTTGGCTCAGGACGGGATATGGAGGATGCAAATAACCTCATACACCGTTTTCGCGGATCAGGTCCTGCATATGCAGCGCTGGAAGCAGTCTGGCAATATTGGAGCCATACTCTTGGTGCAGTGCAGATAGAAACACCGGATCTTTCACTGAATGTCCTGGCTAACGGATGGCTTTTATATCAAACTCTGGCATGCCGGATCTGGGCACGCAGTGGATATTATCAATCGGGCGGAGCATTCGGTTTTCGCGACCAGTTGCAGGATGTAATGGCCTTAATTCATTCCAAACCAGATCTCCTGCGGGAGCATCTTCTTCTTTTTGCAAGCCGGCAATTTCCGGAAGGAGATGTCCAGCACTGGTGGCATCCACCTGCCGGAAGGGGAGTTCGTACACATTGTTCAGACGATTACCTTTGGTTACCATTAGCTACATGTCGCTATGTAATAGGCTACCGGAGATACAGGAGTACTGGATGAATCCATTCATTTTCTTGAAGGACGTCCTGTAAACCCTGAAGACGATTCGTATTACGATCTTCCAAACCGGTCGGAAGAAAAAAGTACATTATACGAACATTGTAAACGTTCTATCCTGCATGGGCTTAGATTTGGCGATCATGGACTTCCGCTGATTGGTACCTGCGACTGGAATGATGGAATGAATATGGTTGGGAACCAGGGCAAAGGTGAAAGCGTCTGGCTTGGCTTTTTTCTTTTTGAAGTTCTTACTCAATTTATCAAAGTTGCACAGTCAAGAGATGACATTGAATTTGTTGAACTATGCAGGAATGCAGCAAAAAAAATACAACAGAATATTGAAAAAAACGGATGGGACGGCGAATGGTACCGGCGTGCTTATTTCGACAATGGTTTACCGCTTGGATCGGCAAGTAACGATGAATGCCAGATTGATTCCATCTCTCAAAGCTGGTCAGTACTTTCAGGAGCAGGCAGACACTGATCGCTCACGGATTGCTATGGAATCTGTGAATAAAAGACTTGTCAGGCATGAATATTCGCTGGTTCAATTACTGGATCCTCCTTTTGATAAATCAGATTTGAATCCCGGCTATATTAAGGGATACGTTCCCGGAGTAAGGGAAAATGGCGGTCAGTATACACATGCAGCTATTTGGGTAGCAATGGCATTCTCAAAATTGGGAGACAGTAAAAAAGCATGGGAAATTTTAACGATGATCAACCCGATTAATCATGCCAGATCTCCTGAAGAAGTTGCAAGGTACAAAGTTGAACCTTATGTAATTGCTGCTGATGTCTATGCCCTTTCACCCCATACTGGCCGGGGTGGATGGACCTGGTATACAGGATCGGCCGGCTGGATGTACCGTCTGATTGTGGAATCGTTACTCGGGTTAAGACTTGAAACAGACAAATTATATATTGATCCTTGTCTTCCTTCCGATTGGGTTTCTTATAAGATTCATTACAGATACAGGGAAACAATATACCGGATTACAGTAACTCAATTATATGAAGGCAATACGAAACTAACTATAATACTTGACGGGGCTGAATGTCAGGATAAGTTTATCCGTCTGGTTGACGATCGTCAGGAGCATCTGGCAGAAGTAAAACTGCAGCTTTACACAAAGGGGGATTAAATGTAAAAGACCGTTCTTGACATTTACAGACGGCCTTTTTTCTATTTGGATCGAAATGTTCAGCATAAACATTCACACAGTACTTTAACGACAATAGCAGATTAATTCTTCAAATATAATGAGGCATTGTGAATGTAAATTTACTGCCTTTGCCTGGTTCGCTTTTTATCCGGATATTCCCCCCGTGCATTTCAACAAATTCTTTACAAAGTAATAAGCCCAGTCCTGAACCTTTTTCATTATTGGAGCCTTCTGTTGAATGAAATGCTTCAGGTTTAAAGAGTTTTCTTTGGGCATCTAATGGAATTCCTATTCCATTATCTTTTACCTCGATTTCAACATAATGCTTATTTTTTGAAGCACTTATAGTTATTTTGCCGCCGGTGTTTGTATATTTAACAGCGTTATTTATCAGATTTCTAAATACTGTTTTAACCATTTGAAGGTCGGCTGCTATATTCAGATCAGGTGCGATAGAATGATTAAGGGTTATTTGTTTTTGTTTGGCTGAAGTCTTCATACTCTCAATCTCATCTTTTGACAATTCCAGCAAATTAATTTTTACAGGATTGAAGTTTTTCTCCTTATTTTGTGAAACAGTCCACGATAAAAGAGTATCAAGAAGGTTTAATGTGTTGTTCGCAGAATTATAAGCAATATCGATATAGTTTTCAATTTCATCTCTATTAAAATCAGATAAGTTACTTTTTACTATTTCCAGAACGCCTAAAATTGTGCAGAAAGGGCTTCTTAAATCGTGAGCTATGATAGAAAGGAATTTGGTATTTGTCGCAACTGCTTCTGTAAATTTTTTTGTACGTTGTTCAGCAAGTTTTTCGAGATAGGTATTTAGTTTTTCCAGTTCCCGTAATCGTGACATGAAATTATTTTCAGATACTTTGCCGGTTCCGGAAATAGTGTAAGACAGATCCAATGATTTTGAGTTCCCGTTTTTTTCATAAGTGATACATTCAGCGGATTTCAAATCATTCTGAGGATATAGTCGTTTTAAAATCATAATAATTGATTACGTGTTACATAATTCAATTACACACCGGATTGTTATTTCTGATATACTGCAGTTGCATGAAAACAAAGTTAGACTGTTATTTAAGCTGAATCGTTACATAATTCCTTAATAGATTTATATAATTCCCACCTATTCAGCCATATTGCTTATTCCTGCTGTCTACACAATCAGATGCCGCTAAACGGCAAAGAGAAGGGTACTCTAATCCTGTTCGGTCAAATATGTGAATTATGCAACTTATTCCCGGAATTTTGTAATACTTATTTATCAAAAGCGATTGAACTTTGTTCACACAAGTATTTAATAATTATTTACACTAAAGGAGAGATTTACTTGCTTACTTCTGAATTACAAATCGACATTACATATCAGGAAAGTAACAACTCTTTATATATAAAACATTATATGGCTGGCAATACAGATATCATTGTAAATCAAAAGGAATCTACAAGCTTAATACTCAGCAATGGATTCGATTTTAAAGGGACCAGAGAGGCAATTGATATATTGAATGCTGAAGGAGGAGAAAGTTTCTATAATTATGTTGATTGGCTCGGCCTGGCAGAAGATCCCGACCTGGTTGTTCTTTCTTCCCATCGCCATTATTATTATGATGCTGAAGAATTGAAAAATATAAATACTATTGTCAACTTAATGGAGCTAAACCAGATAAAGCAAATTTCAAGTTTTTTTCGCTCACTCTTACATTTTCTCCCTCAAAGAAGTAATTTTATCGGGTGCTTCACTGATAATAAGAGAATTAATAGATTTGAATTAAGGGGAAGCTCATCTTCTTCTCATAACAAGAGGTGTAGTGATGCAAAAGACAATGGTATTATCTCAGGTATTCCTTTTATTAACATGTTGTATAGCTTCCTGGATTCAAAGATCAATACATACATGTCAGAAAGCAGTGTTTCTTTTATGCTTGAAGATTATGGCTTTAAAGTAAGGGACATGACCCGAATTGACGGGCTTACTTTTTTCCACTCGCAAAAAGTACTGGCAGCATCTGATTATGCAGCCTGAAAAAAGCGTAATGCATGGAGAAAGGATATTTTTCACTGATTTTATTGGTATATCATTGTTGCCGGTTTCTCAATTTCAAAATCTCTGAACCCGAAATCAGTTGTTTTAAATGCATTCATTTTAAAAATATTTTGCCCCTTGCCGGGGATTAATGGATAAAATGAAAAGGAAATTTGGAATGACCTGAAAACAAGATTTTCATTTTTTATTATAACCCCTAATCCTATTAGCGAATACACTTTACTGTTTTTAAATCCTGTTACTGCATCACTAATCATCCCAAGAGAAAAATTAAGATAAGGCCCAAAACGGAATCCTATTAGATTAAATGGGGCGTATGATTGTGTTTGCATTGTAAATAACATTCGGCTATTACCTGACAATACAGAGCTGTTGAAACCATCGAGTCCATACCCATCATTGAGAGTTAAAGTATCGTAAGAGAACCGGTTTATCCCAATAGTAATTTGCGGTTTTACAAATTGCCTGAATTTCCATTTCCCGATTTCAAATAATCCTGTAGAATAATTTACACCTGCGGTAAAAACACCCTGTTCAGCTTGTGATGAGCGAAAGAAAGTCCCGTATTCCAGATTTGAGCTCAGGTAACCCCATTCATAATAGTTGCCAAAGGAAAAACGTAATCCTAAGTAGAATCGCCCTGAATTATTTCTTACCTGATAACCTCCTGTAAGGCTATAAACTTTCCCTACTGGTACATCTTCGGTAACACCATATTTAAAGATATATTTATCCTGAACATACTTCCTTGTAGTGATACCTATGCTGCCCAAATAAAAGTCTTCGTTGGAAAAAATATGAAATGGATCAATTTGTTCAGGTGGTTTTTCAGAATACCGGATACGCAGATAACGTACTGCCAGAATTAAATTGGTAACAAACTCCTTTTCCGTGTTCTCTTTGAAAATTTGTTGAGCTTTGCCTGCCCAGAAGTCCTGTGTACTAAATTTTAAATTTATAGGCACGTAAATCGAATTTATATCCTTTAAAGAATCTCTTTTAAATTGAGAAGCAATTAGTGCTCCTGCTGCCCACTTTGCTAATGGAGAGTAAAATGGTCGGTCAACTGCGAAGCTTTTTATGAAGTTTTTGTACCCGTCAACTCCATAATGCAACTTTGCGTTAATGTATGTATTCCTGATGTTTGGGATAGAATAATTTGTATTAAAAAAATTAATTTCATCAGTAAAATTTCTGTTAAATGCATTTTGAAACTCATGGCCGGATCCTAAAAAATTTTTATCAGTTATATCGACTCTGATACTTGAAGTTGAAATGGACCCAGTGGGAATGATGCTCCATTTATCCAATTCACGAATAAAGATATCTACTGAATCGGATTTCTTCCCGGCTGTTACAACTGAAAAAGTAACTTCATGCACATATTTCTGTCTGCGGATCAAACGCTCCGATTCCTTTACAAGCAAAGAATTGAATGGTTGATTCTTATGGAAAAGCAAAAGATTAAGGATGGTGATATTATGGGTTTTAATATGCATCCAATTCCCCGCTTTAAGCAAAATATTTTGGGATGCAACAGTCGTGTCATCGACCGAGTAACCAAATGGATCCAGAGTAACAACTTCAATGTTCCTGATAATTTTACCTTCAAATGTGGCGTATGGTTTTTGTATCAGTTTTTTATATGTTCTCTTTACTGCTTCTTTATTCTTTACGTTGGGAGAGACCGGTTTGAAAATTAACCTGAACACAAATGTTTTAAGCTTGCTTTTCCGGGAATAAGTTTCAATATTCTTATAAATCCTGGTCGAATCTGTTTTGAGGGTATCTTGCTGAGCAGATGCAAAATCACTTAACGAAATCAAAACAAAAAAAAGTATGGAACATTTTCTGAACCACATTTCCATTTACCATTTTAATGTTTTTTACTCAGGTGGTTGTTTATTCTTTTTATCAATTGCTTTTTGTTCTTCTGCCTTTAAACCAACTGAATCCTTCCTTATTTTTTCAGCAGCTCTTTCTTTCCTGTTAAAATAGCCTTTTAAAAGAAAATTTTCCTTGGCTGCATTCATATTTTCATTCAATCCCTTACTGCTGTTTCTAAGATTTAATATGGTCCTGTCAATATTTTCTGCAATCGTTGAATCCTGAATTAATCTTCCGAGTGTTCCGTTCCCACTATTTATATTAATCATGATTTCTGCCAGCTGAAGTGAAATAATAGCGGCATTATCTGCTGTTATTTGCATACTTTCCATTATGGCCTCTGTTTCAACAGGCTCTTTTGACTCAATGGTTTTCCCATCTTCTACAACAGGAGCATCATAACTGCCTTGAGTGATGATTAAAATTCGGTCGCCAATAATCCCTGCGGAACCTATACCTGCTTCACAATCTTCTTTAATGAATTGTTGAACGCTCTTTTTAATTAACATGTCAACGCTAACAGTTGTATCATTAATAATCTCAATGTTATCAACGGTACCAACATTGATTCCTGAGAACCGTATATTGCTTCCAATCTCAAGCCCGCTGACATTATGAAAGGTAGTGGTTAGTTTAAAGACAGGATCAAATAAATTCTCCTGTTTCCCTATTATAAAAATGGCAATAACAAAAATCGCTAATCCAGTTACAATAAACAGTCCTAACCTTACTTTGAATTTTGTTGTGTGCGTTTCCATATTATTATTTAAAGAATGATTTGATGGACGGATCAATTGACTTTTCAAACTTTTCCAATTCTCCTTCCATATGAACTTCACCGTCCAGTAACATAATGATCCGGTTTGCAGTTGCCCTGGCACATTCAATATCATGTGTGATGATGATAGAAGATGTTTTATATTTTTTTTGAACATCATTGATGAGTGAACTTATCTCATCTGATGTAACCGGATCAAGTCCGGTGGTGGGTTCATCATACAACATTATCATGGGGTCAACAACAAGGGTTCGCGCCAGGCTGACTCGCTTACGCATTCCCCCTGATAATTGCAAAGGCATTTTATTCAAGGTATCAGATAATCCAACATTTTCCAATACTTCATTTACTTTTTCGTTTATTTCTTTTTGAGTAAGGTTCTTCTTTATTCTGCGCAATGGGAATTCCAGGTTTTGTTTAACTGTCATTGAATCATACAATGCGCCACTCTGGAAAAGAAAACCAATTTTCTTTCTCAACTCTACTAATCCGTCATTGGTTAATGCACTTACATCTTGTCCAAGGACATTAATTGTTCCGTCGTCGGGATCCAGTAAACGGACAATACATTTTATCAGGACTGATTTTCCGGAGCCTGATTTCCCAAGCACTACCAGATTTTCGCCATTATATAGTTTTAACGACACATTTATTAAAACATCTTCTGTACCAAATCCTTTCTTTAGGTTATTTATTTCAATAACCTGTATTGGGATTTCTGCTTTTGCTGAAACAGCTGTTCCTGTTTGTATAGCATTCATAGCATATCTGTAATTTGTACTGCAATCAGATCTACAATTATCACAAGCAAAGAGGATAGCACTACAGCTGAATTTGCAGCAATTCCCACACTCTCCGTTCCACGTCCTGCCGTATATCCTTTATAACATCCGACAAAACCAATCACAGCGCCGAAAAAGAAGGTTTTAATAAGAGCCGGCAATAAATCAATAAACCCAATATGGCTGAATGCCTGCGAGAAAAATAATATAAAAGTTACGTCTCCTTTAATGTTTGCTCCCACCCAGCATCCAAATATGCCGAGCGCGTCGGCATATAGTACTAATAAGGGAATCATAAGCGTAGCTGCTAATACTCTGGTAACAATTAGAAATCTTACAGGATTGGTAGATGACACTTCCATAGCATCAATCTGTTCCGATACTTTCATAGAACCTAACTCTGCACCCATGCCTGAACCTATTTTCCCTGCACATATCAATGCTGTTATAACCGGTCCCATCTCTCTGATGAGTGAAACAGTTACCATTCCCGGGAGCAGGCTGACTGCGCCGAAACTCAAGAGAGCAGGTCGCGCTTGAATAGTAAGCACCAAACCAATAATAATTCCTGTTACTGAAATGAGAGGTAATGTTTTATATCCGATTTGAAAACATTGACGCAAAAATTCCTTGAATTCAAAGTTGCGCGAAAATGTTTCTTTTATGACTCGTGTTATAAATAAAAAGGCATCGGCAATATTTGTTAAAAAATTGCTTGCTTCGGCAGTTTTTGCAATTGTTTTTTCGGCAAACCTTATAGATTTATCCGATGCAATTTTTTTTATTTTAATAACAGGATTAGATATTTTCATGATAAAATGCCAGATTCAATCCATGCATGGCTAAAGCTCTGAGATAATCTTGTAAAATTCCTCTTTTGTCTTTCCGAGTTTGATTTGAAGTTTCCCAAACATTTCATCTTTTTTGCCTTCTGCAAACATTAAATCATTATCTGTCAGGATTGCAAATTTTTGCTTGAGCTTACCTTTTTGCTCATTCCAGTTTCCTTTAACTTCTGTTTTGTTCATTTTTTAAAAATTTAGATTGTGAATAAACTCCTTTGATACAAAGGTGAGCCCATTATCCCAGGAAAGTATTACACAACCTTATAAAAAAGTTACATCATTCCCACATTCACTAAAGCGTTGCTTGTTATGTAATTATGATTTTTAAACTAAATGGATAAATGTGTGAATAATGCAACTATTTTATGAAATTATGTAATTGTGTTGAAGACAAGTTGTTGTATCTTTTTATTCTTCTTTTTTAAAAGAAAAATTTCAAATTATGAAGAAAAAAATATTTTTTAAAATGGTAATCGCCATAGTTGCTCTTGTTTTACTTATAAGATTTTTAACTACAATTTTTGTTGAACCCTGGCTTGGCAAAAAAATACATGCTGAGTTGCATGAGGAGCTGAGTGATTATTTTATTGAAATAAATAAGGTTCATATTTTAATAATTAAATCAGGGATAGAACTGAAAGGCATTACAATTTACTCAAGGCAGGAGTATGGAGGTGATCCAGCTTTAAACGCAGGAATAGTGTCCATAAAATTCAAAGGAATTGACCTCGCGAAAGCCATATTTAAAAATGATATTTATATCAGAGAAGTGTCCATCAATAATAGTACTATTAATGGTAATATCCCATTTTCGGGAAAGGCAATAATGCCAATAGTTTCGCCTTTGAACATCCGGATAGGCAAAGTACTTTTTAATAATTTAGACCTGGCAATGGGAAAAGATTCGACTGCTCAGTCTTATACGGCGAAAGGAGTCATTTTGAAAGTGGACGATTTACAATTTGATAAACAGGATACCATATCCTCAGGCATCTTTAAGCAATATTATTTCGAAGCTGAAGAATTAATTTCAGTATCATCTGACAGTATTTACACATTCTCAGCCGGTAACGTTATTTATTCCACAAATTCTAACGCTTTAGTTGTAAAAAGCTTTTCTGTTCATCCGAACTACACAAATTATGATTTCACATCGCGGTTTGAATTTCAAACGGTTCGTATTGAAGCCGGCTTCAGCAACATTTACATTCAAGATTTTTATGCTGAAGATTATTTCAGGTCCGGGAGCCTGATAAGCTCCTATATTGAAATCGGAGAGATGGATATGAAAGTTTTTCGTGATAAACGAAAAGAATTCCGGCATGTTAACAAACCTGTATTCCAGGATTTGATTTACAACTATCCCGGTACTCTGCAGATTGATTCAATTAATCTCAAAAAAGGGGATTTCACTTATACCGCACATGCCGAGGAAGCGAACGAGCCTGGGAATATCACATTTAATGAAATCAATGCCAGAATTTACAAAATATCTAACAACACTATTTATAAAGCAAAAAACGCTTCTTTGGAACTTAGGGGTAATGCCCTTTTAATGGGAAAAGGTAAAATGACCATTTTATTAAAAGGTAGAATTTTCGATATAGATAACACATTTTCATTGGATGGAACTCTTTCAGACCTGGAAGCACACGAGTTGAATCCGATACTGGAGAAAAATGCTTTTGTTTATGCTACTTCAGGTAAAATTGATACAATGATTTTCAGCTTTACGGCAAACAACACTAAAGCTACCGGTAAAATGACCATGCTCTATCATGGATTGGATATTGCAATTAAGAACAAAAGAACAGATGATACAACAGCTTTTTTAGAGAGATTTATTTCAATAATTGCCAACAGAAAAGTCCTGAATTCAAATCCGATCGCGGATAGAGAGGTCAGAGAGGGGATTATAAATTATGACAGAGATCCTGAAAGATTTCTTTTCAATTATTGCTTCAAATCTATTTTGTCGGGAATAAAATCCAGCATTACTAAAGACTCGCAAAAAAGAAAGAATTCGTAAAAGGGATCACCATTTCTTCTTACTGACTTTCAAACCGGGCAGAAAGCCGCTATTATTACCACAATCGCTATAACATAATAGCTTGCTGAATGTTACTTCTTGTGCTCATTATTTTTTCTTAATCTGCTTCAGGCGGATCGGTTTAATTTTAAATAATGGGGGCATCGTGTCACCTAATAAAAAGCCCCATGGTTTTAAGGGTTCAATATTATCGCAAATGAGTTTAACAATGGCAAGCAGTGGTATTGAAAGAAACATACCAGGTATACCCCATAGAGCATTCCCTACAAATACCACAATAATTGAGAAAAGAGCATTGATCTTTACTTTGGAGGCAACAATTTTAGGCACAATATAATTATTGTCAATTAATTGGATAAAATAGAAGGCGGCCAGGACGTAAAAAGCATACCATGCTGATGATTTGGTAGCTAATGCAACTATCATTGGCATTGTCACCCCTACAATCCCTCCGATATAAGGAATGACGTTTAGTAGTGCGCTTAAAATGCCGATAAGAAAAGCGTATTGAATTCCAATTATTAAAAGCGCAGATGTATTTAATACTGCAATTATACCAGCTTCGATAACCAGTCCTATAAGATATTGTTGAATGACAGTTTTGATCTGAGTAATTATTTCGCTCACCTTACTCTGTTGGCCTGCACCAAAGAGCCTGTGAATAAACTCAAGTAAAATAGGGTGGTACAATAATATTAAAAAGATGTAAACAGGAAGTAAAAACAATACCACTAATCCTCCTCCCAGGATAGTAAGTGTTTGTCCAACTGCAGCACTGCTGGTGTTAATAAGATCACCCTGGGTTTTTGTGATCCATTCATGTATCTTTTGCGGCTTTATTTCAAAATAACCGGAAACCCAGTTTATTGCCTGATCAACCATTCCGGTAAATTTTTCGATCAGCATAGGTAATGACTCAATAAGCCGGCCTACTTGTGAGGTTATAAGAATTCCAAACGCGATAATGATCAAAAAAGTAATGAATATTGTGATTACAATGCCAACCACCCTGTTGATTTTTTTCCCTACAAAAAAATTTACTACCGGGTGGAGTACAATTGCAATAATTACAGCGAAAACGACAGGTACAATTATGCCCTTTGCGATGTATAGTATCGCCAGCAAAGCCACTAAACCTATAACAAAAACAGATGCCTTTGCATAAAGCGGCAATTTTAATTTTTCATCTGTCACGATATTTCAGTATTCCTTTCCTTTTTACGGAAAATATTTCGAAACAGAGACGTGCCGAATAATTTTATTGTGTCAGAATTCTGGGCCACAACGTTTGTAATACCAAATTGCAGAATGGTGCCGATAAGTCTTTTTATTTTATTTCCTGATGTACCAATAAAAATTCCCTTTGAAAGATAACCCGTTGCTAAACCTAATGCAGTACCTGCTATGTTATCGATGAGATACGGGGAGGAAGATATATCTTTCACAGCGTTCTTCAGGAGATTGACAGGTTTTAAACTTTCGTAAGTAATGTTAAGTTGCCCTTTCAAAACCTGCCTCTTTTCAGCTTGTTCAACTTCCAACAATTGAATTGCATTTTTAAGCTCACTGACTGATGTAATATTCTGCATGTGATATTATTTTAACAAATGTTTAATGATAAAATTGGAAACATGCTTTTTAAGCCATTTATGCATAAAGAAATGTAAAACAATCGCTATAGTGCCATAAAATGCAGCTACCACAAAGAATCCAAAGAAGATTTTGCCAAGGATCTCACCGAGCCAGAAAGCTAATCCCATATTGAGAAAAAGCATGAATACAGCAATTAAAACAAATACAACAGAATGAGGAATGAATGATGAAGCAACATCTGATGTTTTATCAAGGGTTTTAAGCTTTATTAATTCGAAGCTTGCCTTACCATATTCAGTAGCCTTTTCCAGTAGTGATTCAATCAACTTCGCATTGTCTTCCATACCTTCATTCTGTGGCAGTTTTCACATCCTTCTTTGCTTTTTCTGATTTATCCTTTATTTCCTCAGCATAGCCGGAAGCTTCTTCCTGTACCTCTTCAAATTTCTGGGAAATGCTGTCAAGGAATTCATTAAATTTTTCTTTTAATGTTTCCGCATAATCCTCTCCCTTTTCAGATATTTTTTTGCGGGTAACCGAACCTTTGTCTGGTGCGAATAAAACCCCTAATAATGCACCGGCAGCAAGACCAGCCAGTACCCCTAATAATATTTTTCCTGAGCTCATAGTTTTATTTTTAAATAATGAGGCCACTCACAAAAGTACAAATTGAAGAAGGTCAATCCGAACGTGTCTGTCCGGTACTTTGCTACTTCGAAATGATTTTTCGGAGTGGTCTCAATAAAAGTTATTACTGTTATAATGTCAAAAGACCTTTTTCCCCTGAATAACCCTGAGTATTATTGCAATAATTGCAATAACTAGAAGGATGTGAATGATTCCTCCGGCTTGGAAGCCAACAAATCCGACTGCCCAGGCTATAATCAGAACTACTGCGACGACATATAGTAGATTTCCCATGATTTTTGTTTTAATTGTTTACAGCAATACAATAAGAAGAATTACAATAAGAATCACAGCGGCTCCTGAAAGGTAAACGCCGCTACCAATATCTTTGAGATTGTGTTTGATAGATTTTACTTCTTTACGCAAGTTTTTCTTTTCTGACGAATCCATTTTTGATTTGTCCATCTTGTTTATCTCGTCTAACCTGAGCAGTAAGGTTTTAGCTTCTGCTGATTCAGCAGGTGTCGGTTCAACTAAAGATGAAGGCTCAGCAACAGTTGCAGCACTCGATTGAAGCGGTAGGAATGTCATTGACATTAATGCTACCATTAAACAAAAAATGATCTTTTTCATGTTAATTGATTTTAATTATTAATAGATCCACAATTGCTATAAGGATATTTGATTTATGTTTTTTGCCGGAAATAATATTCATTGATTTCAACTCTAAGTATGTTAACTTAATAATTTAATTAACAAAGGTATGTTTCTCTTTTCCCGGAACCGTTACATTATTTTGTGAATAATTTACATAATTCACACTATTTAAGGGAATGACATCAGACATTATATGCAACTCTGAAAGTTGTATATCTGCCAAATAGAAAGTAACTTTGATGACAGAGACGTAATAATATAATTATTCTGAAGAAATTTTTCAAATTCAATCTTACTATTCATCAAGTGGCGAAAATTTCAGTTTGCTCCGGTTTGCGGAAGAACTTATTAAAATATGTGTTCAGGCAATATGTGATCTTCAGCTTTGGAATTTTCTGTCCTTTTCTGAAGGTTTCATCACAGGATTATTTTCAACAGGATGTAAATTATAAAATTCATGTTACTCTAAACGACCAGGTGCATGAATTGAATGGATTTGAGTCTGTTGAATACATTAACAATTCTCCTGACACTCTCAGGTTTATATATTTTCATCTCTGGCCCAATGCATATTCAAACAATAAAACCGAATTAGCCAGGCAGATATTCAGTTTTAAGGGGAAGGGAAAATTGTTCAATGATCCGGAGTTAAGAGGATATATTGATTCTTTGGACTTTAAGGCAGATGGTCAAACTGTTCAATGGAATATTCTGACCGGGGTACCCGATATTTGCAGGATCATTCTTAATACGCCTCTTAAGCATGGCGACACACTATTGATAACAACCCCATTCCATGTTAAAATCCCCAAAGGAGTCTCTTCACGGTTAGGTCATATCGGGGAATCCTATCAGATCTCGCAATGGTATCCTAAACCTGCTGTATATGACAGATCTGGCTGGCATCAAATGCCGTTTCTGGACCAGGGTGAGTTCTATTCGGAATTTGGCAGTTTTGATGTTAGCATTACCCTGCCTGCTAATTACATAGTAGGAGCAACAGGTAATCTGCAGAACGAAGATGAAAAAGAACTGCTTGATTTTATTTCGGCAGATACCTCATGGATGAAAACCCCGGAATATGGATTAAGTTTTCCTCCATCATCAAAAGAGATGAAGACTTTACGGTATACCGGAAATCAGATACATGATTTCGCGTGGTTTGCTGACAAGAGGTTTCATGTACTAAAAGGAAAAGTTAAGCTTCCTGACTCCGGCAGAGAAGTAACTACATGGGCAATGTTTACAAATCTGGATGCACAACTCTGGGAGGATGCAATTTCTTATATTAATAATGCCATCTGGTATTTTTCCAAATGGATTGGAGATTATCCGTACGATAACTTTACTGCCGTTCAGAGTGCACTTAGTTCAGGATCGGGTATGGAATATCCCGGTTTGACAGTAATAGGGACTGCAGATGATTCTTATATGCTGGATAAAGTAATTGCCCATGAAATTTGTCACAGCTGGTTTTATAGTGCACTTGGATCGGATGAACGCAGATACCCTTTCATGGATGAAAGCATCGCAAGTGCATATGAGTCAAGATATCTGGAGGAAAGATATCCCGGGAAGATGCTCTGGGAAATAAGTTTTAAAAACAGGAAACTTGCGGAGATTTTTCACATAGATGAAATGCCGGTACAACGAATTCAGGAGATCGAATGGCTCGTCCCGGCACGCGGAAACCTGGAACAACCTGTTAATCTTGCAGCCACTGATTACAGCTACATGAACTATGGAAGCATAATCTATAATAAAGCTGCACAGGGATTCAACTATCTCCGGGCTTATCTTGGTGATCCTATTTTTGATTCCATCATGCATGATTACTTCTGCACATGGAGAAACAGGCATCCCTTGTCAGATGATCTTAGGGAGGTTTTTGAATCCAACACGGAAAAAGATCTCTCATGGTTTTTTGATGATTTTCTGGGCACGACCAGAAGGCTGGATTATAAAATTATTCGAGTCAAAAACCAGAAGCTCCTTATTAAAAATATAGGTGAGTTGAATGCACCACTTATGATAGCAGGTATTACTGGAGATTCAATAATATCAGAAAAATGGGAAGAAGGTTTTGAAGGGAAGAAATGGATCGATATAATGCCTGGTAAATATTCTGAGATAAAAATCGATCCGGACCATAAGATGACTGAACTATTCAGGCTGAATAATAACATACGGACGTCTGGCATTTTCCGGAGAGACGATCCTGTTCAATTCAGGTTCCTGTATACTTTAGATGATCCTGATAAACGATCTTTGATATACATTCCTGCCTTCGATTGGAACAGTGCAGATGGTTTTATGCTTGGTATGGCTTTTCATAATGGTATGCTCTTACCCAAACCATTGGAATACTTCATCATTCCTTTCTATACTTTCCGTAATCAAGGACTTGCTGGTTACGGGAGAATTTCCTTCAGCATGATTCCTTTTGATAGTTTCATCAGGATTGCAACAATTTCGCTTGAAGGAGAACAATTCGGTGCACCAGGCGATCAGAACTACAGGAAAGCAAAGATTGGACTGGACCTTGGTTTCAGATCCGGTAAAATGATTAATAACATCAATCAGAAAATTTTTGGTAATTATATTGCCGCATCCGACCTTCAGCAGATTGAACTTCTCACAGAGACAGAAATACGTTCATATTTCCAGTTTGGTTATATGATGAACAGGACAGGGATAATCAATCCATTCAATATGTTGGTTTCTTTTGAAGCAGGTAAATCTTTTCAGAAGGCGTCGCTGGAATTAAACTATAAATATAGTTATTATGGTTTGAATAGAGGGATGGAAGTAAGAATATTTACAGGAACAATGCTGAAAAACAGTTCCGCAGATCCGTTTTATGCTTTTTCTCCAAATGGCAGGAGCGGTCATGAACAATATTTATACCAGGGGATATACCCTGACCGTTTTAGTGAATTCCCGAAAACCTTCTGGTCAAGACAGATGACTTTATCTGAAGGAGGATTAGTCTCTCCTGTCAATTATAGCCTGGGATATAGCCGTTGGATTTGCTCACTCTCTTTAACCAGTACACTACCGGGAAGGGCATCAAGGATTCCAGTAAAGCCATTCCTTAATTGTTTATTAAATGATCATGGTTCGGGAGCAGATGATAAATCAACTTTGTTCTTTGAAGCAGGTTTAAAGACAGGCATCTGGAACTTTTTCGAGTTCTATTTTCCTTTGATTGTTTCTGACAATATAGATGCAATTACCGGATCATTCAAAGACAGAATCCGTTTTGTTTTCAAATTGGATATCATAAATTCTCTCAGATAATCATCAGTTGTTGCCCAATCTCACTTCATAAATCTTAACCAAAAAAGACGCAGTGCTAGGGGAAATGTAGGAATAATGTAAAATATTTTCAGAATTATGTAACGAAACTCCAAAAATGGGGTTGAACCTTTGTTATTAATTTCTATTTCAGGTTCACCAGTTGAAATTAAATGAAAGAAACAGAACGTAAGATTCTAAATAAAAATCTTCTCAAGTCGCCGACAGGAATTCAGGGATTTGATGAAATAACCGGCGGTGGACTACCAACAGGCAGGCCAACCCTGGTATGTGGTGGTGCAGGTTGCGGAAAGACGCTTTTTGGAATGGAGTTTCTTGTACGCGGCACAACTCAGTTTAACGAACCGGGTGTATTTATGTCATTTGAGGAAACAAATGAAGAATTAATCAAAAATGTTTCTTCACTGGGTTTTGATCTGGAAGACCTTATTAAGCATAAAAAAATTGCACTTGACCATGTACATATTGAGCGCAGTGAAATAGAAGAAACCGGTGAATATGATCTTGAAGGTTTATTCATACGTCTTAATTATGCTATTGATTCTATTGGGGCAAAGCGTGTTGTATTAGACACAATCGAATCACTATTTGCCGGATTGCCAAACCAACTCATCTTACGCGCTGAACTGCGGCGTTTATTTCACTGGTTAAAAGAAAAAAATGTTACCGCAGTCATTACAGGCGAGCGTGGAGGAGAGACTCTTACCAGGCAAGGTTTGGAAGAATATGTATCTGATTGTGTTATTATGCTCGACCATCGTGTAACAGAACAGACTTCAACACGTCGTTTACGGGTTGTAAAGTATCGTGGTTCAGTTCATGGTACCAATGAATACCCATTTCTGATTGATGAAGATGGTTTTTCAGTATTGCCTGTAACTTCTTTGGGATTACAACATATTGTATCAAACGAAAGAATCTCAAGCGGTATAACTGAACTTGATAAAATGCTCGAAGGGAAAGGTTATTACCGCGGTAGCACAGTACTTATTTCCGGAACTGCGGGAGTCGGTAAAACAAGTTTGGCAGCGCACTTTACAGATGCGGCATGTAAAAGAGGGGAACGTGTTCTTTATTTCTGTTTCGAAGAGTCTCCAAACCAGTTAATGCGTAATATGCATTCTATCGGTATAAAATTAGAGACCTGGGTGCGTAAAGGACTTTTACAATTCCAGGCGACCCGGCCGACATTATACGGTCTGGAAATGCATCTGGCCGTAACTCACAAAGCTGTAAATGTTTTCAAGCCAGCTGTTGTTATTCTGGATCCAATAAATACTTTCATCATTGGGGATAAAGAGAACGAAGTAAAAACAATGTTAATGCGTATTGTTGATTTTCTTAAGGCGAATAAAATTACAGCAATGTTTACCAGCCTGACTTCAAACGAAAGCGCATTAGAGAGTTCTGATGTTGGAATATCATCCCTGATAGATACCTGGTTATTGCTTCGCGATATAGAATTAAACGGTGAACGAAACAGGGGAATGTATGTTCTTAAATCTCGCGGAATGGCGAACTCTAACCAGATTCGTGAATTCATCTTAACTGACCACGGCGTAGAATTACGTGAGGCTTATATTGGTGCCAGTGGAGTATTAACCGGTTCAGCACGTGTTGCTCAGGAAGCTCTTGAAAATGCCGAAGTGTTGACGCGTAAGCTTGATATTGAACGGAAAAAACGTGAATTGGAACGGAAACGCAAGGTATTAGAGGCTCAGATTGCTTCATTGCATGCCGATTTTGAGTCGGAAGAATCCGAAGCTATTAAAATGATACATACAGAACAAGATATGATTAAGAGGCTGGAACAAGATAAAATTCAAATGGCAGCAAGCAGAAAAACTATCATCAAAAATAGTACAACCAGAAAATTGAAAAAATAATTAAAACGAATATCCGATGAAACCAAAGAGGGGAAATTCAGATAAAAGAACTAAAAAAGGGAATCCGGTTAAAACGATAGATGATAAGTGGATACTTCGTTTATACGTCGCAGGTAAATCTCCAAAAGCTCTTACTGCATTTGCTAATCTGAAAAAAATATGTGAAGAAAAATTAGAAAAGAAATATTCCATTGAAGTAATAGACCTTTTAATAAATCCTCAGTTGGGTAAAGAGGACCAGATCCTCGCCTTACCGACATTAGTAAGAAAATTACCGGTACCTGTCCGTAAGATAATAGGTGATCTCTCAGATACAGAACGTGTTCTCGTCGGATTAAATTTAGTGCCTGTTGCTGATCTCTAAATACAATATTTATCAGGTCAAATTATGAAAGAGAATAAGACAAAAGTTAAAGGATTTACAAAAAAAGTTGATCCGACAATGTCTGAACCAGGCAAGGACAAATATATTTTACGTTTGTACATTACTGGTACGACAAGTCGGTCGGTTTTAGCTCTCACGAACCTGAAAAAGATTTGCGAAGAGCATCTTGAAGGGCGATACGAACTGGAAGTGATTGATCTGTATCAAATGCCAAGTTTAGCAAAAGATGAACAGATAATTGCAGCCCCCACTTTGATCAAAAATCTTCCGCTTCCGTTCCGTCGAATAATCGGAGATATGTCAAACCAGGAAAAAGTACTGCTTGGATTAGACCTGAAAAGGGTAAAAGCTTAGTAAAATTATCAGGAATTTCAACTCATTTGTTTTATTATATTAACGTCAATGTCTAAAACAAAAGAACAACTCATAACTGAGAATAAAGAATTGCAGTCCAGCCTTACAGAAGTTGAAGAAGCGCTTATAGCGATCCGAAACGGTGAAGTGGATGCAATTGTTATCTCTGGTAAGAAAGGAGAACAAGTCTACTCTATTAGTTCTGCAGAAACGCCATATCGTACTTTCGTAGAAGAAATGAATGAAGGAGCAGTCACTCTTTCCAAAGAAGCTATTATTATCTATTGTAATCTGAGATTTGCTGAACTGGCAGGCGAACCAATTGAGCGGGTTATTGGTTCATCCTTTAAGCGCTTTATCACATCAAATGATAAATCAAAATTTGAAAAATTGTATGTCCAACTAACTTATAATAAAACGATTGTTCTAAATATATCCTTAATCAACTCAATATATCTGAAACTGTCCTTTAAACTTTTACCTGCTTATCTTCAAGGTGATTATTGCATTGCTGTAGCAACCGACGTGTCACAATTGAGGAAGGAAGAAAAAAAACTTCTTGAACTAAACCGTTTGTTGGAACAAAAAGTAGACGTGATACAGCGTTTGCGCATGCAGCTTATCGATAAAAAGATTGATTATGAAGTACAATTAAAAAAATCTAAGATTACCAATAGTAAACTGCATAATGAAATCGCCAGACATAAGCTGACAGAAGCGGAATTAAATAAAAAGCTAAAGCAGAAGAAGACTAACAAAAATAATTAACGCCCCGGCTTTCTCAGTCAGAAATGTTAGCAAAACAATTGCGGTCAATACCCTGAACAAATTATCCATTCTCTGCTATGAAAAAATGATCAGCCTCATTCACCTATAGCCGAAGAGTTAATTGCATTTCCCAAGCAAAAGCCAGATAATTATAAAAACTACCACAGTGCCAAAACAGCCACCACCCAATTTCCAGGCTCCATATCCTGAAAGCAGTCCTCTAAATAGATTATTCATGATTGTAATTGTCTTACTTGATTTAAATATACAAGTCCAACATCCATAATTGCAACTTCTGTTTCGAATGGTTTCATCACTTTTTGTGACGCCGGAATGTGCTTTTTAAATTGTAATACCCTTCAGGTATTCAAAAACCCCAAATATCTTGAGAAGCCAAACGATAACAACAATAACGACCACAACATTCAGGATCTTTTTAATTTTACCATCCATAGGGATGTAATTATTGACAAGATATAGAATAACTCCTGCAACAATCAGCACAATTAAAATGGTTAATATTGGCATTTTATTAATTTATTAGTTAATTCTAAAGGTAATCCGAATCGTACCCAAAAATGTTACATAACTTTATAATAAAGTTACATGATTCACACATCTTCGTGAGGTTTTACAATCAAATCAAGTAACCTTTAATACCATATATTAGAGGACTATTTTACTGTTATGGCCAAAAATGTAAAATATACCCAATTGTATCCCTCTGTTTGTTGAATTAACAGCACTGTTTTTATTTATATTGCTTAATCCGAAATTATATCTTGCATCAATACCAAAACCAGTTGGCGGAAATATATAGCTCGCACCAATACTTACACCAAAGTCAATGGGCTTATAATTATCTTTAATGTCTGTATTGTCATTATTGGTTTTTGATTTTGCACTAATCAGAAAACCTACCTGTGGGCCAGCCTGTAATCTGAAACCATTATCGAACATATATTGAAACAGGACTGGTACATTAACATAATCCAGATTATATTTGGTATCCCCATTTTTTGCACCCTGGGCAGAATATACTATTTCAGGTTGAATTGCAAATTGACCGTCGAAATGGATATGGCCAAATAAGCCGAAGTTATACCCTGCTCTTTGGTCATACTTCGTATCATTGTCATTGTGGACGTTATATACATTTACCCCCCCCTTAATTCCAAGGTTTATGTGTCCTGCTGGTGAATTGCCGTGTTGTGCACTTGCAGTGCCCGTAATCAAAATTGCTGTCATTAATCCGATTAAAAATTTCATAGCTTTATTTTTTAGTTTAATATTAACTTAAGTTGCCTCAACTTCCTTAAAGGTACTTTATAATCGACAATAAAGATGCGGATTATACCTTGATGGGATGTTACAGAATTTTATATATTTCTTACATAATTCATATATACGAAAACCTGATAATCTGACCACAATTAACTGGTCATATTACATTTACTATACACAACCAAACGAGTATTTACTTACGGTCCTGGTGTCAGGACCATCTGGCTAATAAAGATCAATTTTACTGGCTTCTCCAGTCAATCAGATGGCGTTCTAAAATATGGTACATCATTCACACATCAGCCAGACCCTGGCGTTTCTTGAACTTGAGATTTTTAAAGTTAGACGGAGAAAGTCCAGTCATTTTCTTAAACTGATTTGAAAGATGGGCTACACTGCTGTAATTAAGTTTCCAGGCAATTTCAGTAAGATTGAGCTCATCATAAACAAGCAGCTCTTTTACCTTTTCTATTTTATGAGCCAGGTAAAATTGTTCAATGGTGGTGCCTTTGACTTCGGAGAATAAATTTGCGAGGTAGGTGT
This sequence comes from uncultured Bacteroidota bacterium, assembly GCA_963843415.1. GTDB lineage: Bacteria > Bacteroidota > Bacteroidia > Bacteroidales > VadinHA17 > LD21. The sequence continues at coordinate 223,364 of CAWJKD010000006.1, forward strand.
AATTATAATTCAGTTTTTCACTCAGGTAATCCGAAAGATTTATTTTAATTTGGTCGCCTTTATAATGGACCATATCAATTATAATCGTTTTTATTTTTTCAACCAGAATACTTTTTTTATCGTCCATCAATTCAAGGCCTGTCTTTTTAAGAGAAATGCGCAGACTGGCAAGTTGTTCCGGAGTGATTTCTTCCCTTATTTCAGCTTCACCCAGATCAATAGAGATACAATGTAATCCTAGCTTTTCAAGCTCTGATTCCACTAACATTTTGCACCGGATGCAGACCATATTCTGGACGTAAATCTTCATGTAAACAATAATTCAGTGTTGATCGGCATCATTCAATACAAATATAAAAACTTATTGAAGACTGACAAAAGTCAAATAGCAAGGAATGATAACTTCATAAAACAGAAAGATTTTTGAAAATTAACACTGATAACTACAGATGATTCTTAATGATCTTTCAAATAATCAGATCAGGTCTACTTAAGAAAAAGGTAATTATTTCTAGTTGAACCAGTACTGGAACTTCACTGCTAATCCTGAGTTTTTATTCGAAAAATCACCTGTATATGAGTTACTTGTATAAACAATAAACAGATCGGAAACCGGAGCAAACCGCCATTGAAACCGGATATTTATATTCAGGTTGTCAATCTGATCATTATATTGTACGAAAGTTGTAAGGAATAATTTGTCAGTAAATGTAACATCCAGTTTGGGTCCAATTAAAATCAGCTTAGCGCTGTTATAGGGATCGGGCAATGAAATATTGTTGTAGTTGGCAGCAACCGAGATGCTTCCATAAGGCTGAAACTTGTAACCAAGGGATCCTTCCAGATTCCATCGTGTTCCGTTAAAATAACTTCCATAACCTCCCTCCATTGACCATGTAAAGAGTTTTCTTGAATCAGATATAAAACCTATTGAGGCAGATTGCCATTCGAATGATTCTCCTGCAGGAAGTTTTACTCCGTTCGTATTTGTCGGGTCATAGGGACGGTCAAGCAGTACAAATGTTTCGGTAAGACCGATTGCAATAAAACTTCTGCCCGGAAAACCTATGGAATATTCAAAAGTTGTCTGCCGGTCAGTCATTTTAAATTCTGGATTGAATATCAGATCGAAAACAAGGCCGGGTCCATGGCTTAATACACGGCTGGACGATGGGAAAAAAGTGTATACTAATGACGGATTCATCTCAAAATATCCTTTTCTTCTAATATATCCTACTTCAGCATTATAGTCCGATCCAACCCAGGCTGTTGTCAGACCTGCCTTAAGGAATTGAGTGGTGAAGCTGAGGCTACCTGCGGCTGTAGCTGCATTTGCTGATGCCCCTGAGTAAAATGACTGGTGATAAAATGCTTTACCGGTTAACCGGTTATCGGGACTTGCCAGGTTGTATTCAAGTCCGGCCACACGGTTATAATCATATCCGTGATACTCTGTTTCATCGTAATTACCGGTTACTTGTTTATTGATAAAGAAGGCGGAGATATTGGATCTGCTGAACACCTGTCTCTGAAGGACAGCTGCGGCATAATTACTTGCAAGTATTGTATCTTTTTTTCCTGTCTGCATGTCCATAACACCGATCCTCCATTTTTCACTGAAATTTCCACTTAACCTTATTCCTGCATTTACAGGAACATTAAGACCGATCCGGCGGGAGAAAACAGGACGGAGACTGCTGCTCCCCAGGCTTGCGAACAGATCGTTGTTTTCAAGGAAAAATTGTCTTTTTTCGGGATAAAATAGTTCAAAACGATCCAGATTCGTGACCTGCTCATCCTGCTCCACCTGTGAATAATCAGGATTGACTGTGAGATCAAGATTCATCGATGTGGATAACATTAATTTTGTATCGAAACCTGTTCCGCCACCCCACTTCGCATCCTCATCTGCCTGATTGTCTATGGTAACTTTTCCTGTAATATATGGTATCAGTGAAAAACGCAAACCGGATTTTCCCAATGGTTCATCCCATATCAATGTCCCGGTATAAGCAAGATCGCAGTGATTAAACTGTCTCGGCATAGGTGCCCATGCAGATTTTTCGTTGGTTTTCAGATCAAAGCGGCCAAAATTTATTCCCCATATTGTATCCCCTTCAGAGTATCTCAGACTGCGGAAGGGAATACTGTATTCAACAACCCAGCGGTCATCGTAGCTTTTTACAACCGATTTCCATTTGGTATTCCAGTTGGCATTTGGCATACTGCCATTATATATAAGCTGATCATTTTGCGCACCCGCGGCAGAAACATAGAATGCAAAACCATTTGTCTGATCATTAAAAGTATCAAAGAACATAGCAAAATTGTCATTTCCAAAGAAAGAGAAATCACGTCGCAAAGATTGAACAGGTCTTTTCCCCGGAGTCGGATCATAACAAACTGCTGCCATGTAAATATTTGATTCATCATATGCAATCATTACTGAAGTTTGCGCAATTGCATACCCGGTATCAGTGGGTGTCACACGTTGGAATCTCTCTGCTTTCTGAGCAACCTGCCAGATATTTTCTTCAAGCAATCCGTCTAATTCTATCTTTTCATTAATACGGTTAATATGAATACGATATTTATCATGATTCATACTGCCAGTTTGTCCCGACACAAAAGAAACAGAGACCTGAGCAACGATTATAAGAATTATAAATGATGAATATTTTTTTGAAAATAAAGGAGCTAATCGGAATGAACGAAACATCTTATCCATTTAAATATTTTTTCCAGACCAGCTCCGGAAGCTCTTTATAACAGTAAAAAAGATTACCGGACAAAGAAATGAACGGGAGACAGGGGAAGATTTATAAAGATTTTTTTCCTCTCATGAATTTCTTAGGAGTTCTTCTGCCTTACGCCAGTCATCCAGTGCATTTCCATATTCCCCGTGGCTTATTCGCTGGTTGTAAATTTCCTGAGCTTTTATGCGAATCTCATCTTCTGTCGGCATCGATTTTCTGGCAGGAACCCTCTTCTCCTTTACTGCTGCACGGGTTCCGGAAGTTTTCTTTGGTTTGCTTGTCACCTTTGCTTTTGAAGTCTTCATGGTTTCCGAATTAGTTTAATTGTATACGTAATTATATATGTTCCAAATTTAGATTAATTATTTATTTTTTCCTCTTCTTTCTCTTATTAACCTTTTCCACAGATATGCCTTGAGTATAATTAATTATAGTCAGGAAATTATCCATCTTTTAAAAAAATGACTTTATCAGAATGGAATAATTACCTTTGACCAGATATCTTTTAAAGATTAAAATAGCTTATTCGGATGAAGAAAAATGTGTTTGTTCAAATAGTATCACATACGGTTCTGGTTGTACTTATCAGTATGACTTTACTTAACAATGGATGTAAGAGTTCAAAAGCTGATTTTACAGGTTCATGGATTTTAAATGCTGACAAGAGCCATATGGAACAACCTCCGCAGGGTCAGCCGCAGTCTGATGACAGTATAGCACCACCTACTCAGCGAATGGGACGACTTCCAGAGGACAGGAGTTTCAGGATGGATGAATTCGCAGGAAGTAATTTTACAGTGTTCCAGGAAGGCAATCAGTTAAAAATAGAAAGAACCAGTTCCGGCCGCGAAGGACAGGAGGTCACCATAACTACAAGTTTTACAATTGACGGTAAAGAATATGTAAATACTATGGGAAGAGGTGAAAGTAAATCGATCGCAAACTGGTCAGATGATGGCAAGACTCTTACAATTGTTACGACAAGAATAATGGGGAGAGATGAAAGATCTAAGGAAATGAAGACAACTGAAGTCTGGAATCTGACAGATCCGACAACTCTTTCGATCGTTTCTACAATGAATACTGCAAATGTCGATCAAAAGACCAATATGGTTTACAACAAAAAATGACTTTAGAAAATATTTGCTCTTTTTGAAAAATGCAGGGCAGAAAGAGTTCTACACTTCTTAATTTGTTAAAATTCGAAGACAGCCGCAAATAATAATTGGGACTATTAATCATTATTTTTACCCAGGAGATATGTAACCGATCTCAGTCTTGAAGAAACTACTGCTAAATTACTTTCTTTTGATAATTCTTCATGCGAGACTTTGTCTCCGATTACGATCTTAATATTTTTTGAAGATTGATGTAATAGATTTCTTACGAGCAAAAACCTGCGCAACCTTATCGGGTAGAAATAAAATGCCAGGTTGAATCTTCCTCCAATAAAAACGGGCAATACATCTGCATGATGTTCTCTCGAAAATAATGCCACTCCATTTTTCCATTTTCTGTCTCTGACACCTTTTAAGGTCATTATTGAAATGCCTCCCGATGGAAATATGATCACAGCTTCCTCCCTTTCAAGACTCTCCCCGATCTGTTTTCTTGCCAGATCATTGAATGCTGCATAGGTATCAACAGGTATAAATAAGTCCCTCAAATTTGCTATTAAAGAATGAACATCTTTATTAATTACAACTTTCACATCCTTTCGAAGGGTGCTCAGACATTGCACTATCAGTAGCCAGTCGGCCCCGGCTAACGGATGATTTGCTACAATCAGAAGCCTTCCATGAGAAGGGATCTTATTGAGACTTTCAGTTTTACAGGAAAGCCCTGAATACTCGATTATTGCATTTATCAGTTCGAAATTATTCAGGTCATTGAATTTATCCCTGAGTTCGAATATTTCCTTTAAGCATAATAAATTACTCAGGATATTCAGCACCAGGGGATACTTTAAATACCTCTGCAGGTATTCAGGCAAATGTTTCTGAGAAAACTGTATAAATTGTGCCTCAATTGAATGTTCCGGAGTATTCATCTTCCTCTGATCACAACATTTAAAAAACTTTGTTTAATTTATTGTTGTAAAGATAAATATAAAGCTTTGCATATAATAGAAGAATAAGCTGTACCTTTAATATGTTAAGGTTATTTTTTCCTCATAAGTGCGGAAATGAAAACACCTGAGCCAATCGAAATTAGGGAAGTAACAGACAGAAATGCATTAAAGCAGTTTATTTCTCTGCCTGAAAAGATTCATCAGGATCATTACGGATGGATTCCACCGATTTATTCTCAGGAGTGGAATTACTTCAATCCCCAAAAAAACAGAGCCTTTTCATATTCAGATTGCGTGCTAGCCCTTGCTTACACTGGCGGTAAGCCTGCAGGAAGAATTATGGGGATTATAAATAAAAGGTGTAATGAATATAAGAATGAAAAAATTGCCAGATTCGGATTCCTGGAATGCTGGGATAACCAGGCGGTCGCTCACGAATTGCTTTTATATATTGAAAAATGGGCAAAAGAAAAAGGAATGACAAAGATTGTGGGACCTATGGGATTCAATAACCAGGATCCCGCAGGATTTCTGGTACAGGGCTTTGAATATAATCCTACTCTATCCACGTACTGTAATTTTGATTATATCAATCATTTGCTGGCAAAAGAAGAATATTTAAAAGAAGTTGATTATGTAGTTTATAAAATAGATATGACGGTTGAAATACCGGAATTTTACAGCAAGCTCTATAACAGAATTATTTCCAGAGCAGATTATAAGGATCAAGTATTTAAAAATCGAAAACAGATTAAACCTTTTATTATTCCAATCCTTGAATTAATGAATGAGTCTTTTGCTGATCTGTACGGCTTTCAGCCTCTTGACAATACTGAAATGCGTAGCCTGGCAAAACGATTCCTTCCGGTTCTCGATCCAAGGTTTGTAAAAGTAGTGACGAAAAATAATAAGGTAATTGGTTTCAATATAGCAATGCCGAACCTTTCGGATGGTATAAAAAAAGCTAAGGGAAGATTATTCCCATTCGGAATATTCTACATCCTCCGTGCAGCAAAAAGGACCAAACAGCTTGACAGTCTGATAGGAGGGATCAGTAAGGAATATCGGGGACGCGGGATAGATATAATAATGGGTTACTCAACAATGGTGGCTGCTCAGAAAGCCGGTTTTCAAATTGCCGACAGCCATCATGAACTGGAAGACAACAATAAAGTCAGGGCTGAGATGGAAAGATTAGGAGGGGAAGTTTATAAACGTTTCAGGATCTATAAAAAAGACTTGCAGACTTTAGACTTTTAAAGCTGAATATAAAATTTAAATTACATAGACATGACAGAAGCATGTATATTAAAATCGGATCTTGAAAATCCGGGACGAATTGTCGACAATCAGGAACTGGAAGATAAACTTGTTTTAAAACATGGGATTATCGAAAGACTGACTGGTATAAAAAAGAGATTTTACATTAATGATACTGAGTCACTACATAGTATTTCATCTGATTCATGTTTCAAGGTAATAACTAAATCAGGTATTAATCCATCGGATATCGATCTGATGATCTTTTATACAGAAACCCCGACATCATACAGAGAAAATTCAATATTGCATAAACGTTATTATGAACTTTCCGCACATATTCAATACACCTTAAATCAGAGATCAATTGATATTCATTGTGAATGTTTCAATATGGCCGGAAGCTGTGTAGTTTTTATTTCGGCTTTGCAAATTGCTACCAGTCTTATTAAATGTGGGTATAAGAAAAATATATTAATTATAGGAGCATCGGATAATTCGACTTTTTTAAGTGAGATTGACAAGAACGTGTTCATGGCTTTTGGTGATGGATCAGCAGCGACAATTATAACCGCTTCAGAAAAAACAGGATTTATTGATTTTTTCAGAATGACAGATGGGAATGGATTCGATTCAGGATTCTTTGAGGATTATAAAACGCTTATCATTGATCGAAAAAGAGTATCGGAATTTGCACCGGTTGCATTTAAATCAGCTGTAGACGGTATTGTGAAAAAGACAAAATTAAAAATCGAAGATATTGATCTTGTGATACCACATCAGGCAGGCTACAGTATAATTAAGAAAGGAATAGAATTATCAGGTATCCCTGAAGATAAAGTTTATTATTGTTTGCAGAATTATGGAAATACAGGAGCTCCGTCTCTGCAGATAGCTTTAACAAATGCTATTTATGAAAACAGGATTAAGAAGGGTGACTTAATATTACTGGTTGCTTTTGGAATCGGCTGGAATTATGGAGCTGCTCTCTTCCGATATTGATAGCTCATTACTATTCGGATGATCATCGCGATCTGAAACAAAAATATTACTGGCTTTTTTATTTTTAAAATTATAATTTAGGGTTGCTGCAACACAAAATTCTCACTGAAATTTTTTATAAAGGACATTATAAAAAAATGATTATGTTGAAAACTGAACGCAAGGGTTTATAACTTTATAAAAAATAGAATTGATTTTGCTTTTGCGTAATTTATCTTTGAGAAAATTGTAAGGGAAATTTTGTATAACCATTAATCTTCTGAATCATGAAAAAAGTAACGAAAGCAACTACTGCAAAAAAAGTAACAAAGAAAGCTGCACCTGCAAAGAAAGCTGCTCCTGCAAAAAAAGCTGCTCCTGCTAAAAAGGCTGCACCTGCTAAAAAAGCAAAAGTAGCGAAGAAGAAATAGAGAAGTAATTCGCAACAGTTATTTCGATAAGATAAATAATCTTAGAAATAAAAAGCCCCCGGACGTGAGTACCGGGGGTTTTGCTTTTTATAATCTATTATCGCTGTTATTAGCATAAGGAAAGTAAAATTGGTTAGAGCATCCGGTTCTGGAGCTTGTATATATTTTTCAAATGTGGACAGGCAGACTGGAGTTCATTCCTGTGTTTACCTTGATAAGGGCAATTTTATGGGGCACGAGTCCGAAAATCATTAAATCCTTTTATTATGTCAGCCAATGCTGTTTCCGGTAAATTTATTTTTTCTTTATATCTGGTGATCCGGTTTTTTATGTTGCCTGTATATATTTCAGAATATTTTTGTTATGACAAGATTTTTTAAGAATCACCTGAAGAATGTTGTTATTTGTTATCTTTTCCTCATTTCGGTGGCAGGATTCTTTTTTGTGGTAGAACTTATGGTAAAACTCCTTGAGAATATTTTCCATATTCATTTGTATTAATATCTGTTTAAATCTGTAATAAACTAATTTTGCATTTAAATAAGACTAATTGATTTAAATATGGAAAATATAAGAATGAAAAATCCCGTATTTACTTCAAAAATCAGCCAGTATTTAATTGTAATCCTGATTATTGCGTTAACTGTTTTATTTTGCAGACCTCTTGCTGATCAACAGGGTTATCACATAGTTTCATTTATTCTGCTTTTTGTGGTTTCGATTATGGCAGCCTTTATGCGAATAGGACCGATTCTGCTGGCTTCAACAATAAGCTCCCTCGTTTGGAATTATTTTTTTATTCCTCCTCATTCTCCATTTCATATTGCAAAAACTGAAGACAGACTAATGTTTGGGTCTTTCTTTTTCGTTGCACTGCTAAACGGCGTGTTGACAAATCGTATACGCAGGCAGGAAAAGTTGGCCAGAGAAAGAGAAGAACGCACTTCTGATACTTTATTATCGTATCAAACAACTGATTTCAACAAAACTGAACTATTTAATGAAATTTTTAAGGCTTCCGCAAGATTTATTATTACAATACCGACTGAGATCACCGAAATGAAGCAACTAAAACTTGAATTATGAATGAATCAGATACTATATTAATAATTGATGATGAAGTACAAATCCGTCGTCTCCTGGAGATTTCCCTTACTTCCAACGGATATAAGACCCTGGTTGCAACTCATGGCAAAGAAGGCCTTACAGCAGCAGCGACTAATAATCCATCACTAATTATCTTAGATCTTGGATTACCTGATATTGATGGGCTTGAACTCCTGGTAAAACTCAGAGAGTGGTTTACCAGACCAATTATTGTCCTGACTGTCAGGAATTCCGAAGATGATATTATTTCTGCTCTTGATAACGGCGCTAATGATTACCTGACAAAACCATTCAGAAGTGGAGAATTACTTGCCAGAATCCGCACGGCAATAAGAAGTAGCAATGAAAAGTATGACAATCCAATTTTAGAGTTTGGATCACTTAGGATAGATTCAATTAACCATGTAGTCAGAAAAAAAGGTGAGATAGTTAAACTTACTGCTACGGAATTTTCATTATTGTCACTGCTAGCCAGGAATCAGGGGCGTGTACTTACACATCAATTTTTATTAAAAGAGGTATGGGGTTACAGCTATCTTGATCAAACACAATACCTTAGAGTTTTTATTGCTCAACTTAGAAAAAAGATTGAAGATAATCCTTCAAAGCCTGAACTTTTAATAACAGAGTCAGGTATTGGTTACAGATTTGGGAATTAATTTTACATTCAGATTCTTATTTACTCAAACTAGCCTTTACGCCATTATTTTGTTTTGCTTGTTAAATGCCAGAAGCCGCAGATGGAGCATTTATAAGCCGATAGCTCCCTTCCGCCACGGTTATCTTTGATAAATTGGATCATATCCTGAGCATCCTCAGGAGAATTATACATTGTTTTTTTACATGGAGGACCGACCGGAGGTATCTTTTTTCTTTTTGATAGTTTGTATACCACTTTGATTTCTTATAATAATTTAATCCACATGCGGTTTGTTTCCTATTTATCCCGGATTTCTGAGCTCATACCGTAAGGCACATCGTTTATAACAGCTTCTATCTGGTCTATCAATATTAAGACGGAAATGATAACCAGTTAAATTACTTTTCTAAATATCATATACCATCCTTGTATTTAAATCATTATTAATTCATATATTATCAAAAGTAAAATAATAATTTAACAGCAGGGGGGAAAAAATTTACGGGACTGTAAACCCGGACAACGTGACAGCAACTACAGGTTCAATTGCGTTAGTAGAGATTTAAATATAAAAAGATGAAAAAATTAATATTTTCAGCAACATTCACTGCAGGTTTTGGAGTGCTTTCAGTAATATCACTGGTTTTACTCTACATGGCTCTTTCAGATATTGCCAACCATGAGCCGGACTTAACTCTCGAATGGTATATTACCGGTATTTGTCTTATCATCCTTAGTGCTTTCACAATTTCGACCTTTATAACTTTAGGATTTCTTCTGAAATATTTAAGAATACGTGAAGACGAAACATAGTTCCACAGGGTCCATCTTTACCAGTGCTCCGGATTATAAAACACCACTGCATGGCCACTCAATTATAGTTCAACTGAAGAAAAACAGGTCAGAATTCCCATCTGCACCACTATATTTTATAAATTCGGGATAAATTTTAATTCCAGTAAGTATTAATTTAACTGATATAGCTATGGCATTCATCGGATCTCATAACAGGTTTAATGAATTCAGGGAAGAATTCCTGAAAGACACAGGAGTAAAGAATGTTGAGGAAAATCTGGAACTCTATGCTCAATACGTAATAGCAAGATTTGCCGATCAGAATCATCGTATGCTGAGTAATATCACAAATGAACTTCAGGACTTATACAAAGTACTTAAGAAGGTATGACACTTACTGCGTATTAAGACCGCACGACCGCACGACTTCATGAGCCTGCCTTCTATTCCTCCTTCTTGTTGAATTTCTCTATAACAACAGCCATCAGAATAACCAATCCCTTGATTACCTGCTGCCAGAAAGGTGATACATTCAGCAAGACCAGTCCATTGTTCAGTATCCCGATTATCAATGCTCCCTGGACCGTACCCATTATAGTTCCTTTGCCACCCGAGAGAGAAGTTCCGCCGATAACAACCGCAGCAATTGAATCGAGCTCAAAACCTGCCCCGGCGTTGGGCTGAGCTGAATCAAGACGTGAAGTCACGATTATACCTCCCACAGCAGCCATAGCTCCCGCTATTGAGTAAACAATAAGTTTTATCCTTTTAATCTTCAGCCCCGATAATTCCGCTGCCTTTTCATTACCACCGACTGCATAGATATGTCGCCCAAGCCTGGTTTTATTTGTTACAGTAACTGCAATTAAAACTATTATTATCGATATCCACACAGGCATCGGAATACCCAGGAACCAGCCTGTCCCGATAAAAGCCATCTTGTCACCAAGTCCAGTTATGGGGAATCCTCCGGTCCATAACATTGTAAGACCACGTGCAATTGTCAGCATGGCCAGTGTAGCAACAAAGGGAGGCACCCTGAAACGTGTTATTGCCACACCATTAAACCATCCGAGAAATGTACCTACCAGGATACCACCGGCAATTGCTCCGAACAAAGTGAAGCTGATGTGAATATTCCAGTCCGGAAAGGCTGTCCCGGCTTTAATCATGCTGGCTGTTATCGCTCCGCAGATAGCAAGCACCGAACCGACTGACAGATCGATACCACCCGTCAATATCACAAGGGTCATGCCGGTGGATATGACCACGTTGACAGATATCTGTCTCATAACATTCCAGAGGTTCTCGCCTGTAATGAAACGATCGGAGAGAAGACTCATTACCAGGCACATTACAAGGAGAGCTAATATTGATTGAGTTTTGACAAAACTATATTTAAGCTTCTCAGTTTTCATTATATGTTTTAATGTTTTTCAACCAGTGCGGCTTTCATAATTCTTTCTTCGGTCGCTTCAGAACGCTTAATATTTGCGGTCTGTCTTGATTCTGAAAGAACAATTATATTATCGGAGATCCTTAGTATTTCAGGCAGTTCTGATGATACAACAATTATACCCATTCCCTGATCAGCCATTTCCCGGATAAGGTCATATATCTCCTCCTTGGCGCCGACATCGATCCCCCTTGTAGGTTCATCCAGCAACAGGATACTGGGATTTGTCGCCATCCATTTCGAGATGACAACCTTCTGCTGGTTCCCTCCGCTCAGCTTTCTGACTTCAATACCGGCTGACGGCACCTGAATCCTTAGCTTCTCCTTGTAATGATCAGCCAGTTCTGTTTCCTTCTTCTTATCGATGAAGCTTAACCTGCAGATCTTTTCCAGGCTTGCCAGACTGGTGTTCTTTGCCAGATCCATACCCATTATCAGTCCCTGGAGAGCCCGGTCCTCCGGTACCATAGCAATACCATTTCCGATGGCATCTTTTACATCTCTTATCTTTGTCTCTTTTCCTTCAATGAAGATCTTTCCTGATACTGATTCAGGATGTAATCCGAAAATTGCTTCCAGAACTTCAGTCCGGCCTGAACCCATTAATCCGCATATTCCAAGTATCTCACCTTTCTTCAGAGAAAAACTTATATTATTTATTTTAGAATTTTTCTTATTCTGAGGGTTTTTCATGCTGAGGTTCTCAACTCTTAAGATCTCTGTAAATGATAACTCTTTCTTTTCAATGCGATCATCCGAAATTTTTCGTCCGACCATCATCTGGATCATCTGTTCGCGTGAGGTATCAGATATATTTCCTGATGCGACCAGTTCCCCGTCACGCAAAACACAGTAGTTGTCAGCAATCCTGAACAGCTCATCGAGCTTATGTGAAATGTAAATTATTGCTGCACCTTTGTTTTTAAAGTCATTGATTATTCTGAAAAGAAGTTCCACCTCATGGTCACTTAGTGCAGATGTTGGTTCATCCATTATCAGGATCGAGGGATCAAAAAGTAATGCTCTTGCAATTTCGACAATCTGTTGCTGACCTACCTTCAGCCGGCTGACCCGGAGAGCAGGATCGGCATCAAACTGAAGTTGTGACAGTAGTTCCCTGGTCCTGAGATGCATCCTGGGATAATCAATCATGCCGAATCTGTTCAAAGGTTCTCTCCCCATGAAAATATTTTCGGCTATACTAAGGTATGGCACCAGGTTCAATTCCTGGTGGATGATTATTATTCCTTTATCAGCAGCATCCTTTGTCCCGCGAAATTTTACCTCCTTATCATTAAGGAGTATTTTCCCATGATATTCAGTATAAACCCCGGAAATAATTTTCATTAGTGTGGTTTTCCCGGCACCATTCTCTCCAGTCAAGGCTGTGACCTGGCCTGGCATTACCCGGATGCTCAGATCCTTCAGGACCTGAACACCAGAAAAACTCTTGCTGATATTTTTTACCTCAAGAACGGGCATGTGATCATTCGTGTTTTTAAGGGGTCAGCCTCGCTGACACCGGTATCACTCGTAAATCTTCAATTGATATGTTCTCTTCATTTAATTCGAAAGCACCGGCAAATTCCAATTTCATCCCGGGAGATGCAGATCGTTTCAGAACGGACGCCACATTTTCTTTCACCATTTTATTAATAGCTATTGAGACATTATTAAAATCGGTCATATTCAGGAAGTCGTCAATATTAACTTTTCCTGAACCCTCACGGACAGCATTCCCGAAAATAAAACCTGTAGCAATTTTCAATTCCGTACCCATTATCAATTTCAACAATAATATCTTCGTCCGTAATTGACTTTATCACACCTGCATCTTTTGTCATAAAATAATGAGTCTGCGAGATCCCAAGTATTTTTGAGTAATCATTGAAAGCTTTGTCAGTATCATCTTTAAGAAGGTTGATAAGAAGTGTTATCCCGGGTGCATTTTCAATACTTACCGGGAGATCGTTGTTCCAGAAATTATCGACGTATGTTTTAAGGTCAAACTGAATGTTGACTTTTTCAGGCAGCTTATCAAGTTTTTTTATATCAACAGACAGAAAGATTACCAGAATAACTGCAATGATCCAGATGCTGTATTTGAATGCTTTTCTCATAACAATTTATTCCGCGGTAAGAAACTCTGAAACATTTTCAGCAGTCACGAGCACGACCTCAACAGGTGTTTTACGTTTAAAATCCCTTTCACCTTTGATGTACCGATCTGCCAGTTCGGCTGACGTCTTTGCCATAAGTTTCGGGAACTGCATTACGGTTGCTTCTATCTTGCCCTGTGATATGGCTTTTATTGCATCGTCGGCCCCGTCAAATCCAAATACCTTTATCTTATCGGTCTTACCGGCTGTAAGGACTGCCTGGTAAGCGCCCATCGCCATCGCATCATTTCCGCAGAAAACAGCATCAATATCAGGATTTGCCTGCATTATTGTTTCCATAACATCCATTGCTTTATTCCTGTCGAAATCAGCACTTTGCTGCGCGACCATTTTCAATTCCGGAAATTCATCAACCACGCTGTGAAAACCATTTGAACGGTTCCATGTATTATTATCTCCGACGAGCCCCAGGATCTCAACATAATTGCCTTGCCTGTTCATCTCTATGACAAAGTATTGTCCGAGCTTGACACATCCTGTAAAATTATCGGATAATAACTGGGTAACGGCCGCATCCCTCGAATTGATCTCCCTGTCCATGCAGAATGTGGGTATTCCTGAGTTTTTCGCTCTCTGAACGTTCAGTACCGATCCGTCAGCATCGGTAGGGTTGAACAGTATTGCGTCGTAATCCATGGCAATGATATTATCGAAATGTTCCGCCTCTTTTGCCGGATTATTCTGGGAATCGAATATATGGGCTTCATAACCAAGCTCCCTGGCCCTTTCTGCGGCTGTTTCACCAAGAACGACAAACCAGGGATTATTCAAAGTAGAAATCACCACCGCGATTTTCTCTTTTTCTTCCTGTTTTTGCTTTGATTGGCAGGATATCAGGATCATCATTAAAATAAGGAAGAAAGAAATAGTTTCAATGAAGTGTAATGATTTACAAAGAAGGTCCTTGTTTGAATGATTCTGCATCTGCCTTTATTTATGATGATAGATATCCCATCCCAGGTAATGTCCGGTTGCTTCTTCAACAATGTCCGCGACACGCCCCCTGACCATTGCTACATGATGTTCAAAACCGTTTTTGCAGATAAATTTCATTAATTGTTGCAGATCCGGGATCCTGCAAACAGCTATCCCTCCATCCATCGGATAAGGATCATTTGTTATGGTTCCTTCTCCAAGGTATGATTTTATAAGACCTTTACGGTCATCTGTAGATATCCGGAAATATGTCATATCGCCCGGAGCGACTTTACCTTTTACTGCACCGAAAGTATCTTCGCTTCCCAGAACTGTTCCAAGCACATCGAGACTCCCGATTTCAATTTTGTTCTTAAAAAACGATTTCGGGTAATTGCTGCAATGTGTGCAGACAACCTTATTGCGATCTTCCGCAAAATTGTTGTTCCAGTCGAGCAATGCTGATGGGGTCCGCGCTGCCAGGGCAAGAACGTACATTGCCACGGCGCCGGCGACATCCACTTCGCATGCTGATGGCATGAATTTTTCTCCCATCATACTCATTGTGACGCAGGCAGCGCAGCCAAAATTCTTCTCTATTGACTCCCAGCATTGAATAGCAGAGATATTAATTGAATTCTCATTTATCCATTGTTCAACAGCAATCCCAAATCGGGCCTGATGTATTATCTTTTCTTTAGCCACTCCTGAACAGTCTCCGTACGCCCTTATTTCACTTGCTTTTTTGGTAATTACAGGGTCGGTTACTTTCAATGTATCAGCCAAAGCCAGTATTTCAGACATATCAACCGGTACGACCGTGATTCCGGAATTCTGGAGCAGTTTTTCACTCACACGCATTGTCTGAAAGCCTCCCGGACGAGTACCGATTGCTCCGACTCTCAAACCCTTAATTCCTTTAACTACACGGCAAATACCTGCAAATCTGATAAGGTCGTTAGTAAATTCTTTACTGTCGAGACTATAGGTATGATACAGGGTATCAGTAAATTTTACGCCATAATGGTAAAGATTATTGCACACGGATAATTTTCCGCAAAAGGCATCTCTGCGGCTTTTAACATCAACCTTGTCGTTCTCATCGTCGCATGCCTGCACCAGTACAGGAACATTCAGTCCGCTCAAATTAATAGTATTGATGACTCCAAGCTCATCACCGAAGTTGGGAAGAATAACGATGATCCCTTCAATGAGGTCGGCATTTTTCTTAAAGAGCCGGGCACATTTAACTGCATCATCATAACCTTCGATATTACCTGTTGGAGTCTCTATATCTGGTAAAATGATGACACCATAACCCATCTTTTCGAGTTTTGCCAGTACCTTTTTCCTGGCTTCGACAGCCAGTTTATAGTTGAAAATATTTCTGGTGGCTATTATAACACCGAAAATCTGATACTCGTTGTTTTTTTTCATTTATTTATTATTTTGTCAACACGCGATCAACGGCTTTTTTCCAACCTTTATAAAGCAAATCAACCTCTTTCTCATCCATTTTGCTTTCGAAAGCCTTATCAAAATTATCGAACTCCTCAATCTCGCTTAAGTCTTCCCAGAATCCTGTTGCCAATCCTGAAAGAAACGCAGAACCGAGTGCGGATATCTCTTCTATATTTGATCTGATAACTCTTCTGTTCAGGATGTCTGACTGGAACTGCATTAGGAGGTCATTACGTGTCGGACCGCCATCCACTCTAAGCTCCAGGAGCTTAACATCTGATTTTTGGATCATCAGGTCGATCAGATCCTTTATCTGCCATGCTATGCTTTCGAGGGCAGCGCGTACAATGTGTGCCTTTGTTGTATCGCGGTTTATTCCGCTGATGCAGGCTCTTGCCTTCTGGTCCCAGTATGGAGCTCCGAGGCCCACGAAAGCCGGTACAAAACAGACACCTCCGGCATCCTTAACAGTCAGTGCAACAGATTCAGCTTCAGCCGGTGACCCCAGGAGTTTCATCTCATTCACAAGCCAGTTAATTGTATCACCTGTACAATGGATGTTACCTTCAAACACATAATCGACCGATCTCCTCATACCAAATCCAATTGATGTGACAAGTCCTTCAGGAGCTGTTTCAGGTTTTTTGCCGATATTCATCATTACGGATGATCCTGTTCCGTAAGTAGCTTTTGTCAATCCGGGAGAGAAGCAATGCTGACCAAAAAATGCTCCATGTGAATCACCGGTTATTCCCGCAATCGGAATCCCTTTTATATATTTAATATCCGCAGATACTTTTCCAAAGATCTCATCGCTGAATCTGACAGCTGGCAGCATTGAGTGATTAAGACCGAATAATGCAACCAGCTCCTTGTCCCAATCCAGGATATGAATATTAAAAAGCATAGTCCGGCAGGCATTCGTATGATCTGTTGCATGAACACTTCCACCGGTCAGTTTCCAAAGAAGCCAGGAATCCATTGTTCCAATCAACAGATCTCCGTTACCTGCTTTAACTTTTATTCCGGGAATGTTATCAAAGAACCATTTTAGCTTGCTTGCTGAGAAATAAGGATCAATGACAAGTCCTGTCTTTGAAGCGATATCTTTACTATACCCCTGATCCCTCAGCTGCCGGCAGAGTTCTGATCCTCTCATACATTGCCACACAGCTGCGTTAGCAACAGGTTTGCCTGTATGGCGGTCCCAAATAAGGCATGTCTCCCGCTGGTTGGTTATTGAGAGACAATCTATTTCATCAGGATCTGTTTCACTATTTCTGATCAGTGTTGTGATACCCGTGAGAGTATTGTGAAAGATCTCTTCAGGATCGTGTTCTACAAACCCGGGACGTGGATAGAACTGTCGATGAGGCACGCTTATCTTTTTCAGCAGTTTTGCTTGCCGGTCAAACATCATCACCTTGGTTGCCGAAGTGCTTTGATCAATTGAGAGGATATATTTTTTGTTGAATTTCATTACATCAGACATTCATCCGGAAAGCAATTTTTTGTGCTGTCAGTGCAAGTTCCGTTGCAAGGAAACAATGTTCCTGTGGCATAGCCGTTTCGGTACGGTTGACAACATCACTTACAAGCTGTTCACCATAAGGCATTTGAACATTTGAGCAATCGTAATATGTTGTTTCCTTCTGGTTTACAAGGAACAGGTGGTTCTCTCCTTTTCGTCCGGCGATATCGATGTACTTACGCATCTCAATATAGCCATCGGTCCCAAGAATAAAGATCCTGCCGTCTCCCCATGTTGCAAGTCCGTCTGGTGTGAACCAATCGATACGTATATAACCTGTGGCATGCGGACTGCGGACTATCATATCTCCAAAATCCTGGTACATGGGGTATGCAGAAGTGTTGTAATTAGCTATCTGTGCTGAACTGACCTCAGCCTGCCTGGAGTTTGTGTAGAAGAGGAACTGGTCACACTGATGGGAACCGATGTCACATAAAATCCCTCCTGCCTTGTCGGGATCGAAAAACCAATCAGGACGTGTTTTAGGGTTCATCCTGTGAGGTCCGATTCCGATAGTCTGGACCACTTTGCCAATAGCTCCGGACTGAACCAGTTCTCCGGCTTTGACGGAGGCGGGATTTGTAAGACGCTCGCTGTAGGTGATTGAATATATACGGTTCGTCTTCTTCTGTACTTTTTTTACCTCTTCAAATTGTTCAAAAGTCACAATACCCGGTTTGTCAACCATAAAATCCTTACCCGACTGCATAACACGTACTCCGAGGGGTGCTCTTTCGACAGGAATTGAAGCGCTGGCTACCAGCTGGATGGAGTTATCCTGAAGGATCTCTTCTTCACTTTTAGCAACCTTGACATTTAGATAGCGTTTGACAAAATCCTTCAATAATTCCGGTTCTTTAGCATACACCGCGACCAATTTCCCTCCGCCGTTTATAAGCGCATCTGTCTGACCGTAGATATGTCCGTGATTAAGTCCGATTACTGCGAACCGGATTGATTCTTTTGGCTGGGGACGAGGTTCAGGTTTCAATATGATTTCTTCAGGATGGGATGTTTTGTGAAGCCCCTTTCCATAAAGGTCAACCGGGAAGATACCAGCGGCTGTCATTCCTGCCGCTGAGGTGAATGATTGCCATATGAAGCTGCGTCTGTTGGATTTCATGATGTGAGGTTTTGAATTTTTAATATACAAGCTAAACTTAGCAAAAAATAGAGAAAGGAAATTCAATCGGTTGGAATAATTTGCTTCATGATAAAGACTTTCCTAACTTTAACACAATGAACCGCTAAGATGGCAAGTATAATCACGGGTTACGAATACGATATATTTATCAGCTACCGCCAGAAGGATAACAAAGGTGAGCGATGGGTAAGTGAGTTTATTGAGTCTTTAAAAGAAGAACTGGAATCAACTTTCAAAGAAGAGATCAGTGTTTATTTTGATATCAACCCCAGCGACTATCTCCTTGATACATACGATGTTGATGCAACTTTAAAAGATAAGCTGAAATGTCTTGTATTCATTCCGGTGATTTCAAGAACATATTGCGATCCGAGATCATTTGCCTGGGAGCACGAGTTCAGGGCCTTCATAGAACAGGCCTCAAAAGATCAGTTTGGACTAAAGATAAAATTGCCAAACGGGAATGTGACCGGCAGGGTGCTACCGGTACAGATCCATGAGATAACTGCTGAAGATAAAGCCTGTATTGAAAAGGAACTTGGAGGAGTATTAAGGCCGGTGGAGTTTGTTTACAGGGAACCAGGAGTGAACCGACCTCTCAGGAGCAATGAAGAGCACCCCGATAACAACCTGAATAAAACATTCTACAGGAACCAGATCAACAAGGTAGCTAATGCAATTGAAGAAATTTTAACCGGATTGAAGAAATTTCATTCGACTACTTTGGATGAAAGAAAACAGAATCATGAAGCCCTGAAGACAGAAGAGAAAAAGGATAAACTCAGGGAAAAAGTAAAGCCGGCACTACCAGGTAGGGTAAAACTCATTGCGGGGATATCATTATTAGTTCTGGCAATAATTGCAGTATGTGTTGTTTTTTTGATAAAACCAGGCAGCAGAAACAACATTAATGCAATGACTGTTCCGGTAACTGTTACAAATGAATATGGAGAGAAGGAAGTCCGGAGGGTTGTTAAAGAAGGTTATATAACTAAATTATCGATCTTTCCCTTTGTAAATGAAACGAATGATTCATCAGAAGACTGGCTTCAATACAGTTTATTTACCGGGATATTTCAAGACCTTTGTCAATTCAATTATCTTTCAATCACGTATAATCAGAATGCAAGCCATCTGCAGGAGCAGATTAAATATGCCAGGACCAATAATTCGCCATTCTTTATTTCGGGAACCTATCGGATATCAGACGGAGTGTACCAGATTACAAGTAAACTTTATCAAACAAATAATGGATTCCTAAAATCTGAAAGAACTTTCAAAGGAAATGATTTATTGAGTACAATTGATTCAATAAGCATTCAGGCAAGAGTCGACCTTGGTATTTCAGATATATTACTGAACAGTTCATCTGATCTTCCGTTCAGAGAGCATTCAACAGGCAATTTAGAAGCATTGCGATATTTTGCGAAAGGTTTATTCATAGAATCACTTCAATTGAATTTGTATAATGCCATTAAACTTGATTCTACTTTCGCTCTGGCGCTTTATAGCCGTGCCATCGATAATCATTGGTACCAACGAAGCCAGGAAAGTGCGCGAAAGGATATTTCCCAGGCTATGCGTCATCGGCAGAGGCTATGTGAGTCTGATAATATTTATACACGCATTTATTATTATACAATTTTTGGACAATTGGATAAAGCTATAACATTACTTGAAATGCAATATGAATTGCATCCTGGTAATTATTCATTATTGCTTGAACTATGTTATATTTATCAGGAGAATATGCTGCTGCCGAAATTAGAAAAAGCCGCATTACTTCTTAATAAACTAATACCTGACCAGCCTGATTATCAGATCCTGCTGGCCAGGAGCTACCTGTTATCGGGCCAATACGACAAAGGGCTGGAGCTGATGGATGAATTGTTAAAACAAACTCCTGAAAAAGTAGAAGCTCTATGGATGATGGGAGAATTCTATCTCAATAAAAATGAATTCGAAGCCGCCAGACGCTGTTATCAGAAGGCAATTCTCATACAGCCTGAGAGTGAAAAGAATATGTCAATGTTGATTGATCATATTTCCTATTCACAAAATAACCCAAACAGCGTGGAGTTTTTAGAGCCTTTTACAGGGAGTTATCAGTTTGAAGATAGTGAAATGACTTTAACCTCCTTTATTCATAATAACCATCTTACAATAAAGGGGGGGAATCAGGCAGCTATTACTAACTACCCCGTCTCTGACAATCAATTTACAAACTTCGACGGCGTAAACAACCTTACATTCCTGAAGAACGATCAGGGTGAAGTAGTTAACGCTGTTTATCACAGGAATGGCCGGTTCCAAGGGATCCTCTGGCAAGAGGACTCCCTCATCCTTAAGGCTATGAAGTTGCTGGATGGGGATGATAAAAATAAAGCATTGTTTGCCTTCCGGGAGGCATATACCAAAAACAAGGATCATTATTACCTCGCCAATTTTATCCGGCACCTTGAGTATGTTCTGACTGATGATTATGAAAGAGAGAGATCCCTTCAGGACACTTATACCGGTAAATATGGTGAAATGACAATCCTCAAAAAGAATGATAATCTATACTTTGAAGATTACCAAAGACTCATCTATAAAATACTTCCCTTTTCAGAAGATCAATTTATGACTCCAAGCTTTTATAACCAGACAATCCGCATTGTCAGGGAGAAAAATCTCATAAAAGGATTGGTGATACTATACAAGGATGGGAAAAAGGAATTTTTTGCAAGAGAGAAGTAGCTTCCTTATGGAAATTATTAAGAGAATACCCGGGGTACAAATAGCCTGGTAGAATGATAGTTTAATCTAAATCTATGTAGAGTTAGGGTCCCGGTATAAAGAATGAAAAAATTTGTAAGTTTTGCGGGAAATGAGACTATCTTAATGCTAACAATGCATCTGAATGCCTCCTGAAGTAAACAGCAAATAGCACTTAAGTCGATTGAAATGATTATTTTTAAAATGTGTTCATGAAGTTACTTGCTCAAATACAAAAATGGATATGAGAAGATCAACTGAAGGCAGTTCTTTCACAAGATGGTCCGGGATGGCTGCTCTCTTTGCAGGGTTTTTTATCCTGTATGCCTGTAAGTCAGATCCTGAAGGGAACAGATCTTCAGGACTCAACAATATAACGCGGGAGCGTATTTCAATAAACGAAGGGTGGCACTTCTTTAAGTACGATACAGCAGCTGACACTCTTATCTATGATGTCCGTTCTGAAGTCAGAGGCTACAGAGACGACAGTCCGGCCGACTCGAAGCCAACCGATGCGGCTCAGATTGAAGTAAACCGGATTGCACTGAAACCCTGGATACTGCCTTCGGGTAATGATTTTATAAAAGATCCGGGTAAAAGACATATAAGGCCGGAAGGTAATCCGGGGAACGATTTTCAGTTTGTTCAGAATGACTTCGATGACACTTCATGGGAGCAGGTTGACCTCCCTCACGACTGGGCGGTTAAGGGGCCCTTTCTTTCAAGCCAGAATTTTGAGGTGGGGGGCAGTATGGGACATCTGCCGAGTCCCGGTGTGGCCTGGTATCGTAAAAAGATTGAGATCACCGGATCAGATGCCGGAAAATCGATCTTTCTTGATGTGGACGGGGCAATGTCGTATGCAATGGTTTGGCTGAACGGCAACCTTGTTGGCGGATGGCCTTTTGGTTATGCGTCATGGCGTCTCGATCTGACACAGTATGTTGTACCAGGAGGTGAGAACCAGCTTTCTATCCGGCTGGATAATCCTATCAGTTCATCGCGGTGGTATCCCGGAGGAGGAATATACAGGAATGTCTGGCTGGTAAAAACCGATCCTGTTCATGTGGGCCAGTGGGGTACATTTATAACTACCCGTGATATTTCAAAGAACTCTGCTTCGATAAATCTGGAAATCACAATTGACAATGATTCCGGAGAAGAGGCAATGGTAAAAGCGCTAACTGAGATCTTCATCCTGGATATGAGTAATAATAAAACAGGCGATGCTGTTGCAGCTACTGAGCCTGTTGAGATAAATGTAAAAGCAGGTGAAAATATTAAAACTGAAGGATCTGTAACGATTAAGAATCTAAGTTTATGGGGACCGCCACCCTCACAGGTTCCTAACCGATATATTGCTGTTACCTCTTTGTGGAATGAGGGGAAACTTGTTGATCAATATGAAACCCCTTTTGGGATACGCTCATTGCGTTTCGATGCTGACTCAGGGATCTTCGTCAATGGAGAACTTATTAAGATCAAAGGTGTCAACCAGCACCACGACCTGGGTTCCCTGGGTGCTGCTTTTAACATACAGGCTGCTGAACGACAGCTTGAGATACTGAGAGAGATGGGTTGCAATGCAATCCGTATGTCACACAATCCTCCTGCTCCGGAATTACTGGAATTAACTGACCGGATGGGTTTCCTCGTTATGGATGAGGCCTTCGATGTATGGCTACAAGGAAAAACCCCTAATGACTTTCACCTGATTTTCAGGGATTGGTATGAACAGGATCTGAGGGCTCTTGTCCGGCGCGACAGAAACAATCCTTCAGTAATAATGTGGAGTTTCGGGAATGAAGTAGGCGAGCAATATACTGCTGAGGAAGGAGCGTCAATAGCAAAGGAGCTGAATGAGATCATAAAGGATGAAGATAATACCCGACCCACAACAAGCGCTATGAACTGGGCTAAACCTGATATGCCGTTTCCCGCAGAGATGGATGTCATCAGCCTGAACTATCAGGGTCAGGGAATAAGAAATACTCCGGAATTTGAAGGAACTAACCGTATTCGGACTTCGCCGCAATTTCCTGCTTTCCATGCCATGTTCCCGGACAAAGTTATATTAAGCAGTGAATCTGCTTCCACATTCAGCAGTCGCGGTATCTACCTGTTCCCTGTCTCTAAAGAAATAAGTGAACCTGTCAGGGATGGCAGGGGGGGCGATTCGAAAAGCAGGCATGTGAGTTCCTACGACATCAATGCAGTTGACTTTGGTTCGTCGCCCGACAAGGTATTCGCCTCCATTGAGCAGAATCCTTTCGTTGCAGGCGAATTCGTATGGACAGGATGGGACCATCTGGGTGAACCGACACCTTATTATGAATCGCGCAGCTCATATTGCGGAATAATCGACCTGGCCGGATTTAAAAAGGACCGGTTTTATCTTTATCAGTCACACTGGCGTCCGGAACTGCCGATGGCACATATTCTCCCACATTGGAACTGGCCTGAACGTAAAGGAGAAGTAACCCCGGTTCATGTTTACACCTCAGGAGATGAAGCTGAGCTGTTCCTGAACGGTAAGTCACTTGGCAGGAAGAAAAAAAATCAGTTTGAATACCGGTTGCGCTGGGATGATGTGAAATATGAACCAGGAGAACTGAATGTAATTGCTTATAAAAACGGTAAAAAATGGGCTGAAGACTTTGTTGCAACAACCGGAGAGCCGGTCAGTCTGTCAGCCAAAACCGATCGGGAAACAATCGATTCAGATGGAAAAGATCTGATTTTCATTACAGTGCAGGTGGCTGATAATAAAAAACGTACCGTTCCACGATCTGACAATCTGATCGAATTCAGTATTGAGGGTCCCGGTGAAATAGTTGCTACAGACAATGGCGATCAGACTGATATGACACCATTCCCTTCACTCAGTCGCAAAGCTTTCAATGGTCTTGCCCTGGCTATTGTCCGTGCAGAGAAGGGGGTGTCAGGTACAATTACAGTGACGGCAAAATCCAAGGGACTAAATGATGCAACCGTAAAGTTTAAAAGCAGATAACGCCGGAAACACAATATGGAGCTTTTTACCCGAAAGACTATAGATATTATTATTTAAACTTTTATTTTATAATTATGAAACCCACATGTTTTACTAACACTAACAATTAATAAATATAACTTTATCAACATGTGGGTTCCATCATACAATTAAAATCAAAATTATATTATGATGAAAAGAGTATTTTTAGTTCTCCTGATATCAGTGGTTTTGTCAGGATTAACATTAAATCTCTCAGCACAAGATCCTGAGAGACTAGGGAGGAGCATCCCCGAACTTGAAGGAGTCTCATCCGCCGGCATTATCGATTTTCTAAATGCAATCGATACGGGTCGACAGGAGATCCACAGTTTTATGTTTCTACGGCATGGGAAAGTTATTGCAGAAGGCTGGTGGGATCCTTATGGACCGGATCACAAACATCTTTTGTATTCTGCAAGTAAAACTTTTACGGCTACGGCAGTAGGTCTGGCGGTATCAGAGAACAAACTGAAAGTCACTGATAAAGTGATCTCCTTTTTTCCATATTCACTCCCTGATACTATTGGTGAATTTATGAAGGAACTTACTGTAAGAGACCTGTTAACTATGTCAGTCGGACAGGATCCCGAACCAAGGACAATGGGAACAAATGGTGACTGGATAAGCATATTCCTGAGCACTGAACCGGTTGTTAAACCCGGGACAGTATTCAAGTATAATAATATGGCAACTTTCATGTTATCGGCTATTGTGCAGCAGGTAACGGGTACAGACTATTTTCGATTATCTGCAGCCAAGGATATTTCGGCCGCTTGCAATCAGTGGTATCGATTGGGATCTCAATCCCCAGGGTATAAACCTTGGAATGATAGGACTCAGACTTCATACAGAAGATATGGCAAAATTCGGACAAATGCTTCTGCAGGGAGGTATCTGGAATAAAAAGCAACTTTTGCCAAAAGAATGGATAAATGAAGCCACTTCTTTTAAAATAGCAAACTCGGATCCGAAAAATAAACTACCTGATGAAATAAATGATTGGGCACAGGGATACTGCTACCAGATGTGGCGGGGAAGGAACAATACTGTTCGCCTTGATGGTATGGCGGGTCAGTTTGTTATTCTTATTCCTGATAAAGACGCAGTTGTCATTTTAACTGCGAATGCAAGAAATACACAGGATGAAATGAACCTCGTACATAATTATCTGATCCCTGCAATAAAGTCGGAAAAATCCATACCCGGTAATCCCGGCGTATACAGCGAATTACAAAAGAGGATGAAAACACTGGCATTGAAACAGCCGGCTTCGGGTCTTTCAAAACCGGAATTTGAGGCAAGAATTTCAGGAAAAGAGTTTATCCTGGATAACAATGTATATAACATCCAGTCGGTTTATTTTGCTTTTAATGATGAAGGATGCACTTTTGCTATGAAAAGAGATAATACGATTTCTTCTATTAAAGCCGGACAAGGTAGCTGGAAGTTATCAAGTTCGAATACCACGTCATTGTTAAGTCCTCCAAGAAATATGTCGGCGAAATCAATTGATGCAAATTATACAGTGCCCCGGACATCAATAAAAGTGGGAACCAGCTATTCCTGGACTGATAAAAACACATTGGAGATCACAGCAAGGTTTGTTGAGGAAAGCCTGGGTTCGGAAACAATTGTTTGCAGACTATCAGAAGCCGGAAATACTTTGAGAATAACGATAGAGCCAAAATCTCCTCCAATACCATCAGGTGGACCGGGAATACAACCTTCAGCTATTCAATTACGAGGTATGATGGTGGATATTAAATAATTATAAATTGTATCATAAGATATGAACTTGTCCGCTTAATTAAGGCTGATATGAAAAAAACAGAGGAACAAAATGATATTTTAGAAGCAGGAGATATCACCAGACGGCATTTTGTTAAAATAACGGGAATTACAGCTGTGGGAGTATCTTCCTTAGGTCTGTGTGGATTCAATCTTAACGGAGTATCAATTGTTCTGGATCCCGACGATAAAACAGCCGGGACTCAGCAATCGCTATGGGCTGTTAATGAACTGGAGAAGTCGCTTATTACCAGAGACATAAAAGTTATCAGATGCAACCAGCTTTCAGATGCCGGATCCGGTGATCTGTGTATAGTTGTGGCAGGCTCAGATTCCCGTAATGCCAGGAAATTTCTTAGAGAAGGAAAAACAACAATCCCAGAAATTCCTGAAGCCCTTGGAATAGTGCCTGTTAAATCTTCCGGCAAGCAGATCTTACTGGCAACCGGATATGATACGAGAGGAATTATATACGCGGTGCTTGAACTTACGGACCGGGTGCTTCACTCATCTCAGCCTCTTGAAGCTCTATCCTTCAGCAAACCTGTAGTAGAGAAACCTGCTAATGTAATCCGTGGTATCAACAGGCTTTTTGTAAGTGATATTGAAGATAAAAGCTGGTTTAATGACCGGGAAATGTGGCCACAATATCTAACTATGATTGCAACTCAGAGATTCAACCGTTTCAGTTTAAGTCTGGGGATCGGTTATGATTTTCTGCAGAATGTGACAGACGGATATTTCCTTTTTGCCTATCCTTTCCTGCTCTCTGTTCCCGGATACAATGTCCGGGTTCCTCAGTTACCTGATACTGAACGCGACAGAAACCTTGGAATGCTGAAATTTATAAGTGAACAGTCAACAATACGTGGTTTACAATTCCAGCTGGGTATCTGGATGCACGGATATCAGTGGCTTAACAGTCCGAATGCTAATTATACGATTGAAGGACTCAGTTCTGAGACACATGCCGCATACTGCAGGGATGCTGTGCGTGAATTATTAAAGCAATGCCCGGACATCAGCGGCATAACTTTCCGAATCCATGGTGAGAGCGGGGTAACCGAGGGTAGCTATGATTTCTGGAAGACCATATTTGAAGGAGTGGCTACCTGCGGAAGAAAGGTAGAGATTGATATGCACGCCAAAGGGATGGATCCATCGATGATTGAAACAGCACTGGGTTCCGGAATGCCGGTGAATATTTCACCAAAATACTGGGCAGAACATCTTGGTCTGCCCTATCATCAGGCAGATATACGCTCACTTGAGATACCACGATCCGGAAGTAAGGCAACCGGACTAATGAATCTCAGTTCAGGGTCCCGGAGTTTTACGAGGTACGGATATGGAGATCTCTTAAAAGAGGACAGGAAGTATGGAGTTCTTCATCGTATATGGCCTGGTACTCAACGTCTTCTGCTATGGGGAGATCCGGTGATAAGTGCTGCTCATTCAAAGGCTTTCAGCTTCTGCGGAAGTGTTGGTGTTGACCTTATGGAACCATTATCATTTAAAGGGAGACGCGGATCGGGTATTGCCGGTGATCGCTGCGGATATCTTGATACATCACTAAAACCAGGATGGGATTGGCAAAAGTATCTGTACAGCCTCAGGGTATTCGGCAGACTTACTTATAATCCTGATACTGATCAGGACGTCTGGCGTCGCTACCTGAAAAAGGAATTTGGACCTTCAGCAATGTCAGTTGAAATGGCTCTGGCAAACGCAACAAGAATCCTGCCGATAGTTTTGACGGTTCATGGAGCTTCAGCAGGGAACAATTCTTACTGGCCGGAAATGTATCTTAACATGTCGATTCCGAATCCTGAAAGCAAAACACCATATTCAGACAGCCCATCACCCAGGGTTTTTGGCAATGTAAGTCCGATGGATCCTCAGATTTTCCTTGGAATAAATGAATTTGCAATGGAATTATTAAGTTCAAATCGAAGTGGAAAATATTCTCCAATCGAAGCTGCCCAATGGATAGAGGATTATTCCGATACAACAGCCCGTTACCTTAACCAGGCTGAAGCCAGCGCCCCCGACAAAGAAAGACCTGAATTCAGGAGGATGGCTATTGATGTAGCCATAGTAATATATTTAGGCAGGTTTTTTGCCGCCAAATTCCGCTCGGGTGTATTATTTGGTATTTACCAGCAAAGCAAAGACAGAACTGCTCTCGTTGAATCTCTGAGATTTTACACAAAAGCACGTGATTTCTGGGCTGAGCTATCAGACAGGGCAGGAGTGTTATAAACCTGATATTACGATAGGTGAGAATCCTGTGATTCGAGGTCATTGGCGCGACAGACTGCCAGCAATTGAAAAGGATATTGCCTTTATGACCGGTCTGGTGGAACAAATTCCCTCCGATACAGGTAAAAGAAAAGATATGATAATAATGGCAGTTGAGGAAGCTATGGGAAGACCTGTTCGAACTAATGTATACATTAAGCATTCACAACCAGAAGGATACAGAGCGGGAGATACAATAGATATCATTATATCACCGGAGGGAAAACCTTCTTCTGTTTTAATGCATTATCGTCATGTGAATCATGCAGAAAGGTTTGAAACATCGGAGATGATTTTCAAAGGAGCAGGGTATCAGGCAACAATTCCTGCAGCTTATACAAGTTCAGAATACCCCATTCAGTACTATTTTGAACTTAAAGATGAAACAGGTAAAGCATGGCTTTATCCCGGATTCACGACAGAGCTGGATAATCAACCATACTATCTTTTGAGGCAAATCTAAACCATTATAGGAATATCAGAAGTTTATGGCTGAATATTAATTATATTTTTTCTTTAAAGATACGGGGTTCTCAATATCTGACCTGAGATTGATCGTTGTGAATTTGAACGAAATTTGAAAGTTTTTGACAATTAAATGTTAACTTAATCTGTGAAAAGTGTTTTTCCTTTATAACATGATACAGATGATTCAGGCGATATTTTAATAAATGGACTTGGATAAAGATCATAATCAATAAAAATTCGATAGAATATTATTAAACCTCTTAAGTTTCAAATCATGAAAAAAGTTATTTTTATTATTACCGCAATTATGATTTGTGGTATAGCTTCCGCTCAGGTCGCGGGCGGACCGGGGCGCGCTCCGCAGGTAGAACCACTGCCCGAAGGATTTAAACCTGCTTCGACGAATACATTCATATCTCAGTATCCGGCTGTAAATCCGTTGACGCGTCAGGCAATATTCAGAGTGGTAGCTCCTGATGCAACTTCTGTTCAGCTTCAGCTGGGCGGGAATAAAGATATGAAGAAAGATGAAAAAGGTGTCTGGTGGATCACAACTGATCCGCTTGTAGTTGGGTTTCATTACTATTCCATCGCGATTAACGGAGTAGCTGTAATGGACAGGGGAAGTAAGGCATATTTTGGGAGCAACTGGGAATCATCAGGTATAGAAATACCTGAAGGTCCGGAAGGTGGCTATTACAGGTTTAATAAAAACATACCTCACGGACAGATCCGTTCCATTCTGTACTGGTCTGAGGTTAACGGGCTGGAGCGTCATGTCAATGTTTATGTCCCTGCTGAATATGAGAGTAATCCCAACAAGAAATATCCGGTACTTTATCTTGTTCACGGCTGGGGAGAAGATGAGAACGGATGGTCGATCCAGGGACATATGGGGAACATTATGGATGGACTGATTGCAGCCGGGAAAGCTGTCCCGATGATTATTGTAATGCCCAGCGGAGATATACAAACCAATTCCGATGTTCGTGGAGCTTCAGGTAATATAACTGATGTTTTTGTCAAAGATCTTATTCCTTTTATCGATAAAACTTTCCGTACATATACTGACAGGGATCACAGGGCTATGGCCGGATTATCCAGAGGGGGTATGCAGACCACTACAACAGTTTTTAATAACATGGATAAATTTGCATGGATGGGTACGTTCAGCGGATTCTTCATGGGCGGTATGGGAGGTCCCGCAGGTGGTGGTACTCCTTCGATTGAGACTGCTTTCAACGGTGTCTTCAAGGATGCTTCTGCTTTCGACAAACAGATAAAATTGTTGTTCATCAGCACCGGTACGGAAGAACGTAGTCCCAAAGAGCAGGTCGACGCACTTAAAGCTCATGGTATCAAAAATGTTATTTTCCATGAATCGCTGGGTACGGCACACGAATGGCTCACATGGAGAAGAGCTCTCAATGATTTTGCTCCAAGATTATTTAAATAGAAATATTTTAGTTTGTCAGAAAAATCCCTTGCCGCAAAGAGGTGAGGGATTTTTCTGACAATCCGATTGGCTTCTTTTCTGAAAAATTAAAAAAACTTAAACTTTTATGAAAAAACTATCTTTCTTTATTTTGATAATCACGTCATTGGCCTTGGCCTCATGCAGTGATTCGAATCCGGTATTAACGATTGAAGGCGGCAAGATAACCGGTGTGCAGACCCCGACCAAGGGGATTATTGCATATAAGGGCATTCCTTTTGCAGCGCCTCCCGTTGGCGATCTGCGTTGGAAAGAACCGCAACCTGTTATACCCTGGGAAGGCATAAAGGTAGCAGATACTTATGGAGACGCTGCCTCGCAAACAACATGGGATCCCGAAAGTTTTTACGGCAGGGAATGGCGTGCCAGTGGCTCAGTTCCATTCACCGAAGACTGCCTGTATCTGAATGTCTGGACTCCCGCAGCAGGCAAAACAGGTAAGAAACTCCCCGTTGCCCTGTGGATACACGGCGGTGGCTATCGTGAAGGCTTTGCTTATGAACCGGAGATGGATGGTGGCGAGGATTGGGCCTCACGTGGGGTAATACTAGTTCAGGTTACTTACCGTCTCGGCTCAATGGGATTCTTTTCGCACCCGCTTTTATCGGCTGAAAGCCCACGCGGTGTCTCGGGTAATTATGGCTTGCTTGACCAGGTTGCTGCACTTAAATGGATTCAAAATAATATTGGACAATTCGGTGGTGACCCCAACAACATAACAATCTTCGGTCAGAGCGCCGGAGCCGGTAGCGTTCAGTCATTATGCGCTTCCCCTCTATCAAAAAACCTTATCAGTCATGCAATAAGCATGAGCGGTGGTGGTCTGAGCGCATCAAGACCAGGTATACCGCTCGATACCGCGCAGCTTGCAAATATGAAGATGATGGACTTTTTTAATAAGACTACATTAGAGGAACTGCGGGCTCTCTCTTTTGAGGAACTCCGACAAATGTCGGTTGATTATACGGCTGCCACAAAAAAACGTGTTATGTGGAGTCCTGTTGTAGATGGCTATCTCCTGACGGGCACATTCAGTGATTTAGCCAGCGCTGGCGAAATTGCCGATATCCCTTATATGTTTGGATATACCGCAAACGATATGAATGATGCGACTAAGGCCGTGGCAGATTTCTGTGCCCTGCGCGCAGAAAAGAGCAGCAAGCCCGCTTATGCATATTTATTCGCACGCCAATTACCGGGTGACGAAAATGGAGCCTGGCACTCCTCAGATTTGTGGTATGTTTTCCATGCGTTCAGACATAGCTGGAGGCCTTTTACGGCGGGCGACGAGGAATTGAGTATTAAAATTGTCGACTACTGGACTAATTTCGCCAAATCCGGCAATCCGAACGGCAAAGATGAGGGAATCTGGACACCTTATTCTGCTGACCTTCCAAAGTTCATGGTATTCGATGCTGATAATGATAAGGCAATCTGTACCATGACGGATACTCCCGAATTCAAGGGTCCGTCACCAAGAAAATAAAACTTAAACACAAAAAGTCTTATGAGAAAAATATATGCTCTCATTGTATTTCTGGTATTTACCGGATCGGTTTTTCAGAATCCTGTTATTGCACAGGAAAATACTTCTTCGGTTGAGTCAGCTTCACGGACAGTGGAAGACGGCGGGACAGGTCCGTACAGTGCCTTAATGGTTGCAGAAAACACTCTGCCAACTCATACTGTTTTCAGACCAAAAGATCTGAGCGTTTTTGGAAAGAGGAACAAGCTGCCCATAATTGCGTGGGGTAACGGGGCTTGCTCTAATTCGCCCTGGGAACATGTGAACTTTTTGTCGGAGGTAGCATCGTACGGTTTTCTTTTGATCGCAATTGGCCCGATGCCTCAGGAAGGACAGAAAGGTATCGGCAGATCGACATCTTCGCAGCTGACTGATGCTATTAACTGGGCAATTGCTCAGAACAGCGATAAAAAAAGTCAGTATTACAATAAGATCGACATAACGAAAATAGCAGTAAGCGGAATGTCCTGCGGAGGTTTGCAAACGCTCGAGATAGCTCCCGACCCGCGGGTTACAACAGCTGTCATCTGCAACAGCGGCATTTTGGGTACTCCGGGAAGCGGAATGGCGGGTATGCCTAATCTTACCAAGGATTATCTTTTAAAATTGCATACGCCTACACTCTATATTCTGGGCGGAGAAAAGGATATTGCTTATGGTAACGGAATGGACGATTTCAAGCGTATAAACCACGTCCCGGTTTTCGTGGCCAATATGGACGTCGGACACGGAGGAACATACGGGCAGCCACATGGCGGTGAATTTGCCAAAGTTGCAAAGGCCTGGTATCAATGGCAGTTGAAAGGTGATAAAGAAGCCGGTAAAATGTTCACAGGTAATCCGTGCGGGCTTTCGCAGAATCCCTTGTGGAAGGTTGAAAAGAAGAACATTCCTTAACCGATCAGTATTAAGGCGCTCCCAGAGTTTAAAAAGCGGATGACCAAGTACACGATCAAAGAATGATCCCGCAATAATTTAGTTTTCTCATCTGGCTTGGGTCAGTTACCTTTTATCTGTATTTAAATACATGTTAAAATGCATATATCCAGTTCACGATGTCGTTAATTACCCTTTCAGTATCGGTATCCCACAATAAAGCATGATAACTTTCAGGGTAGACTATCAGTTCAACTCTGGCATTGGTCATATTCTTCTTTAAGTAATATGCCCCTTTCACGTCTGCAGTCTTATCTTTTCCGCCATGCTGAATAAGTACCGGAACAGATATCTTTGACAGATTTGATTTCTTTCTATCCGTTCTCTTCATCTGATGCAGCAATAAGAGATAATCGGCACTGACACTGGAGATGGCCAGACTGTCATTTCTCCTTGATCTGATCCATTCAGGATTTCGTGAGGACAGTTCAAGTTTTCTGCCATCTATATTAATGACCGGTCGGGAACGATTGAAAATTCCAGGCCAGAGCAATTTCAGGTTGCTCATCTGAAGGATCTGAGATAAGTGTAATTTCAAGGCAATGCCGGTAAGTATCAAACCTGATATTTCATTTTCTGCCTTGCCATTGAGCATATAACCCAGTGCATATATCCCGCCCATGCTTGTTCCAAGCAGATAGATCTTAGATTCCGGGTTTTCTTCCTTTATAACATGAGTCATGTTCTCGATATCCGTCAGAACCTTTTCATTTGATTCCATGACACCTTTTGTTTTTCCGGATAATCCATGTCCCCTTAGATCCATCGCATAGACCGGAATGCCTCTCAGATTGATATAATCCATGATACTTCCGAACGGTTTGCTGTGATATCCCATACCGTGGATCATTAGCAGCACTTTCTGATTATTTTTTATCTCCGAATCGCCCCATTTCCTGTAGCAGATATCATCTCCCTGGCTACGGAAGGAAAAGGCTGACTTATCTGCATTGGATTTTCCTGTAAGTCCGTGAACCGTTTCCACTTCGAGATTAATAGGTGTGACAATCAAATACTAAAGTTAAGTTTTAAGTTCGAGATATGCATTTGCCATCGCCAAAATCAGAAAGCAAGGGGACAGAATTATCACAAGAAATTTACCGCATTTACATAATATGCCCAGTCAAGTATGACGTGGAAGCAGGAGGGTAGTTATTTATTTGACTTGCATCTGATTCTTTCATAACTTTATGAAAATAAATGGTATTAATGGGCAGTTTGGTACCCGGATATGAGTATGATATTTTCATTAGCTACCGACAGAAAGATAACAGAGGTGAGCAATGGGTAAGTGAGTTTGTTGAAGCATTAAAGACAGAACTCGAA
Source organism: uncultured Bacteroidota bacterium (assembly GCA_963843415.1). Classification (GTDB taxonomy): domain Bacteria; phylum Bacteroidota; class Bacteroidia; order Bacteroidales; family VadinHA17; genus LD21. The sequence goes on from CAWJKD010000006.1 coordinate 257,722, forward strand.
TCAACCTTCAAGGAAGAGATCAGCGTATATTTTGACATTAATCCACATGACGGACTACTGGAGACACATGATGTTGATGCATCACTGAAGGAAAAGTTGAAATGTCTGATTTTTATCCCAGTTATCTCACGTACATATTGTGATCCGAAATCCTTTGCCTGGGAACATGAGTTCAAAGCATTTGTTGACCAGGCCTCTCAGGACAAGTTCGGACTAAAAGTTAAGCTGCCCAATGGAAATGTTGCAGGTAGAGTTCTACCGGTTAGCTTATTCATGATCTTGGATATTGCTGATATAAAGGAATGTGAATCAATACTGGGTGGCGTACTAAGGGGTGTCGAATTTATTTATAAAGAACCGGGTGTCAACAGACCACTTACTCCGCATGATGATGAAAACAAAAACCTGAATAAAACAAAGTACAGAAATCAGATCAATAAAGTTGCAAATGCAATAAAAGAGATAATTGAGGGGATTCAGAAACCAGATATAAAGTCTGAAACAGTTGCAACAGTGATCCCCGGAAATGAAACTGAGAAAAGAAAAATACCCTGGAGGAAAGTAGCAGTTCCTGCGGCCATACTCATATCTGTTCTGATCATTGCTTTGTTAATCTTTAAACCGCTGATAAAGAGACCCCCGGGAGACTCATCAGAAATTGACAAATCTATCGCTGTCTTGCCGTTTGCAAACCTGAGCAATGACCCGGAACAGGAGTATTTCACTGATGGCATGGTGGATGAGATAACAGACCGCCTTTTCAAGATTGGCGATCTGAAAGTAATTTCACGCACAACGTCAATGAGGTACAAAAACACCACTTTGTCGTTGAAGGAGATAGCCCGTGAGCTGAATGTTTCGGCCATCCTTGAGGGCAGTGTAAGGAAGATGGGTAATAATGTGCGTATAACTGTTCAGCTGATTGATGCCAGGAGTGATTCACATATATGGTCGGAGATATATGACAGAGACATTTCTGACATTTTTTCCATTCAGAGTGAGGTGGCACAGTCTGTTGCAAAGGAACTGAAGGCTGTCATAAAACCTGAAGAAAAGAACCTGATTGAGAAAATTCCTTCTCAAAACCTGGAGGCCTATGACTACTATCTTCTGGGAGAGCATTTGCGTGAACAGCGCACTCCGGAGTCATTATGGAAAGCCAAAACTATATTTGAGAAAGCCATTGAAGCTGATCCCGGATTTGCAAAAGCATATACCGGAGTTGCCCGTTGTTACGGGAATTTGGCGTTTTATGCCAATCTGAGGCCGGTGGAAGCTTACCCTCCAGCCGTGGAAATGGCACACAGAGCACTGGAACTTGACAGTTTGCTTTCTGACGCCTATAATGTTATTGGTGTCGCGGATCTGTTATATAATTTCGATTTTGCAGCTGCTGAACGGAACTATAGACGGGCCCTGGAATTAGCCCCCAATAATCCTGAGGTCTATAAGTACTTCGCTGAAATGTTATTTTTCCGGGGAAAATTCGCGGAGGCGGTTGAATGGGATCGTCGTGCCATGAACGTAGATCCGTCCTATTCAATAAACGACGGCCTGTTTGCTGTACATCTCTATAAGGCCGGTGAGAAGTATGCTGCCATAACCATGCTTGAAAAAATGGTCGGGCAATTTCCTGTATGTCACTATTATCTGGGAGCAATTTATCTTTTTGAGGGAGAGTACAAAAAGTCAATTGAGGAATTAGAGAAAACATTGGCAGGCTTCTCGCCGCTGTCGATAACCCATTTGGGTGTTGCATACAGTAAATCAGGTGCTCTGAATGAAACAAGGAGATTGCTTGATACATTATTGGCAAGGAACAGGACCGAATTTGTTCCTCAAAGTATGATAGGGTCTTTGATGGCAGAGGTGGGCCGGAATAAGGAAGCGCTGGATTATCTCAGAAAGGGTTATGAAGAGAGGGAAGAATTTTTTCTGTTATTGATGAATGTTGATACAATTTCCTACCAGAACCTCAGGTCCGATCCTGCATTTCTTGAAATCATGGCGAAAGTGAAAAAACAGAAAAGAGGATTTAATATCTGACTTGCTTCTGGAAAGGATTATTGACAATTAATTAAAATGAAGAAGCCATTAAAATCAGGGTCATGATTTCACCAGGATTTTCTTTCAGTTACTTAAGAGTCACATTCATCAAAACAGGATTGTGATCAGAATTGGCAAATTCAAGGTGATGACATTTTACAGAAACAGATTCCATGTTCGGAGAAATAAGGAAGAAGTCACAAACACTTGTTGGTGTGTTTGCAGGGTCGTAAGCTGTGATGAGAGTTCTGAATGAAAATGTTGACGGGTCATAGATCCATTTCCATTCACCCGGCATGTAATCTGATTCTATTCCTGTGAGGTTAAAATTTCCAATTGTGCCGGTAAAAGGCTTATTGGTTGAAAAAGCAGGATTAAAATCCGGGGTGTACTGGTTCCGGTCGCCTCCCACTATTACGTAATTTCCTGAATTATATTCATTTAAAACAAATTCCCTGAGACTTTCCATCTGAGCTTTTCTTATTATGCCGCCTTCATCGAATGCTTCGTTATGGGTGTTGATCAATACCAGTTCTTTTCCATTTTCGACTTTGTACCTGTTGACCATAAAACACCTGTCTAGATAGAAGAGCTGTGTGGAGAAACCGAAATCTCCGGGAAGAGCATATCTTGCTGATGATTCAGGAAGGAATTTCGACCATATCGCAATACCTGATAAAACCTTTCCCATGGGTTTTGAAGGAGGGGCAGGGACAAAGAAAACATTATAATTAATTGCAAAGTATGGTTTATATCCAGGGAGCTTTTGTGATATGTTATCATACTCGTCAATCCGGTAGCTTCTTTTGCTGTTCCTGTCAATTTCCTGAACCAGTATAAAGTCAACAGTATCGTTGTTTATCGAAAAATTCGCAATGCCGGAAATATTTTCCCGGCAATTTTCTTCCGGTGTAATAACTTTTGTTCCGCCATCCTTGAAAAAATCCATATTCTGATCCAGTCCGGCATAACCAATATTCCATGTCAGAAGAGAAATACTCAAAGAATCTTTCACCAGCGAAGGATTTTCTTTGAAGACAAAAACCAGGTTTATTTATTAAAACAATAGTTTGATTAACAGCCTTATGTATGAAGTCCGCGAGCCTGAATAGCTCCATGCATAAGTGTAATCAATCATTTTGATTGTGATGGAATGTTGTTAAATTGCGACAATTTATTAACTGAAATATAACGAGCATGAAAAAACTATCTGGATTAATTGTTACCATAATGCTGGGACTGACTGTTTCAGCTCAGACAGACCCTGGCTTTGTTCCTCTCAAGGAACTTTTCAAGAATGATTTTCTGGTCGGTGTGGCTGTTAACGGACGCTCGATATCCGGAGATGCAGGGAAAATGGTGATCAGTAACTTCAACACACTTACCTGTGAAAACGAAATGAAACCGCAGAGCCTGCTGTATTATCCATTTCAGCGTCCTGCCGGAGGTCCTCAGGGACAGAATGCACAGCAGAGACCGGCCAACGCACCACAGGGAGGTCAGCAGAGCCAGCTTCCTCAGGGCGGACAGCCGCCACAAGGTATGGGCGGATTCCAGCAGGGTCCTTTAAAACTCGATACAATTAACGGACTGGTATTCAACTGGGCATCAGCCGACCGTATTGCCGATTTTGCAAGACAGAACAACCTGACCATGCGCGGACATACTCTTGTATGGCACAGCCAGACTCCCGCCGCATTTTTTACAGACGATAAAGGTAAACAGCTTACCAAAGAACAACTTTATGAAAGGCTGAAAATTTATATGACAGCCGTGATGAACCGCTACAAGGATGTTATATTTTGCTGGGATGTAGTTAATGAGGCTCTCTCCGACAGTCCCGATAACCTGTACAGGACATCAGGCAGATGGTATGAGATATGCGGTAAGGATTTTATTGCTCAGGCCTTCCGGATTGCCCGCAGTGTTAACCCAAACGTAAAACTGATATACAACGATTATAATCTTGTCGATCCTGCCAAACTCGAACGTGCAATTACTATGCTTAAGGAGCTGAAGGATGCAGGCGTGCCTGTTGATGGTGTCGGAATGCAGGCTCACTGGAGCAAGGAGGTGACAGGTGAGATGCTTAATACTGCTATTAATCGTTTTGCAGCTCTTGGCCTTGAAGTTCAGATGACAGAGCTTGATGTAACAACCTATTCCAGTTTCCATGGAGAAGGGATCAAAAACCAGGTCCGGGAGACCCAGCCATATTCGAAAGAGGTTGAAGACCGGCTTGCAGAAAATTATAAGACGTATTTCGAGGTTATGCACAAAAATGCCGATAAGATAACTTCAGTAACTTTCTGGGGTCTGCACGACGGAATGACCTGGCTTAACGGATTCCCGGTGCGGGGCAGATCTGATTATCCTCTTCTTTTTGACAGGGATATGAAGCCGAAGAAAGCATATTATAGCGTGAAGTCGGTTTATCAGAAATGACTTTCAGGATCAGCGGCTGCATGATCATTTAACTGACTGAGTTCATATGATTTAAAGATTAATAGTCACTTGGTTCGGCTTGATCCTCTTTGGGGAGCTCTTGCAAAGAAAATTCCCTTGTCTCGTCTTCGGCTATATCTCAATTACATCCCCTGTGTTAATTTTTTGAATCTTCTTGCCCATCCATCCTTTAACAAAAAGAATGTTCATTTCTCCGGTACAATGCCCCGTATAGAAAACCGACCCGGTTTCGCCCAGCGCTATTGTTAAGTCTGCAATATATTCCGGACTTTCATTCTTCTTAGTTATTGGATTATGAATATGTAGTCCTCCAAATGTGGCTTTGATTCTCATATATTTGGAAAAGAGCTTTACTTCGTCTATAATATTTATTATTCCTGAATGTGAACATCCTGAAAACAATACTATTTCATCATTCTCAATCAACAGCATCGCTAATTCATGGTTGAATTTATCAGCAATAAACCGGTTTTCAGTCTTTTCAAATAATGCTTTGTTAGATTCTGGTTGAGGAAAGACCTCTGTAAACCCTTCAAGAAGAATAATTTTGTCTTCAATTTGTGTATCTTCTTCAATGAAATAAATCCTGCTGTTCTGCGCAATTGTTTTTTGATCTAGCCCCACATAATAAGGCATAAAACCTAATATCCGTGTGTAATACTTTTTTGCTGCATTAATATGCAAAAATACTTTTGCCTTTTTATTAATTTTCTGAAAGTGTTTCAGGCCACCTCCATGGTCAAAATGTCCATGGGAGATAACGAGATAATCAACCTGCGACAGATCGATACCCATTTCCCTGGCATTATGAATGAATATATCTGACTGCGCGGTGTCAAATAATATCTTTCTTTCATCAAATTCGATAAACAGGCTTAATCCATTTTCTGCTTTCAGGTTCAGGGAATTTGATTTACAAACTGAATTCTCTGCAAGTACTGTTATTTTCATTTTATTAAATACTGATCGTATTTTACGGTTATAAAATATCAATCCCTAAGAAAAGAATGTGGCAGGCTGAATCAAAGAAAAATATGATTGGTCGCATTATGTGATTAGTGGTTTTGTTACCATCAAAAACTGTCTGGGAAGAGTGTCCTCCGTTCAGGAATAGAATTGTCGTATTTAGCACTTCGTAACCTAATTTATTTCTACAACCACTCCACCTCTTTTATGTCCTTTCTCAACATAACGGTGAGCTTCTGCAATCTCCTCCAATTTATATTTTCTGTCAATAAAAGGTTTTAGATATCCGGCTTCAGCCACCTCTTTGATTCTGTTCAGACGGTTTGAGTCGAGCAGCAAAGCCTCATCATCAATTGTCACATACTTTCCTCCCGTGGTGAGAGCATTTTTGCAGGCTTCTTTAAGTTTTGAAGTTTTTCTTTTTCCAACTGCATCAAGTATAAAATCATATTTAGTGTAGGGCGGTAAAACATCTGTTCCTGTATAATCAATAACAATATTGGCTCCGAGAGATTTTACCATTTCAAGGTTTTTTGTGCTGCAAACTGCAGTTACCCTTGCACCCAGGTACCGGGCATACTGAATTGCAGTAGTTCCTGTTGTTCCGGAAGCTCCATAAATAAGTACATTTTGTCCGTGTTGAATATTTCCTTTTTCCATAAATTGAAATGCCAGAAGTCCGCCATAAGCTGCTACAGTCGCTTCTTCGTAGGTTAGATTTGCTGGTTTTAATGCCAGGCACCCATATGTTGAATCTGTTTCTTTCATACATTTATACTCGGCATAGGCACCAAGCCCGAACCCTGTGAGCCCGTATACCTGATCACCCGGTTTAAACCGTCTGATGTTTTTACCGACTGATTCGATCTCTCCTGCCAGCACTAATCCTATTACCGGCTTTCTGGGTTTTGTTATTCCAAGCATTATCCGCATGGGAATCCGGAATTGAAGCGGGATTTTAAACCCCCTGATAAAAGTATCACTGGCTGTTACCGCAGTTGCATGAATTTTAATTAGCACCTCATCATCTTTTGAAGTTGGTTTTTCTACTTCCCTGAGCTTAAGAACTTCAGGTGGTCCGTATTTTGTGCATACAATTGCTTTCATATTTTTATCTCCATTATTGATTCAATTTTAAAATTGAGTTTTACCTTTGAGTAATGAATAATTACTGCAAAGAAATCATTACAACAAGCTTAATCAAAGTAAAATATGATTAGCGGTCAGATTATGTGATAAGTGGTTTTGTTGCTACTGGAAAGGAGTTATGATATCCGGACAGCATGCTGAAGTTTCTCGGCAATGCGGGTGGTTTTTTCGTCCATGCATAGCTCAAGGCTGGTTTTCCATAGCCTGTCCTGCATTTCATGATCAAAAACGATTTTATCTTCATTAATCTCAATAAAATTATTCTTCTTCCATGTGATAAATTTCCCTGACTTCTTAAGACTTTCTTCCTGATTTTCTGTGAACAAAGGAGCCATTATCTTACCACATTCCTCTATTGAAATAAATGTTCCAAAAAACTTCATTACAGTTGCCATGGTTTTCATTGAAACCGGAATAATATTAAGCTGATTGCTCCACACTGTTTTGGATATTTCAAAGCCAATGAAGGATACTTTTGAGTCATTCATTTCTCTATACAATATCGTGTAACATAACCAGGAACATTCTTTTAGCAATCATTGCCTGATGGATCCCGTTTTCAAAACTCCAGTTTTTATTCATCTGGATGTCGTCCCAGAATATTTTCCCACCCCGGGTGACGTTGAATATTACTCTTCCGCCGTTCTCAGAGTTTTCCAGCAGGTTTAATAAATTTAAAGTCAGCATAAACTGAGATAAATAATTTACCTGGAAATGTGAATCCATTCCATCTTCAGTTTCTACCCGTTTTGCAGCATAACCTAAACCGGCATTTATGAATATACAATCCAGAAACTTATGTTTACTCTGAATCTCGTCGATTGCAAGTCCTGACATCTGAGAGTTTAGCCAGGTCACATAAAATAATTGATATTTTTTTATTCAATGTGACGTTTTCAAGTTCTTTGATTGTAGCCTCACCAAGTTCTTTAGATCTGCACAATATGATAACTTCATGAATTTGGTTATCTATTCCGGCCAATACTTTAGCCACTCCTTTTCCCATTCCATTTGTGCCACCAGTAACTAATATTTTCATTTTTAACTCCTTTTGTTATTCAAACTTATAACTACATTTCCTTTTTTATGACCTTGTTCGACATACTGAAAAGCCTCAGCTGTCTTTTCCAGTGGAAAGATCCTGTCTATAACCGGTTTTAACTTTCCTGATTCAATAAGCTCTATGAAGAATTTCAGATTTTCAGCTCTTTCTGTTGATACTCCACCCTTAATTTTCTTACCTCCGGTAATTGAGGTCCACAGCACTTTCAGGAAATCCTTGATTTCCATCATGTTTTCAAGATAGATTCCTTTTGGCTTTAATATGCCCTTGCATTGTGAGAAAGTAGTCTTGCCTACAACATCGAAAACAAAATCATATCTCTCATCGCTTTTGGTAAAATCCTCTTTAGTATAATCAATTACTTTATCTGCTCCTAAAGATTTCACCATTTCTGTATTCGTGGCACTACAGACACCTGTAACTACTGCTCCATAGTACTTAGCAAGCTGAACTGCATAAGTACCTATCGCTCCGGAAGCGCCATGAATAAGTATTGTCTGTCCTGGCTGGATCTTTGCTAAATCTCTTATAAAAAACAATGCAGTATTTCCCGCTAATGAAATGGCGGCAGCTTCTTCCCAGCTCAAATCAGCAGGTTTTATAGCCAGTGCTCCGTTTTCAGGAACACAGACAATACTCTGCATGACCACCAAATTTGGTCCCTGGTGATCCAAAGACATTGTCACCCTCCTTAAACAGTTTTACATTTCTTCCGACTGGCTTCAATTGTCTCCTGCTAAATCAATCCCAAGTATTTTTATTCTCGGCTTTTTGAAACCAAACATTAATCGTGCGAAAAACATAAACGATTTAGGGACAAATGTGAAATTACGGGCATTGCAATCCGTAGTTGTTACTGTTGTCGCATGTATTTTTATCAATACTTCATTGTCTCCTGGAACCGGCTTTTCTACTTCCATAAACTGAAGCTCATCCGGTGGTCCGTATTTTGTGTGAACGATTGCTTTCATAATAATTTTTTAAATGTGAATAATAGCAAAGAAAATAAGATATCTGACTCAATCAAAGGGAAATATGATTAGCGGTAAGATAATATGATAAATGGTTTTGCGTTGTGCTAAATACTACCTGTCTTTCAAAATTTAAACCCAAAATGAAGTCCTGGCTCAAACAATAAGTATTTTGGCCACTTATCTTCTATTTTGGCAAAGGACTCCGGGACATTAGTGTTAATTGGCCAATGTGTCATTGCCACAGAAGGCTCTATAAAGAACCGGTTTTTAAAGAATTGGAATTGGTAACCAAAACGATAGGTCATAAATAACTGATAACCATTGTGAATATGTTTATTCTCTGCATCCATGTATTTCTGCAACATATTTCCTGCATCGATGGATGTATAAGCTCCTTTCCACCAAAAATGTTGATACACTAAACCAATACCAAATGCTTTTACATGTCCGGGATAGTTTTCTCCTGGAGCTTGGAACGACTCTCCATACGGTATCCCTAATGGCCAGGCGTATCTCCATGTTTTAAATTCTACAGAAACAACATCTTTCGGAGATAAGTGATAACCAAAGTGCATTTGAACTAATTCAGGTGGGTTAGGATCGTCAGGGATAAAATTTCCCAACAACCATAATGTACTACCTATAAAAAACTTTCTGGAAGTTGAGTCTTGTTCTGTTTTTTGACTGAAAGCAAGTGTTATACACATTACTATTATCAGAGAGGTTAAAGTAATCTTTTTCATTTTTTCTATTTTTTATTATTAATTACATTATTTCATTCTACTTATAAGGAACAAAGGAAGTAATGCAATATGCTCAATCAAAGTGAAATATGATAAGCGGTTTTATAAAATGATAAGTGGTTATCCCGGATTGAAGGACCTGTCTTAGCAGGCTTCATCGGGTAATGGGAATAATGTTTTTGAAGACTATCGGTAATTATGAATAATTAAGTTCTATTTGATTAGAATTAGTTTTATTGATGTGCTCAGATTCAAATGATCTTATCGAGAGTTCCTGCCGAAAGCCGGGGATCCTTCGCTGCGCTTCAGGATGACAGGGCTTTTCGGGATCACGGAGGGGGAAAAAGTGGCGATTCGTAAATTACTTTTTAATATTCATTTGCTGCGAATCGCCACTTTTTTCCCCTCTATCCAACAATACTATAGATGTCATTCCCGAAGCGCCAGCGAGGGATCTCCTGCTATTTCTATTTCTGGAAAATGTTCCAGCTGTCTTCTCAGATTAACCCTGGCCATTTATATATGTTTTCCATACCCGGGAGCAATTGCAGGTGGATTAATTTTTTTAGTTAGCTGGAGAAATAATAATTGTATCTCGGCTTATAGTATATGCGCCAAAATAGCCTAGTGCTCCATTACTTATATTTGTGTTGGGATTAGCCGGGGTTGTTAATGACATCATCTCTGCTCCACCAGAAATTGGGAATAAAGTTTTATAATAACAATACGTTTGCTCATCAAGTGAATATAATTCAACTACAACTGTATCAGACTTTTGATATACATCATAGCTCCAGGTTAATTCAACATTATTACCATTAAAAAGGTCGTCATTATAAAGATCTTTGCTATTCTTTGCTTTTGTTCGATCGTTAATGTTGTATGTTTTTAACCGATAAAAATTACGAATCTTTTCAGGATCTGAAAAGTGACAGCTTACCACATAGCCTACTTCATAAAAAATGCTTTCAGGATTATAGAGATAAGTTAATGAATCAATATTAACTTTTTGAGGAATAGTTGCTTCTGCCACATATTTATCTCCTTCTGAAAGAATGTTTAGAGTATAATTTATACACGATTTAGCCTGTACACTTTCTCCCAAATAATTACCTGGTTCAACTTCATTGAATTTTACGACTGTGCCTGCATTATCTGTTAATGTAATAACAGCATCTGAAACCGTCGGATTTGTCTTCTGATTAAAATAATCAGTCGTTTTCGACAACGTTATAATGCACTGGTTATCAATATCATTAATTACACCTTCAATAACAAGTTTTGGTTTCATATAGTCTAATTCAATTTCAATAACATTTTCACATGATGTTAAGAGTATAATCAGGCTAAGGAAAATTAGTATTGGTTTCATTGGTTTAAAAATTAAAATTATATGTAATTGAAGGAACTATTTGAAATAGAGATTGCTGAACTGCTTCTGTTTTCGAAGGATCATTTTCATTTTCTCTGAAACTAATCGAATAAGCGTTTTTACGGGCATAAGCGTTGTAAACTGAAAAGTTCCAGCTCGATTCAAATTTTTCCCGCTTTTTATTTGTAAGAGTTACCCCTAAGTCAAGGCGATGGTAATCAGGCATACGATAGCCATTTCTGTTTGTATATGCCGGAACTGTAACTCCATCAATTACATACTTTCCGCCTGGAAAAGTAACAGCATTTCCGGTGTTGTATACCCAATTCGCAGACACTTTCAATTTATCATTAAAAACATACATTAAAACAATTGACACATCGTGTGTTCTGTCATGCTTTACAGGATACCATGCACCATCATCAATTTCATTAATTGATCGTTCAGTTCTTGAAAGCGTATATCCAATCCAGCCCGTTAAATCCCCGGTCCTCTTTTTGATAAAAAGTTCTGTTCCATAAGCTCTTCCCTTTCCGAAAACCAGCTGAGATTCAACTTGTTCGTTAAGTATTATATTTGCACCGTTTTGATAGTCGATTTGATTCTGGAAGTTTTTATAATATATCTCAACTGAAGTTTCAAACATATTGTCTTTGAAATTTTCAAAAAATCCCAACGCAATCTGGTCGGCAATTTGTGGTTTCACAATTTTACTGCTTGAGATCCATACATCGGTGGGTAAAGCGACAGTTGAATTTGACAGAAGATGCATATACTGAGCATTTCGTGCAAATGACATTTTAACAGACATTTTCCCGTTAACTAAATAATTTAAAGTCATTCTCGGCTCAAAAATGCCATAATTCTGAATTACATCCCCTTTGTTGTATGCGATCGAGCTGGTTATTTTGTCATTTTCGTTATAGGTAAATACTGTATCCGGACCGATAACAGTACAATTTGAATATCGTAAACCATAATTTAATATTAACCTGTCTGATAAATCAAACTTATGTGATATGTAAATAGCACTTTCAACAGCATGTTTCTTGTCAATAATTTTTGAGTTAGTAAAATCTTCGTTCCCTGAGTTTAACTCACCGGGACGAAATGTATGGTGTATTGTATTAAATCCGAATTTAAGGGTGTTTTTAGTGTTGATAAAGTATTGGAAATCTTCTTTAAAGTTGAAATCTCTGATACCTGAAGTAACCTCTAATACTTCCCCTACATTATAACCGATACCATAATTATAATCGCTGTAAATGAGGGAACTGTTTAGAAAAAGTTTATTACCGAATATATGATTCCACCTTAAAGTTGCAGTTTTATTTCCCCAGTTAAAGCCCACTAAATCTGATATTTTGAAAACATCCCTGCCAAAATACCCGGAAAGAAATATCCTGTTTTTATCATTGATTTTAAAATTCGCTTTTGTATTAAAATCATAGAAATAAAGTTTAGTGCTTTTAGCAGCAGGATCATTCCATAAGGGTAGAAATATATCTGCATAAGTTCTTCTGCCTGAAATAATGAATGAGCCTTTATCTTTAACTATCGGAGCTTCTATAGTGAGTCGGGAGGCAATTAGACCTATACCCCCTGAAGCAGCAACCGTTTTTGAATTTCCTTCCTTCATTTGAATATCCAGTACCGATGACAGACGTCCGCCATAATTAGCCGGAGCATTGCCTTTATAAAACTCCATGTCTTTTACAGCATCTGAATTGAATACTGAGAAAAAGCCCAGTAAATGTGCAGAACTATAAACCGGGGCTTCATCCAGAATTATCAGATTTTGATCGGCACTTCCACCCCTTACATAAAAACCGCTATTCCCCTCGCCGGCTGATTTAACTCCCGGCATAAGTGAAATGGTTTTTAAAATATCCTGCTCACCAAATATCACTGGAACAGATACCACATCTTTTGGAGATATTTTTACAACACTCATTTCCGGAGCCTTTATGTTCTTATCGGAGGCCTCGCTTACGATTACAACTTCAGCTATTTCTACAGATGCCTGCTGTAACTCAACATTCTTACTGATATTACCGGTTAATTCAATATTTTCAGTTTTACTAATATTACCCATGTATGAATATTGAACTGAGTGTTTTCCTCCGGGTAAGGTAATTGAGTAAAAACCATATGCGTTTGCCATAACTCCCTTATGCAACTCCTTTATCTGTACTGTAGCCCCAATCAGGGCTTCACCTGTTTCTGAGCTTCTGATGTATCCGCTGATAGTATAATTCTGTTGCGCTAACCCTTTATATGTTATAAACAGCAATATCAGCAGTAATAATAATTGTCTCTTTTTCATCCGTATATAATTTATTTTTAATAGTCTGATGGAACCACACATGATTGAAAATGAATTACATTCATTTGTGTTTATGATTGGATCAATCATGTGGGTTTTATAATATTATTTTTTTGTGCCAGTATTCGCAACTTTGGCTAATCTTCGGCTGCCATCAAGAGGTTCTGGTATGTTTTTGGACAAGTCCTGCTTTTGGTACCAAAAGTGTCTTTTTGTTTAATAAGATCTCCGGCTTGTAAAATATGGCATTTCTCTGCTCGCCTGTCTCATAAGAGCATCGACTAATCTCGCAGGAGAACCTAAAGAAGATGAAAGTTTGTGATCAAAATTCCAGATCATCTTATTTGCACTCTGATCATGAATTGATAATGATACAGCCGCTTCATTCGTCGCACCCCAAAAACCTACCAATATGGCAGCAGCAATTGCAGCGCCTTCCGACATAGGTTTTGAAAGCGAGTAATTTGACGTCAGAATACCATCAACACCAAGAATATTACACATATCATCTGGTGACAGTATCTGTCCTATGTTAAATCCGGCATTTGCCAGCTTTGCATTTGTAGTCTCAACATCCTGGATATCAACGAATATAGTTCCCTGCATTTTTCTTTTAAGCATCCAACCATACATTTCTCTCTGAAAGTTTACGGATTCGGTTTTTTGTTGTTCAATTAAAGCAATTCCATCAATGTTTTTTCTGGCAGCAATTGCTACTCTGGGAGGAGCGATTGCTATTACTTTTTGAGCTCTTGCCAATGGGGTGGCATCAGGTGAGTAAAAGATTTTAGCACAGCTTTGCAATAAGAGAGTTGCTGCAAACAAAATAATTATTGACCTTTTCATAATTGTTATTTTTTAGTGATAGATTAATTAATAATAGCATCAAAGAAAATAATGCAGCAAGCCTGATCAAAGGAAAAAATGATCAGCGGTCGTAAAATGTGATAAGTGGATGAGATGAGGGGGAAACGTAATTATTCTAACTAAATGCTTTAAGTTTTTTGGCATACCTGCGGCTGACTTCAAGTGGTTCAGGTATGTTCTTCAGATAAGCTCTGTGTTGGGTATTTGATTTTTTTTCAATGTGGTCGACATGCTCCATATTAATAATACTCGAACGGTGGATCCTCACAAAATTATTATCCGGAAGCTCCTCCTGCCATTGCTTCAGAGTTTTTAAAACAAGACAATGTCTTCCTTCAATTGTAACGATTTTGGAATAATTGCCCACAGGCTCAATGAATGAAATTGAGCTTACTTTTATAAACTTTGAAGTATAGTTATTCAACCTGACATAAATACTGTCGGAGTATTCATAGTTCTTTGTTTCACTCTCCTGTGCCTTTTCTCTTTTTATAACCTTCTCAATCGCAGTATTCAGCCTGTCGGGGTTTACCGGTTTCAAAAGGTAATCAATTGCATTTACTTCAAAAGCCCGAATGGCATACTCATCAAAAGCTGTTACAAAAATTACCTTTATTGAATTGTTAATAACTTCACATAAATCAAAACCTGTTTCTCCTCCTAACTGTATGTCGAGAAAAATAAGCTGCGGATTATTAAGGTTAATCAAATCTACTGCAGATTCACACGAACTGGCTTCTCCAACGATTTTTATTTCAGGGTGAGGCAGGAGCAACTTCCTCAGGTTTAACCTCGCCAGCCTTTCATCATCTACTATAATAGCCTTCAGTGTTGTCATATTACATTAATATTTTCAATTTCAATTTCAGCGAGAACCCATCCCTCATCTTCTTTAAGCGAAAACGAATAATTATCATTATAGTATAAACCCAACCTGTTTTTCAGGTTTTCTATTCCATTACTGGTTCCTTTACTGTTATTTTCGGTTGATGAAGTTGCAGACACTAATTTCCCTGTATTTGAGACACTGATTATAAGCTTTTTGTCAACCAAAATAGTTGAAAGACGGATAATCAGTTTTTGTTTCATTGTCTTTGTTCCGTACTTTACTGCATTCTCAATCAGCAGGTGAATAATAAATGAAGGAATTAAAACGGGTTTTGATGTTTCATCAACTGAGATCTCATATTCAAATTCCTCCTCGAATCTTGTTTTCTGAATTTCAAGATATTTCAAGACTGATTCAACCTCTTTTTCGATAGAAACTGTCATTTGTTGTTTATTAAGGGTATACCTGTAATATTCCGACATATCTATTACAAGTTTCTTCGCCTTTTCAGTATTCTCATCAATTAAAGTGTAAATAGAATTCAGTACATTAAATAAAAAATGTGGATTAATCTGGTAACGGAGCATCTTAAGCTGAACATCTTTGGCTAATGTCTCTGCCTTATGGGTTGTTTCTTTTTGTTTACTTGTCTGAAGTATAAAGTGAGTGAGGAAATATGCAGCGCTTAAAAATAAAAGAACAAGGCTGACACCTGGTGAATATTTTTTAATCAGATCAAGCGTAAAAGGCACAACATAACCACTCCAGAGGACAGTTTCAAGCCAAGTGCTTAAAAACAGGAATAATACCGGGCCGAAAACCGTATAAAAAATAATGAATAAATAGAGCAACACAGTAAACTTCTTTCTGATTGCCCATGAGTATGAGAATATGAATAGAAAAATAAATGGAAGGAAAGAAAAAAATTGAAAAAGGTGATCAGATAAAATGGTTTTTATTCTATCTGGACCAGAGGGAGTCCACGCAAATGAATCCAGTGTCCTTGTCATTACTAATAATACAAGGACTGCCAGCATGTTGAAAAAATATTGATGCTTTTTATAAAGAGCCTTTAGCATATAAAAAAGTTCATTAAAAATATTTCATTCTTATTTACACAATTTTATTAATCTCATCAAACCATTTTTTACCATTTCAGATCAAATTTTAAGCGTGGCTATGTAAAGATATTTCAAATATTCTAACGATCCAATAATCAGTTCGATAATAATTTATTCCAAAATTCAAAGGCCATGTTTCATTGTTAAATTAAAACCTAAAACTTTAAGTGGAATACTCTTTTGAATTTTGAGACCCTATTTTGGTCTGTGAAACATGTCCCGGATCAAGTGTGGAATTAGTTGAACTGGAAGGGATTTTATAATGATTTTCTTTCTTAAGAAGAAAATTTTGCATTTGGCCTGGTAATAATTTAATTTTGATAATGAACTAAATAGTTCCCGGATGCCAAGCATTATTGAAGGATATAATTATGACATTTTCATCAGCTACCGGCAGAAGGATAACAGAGGTGAACGGTGGGTGAGTGAGTTTGTTGAGTCTTTAAAAACAGAACTGGAGTCAACATTCAAAGAGGAGATCAGTGTTTATTTCGATATCAATCCTCATGACGGACTACTGGAGACAGATGATGTTGATGCATCATTGAAGGAGAAGCTTAAATGCCTGGTATTTATTCCAATAATCTCCCGTACCTATTGTGATCCGAAATCATTTGCGTGGGAGCATGAATTCAAAGCGTTTGTTGAACAGGCTTCGCTTGATCAGTTTGGATTAAAAGTAAAACTACCAAATGGCAATGTGGCCAGCAGAGTTTTACCTGTTCGCATTCATGACCTGGATAATACGGATATAAAGCTTTGTGAATCACTGACAGGAGGAGTGCTCCGTGGTGTCGAATTCATTTATAAAGAACCAGGAGTTAACAGATCACTTTTACCAAAAGATCATGAGGAAAAAAACTTAAACAACACCAATTATCGTAATCAGATTAATAAAGTCGCTCTTGCATTAAAAGAACTTATTACGGGGTTACTGACAAAACCATCTGAATCACTCAAAGAAAAGGATCAGCAAAAAAAGACAATCGAAGAAGTAATCGGAGAAGAAAAAGTATTGAAGCATGCAGGACTTTCAAAATCATCCGGACAAAAGGTAATCTATGGAGGATTGATCACGGCGATATTAATAATTGCTGCAATACTTATTTATCCGAAATTATTCCGGAAGTCAGATGAGCCAGGTGTTGAAAAGTCGGTCGCTTTAATGCCTTTTAAAAATCTTACAGGTGATTCTTCAAATGATTATCTGACTGATATGCACCGGGAGGCTTCGTATCAGGAGTTAGGAAAAATAAGCCAGGTAAAACCATTAAGAATTGTAGGCTTACGGACAACTGCCGCGTTAGAAAGGGATAGAATGTCATTAACCAAAATAGCTCAGGATGCCCGGGTCGATTTTCTGATTGAAGGATCAGTTTTAGGATCCGGAGACCTTGAGGAGATTATGATAAGACTGATCCAGATATTTCCCGAAGAGAAACTTATTCTGGCGAACAATTATTCAATTAACCGTGCAAATATTCATATAGTGCATAAAAACATTGCGGAGCAGATTACCCAGAAGATAGGACTTGATTTACTGCCACAGGACTTGTTAAAACTTTCTCAGCCAAGCAGGGTCAATCCGCAATCTTACGAAGCATATTCCAGGGGAATGTCTGAAATAGAAAAATCGACGAAAGAAGGAAACGCAAAAGGACTGGAATACCTTCATGAAGCGGTAAGGATCGCTCCTGAAGATGCATTTGCAAACGCAGGGCTTGCACTGGGTTATCTGTCAATTGCTCATAGTCCGCTTGATCCCGGAGATGTACTCGCGAAAGGGGAAGAATATGCCTTTAAAGCAATTATGCTTGATTCTACTATTGCTGAAGTCCATGCTGCTCTGGCTATAGTGTACCTCTATAAATCATGGGATTTTGCTAAATCAGAAAAACATTTTAAGCGTGCCCTGGAATTAAATCCGAACCTTGATATGGCCCATTATCATTATGCCTGGGGCCTGTTCCTGTGGGGTCGGATGGAGGAAGCCATTTCAGAGCATAAACTGGCTCAGAAATATGATCCATATAATCCGCTCCATACAGCCTGGCTGGGAGGTTTATATATTTATGCGGGCAGGAATGAAGAAGCAATTCAGGAAGCCCTTAGATCTCTTGAAATTCAGAAGGATTATCCTCTTGGCTATCAAATACTTGGCAATGCGTATCTGGGGATGGGTAGAAATGAGGAAGCAATTAAAACACATTTGAAACTTGCAGAAGTCGCTCCTGACAATCTGGGTCCCCTTTGCATGACATATATTGCTACAGGTCACCGGGAGGAAGCTGAAAAGATCCTGGCTGAGATAGAAAAAAAAGAGGTAACCCCAATGAGTGCATATCAACGGTCTAAGATTTATGCAGCAATGGGTAGAAAAGATGAAGCTTTCAAATGGCTTAATTATGAACCGCATTCCGGCAATGCAGCCTGGGCAGCCGTACTTCCGGTTTTTACATCTCTCCATGATGATCCTCGTTGGGATGAATTTCTGAAAAAGGTTAATCTGCCTGAAGAATAATTTTATCCCTCACCTGAGTGAGCTCATCCAATATTTAGTTACAATATTTAATAGCCATATAGTACATAGCGAGAATTATTTTTTAGTTTTACAAAAAAGAATGTTTTTTTCAATAACAACAATCGTAAACACTCTAAATATCTACTATGAACATTAAACGAAAAACATTGTCATTAGCGGTGATATCTGTAATTCTGATTGGATTAGGATTACAAGGATGTTCCGTTGCATCAAAAAGTAAAACTGATAGTACCTCAAAAACTGATGGTATGGCCAAAAGTCAGGTTGAGGCTACAGCCAAAAGCCAGGGTTATGTTGCCGTCAAAAGCGATACTGCTCGTACCATCGCACCATACTTCATTCCGGCTACAGCAAAGACTATGACACCGGATAACGCAGGGTTCATTAGACGCTGGTTGCTCCTTGAACCAATCAGCAAACCAAATCGTAGCAATACTGTTTTTACAGACAGCTACATAAGAACAGCATTCACAACCGAGTATTTTCCGAACCAGTTTACTGTTCTTCCAAAAGATGGAGAGAAAGTAAAAGTCGGAGAGAAGGAACTGAAATGGCATGCATTGGAGAGCACAAACTTCAATGTCAAACTATTTCGTTTCGCCTACGGGTTAAGAAAAGAGATTTACGGGGTTCTGTTCTGGGCAGTAACTGTTGTCAACAGCCCTGAAGAAATGAAAAATGTAAGAATGGCAGTAGGCTCAAATTCAGCATCAATGTGGTGGCTGAATGGAAAGGAAACAGTGATACTTTCCGGAGACAGACGCATGGTAATGGATGATTGTGTTTCGACTCGTCTAACACTTAACAAAGGAAAGAATATAATCCGGGGAGCAGTAATCAATGGTCCTGGAATGAGTGATTTCTGTGTTCGCTTCCTGGATGAAAAAGGAGAGCCGATAAAAGATCTCACTATTAGTTATGAATGAAATTAGTTAGTCATCCTATTTAAGATCTGAATTGTTTAGAAATTGAAGTTATTATGCAAATAAGAATTAAAATAATCGCAACAGCACTGTTTTCAGGGTGTTTAACAGGAACAGTGACAGCACAAGTCGGGAATCCATTTATACACGATCCATCAACAATCATGGAATGTGAAGGAAAGTATTACACATTTGGCACAGGTGGAGGCGGATTAATTTCCGAAGATGGTTGGGTATGGAACAGTGGCGCAGTAAGACCTGGCGGAGGAGCTGCCCCGGATGCAATAAAAATTGGTGATCGCTACCTTATAGCTTATGGCGCGACTGGAGGTGGCCTGGGAGGCGGACATAATGGAAGATTACTTACAATGTGGAATACAACTCTTGACCCAAAATCTCCCGATTTTAAATATTCAGAAGCTGTAGTAGTTGCTTCATCCGATGGTATAGAAGATAATGATGCAATAGATCCCGGTCTTCTCCTGGATCCGACTGATGGACGATTATGGATGACATACGGCACCTTTTTTGGGTTCATTCGCCTTGTAGAACTTGATCCCAGTACAGGAAAACGCGTGGAGGGCAATAAAGAACTGGATATAGCAATTGATTGTGAAGCCACAACGTTGATGTATCGTGACGGATGGTATTATCTTCTTGGCACACATGGAACCTGCTGTGATGGCGCAAACTCGACATATAATATAGTTGTTGGCCGTTCCAGAAAAGTGACCGGTCCTTACCTTGATAATATGGGAAGAGACATGTTAAGAGGTGGCGGCAAGATGGTAGTTGCAGCTGGCGGAAGAGTTATCGGGCCAGGACACTTTGGACTATTAGACCTTGGTGACGGAGTTCAAAAAATGTCCTGCCATTATGAAGCAGATTTAGATCAGGGCGGGCGCAGTGTATTAGGCATCCGTCCGTTACTATGGGAAAATGGATGGCCGGTTGCAGGAGATAATTTCAAAGAAGGAACTTATGAAATTGAATCCGAGAGAAGAGGATATGCCCTGGAGTTAGTAGTAGATTTTGTACGAATGGCAGGTGGAATGAGAGGATTCGGACGTAATACAGCTGAACCGGTAAAACCCGTTCCATCACAGGAATTAGCAGATGTAATTAATACCTGGCCAACCGGGAACATTGGTGTAAGAATAGGAGATTATATGTTCCGCCCACATCAGAAATGGACAATTACAGCAGTACCTGATGCAGGAGGATATCCCGGAGGGCCCTACTATAAAATAGTTATAGCTGGAACAGACAGGGCATTGGCAGCAACAGCAGAAGCTGAAGTAATAACGGTTCCAACATTTACAGGTGAGCCCGAACAATTATGGCGAATCGATCAATTGATTGATGGAACATACAGAATAATGCCCAAGGCAGTTCTGGGTTCACAGGAGAAGTTAGCGCTTGTATCTATCGGAGACAGCACCCCCACACTTGCAACGTTTGATATGAATAGTGACAATTCCAAATGGAATTTCAAGGCTCACTAAATTAATCCTTTATGAAGAAGTGGATTAATCTGTTTCTTGCACTTGTACTTGGTTCCGACCTGATTGCACAGAATATAATTAACCTCGACACCTTAGATCTCGATCAGCTTAATCTGTACAAATAAAAAGCTCTAGCCATCAGAAATTCAGGGATGATTATTACATTGAGCGGGATGGGTATGGTGGCAGCCTTGGCATTATTGTTGGTATTCCTACAGCAATCGGAGGTGCCGCTTCATGGACAATCGGAGATAAAAGAATCAAATTATAACTTAACGTATTATAAAACTGATGATATGGGTAATTGATCTTATTCATAATTTAAGGACTTTAAAAGGAATTTTATATGAGAAAAAACCAATATGAGATTACTGATCCAAAGGTTATCGAGGAAATATTATCCAGCGCAGAAGTATGCAGGATAGCTATGATTGATGATGGCAGACCGTATATTGTACCATTAAACTATGGATATAAGAATAATACAATCTATTTTCATTCTTCTCAACTTGGTAAAAAGATAGAACTTTTAAAGTTAAACAACAAAGTATGTTTCGAAATCGAGCTCCATTCACAAATAGTAAAAAGAGATAATCCCTGTGACTGGAGCACAAAATATCGTTCAGTTATAGGTTACGGGACAATAGATTTTATTGAAGATCCATTTGGGAAAAGGGAAGGTCTTGATATCATAATGGCTCATTATGGGGGAAGCGGCAAAAATATATATAAGGACACCTTGATTAACAGGATTATTATCTTAAGATTAAGAATAGAAGAAATATCCGGTAAACAGCTGGGAGATTGGAAATAAAAAATCCCTGCACATAAGACGGCCGTTATGATTAACAGACATCCCGATTAAGAAACCAGGCTCCGTCTCGATAGCAAGGGAGGTATCATGAGCCAGTTTTCTGACGATATAGTCAGAACGGGTCAGGTAAAAACTATTAAACTTTGCCACAGGGATTAGCACCAATTATTAGCCTATTTTAACAGGGAAAATTCAGGTTCAACGGTCTTAAATAAAACAGCATAATTAACAGTTCATTTTTCATTTACCTCATGATAAGAAATATTTTTATTGGACTTATTGCCTTAATGATTTTTGCCGTTCCGGGTGACGGACCATATAAAGATGGTTTTTACAGCGGCATTTCCAGGGCAAAATACACTAATGAGCCTTATTATGGTCACTCAAAGATTACTATTCAGAATGGAATAATTACAAAAATTGATTTCTCAGTCAGGGACTCTGCCAGACACGAATATTTTGATAATAATTATGAAAAATATTTTGCCGGAAACAATGAATACATGCAGCAATGCAGGAATGACTGGAAAGGAATTCAGTCCTATCCCGACAGTCTGCTAAAATACCAGGATCCGGAGAAGATAGATGCGATTAGTGGTGCTACCTGGTCATATGACTTGTTTAAAGCTTCTGTGCAACAGGCCCTGTCTTCTGCCAGGAAAATTGAAGAATAAGCCTTGCTGTTACGGATGGTGTTATAAATAATCTGCTGCCCGCCTCAGGTAAGAAATTTTTAGTAAATTAGTTTCATAAACAAGCAAAGCATATCTGGTGATATGAAATTTAAGTATTTGTAAATAATCAATAGGAGCTTGCAGACTCATGAAAAAGATGCATATAAGTAAAGCGTTTACGCTAATTGAATCCGGGCCGGTTGTTCTCATTACTACAAATGATGGAAAAAAGAACAATATCATGACGATCTCATGGACTATGTTGGTTGACTTTTCACCGGTATTTGCCATGACCACCGGATCATGGAACTATTCTTTTACAGCTCTTCAGAAAACTAAAGAGTGTGTTATTTCAATACCCGCTGTTGATATGCTTGATAAAGTGGTTGGAGTGGGAACATGCTCCGGTGCCGATACCGACAAATTTAAAAAGTTCAGGCTGACCCCCGTGAAGGGTAAATATGTCAAAGCCCCCCTGATAAAAGAATGCCTCGCAAATATCGAATGCAAAGTTGTTGATATCGTCGAAAAACACAATATCATCGTACTTGAAGGCCTTGCTGCATACTTCGATAATTCACGAAAGGAAAAACGGACCCTTCATGCAGTTGGCGATGGTACTTTTATTATAGATGGACGTAAGGTAGACCGGAGGGAAATGATGCGGTCAAAGCTTCCGGCCGGACTGTAAAACCTCTTTTAATAATAGTAATTAATTCATGAAGAACAAATCACAACAATTCTGGGATAAACAGGCTGAAAAATTTGACGATCTCCAGACGCAATTCGAAGCTGCATCTCGAGGAAATAAATTCCAGAACGAAAGTATACCTTAATGCAGATGATAATGTCCTTGACTTTGGATGTGGAACAGGTATTATGACATTAAAACTTGCCGGTGGGATCAAACATATCCATGGACTTGATTTTTCTGCTGAGATGATCAGTGAAGCAATAAAAAAGAAAAATGAAGCAAATGTTACGAATGTTATCTTTTCGCAGGGAACGATTTTTAATGATGATTTAGGAAAGGCTTCATTCGATAAAATCCTGGCATTTTCTATAATTCACTTATTGGAAGACAGCGAAAAAGTTATCCAAAGGATACATGAATTGCTGAAACCCGGTGGATTATTTATTTCTGAAACAGCTTGTTTTAAAGACAGGATGAATCTTAAAACCAGATTGGAATTTACCATATCCCGTTTCATGAAATGGCTTGGGATTCTTCCTTTGCATCTGAATATGTTTACTATTTCTGATGTTGAACAATTAATTAAGAGACAGAATTTTAATATTGTTAAGGCTGAAAAACTATTTTTCAATGGGATGACTATTAGCTATATCGTGGCAGAAAGAGGCTGATCGCTAAAGATCCTGAGACTACATGCTACATTCCTTGATAAAAGTCCTGAGTAAGTCCTTTATTATCTCAAATAGAGCTTACATATCGATTATCAGATTGAAAATGGGAAATTAGGAGAAGATGAAAATTACCAGAAAAAGAAAGTAATAATTACAAAACCCTGTAAAACTTTACTATGAACATTAAACGAAAAACATTCTTATCAGCGGTAATTTCTGTAATTCTGGCAGGATCAGGATTACAGGGATACGCCGCTATATCAGGCGACAAAACTGATAGCACACCCCAAAGCGATAAAACACGCAGCATCGCTCCCTACTTCACTCCGGCCACTAAATCGAAAAAAACACCGGATGCTGATGGATTCATTCAACGTTGGTTACTCCTGGAACCAATTAGCAAACCAAACCCCAGAAATAATGTTTTTACAGACAGTTACGTAAGAACAGCATTTACAACCGAGTATTTCCCGAACCAGTTTACTGGTCTTCCCAAAGATGGAGAAAAGGTAAAGGTTGGAGAGCAGGAACTGACGTGGCATGCGTTGGAGAGCACAAATTTCAATGTCAAACTATTTCGATTCGCCTACGGATTGGACAAACAGATATACGGTGTTCTGTTCTGGGCAGTAACAGTAGTCAACAGTCCGCAGGAAATGAAAAATGTAAGAATGGCCGTAGGGTCAAATTCAGGTTCTATGTGGTGGCTGAATGGAAAGGAAGTAGCGATGCTTTCCGGTGACATACACATGGTAATAGATGATTTTGTCTCGACTCGTCTGACACTTAACAAAGGAAAGAATATAATACGGGGAGCCGTGATCAATGGTCCCGGGATGAGTGATTTCTGTGTTCGCTTCCTTGATGAAAAAGGAGAGCCGATAAAAAATCTCACTATTACATGTGAATAAAATCATTTAGTTATCCTTTTAAGATCTCAATTTTTAAGATTAGAGTAATTATGAAAATAAGAATTAAAATACCAGTTGCAGTAGCCCTGTTATCAGTGTTGTTAATCCGAACACTGACAGCTCAGGTTGGTAAACCATTTATACATGATCCATCTACTATCATGGAATGTGAAGGAAAGTACTATACATTTGGTACAGGTGGAGGCGGATTAATTTCCGAAGATGGCTGGACATGGAACAGTGGTGCAGTAAGACCTGGCGGAGGTGCTGCCCCTGACGCAATAAAAATCGGTGATCGCTATCTTATAGTCTATGGCGCAACTGGCGGCGGTCTGGGAGGCGGACATAACGGAAGAATACTTACAATTTGGAATAATACTCTTGACCCGAAATCTCCCGATTTTAAATATTCAGAAGCCGTCGTAGTTGCTTCTTCCGATGGTATAGAAGATAATGATGCAATAGATCCCGGTCTTCTCCTGGATCCGACCGACGGACGATTATGGTTATCGTATGGCACTTTTTTTGGATTCATTCGCCTTGTAGAACTTGATCCCAAAACAGGGAAACGCATAGAGGGTAATAAAGCATTAGATATAGCAATTGATAGTGAAGCCTCAACGTTGATGTATCATGATGGATGGTACTATCTTCTCAATACGCACGGAACCTGCTGCGATGGGGCAAATTCAAGATATAATATTGTTGTAGGTCGTTCCAGAAAAGTAACCGGTCCTTACCTTGATAATCTTGGAAGAGACATGTTAAGAGGTGGCGGCAAGTTGGTAGCAGCATCCGATGGAAGAGTTATCGGACCAGGGCACTTCGGACTTTTAGACCTTGGTGAAGGAGTTCAAAAAATGTCCTGTCATTACGAAGCGGATCTGAATCAAAGCGGACGCAGCGTATTAGGCATCCGTCCCTTACTTTGGAAAAACGGATGGCCGGTTGCAGGAGATAACTTCAAAGAAGGAACATATGAAATTGAATCCGAAAGAAGAGGATATGCCCTGGAGTTATTAGTAGATTTCGTGCGAATGACAGGTGGAATGCGAGGATTTGGACGTAATACAGATGAACCGGTTAAGCCCGTTCCATCCCAGGAATTAGCAGATGTAATTAATACCTGGCCAACAGGAAACATCGCTTTAAGAAATGGAGAATACATGGCCCGCCCATATCAGAAATGGACAATTACAGCAGTCCCTGATGCTGGAGGATATCCCGGAGGGCCCTATTATAAAATAGTTATAGCAGGAACTGAGCGGGCATTGGCAGCAACAGCAGAAGCTGAAGTAATAACGGTTCCGACATTCACCGGCTCTCCCGAACAATTATGGCGGATCGATCAATTGACTGATGGAACGTATAGAATAATGCCTAAGGCAGTTCCGGGTTCAGAGGAGAAGTTAGCGCTTGTATCTTTAGGAGACAGAACACCGACACTTGCAAAGTTTGATATGAATAGTGACAACTCCAAATGGAATTTTAAGGCTTCCTAAATAAATTCTTTAAGAAAGACACATGTTTAGTTAGCTGTGTCTTTCTCTTTCTTGGTAAATATTCACTTTAACTTATTATGGTGACTACGAGTGATAAAAAAGAAAAACTCCCCATCAAAAATGAGGAGGAAGGAAGGAGGATTACCCCTCTCAGGGTTCGGTGTGATCCTCTTAGGATAGCAACCCAAAGAAAAAGCCCTGTATCCGCCTTCGGTGTCTGTCGGGATTTTTTATTGTTCAATCCTTTCAAAAGCAAGCTTTTGACGGATCTCCAATAAAAAACCCCGTCGCTTTCGCGTTAAGGCTTTTTCTTTGTAGACAAGAGGTTTGAAATATCTAACCTTCTTAAGGATATTATCGAATTAATTAAACTTTCAGACACTCTAATTATAACCACTGAAATGGCAGAAATTTTTTTTGTATTTGGTTATACATTGACTTAACTTTGATAGTATAGCAATTTAATACAGGAACAGCCATGGACTCAGATGTTTTTATTAGTTATTCCAACAGGGATAAAAATGCTGCTGATGCCATATGCTCAATTATGGAACAGAATGGTATCCGCTGCTGGATTGCACCAAGAAATATTACGCCAGGTCTCCCGTTTGCAGAGGCAATAATCGACGGAATAAAAGGTTCCAGGGTTTTTGTCCTTGTTTATTCCTCCAACTCGAATAATTCCTCACAGGTAATTAAAGAAGTGGACAGGGCTGTACAGTACAAACTGGCAATAATTCCTCTTCGTCTCGAGGATGTGCCGATGACAAAGCAGTTGGAGTATTATGTAAGCAATGTCCACTGGATGGATGCACTTACTCCACCTCTTGAAGAGCACATCGAGAAACTGTGCAGGGTTGTGAAGATTCTGCTGACTATGGACACTTTGGAGAATGAAAATATCAGTAAGGCCTTTGAAACAGGACAGGGGATTGATTCTGAGATGAAAATCAGGAAGAGGACGAAATTGTTAAAAAGAGTCATTATTGCTGCAGCCGTTATAATTCTGACAATGGCCGGGTACTGGATATACTCTTCAGTAAAGGAGCAATCAAGGATCAGATGGGCGAGAGAGGTTGCAATACCTAAAATCATAAAAATGACAAAGGAAAATGATGTCTGGCGAAATCTTGTGCCTCCCTACAAGCTTGCAGTTGAGGCAGAAAAAATACTTGGGGAGGATACAACCCTTAAGGTACTCTTCAGGAAATGTGCCCGGTATATCGATATTATTACTGATCCACCAGGAGTAAAAGCTTATATAAAGGAATATACCATGCCCGATACCAGCTGGTCTTTCCTTGGTGTAACACCTCTTGACAGTTTCAGGGTTCCTATAGGGATTTTCCGTTGGAAATTTGAAAAGGAAGGTTATGATACTCTTTTTGCGGCGGCCTCAACTTGGAATCTCGGGGATGACCCTGATCTTATTACCGGATATAATATTTTCCGGAAGCTGGACAGAATTGATAGCCTGCCTGCAGGAATGGTGAGAGTACCTGCAACAGAAACGGAATCAGGCAAGCTTAATGATTTTTTTATAGGAAGGTACGAGGTGACTAACAGTGAATTTAAGCAATTCGTAGATGCAGACGGATATGAAGATAGGAAATACTGGAAGCATGAATTTATAAAAGATGATAAGGTTATTTCATGGGAAGATGGTATCAAGATCATGGTTGATCAGACAGGCCGTCCCGGACCATCGACCTGGACGGGAAGTGATTATCCGATGGGAGAGGGAGATTTCCCTGTATCAGGAGTCAGCTGGTATGAAGCAGAAGCCTACGCTGAATGGAAAGAAATGAGTCTCCCGACATCTCTTCATTGGAATGTGGCACGGGGATCAATGACCCCGATGATACAGTTTCCGCAGTTAGGAGGATTCGGGATCTTTGCCCCATTAACAAACTTTGGCAGCAAAGGGCCGGTAGCTGTGGGTACTCTTGGTGGTATTACTGCATATGGATCATTCGATATGCCTGGAAATGTTAGGGAATGGTGCTGGAACGAAACCAAAGCAGGGAGGGTGATCAGGGGAGGAAGCTTTGAAGATAATACTTATGAGTTCGAATATGAACGGCAGGCACCCTCTCTGGACCGGTCACCAAGAAACGGTTTCAGGATCGCCTACTATCCGGATAAAAAAGATATGCCAGAGAGTATCTTCGGTCTGAGCACCCCATATTTCGGCATCGACTTTAAACTTGAGAAACCAGTCTCTGATGAAGTGTTCAGAATCTACAAGGAACAGTTTGCATATGATAAGGGTGAACTCAATCCTGTTATTGAAAAAAGAGAGAAAAATCCTGACGGCTGGATTCACGAAGTGATATCTTTCGATGCGGCATACGGCAAAGAGAAAGTGATTGCCCATCTCTTTCTTCCTGAAGGGAAAGAACCCCCGTTCCAAACAGTGATATATTTCCCGGGAAGCGCTTCAACTTGGATGCCATCGAGCGATGCGATTGAAAACTATTATGAATTCACGATGTTCCTCTCCTTTATTATAAGGAATGGACGTGCAGTTATGTATCCGGTCTATAAGGGGACCTTTGAAAGAGGGACTCCAGAATCGATGGCGGTTCTTAATATCCCGGCACAGTCTCTGAGTTATGCTTTTACTGAAATTACAGTTCAGGAGGTGAAAGATTTCAGCAGGAGTATCGATTACCTTCAAAGCAGGGCAGATATTGAGGGTCAGAAACTGGCATTTATGGGAATGAGCTGGGGAGGAAATATGGGAGCAATCGTTCCTGCAGTCGAGGATAGAATATGGGCGAGTGTTCTTATTGCAGGAGGATTGTTTGGACTTGGACGCCCTGAAGTATATGATTGTAATTATGTAGGGAGAGTAAGGGTTCCGACACTAATGCTTAACGGGAAATATGATGCAATACTGCCTCCGGAGTTATCTCAGCGTCCTATGTTTGAGCTCCTTGGAACGCCGGCTGAACATAAGAAGTATCTTCTTTATGAAACTGATCATATACCTCCGCGTATCGAATTTATCAAGGAAACATTGGCCTGGCTGGATAAATACCTGGGTCCTGTTAAATAGAAAAGATATCTTATTCCGGAGTAGGGCTATTTTAGCAAAGGAGCCGGTCTGCAGGGAAGGGGGTGAGTTCATGGGAGTTGGAGGATTGCTCGTCACTTCGTTCCTCGCGTTCCACTTGGGGGGGTGCAGCCCAAAGAAAAAGCCCTGCATCCGCCTTCGTAAATGTGGAGGATTACTCGCTACACTCATGATCCTCAGAGGGGGGCACTGACAACGAAAAAGCCTTGTCCCGCTAAACGCGGGATTACGGTCTTTTTTCTTCCTGCCCCTCCTGAAAGCAAGCTTCCGTCGGGCCATAAAGAAAAAAGCCCTTCCGCTTTTGCGTTAAGGCTTTTTCTTTGTAGCGGAATGTGACGAAATATCTAACCTGAGATTGGCAGAAGACATCAGTAAAATTGCGGAATTCATAGATACTGATGCATCTGACAGATAGTTCCCGAAGTTTATTAATGTAAATCTTGATAAAAATGTTGTCAATAAACGTTTTTATCTTGATAAAAATGTAATTTTGCATCATTAAAAGATATTTTGCAAAATGAAAAGAGACAGAATTGAGGAGCTTATTTTATGGAAGGAGAGTAAAATAAGGAAACCTTTGATATTAAGGGGGGCGCGCCAAACTGGTAAAACATGGTTACTAAAGGAATTTGGAAGAACTTATTTCAGGAAGCTTGTATATGTCAATTTTGAAGAAACAACCATCCTTCAATCCATTTTTAAAAATGACTTTGATATTACCCGGATTATTACGGCGCTTCAGATTTCTTCACAAACCGTTATTTCTCCGGAAGATACTTTAATAGTCTTTGACGAGATTCAGTCAGCTGAAAATGGGATAACCTCTCTGAAATATTTTTGCGAAAATGCGCCGCAATATTATTTGATTGCAGCAGGATCACTATTGGGGATGGGATTCCATAGCAATGTGTCGTTCCCAGTGGGTAAGGTTGATTTTATGGATTTAAGACCTATGACTTTTTCAGAATTTCTAATGGCTTTAAATGAAGATGGTCTGGCAGAAGCAATTAAGAAAAATGACTGGGCTACTTTGTCACTGTTTCACAATAAGCTTATTGAATATTTAAGGTACTACTTGTATGTTGGCGGCATGCCTGAGGTGGTAAAGGTGTTTTCTGAATTGAGAGACTGGGAACAGGTTCGTAAAGTTCAAATTCAGATCCTTAATTCTTATGAAGCAGATTTTTCGAAACATACTCCAAAGGAAATAGTACCACGTGTTCGAATGGTATGGCAAAGTATTCCTTCACAACTGGCAAAGGAAAACAAGAAATTTGTTTATGGTGTAATACGCGAGGGAGCCCGTGCAAAAGATTTTGAGATTGCTATACAATGGCTGGTTGATTGTGGATTGTTATTAAAAATCCATAGGGTTTCGAAGCCATCTATACCATTGATTGCCTATCAGGATTTATCAGTATTTAAGCTCTTTCTCCTCGATGTAGGTCTTCTGGCTGCGATGGGAGGCATTCAAATCAATTCTCTACTAAATGGTGATGCAGTCTTTACAGAATTCAAAGGAGCATTGACGGAGCAATATGTAATGCAACAGCTTAGGAATGATAGTAACCGGTACATAGGTTATTGGACCAATGAAAGGAGCACCTCGGAAGTTGATTTTATCGTGCAGAATAAAGGAGATATTATTCCATATGAAGTTAAATCGGGCGAAAATCTCAGGGCGAAAAGTTTCAGACTGTTTTGTGAAAAATATACTCCTGAAAATGCTGTTAGAACAGCCCTGACTCATTACAGAGAGGAAGATTGGATGACAAATGTTCCCTTGTACGGGATTTGAAACTCATTTGAGCGTATATGATTAGTTGGGAGAATGATTTCATGTTCCGTTTTGTGGTGCTTAACAAAGAAAAAGCCACGCTATGCTGCGCATAGCTTCGGCTTTTTCTTTGTAGGCAAGAGGTCTGAAATATCAATACTTGATCTGCGTAGGGACAAGTTAAGGATTATTCAATTTAAAGAGAATTTATCTACAATGGAATAATCAACCCCCCATATATCAGTTTTAATCACCAGTTCTGAACTAAGATTCAATCTTCCTTTGGTTCATCAAGTAATAACCAAACCAGATCATAAATGCCAGATGCAGAATTACGATACCCCATCCCATGGAATTCATCAATCCGTTTATTTGAGTAATCAAAAGAAGAATTGTACTAAGGAGCAGGTAAATGGAAATAGAATATACTACCCCTCTTTTAAACTCATTGCTTGACGATTTGCGTGCGAAGAAGAGCAGAACAGGGATACTTAGAATCAAAGTGCCCAGCAACCTGGCAAAGGTTGTAGATGTTTCATCGAGAGTCACTCCCATCGGATCCATCAGTAAGCCAGGAGCGAATAGGAATCCAATGCCAAATATAGCTTCGACAATCATATAAGCAAGAAATAGTGTTTTCATATAAATTCCTCCCTTTTAGTTTCATGAATTATCAAAGATCAGATTAAATTGAATACAAGTCAATTAAATTTATATAATTGGAAGATTAAAGGTGAAATGCCTGTAAAGCCTTTGCGTGACCCTAAAACATTTCATAGAAAAGCCTGCCAGCTGCTGACGCGAAGGTTGAGGATTATACTCCCTGCGGTCGCATGATCCTTTTAGGGGAGCTAACATCGAAAAAGCCCGGCATCCACCTTCGCATTTTCAATATATGCATAGGGATTTACACCCCCTCTTTGCTTCAGCAGAAAGCGGGCCGGCTTTGCAAGCCGAAGCTTCAGCGAAGGCTTGGGGGGGAACTCATGAGTAGAAATTAAATCCATTAGGGAGTTTGGAAATATAAGCTCCCGGAGCTGATCAGAGAGTGTGATATAACTTGCAATGAATGATTAAATTAATTTTTGACACAACGAACATTACATCCTCCACTTGCACTACCCTCGGTAAAGTATATCCAAGCGCGATCGGAACACAAAGATCTGAAGTCTCCGCATCTTGGAGGGCACCAATAACCCAGGTCGCGCCCTAAAACGCTGAATTTCCCATTTTCAGCACCACGACCACCGCCAGGAAGGGCAGTAAATCCAAATTCGTTTGTTGCTCCAATATTGGGTGCATCCCAATGTGTAGTACCGGCTTCTTTCAGTTTACCTCCGGCTATCTCCCAACCTCCACCATAGTCGATCAATTTTTCCCAATCACTATTGGTAGACACATGCCAGCCTACAGGGCATAATTTACCTGTATTTGTGGTGTACCAGTTATACAGAGCTCCGTAAGTAGTTTTATTGGATTCATCATTGTTGTACCAGCAATATGCATCGGACCTTAAATTCTTCCATTCCGTATCATCAGCGACATAGGGAATAGGAGTGCCATCATTGTATTTGGTCGTTTTTAGATCCTCGGCCATCCATACCTGAGTACCTATGGTCACAGTTTTATAAACATTACCATCAATATCCTTTACAGTTGCCATTGCATCATGGGTGGAGTTTTTTGTAAGGACATTATAAATCATAAAAACTAAAACCGCAATAAACAGGATTCCCGATGATATAATAATATAAGTTCGCCATGCAGTTTTTTGTTGTTCTTGTTTTTGTGTAGATAGGTTAGAGTTTAATTCATTTGAATTGTCTATTGTTATTTTTTTTACCCGACCGGGAGGGTAGCCGAAAAACTCACTAAAACAAGTATTGAAATAAGCAGGACTGCTGAATCCTACTTTATGCGCAACATCAGAAGATGTAACTTTACCATTTTGAAGCATCTCCAGAGCCTTCTGGAGACGTGTTTCCCGGATAAACTGGTTTATGGTTTTATTGGCAATTACATGCAGTCGTCGCCTCAATATATGATGACTCACTCCCAGTTCATTTGCAAGTTCATTGACCCCAAAGTTTTCATTTCCCAGGTTTGCCAGAGTTATTTCAGTCAGCTTACTGATGAATATCTTATCATTAGCAAGATGCTCGTTCATGGTAGCGTATTTTAATTAAGAGCCCGAACCAATACAAAGGCCTTTATTTCAAAGTTCATAAAATATACTCATTCATGCAAATATTTTTGAATAAGACATTTTAGCAAAACTGGTATTATCTGCCAAAAAAATGAAATAGATGCAAAAAAATCAAAAGCAATTGATAATAAAATTGATATGTACCGCCATGTTCAAAATCCGAACTTTGCAGATTAGATTAAGGTAATCATTAAACAGAAAATACATTGCTGATAAAATACCAGATAATCATAGCATTCAGTTTATTCTCCATTGCAAATTTATCGGCACAGAGCAGTAAAAATATTTTCATTAATGAGTTCCTTGCATCAAATGTATCCGTTGATGCGGATATTATTGACTTTGATGATTATTCAGACTGGATAGAGTTATACAATGATGAGGACGTTGATGCTGATATCAGTGGATACTATCTTACCGATGATCCTGACAACCCTGAGAGATGGAAGATCCCACAAGGGACTATAATTAAATCCAAAGGATTTTTAAGATTCTGGGCGGATGGATATGATGATATACCCGGGAATACCTATTGGCGACCCTGGCTGGATCCGGATTTTGAACGATTGTATTTTACCACGCGCTATTATCACCTGAACTTTAAACTGAGCCAGGCAGGGGAATATATTGGTTTGTATAATCCGAAGGAGGACTGGTCGATTCAGTAAGTTTTGGCTTACAACTGAGTGATATATCAATGGGACGTAAGCCCGACGGCTCAGCAAACTGGTTCTATTTTGGTGAACCAACTCCGGAAGCTTCAAATAATACTCAGGGAACTTTAACCACGCAATTTGCTGAAAATACTGATATTTTCCCGGAAAGTGGATTTTATTCAGGCAACCAGGCAGTAACTATGCAATCCGGCTCGCTTCAGTCAGATATTAAGTATACACTCGATGGCTCAAAACCTAAAAGTTTTTCTGCCTCTTATGATAACTCTTTTGATATTGTCCAAACTACAGTAATCAGAGCAAGGTCTTTTGCGAATGGTAAATTGCCTGGCAATATAGTCAACAGGACCTATTTTCTGAATGAGAATATTTCCCTGCCTGTTATATCAATTACCACTCCACCTGAGGCTCTGTGGGACACAAAATCGGGGATATACGAGAAAAGAATGAAAGACAGGGAAATACCTGTCACTTTTGAATTTTTTAAAACCAATGGCAAGCCTGAATTTAGTTTAAATGCAGGTTTAACATTAACCGGACAGGGATCTATTTACTATCCCCAGGTATCATTTACAATTACTGCAAGTGAAAATAAGTATGGAACTGATGCGATAAATTATCAGATTTTCCCTCAGCGGCAATTGAATAATTTTAAAGCGCTTTATTTGCGTAATTCTGGGCTTCCTGATAACCGCAGTACTATGTTCAGAGATGCTATGCAGCATACCCTGGTCTTAAATAAAATTGACATCGACTGCCAGGCTTATCTGCCTTCGGTAGTATTTCTTAACGGTAAATACTGGGGCATATATAACATCAGGGACAAAATAAACAGTGATTATATTTCCTCCCTGCATAATCTTAATCCTGAAGATATAGACCTGCTTGAATATGAAAGTGATGTTGTCCCAACAGTGATGAGTGGAAATGCTGATGACTACAGTTTGTTTTATAATTATTTTAAAACTCATGATCTGTCAAATGAGGATAATTACAAATTTGTCGAAAGCAGAATGGATATTGACGAATATATTAATTACCAGATATGTGAAATATTTTATGACAATGTTTTCTGGCCGGATCAGAATATAAGGTTCTGGCGTGAAAGAAAACCTGACGGAAAATGGAGGTGGATTTTACATGATCTGGATTTTGGGTTTGGTATGCCAAATCCGTTTACAACAGGATATACCAACAACACCCTGGAATTTGCAACATCCTCAAGTACAGATTCTTTTAATGCACCTGAATGGTCAACCCTTATTTTCAGGAAATTACTTTTAAACGAAGAATTTAAGACAAAATTCATTCAGCGGTTTGCAGGGTACATGAATTCAATTTTCCATCCTGATACTGTTGTTTCCGTAATCAATAAGCTGCAGAACAGAATAGCTCCTGAGATGCCAAGGCATATTGAAAGATGGAAGGATGGTGATTATTATTATGGATATCCTATTCAGGATTATGATGAATGGCTTGACAATGTTGAAGTAATGAAAGAATTTGCAAGGAATCGTCCTTACTATCAGCGGCAGCATATCATTGACTATTTTAAGCTAAGCGGTTTATCAGTGCTTAACCTGGCCATTAAAAATCCTGGCAAGGGGAGTATAAGGATTAATGACTCAGAATCAACAGACAAAGATGTTTCAGGGATATATTTCAAGGATGTACCGGTAGAATTAAAGGCAATTCCAAAAGTAGGTTACCGGTTTGTTAAATGGGAAGGTGTTGAGGAAGACAGTATTAATCCATTAAAGATACTATTAAGTAAGGATACTCTTACCATTAGTGCATTGTTTGACACAGTTTCGACCAACATAATTCCATCACATATTT
Source organism: uncultured Bacteroidota bacterium (assembly GCA_963843415.1). Lineage (GTDB taxonomy): Bacteria > Bacteroidota > Bacteroidia > Bacteroidales > VadinHA17 > LD21. The sequence goes on from CAWJKD010000006.1 coordinate 293,455, forward strand.
CTGCGAATACTATATTAAGTAAAGACAGTTCGCCATACCATGCTGTTGGCGACATTATCGTTGACCCAAATTCAACTTTGACAATCGGAAGCGGTGTTAAGATCCTGATGCCTGAAGAAGCCTGTGTTATTGTATATGGCAGACTTATTATAACAGGTACCGGAGAAGATCCTGTTGCAATAGCACCAAATGAATACTCGCAGAAATGGGGTGCTCTGTGCTTTGTAAATGCAACTGATTCATCTGTTATCTCAAACCTGAAAATAACCGGGGCCACCAGGGGACACGACTTTGACCGTGATAAGGCGGCTATTTCTGGATACAATTCTGATTTTTCACTGAGGAATGTTACTGTTGAAAATATTGATTTTCCTGTATTTGTTCAATATGGCAATGTGCTCATCAGCGGATGTACATTGCATACTGATGCAACAGGTGATCTGATTACTGTCAAGAATACAGAGTCACTGATAATTGAGAAGTGTGATCTGTCAGGAAACGATAATTCAAGCTTTGATGCACTTGATCTTGGCAACATATCGAACGGTATAATCCGCGAAAACAGGATCTACAATTTTTACCAATACAACTGCGATGCTATAGATCTGGGAGAAAATGCAAAGGGAATTCTGATTGAGAATAACATCATTTATAATATCTGTGACAAAGGCGTATCCATAGGAAGTGGTTCAAATGCGACAATAAAAAGAAACATCATTGCTAACTGCGGGATGGGAGTCGGAATAAAAGACCATGGTTCGTATGGGTACATTGAAAATAATACATTTTATGCAAACCAGTATGGTATAGCATGTTATGAAAAAACCATCGGGCGCGGAGGAGGAACTGCAGATGCTGTAAACTGTATATTTGCCAACTGCCGTAACGCTGCTGTTTTAACTGATAAATTATCACACACAAATGTGTCATATTCACTTTCTAATACGGATGTACTTGAAGGAATCCATAATATCAAGGGTAATCCTCTGTTTTTAAATGATCTTCGTTTAGCAGTGAATTCTCCTGCCATTAACAGCGGCAATCCATCATTACCAAACGATCCTGATGGTTCCACGCCTGATATGGGAGCAATTCCTTTTGACAAATACAACCAGGTAAATCTTTTAATTGATGAGATACATTATAATCCTGCTGATGGTGAAAACCATGAATTCATAGAAATTATCAATGCCGGAACTTCGCCAATAAATATTAACGGATTTCAATTAAGGGGCGATATTGATTACACGTTCCCTAATGAATTAATTTCTGCTGGAGAGATTTTTCTTGTTGCTAAAAATAAAAATATATTCCAGGATCAGGGATATAAGGTTTTTCAATGGGCAAATGGAGTTTTACCGGATGGACCAGGCAGCATTCTGCTCAAAAACAACCAGGGCGATATTATCGATTTTGTAAACTACGACAGCAGGTTTTGGTGGCCTGAAGAGCCAGATGGGCTGGGCCACTCGCTTGAATTACATAGTATCAATTTTGAGAATATGGTATCAGGCAGCTGGCGAAGCAGTTATATTGATGGAGGTACTCCCGGAAAATCAAATTCTTCAGTTATAATTAAAGGAATATATATTAATGAATTTTTAGCCGGCAATAACAGTATTAATAATGATGAGAATGGAGAATATGACGACTGGATTGAGTTCTATAACAGTACAGATGAACCTGTGAATATGGGCGGCCTTTATATAACAGACAACCTTAATAATCCTTATAAGCACCAGATTCCGTTATACTCACCGGAGCTTACCACTGTTCCGGCCAAGGGATTTATTCTTTTCTGGGCTGACGGACAGCCTGATCAGGGTGTTCTTCATCTGAGCTTTAAGCTTGCCGCTGAGGGTGAGCAGATCGGACTGGTACAGAATTCTGAAAATAAAGCAATATTCATAGATTCGCTTACCTATCAAGGGCAACAAACTAATGTATCTTTTGGAAGGTATCCTGATGGTTTAATACACTTGTTTGCATTTAATGTCCCTACACCTTTACGAAGCAATGTGATGACTGGCATCCACGACAATGAATATTTGCCGGTGAGCATTACGCTTTATCAGAATTACCCGAATCCATTTGCATCCAGAACAGTAATAAGTTACCAGTTAACGGCATTCAGTGACGTTGAGATGAATGTGTACAGCATTACCGGAATAAAAGTAACAACCCTGGTCAAAGAACGACAGCAGGCAGGCAGGTATGAAGTAGAATGGAATGCAGAAGGAATGAAACCAGGGCTCTATTTGTATGAATTAAAGGCGGGGCAAAATCGAAAGATTATGAAAATGATTTTGATTAAATAACCAGAAATCATGAAATCAATTATTAATAACTGTTATTGTCTCATTTATTATGCTTGCTGACCTTAGCGGGCAATGGGAAATTGTGAGTGAAATTCTCTTTACATGTATCGAGGCACCTATAGAGATATTTGTTTTATTAATCAGGATAAAGGTTTTATTACTGTTTATATTTGAGGCCATGGAGGGGGTATTTGGAAGATGTTCTATGACTATTGACGGAGGCAAAACGTGGAAGTCCGTTTTAATTAAACTGAATGAAACATTTTCAACATGTATTTCTATTAATAATTCAACTGGATTTGTAGGTGGTAGTGGATTATATCAAACAACGGATGGTGGTGTTAACTGGATTAAGGTCGGGAATGGTCTGACATCAATCAAAGATATATTCTTTGTGAATGAGCAGATTGGTTTTATAGCCGCTGATACATCAATCTATAAATCAACAAATGGAGGTGGATCGTGGGGAAAAATATTGTATTGTAAAGGGTTATCTTCAATTTTCTTTATTAATGAAAGCACTGGATGGGCAGTTGGAGAATCGGGGCTTATTTTGAAACTTACAGACAAGGGAACATCGGAGAAAATTGCTTCGGGTACAACACTGCCTTTAAGCAAAGTTTTTTTTAGTGACAGAAACACAGGCTGGATTGCTGGTGGTTACAATAATTCATCTGATGGTTTACATCCGGTTTTATTAAAAACAGTAAACGGAGGTGGATCATGGTCCAAAATTGAAAATGTTAATTGGCTGATCCATGATCTTTGTTTCAGAAATAATCTGGAGGGCTGGGCAGTTGGAGGAGATAAAAATAAAAAAGGTATAATAATTGAAACTTTTGATGGTGGAAATAACTGGTCTGTTCAGGTCGATACCTTGAGAGTACCTTTAATTGCCACAGACTTTAAAGATGGTTATGGCTGGGCAATTGGAAATGGGCTTGTCCTGAAAAAAGATTTTTCAATCATTACAGGGATAAAAGAGAATAATGAAATATTCAATTGCAAGACCATATTATTTCAAAATTACCCAAATCCAATCAGTTCTAAAACAACAATCAAATACCAGATACCTGCAATCAGTAATGTTGATTTGAGTGTATACAGCATTACCGGCTTTAAAATAAAAACGCTTGTTAAAGAAAGGCAACAGGCAGGCCAGTATGAAATTGAATGGAATGCTGAAGGAATGAAACCAGGGCTCTATTTCTGCGAATTAAAAGCCGGGCATAGCAGGCAGGTCAAGAAAATAATGGTACTAAAATAAACCACATTAATTGGTAATATGGGTGGTTTAAAAGGTGGCACTACTTACTTATATACGGTCATAAGCAACCAACTCACTGGTGTTGCTTATGGTGAGTACATGTGATTTTAAAGAAGGATTACTCGACACTTCATTCCTCGTGATCCTCTTAAGGTGTAGACAAGAGGTTTGAAATATCTAACCTTCCTAAGGATATTGTCGAAATAATAGAACTCTCAGATATTCTATTATGATCGCGTCTGATGCGAGGGGAAAATTCTTTGAGTTTTGCTACATTTTATCTTAACTTTGGTTATGAATCAATAAGATCTTTGATGGCGAGTATAATCGAAGGTTATAATTACGACATCTTCATCAGCTATCGGCAGAAGGACAACAAGTACGACGGTTGGGTGACGGAATTTGTTGATAATCTCAAGAAGGAACTGGAGGCAACATTCAAGGAAGAGATCAGCGTTTATTTCGATATAAATCCTCATGACGGGCTCCTTGAGACACATGATGTGGATGCATCATTAAAAGAAAAACTGAATTGTCTGGTCTTTATTCCGATAATTTCCCGGACATATTGCGATCCGAAATCATTTGCATGGGAACATGAGTTCAAGGCATTTGTTGAGCAGGCTTCAAAAGACAAATTTGGGCTTAAGGTAAAACTGCCAAGGGGTAATGTGTCGAGCAGGGTGTTGCCGGTACAGATTCATGAACTTGAACCTGATGATAAAAGACTATTTGAATCAGTTCTGGGAGGATTCATTAGAGGCATCGAGTTTATTTACAAGGAACCAGGTGTTAACAGATCGCTTACGCCAAGGGATAACGAGGAAAAGAATCTAAACAAAACAAATTACCGAAACCAGATTAATAAAATTGCTCTTGCGATAAGAGAGATTATTACTTCAGCAGGACAGCATGAACAAAAACCTGAAGAAGTTTCTTTGAAAATCGTTAATCCGCTATTAGTCGGTAAGAAAAGGAATAGAACACCTGTAATCGCAGGATCAATCATATCATTAGCTTTGATAATATCCGGTATCTTCATAATTCCCAAATTTTTATCTCCTAAGAAAGAACCTGAAAAATCAGTTGTAATATTGCCATTTCAGAACCTCACAGGGAAGCCAGACCTGGATTATCTTGTCCAGGGACAAAACAACGCATTGGTTTCAGAACTGGGCATGATAAGTCAGGTCAAACCCCTGCGAGTCCTTTCCGGGAAGACAGCTTCATTTATTGCAAATACTTCCAAACCGATACCGGAAATAGCTAATGAGATCGGGTTTGATTTTATTATTGAAGGATCTGTTTTGAATGCTTCAGACTCGATTAACATTCAGCTGAGGCTCATTCAGGTATATCCGGAAGAAAGGCTAATATGGACCCAGATTTATAGTTGTGATATTGGTAATATTTTTAAGCTTTATCATAATACTGCCAACCTGATTGTAAGCAAGATCGGAATTGATCTTACAGCTGAGAATCTTGTAACACTTACAATTCCCCGGATTATAAACCCCGAAACATATAAGCTATCTTTAAGGGGAATGTACAATCTGAGACTGGAAACTCCTGAATCAATAAAGAATGGCTTTGATTCCCTGAATAAAGCAATCAGTCTCGATCCTGCAGATGCTTTTGCTTATGCTTCGCTTGCTTCAGGATATTTTGAAATTGCTCACGGGCCGATGGATCCAGGTGATGCCATGATAAAAGGTGAGGCTGCCGCTTTACAGGCCATAAAGCTTGATACAACTCTTGCTGAGACTTATTTTGCACTTGCTCAAGCCTACGAGTATTCTCTATGGAAATTTCCGGAAGCAGAAAAATACTACAAAAAAGCCTTAAGCATCAATCCAAATAATGCTTATGCACATTATCATTATGCCTGGGCTTTGGTATTGTTTGGCAGGAATAATGAAGCCCTCGCAGAACACCTGCTTGCAAAAAAATATGATCCGTTTGCTCCTGAAATAGCTGCACAGCTGGGTTGGTTATACCTTCATATTGGGCAGAATGAAAAAGCACTGCAGGAAGCATTAAAATCACTTGACATACGGACTGACTACAATCAGGGATTATGGGGTTTAGGTGATGCATACCTGGCAATGGGGAAAGTTGATGAAGCTATTTCAGCACATAAAAAGTTAGCGGAAAAATACCCGCCTCATATGTTCAAGCTCGGTGTTACTTACGCCAGGGCTGGTAAAACAAGTGAGGCTGAGGAAGTACTTGAACGAATGAATGAAATGAAGCCTAATCCGTTTATTGCATTGGGTCATGTAATGCTTAGTTCGGCACTTAATGACAAGGATGAAGCCTTTAAATGGCTTGCATATGAACCACATCATATGTGGATTCCCTGGGTGGCCGTTATGGATTGGGGCAGCAATCTGCACGGAGATCCCCGCTTTGATGAATTTGTAAAAAAACTGAATCTTCCGGAAAAATAATTGAAAGGCAGGTTAGCCTGATATTTTCTGGAGACAGGGAGGATTATTTACATGATCCTCAGGGGTGAGCTTAACAAAGAAAAATCCCTGTCAGCCTCCTCCGTCGGCTGCCGGGGCTTTTTCTTTGTAGATAAGAGGTTTGAATTATCTAACCTGGATTTGGTGAAGGGTTTGATGGAAGTGGTCGAGTCGCTAGTATTTCTAATTCCATAAGAAGGTAATTTCTTAATATTCAGTAAATTGCATGGCTAAAAATAAAAATATTGAAAAGATAGTCAGTTCTTTCTATTGCAATGTTTACAGGTAGAAGGATGCAAATTAATAGGATGGAAGCATTAGTTCTCTTCATCAGTTATAAAGTATAGTGATTCTTGTTGGTAAGATGAATTGAATACTGTAAAATTTTCTGAGACTACCTTCTTTTTAAAGTTGCTTTCCCGTAAGCAGTTTTAACATATTTCCCATCATCTTCTGTTTGGTTACTTTGTCGCTCAATATGCCCAAATACAACATCACAGCATTTCTGGGAGGGATCGTTTTTTTAGTTTTTCCCATCAGTTTCAGCGCTTCTGTTTTACAAGTAGTAACACACAGGCCGCATCCAATGCATCGATAAAGGTCAATAATTGCTTTTTTATTTTCAATCTGAATAGCCTCCATCTGACACCTATTAACACAAATCGTGCAGCCAGTACACAATTCTTCTTCTACTTTTGCATAAAAGTTATGCGCAATTAATTCAGCAGGTTTTTCATATTTTTTTGCTGAGGTCAGCACGCCACAGCAACACCCGCAGCAAAGGCAGATACAAAATGGTTGAAGTGAATTACCGGGTTGCAGTACCAATCCTTCCCGTTCAGCCCGGTTAATGATTTCCATGCACTCGTCTTTAGTAATGGTTCTGGCCTTCCCCCTGTTTAAATAATTTTTCGCATCAAACATCAAACAAACTTCGATATCTTTAGTTTGTTTACAGGGCTTACCAAGTATTGCTTCCCCTTCCTTGCATACGCAATTTGCCACCTGAATGGACTTGTTTGTCTTCTTTACAATCTCCCGCATATTATCGTAGGTGGCGATATTAAATTCAGGCACGATAGCCTTCATATGGGGACTTGTACGTAACTGCGGCAATGAAGACCTGAAAAATTCATCATCAAAACCCTCATCGAAGTACTCGTGAACCATCTCAACCATTTCCTTGCTTAAGTCACCTACCTGATGTTCAAACATCCCGATGGCAAGCATTGCATTACTATATTTGAATGGCTCCATACGAGACCTGTTAATAGCACCTTTCATAAACATATCATGAAGTATTCTTGCTACTTTTTCGGTCTCATACGAAATCTTGAATTTTTTTTCAAGTCTTTTCCTTACCGTTTCCACGGAAGCATTTCCCAGGCTCAGGCAGAGAGCCACTTTTACCTCAATAGATGTAAAAAGTAATTGAAGAATCCTTAATTCTACACCTGAATTTGTTTTAGGATACCCAATGGGCAGCTTATCAAGATGTTCCTGTAACTGTCTATAATATGTAGTTTCTGAATCCATGGCTTAATGATACGAAATAAAGTATAATGAGCAAAACAAAAAAGCCGGGTACTTCGTACCTGGCTTTTTCTTTGTAGATAGGAGGTTTGAAATATCTAACCTTTTTCAAGATATCAAAAGTCTAATTAGTATATCTGATGTACTACATGAGTAATCTGACATATCTGAAAAAAATTTGTATTTAGGTAATCAATGGTTTAACTTTGATAATGAACTGAATAAACATGATATGGCAAGTATCCTGGAAGGTTTTAATTATGACATCTTCATCAGCTACCGCCAAAAGGATAATAAATACGATGGCTGGGTAACCGAGTTTGTCAGTAATCTCAAAAAGGAGATCGAAGCCACTTTCAAAGAGGATATCAATGTTTACTTCGATATAAATCCTCATGACGGGCTACTCGAAACACATGATGTTAATGCCTCTCTTAAAGAGAAGCTGAAGTGCCTTGTCTTTATCCCGATAATCTCCCGCACATTTTGTGATCCAAAATCCTTTGCATGGGAACATGAATTTAAGGCATTTGTGGAGATGGCTTCAAAGGATCAGTTTGGATTGAAGATAAAACTACCTGATGGAAATGTGTCAAACAGGGTCCTTCCGATAAGAATACATGATCTTTATGCTTCTGATATTGAATTGTGTGAATCAGTCATGAGCACAGTGCTCAGAGGAGTGGAATTTATTTACAAAGAACCTGGTGTGAACAGACCTCTTAGTCCTGATGATAATGAAATAAAAAATCTGTACAAAACAAAATACAGGAACCAGGTAAACAAAGTTGCTAATGCCATTAGTGAGATTCTTGCCGGAATGAAAAATGAGCCTGACAGGAACATTGTCGCTCAGAATGAGGTACAATCAAATTCTATCAGACCTCGGTCAAATGAGAAATCAATAATTGTACTGCCGTTTGAGAATATGAGTTCTGACCCGGACCAGGAATACTTCAGTGATGGCCTCACTGAGGAGATCATTACGGATCTTTCACACATTCACGAACTTCTTGTTATTTCCAGAAGTACTGCCATGACGTTTAAAGGTACAAGAAAAACAATGAAAGAAATTGCAGATAAAGTAAACGTCAGGTACGTTCTTGAAGGCAGTGTCCGGAAACATGACAATTCTGTTAGGATAACAGCACAGCTGATAGATGCTGTCAATGATTTCCATCTGTGGGCTCAAAAGTATAATGAAACGATTGAAAACATTTTCGACATTCAGGAAAGTGTATCCCGATCAATCACAGAAGCTCTTAAAGTAAAACTGAATAAGGAAGAACGAAAGCATACGGATAATATGAAGGCGTATGACATGTATCTTCTGGGGCGGTATTACTGGAATAAGAGAAACAGGAATGGTTTGCTGACAAGTATAGAATATTTCACAAATGCAATCGAATCAGACCAAAATTATTCTCTTGCATACGCAGGCCTCGCAGATGCATATCATGTATGTGCCGACTGGAATTACCTTAAACCGGAAATCGCATTTGAGAAAGCCAGGGAGTATGCCGGTTTATCTTTATCCTTAAATAGCAATGTTGCAGAAGCTTATGCGACTTTAGCTGGAATTACGGAAATCTTTGATCGTAATTTCAGGGAAGCTGAAAAGCTATATCAGACTGCTCTGTCATTGAACCCGAATTATTCTTCGGCTCACCAATGGTATGGACTTTCCCTGACCATGTTCGGGAAGTTTGATGAGGCTGTCTCTCATATGACATATGCAATTCAATTGGATCCCTTATCTCCAATTAAATATTTTGCCTGCGGGTTAGCATATTATCATGCATGCTCATATGATGATGCAATTCTTCAATTTACCAAAGCTGCGGAAATTGATCCTGAATTTCCGGTTAGTATTGTGAGTTTTAGTATATTTTTAACCTATTTCCATATGGGTAAAATAGCTGAAGCAATTGATGAATATCAAAATAGTCTGAGTGTGGAACTGTCTTGTAAAGAGTATAAAAATAGAGCACAAAAGATTTATTCAGAATCGGGGATTAACGGGTATCTTGACTTTATTATTGACCTTGAGCTTAAAAATCCCGAGACCGACACTCCAACTCATCTCCGAAGGTTAGCGTTATTATATGGTATAAGAAACAATAAACAAAAGGCACTGGATTATATTGAAAAGAATGTCAGCGAATATATTACGGATTATCTTTTTCTTAAAGTTGAACCTGCATTCAAGGATCTCAGGAAAGAGCCCCGATTCATTTCTTTACTCCGGAAATTGGGGTTTGAATAGTAGTTCAGATTCCCAGCCTCTAAATTCACCAGACTTTTAATAATTAAATTATCTGATACCCTTTTCAGAAGGATCGCTACCACCATCAGGTTGCCGTTTTTAGCTGCACTTCGCAGGAGCCAGCTACCATAATTCATCACCTTAAATAACTTCAACCCTTTGACTAAAAGATACGCTGCGAGATTTTCAGATCCTCATTGGCGCTTAACAAGTCCTGAGCACTTCATCCGCCCGTGGCTGAAATAACTTCACTTGTCGTTGATTTCAATCAACGGCAAAAAGATTGCAGAATTTTAACAGGGCTTCAGCCCAATATTTGTTAATGTCTTAACAAGTCAATGGTCTCGCAGCGTTGTTAAATAATCTATATTTTAAATGCCGGAGGCATTGAATTCCAATAACCACTGTGACACCCGTGGTCAGAGCTGCCCAAAATACAATCAACCCCGTTGCGGGTTGAATAAATTGAGGATTGCTCGCTCCGTCAGCCATAGCCTTCGGCAAAGGCTGGCTTCGCTCGTGATCCTCTTGAGGGTGCTTAACAAGTCAAAAGCCTTGCTGTGCTGATACAGAGGTTTAAATGATATTGCCGCGACAGCGGCATGCGCCGGCACGATGCTAACGATCAGAGATCGGGTGCTCCTTCCCGGCGAGGGTACGAGTCTATGGTCAAGGCCTGAAAGATATTCGATCTAAAGCGTGGATTGATCAAGACAAAAACCGGCGATATTTGCTAAAGATTTTGTATCAGGAGGATTATGCACTTCGTTCATGATCCTCAACGGATTGCAGCCCAGGTCAAAATCCCTGCCCTGCTGCGCAGGGCTTCGGTCTTTTTGCTTTTATCCCTCACTCAAGCAAGCTTGGTTCGGGCTAAAAACAAAAATCCCTCACCGCTTCACGGCAAGGGATTTTGACTTGTAGCGGAGGGAGGATTCGAACCTCCGACCTTTGGGTTATGAGCCCAACGAGCTGCCACTGCTCCACCCCGCAGTATCATTGTGGGTGCAAATTTAACATTAATGCAGGAATTACCAAAAGAAATAAACATTTTTTGAGAAAGCCAGAAGCCTGAAGCCGGAAGTCGGAAGACCAAAGTCGGGAGTTAATTATAAGATAATACTTCCGGCTTCTGACTTCTGTCTTCCGTCTTATTAAATAAAATTAGTAAGTTTGAATAAAAATGAACAGTCATGCCACGAGTATTTAAAGCAACAGAAATAGAAAAAGAAGAGAAAGAAATAAAACGTGATTATCTCGACCGACATATGCCTCATGTGATTTGTCCCGATGAAGTCAAAAGAGGTGAGAAATTCGCTGTCAAAGTAAAGCTGGGAGAAGAGTACCCCCATCCCGATGACCATGATCATTTCATAAGCGTAATACAACTCTGGAACAGGGAGACTTTACTTGCAGAAGCACGTTATACAGCAGGAGTCTATGGATCACTACCGTCGAATGTCGAAATAGACTTCCATATTGTTGCCCCGGATGTCTCTATGAACCTCTCTGCAATGTCGGTGTGTACTAAACACGGATTGTGGCAAAGCGAAGATAAACCGGTGAAAGTGGTATAAAAGGCGTCAGGCGTCAGGAAGAATCATTCGAAGGGGGGAAACTTCGGCCTCCGGTCTTCGGTTCCCGTCAGGAGGGATTTGGCTTCGCCGAGCTTGCCTTTGGCTCGGTTCGTCACTTCGTTCCTCAACTTCCGGCTTCTGACGTCGAAATTTATTATCTTTGCGGGCTGACTTTATTATAATTATGGCAAAGAACGATAAGAAAAAGAAGAGCTGGCGCGATAAGTACAGGTTCTCAGTTATCAACGACACTTCATTTGAGGAAGTATGGCGGGTACGACTTACTCAGTATAATGCTTTCCTCCTGATAACAGCAATCGTGCTTTTCCTCATCGGAGCTACAGCTTCACTGATAGCATTCACAAACCTCAGGGAATTTATCCCCGGATACCCTGATGTTACAATGAGACGTAACATCCTCATGAGCGCAATCCGGCTTGATTCACTCGACAGGGAACTTGAACTGAGAGACAGGTACTTTACCAACCTGAATGCTATTATCTCCGGGAAAGAACCGGAAGACTTTTATTCAGTCCAGGATACTTCGGGTAATTATAAATCGATAGTTTTCAGAAGTACTCCGGAAGATTCTGCCCTGAGGGCAAGAGTGGAAAATGAAGAAAAATATAATCTTACGCTTGGACAGAGCTCCTCTGAACCTGTAATTAGTCTTGCCGGACTCCATTTTTTCCCACCCGTCAAGGGAATAATCTCAGGAAGGTTTGACCAGCGTTTAAGACACTTTGGCACAGATATAGTTACAAAGCCAAAATCGCCGGTGTCAGCAGTGCTCGATGGTACCGTTATATTTACAGGCTGGACTATGGAGACAGGATTTGTGATCCAGCTACAACACCCAAACGATATAGTTTCAGTCTATAAGCATAATGCAAACCTGTTAAAAGAGACAGGCGATCTTGTCCGTGCAGGAGAACCGATTTCAATAATAGGGGATTCAGGTGAACTCTACACTTCAGGCCCTCATTTACATTTTGAGATCTGGTATAAAGGAAGCCCTCTTGATCCTGAGAGACACATTTTATTTTAATATACCTGTATCCGGGATGCCCGAAAAAATAGCTTTATTAGGATCTACAGGATCTATCGGAACGCAAGCCCTTGATATCATATCGAGATATCCCGGGGAATTCAGAGTTGAAGTCCTGACGGGCGCGAATAATATAGATCTCCTTACCAGCCAGGCCAGGAAGTTTCTTCCCGGATCAGTAATTATAAGCAATGAAAAACATTATAAACAGCTGAAAGAAAACCTTGCTGATACAAAAGTAAAAGTGTTCGCCGGCGAGGAAGCAATGGAAGAGGTTATAAGCAAGTCGGACGCTGATGTGGTCCTTGCAGCAATAGTAGGGTATTCAGGATTGCGACCTACTATCGCAGCATTGAAGGCCGGGAAAAAAATAGCACTGGCCAATAAGGAGACACTCGTTGTTGCAGGAGAAATTATAAGCAAACTTGTTTCAGCCTCGGGGAACAATATCATCCCTGTCGATTCGGAACATTCAGCGATCTTTCAGTGCCTTGCAGGTGAAGAAAAAAGATCTGTTGAAAAAATTACACTTACTGCATCCGGTGGTCCATTCCTGAATTTATCAAAAGAACAACTTCAGAAGGTGACACCGGAAGATGCCCTCAGACATCCGAACTGGAGTATGGGAGATAAGGTAACAATCGATTCAGCTTCGATGATGAATAAAGGAATGGAAGTCATTGAGGCGAGATGGCTCTTCGATCTTAAACCCGAACAGATTAAAGTCATTATCCATCAGCAATCAATAATTCATTCATTTGTTCATTTTACAGATGGTGCGGTTAAAGCTCAGCTGGGGATCCCGGATATGAGAATGCCCATTCTTTATGCCCTTTCATATCCACGCAGGTTTCAATCAGAATTACCCCGACTTGAATTAAAGGACCATACTGCTTTTACTTTTGCTGAACCTGACCTGGAAAAATTCCGGAATCTCTCACTGGCTTACCGTGCACTGAACGAAGGAGGTAATATGCCCTGCATTCTCAATGCTGCAAATGAAATAGCCGTCAGGGCATTTCTGACAGGTAAAATAGGTTTTCTGCAAATGTCGGATGTCGTTGAATATACTCTGGAAAATATTGTATATATTGGCGCCCCCGACCTGGCATCGCTTGATGAATCAGACAAGCAAGCCCGGGAAACGGCCGATAGCTTCATTTTAAAACTTCAGACCAGAAAATGACAATACTTATAAGGATACTCCAATTTATATTAAGCCTCTCAATTCTTGTGATCATTCATGAATTGGGACATTTTGTTCTGGCAAAACTATTTAAGACCAGGGTTGAAAAGTTCTACCTTTTCTTCGATCCCTGGTTCTCTATATTTAAATTCAAAAAAGGAGAAACTGAATATGGTATTGGCTGGCTGCCGCTCGGAGGCTATGTCAAAATATCAGGTATGATCGATGAATCGCTCGACAGGGAACAGATGAAACAACCTGCTCAACCATTTGAATTCCGGGCTAAGCCGGCATGGCAGAGGCTTCTGATAATGACAGGCGGGGTATTCTTTAATTTCATTTTAGCTATGCTTATCTACGTGATGGTTCTCTATGCATGGGGAGAAACGTACCTTCCAACTTCAAATGTTAAATACGGTATTGAGACAGATTCCACAGGTCATTCAATAGGATTAAAAAACGGCGACAAGATAGTGTCGGTTGATAATCAGTATATCGACAATTTCATGCAGATAACACCTGATATTATCCTGAACGACCGAAAAAGCATACAGGTTGAAAGAGATGGAGAAACATTGAATATTCCAATTCCGGCAGACTATATTCCCAAATTGTTAAAAGGGAAAGGCCAGATCGATGCCAGAACGCCATTCAGTCCGTTCGTAATTTCAAAATTCGGAAAAGAATCTCCTGCAAAGACAGCCGGAATGGAAGTTGGAGATGAACTGACGGGACTGGATGACCGTAAGTTCTCATACTATGATGAATTCCAGAATTATCTTGCTGAAAATAAAGGTAGGACAATCATAATGAATATTCTCCGGGACAACGAAAATCTCGATGTCCCTGTGGCAATTTCAAGTGCTGGCATACTGGGGGTAATAAGCAACAGATCTTACAGCCAGTTTTTCGATCTAAAGACAATAAGATACGGTATCCTTCAGTCATTTCCTGCAGGAATTTCCAAGGGGTTTAAAACAATCGGCGATTACCTGAAACAGTTCAAACTAATTTTTTCGAAGCATACAAAAGCCTATGAGTCTCTGGGCGGATTCATAACAATCGGAAGTATTTTCCCCGGAGTATGGGACTGGCAGGTGTTCTGGAACCTGACAGCATTCCTTTCAATAATCCTTGCCGTAATGAATATTTTACCAATACCTGCTCTCGACGGAGGACATGTGATGTTCCTTCTTTTCGAAGTCATAAGCGGAAGAAAACCCAGCGATAAATTCCTGGAATACGCGCAGGTAGCAGGGATGATAATACTGTTTTCACTGCTTATCTTTGCCAATGGTAATGACATTTTGAAGCTTATAAGAAAGTAGTTTATCGCCGGGCTATTTGATATTAATTAAAGAATCGTTAAATTTGCATAAATTAAATTACTACGAAAATGGGAAAGATAGGATTAACTGAGATTATACTGATCTTGCTTGTTGTTGTTCTCTTATTTGGTGGCCGCAAGATTCCTGAACTGATGAAAGGTATCGGACAGGGTATGAAGGAATTTAAGAAAGCCTCGAAGTTTAATCCCGAAGAGGAAAAGGAAAAAGAGAAATTCGAATGAATTTTTTTCTATAGATTAAGGGCTTCTGAGGAAGCCCTTTTTTATTTATTGCCCCCAGCCATCAGCAGAAGCTGATGGCTTGCCCCCTGAAGGGGGCTTAAATTCCGGACTTTTTGTAATCAACTGAATGGTTGAAAATTAGACCCCCTTTAGGGGGCAGGGGGTATAGGGCAGGGAACGGGGGCATACACCAGGGAAAGCAGGCTCCCGAAGTTTTACAGTCGTATTTCTTCGTATTTCTGATTCCTTCTCACAGGAGCAAATCCAGCTTCTTTTATTATCGATTGAATATCCTCTGCACTGAAATGGTTAGCAGAACCGGCAGCACTCACAACATTCTCCTCTATCATTATTGAACCAAGATCATTGGCCCCCGCATGCAGCGACAGCATGCCAACATCTTTGCCGACGGTAAGAAGTGATGCCTGAATATTCTTAATGTTGTTAAGCATTATCCGGCTGACGGCTATCAACCTTAGATAATCAGGTCCGTTATAGCAACTACTGATACCATGTTTTTCCTTCAGCACGGTACCTTCATCCTGAAAAGGCCAGGGTATAAATGTTATAAACCCGTAATGATCTTCTTCTTTTTCATCCTGAAGGTCCCTTAATCGGACCAGGTGTTCGATCCTTTCCCTGACTGTCTCAATATGTCCATACATCATAGTGGCAGATGTCGGAAGATTAAGTTTATGAGCAGCACGCATAACGTCTGTCCATTCTTCTGCTGTGGCTTTGGCAGGCGAAACAATTTTCCTGACACGGTCAGAAAGAATTTCAGCGCCGGCCCCCGGCAGTGAATCAAGACCGGCATCAATAAGTTCTGAGAGGACCTCATAGCAGGTTGCCTTTTCTCTTTTTGCCAGATATACAATTTCCGGAGGACCGAGAGCATGAAGTTTCAATGACGGGTACATACACTTCAGCTCCCTGAAAAGGTTCAGATAAAAACTAAGACCGAGATCAGGACTCATCCCTCCCTGAAGAAGAATCTGATCACCCCCAAGTGAGTATAATTCATCTATCTTTATTTTATACTCTTCCAGTCTTGTTATATATCCGTCAGGAGAACCTTTTTTCCTGCAGAAATTACAGAAGGTACACTGAGAGAAACATATGTTAGTAGTGTTAATATTCCTGTCAATTATCCAGCCGACATTTCTCCCTGGAACATGGTGCTGTCTTAACTCATTGCCAACAAAAATCAGCTCTTCAAGTGGTGCATTATTGTACAGGAATTCTCCTTCCCTGATACTGAGGGGAATCAGATTCAAGGCTTTATCGTATAATTGATTGGTACTCCTCATTTTTTAATTTTCTCGTTTGTGCCCCCTTAGCATTTACTTTGTGTTCTTTGAATTCAATAATTTTACTACAAGGAACACCAAGGTTCTTACCATGTAACACAAAGGGTTTTTACAACAACCTTACGGTATCCACAAAGGTAACGCTTTGAACAGGAATCAATCAATAATTTGATTAACTTTGATCCTTAAAAATTTTCATTTTCAAATATGAAACCTGAAATTATTAAAGCATCGCAAATATCTCCTGATCAATCAATTATATGTATAGTCGGGGAAAATGAAATTCCTGAGACACTGAAATTAACCAGGACAGAAAAGGAATATGCCATAAAGCAGCTACGTGCAAAGGAAGACCATGTTTTTATCAATTCCTATTTCAAATGCACCTATATTGTCAGGATAAAAGAAGATCAGAATGATTTCAGGAAGAGGGAGGGTTTGAGAAAAGCTGCATCCGGTCTGAAGAAGCTTATCAGATCAAATAACCACTCTGAGCTGGTAATTACTTCTCATCAGGCATATAAGGGTGCAATAGAAGATTTTACGGAAGGATTTCTGCTCAGCATCTACTCTTTTGAGAAATATAAGACAAAAGAAGATGATATGAAGAAAAAATCATATCCGTCGAAGCTCCTTTTGTATGGAGATTTATCAAAAGCAGAGATTAACTGGCTTACCGACCTGACCGATGCAGTCTATTTTGTACGGGATCTGATTAATGAACCCGTTAACAGGCTCAATGCATCAGCACTTGCTGGAGAGGTCCAGAAAATAGGGATAAAGGGTGGTTTCAGGGTTGAGGTTCTTAAAAAGGGCAGGATTGAAGCACTTAAAATGGGGGGCTTACTGGCTGTGAACAGGGGAAGCGTCGATCCTCCGGCATTCTGCATTCTCGAATGGAATCCCGGCACGAGTCTTAACAAGAAACCTCTTGTGCTTGTAGGTAAAGGAATTGTTTATGATACAGGCGGACTTAATCTCAAACCCGACAACTACATGGCCCTGATGAAAGGTGACATGGCAGGAGCTGCGACGGTGGCAGGTGTCTTCTATACAGCCGCAAAGAACAATCTCCCTCTGCATCTTATAGGGTTATTACCCATGACTGACAATCGTCCGGGCGGCAATGCTTATACCCAGGGTGATATTATTACAATGCATAACAGGATGACTGTTGAAGTGGGAAATACTGATGCTGAAGGTCGCATTATCCTCGCTGATGCAATAAGCTATGCATCGAAATATAAACCTGAATTAATTATTACTATTGCCACACTTACCGGTTCGGCTGCAGCAACATTCAGTAATCAGGCAATTGCAATGATGACAAACGCTGAAAGAAAATATATCTCGTTACTTGAGGAGAGCGGCAACCTCGTTCATGAAAGGATTGCCGAGTTGCCTTTCTGGGAGGAATATGATGAAATGATAAAATCAGATCTGGCTGATGTTAAAAATATCGGAGGACGTGAAGCTGGTGCAATTACAGCCGGTAAATTTCTGGAACGTTTTGCGGAATACCCCCTGATCCATCTGGATATTGCTGGAACGGGCCTCCTGAAGAAAGATGATTATTACCGTTTAAAAGAGGGTCCGGGTTCCGGTCTGAGATTGCTTGCAACGTTCCTGAAGAAGCTTGCGGCAAATTATAAGAAAATGAAATAATAATTATGGAGACAAAACCAATATTAGCTGGTATATCACAGGGCGACGTAAACGGTATAGGATATGAGGTTATAATCAAAACCCTTATGGATCCCATGATCAACGAGATATGCGTGCCGATCGTTTATGGTTCACCAAAGGTTGCTGCATATCATCGTAAGGCCTTGAATATCAACAATTTTAGCTTTAACAATATAAGGTCGGTAGAGGAAGCGAATATAAGGAAATCAAATATGATAAATTGCCTTGATGATAACATCAGGGTTGAGCTGGGGAAATCGACTCCTCAGGGAGGAGAAGCTGCACTTATATCTCTTGAAAGAGCACTGGAAGATCTACAAGCCGGTAAAATAAGTGTTCTGATTACTGCCCCCATTGATAAAAACAATATTCAATCAGAGAAGTTCAGTTTCAAAGGCCATACTGATTACCTGCGGTCAAAAGCCGGAGTCGAGGATGCGCTTATGTTCATGATCAGCGAAAACATGAGAATTGGATTCGCGACGGCTCACGTACCACTTAAGAAAGTTTCCGAAATTATTACGATTGATCTGCTGACCAGGAAATTAAGGCTGATGAATCAGTCTCTGATTATGGATTTTGGAATACGCAAACCTCAGATAGCCGTATTAGGCCTGAATCCTCATGCAGGTGAAAATTCTCTTCTTGGGAATGAGGAAGCTGAAGTGATAATTCCGGCAATCAGGAAGGTTGAAAAAGAGGGCATGATGGTTTTCGGACCGTTTCCTTCCGATGGATTTTTCGGTGCAGGATCCTTTGCAAAATTTGACGGAATATTGTCAATGTATCACGACCAGGGTCTTGCTCCTTTTAAGGCTCTCTCTTTCGAATCGGGAGTTAATTTTACTGCTGGATTACCCTTTGTCAGAACCTCTCCGGTGCACGGAACTGCTTTTCTGCTGGCAGGTAGAGGTGAAGCTTCGGAAAATTCATTCCGGCAGGCGCTGTACCTTGCCTGCAGCATCTACAAAAACAGACTTATGTACTCTGAAATAACCAGGAATCCCCTGAAGCATCAGGATATAGAAATCCATACTGACAAGGTTGATGAACTGCCTCCTGATATTCTTAATACCGAACCTCACCTATGATCGATTACATTAAAGGGACAATAACCCGGATCACCCCGACATTCCTTACAATTGAGACAGGCAATGTAGGCTATTTTATCAGTATTTCCCTGACGACCTTTACTAAACTTGAGGGTAAAAGCGATTATAAGATCCTTGTGCATGAAGTAATAAGGGAAGATAGCCATCAGCTCTTCGGATTTGCAGACAGGGAAGAAAGGGATATCTTCAGGTTACTTCTTTCTGTTTCAGGTGTCGGTGCAAGTACCGCCAGGATGATGCTTTCTTCTCTCAGTCCGGCAGAGATTGAAAGAGCAATAGTAGGAGCAGATGTAAATGTTCTGAAGAGTGTCAAGGGCATTGGATTAAAAAGCGCACAAAGGATAATCGTTGACCTGAAAGACAAGCTAGGCAAACAGTCCGGAACCGGTGAAATATTTGCATTTTCGGACAATACAAACCGCGACGAGGCGTTATCAGCATTAGTTATGCTTGGGTTTGCCAAAGGCGCTGTTGCAAAGGTCCTTGATAAGATAGTCACAGAGGGAAAGAGCCTGACTGTCGAGGATATGATCAAGAGGGCGCTTAAGAACTTGTAATACAGAATATAAGCCGGATTGGGATCAGGGAAATCAAATAGAAATCTTCTGGTAATTTTATATCTTGCGCTGTGCGTTTCCTTTATCATAATATCTGGAGAAGCTGGTTGCCAGGTTCCTGTTAAGTCATCCACACCCACAGATACATCAAAAAAATCGATACTTAAATTACAGGATGTCTCAGGTATCCCCTGGGAATCGCAGCAGCAATCTCCTTTATTCCTCGGTAATCCTTCTAATATAAAATCAACAGTTATCTACGACCCTGAAAAAAATGAATATATCATTTATCAGAAGGTCGGATCGTTTGATTACCGCACACCTGTTCATATGAGTCCTGAGGAATTCAGAAGATACGAATACAGGAGGGCAATGAACGATTACTGGCAATCAAGGATATCGGGGAAAGAATCTATTTTCCGGTCAACACTTATTCCCCAGATTGAAATAGGCGGAGCAGCTTTCGATAAGATCTTCGGAAGCAATATTATAAACATTATACCCCAGGGATCTGCTGAACTTATCTTCGGTATAAATATTTCCAGAACAGAAAATCCAACTCTCTCCGAAAAGCTGAGGACAATACCGACATTCGATTTTAAAGAAAAGATCCAGATGAATGTTACCGGTACTATCGGCGATAAGATGGAGCTTGGTGTCAACTACAATACTGATGCCCTGTTCGAATTTGAGAACAGGACCAAGCTGCAGTATGCCGGAAAAGAGGATGAGATACTAAAAAAGGTTGAAGCCGGCGATGTCACTCTTCCTCTTACAGGAACCCTGATCACGGGAAGCTATAGTTTATTTGGACTTAAGACCGAAATGCAGTTTGGCAAACTGACAGTTACAACAGTTCTTTCGCAACAGAAAGGCGAAACATCGGTAATCCAGACTAAAGGAGGGGCACAGCAGACGGAATTTGAGATATATGCGGATGATTATGAGGCAAACCGTCACTTCTTTCTTTCACAGTACTTCAGGGATATATATGATGCTTCACTGAAAAATCTACCGGCCATAAGCTCAGGTGTTAATATCCAGAGGATTGAGATCTGGATAACAAACAAGACAAGCAGTTATGATGAAGCAAGGAATATAGTAGCTTTTACGGACCTTGCTGAAAACAGCAGCCACATTTACAACAATATCCCGCAATTCCAGGCTTCTCCGGGGGCGGTCAAAAACCCCGACAACAGCACAAACCAGCTTTATGAACAACTGATAACTGCTTATGCATCGATGAGAAATGTTGACCAGGTAGCAAATGTATTCAGTCCCTTATATCCGGATTTCCAGATAGGAAGTGATTTTGAGAAGATAGAAAATGCAAGAAAACTAAATGAAAGGGAATATACACTTAACCAGCAGCTTGGATATATTTCCCTTAATTCAGCCCTGAATACCGATGAGGTGCTTGCCGTGGCTTTTGAATATACTCTTAACGGTCAGGTATATAAAGTCGGAGAGTTTTCGACTGATGGTATCGATGCTCCTGAAACGCTCATACTCAAATTGCTCAAGGGAACTACCCTGAGCCCTAAATTTCCGACCTGGGATCTGATGATGAAAAACGTCTATTCATTAGGTTCGGGAAAGCTTGAGAGCGATAATTTTCAGATGAATATCCTTTACGAGGATGATAAAACAGGTAATTCAATTAATTATCTTCCTGAAGGACAATTCTCTGATAAAGTTCTTTTACAGATACTCGGCCTCGACAATATTAATTCTCAGCTGGACCGTGAACCTGATGGTTATTTTGATTTTATTGACGGTGTAACGGTGAGTGTTAGCAGAGGTAAAATAATCTTTCCGGTCCTTGAACCTTTCGGAAGCTATTTGCGAACCCAGATCGGCAATAACCTGATTGCCGATAAGTATGTGTTTGAGGAACTCTACGACTCAACCAAGACAGTTGCCCAACAAATGGCTGAGAAGAACAAATTCAAAATGGCAGGACTCTTCTCGTCGGCTGTGAGTTCGGAAATCAGTCTCAATGCGGCAAATATCCCCGCAGGATCCGTTAAAGTCACTGCCGGAGGAGTAACACTGACGGAAAATGTCGATTATACAGTCGATTATAACCTCGGAACAGTAACGATAATTAATTCGTCGCTGCTTGAATCAGAAACACCGATCCAGGTTTCTCTTGAGAACAACCAGTTTTTCGGTTTTCAGACAAAAACACTTCTGGGTACTCATCTTGATTACAGGATTTCGGACAATTTTAACATCGGAGGAACAATTCTTCATCTTAATGAAAGGCCATATACACAGAAGGTTAATTACGGTGAAGAGCCGATCTCAAATACAATCTGGGGACTGAATACGTCCTATAAAACACAGTCGCAGGTGCTTACAAATATTATCGACAAGATGCCGTTCCTGGAGACAAAAGCTCCCTCAACACTTTCATTTTTCGGGGAATTTGCCCAGCTTATACCCGGACATTCTAAAGCAATATCCAATGCCGGGAATTCATATATCGACGATTTTGAAGCAAGTGAGATACCGCTCGATTTAAAATCTTTTAATGCCTGGAACATTTCAAGCATCCCGAGAGGACAGGATATGCTTTTCCCTGAAGCCAATTTAAATAATAACCTTATCAGCGGATTTAACAGGGCTAAACTGGCGTGGTACGTGATAGATCCTCTTTTCCTCAGAAATGGATCTTCCACACCCGATCACATAAAACAGAATCCCAACGAACAATCAAGCCACTTTGTCAGGGAGATATATGAGAATGAGATCTTCCCGAACAAGGAGAGCACAACCGGGATTCCGACAACGATCTCTGTACTTAACCTGGCATACTATCCTGAAGAAAAGGGCCCATATAATTACGATACTGAACCAGGCACATATTCAAAAGGGATGAATCCTCAGGGAAAGCTTCTTGATCCTGAATCAAGGTGGGGAGGTTTTATGAGAGAGGTACTGACAAGCGATTTTGAAACAGCCAACGTCCAGTATATTGAGTTCTGGGTAATGGACCCTTTTGTGGAGAATCCCGATCATAAAGGCGGTGATCTTTATATTAACCTTGGAAATATCTCAGAAGATATACTGAGAGATTCAAGGAAAAGTTTTGAAAACGGATTACCGGGCAGTCCTGTTCCTAAAAATGTTGATACAACTGCCTGGGGCAGAGTTCCCACTGTTCAGTCTGTAGTTAAAGCATTTGACAACGATTCCGAATCGCGTAAATACCAGGACGTTGGTCTGGATGGTCTGGGCAATGTGGATGAACAATCCTTTTTTACCGATTACCTTCAGAAATCTTTACTGACTGCGGAGCCTGAAGTATATCAGGAAATATTGAAAGACCCGTCGAGTGATGATTTCCATTATTCAAGAGGATCTGATTATGACTTCGAACAGAAAAGTATTCTTGAGAGGT
Organism: uncultured Bacteroidota bacterium; assembly: GCA_963843415.1. GTDB lineage: Bacteria > Bacteroidota > Bacteroidia > Bacteroidales > VadinHA17 > LD21. The sequence continues at coordinate 316,759 of CAWJKD010000006.1, forward strand.
ATAAAAAATATAACGGGCAGGATGGAAACTCTCCAACCTCTGAAATGTCGCAGGAATCATATCCTACTTCAGGTTCCACAATACCTGATATGGAAGATGTAAACCGCGATAATACGCTTAATGAAACAGAGAGCTATTATCAGTACAGGGTAAGTATGCGACCTGCTGATCTTCAGGTTGGTTCAAACTTTATTGTTGATGAAATAGAACATGAAGCTACATTTGCAAATGGCACCAAATCGAGGGTTAAATGGTATCAGTTTAAGATCCCGATAACAGATTATCACAGAACAGTAGGTATTATAAGTGACTTTAAATCAATTCGCTTTATGAGGTTATTCCTCAAGAGCTTCAACGAACCGGTCATCATGCGTTTTGCAGAACTGAATCTTGTCAGGGCTGAGTGGAGGAAATACAATATCGATTTTATGGAGGGCGGAGAAAGAATAACAATACCTGAATTGACTGACGGGACATTTGAAATTAGTTCAGTGAGTATTGAAGAGAATGCCGGTAAAGTGCCTGTTAATTATGTGCTTCCTCCGGGGTTCGACAGGATAGTAGATCCTCAGAATCCCCAGCTCAGGCAGCTGAACGAACAGTCGATGGTATTGAGAGTCCAGGATCTTCAGGACGGCGATGCACGGGCAGCATTTAAAAATGTAAACCTGGATATAAGGCAATATAGAAGATTGCGCATGGAAGTCCATGCCGAAGCAGTGATAGGCCAGACACTATATGATGATGAACTTACAGCATTCATTAGGATAGGAACCGATTATAAGAGTAATTTTTACGAATATGAAGTGCCTTTGAAACTTACAGCCCCGGGGACTTATGATAATAAATCAGATGAATCGAGATCCCTTGTCTGGCCTGAAGTAAACAGTTTCAATATTGATCTGACAGTACTTCAGGAGGCAAAAAAAGCAAGGAACAGGGAATTGCAGGAAGAAGGTTCCACTCTAAGCATCTCAGATGTTTTTGTCTACTCTGACGGGTTGAACAGAGTATATATTTCTGGTAATCCAAACCTGAGTAATGTAAAAGTGGTGATGGTAGGAGTAAGAAATCCTATCAGGACCAGGCATCCCGCAAGCGATGACGGTTACCCCAAGTCGGGAGAGATCTGGGTCAATGAACTGAGGTTAAGTGATTTTATTGAAAATGGAGGATGGGCTGCAAATGCTCATTTACAGGCACGTTTGGCTGATCTTGGAAGTGTCGACCTGGTGGGGCAGGCAAGTACCCCCGGATGGGGGAGCATCGAAAAAAAGGTCAATGAACGAAGCAAGGAAGAGGTTCTGAAATATGATCTTTCTTCAACCCTTGAACTGGGGAAGTTCTTTCCTGAAAAAGCAGGTGTCAGGCTCCCTGTATATGTGGGTTATTCTGAAACCAGGATCAAGCCTCAGTATAATCCACTGGATCCTGATATCCTTTTTATTGATGCAATAAAAGAAGCAAGGGATAGCTACGAAAGGGACTCAATAAAATCTATTGCCGAAGATTATGCGAGAAGGAAGACAATCACCGTAAGCAATGCAGGGATTACCAAAAGAGGGAAGAAGCCGCATGCATGGGATCTGGCTAACCTGAGTGTCAACTATGCTTACAATGAAGTTTACAGCAGCAACACCAGAACCGAAATAGATCTCGAAAAGAACCACAGGGGAGGCCTGAGCTATAATTTTGAAGCACAGCCTGCAAATGTGATGCCTTTTAAAAATGTCAAATTCCTCAATGCACAGGTTTTCAGAATAATCAAGGATTTCAATTTCTATGTTTTTCCGAGAAGCCTATCTATCAGGAACGACCTGAGCCGTTATTATAACGAATTGAAACCAAGGAATATAAATAATCCTTATCTAAAGATAAAGCCGACATTTAAGAAGGATTTTGAATGGAGCAGGATCTACGATGTGAAATATGATGTCACTCGTCAGCTTAAGATCGACTTTACTGCCACAAGCCTGGCAAGGATCGATGAGCCTGAAGGTGGTGTTGATAAAGAGAGATATAGCGGCCAGTATGATCTCTGGCGCGATTCAGTGATGAGTAATATCAGAAATTTCGGACGCACCACAAACTACAATCACTTTATTAATGTGATCTATAACCTTCCGGTAAATAAACTGCCTCTCTTATCGTGGCTCAGCGCCAATGCACGGTTTGGATCAGATTATACATGGCTGGCAGGACCTATCTATCCCGATAGTATGAATATTAATCTCGGAAATTCAATAAAGAACCATAATGAGCTAACATTCACTGCTATGGCAAACCTGTCCGGGCTATATACAAAATCTAAATTTCTTAAGCAGATTGAAAATAATACGCGGCCCGATGCCACACAACGGATGAAATCGCAGTTTAAGACGGTTACCTATAACAGAGAGAATATTAACATAAAACCAGATGTTGTAAGAGGCATAATACACAATCTGAGAACTCGGGATGTCAAGGTAAAAGTTGTGAAGAAAACGGGTGAAGAGATAAAAGGCAAAGTGGATATTATAAGCGAGAACAGAGTCAATTTTACTGCCTCAGAACAGGTCGATGGAGCCACTGTTTCGGTGGAAGGGCGTGTTCCGGTAAAGCGAAATCCAATGATTGTTACCGGGGAGTATTTCGTAAGAGCATTGCTTGGTATAAGATCTGTCAGTCTGAGCTATACATCCTCCCAGGGACAGTTCCTTCCCGGATATGTACCGGGAACAAAATACCTCGGAATGTCTGATTATAATGACGTACTTGCTCCGGGATGGCCATTCATACTGGGTTACAGTGATAAGAACTTTTTTGAAAAGGCTATGGGTAGTGGCTGGATATCTGCTGATACACTGCTGAATACTCCGTCATCATATAGCAACAGGTTCGATCTTTCTGCCCGTGCTACGGTGGAACCAATCCCCGGAATGAGGATTGATGTGAGTGCCGACAGACGGTTCCAGGAATTAATAAGTGCATATTATATTGGTGATATAAATGGGAATTTTCCTGACAGCACAAGGAATAAGACGGTTAACGGAACATTTTCTATTTCTGTTATTTCCTGGGGCTCCGCATTTGAAAAGATCTCAAAAGAGAATGATTATGTTTCACCTGCATTCGAGGATTTCAAGAATAATTTAGTCATTATTTCTCAACGCAGAGCTGATGAAAGAAGGAAAAGAGATCCGGGCTATGATCCGGATTATGATCCAGTTACAGGGAGTGCAATCGATGGGCCATATAAAAGTGGGTATGGACAAACATCGCGTGAAGTGATGATCCCCGCATTCATTGCAGCATATACCAGATCAGATCCACAGAAAGTATCCCTCGAGACATTCCCCTCAGCATTAAAAATGATGCCAAACTGGAGGCTTACGTTTGATGGGTTATCAAAATTTGAATTTGTTCAGAAAGTCTTCAGATCAATCAATTTATCGCATCAGTACAGAAGTACATACCAGATCGGGACTTATACGACTAACCTCGATTTTATGTCTGATATTAACGGATTAAGCAGCCTCAGGGACCTGCAGAACAATTTCATTCAGCAGTATGAAATAAATGTTGTTAGCATGAATGAGCAATTCAGTCCGCTGATTAATGTCGATATGAACTGGAAAAACAGTCTGACAACGAGGTTTGAATGGAGAAAATCCCGTACGGTTTCGCTAAACCTCACAAATAACCAGATAGCTGATGCCAGGAGCAACGAAATTGTTATCGGGGCAGGTTACAGATTTGATGATGTCCAGATAATAGTTAAAACGGGAGGAGGACAGAAAGCTCTGAGAAGTGATCTGAATCTCAGGTTTGACCTCTCAATAAGAGACAACAAGACTCTGGCAAGAAAACTAATTGAAGATGTAAATCAGCCGGTTGTGGGTCAGAGGGTATTTACTGCAGGTATTACTGCCGATTATGTTTTGAGTGACAGATTCAATCTCCAGATTTTCGCGGATCATACAATGAACGATCCGTTTGTGGCAAATACTTTCCCTACTTCAAACACGAACTTCGGATTTAGCCTGAAGTTTACGCTTGTCCAGTAGAACTCACAGAAAAGCATTTTAAAACAACTTTGGTTTTCCGGATTGAATAAAAAATCTCTATTTTTGGTTCAATGTTAATGGGCTGAAATGAATTTAATAATAACTAAATAAATAATTGAAATGAACGTTCCTGAAAATTTAAAGTACACAAAAGACCATGAATGGCTTCGCATTGAAGGGGAACTTGGTTATGTGGGAATAACTCACTTTGCCCAGGGTGAGCTGGGTGATATTGTCTTTGTTGAAGTTGAAACTGCTGGTGAGACTCTTAAACAAGGAGAAGTATTCGGAACAATTGAAGCAGTAAAAACCGTTTCTGACATGTTCATGCCTGTCGGAGGGGAAGTGCTCGAAGTTAATCCGGACCTGGAACAGTCACCTGAAGTGATAAATAAAGATCCTTATGGAAAAGGCTGGATGGTAAAGATCAGAATCTCTGATCCTGCTGAGATTGAAACACTGCTTACAGCAGAAAATTATAAAACTATTTTATAACGTCTTCTTGATTTCGACCACCTGGTAACCTTCTACAATATCACCGATTTTTATATCGTTGAAATTTTGGATATTAAGTCCGCATTCATATCCGCCCACAACCTCTTTAACATCATCCTTGAAACGTTTTAGCGATCCAAGTTCTCCTGTATATATTACGATACCATCTCTGATGATCCTTACAGGAGTGTTCCTTGTGATCTTTCCTTCTTTCACGTAGCATCCGGCAACTGTACCGACCTTTGTAACTTTAAATATCTCACGGATCTCGAGGGTTGCAACAATCTCCTCTTTCACTTCCGGTGAAAGCATTCCTTCCATAGCGGATCTTATCTCCTCGATAGCGTTATAAATTATTGAGTATAAACGGATATCAATTTCCTCTTTTTCTGCTAGCTTTCGGGCACTCATTGAAGGACGTACCTGGAATCCGACGATAATCGCATTTGAAGCTGCTGCCAGAAGGATATCCGATTCGGATATCTGTCCCACAGCCTTATGTATCACATTCAGCTGAATTTCCGGTGTTGACAGTTTGATGAGGGAGTCACTGAGCGCTTCAATGGAACCATCCACATCCCCCTTCACAATGATATTAAGCTCCTGGAAGTTACCTATTGCAATTCTTCGGCCAATCTCATCAAGAGTTATATGTTTCTGTGTTCTGAGACCCTGTTCCCTCTGCAGCTGAGCTCTTTTATTTGCAATATCTTTTGCTTCCCGGTCACTCTCCATGACATTAAACTTATCGCCGGCCTGCGGAGCACCGTTCAGTCCGAGTATAAGCGCAGGAGTAGCAGGTGAGACTTCTGTAACCTTATGTCCTCTCTCATTGTACATTGCCTTTACATGTCCGAAACAACTTCCTGCAAGCAATACATCGCCTATTCTGAGGGTTCCGGCTTTAACCAGGAGCGTTGTTGTGAAACCTCTTCCTTTATCGAGAGATGATTCTATAACTGTACCGAGAGCGGGTTTATCAGGATTGGCTTTCAGATCAAGCATTTCGGCTTCAAGAAGTACTTTATCAAGAAGAAGGTCGATATTGATTCCTGATTTTGCAGAGATCTCCTGCGATTGGTATTTCCCTCCCCAGTCCTCAACAAGGTAATTCATGTTGGCAAGAGCCTCCTTGATCTTATCAGGATTTGATGTAGGTTTATCTATCTTGTTTATTGCGAATATTATCGGTACGCCTGCAGCAGATGCATGGTTAATAGCTTCAACTGTCTGTGGCATCACACCGTCATCAGCGGCAACGACAATAATTGCGATATCAGTTATCTGTGCACCTCGTGCACGCATAGCTGTAAAAGCTTCATGGCCCGGAGTATCGAGGAAAGTTATCTGTCGGCCGTCATCAAGTTTAACTCCATAGGCACCTATATGCTGGGTAATACCTCCGGCTTCTCCGGCGATGACATTTGTCCTGCGGATGTAGTCGAGCAGTTTTGTCTTTCCATGATCGACATGTCCCATTACGGTAACTATTGGTGGCCTTGATTGAAGTTCTCCTTCTTCATCTTCTTCCTCTTTCACAGCTTCAAGTACCTCAGCGCTCACAAATTCAACCTTATATCCGAACTCATCTGCAAGAATTGCCATTGTTTCAGCATCCAGTCTCTGGTTGATTGAAACAAATAATCCAAGATTCATACAGGTGGATATGATCTCGGTAACAGGTATATTCATCATTATTGCCAGCTCATTAGCTGAGACAAATTCTGTAACCTTGAGAATATTCTTATTCTGTTCAATCTGGTCCTCTGCCTCTTTATGTTTCAGGCTTATTGCTTCTCTTTTTTCGCGGCGGTACCTCGATCCTCGAGATTTTCCCTTGGTTGTCAACCTGGCAAGAGTCTCTTTTATCTGCTTCTGTACCTCTTCTTCATCAACTTCAGCCCTCACCGGTCTTTTTTTCAATAATCTCTTGCCCGGTTTTTCCTTTTTGTCCGACAGATCCTGTTTAACGACAGAAACCTGTTCTTTTTCCTTTGTAATTCTTTTCCTGCGCTTCTTTCTTTTGAAGTCAGAATCTGTATCTATTTTGACTGGCTGATGTGTTACCGGTTTCTTTTTCTCTTCAACGGGGAGGTCAATTTTCCCGACAACTGTAGGTCCTGATAATTTTTTAAAATCCGGTCTGAAGAGTTCTATTATGTCTTCTTCCGGTTCAGGCAGAAGTTCTATTTCAGGTTCATCAACCGGAGCTACCTCATCAACCAGTTGAGGAACAGGTTCTTCTACCGTTTCCTTAACGTTCTTCCCGGCGCTTATCTTTTCTTCTTTTGGTTCAGCAACTTTCTCTTTCTGCTCTTCCTTTGCAGCTTCCTCTTTTGCGGACCGGATTTCCTTTGTAACAGTCTCAAGATCAATTTTCCCAACAATACGGATATCGATCCCGGATTTTTTATCTTCAGTATCCGAGATTACTTTTTCCTTTTCAGGGACACTTTTTTTCTTTTCAGGTTCTGCTGTCTTCTTAGCAGGTTTTGGTTCCGGTTCTTCTTTTACAGGAGCTGCTTTTTCAGCTTTCGGCTTTGGTGTTTTATCAAGGTCTATCTTACCGACAAGTTTAATGTCAGGTTTTGTGATCTCGGTCTTGATATCAACGCTTTTTTTAACACCCGAAGAGTCTTTTACAAGTACTTCTTCATCCTGTTCAGGTTCTTCGGATTGACTTTTTTCCGAAAAATCATCTATCGAAACTGACTCTTTTTTTCTGTGAAGGTCTTTGAGGATCAGCCTTTCAGACTCCTTTTTTGCACTAATATCGGTGCTGTACTCTTTTACGAGCAACAGGTACGCCTCGTGCGGAAGTTTTGTGTTTGGATTCGGATCAAGCTCAAAACCCTTTTTATGAAGGAATTCCACAATAGTGGATATCCCCACATTAAATTCACGGGCTGCCTTGCTTAATCTTGTTGCCTTAACGTCATCTGTCATAAATATGCTGTGACTTTGTGTTTCTTTCAAAAAGAGATTATTGTTTTCTGCTATTCAAATTCAGCTCTTAAGATATTAACCACTTCTTTTACAGTCTCCTCCTCCAGGTCGGTTCTCTTGACAAGATCACTGATCGAAAGGTTAAGTACACTCCTGGCGGTGTCGCATCCGATTGCCTTAAGTTCCTCGATGATCCATTCTTCAATTTCATCGCTGAACTCCTCGAGGTTAACATCTTCCTCGTCTTCACCTCCCGGTTCCCTGTAAACATCAATCTCGTAGCCAGTGAGCTGGCTTGCAAGCTTAATATTAAGGCCACCTTTACCTATGGCCAGCGAAACTTCATTTGGTTTAAGGTAAATCTCAGCCCGTTTTGTTTCTTCAACAAGTTTTATTGATGTGATCTTTGCAGGGCTCAACGCTCTCTGAATAAAGAGCTGGTTGTTTGATGTAAAGTTTATTACATCTATGTTTTCGTTACGCAGTTCTCTTACAATCCCATGTATCCTTGATCCTTTCATCCCAACACATGCACCTACCGGATCAATTCTTTCGTCGTATGATTCAACTGCGACTTTAGCACGTTCACCGGGGACTCTTACTATCTTCTTTATTGTAATGAGACCGTCGAATATCTCAGGTACTTCAAGTTCAAACAGTCTTTCAAGGAATACCGGTGATGTACGGCTCAGAATAATGAATGGTGTGTTGTTTCTCATTTCAACTTTGATCACAACTGCACGTATTGAGTCTCCTTTACGGAAATGATCGGAAGGTATCTGTTCGCTTTTTGGGAGGATAAGCTCATTCCCGTCATCATCAAGTACTAGTATCTCTCTTTTCCATACCTGATAGACCTCACCGGTTACAATTTCACCGATGCGATCCTTATACTTCATGTAAATATTATTCTTTTCAAGATCCAGGATACGGGCTGTGAGGTTCTGTCTGAGCGATAAAATAGCCCTTCTTCCAAAATCGAGAAACTTAACTTCATCCGAAACTTCTTCACCCACCTCATAATCTCCATCGATCTCTTTCGCCTGTGAAAGAGGTATTTGAGTTATCGGGTCGGTAAGTTGGTCATCTTCTACAACCACCCTGTTCCTCCAGATCTCGAAATCACCTTTATCAATATTGACAATGATGTCAAAATTATCAGCCGATCCATACTTCTTTGCAAGCATTCCCCTGAAAACATCTTCGAGGACGCTCATCATTGTTGGCCGGTCAATATTTTTCAGCTCTTTAAATTCCGAAAAGGTGTCGATCAAATTAACATTTTCCATCTCGTTTAAGCCTATAGTAATTACTTAATTGTTAATATTTTTTTTGTTGATTTTACCTGGTCAAAATTGAAGGAGACCTCTTTTAATTCAGCCTTTTTCCCTTTTGTTCTGACTTCAGTCTCAAGTTCAAATCCTCCATTTGTCACGTTCCTCAGAATACCCGTGATCCTGATCCCTTCAATATCGGTCACTTCAACTTTTTTGCCTTCATTCTTATGATACTGTCCGATCACCATGAATGGCATATCAAGACCAGGAGAAGAGACCTGCAGCTCAAAATCCTCTGCTTCTCGGTCAAGATTTTTTTCAAGGTTACGGTGCAGTCCGACACATTCGTCTATTGTTATTCCGTTAACAGTATCAACGAAAACTGAGATCCTGTTTGAGCTGCTTACTTTAATGGTTACAAGGTAAATCTCTGTTCCATTAATGAGCTCATTAACAAGTTTTTCTATTTTCGTTTTATCTATCATCCTCAATTTTTGATAATAAAATAGGGGACTCTGTCCCCTTAGCTCAAATACCCCTCAATTCTCGGATGCAAAGATAATTAATCTTTTGTAATAAGCAAACTTAAGAGAAATAATTAAGATGTTTACGCTAATTTTAATTCTCAGTATTCCTTAGTGAAAACCATTGGGTTACTTTGTGGTAAAAAAAATAACCACGAGGTGCACTAAGGATAACACAAAGATCACAAAGGTTTTAGAAACAGAGCTTACTTGAGAAAGCATGAAACCAGAAGAAGAATATACAGAGGAAGAACAAAACATTTTGTTTCATTGCACCCTTTGTCCAAGGGAATGCAGGGTGAACAGGTTTGAAGGTGGTGGAGGATATTGCGGAATGGATGCGGGGATGAACATAGCATCGATATGCATACACAGGGGCGAAGAGCCTCCGATAAGCGGCCCTGACGGGATCTGCAATATTTTCTTTTCGGGATGTAACCTGCGATGTATCTATTGTCAGAATTTTGATATAAGCCGGCCCGACGGGATAAGCAACAAAAGGAATATTTCACTTTCAGAAGCTTTGGATGAAATTGAAAATATTCTCTCCGGAGGTATAAAAGCTGTCGGCTTTGTATCACCTTCACACGTCGTTCCGCAGGTGATGGCAATTATAAGGGGTTTGAATGCAAGAGGGCTAAAGCCCATAACAGTTTATAATACAAATAGTTACGATAAATCGCATATAATTGATCTTCTTGACGGAATGATCGATGTCTATCTTCCCGATTTCAAATATGCGACATCTGAAACCGCAGAAAAATATTCCGATGCTTCTGATTACCCTGAAGTTGCTGTGAACACTCTGAAGAGGATGTATTTTCACAAAGGTTCCTCATTACAAACTGATGGAAAAGGGATAGCTGAAAAGGGTATTCTGTTACGTCATCTTGTACTGCCGGGTCATGTTGAAGAAAGCAAAAAAGTACTGGAAATCATTGCTGAAGAATTGTCTCCGGGGATTCATCTTTCACTTATGTCGCAGTACCATCCGACACCATTTGTGAGAAGCGAGCCTTCTCTTAATCGTTCATTGTATAAAGCAGAATATGAGGAGGTTGTAAAGTTTATGGAAAAACTGGGTTTCCGTAATGGTTGGATCCAGGATATGGAAAGCCACCTGAATTACAGGCCTGATTTCAGGAAGAGAAATCCCTTCGGATGACCGCCAGCTTTTGGCGCCGGAACTTAATGGTAGGAGGCCTGCTACCAGAGTCTCCCCTTTGAGGTGGGAGTGGGGTGTAAATTTCCCACTATCGGGGTTGAGTATATTTTTTATATTTGCAATATTCTAATCAAAAACTTAACAACATGAATAAGCTCACATTTATAGTAGTCTTTGCAAGTCTTGTGGTTGTATCCTGCAAGACCGCAAACAAAAAATCCGCTGATGTAAGCAGCAGTGCCATCAAACAATTTGAAATTGTTGAGGTTTGGAGAACTGATACTGTACTGATGACTCCCGAATCAGTGATTTACGATAAAGATCGCGATGTGCTCTATGTTTCCAACCTGAATCTGGAGCCCAGGAAAAAAGATGAAAACGGATTCATTTCCAGAATGGACAAAGATGGAAAGATCCTTGATCTCAGGTGGATCGAAGGACTAAGTTCACCAAAGGGAATGGCTATCGTGGGAGATACGCTCTTTGCTGCAGATGTCGATGAAATAGTTGCGATGGATATTAATAAGGGTGAGATAATAAGAAAAATACCTATCGAAGGAGTTAAGATGATCAATGACATTACATCGGATCCATCTGGTAATCTTTATATCTCAGATACAGATGCAGGAAAGATATATTTATTCTCCAATAACCGGATCACTGACTGGCTGACCGAAGGACTGACCGGACCGAACGGATTGCTGTTCGATGGAGAAAGGCTTCTCGTAGCTTCACAAGGTAGCATGGATTTTGCTTCAGTAGACCTAAAAACAAAAACCAGAACACTCCTTACTGCAGGTGTTAACAGAGGTGATGGATTAGCCTTTACAGGCATTCCCGGATATTACATCCTTTCGGACTGGGCAGGAGAAATTTTTATGATAAATCCCGATAACACGAAGACATCTCTTTTAAATTCAAAAGATAAGAACAATACTGCCGATATAGAATATCTTCCCGGCTTTAAACTTCTGTTTGTCCCGACCTTTAGTAAAAATTGTGTTATTGCCTATAAGCTGGAAGAACTAAAAAGGGAGGGATAGAAATTCAATAGCTCCGGGAATCCTTTACTGCGACGTTGAATTTTATAAGTATGATTTATCATATCCTGTACATATTCTTCGTTGCACAGGATACTCATAAAATAAAGAGCGATGAGTAGATTCACCACTCATCGCTCGATTCTCACCACTTAAATGTGCCTTATCTCTTTCTTGATGATTTAGTATCTTCAGATTCTTTTTCTTTTGTGCTCTTTTTTGCAGTGCTTGATCTTCTCTCTGTGTTGCTTCTGCGGTTTGAGGAGTTGGCACTTTTAGTTTCCTGTCTGGATGTCCTGGCAGTCTCTGTCCTTTTATTTGGTTCAGGTTTCGAAACGTTAGCTGTTGACCTCCTTGAGGTACCGGCTCTCTGATTTGCTTCAGGCCTTGATACTGTTGTGGAAGATCTCCTTTCAGTACTTGTATTCTGATTTGCTTCAGGCCTTGATACTGTTGTGGAGGATCTCCTTTCAGTATTGGTATTCCGATTTGCTTCAGGTCTTGACACTGTTGTGGAGGATCTCCTTTCAGTACTGGTATTCCGATTTGCTTCAGGTCTTGATACTGCTGTGGAAGATCTCCTTTCGGTACTGTTACTCTGAGTTGCTTCAGATTTTGAGTTACCTGCCGGGGCTCTTCGTAAAGTACCCCCGCTTTGAGCCGGTTCAGTTCTGGTGGCTGCCTTTTCATCTGCAGTGGTGTTTGTCCTTCTTGAGGTCCCGACATTGGTGACTTCGTTGGTTCTCTCCCTGCTTGTCTGAGAGACAGACCTTCTTCCGTCCCTGTTGACTGCAACATCAGCCGGAGTCCTTTTCTCCCGGTCAGGATATATTTTAGTGAAGAGGGCTTCGCCATCTCTTCGCTGTTCGGGACGTGAATAAGTTACTTTGTAACTGCCTTCGTTTATTCTGTTTCTTACTACAGGTGAATGTGCGCGGATTCCGCTGTAATAGAAGTCGTTATATCGTGTGTAGCGGTAGTGGTCCCAGTGACGGTAATGTCCGTAGTAGTCATGGTACCAGTTATAATGGTATCCGTAGTAGTAGTGCCAGTAGTATGGTCTCCAGGGACTCCAGTAGGAAGGATAATAACCCCAGTACCATGAAGAGCGCCACATTACGTAGTTCGGAAGGTATATGAATCTGACGAGCGGCCAGGCGGCTATTTCGTAAGGAGAAGTCCTTATTATGGTCACATCGGTAACGTTTTCACGTCTGCCCATATATCCGGGATTAGGAGTCTCATCGTAGATGGGTTCAATTATGTAGTTTCTGCCGTATAAAGCCTCGTCACCGATAAGCTGTATCTGGGCAGAACCATTATTGAACTTTTCAACTGTAAAAACAGCCACATCCTGGTTTTCGTTTCTGTCAAGTGCAACTCTCAATACTATTGTGTGGACATTTCTGTCGACATAGTCAGTAACCGTTATATAATCAATAAGGTTATCACCGTTAAGGTCCAGGTTATTGATCCTGGAGTTCTGATCGTTGAGGCTTCTTTCAAAGCCTTCAAGTGTTTCAGATTCCTGGAACAACTTCATAACCGCATAGAGGTTAAGATTATCTCCGGGCAGGCCCAGGTATTCATCAGGATAATCCTGTGCTTTAACTGTGGTCCCAAGTGCGACCAGGACTGCTAGGATCGATGTGATTATTAACTTTTTCATTTTCTTAAGTGTTAGAAGAATCAGCTCTTCAAATCAATTATATCAAAAGGTATACCAAACTTAATATACTCTTGATTTATGGGAGATACCGGAAGATGGTTTAACATAGTTCAGGGCAGGATTCATTAAATAAATCTTTAATAAGTATTGCTGATCTTAATGATTTTACATCACGGCAAATTAGATTATTTTTAGAATTATTCTTAAGTTTACCGTTCCGGCGGATCATAAACCTGTAAGACATTATTAATCTGAAAATATTCATCAATTATGGTAAAATATATCAATCTTTTTCTTTTTGCCGTGATGATAGTGATGAACTATCTCGCCAATGCGCTGCCCCTGAATAATAAGACCACGGGTGAATTATCCGACTCATTGCCTAACCTGTTTGTCCCGGCAGGCATTACTTTTTCAATATGGGGAGTAATTTATCTCCTTCTGGCTGCATATTGTGTGGTTCAGTTAAGAGGAGTGAACCAGAACGTCAATGAAAATATAGGATGGATTTTTTCCGTTTCATGCATTCTGAATGTTCTGTGGATATTTGCATGGCACTATCAGAGACTGCCGCTTTCCCTCATTATCATGGCAGGGCTTCTTATATCGCTTATATATATAAACATGCAGATACGCGATCTTCCTTTCGGGATCATAAAAGCCACTTTCGGAATTTATCTCGGATGGATTTGTATTGCTACAATAGCCAATGTTACGGCATTGCTGGTTCACTATAACTGGAACGGATTTGGTATTCAGGAATCAACCTGGACAATACTTCTGATAGCAGCAGGTGTTTTAATAGTATCGCTTGCACTGTTCAGGTTACAGAATCCTTTCATAGGATTATCCGTTGTCTGGGCTTTTATCGGGATATTCCTCAAACGTCAGAACGATTACAGGTCCATTGCCCTTACTGCAATAATAGGCATAATAGTTATATCTGTGATGACCCTTCTTGGATTCTTAAGGAACAAGCTTGGGATAATGAAATAATTGAATCTACTCGTTTACGTGGTTATAATTATTTCAGCAGAGTTCCTGGAATGATTTTTTGAATTCAAGAGGCTGTCTGATATTATGAAATGTTTCCCTTGTACCGCCTGAACCGATAATAGTAATAGATCCGAAATTCAGGATACGTCCCATTACTGACTGGTCGACATTTACGCTTTCGATCTTTGACAGATTCATTTCAAAAGATTTTCTTGCAATGAAGCCTGTCTTTATAATTATCCTGCGGTTTGTGATAACATATTCAGATAGCCATCTTTCAAGCCAGGCAGCAATCGTAAGAGTAAACAACGACTTGAGGCTGAAGAAAATAACCCAGTGTAATTTTGTTTCAAAAGCAACTGATTCATTTTTGATGAGATGGTTGTTGACGTAGCTGCCCATAATTTTCTATTGTTAAATAATTTATCTACTCATTCATTTTTTTCTTCGCTTCGATGCACCAGAGAAGCTCTTTGATGAAATTTGCTGCCCGCTTATCCAGAGCAGACTTGTCAACCGGATTCCCGTTTTTATCAAATGCATCAGAAACTCCTGGAACGGGGAACATGGCGGGTACCGTCCAGGCCTTCATCTTCCAGAGAACGAACTGCAATGATACAATAACCTGCGATCCTCCAAAATTACCATCCGACACTGTTGAAATGGCAACAGGTTTACGTTGCCACTCATCAATTAACAGGTCAACAACGTTTTTTAGACTTGCCGGATAACCTCCATTGTATTCAGGGGTAACAATAATTACTCCGTCAGCAGCCCGGATCTTTTGAGCGAAACCGATAACCTGGTCTGAAGGTTTTTCCTGGAATCGCAGTTTCTCTTTAAACAAAGGGAAATTATATTCATTAAGATCAAGCATCTCAACAACTGCAAGGTTGTTTTCCTCAAGGTACTTTTTGAAGTACAGAGCCACCAGATGACTTTGTCTTTTTATCCTTACACTTGATGAAATTATAGCGATCCTATGCATATTATCAATTAATATTCTTAACAGTCAAAATCCCGGTTCAAATTACCGGTTGAAAGGATATGCTCCAACATAAGCGTTGAACATCGTTTGTGACTCTTTGAAGGCCGACATTAAATGTTACCGAAGGTGGCTCAAGCATTTTTGAGGCTTCATCATATTTTTCCTTTTTAACCAGGCCAGGTACCTCGCCTATGAATTTCATGATTGTTGCGATCATGCGGAGGATGTAGTCTTTCTGATACATGGTCGTTCATTTTTAACCAGTATAAAGATAAAGAAATATTATACAAAGGCATCGGGCAACAGGGAATTGACTGCACGGCAAATTATTACATGAACTTCTCCCTCTTCTGCAGATTCAACAGTCCTGCCAGGAGGAAGATGATGGTACCGATGACAAGTAATAATCCTGTTCTTCATTGTGATAATAGCCCAGGTAGTTTCATTTACTCCATATGTGGGATCAAAAGGATTGAGAAAGATATTCCACTGGCTTTTACGGAGAAAGTCAGCATCCTGCATAATCATGAACAGAAAGCCGATAATTATCATGACCACGGCTGTTCCGTTACCATTCCTTATGACTGTCGACAGCATGAATGCCATCATTCCCAGGAAGATCACAGGAGCCATTACCTGGCTTGTCATTTTTACGACCTGGAACCTGACAATCAGCACTGAGGACAGGAATGTGAATACGAACATAATTAACCATGTGATCACAAATATCAGGATGATCCTGACAAGCCATACTTTATACCTGTAATTTGGTATTCCGAACAGTATCTCTATGGTCCTGGCATCCTGGTCATTCTGGATTCCAAAGACGGCAGGGTAGAAGACGAGCAGAACGCCGCAGAAGATAAAGGTTCCATATAGGTCTTCCATTCTTGAGACGTCGTTGGTGAAAACATATATCAAAGATATCCCCAGATAGAAAAGAACGGAACCTGCAAGGAACCAGATGAACTTGTTGGCAAAAATGATCTTCAGGTTATAGGAGATCATTTTCCTCACCAGGGTGTAATAATTATATAGTGCATTGGTTTTCATCGTGCAATGTTATTGTCTTTTTTACGCAGCAGCCACAGGTATGCATCTTCAAGGTTAGGCGATGCAGCGACGGCATTCTCATAGGGCTTCGATTCGGAGATCACCCTCATCCGAACAAAGCCCTCCTCTGTCATATGATGCACAACGAGATGCTCCCCGACAAATTTCCCGAATTCCTCAGAGGGGATCCTGATCTGCCATACATGTCCCTCAGCTTCCCTGGTCATGTCGATAGGCTTGCCAAGATATCTCACCTTGCCCTTGTTAAGAACAGCAACCTGGTTACATGAGCTTGAGATATCCTCAATAATGTGGGTGGAGAAAATGACCACTCTCTCCCGGCTGAGCTCCACCAGAAGATTTCGGAACCTGATCCTTTCCCTCGGATCGAGACCTGCTGTTGGCTCGTCAACGACAAGTATCCTCGGAAGATGCAGCAGTATCTGAGCTATCCCCATTCTCTGCTTCATACCTCCTGAATAGGAACCGATCTTCTCATTTCTTCTCTCTTCCATATGCACAGCCTGCAGCACATATGTAACTCTCTCCTCCCTTGTTTTTGCATCGATGATGTTCTTCAGCATTGCCTGGTAATGGAGATACTCGTGTGCCGTCATGTTTTCATAGCTTCCAAATTCCTGGGGGAGATATCCTATAAGTCCCTGGAGCTCCTCTCTCTTCTTCTGTGTGTCGAGCCCATTGATCCAGACTTTGCCATAGCTCTGCTCCAGTATCCCGCATATTATCCTCATTAATGTTGTTTTGCCGGCACCGTTGGGACCAAGAAGTCCGAACATGCCGTTGCCGATATTCATGGAAACACAGCTCAATGCCTTGAAAGGTTTTTTTCTTTTCCCGATAAGAGGAACCGCTGCAACTATCTTATATACTGTTTTCCTAAGGTTTTTGAATTTTCCTTCCAGCCTGTAGATATCGATATTTTCATTGCTCAGCTTCTGCCCCGTTTTGTAGATAGACAATCCAAGGAACCATACGAAGCCGAGTATCACCACAACAGCAATATTTTCCCACTTTAACTGGAAGTACACAAGGTTCAGCAATGGAACTATCCAGAATACGATGAAGTCAATAACCGGGATCAGCTTTTTTAGGATCCTGTTCCTGCCATTGGATGTCATGTTCGTGAAAAGCTCCCTGAACTGGTTCCATATTGCAGAAAGGAAGAACCACAAAGTAATGCTGAACAGGAAGATCCAGAATCCTTTTTGCAGGTAGAAATAAGTGAAATAGACCAGGAAGCCGAAAACGGGCAGCTGCCATGCAACCTGCGTCATATCCTTCCAGCTCCTGAAATGGTGGTTCAGGCCAAGCCTTTCCCTGATCTTTAAGCCTGCTTCCCACTCCCGTGCCCACCTGTTCTCCCTTTCGTAAATTTTGACAAGGCTTTGTACATATATGTTTATGTTCTCATCAGAGGGTATTACTGTCTCTCTGGCTTTCCTGAGACTGCTCATAATGAACCATGTTGAAGCGGGAACCAGTATCAGTGCAAGAATGGTTGTGATAAGCTTCCAGACGAACCTGTCGAGAGTAGTATAGATTAGGAATATCAGGAATGCAAAAATGATGATCTGTAGTGCCTTGTTCTTCCAGTTTAGCGACCTGAACCATTCCATTGCGTTCTCAAGACCGGAATAGAAGGTTGGAATAAATATCAGAGTCAGGAGTGTGCTCAGGGAGAGACCTCCTATTACCGTTACTGCAAATGATGCTCCTATGATTGAAACATATTCAGCCTTTCCCATTGCCAGGGGCAGCATTGCGATAACTGTGGTTGATGCAGTTATCAGTATCGGTCTCAGCCTTGCCATTCCGGCGGTCATCAATGCCCTCGACCGACGGTTCCCGCGCTTTCGCAGAATATTCGTGTAATCGATGAGGATGATACCATTGTTGACAACAACTCCAAGCAGGATCAAAAGACCCATGAGGGTGTTCGCATTTATGAGTGAGTTCCCTGTGAGGATCAATGCTATGAGTGATCCCAGGGCGGCCAGTGGAATGCTGAACAGGAGCACAAAAGGTACTGTCAGCGACTCAAATACAGCTGCCAGTATCATATATATTAAGAGGAAGGCAATACCGATGAGCTTGTAGAATTCCCTGAACTGATCTTCCTGCTGCACTATTTCCACGGCAATCCCCGGAGGTATGTTCAATCCGTTCACAACAGCCTGCACTTCAGCCCTCGCCCCCTCCAGGAGTTCTTTCGACGATTTGATCTCGTCGTTGAAATTGTAAGTTACCGTTATTCTCTTCTCCTGGTTTTCCCTGTGGATATTACCCATGCCATAAGAAAAGATGATATCTGCCAGTTCTTCCATTTCCATCACCGCTCCGGCAGTGTTGTTGACCTCAAGATGCTTCAGGTCATCAATTGTCTTATCCGTATTTTCATCTGCCAGGGTGTCTGTTTCAGCATATTTGATAACAATATCATAGCTTTCGGCGCCCTGCTTGAAGGTGGCGCCTGAAGTATATTCCCTTCCGAATGTACCGAGAGATGAAGAAAGATTCATGAGGGTGAAATTATTCCTCCCCAGGTAATCCATATCGAAATGAAGCTGGACCTCCGGAGTATTGTCCTGCACATTGAGGTTCACGTTTTCGATGGTTGTGAGTTCATCGATATAGGTTTCGATATCCTCAGCAATGTTTCTCATCTGGGTAAAGTCCTGACCTTTAATGATCACACTCTCCGATTCAGCGCCTATTCCCAGCATCCTCATGAATCCCTCCCCCGGATTGACAGATCCCATTCCACCGCCGCCGCCGTCGGTAAATCCTCCGCCTGAAGAGACATCATCCATACTGATTTCAGCGGAGGTGATATTTTTCGTTTTCTCTGAGATGTCGTTCTTGATTTCCGGCAGGCTCCTTTTGCTTTCCTTGTCCCAGTCTTCCTTAAGGCTTATGGTTAAAGTTGCCTGATCTTCCTCGATCCGGCTTACAACATCCTCTTTCTCAGGTATGGATACAAGTCTTGATTCGATCTCGGTGACAACAGCGTCGGTCTTCTCGAGTGTAGAGCCTGAAGGCATGGTAACGCTAAGCCTGAAATCAGGGGTATTTATCTCCTCTGTTCCGGAAAGCTGCAGGGTCAGACTTATCAGGAGTGCTGCAAAGAAAATGACCAGCGTGCCTATAATTGTTTTGGCCGGGTTTCTCATACTCGCTTTCAGTGCGAGATGATATGCCTGTATCAGCCTGTTATGCAGAGAAAGCTTTTTAAAAACCTCTGCGTTCCCTACCGATTTCCTCGAAAGCAGGTAATATGTTGCCATCGGGATGAACAGTAGAGCAACGGCCAGGGATACCAGCAAAGTTGATATTATTGATACACCGATGTTTTTGCCGATTATCTCGACAAGGAAATTAGTTGTAAAGAGGAAAGGAAGGAATACAACCACTGTTGTCAATGTCGAGGCAAATATCGCCCGCCAGACCTCCTTTGTTCCCTGCCTGACAGAAGTCTCGAAATCCTTTCCCGCTCCAGCAAGCCGGTATATATTCTCCAGCACCACCACTGAGTTGTCGACCAGCATTCCAATGGCAAGAGCGATGCCGACAAGCGTCAGGCTGTTAAGGGAAATATCAAATGCATAAAAGAAATTGAACGCAGTATAGACGGAGATCGGGATGGATACGCCGATAATAGTGACAAGACGGACATTCCTCAGGAAGAACCAAAGGATGAGGACTGCAAGCATTGCTCCCGTAATTGCCAGGTTGATGACCTGGGTCAGGTTTTCCTCCATGGTCTCGGCGCTGTTGTACTGAACAACAATCTCAACACCTTTGGGAGCCAGATCCTTGTTAAGATTCTCTATTTGCCTGATGGCGTCATGTGAAAGATCAATTAGATTAGCCTGGTTGTCATTGACAAGGTTCATGGTCACCGAATTCATCCCGTTAACCCTGCTGTATGACGTTTCTTCCTTAACCCCGTAGAAGATCTCTGCAATATCCCGAAGCAATATCGGACCATCCTGTTTGACAATAATGCCTCCGATATCGCTAACGCTGGTATACTCCGACGTGATATTTACGAAATATTCATTGTTGCCATCAACCACCTTGCCTGCATAAGTTTTGTCTCTGCCGCTGTTGTCCAGAAGACTGCTTATCTGTCCAATGGTTATGCCATTGGCTTTGCAGGCTTTTTCATCAAGTCTAACCTCGATTGAATTTTCCTTTCCGCCATAAACCTGAACACCTGCAATGCCGTCGATATTTTCCAGTTTGGGTTGTATTTCCCTGTCGGCAATATTCCTTATCCTGTCTACTCCTCCTTCACCTCTCACCTGGAGCGACATGAACTGATTCGTAAGCTGTTCAAGATCTACTTTCATTACATTGATCACGAACTCTTCAGGCAAGGAGCTTTTTACGATATCTATTTTTTCCTGGAGTTTAAGGTTGGCATATTTGAGGTTGGCGTTCTGTGTGAAATAGATATATATTGTTCCAAACCGGGCTGAGATATTTGATTCGATCTTTTCTACATCCTCGAGTGTTCCTATTGCCCCTTCGATCGGAATAATAGCCTGTGTTTCAATATACGCAGGGTCGGTTTCAAGCATGGTACCCACCTGTACCACCATTCCGGGGAGCTGGAAATTCGGGATCAGTTCCAATGACAACCTCTTATAGGAAATGAAGCCGAGCATCGAAAGCCCGATGAACAGCATGCTGATGAGAATCCTTCTTTTAATTATAAAGTCCATTTTTGCCCGGCTATTATTTAAACAGGATCAGCAACAGCTTTTCTTTTACCTCTTACAAATTCGCTGAATGAATCAAAAACCCAATAAACACAGGGTATAACTATAAGAGTCAGAAGTGTTGAAGAGACCAACCCTCCTGTTACGGCAAGGGCCATAGGGGCACGCAGTGATGCACTTTCGCCTACTCCGATTGTTAGAGGCAGAAGTGCAAGGATCGTTGTGAGGCTTGTCATCAGGATCGGTCTTATACGTTGCGATCCTGCAGTTATGATTGCCTCTTTCTTTCCTACTCCTGATTCCCTGAGCTGATTTATCCTGTCGATAAGGAGTATGGCATTGTTCACTGCAATTCCTCCGAGCATGATGATCCCGATATAAGCCATCATGTTGAGAGGCTTGCCAAGTATGAAGAAAGTAAGTATTGTTCCGACTCCTGCAAGAGGTATAGTCAGCATGATTACAAAAGGTTGTATCACAGATTCAAACTGCGCTGCCAGCACCATAAAAACAAGGACAAGGGAGAGGATAAGCGCAAAGGAGAGATTCGATGCCGACTCTTTCCTTTTCATTTCCTCCCCGGTGAAGTTCATTTTATAATCTACCGGGAGAGTGATCGCTTTCAGTGCAGCATCAGCATCTCCAACAACCTTATCGAATGCCAGATCCGGCTTTACCATAGCATATACGTAACAGGTTCTCGACTGGTTTCTCCTTGTTATCTCCCGGGGGCTTACCACTGTCCTGATCTGTGCCAGCTCGCTGAGCGGAACCTTTACCGAACCGGCAGTGATCATAAGGTCGCGGAGCTGATTCAGGGAAATATCTCCAAGCCTGATTGTAATATCCTTCATCTCCCCCTCCTTTTCAAAGCTTCCTGCCGGGGAACCCTCAAGGAAACTCTTTATCTGGTTAATGACATTATCGACAGAAGCTCCGTAATAGCTTGTCTTGAACCGGTCGATGACAACTTCAACCTCAGGGGTTCCCTCATCCATAGATGTGGTAATATTATATAGTCCGGGATTCTGTTCAAGGATTGCCTGTGATTCTTTCAGTATCCTCTCAAGCTCATTGTAATCCTCGCCTGATAGCTCAAGGGCAAAGGGAGATTCAGTTGTGCCCAGGGATGTCTGCAGGGCAGTCTCTTCGCGTGTAAAACTAATTTCCAGACCGGGAATATCCTTAAGATAATTTCCGATAAGAGTTATGGCATTTTCTGTTTCACCCGCATACTCCCTGTTCATCACAACCTTAAGAGAGGCAGTGTTTTCTCCCTTTGTGGCAGACGACTGGCTTAGTGTGGATGTGTTGTCTTCTCCCGACTGGCTGTAAATAAGCTTCAGCTTTTCTCCAAACAATTCCCTGATTATCCCTTCGGTTTTTGCTGCGGTGCTGAAAGTTCTTTCAAGGCTTGTTCCTTCAGGCAGCCTGAGTTCAACTGTAAACTCTGCAGATTCAGATTTCGGCATGAACTCGCTGCCCAGCTGTGGAATAAGCAGCGTACTTACTGCAAGAAGGACTACTGACAGGATGATTACCAATACCCTTTTTTCAACGATTTTCTCCAGGAACCTGGTGTACCAGTTGAATTTAACAGGAGCACTTAGGCGCTCTTTCTTTGCATCTGAGAACAAGCTTGAAACGAGCATGGGAATGACAAGCATTGCTACAACCAGCGATGACAGAAGTGCAAAAGCCACTGTCCAGGCCTGGTCGCGGAACATTTCGCTTGATGCTCCCTGCAGGTAAACAATAGGAAGAAAAACAACAATTGTTGTTATTGTAGAGGAGGTAATAGCTGCCCCCACCTGGCCGGTGCCGTTTATCACCGCCTCCTTCAGCGGCATTCCTTCCTCCCTGAGTCGTGTTATATTCTCAAGCACCACGATAGCGTTGTCGACCAGCATCCCTGCTCCCAGGGCAAGGCCGCCGAGAGTCATTATGTTAAGGGTCAGATGGTTGAAATACATCAGGTTGAAAGTGGCAATGATCGATATAGGTATTGCGATACTTATTACAAGTGTGGTCCCGATCCTTCTGAGGAAAATAAAAAGCACGAATACAGCCAGGAATATCCCTATTAACAATGTATTCTTGACTTCACCGATTGCATTGTTGATATATGTTCCCTGGTCGAGCACCCTTATGAATTCATATCCCGGCAATGCATTTCCCATTTCGGCTATTGCATCCTCAAGACTCCTGACAGCATCAACGGTATTGTATTTGGGTTCCTTGTAGATAGCCAGCCCAATACATCTTTCGCCGTTTATTGTTACAATATTTTCAGGATCCTTATTTGCGAAGCTGACCTTTGCTACATCTCTCAGGTAGACGGGAACTCTTTCGGAGGTTGAAGAGGTCGAAGAGGTTGAGGAAGTTGAAGAGGTTGAAGGAGGTTGAAGATGAGGGTTGTTTGAAACCGACAATGATATTCTCAAGATCAGCGAGATCTTCAAGAACACTGACACCCTTCACGACATATTTTGTTCCCATGTCGACAATGGATCCTCCGGAAACATTACGGTTGTAATTGCTGATCTGGGTAGCGATTCCGTCGGCGGTCAGACCGAATGACTCAAGCATGTACTTATTGGTCTCAATCACCACTTCGCTCTCTTCCTCTCCTATAAGCTTCACATCTGCCACTCCTTCGATCCTGACCAGCTCATTGCGTATATAATTCTCGGCAACTTTTCTCAGCTCGTCCATGTTGGAGATCCGGCTGTTCTTCAACCCTACGATCATTACCGGGGAAGCGTTCGGATCATACTGTGATATTGTAAATTCCTCGAGGTCGGAGTTCTGGCTGAATGAGTTGAGCTCTTTCTGGAGATCCAGGAAAGCCTCATCCATATCCTTGTTCCATCCGTATTCCACTGTTATGTTTGCCGAACCGGCATGAGACACCGACGAAACCTGTGTTACGTTGCTCTGCCTCATGGCCAGCGACTCTATCTGGTCGACATAATTCTTTTCTATTTCCTCAGGCGGTTTCTCCCCTGCTGTGAGCTCAATGTAGATCTTTGGATTATTGAGATCGGGGAAGAGATCGGTCCCCAGCTTCCCGAACGAAATGAATCCAAGCAGAACTATACCCAGCACCAGCATCAGCACTGTTACCGGGTATTTTACGGCAAATCTTGCGATGGCGTTCATACGATTTATTTAATGATTTTCACCTTCGACCTGTTGCTGAGCGTTTCGAAGCCGCTGGTCACAACGCGTTCATTTTTCATAAGCCCCCTTGTGACTTCCACTTCGGTAATATTTTCAAGCCCTGTTTCGATCACCTTCTCATTGGCCACTCCGCGGTCGATTGTGAATACTGTCTTGCCTCTCTGACGTGAAAGGATAATGCTTTTCGGGATCACTATGGCTGAATCCCTGGTGGCAGTTACAATATCAGCTTTTACAAACATCCCGGGACGGAGCAGGTATTGGTTGTTGTCAATGGATATTGTTCCCTTGAATGTTCTGGTATCTGCATCTATTGCAGGTGAAAGTTGAGCGATGCTGCCTATTATTGTGTCTTCAGGTATGGTATAATTTGTAAGCTTGACCAGTTGTCCGGGTTTTATCACTGCAATATATTTTTCAGGAAGCTGGACATCCATATACATAATTTTATAATCCATGATTTTGGCAATTGTTACCCCTGATGCAACTTCTGTTCCCTGTGTATAATAAGGGAGGTCGACTATTACACCGTCAATCGGGGCTGCCACCCTTGTTTTCTGCAGCTGAAGCCTTGATGTTGCAACTGATTTCTTGGCATTTTCATAGTTGATGCCGGCTGTTTTCAGCTCCTTCAGGGTAACGCCTCCCTTTTCGTACAGTGATTCCTGTTTCCTCAATTCAGTTTCCATCAGCTCGAGGTTTAGCTGGTTGGTCTCCAGGTTGGCTGAGATCACATACTCCTCGTCTTCGAGCCTTGCTATAGCTGTTCCTGTTTTTATCCTGTCGCCAAGCTGCCAAAACCTGCCAGTCTGAGGATTTTTTTCAAGGAAATACTTTGCTCCGATCTTCGATTTTAGCTCAATCTCACCTTTCGGGAATGCTGTACCCGTAGTATTGACAAACTCCTCTATGGATTTGAGTTTCAGCTCTTCCACTGAAACAGGTATTTCAACATCGGCGGTAAGGTTCTGGTCCTGGTTTCTGCAACCGGTTAATGCAATAATTAATGCACCTAAAAGGATAATTGACTTTTTCATATTGTAATTTTTACTTTTCTTCTAATGTTTTAACAGGCGTTACCGGGACTTTATTCTCAAAGTCATAAAGAGTCTGGATTTTGAGGTTTAGAAGCTCGAGCTTATAAGAAATAAGAGAGTTGGTATAGGAAAGTTGTTGTTGTGAAAGCTGGTTCTGATATATGCTCAGGTCCATTCCGGTGAGGTCGCCGTTCTTGTACCTTTCCAGATTAAGATCATAGGTCAGCTGTGCGTTTGTCACATTCTGACGCGCAATATCAATCTGGTTCTGAAGGTTCAGCAGGTTCCTGTAAACCTTTCTTACGCCAAGGATTATATCGTTCTGTTCTTCCTCGAATGAAATGTTTGCCGACTCAATATTCGCTTCCGTGGCTTTAATCCTGGATTTTCTTTCTCCCCAGTCCCATAAAGGAATTGTAAGAGACAGCGAAACACTTTCATTATCTGTAGGGCTTTCATAAACATTGCCGAATTTTTCGTTGTCGCCGAAAAGTCCGACGGAAAGGCCGAGGTTGCCCTTGAATTCATTCAGCGCCTTTGTCTGTATAAGATCGAACTGGGATGTTTCAATGTTGATCTGGCTCTGTCTGAGCTCCATCCTGTTTATAAGACCCTGTTCAATTGCAAAGGAGATATCAATGCCAACGGTGTCCACCTCTATATTTGGGAGAACCATGAGATCGTCATATAAGCTCATTCCTATCAAAACTTTGAATTCATCCTTGGCATTCTCAAATGAAACCTGGCTGTTCTCGTAATCAGATTTTGATGAAGCAAGGTTCAATTCTGCCTGGAAGATCTCTTCACGGGCAACAAGTCCTGCATCTGCCTTGTTTTTTGATATTTCATAGCTCTTCAGCATATTATCGTAAGCCTGCTTTGCAATGTCAAGACTTTGCTGTTGCTGGTATACTGAATAAAATGCCTGGGCAACTGTACTTTCAAGAGAGAGAAGCTGGATGGCATAATTTAGCTGTGCGTTCTCAAGAGCCAGCTCAAGTTCCTTAAGCTGCAGCTTTGTCCTGTTATAAGTGAATATCGGCTGGTCGAGGCTCAGAGAAAGCCTGTTGCTGAATCCTTTTGTGGTCTTATCGGAATATTCGCTGTATGAATCTTTATAGCCAAACCTGTTATTCAGGGAAATGACTGCATCGGTCAATGTTATCGGCTGAGCTATTGTAAACGTACCGAAACTTTCGGTCGTCCTTGTAGAGTTCCACTCCGAGATAAGGTCATTGAATTCACGGTTCTGGTTGTATCCGATTGGATTCAGAGAGAGCGAAAACTGCGATTTCAATGCGGCATTCTGTGCATTGAGGTTCTCCTGGTTCCGCACCAGATTCAGCCTTGTCCTTTTCATCGAGGGACTGTTGTCTTCGGCGATCCTGAGGGCTTCCTCCAGCGTAATTGCTTTTTGAGGGAAAACCGGAAGTACATATAATGCCAGCACCATTCCTGCCAGGATGAACTTTTTCCCCATATTCAATAATCTTTTCATATTTTTTTGTTCGATAGTTTGAAATTTCTAAGTTATTTCTTCTTCCTGGCGCCTGGCGCCTTTTGCCTGTCGCCTTTAATTTACCTTTACCCATTTAATAGCATCACCCAGCACTACTCTTCCCTCTGACTGGTTTGTCAGCTCTACTTTCGCACTGTCGGGCGACAAATAATATTGTCCCAGCTTATTCCATCCGCCCTCGGCATTTTCGAAATCAACAATTATCTCTTCCACGCCTTCATCGTGATAGATTTTGTAGTGCATATCCTTGTAAGGATTTTCCTGGCGCGCTCCCATCGGGCCTCCCGGGCCTCCGGCTGCACCTCCGGCTACACCTCCGGGACCGCCACCACCCGGGCCTCCACCACCCGGCCCCCCTCTCTGCCCTCCGACAGTGACCCTTCCGGTTATCATCTTACCGACATAGCAGTAAACATCATAGAAACCAGGCTCGTCAATTTTCGCTGACCATGTGACACTCCTGTCACCGGTTCCGCCACGTGTATAAACCGAGGACAGGATATAGTCGCCATAATAGGCTGACTGAACCACCGGCTGCCAGTACTCCGGAGCCCAGACCTGGTTTATCTGCTGGTATCCCTCATCCCTGCTGCTTTTAATTTTGAGCAGCTTCTTAAGAGGAGCCTGGACGACATTGCTTCCTTTGTCGAAGCCGGGATCCTCATTATCAACTATGATTTCCCCGGGCACTATTCTGGACGGCATAGGGATTATTGTCTCTCCTTCTTTTAATTCCTCAGACTTGCTCTTCAACTTTTTAATTTCGCTAATCGGCAGGTTTCTTTCCCCGGGTATATTCTTTGAGAAAAGAGTGTTAATCATCATTGCCCTTGGCTGGGCATCAAGAATGATGCTTATTTTTTTCGCCTCTTTTGGTCGCAGTTCAACGATCCTTGATATATCTGCAGCTTCCATTCCGCGGCCTTGCATCGAAATTGCAAACTGGCCTCCTCCTCCGCCTGCCGGGCCTCCCTGAACCATTGTCGTCATCATCTGTCCGCCGCCTCCTCCGCGACCTCCTCCCGGACCGCCGGTTCTGAATGACACATTGAATATTCCCGGAACCTCCTCAGAATTGGAAGACGTAAAAGTTACGAGATATCTTATTCTTTCGCCGACAAGGATCTCATTTACCTGTGGCTCTTCGAAATTAAATCCGGGCTGCTCTTTCCTGTTAAACCACTCTTCGAGATACGGATAGAATTCAAAGCCGAACCTCTCTTTCACGTCCTCATTGAACTTTCTGATATCAACACTCCGGAATACATTGTCGTCTATATATTGTTTAAACCACTCCTTGAATTCATCGATTCCCGCTTTTGCTCTTAAAAGATTGAAAAGATAATCTCCTTTGACAGTGAGAATAGAGCTTATGGTATCACTGGCAGGATTCATTTCCAG
Source organism: uncultured Bacteroidota bacterium (assembly GCA_963843415.1). Lineage (GTDB taxonomy): Bacteria > Bacteroidota > Bacteroidia > Bacteroidales > VadinHA17 > LD21. Next base: position 344,843 of record CAWJKD010000006.1, read on the forward strand.
GATATCCCTGAAACTGCCTTTCTTAAGGATAAGGTTTGCCTTGTCATTATCCGACAATCCTCCCTGCATTCCCATGAATCCGACTGCCTGGGGTGTATTTACTTTCTGAAGATGCGATTCAAAAACAGCATTTATTACCGGGTATTCAGATGAATAGAAATTGTTTTTAAAGAAATAAAAACTGGGACCCAGCCGGTATCGTGTGGGTTCATTTACGGCGATCCCGTTTACGAACCTGAAATTCTGTCCGCTAATAAAAGTATTTCTTACAAAGCTATTGAATATCCTGACCTGAAGTTCTTTATCGGTGATAACCTGGTTCTGCCGGGCCATATTTTTCTTCTGCCTGGAGAATTGCCTGCCAAAGCTCCTGTTGATCAAAGGCCCCAGTTTTTCGGGTAACAGGACCATCGAAGGCTGAAGCTCTGCTCTTGTCTGGGTATTCATCCTTGGGTACGAATAGAAATGAACAGGAACTTCAACAAGTGAAAGTGTTTTAAAAGGATATTTAGTCGAAAAATTGGTTTCCATTTCCCTCATTATTCCGGAAACCAGCAGGGACAGGGTATCATTTATGAGTGAGAGGTCTTTCCTGAAAAAATCGTGACCTTCAATATACCAGGCAATGTATTCTACCGAATCTACCTTCAGCGTATCTGATCTGTAATTACCGATTGCAAGTGTCAGCCCTGTAAGAGGCGACTCCGGATTGTAATAAAAAGTGCCATTCTCATTTTTTATTAATCCCTGCGATACTGCTGTAAGGCCGTTTTTTGTTGTAACGCGGAGGGTATATCTGGAAAAGTCGACTTTGATCCTGGCCGGGTTTGACGGGTAGTAGTTGAGGCCCGCAACAGGATACCAATGTGTTTCAGGAGTAAGCAGGGCATATTTGTCGGTCAGGAATGCCTGCCTCTTGTTAATGTTTAGCATCACAGCCCTGAAGGGCGTTTCTTTGATATTGTCGATATAGTTGGGATAGCAGAATGCTTCATTTATGGTACCTGCATAGGAAATAACTATACTGTCGCAATCACCTGGAGCCAGAAATCTGCCCGGATCAATCTCAACTATATTATGTGTCTGGCTGAATTTAAGTTCTTTTCCCCCGGAAGCTACAGCTGTAACCTTCAATCCAGGATTCAGTGAAAAAAGGTAACCGGTCAGGTTTCTGTAATTATGATTTGTGAATTTAAGTTTTGCTGATGCTTCAATCGACTTTCCTTTATGAGTAATTTCCAGATCCGCATCAGTCAGTGTGGCAAAGTCCCTTTCTTCAAATTGTTTTCCGGTTTCAATTGTCAGGTCCTTTTCTTCCTGGATATCCTTGTATGACGAATATGTATTGAAAGCACAGATTCCGGCACCGGCAAAGAAAACAATCATTAACACCACAGAGATGACCGTTTGCGTCTTTGCCTGTGGTAATCGCTTGAATAATAATACAGTAGCCAGAACCAGTGACATTCCAAGGAAGAAATATATGAGCCGTTGATTAAGCATCAGTTCAGGATTGTCAAATCCGATAATGCCTGATTTAAACACAGGAAGCCCGAAAGCCATGTAATCGAAAAGTGATCCGAAACGGTACCAGAGCCAGAATATGTCGAGTGCTGCTATTCCAAGCAGAATGAGAAAAGTTATTGCCTGATTCCTTATCAGCGACATCATCATAAAAGCAAGCCCGAGGCTGAAAAGGAGTGTAGGGACACATATAATAATAAGGTAGTACAGGTACGACAGCCAGTCGATTGTCATGCTCTTTGATATGATATTTATTACGAGTGCTATTAAAAGGATAATAATATCAAGTCCCAGGAAGAGCCTGAGAATCCCTGCCGTCTTACCCATAACATATTCAAAATTCGACATCGACCTCGTATAGAGGACCTCATTTGTGTCGACTTTTTTATCTCTTTTGAGGAAATCTGCAGCAAGGAATATTACAACGATTGACTGTGCAATATTCAGCAGATAAAGGTTAAGAAGAGGAACTGACGATGGTATGGAAACCAGTTCCCATGCTTCATCACCAACGGGTGAGAAGAAGCCGATATTCAGAAAGGTAAAGATAAGAAGCGACCCTGTTGAAAAAAGCCTGAAGAACCAGCTTCTCCTGAGGGTTGTAGCCTCATACCTTGCAACTGTTCTTATATTGTGAAGGAGTGTCATGAATTTCCGGTTTCTTATTCGATTATATCAGTATGCATTTTATGTTCCATGAAGTACACGTATGCATGTTCTATATTGGGTATGATGGCAGTGGAATCGAATTCCGGCACATCATCAGCCACAACCTGCACTTCCCAGCCTGCATCTACAGGGATCGTTGAGATGACGTTATAACGCTCTTTAACCTTATCATATTCGAAAGGAGTAAGCATCATTCTGAAGACATGACCTTGAGCATGTTTTATAGGATCTTCCGGCCTGCCATTGAATACCAGCTCCCCCTTGTTGAGCAAGGGCCATGCCCTGACATGTGGAAGATATGTCTCCGACTATGTGTGTTGACAAGAATAATGGTCACATCATTCTGGCTAAGCCGGGAAAGAATGTTCCTGAATCTTATCCTTTCGTCAGGATCGAGCCCGGTGGTAGGTTCATCAACAACGATGATCCTGGGGTTGCCAATAAGCGCCTGTGCTATTCCAAGACGTCTTTTCATACCTCCCGAAAGCTTGTTTGCCTTACGGTCGCGAACCTCCAGAAGTCCAACCTGATCGAGGAGCCTGTCAACCTCTGTAAGCCGCTCCTTCCTGTTTCTCATTCCGGCGAGCGATCCTGAATAATCGAGGAACTCCCATGTCTTCAGGGCAGTGAAGAACCTGAAATCCTGAGGGAGATACCCAAGCATGCCCCGCAGTTCTTTCCTGTGTTTCTGAATATCTTTTCCATCGACAAGGACCGATCCCGACGATGGCTTCATCAGGGTGACGATTATTCTCATGAGGCTTGATTTGCCTGCACCATTGGGACCCAGAAGCCCGAACATGCCTGTTCCAAATTCAAGGTTTATATCTTTTAGAGCCCGGTTGCCGTTTGGATATATTTTGGTCAGTCCCTGAATTTCAATTTTCATAAAAATGGATTTGTTGAGGCTTATCCCGATCTGATAGACTATCTAAAGACGTCGTTTATTTCAAATGTTGCATAAAATAATACTAAATATAAATTCATAAATTTGTACCTTACAAATTTTATAAGGTGAAATATAAGACAAACAGGCGGAAGATAATAAATGATCCGGTTTATGGATTTATAAATATTCCAGGAGATTTCATTTTTGATCTTGTTGAACATCCATGGTTTCAGAGGCTCAGGAATATAAAGCAGCTTGGTCTTACAAGCTTTGTTTATCCGGGAGCAAATCACAGCAGATTCCAGCATTGTCTGGGTGCTATGCACCTTATGGATATGGCTATCAAGACGTTGCGAAAAAAGGGCACTGAGATCTCCCCTGAAGAAGAATCAGCTGTTTGCTCTGCTATACTTCTGCATGATTTAGGGCACGGGCCATTCTCTCACGCCCTTGAAAGTTCTTTGATCCCAGGAATCACTCATGAAGATCTTTCGCTTCTTCTTATGAATAAGCTGAATGAGGAATTTGGAGGAGTATTGGATCTTGCGATTAAGATTTTCAAGGGGACTTATGAACGGAAATTTCTTCATGAACTGATTGCCGGGCAGATAGATATGGACAGACTTGACTATCTGCGCAGGGATTGCTTTTTTACAGGTGTCATTGAAGGATCAGTTGGTTCTGACAGAATTATTCTGATGCTAAATGTCGTTGATGACTGTCTGGTGGTTGATGAAAAAGGGATTTATTCCCTGGAAAAATTTCTCATTGCAAGGCGTCTTATGTACTGGCAGGTGTATATGCACAAAGCGGTTATAGCTTCTGAAACCCTGCTTGTTAAAGTACTCAAACGTGCTAAGGAGATGGCAGGAGAAGGAATAGATATTTACACTACACCGGCTCTCAGGTTTTTTCTTTATAACCATATTGGTCCTGATGACCTGTTCAGGGAAGGCACTTTTACTCCCGGTCTTATAGCTTCCAATTTTACCCGGCTTGATGATAGTGATATTCTTGTCTCGGCAAAATACTGGGCAGATCACTCCGATAAAATCCTTTCAGACCTTTCCGGAAGATTGATGAGACGAGACCTTTTTGCTGTAGAGCTTCAGAATGAACCCTTCCCCCGTGAGCGGGTGAACAAGCTGAAGTCAATAACAGAAGAAATTATCGGGATAGATGCAAAAATGACTGACTATTATGTATTTACAAGTGGTATTTCAAATATGGCCCATACCCCTGATGCTCCTGAAATAAAAATTCTTCTGAAATCAGGAAAGACAGCTGATATTTCAACTGTTTCTGATATGTGTGGTCCCAGGCTCCTCTCTGAAAGAAATACGAAATATTTTATCTGTTATCCAAAAGAATGCCGATAAATAAAATTTTTTAATATGGAATTTACTGCTGCTACTATTGCCGGTTTCCTTAAAGGTGAAATAGAAGGTGATCCTGAAACCGTAGTTCATACTGTTGCAAAGATCGAAGAGGGTCAGAAAGGTGCTCTTTCATTTCTGGCCAATCCGAAGTATGAACAATACCTATATACAACCAGGTCCTCTGTTGTTCTGGTAAACAGGAGTTTTGTACCGGCATCAAAAGTGGAGGCCACGTTAATCAGGGTTGAAAACGCATATGAAGCTTTTGCTTCGCTGCTCCGCCTGGTCGATCAGGCGAGACCAAGAAAAAAGGGAATTCATCCTACTGCAGTAATTGAGCCAACAGCCAGAATTGGTATAGATGTATATATTGGCCCTTACTCTTATGTCGGAGAAAATTGCCTAATAGGGGATAATTGTTCGATTTATCCGCATGTATATATAGGAGATAACACAAGGATCGGAATTGGATCTGTGCTTAATCCCGGAGTAAAGATCTACCATGATTGTATCCTGGGCGAAGGTTGCATAGTACACGCAGGATCGGTTATTGGCAGTGACGGATTCGGCTTTGCCCCACAGTCGGAAACGGAATTTATGAAAATCCCTCAGCTTGGGAATGTTGTAATTGAAGATCATGTTGAAATTGGCGCAAATGTGGCAATCGACAGAGCTACAATGGGATCGACTGTGATCCGCAAAGGAGTGAAGCTTGATAATCTCATACAGGTAGGCCATAATGTTGAGATAGGTGAAAACACTGTAATGGCAGGGCAATCAGGAATAGCAGGATCTTCCAAAATAGGTAAGAATTGCATGTTTGCCGGACAGGTCGGAATAGCAGGCCACATTAAAATAGCTGATGGAACGAAACTGGGAGCCCAGTCAGGAGTTCCGGGAGATATAAGAAAAGAAAATTCAATTTTAACAGGATACCCTGCAATTGATCATAGAAATTTTCTGAGATCCGCTATAATATTCAAAATGTTACCTGAACTGAAAACGAAACTTGATACCCTGGAGAAATCGGTTGAATCGCTTAAAACAAAATAAATTAACCTTTTATTTTGAATCAAATTGACTGATATTAATTTAGTTAAAGAATATTTTTTTAGCTTGTTAAATTTATTTTTAGTTTTTTTGTACCGGAATTTTAATAAAACATAACCTAATAATGAGTGAAAAACAGAGGACTCTTGCCAGGGAATTCAATCTGAGCGGCAAAGGATTACACAGTGGTACCAGGGTCACAATTACATTCAAACCTGCTCCGGCAAACCATGGGTATAAGTTCTGCAGGACAGATCTTCCTGGTAATCCCGTGATTGAAGCTCTTGCCGAGAATGTTGGTGATACATCACGGGGCACAACCCTTATGCAAAACAATGCCTCTGTTTCTACAATCGAACATGTTCTTGCTGCACTCCACGGAATGAACATTGATAATGCCCTTATTGAACTTAGCGGACCTGAAGCGCCGATTATGGGTGGTTCTGCATGGGCATTTGTAGAAGCTATTAAAGAAGCCGGAATAGTGGAACTTAAAGAGGATCGGAACTATTTTGTTGTGAAAAAGAAGATTGTTTTTTCCGATGAAGAACATGGTGTCGATCTGATAGTGTACCCAGACGATCATCTTAGTATAAATGTTCTCATTGATTACAATTCCAGGATACTTGGTAACCAGTATGCAATTCTGGATTCTATTGATGATTTTGAAGAAAAGATTTCAAAGAGCAGGACCTTCGTCTTTTTTCATGAGCTTGAACCTCTTTTTAATATGGGGCTTATAAGGGGAGGTGATCTGGATAATGCTGTTGTTATTCTTGAGAAAGAAGTGGAACAGTCTGAAATAGACCGGATTGCAAAGTTGTTCAACAGACCGGGCATAAACACTCATCAGGCTGGGATACTGAATAATACTGAGCTCAGATATCCTAATGAACCTGCCAGGCATAAGCTTCTTGATATTGTCGGGGACCTTGCCCTTGTGGGGCATCCTATCAAAGGCAAAGTGGTTGCTACCCGTCCCGGACATTATGCCAATACACGGCTGGCTAAAATTATGAGGCAGGAGATGAAGAAAGCCCTCTCCACACAAAAGATCCCGAAATATGATCCTTCTGAGCCACCGGTCTATACAATCGAAGATATAAAAAAGCGTTTACCCCACCGACCTCCTTTTCTCCTGGTTGATAAGATAATATCTCTCGATGAAAACAGTGTGGTCGGGATTAAAAATGTTACATTCAACGAACCATTTTTTCAGGGTCATTTTCCTGATGAGCCTGTGATGCCGGGAGTTCTTCTCGTTGAGGCTCTCGCCCAAACAGGCGGACTGCTTATTTTAAGCAGTATTGAAGAGCCGGAAAAATATTCGACATATTTTCTGAAAATTGATAAGCTGAAATTCAAACACAAAGTTGTCCCTGGCGATACGGTTATTCTAAAGATGGAAATGATAGAACCTTTACGAAGAGGTATTGTTTCAATGTTTGGTCAGGCCTATGTTGATAATAAGCTGGTTGTTGAAGGGGAAATGGTAGCTCAGATTGTTAAAAACAAATAGATTTTAAATGATCTCAAAATTAGCTTTTATCCATCCCGATGCTAAGTTGGGAGAAAATGTAACAGTTGAACCGTTTGCTTATATTGCCGGCAATGCAGTAATAGGAAGCGGGTCCTGGATCGGTCCCAATGTGACAATTATGGATGGTGCCAGAATAGGAAAAAATTGCAAAATATTTCCCGCTGCTGTGATCTCAGCCATCCCTCAGGATCTGAAGTTCAGGGGTGAGGAGACAACTGTAGAAATAGGCGACCGGACAACAGTCCGGGAAGCTGGAACAGTGAACCGTGGAACAGCTGCAACAGGTAAAACAATAGTCGGGAATGATTGCCTGCTCATGGCTTATTCTCACATAGGTCATGATTGTAATATCGGCAACTTCTGCATAATCGGGAATAACTGTGGTCTGGCCGGAGAAGTTAAGATCGATGATCATGCAATTCTGAGTGCTGGAACATTAGTGCACCAGTTTGCCCGGATAGGATCTCATGTAATGATAGGAGGAGGGTCAAAAGTGAGGATTGATGTGCCACCATTTATAAAAGCTGACAGAGATCCACTATGCTATCTGGGCCTGAATACTGTTGGACTCACGAGACGGGGATTTGAAAAAGAAAGGATCGATGAAATCCATAATATCTACAGGATCATTTACCAGAATAGCATGAATAACTCCCAGGCTTTGGAATATATCGAAAGGGAGTTCCGGCAAACCGCTGACAGGGATTATATAATTGATTTCATAAAGAAATCGGAAAGGGGCGTCATAAGAGGCCCAAGATAAAGCATAACAGTTTTTACCTGATTCTTATTATATCGCGTCCAAAAGGATTAAGAGCAAGCGCTGTAAGTTTGAAATGTTGCATTCCGAAAGGAATTCCAATTATTGTCAGGCATAATAAAAGTCCGAGGATTGCATGTGTAAACGCAATCCAAATTCCTCCGAAAATAAGCCAGATAACATTCATTATTATATAGAGACAACCTGAAGCTCTTGCCTGAACACTGGAGTCCCTGCCGAAAGGCCATATCGCAAGCGATGTCATCTTAAGGGTCTGCAAACCAAACGGGATTCCTATAATGGTAACTATCAGGACAATACTGCCAACGAAATACTCAATGGCTATAATAAACCCACCAAGAATAAACCATATAATATTACCAAGTATTTTCACTGAAATCTATTCAAGAATAACGGTTTTGTCTTTTGGATATTTAACTGAATATGTGAGCACGATCTTCCTTGTTTCCTGTGGTTTCAATAAAAGATCCCATTTTATCTCTCCGGTACGCGAGTCAAGTTTCCCTCCAGTCAATTCTGTTGGGTCAACAGTTATCCCGCTATTCGAAGATATCGGTAACTGATCATGTAAAACGATCTTTATTTCACCAGGCTTATTATTCCTGATAGTTGTAAGGAATGAATAAACTTCTGTTTTGTTTGAGCCCAGCACCCTCCTGCTTGTGAAATCTTTCTGTTTTTCCCTCTCCACAAGGATACTGTTATCTGTTCCCAGAGAAAGCACAAGAGTATCGGTAAGCTGGTCTACATTCAGATATGACTTCCCGACAAAACTGTTTTCAAAATAGAGTGTGGCTTCACCACTCTGGAGGCTTTGTTCCGCCCAGTTGATAATTTCTCCGGTAAGGTAGGCGTAGGGAGATAATTTTGGAACTGCAACATATTTGTAATCAGCAGGAGATGTGGCACGCTGAATCTCAATCGTCTGGATCTTGCCGTCCGGTTTGATTGTGTAAGGAACTGCGACATCAAATGTTATTGTTGTTGTACCGACCTGTTTTTCAACCATGACCGGTGCTGCTTCAGCCTGTTTAGCCATCATATTTTCTTCAGCAGCAATCTCCATACTTACTGCAGCGTCGCTCACTCTTACACCTGCAGCTTTTCCCCTCATTAAAACAGCCGGGGGCGGGGTATAATAATCAATGAACCACGGATAGAGTTCCGGTACATTACCGGCAATCCATGGAGTAGCATTTGAAAAACTAAGTTTTACATCTTTCCATTCCACACCTGTACTTTGATATACATTAGCCTTGTAAAAAATGTTGACAGGTTTAGTGATATCATCTACCCTTATATCGTATGAAGGGTACCATCCGGCATGTGTTACAACATATGAGAAAGACATCTTCCCTGAGACAGGTTTTGATGAGCTGACTGCGACTGTTATCTCGCCTGAGGGAAGCTGTTGTTTTCCCGTTCTTTCAGCAATTTGCTGCTGAAGTGCAGCTATCTGTTTTTCATAGTCTTTTATAAGTCTGTTCTTCTTCAGGACAGATGTTGTTACCAGGTCCATGTTGTTTGTATACAAGTCCATGACACTCTTCAGCTGTTCGATTGAAAATGCTGATTCCTTGACCAGGATAGCTCTGTTTGCTATGAGAAATGCCTCTTTCTCCTTGAGTACATTAATAGATGCTTTTTCATCTTCAACTTTTAGCTGAAGCGTTTCAATCTGATTCCTGATGTTCTTTATTTCAGGCAGTTCCTCCAGATTCTCAAGATAATTGTTCTGGTAGTTTACGGAAAGGACAGTGAAATCACCGTATCCTTTTACCTGTAAACTTTGTTCATCAATATATGGTGAAAGCCCCTGGAGCTTAAGAAGGGTATTTCCTGAAGGTAAATCCACGCTAGTCTCGTGAGTAAGCTGGGCGCGGTCGGGGTATATTGTGACATGGTTAAGAGAAGCTTTGATATTCTTTTCATTTTCAGCAGACGAATACTGCAATAATGACACGAATATTAAGAATGAAAGAATCAGCTTTTTCATAATTCAGTAATAATAGATTTAACTATAAAGTTACGATTTTATTCAATGAGTCAACAATAGTCAGGGCCTCATTGTTTACCAAGTCTCCCGGACATTAAGAATATTTGTTCGCGATCGTGAAAAAAACTGATCTGATTTCTTAATATCAGAAAAGAAACAGGACAAGAAAATAGACTACAAGCATGATTAAGCCAAAGGGAACTGCCATCTTTGCCCATGCACCGCTTCCGATTTTAAGCTTACCGGCTGCAATTATATTTGGTATGTTTCCAGGGATCAGCATGCCTCCGCTAATGAGTAGTCCCATCAGCATCGCCCTGATCTGGAGAATATCCATCCTGGGTGTTATTTCGGCGGCTGTCAGGGTAGCGTTATCAAGTATGGCAGATATAGTATTAATCCAATAGAGAGCCTGCGGACTTACCCGCGGCATTAGATAATCCACAACTGGTGAAAATCCTTTTGCCAGCAGTTCAAGTGCCATTATGAAAAGGAATACCTTCCCTGACCTGATGAAAACATCTTTATATGTTTCTGCTTTATCTTTCTGGAGAGTATCATCTGTGACAGGGTTCCTTTTTGAATAATATGCCCCTGCAAAGGAACAGATCAATACACCAGGGATTATGTACACAGCCAGATTCCTTAACAGGAAGAAAAAGTCTGCATAATATGGGTCTCCCTTTAATCTGCTGACAGCAATTGTCGAAAGTGGTTCACCAACTGGGGTAAGGACAGCTCCCAATCCGATTGAAAAACAGGAAAAGATAACAATTGTGGTTTCTGTCTTTTTGTCAAGTTTCAGGGCAGAAATAATTTCCACAAGCACTAATGCTGCTATTATAGCAGTAATTACTGAAGATAAAATGCCGAGAAGAAAAACAAGCATGAAAACAAACAGTTTTAAGCCAAGTTTTTCTTCAAAACTCCGGGTCATGGATTTTATTTTGTCAGATAAAAATATGAACAACATCCCGGCAATAAATACTACCTCTACAATAGGGTGTTTCAGGCTGATCGGAGAAATGACGGCTGTGCGGACAACCTCAAGACTCCAGAGACTTGAAATAGTAACAGCGAGCACCCCCATGACAAACAGAAACGCTTCAAGATTATGTTCAATTTTTTTAACCAGAAAAGGCAATGTAAGGACGCATAATAAAATAAATCCCAGCCCCAACATAACATACAGACTCGGCAATGTGACAGAGGTATCCATATCTTTCCCTTTTAATTGTAATTTAAATTGTTGAAATTTAACTAGTTCAATATACAAGAACCAAGTAAAAACCGGGGCACAATATAAATAAAAATTATAATTTAAAATCAGACTTTTCCGGGTTCATCTTTAAAATCAGTTTTCCGGAGGTTCCTTAAGCTTCAGCATTTTTAACAGTTTTTTAGTTACAGGTATGCGTAATTTTCATCTGTTGATTAACCGGATGAAATGCAGAAAACAACAAAAATTCTTATTCTGATATCAGGCAAATTATATTTTTGTATAATTTTGTAATTTTTATTTAGATTAAATTTAACCAACAAAGGTCGGATTGGTTTGTTAACAGATATAAGGTGTTCAATAATTTGTCTGGAATTAGATGGAAAAAGGTCAGGATAAAATAATAAATGATGTCACTTCCGGGGAATATAAGTATGGTTTCTATTCCGATATCGAAATGGAGAGCATACCAAAAGGACTCAATGAAGATATTATCCATATTATATCGCAGAAGAAAGAAGAACCTGACTGGCTTCTTGCATTTCGTCTGAAAGCATTCCGTCACTGGCAGACTATGAAAATGCCGGAATGGGCTAATCTTAAGATCCCACCGATTAATTACCAGGATATCATATATTACTCGGCTCCCAAAAGAAGAACATCTGTTGAAAGCCTGGATGATATTGATCCTGAACTGAAGAAGACATTTGATAAGCTCGGAATACCTCTTGAAGAGCAGAAACATCTTTCCGGTGTCGCTGTAGACGCGGTAATGGATTCTGTTTCGGTTAAGACAACTTTCAGAGAAACACTTGCTGAATCGGGCATCATATTCTGTTCCTTCAGTGATGCTGTTAAAGAGTATCCCGATATGGTAAAGAGGTATCTGGGGACTGTTGTTCCATACACTGATAATTTTTTTGCATCACTTAACTCCGCTGTATTTAGTGATGGCTCCTTCTGCTATATCCCGAAAGGTGTCCGTTGTCCAATGGAGCTGTCTACTTATTTCAGGATAAATGCGGCTAATACCGGGCAGTTTGAAAGGACTCTTCTTATAGCAGACGAAGAAGCATACGTAAGTTACCTGGAAGGGTGTACGGCACCTATGAGGGATGAGAACCAGCTTCATGCAGCAATAGTTGAGATAATCGCCGAAAGAAATGCAGAGGTAAAATACTCTACAGTCCAGAACTGGTATCCGGGGGATAAGGATGGAAAAGGAGGGATCTTCAACTTTGTGACTAAAAGAGGAATGTGCCGGGGTGAAAATTCAAAGATCTCATGGACTCAGATCGAAACCGGATCAGCAATTACGTGGAAATATCCCTCATGTATTCTACTTGGTGATAATTCAACGGGAGAATTTTACTCTGTTGCTGTTACCAACAACCATCAGCAGGCTGATACTGGGACTAAAATGATTCATTTAGGGAAGAATACCAAGAGTACAATTGTATCCAAAGGGATCTCTGCGGGATATGGGCAGAACAGCTACAGAGGGCTGGTCAAAGTTGTCAGGAATGCAAAAGGGGCACGGAATTTTTCTCAGTGCGATTCTCTTCTGCTGGGAGATAAATGCGGGGCACATACTTTTCCGTATATTGAGGTCGATAATCAGACTGCGATTGTTGAGCATGAAGCGACAACCTCAAAAATAGGAGAAGATCAGATATTCTATTGCAACCAGAGAGGAATTTCAACAGATGATGCAATTGCTCTGATTGTTAATGGATATGCCCGGGAAGTAATTAATAAATTGCCGATGGAATTTGCTGTTGAAGCACAAAAACTCCTGCAGATAAGCCTCGAAGGAAGTGTCGGATAATTTTAAGGCGACAGGCGGCAGGAAGAAGTTGGCAGTTGGCAAGGGGCAGTTGGCAAGATAAAAAGACAAAAGGCAAAAGATAAAAGAATTATGTTGAGTATCAGAAATTTAAAGGTTGCTATTAATGGGAAGATCATTTTGAAGGATATCAGTCTGGAGGTAAAGGCCGGTGAAATCCATGCAATAATGGGACCTAACGGATCGGGTAAGAGCACACTGGCCGGAGTACTGGCAGGGAGAGAGTTCGGCGAAGTTATTGAAGGTGAAGTCACATATATGGGAAAAAATCTTCTTGATATGTCTCCTGAAGACCGTGCAAAAGAGGGAATTTTCCTGGGGTTCCAGTATCCTATTGAGATACCGGGTGTGAGCATGGTTAACTTTATGAAAACTGCTGTCAACGAACACAGGAAACACAAAGGTCTTGAACCTCTTTCAGCATCAGATTTTCTGAAACTTATGCGGGAAAAGAAAGAACTTGTGGAAATAGATTCCAGGCTGGCAAACAGATCTGTAAATGAAGGATTCTCCGGAGGTGAGAAGAAAAAAAATGAGATATTCCAGATGGCAATGCTCGAACCAAAGCTGGCCATCCTGGATGAAACAGACTCAGGTCTGGATATTGATGCCCTCCGTATTGTCGCCAATGGTGTCAACAAGCTGAAGCGCCCTGATAATTCAACAATTGTAATAACACATTACCAGAGACTCCTTGATTACATTATTCCTGATGTCGTTCATGTTCTTTATGATGGAAGGATAGTGAAGAGTGCCGGAAAAGAACTTGCTCTCGAACTTGAAGCCAAAGGTTATGAATGGATTAAAAAAGAGGTTGATAAAAACGAATAGTGATGAACAATCAATCCGAAAGATCGGAACGGTATTTTAATCTTTATAAGGAAAATATTAGGAAAATATCAGAGCAGGCTTCTCCTTATATAAACTCATTCCGTGAATCGGCTATTGAGAAATTTATGCAACTGGGAATCCCTACAAGAAAGAATGAAACGTACCGGTATACAAATCTTGATACTTTTTTTGATCATGAGTATAAAAACTACTTCATACCGGTAAAGGAAGATTTTGAAAAAGCAGAAGAATTCCGTTGCGATGTTACCGATCTGGATGCTCACGGGATGGTTCTTCTGAACGGTTTCTACCCGACAATTAAAGACAAACTGCGCCAGCTTCCGGGCGGGATTTGGATCGGCAGCCTGAATGAAGCAGCAAAAAAATTCAGTGAAAAAATTCAGGCTCATTATAATAAATACATAAACGGAGATAGTGACGGACTTGTGCAACTGAATACGGCAATGGCTTCCGATGGAGTCTTCATATATGTCCCTGAAGGAGTTGTTCTTAATAAACCGGTACAGATAGTAAACCTTGTACAGTCCGATTTTGATATCTTTAATCAGCACCGCAACCTGATAATTGTTGAAAAAAATGCCGGGATAACCCTGATCATCTGCGATCATACACTTTCTCCCCAGAAATTCCTTACCAATGCTGTTACAGAAGTCTTTGTTGGTGAAAATGCTCATTTCGATATTATCAGAGTGCAGAATGAGCATAATAATGCAGGAAAGATTACGCATACATTTATTCACCAGGAAAAAAACAGTAAAACTTCTTCAAATAATATTACACTGCACGGAGGACTTGTCCGTAACAGTACCCATCATTTCCTTGGAGGAAAAGGTGCCGAATGTAATTCTTACGGTCTCTATCTGGCTGACAAATTCCAACATGTTGATAATTACGTAAATGTCGAACATGCATCTCCTGATTGCACAAGTAACCAACTGTTCAAGGGGGTTCTTGATGATATAGCAACAGGGGCATTTAATGGCCGTATCTATGTTCACAAGGATGCACAGGGAACCTCAGCCTACCAGAGAAATAACAATATCCTGCTAACAGATGACGCTAAGATGGATACCAAGCCTCAGCTTGAGATCTATGCCGATGATGTCAAATGCAGTCATGGTGCAACAGTCGGACAGCTGGATGACGATGCCCTTTTTTATCTCAGGTCCCGGGGTATCAATAAACGTGAAGCAAGACTTATGCTTATGTTTGGCTTTGCCCATGAAGTGATTCAGAACATCAATGTCGGGGCCCTGCAGGAAAGAATGGATAATCTTGTTATGCAGCGGCTGAAGGGTGAGCTGTCAAGATGTGCCAGCTGTGTGATTAAATGTTTTTAACTAATTACCAGGTGAAGACTATCTCAGAAATCAGAGCTGATTTTCCCATTTTGAGCAGGAAAGTTTATGACAAGCCTCTTGTCTATTTCGATAATGGTGCCACAACACAGAAACCAGAATGTGTAATTAATACTCTAAACGAGGTCTTCAGGTCATATAACAGTAACATCCACAGGGGAGTGCACGCTTTAAGCGATATTGCATCACAGAAATATGAAGATGCCCGCGAAAAGGTAAGGCTTTTTATCAACGCTGAAAAGAAAGAGGAGATTGTTTTCACTTCAGGAACAACAGGTTCCATAAATGCAATTGCCTTTTCATTCGGCGAGAGATATATAAAAAAAGATGATGAGATTATTATAAGCGGACTGGAACATCATGCGAATATTGTGCCATGGCAGATGTTGTGCGAAAGAAAGGGATCTAAACTGAAGGTGATCCCTATAAATGATAATGGAGAGATCATATTTGATGAATATCTGAAATTGATTAATCCGAGAACAAGGATTGTAGCTGTAACACAGGTCTCTAATGCACTCGGTACGGTGCTCCCGGTTAAAGAGATAATTGAGGCGGCTCATTCAAATAGTGTACCTGTCCTTATCGATGGGGCACAGGGCATCCAGCATGGTAACACCGATGTCAAGGCATCAGATTGTGATTTTTATGTTTTCTCGGGACATAAGATTTACGGACCAACCGGTATAGGGGTTCTGTACGGAAAAGAAAAATGGCTTACAGAGCTTCCTCCTTACCAGGGTGGAGGAGACATGGTCGAAAATGTGACATTTGAAAAAACTACTTATGGTGCACTTCCCTTTAAATTTGAAGCCGGGACGATGAACTTTCCGGCTGCGATAGGTCTGGGTAGTGCCCTGGATTATATCCTGTCAGTGGGAAGAGAGTATATTGCATTGAGGGAAAAAGAACTTCTCGCTTATGCAACCGACAGACTATCAGGGATTAAGGGATTGAAGATATACGGAAATTCTGAGAGTAAGATATCAACAATTTCATTTCTCCTTAAAGGGATACATATGTACGATACGGGAATGATACTTGACAAACTGGGCATTGCAGTACGTACCGGAACTCATTGTGCACAGCCTGTTATGGGCAGATTCGGTATTGACGGAACAGTGAGGGCATCGATGTGTTTTTATAATACAAGGGAAGAGATTGATATCCTTGGCACAGGAATTGAAAAGGTGATTGATATGTTTGCTTAAAAATATTATGACGATTAACGAAGTACAGGATACGATAATAGATGAATTTTCATTGTTTGAGGATTGGATGGGGAAGTATAATTTACTGATAGATCTGGGGAAAGATCTGCCAATGATTGATCCGAAATTCAAGATCAAAGATTATTTAATTGAAGGTTGCCAGTCAAAGGTGTGGCTTCACCCGGAATTTAACGGTAACAGGATCAGATTCACCGCTGATAGTGATGCTATTATCACAAAGGGGATTGTTGCTTTGCTGATAAGGGTCCTTTCCGACAGAACACCGGATGAAATTATTTCAACCGAACTCTATTTCATCGACAGAATAGGATTAAGGCAGAATCTGTCACCAACCAGATCAAACGGACTTCTTTCAATGGTGCGTCAGATGAAATTATATGCTATCGCATTTAAGGCGACCGGTGACCGGCATCAGGCATCAGGCAAATTTTAACATTCCCTACAGGTGGGGGGTTAAGGGTGAGTTTTGAAGATCAAAGACAAAAGACAAAAGACCAAATAATGAGATATGGATGCTACTGAACAACTTGAAATAGAAACCAGGATTGTGGATGTATTAAAAAGCATCTTTGATCCCGAGATCCCTGTAAATATTTATGATCTTGGACTTATTTATAATATCAGTATTGATGACGATCATATTGCCCACATCACTATGACTCTCACAGCTCCAAATTGCCCCCTGGCTGAACAACTTGTTGAAGAAGTAAAATATAAAGTTGTAGGCACCCGCGGAGTAAAGGATATTGATTTTAAACTTACTTTTAATCCGCCCTGGGATAAAAGCATGCTCAGCGATGAGGCAAAGCTTGAGCTTGGATTTCTATAAGAATATTATGGATACAGCCGAAAGAAAGAATCTGTCGCAGCAGATAAAAAAGAAGACCCATGAAGCAGGATTTGATATTTGCGGCATGGCGAAAGTTCGTGACCTCACGGAGCGGGTGCCTGTCATCAGTGAATGGCTTGAGGCAGGAATGAATGACAAGATGGGATACCTTGCAAGGGAGCCTGAAAAAAGGTTCAACCCGGAGCTCGTTTTCCCTGGTACAAAATCACTTGTTGTGGCCGGTATCAGCTATTATTCGGAAAACAGGCAGAATGGAAAGGGAGTACCTGTTCTTTCACGGTATACG
The DNA here is from genome assembly GCA_963843415.1 of uncultured Bacteroidota bacterium. Lineage (GTDB taxonomy): Bacteria > Bacteroidota > Bacteroidia > Bacteroidales > VadinHA17 > LD21. Next base: position 362,314 of record CAWJKD010000006.1, read on the forward strand.
TATGGCATGGACTATCACAGTGTTATTGTTCCAAAGCTTGAAAAGATACTGGATTTTATTAAAATTATGATCCCTGAAGCTGGAGGCAAGGCATTTTGCGATACCGGATTTTTTCATGAGAAATCCTGGATCAGTGAAGCGGGACTGGGCTGGCAGGGCCGTCATTCAATAACGATTAGCAAAGAGATAGGTTCGTTCTTCTTTATTGGCATTTTAATGCTGAACATCGAACTTGATTATGATGAACCATTTAAAGGGGAATATTGTGGTAGTTGCAGGTTATGCATTGATGCCTGTCCTACCGGCGCCATCAATGAAAACAGGACAATTGATACCAGAAAGTGCATTTCAAACAGGACAATTGAGAACAGGGGGCCGATACCGGAAGAGATAGTTCCAAAACTTGGAGGAAGAGTATATGGTTGTGACCTCTGCCAGGAGGTTTGTCCCTGGAATAAAAATATAGAACCAAATTCTCATCCTGAATTTACAATTAATGAGAAAGTGGCGAACATGACGCGTGATGATTGGCAATCGCTTACCGAAGATCAGTTCAATGATTATTTCAGCAAAACAGCTCTGGTAAGAATTAAATTCCCCGATTTTAAACGGAACATAGAAGCTGCATTCCGTTCTGTTAATTCTTAAAATTAATTAACTTTTGTTTTTACTTTTCTCCTGATACATCGTCTTTATAACAGATAACGATAAAATTTTGGTTGATCCGGAGTTAATAGAGAATTGCAGGAACGGCAATCTGCAGAGTTTCAGAAAACTTATTGGGATTTCTTCTCCGTTTGCATTCTCAGTGGCTTTCAGAATGCTTGGTGATGAAGATCTTGCAAAGGATGTTGTTCAGGAAACCATGGTTACGATATGGTCAAAGCTCGGAAAAATCCGATCAGCCGGGAGCTTTAAGACATGGCTTTACAGAATAGTGGTGAACAAGTGCTATGACCAGTTGAGGAGGAAGAAAAAAATGCCGGAAGAAAGGGCAGATGACAAGACATGGGCTCTTATATCGAACCGTATTTCGGACGAATCTGCTTCTGCCCTTGAGAACAGCGAAACGGCAATGATCATTTCTCTAATGACAGAAAAGCTGAGCCCGACGCAAAAATCTGTATTTATCCTTAGCGACCTTGAAGAGATGACTCCGGAGGAGATCTCTGAAATAACAGGAATGAGCCGGAGGAACATAAAGGCAAACCTGTATTATGCAAGAAAGAATATCGGTGAAATGCTTGAAAAATACATGTGATATGGCTGCAGAAAAAAGAAAATACATGAGTCTCCTTAATATCCTTCGAAAATCCAGACCTGAACTGACAGGCATTGGTGATATTGAGGAAAAGGTGCTGAATGCTATTCAGCATCCCGGAAAAAAGAAAGGGCGAAATCTTAGTCTCTTCGATTACTTTTTTGGTTGGGTGTACATAGGATGGGTGAGGGTATCTCTTATCACGGTTTCAGTTTTTTTCACTGGTCTGTTCATATACCAGCAATCGCTGATATTAAAAAGAATAAGCCTTCTCGAAAACCAGACAATAAGCACCGGCAGTCAATTTGTCAGAAGTCCCTATTCTGGCCTTGAGGATAAACTGATGCTGAAAAAGTTATCAATACGAAAAATTAATGCAGGAAGCATTACAATAACCGAAAAGCAGCTTGAGAAGTTTGCAGATTCCTATAATGAACTTGAGAGTAAGTACAAAGACCTGATAAAAATAATCGAGGATGATCCGGATCTTAAGAAATCACTTGAAGAGAAACTGAAAGAAACAAATAAAAAGAGATTTAATCTGTAATGTCATGAAGACAAAATCACTGAAGGTTGCAATAACGTTCATTCTTGTTATGATTGTTTCCTGTGATGAACCTGAAACTGTTGTTACAGACATTGTTCATCCTGACGGATCAATTACACGCAGGATCGAAATGAAGAACATCCGGAAAAAATTTGAAGTGTCTGATGTGCAGGTACCTTATGACAGTACCTGGACAGTGAGGGATTCTCTTGAGAATGATGGTAGGCGAAGATACGATCTGGGTGAAAAGAGCAGAGAAACTGTTCGGGAATATTGACGAACTGAATCAGTCATATCTTGCCGATAGCAGCGGAAACCGAGATTCCCGGCGCAGAACTGAATTTAAAAGAAGCATTCAAATGGTTTAATACAGAGTACCGGTTTTGCTGAAATCATCGAAAAGAGACTTGAGAATGGCTATCCTCTGTCGGATTTTCTGAATAAGGAGGAATTGAAATGGTACTATTCCCCGGATGTTATAACAGATGAAAAGAAGAATGGTCCCGACAGCGTGAAATACGAAGCCCTGAGTGATACAATAAGTAAGAAAACAGACTATTGGATTTTAAAATGCATGGCATCAGAATGGTCTGCAGAATTTGTCAGGCTTACGGCAGGGAAAACCGGCCCTGATCTGTCAAAGGAATCATTAAAAGCCCGCGAAGAGGAATTCATAAAACTTGTTGAAACCTTCGGCAATGATTTTGATTCTCTGTGGAATAATGGAATAATTTTCAAGGATTTCCTTGGGGAGGAGAATGGACAGAAATTTCAGGTTGAAGCAGATTCTGCGGCTAACGTTGTTGCTGAAATGCTCTTTTTCAATTTTGATGACTACACCCTCAGGATTGTCATGCCAGGAGAACTTATAGGAGCAAACGGCTTTGCTGATTCGACACGGTATGATGCAGTGGCCAGTCAAATCAGATTTCTTCATTACAGAACCATATGTTATGTGGGCTGAATCGAAGACGCCCAATAAATGGGCATGGATAGTAACAGGCATATTTCTTCTCTTTGTTATAGCAGGAATCATATTCAGGTCTATACGGAAGTAAAAAGGGATATAATATGACACCCCTTTTACCCTAAAAACCAAACCTGACTAAAAACGAGTACTATTTAACGTAATCCTTAAGCATCAGCATAAGTTTCTGACGCGTAAAAAATATCCTGCTTTTTACTGTCCCGATCTTTAATCCAAGCTCATCAGCGATCTCTTTATATTTATAACCCTCGATATGCATCCTGAAAGGGATCCTGAATTCATCCTCAAGTGAATCAATTGCCTTTTCAATTTCAGCTTCGGAGTATTTTGATTCCGGTGATATGAATCCCTTGTCTTGTGGCTGATTGATAAAGTAGAGATCACGCGTTGAATCAATAATTGTATTTTCCTTGACATTCCGCCTGTAATTATTTATGAATGTATTTTTCATTATAGTAAAGACCCAGGCTTTCAAATTTGTGTAATCGACAAATTTATCCTTATATGTTATTGCCTTGAGATAAGTATCCTGTACCAGATCAAGTGCTGTATCACGATCATATGTAAGACTCATGGCAAACCTTTGAAGGTTAGGCTTCATGCCTATCAGACTGCTGGTGAATTCAAATGTTGTCATAGTTAATCTGTTTTAATTGTACGGATCAAATTTATGTCAATAATAAAAGATAAACAAATCTTAATATCTTAAATTCCTTATAATCTAAACCCATTCTAAATAAGTGCGTTATGGGAAACAAAAGGATATCAATTAATTACGGTGATTCAAAGTGGGGGATTATAAATTTTGTATAAATAGATTATTGATAATTGAATTAGCATTCCGGGATCTCTATTGGTCAAATGTGTACAAGATTTCTTCGTTGCCGGAGCTTCATATAAAAAAGATATTAATTGTTTAATTGCAGGAGTAGATTAATAAACTTTTGTATTTTTAAAAAAAAAAGAATGGATTACAGCATTAAACTTAAGAACGGGCAGGTACTGAGAGGATTAATTGCCAGTCCGGGAGAAAATACCCGGGCTGTCATCATATTTGTACATGGTCTTGGGGAACATATCCAGAGGTATACTTCCTGGTATGGGTGGCTCAACAATGAGGGCATCGGTTTTACAGGAGTAGATTTACCAGGGCACGGTCGTTCTGACGGGAAAAGAGGGTATATCAAAAGCTACTCATCAACTGATGAGATGATAGATATTCTTTATAAAAGTGTCAAAAGTACTTTCCCGGAAATCCCTGTTTTTCTGTACGGGCATAGCCTGGGCGGGGGGATAGTCCTTGACTATATTCTCCGTAAAAAGCCTGAAATGAAAGGGGTTGTTGTTACATCACCCTGGTTGAAGTTATCATTTGAGCCAGATAAATCGAAGCTGGCTCTGGCTTCGTTATTGAAAAATATTTTCCCCGGACTGCTTCAGCCATCAGGACTTGTGGTAGATCATATGTCTCACGACAAGGAGGTGGTTGAAAAGTACAAAGCTGATCCTCTTGTTCACTACAGTATATCTGTATCCCTTATTCATAATGCAATGACTGCTGCGAGTTTCTCACTGGATAATGCATCGGAATTAAAGATCCCTTTGCTTCTTATGCACGGCAGTGATGATAAGATCTGCTCACCTGAAGGGAGCCGGCAATTTGCATCAAAAACAAAACTGGCGGAGCTGAAGATATGGGATGGAGGATATCACGAACTTCATAATGAACCATTTAATAAAGAAGTCTTTGCATATTTGCGTGACTGGATTGTAAAAATGATCTCATAATAAATATCTTAAATAATTATGGAACTCAGGACAACTTTTGATATAGCACCTTCCGGATTGAAGATTACCTATAATGATCCGGCACTCTTCATCGGATCATGCTTTGCAGCCTCCATCGGAAGGAAATTTGAACTCGGGCATCTGCCGGTCATGATAAACCCGGCTGGAACTATATACAATCCTGTTTCAGTATGTAATACTATTGACAGAATTCTTTCAGGGGAACATTATAATATTAAGGACCTGTACGATTATAAAGGCATGTGGCTGAGTTTTGATCATTATATGGATTTCTCCTCCAGCAATCCTGCCAAAACTCTTGAATCTGTTAACTTACGGCTGGATGAGGCGCGAAAATTCCTGGCAGGGGCCCGTTTTCTCTTTATTACATTCGGAACAGCCAGGGTCTTCAGATGGAAAGAGACAGGTCGCATTGTCTCAAACTGCCATAAGATACCTTCTTCCTGTTTTACCCACGAATTGCTGGCAGTAAATGATATTGTCAAATTATGGAATAATCGGCTTGACACACTGATCTCGGAGTACCCGGATCTTAAAGTAGTATTTACTATCAGTCCTGTCCGTCATTGGAAAGATGGTCCCCATGGTAACCAGGTAAGCAAATCAGTTCTTTTTCTTGCTGTTGAGGAATTGCTGAAACATAATTCAAATCCTGATTATTTTCCTGCCTATGAGCTGCTTATGGATGATCTCCGGGATTACCGTTACTACAACGACGATATGCTTCATCCCTCTTCATCAGCAGTTGAATATATCTGGGAGGCATTTTCAAATTGCTATCTTGATGACAGGGCAAAAGAAATATGGAATGAAGTCAATGCAATATCCAAGGCGGTTTCTCACAGGATACAATCTGATTCCAGTGCTGAAATAAAGAAGTTCGCGGAAACAATGATCCTGAAGATCGATTCACTGACACAGAGAATTCCGTCTGTTGATCTCAGTGATGAAAAGGATCATTTCCTGGAGCTTCTCAGATAACCATCCTATCAGCAACCCGGATGAAACCGGAAGGATCGGAAGTAACAATCAGATTATTTTCCTCTTTCCGGTCAAAGTTCTCCCGGGAGTCTGTAAAAATAATCTTCTTGATCAAAAGGGATTTTGCCAGGTTGGTGAAATAAGCGGTCTTCTCTCTTGTAAAATCAAGAGCTTTTGAGTTTACCACAAGGTAATCGAATGGTTTTATCTTATAGATTTCAAAAACTTCAGCTGAAGGCAATATCCCTCCTGTAAAAATAATGTCAAAACCACGTTTCTTTAGTACATATTTGTAGAACAGAAAGTTATTGTCAGCAAGATTATCAGATATATTTATCATTGCAACAGCCGGTCCGACCCTGCCCGATGATGATTTAAGGAGGTTATCCTCAATAATTATCAGCTGTCCTATCGTATTTCTTATGAATTGTTCCTGAGCTCTTGACAGGCTTCCGGTCTGCCAGAGGATCCTGGCTTTTTCAAGGAGAGGATAGAAGTAGGCGGGATAGGCCGTTTCAATTCCATAAGTTTTTATAAATGGCATTAGCGATTCCTTGAACTGGTCTTCACTGAACCTTATTGCCGACATTAGTATTTTCCCCGGCTGAAAATCCCTGTCAGAATCATCCATAGCGCTGCTTATAGTTACTACCTGCTGGGTAAGCTCATCATCGCTTAGCCGTGCAATTTTGGAAATTTTAAAACCGTTCCTGTTCAGGTAGGCTACATTCAGGATCTTTTTTAATTCGGATTCATTATAGAATCTTATGTTTGAATCGGTCCTGTCAGGCTCTAGAATGCGATATCTCTTCTCCCATATCCTTATTGTATGAGCTTTTATTCCTGAAAAATTCTCAAGATCTTTAATCGAAAATACATTAACTCCTTCTTCCATGGCTTCAATATTCAATAATGTGAATACTCACAAATATTTTCCAGATGTTAAACAAATGGTAAACGTGATTGTTTATCGAAAAATTTTATTAATTGTTTTTGCAGAGAATCATCCCTTATAAGCACGTAAAAATGAGGCAATTATTCCCTATTCAGTCTGTTCAATCATAATTTTCTTCACAACTTTGACTCCATCGTTGAAGAGGATTGAAACAAGATACATACCTCTTCTCGGATCATCAAGAATTACTTTTGTGGTTGTCAGAGGAGTACTGTATCTCTCCTTGAAGATATCCTGTCCGATAATGTTTGTGACCTTTACAAACGAGAACTCTTTATCGCAGCGGATAGTAAAAAAATTATCCCTGACCGGAACCGGATATATAGTTATGTTACCGGCAGCATCGGCAGCCAGAGCACTTTTTTGCACTGGACTTAAGGCAATATTAGCGGTATCCTTCTGAGCCTGAAGGCTTACGAAAAAAACAATAAAAAGAGTAAAGAGTAAACTCTTTTTCATAGGTACCGTTTATTTATCTCTATCAAAAACTGTGCTAAAGTTAGTAATTTTTTTAAATAAAATTATCAAGCTGCGATATCGTCCGGTTGAGGTCGTCAGGAGTATCAATAGCGATACTTTCCCATTCTGTAAGAGCACACTTTATCATGAATCTGTTTTCAACCCACCTGTTTTGTTCAAGCGATTCAGCTATTTCAAGCTTGCTTCTTGATAACCTGGTAATCTTTTTAAGGGTTTCAGTTTTATAAGCATATAGCCCGATATGCTTATAAAAAGTATGTTTTTCCGACCATTTTGCCGGTTCTGAATCCCTTATAAAAGGGATCGCCGCTCTGCTGAAGTAAATTGCATTTCCTCCTGAATCAACAATTACTTTTGGCTGGTTTGGATTAAAAATATCTTCACCGTAACCGGCTTCCCTTATCAGAGTGGCGATCTCCACATTGCTGTCGTTAAAGCACTCCTTCAGCAGATCTATTTGTGCAGGTCTTATAAAAGGTTCATCACCCTGTATGTTTATCACTATATCAATTACTTTACCGGTGTTATCCATTATTATATCAACAGCTTCCGCACAACGGTCAGTTCCGCTCTGATGGTTTAATGAAGTCAGAATGACTTTTCCCCCGAATCTCTTAACAGCTTCGTAGATTCTGTCATCGTCGGTAGCAACATAGACTTCATCTATTGACTTCCGGGATTGTTCATAAACCCTCTGGATCATGGATTTACCTCCGATCATTGCCAGTGGTTTCCCAGGAAACCTTGTTGAAGCATAACGTGCAGGAATAATGCCGGTGAATTGATATCCAGACTCCTTTATCATCCTGCGAATTTACGAAAAATGCATTTCCCAATGTTTTAAAAATATCTTAAATTCGCACCAGCATAAAAATTACATGAGGGATCTGCAAAATATAAAACAGAGATTTAGCATAATAGGTAATTATGATGGGCTTAACCGTGCAATTGATATAGCCGTCCAGGTTGCCCCGACTGATCTTTCAGTTCTTGTTACCGGTGAAAGCGGGACAGGTAAAGAAGTATTCCCGCAGGTTATTCATAGTTTCAGCGTGCGAAAGCACGGACCCTATATTGCAGTAAACTGTGGTGCCATACCTGAAGGAACAATCGATTCCGAACTGTTCGGACACGAAAAAGGCTCATTCACAGGTGCAACTGACAGCCGTAAAGGATATTTCGAGGTGGCCGACGGAGGTACAATCTTCCTTGATGAAGTTGCTGAACTCCCGTTATCTACCCAGGTACGGCTTCTCAGAGTGCTGGAAACCGGAGAATTTATAAGGGTGGGCTCATCAAAAGTTCAGAAAACGAATGTGAGAGTGATAGCAGCCAGTAATGTTGACGTCACCAGAGCCATTGACAATGGCAGATTCAGGGAAGATCTCTTTTACAGGCTCAATACGGTTCCTATAAAGATCCCTTCTCTCAGGGAGAGAGGTGAAGATATAATACTGCTCTTCAGAAAATTTTCTGTCGATTTTGCTGAAAAATACAGGATGCCGGCTATCAGACTGGACGGAGAGGCAAAAAACATCCTTTTAAATTACTCCTGGCCTGGTAATGTAAGGCAGCTTAAAAACATAACCGAACAAATTTCAATAATTGAAAAGGAACGGGAGATAAAAGCGTCAACACTCAGGGCCTATATTCCCGATTACGATGGAGTCAGGCTTCCCGCACTAATTAAAAAAGATGATGAGAGATCCTTTTCATCCGAAAGAGAAATTCTGTATAAAATTCTCTTTGATATGAAAAGTGATATGAATGATCTTAAGAAGCTGGTCTATGACCTTATCCAACACGGGGAGATCGACATACCTTTAGATGAATCAAGTTCGACCGTCTTTAAAAATCTCATCAGTGAAACTAAGAGAGAAAAAGTCGCTGCTCACGTAACAGAAACCCGTGCCACGGATTTTTCCCCGATGCAGGACAGGGATAATATCCAGGATACTGAAGAGATTGTTGAGGAATCGTTATCTCTTGCCGGTAAGGAGGTTGAAATGATCAGGAAAGCTCTTGAAAAATTTGGAGGAAAAAGAAAAATGGCAGCTCATGAGCTTGGAATATCAGAACGAACCCTCTACAGGAAAATAAAGGAATATGGCATTGATATGTAAAATAAAGAGGATATTCTCCATAACCAGCCTGCCATATATTATTTTTGCTGCAGGAGTAATCCTTTTTTATGGTTGTAAGGTAAGCTATTCATTCTCAGGAGCCAGCATTTCTCCGGATGTCAGGACAGTAAGCATTCAGTATTTTCAGAACAGGGCAAGCATTATACAGACAGGATTGAGCCAGTACCTTACAGATGCTCTTATTGATAAATGCAAGGCCCAGACAAATCTGGGGGTAACCAATGATATAGGAGATGTAAATTTTGAGGGAGAAATAACGGATTATAATACTAAACCCCTTACAGTTGCAGCCGACGCACAGGCAGCAACCAACAGGTTTACAATTACTGTCAGAGTCAAATTCACTAATGCTGTTGATCCTGACTTCAGCTACGAACAGAGTTTCTCAAGATATGAGGATTATAACAGCAATCTTGACCTGAGTGAGGTTGAGAAAGAACTTTCTGACAAGATAGTCGAACTGCTGGTTGAAGATATTTTTAACAGGGCGTTTGTGAACTGGTAAACGGAATGAACAGGAATGACTTTCTGAAAATGGTGGAAGATTACGGACCTGCCGATCGTCAGATGATGGGAGAGGTAAGTGAGCTTATAACCATATTTCCCTATTTCCAAAGTGCGTATATGCTGTTACTCAAGGGACTTCAGAATACAGCTGATGTCAGGTTCGAAAATCAGCTCAGGAGTTCGGCTATGCATATCGCAAACCGTGAAGTTTTATACTATTTTCTGAAAAAAGTACCGAAAGCAAACAATAAGAACATACCTGAAGTTCTCTCCGCCGAACCTGCATCAGATTATAAATCAGATAGTCAGCAAACAGTTATCGAGTCGGCAAAAAGCAGTGATCAGCTTATCGACGAAATAGAAAAGGATACGCTTGAAAATAAATCTGAAAGCAGTACAGATGATCATTCAGTTGTTATATCGGAATCTTCTGATTTAAATGATTCAAGTGCAACAATAATTATTGTCGACGAAGAGTCGGGTGAAATTGAAGAAAAAATATTTTACATGGATCCGGGCTTCTCTGTTTATGAGAAGGCTGATCTTCTCGAGCTTGAAACGAATGTAAGTTCGCAGGAAGATAGTCCTGAGAACAGTGAAGTGGAGGAGAAAGCAATAAGAGCAGATTCAAAACATCTGCAATCGGAACTGATAGATAAATTTATCCTGGCAAATCCAAGAATTGAGCCACCTGCAGGGAAGAGTGCAACTCCGAATGAAGATATATCTAAGCCGTTTGTTGAGGAGAGTGAAGGATTACTAACAGAAACGCTTGCCAGAATATATGTCAGACAGGGCTATTACTCAAAGGCAATAGATATTTATGAAAGAATAAGTTTGAAATTTCCGGAAAAAAGCAGTTACTTTGCGTCTCTGATTGAAAAAGTTAAAGAGCTAATTAAAAAGTAAGGAGATGGGTATATATATTTTCATATCAATATTAATTATAGTCGCTTGTGTATTCCAGGTACTGATCGTCCTTGTTCAGAATTCAAAAGGAGGAGGTCTGGCCGCCAATTTTACATCGGCAGGGCAAACAATGGGAATCCGCAAAACAGCTGATTTCCTTGAAAAATCGACATGGACTCTTGCGGCTGCAATTCTTATCCTGTGCGTTGTAGCAACAGCCACAATTCCACGTGGTGAAACAGCGGAACAGTCGAGGATTAGTACCCAGATCGAAAATGCAGTCGATCCGAATGCGATCCCAACACTCCCGACAGCAGTTCCACCAACTTCAACAACTCCGTCTGCACCCGGGGAAACTCAACCTGAATAGTCCTATCAGCATTACAAGAAATTCTTAAAGTGTCAGATTGTCATTCAACTGACACTTTTATATTTAAAAATGTCAGATTCTCCTGTTTGGCATAGATTATGATCGTAAAGGGAGTCGGAAAATATTGTTTAACTCTAAAAATAATTAAAATGGCACAATTAAAAGGTAAAATTCTGGCAGGAAAGGTTTTAGTAAAACCTTATGAAGCTGAAGCTAAAACTGCCAGTGGGATCATTATTCCTGATTCCGCTAAAGAGAAACCTCGTCAGGGGAAAGTCGTTCTGGTGGGAGCAGCAAAAAAAGATGAAGAGATGGAAATCAAAAAGGGGGATGAGGTCCTCTATGGCAAATATTCCGGGCAGGAACTCACCGTTGATGGTGAAGACTATCTGCTTATCTCACAGTCGGATATTCTTTTTATAGCTTAATTCATAAACCAATAAAACTAAATAAACATGGGAAAAGAGATAAAATACAATATTGAAGCAAGGGCTCTCCTGAAAGAGGGCGTTGATCAGCTTGCAGATGCTGTTAAAGTAACCCTCGGACCGAAAGGCCGGAATGTTGTCCTTGAAAAGAAATTCGGCGCCCCTCAGATATCCAAAGATGGCGTTACAGTGGCAAAGGAAATAGAATTGAAAGATCCCTACAGAAACATGGGAGCTCAGATGGTTAAGGAAGTTGCTTCAAAAACCGGAGAGATAGCAGGTGATGGAACCACAACTGCAACTGTTCTGGCACAGGCAATTATTAATGTCGGATTGAAGAATATAACTGCAGGAGCAAATCCTATGGATGTTAAGAGAGGTATCGATAAAGCAGTTGAAAAAGTTGTTAAACATCTTGCTTCACAGGCTACTGTCATTGGCGATGATCTGGCAAAGATCGAACAAGTTGCCAGGATTTCAGCTAACGATGACGAAGAAATTGGAAAACTTATTGCTGAGGCTATGAGTAAAGTCCACAAGGAAGGTGTTATAACTGTAGAAGAATCCAAGGGCACTACTACTCATGTTGATGTTGTTGAAGGTATGCAATTTGACCGTGGATATATATCCGCATACTTTGTCACCAACACTGAAAAAATGGAAGCAGAACTCGAAAATCCTTATATTCTTATTTATGACAAGAAAATATCTTCAATGAAAGATATGCTTCCTATTCTTGAGTCATCGGCTCAGACCGGGAAACCGCTTTTAATTATTGCTGAAGATGTTGAAGGTGAGGCTCTTGCAACACTTGTTGTGAACCGTCTCCGTGGATCCCTCAGGGTATGTGCAGTTAAAGCTCCGGGTTTTGGCGACAGAAGGAAAGAAATGCTTGAAGATATAGCTATTCTTACTGGCGGAACAGTCATCTCGGAAGAAAAAGGTCTAAAGCTTGAACATGCTACTCTTGATATGCTTGGTACAGCTGAGAAAGTAACTGTCAATAAAGAAAATTCAACAATTGTTAATGGCTTTGGCGACAAAGAAATGATTAAAGCCCGTGTTGGCCAGATCAAACAGCAGATGACGACAACCACATCTGATTATGATAAAGAGAAGCTGCAGGAACGTCTTGCCAAGCTTGCAGGTGGTGTCGCAGTTCTTTATATCGGCGCAGCTTCTGAGGTTGAGATGAAGGAGAAGAAAGACCGGGTCGACGATTCACTTCATGCTACCCGCGCTGCAATTGAAGAGGGTATAGTACCCGGTGGCGGTGTTGCATATATCCGCGCTATATCTGCACTTGAAGGAATGAAAGGTGATAACGAAGATCAGACAACAGGTATCGAAATAATCAAACGTGCAATAGAAGAACCTTTACGTCAGATAGCTGCCAATTCAGGCAGGGAAGGTGCCGTAGTAGTTCATAATGTAAAATCAGGCAAAGGTGATTATGGTTACAATGCACAGACTGACAGTTATGAAAAGCTTACAAAATCAGGTGTCATTGATCCGGTTAAGGTTGTTCGCGTTGCTCTCGAAAATGCAGCATCAGTTGCAGGAATGTTCCTTACAACAGAAGCTGTTATTGTAGAAGAGAAAGAAGATCATCCGGGTATGCCGCCTCAGGGAATGGGTGGTGGAATGCCGGGGATGATGTAAGATTTGCCCCCTGTCTTTTGAAGGGGAGTTGATTATAACAAACGATTTCGTAGGGCGTTGCATGCAACGCCCTTACTATTTTCTATATTTGCACCTGATTTAAACAACTATTTCCGGATGGAGAATATCCGCAATTTTTGTATAATAGCCCATATTGATCATGGTAAAAGCACCCTGGCTGACAGGCTGCTTGAGAAAACAAATACAATAACGGAAAGGGAATACCAGGATCAGATCCTTGATAATATGGATCTTGAGAGGGAGAGGGGCATAACGATTAAAAGCCATGCAATCCAGATGGAATATTTCGATAAGGGAAAGAAATATTTTCTGAACCTTATTGATACTCCGGGACATGTCGATTTTTCGTATGAAGTTTCACGATCGATTGCAGCTTGCGAAGGCGCACTTCTTGTCATTGATGCAACCCAGGGTATCCAGGCGCAGACGATTTCAAATCTCTATATGGCAATCGACCACGACCTTGAAATAATTCCGGTGCTTAACAAAATGGATATGACGAATGCAATGCCGGAAGAGGTTAAAGACCAGATAGTTGACCTGGTTGGCTGTAACCGGGAAGATATCATTGAAGCAAGCGCAAGAACAGGGATGGGTATCGACAGAATACTTGACGATATCATAAACCATATCCCTCAACCGAAAGGCGATCCGGAAGCACCTCTGCAGGCACTTATTTTTGATTCTATATTCAATTCATTCAGGGGAATAATTGCCTATTTTAAAATCCTGAACGGTACTATAAACCGCAATGACAGAGTAAAATTTGTAAGCACCGGCCATGAATATAACGCAGAAGAAATAGGGGTTCTCAAGCTAAAACAGAGTCCTCGTGAAGTACTGAGATGTGGAGATGTCGGATATATAATCTCCGGCATAAAAGATGCTTCGGAAGTAAGGGTTGGAGATACAATTACACATGTAAATGATCCCTGTGATAAAGCAATTGCAGGATTCGAAGAGGTTAAACCGATGGTTTTTGCCGGTATGTATCCGGTTGACGCTGATGAATATGAGGATCTGAGGAATTCAATTGAAAAGCTTCAGCTAAATGATGCATCCCTGACATTTGTACCTGAATCATCTGCAGCACTTGGATTTGGATTCAGGTGCGGTTTCCTTGGTCTGCTCCATATGGAAATAGTCCAGGAACGTCTTGACAGAGAATTTAATATGGACGTAATTACAACTGTACCCAATGTATCATTCAAGGTTATTACAACCAGAGGTGAAACAATTGATGTCCATAATCCTTCAGGCCTACCGTTGGTAAACTATATTGAGAGGATTGAAGAGCCATATATAATTGCTCAGGTAATAACAAAATCTGATTACACCGGCACTATAATGAAGCTGTGCATTGATAAAAGGGGTGTAATGAAGAATCAGGTGTATCTGACAAGGGACAGGGTTGAACTGACTTTTGAAATGCCGCTTTCAGAAATTGTATTTGATTTTTATGATAAACTGAAAAGTATTTCAAAAGGATATGCATCATTCGATTATTATTATACCGATTATCAGAAAGCCGATCTGGTTCGGCTTGATATCCTTCTTAACGGTGAAATGGTAGACGCTCTTTCAACACTTATCTACCGTGGTCATGCTTACGAATTCGGCCGTAAAATGTGTGTAAAGCTAAAAGAGCTTATTCCCCGTCAGCAATTTGATATTGCGATACAGGCTGCCATCGGTGCAAAGATAATAGCCCGGGAGACAGTTAAAGCAGTAAGAAAAGATGTTACTGCCAAGTGTTACGGAGGTGATATTACGAGGAAAAGGAAGCTTCTTGAGAAACAGAAGAAAGGGAAAAAGCGAATGCGTCAGATAGGTAACGTTGAGGTGCCGCAACAGGCTTTTCTTGCAGTTCTGAAATTAGATTGACCGGCCGGACCTGATCCGGCTTCTTTATCCGGACATTGTGGCATATCTCAGGTCAACAGCTTATACCCTCTTCCATGGACGTTAAGAATTTTGACAGCCGGATCTTTTTTAAGATATTTCCTTAATCGGGTTATGTATACATCCATGCTTCTGGCGTTGAAGTAATTATCATCGATCCATATTGTTTTCAGGGCAAAATTACGTTCCAGGATGCTGCTTCCGTGTCTGCAAAGGAGTTCGAGCAGCTCTGATTCTTTTGTTGTTAGTTTAATAGCCTGACCTTCGAAAATAAGCTGCTGTTTCAAAGAATCAAAAGTGTATTTGCCGATAGTATACTGGTCCTCTTTCCTTCCGGAAGCGGAGCTGCATGTCCTTTTAAGTATGGCCTGTATCCTGTACAATAATTCTTCCATCGAAAATGGCTTTGTGATATAATCGTCAGCCCCGGTCCTGAAACCTTCAAGGATATCTTCCTTCTGGCTTTTTGCGGTCAGAAATATTATCGGTATAAGCGGATTGATCTTACGAATCTCCCTCGCCAGTGTTAAGCCATCCATTTCCGGCATCATAATATCAAGGATACACAAATGATATATGCCATCCGAAAATGATTTCATTGCCTGAGCACCGTCAGGAAAGAGAGAGGTCTCAAAATCCTTTACATTCAGATAGTTTTTCAGGAGGTTGCCAAGATTGATATCATCTTCAGCCAGAAGAATTCTAGTGCTTTTCATTTATATCCGTTTTGAGGAATAAAGAGAGTAAATTTTGTTCCTTTATTAATATGGCTGTCAGCCTTAATAGTACCGTTATGTTCTTCAATTATTTTCTTAACATAACTCAAACCAAGTCCGAATCCTTTTACATCATGGACGTTCCCCGAAGGGACACGGTAAAATTTATCATAGATTCTTTTAATATTTTCCTTGCTGATCCCGATCCCTTTGTCTTCGACAGTTATGATAATTCCTTTTTTGACATTTCGTGTTGAAATGGTTATGTCAGGCGGATCTTTCGAATATTTGATTGCATTATCTATCAGGTTCGAAATGGCATTCAGGAAGTGAATCTCATCAAGCAGTGCAAATGACGATTCAGCCTTTAAGTTCTGGCGGATTATTCCATTTCTGTTCTCGATCTGGAGAGCAAAATTCTCAATAGCGTTTGTCAGTATGGTATGGATATCGAGATTTACCGGACTTAATTTCATCCTGGTTTTCTCAAAAATAGCCATTTGCAGAACTTTTTCAACTTGAAATTTAAGTCTCATGCTTTCGTCAGAAATAATTTTGGCCAGGTTGTCAAAGCTTTTTTTCTCATCGGAGATCGTTTTATCTGCCATCAACTGAGAGGCTAATGAGATTGTCGAAATTGGGGTCTTCAGCTCGTGTGTCATATTATTGATGAAATCATTCCGGATCTCTGACATTTTTTTCTGGCGAAAAATCACTATTAAAGTGCTTGTGGCAAGTATCAACAGCAGAAGCGTAAACAAAATGGACAGGAATCCAAGATTCCCTATTTGCGCAAATTTGTACTGCTGTTCCTGCAGGCAATAGAGCACCAGCTGATTCTGGCTTGGGACAGGATCGTTTGGGAAAAGCTGAATAATAAATTTGTTAGTTCCCGGTTTTTCGGTGAAACCAGGTGTTTTCCAGATTATTCCGTATTGGCCCGAGCGAATGGAAAATTCAAAATCAAGATTTATACCTACGTTGTTCAGAGCGTTTCTGAGCAAAACCCTGGTTTCTTCCGGATCAACTCTTTCCCTGATATCTGGCGTTTTACGAAGGATCTTTTCCATTATATTCTCAAGGAACACAATTTTGTTCGTTACCCTTCCGGTAAGTTCTGCATTTAATGACTGAGGTGAAGTTTCATTTGTTTCCTCAGTTGTGAAAGTCGATATATCCTCTGATGAGATGAATATCTTCTGTCCTGAACTGGTTATTGTTATTGGCACTTCAGGATTGTTAAGACCATACATTTCAAGGAGGTTGGAATTAGGCTGATATCCTCTCAGCCTTCTTGCAAGTGGTGAATTTGCTGGTACGATTGCAGTAACAGAATCGACAGAAGAGGGATTGATCTCCTCTACAATGTTGTTTATCAGCTCTTTTTCCTCGAGCTCCAGGATAACAGATTCCAGGGCTTTGTTCGCAAACAGCCGGAATTGCTGATCAGTTGTATCAACTGCATTCCTGATCCAGCGGAGCTGAATCAGGATGAGACCTGTTAACGTCAGGAAAAAGAATAAAGCCAATATAGCAATTGTTCTGCGTGTCATACAGATACAAAAGTACGACTATAAATAATCTTTACTTATACCCTTTAACTTTCTTTAACAACAATGTGATAGCTTCAATGTAAATCGTTGTTTCAGCAAAACTTTATTCAGAATGCCCTTTAAGATGCCCTTTAGAATGCCCATTAGAATCCCCTCAGGCTAAAGCCTGAGGTTAACATATCTTAAGATTTATGTTAATGTTCAGTTAATTATGAGAATTTATTTTATTATTTCAAAAGCAGGGGATATATTTGTATCGGATCTGGCACGATATTTGGTTTATAAGATTATAGAGGTTTTTTTCATAGGTTAGGTTAGTTTTAGGGTTATCAAAAATTGAGCCGCTCTCGTTCTGAGAGCGGCTCTTCTTCTTTATGAACTGATGGCATTATTCCCAAAATGATCATTGAAATTATCAATTTGACGTTAATTTAAAGAGTGCCGGATCATTTTATATTCGACAACCGGATTACTTTAACAACGTTAATGTTCTTATCGTGGGCAGTATGGAAAAGATTTTTCCTGATCAGGCTCGCTTTCTTCCGTTGCAGCCAGGTAAGATCAACTACATGAGAATTTCCGCTTTTAAAAAGGATTTTGGCCTTACGCTCCTTATGCGGCAAAATAATTTCCTTTATATCCGACCATGAAAAAGAATATTTTTTTGGCCGGAACACCCCATACCTGAACTCGACTTTTTCATCATCAATCATAAAGTAAAGGTCTTTCCTTTTAATTGTCGCAAAGGCAGCTATCATACCGACGATCAGGCTTATACCAAAAGGAGCGATCGAGAGGGACGGTTTAATTGAGCTTTTTCCAAACACCGGACTCAACATTGCGACATATACACCACCTAAAAAGAATAATATAACAAAGACCCAGAGAAGGATTTTTCTGCTTTTTGTAAATTCCTCTTCTGAAAGGTTTAAGTAAAGTTTTTCCATATTTTAGGATGTTAGGTGAAGTAAATTCTTATCCTTAATTGTATCGGGATCTAAAGTAAAGACGGCAGACAGACATTCAGTTTCTCTGAGCAAAGATAGAATCTGGTCAATATTAACCTCATCTTCAGGATTATAAATCCTGAAAATATAATCGATATTTTTCAGTTTTTTCAACAGATAGTTTTTCCCTGACCTGTTGGAGATCAGGTCATAGATAAGATCAGGAGAGGCTGCAGAATCAGAGAACCTGCTGAAAGACAATTCATTGCCTGAACCGCTATTAAGGATAACAGGGGATATGTTTTTAAGTGATATTTTCAACTTCCTGTTAAGCGCCAGGGAGATCTTATAGTCAGGTTCTGGTGAGACAATGCCAAATAGTATAAATTCATGTTTCTGATTAATTTTCAGCTTTACCCTCGTAATTTTCGGAGCAGCTTTCATATCTGGCGTGCCTGTATTATAGTAAAGATACGAAAAATCGGATTCTATTCAAAATCACCTGAAATATCTGTGATCCTTTTCCATGCCCTGCTGGATGCTTCCTGTTCAGCCTCTTTTTTTGAAATTCCCTGTCCTTTACCGTATTCTTTCCTGTCGATGAAAAGAGTTGTTGTGAACATCGATTTCTTCAGATCAAAATCGTACTCTTCGTTATAGGTGAATATAAGGTTGGCTTTGTTTTTCTGTACCCATTCAAAAACCAGGCTTTTGTAATCTGTATCAGTTTTAACGATCTTGTTCAGATCGAGGTATTTGCTGAGGACCTTTTTTATAAAGAGTTTTTCTGTTTTTTTGAATCCTTTATCAAGGAATACTGCACCAATAAGTGCCTCAAAAGCATCTCCGTAAAGGTTTTTTGTAGTATGAACAGAGTTTACATTACTTACCAGGATATTATTTATTCCCATTGAGACTGCCAGCTGGTTCAGGACTTCCCTGTTCACTATCCTGGACCGGATCTTTGTCATGAAGCCTTCTGCAGCGTCGGGAAACTTTCCGAACAGGTAATCTGACAGGATAGCATCGAGAATAGCATCGCCCAGATACTCGAGCCGTTCATTGTTGACCTTTTTACCATCCGGAAGAGTATAAGAAGCAGAGCGGTGTATAAAAGCTATCTCATAAAGCCTGAGATTCCCTGGTTTGAATCCGAGAATTTTCCTTAAACGGGATCCGAACTCCCGTTTATCAAGGATATAAGTGCCATTAAATTTATTATTTAACAACGACACTAAAACTCTGCTTTTTTTATTACAACAGAAGCATTATGTCCGCCAAAACCGAATGTATTGCTTATAGCTACATTCACCTTTCTCTTCTGTGCTTTATTAATTGTAAGGTTCAGCTTCTGATCGATTTCAGGATCCGGAACGCTGAAGTTTATAGTAGGTGGGATGATATCATTTGTAACAGCCAGAATACAGGCAATGGCTTCAACTGCACCGGCTGCCCCAAGAAGATGTCCTACCATGGATTTTGTTGAGCTTATATTGAGATTGTAAGAGTGTTCTCCAAATACATCAATTATAGCTTTTGCTTCTGAAATATCGCCAAGTGGAGTTGAAGTGCCATGGACATTTATATAATCAACATCCTGTGGTTTCAGGCCGGCGTCTTCGATAGCCAGTTTCATTACATTTCGTGCCCCAGCACCATCAGGATGAGGTGCAGTAACATGATATGCATCAGCAGTCATTCCCGTGCCGATTAGTTCAGCATAGATTTTCGCACCTCTTGCTTTTGCATGCTGGTAATCTTCAACTATCAATGCACCTGCACCTTCTCCCAGCACGAATCCGTCACGGGTTATATCGAAAGGTCTGGATGCTGTTTTATATTCGGCATTATTTGTCGAAAGCGCCTGCAGTGCGTTAAAACCACCTATTCCGGGTTCGTTTATACATGATTCGGATCCTCCGGAGATAAATATATCGGCCTTCCCGAGGCGGATGTAATTTACGGCATCGATTAAAGCATTTGTAGAGGATGCACAGGCTGAGACAGTTGCAAAATTCGGACCTGTAAATCCATATTTTATGGATATGGTTCCGGCAGCAATATCTGCAATTATTTTGGGAATGAAAAAAGGACTGAAGCGGGGAGTCCCATCGCCCTGGATGTATTGTTTTATAGAAAGGAAGAAGGTTTCAAGTCCTCCAACACCGGAGCCCCAGATGACTCCAACCCTGCTTTTATCGACTTTATCAAGATCAAGGCCGGAATCCTTTATAGCTTCGTCAGCTACAACATGAGCATATTGTGAAAACAGATCCAGCTTATTAATCTCTTTCCTGTCAAAATAATCAGAAGAGTCATAACCCTTTAATTCACACGCAAATTTAGTCTTGAACTTTTCAGTGTCGAAACGGGTGATCATTACCGCCCCGCTTACTCCATTTTTAAGTCCTTCCCAGTATTCATGCAAATTATTACCAATAGGAGTTAAGGCTCCGAGGCCAGTAATTACAACTCTTCTCATTAAAGGGATTATTAGCTATGCAAATCTATTTTGCATTTTCCTCGATGTACTTGATAGCATCACCAACGGTGCTGATGGTCTCTGCCTGATCGTCTGGAATTCCGATATTGAATTCTTTTTCAAACTCCATGATCAGCTCAACAGTATCAAGAGAGTCTGCTCCCAGGTCATTAGTGAAACTGGCTTCGGAAGTTACTTCTGATTCATCAACTCCAAGTTTATCGACAATAATCTCTTTTACTCTTGTGGCAATGTCAGACATAATGATAAATTTTAATTAATATTAATCTTAAGACCCTGCAAAGAAATATATTTGTAGTTTATTTTTCAAATGATTTAAGGTTTTTTATTTGGGACATTAAATAATAAACTGATATTTAGTTAAATATACATATTTTTTTTCATTTAGGCCTTTTCTCTCAAAAAATGTTAATTGACACATTATGAGGAATATAGCAATTATGGCTTCTGGTTCCGGTACAAATGCCGCGAACATAATAGAATATTTTTCGAACAGGAATATTGCTAAAGTGGCACTTGTCCTTTCAAATCGTCGTGAAGCTTACGTATTAAGAAGGGCTGCTGAAAATAATGTAAAATCATTTTTTTTCGACTACAAGGATTTTTATACCTCCGAAAAAGTTCTGGATACCCTGATTAACCACAATATTGATTTCATTGTCCTGGCAGGTTTCTTATGGCTTGTGCCCGGGAATATCCTGCAACGATATGAAGGCAGGATCGTAAATATCCATCCGGCGCTATTGCCGAAATATGGAGGAAAAGGAATGTACGGAGAGAAAGTCCATGAGACTGTTATCCGAAATAACGAAACCGAATCGGGCATAACAATACATTACGTCAACAGATTCTATGATGAAGGGGATATAATTTTTCAGGCACGATGCAGAGTTGAGCCGGCAGATACACCTGAATCGCTTGCATCCAGGATACATGCACTTGAATATGAGCACTATCCAAGAGTTATTGAAGAACTTTTAAATAATTTTACGAAGCGATCAAAATGTAGAAAGGAGACTTAAAACAACCATTTTGTTCTTTTCATATCTGGGTTGGTTTTCTTCAGAAACCGGTTCTACCGGAGGTGCTTCAACACTCAGAGGATCGACCGGCGATCCGTTCTGATAAAATCTGAAATCAAGATGGGGTCCGCTGGAAAGACCGCTGGTTCCCACATATCCGATAATATCACCCTGTTTTACAAATGCCCCGGAGGTTATCCCTTCGCCATACCGGCTGAGGTGAAGATAGGCTGTTGAATAAACGCTGTTATGTACAATTCTTACCATTCTTCCGGATTCTCCTTCTGAGCGTGTTTCCACTACTTTCCCGTCGCCAATGGCCAGGACAGGTGTTCCGACAGGTGCAGCATAGTCGACTCCAAAATGCGGACGGCGTATCCTTAGAATGGGATGAAGCCTGTTTGATGAAAAGCGGGAAGTGATCCTTGAGAATTGCAAAGGAGCTTTGAGAAATGCTTTCTGAAGACTGTTCCCTTCAATGTCAAAAAAAGTTTCTTTACCATCCTGGATAAATGGGACTGCAGTAATTATATTACCTGCCCAGTTGAACTGGGCTCCGTAAATTCTTCCTGTTCCGAGCGATTCGTTATCAACAAATAATTCTTCGTAGAAAACCTTATATGAATCGCCTTTCTGCAATCCGAAAAAATCAACAGTCCAGGCAAAAATTTCAGATAATTTAACTGCCAGTGAGTAATGCAGTCCGCTTGCCAGCATCGATTCCCAGAGCGATGTCTCAATAGTACCGGATGAATATCGCAGTACTTTTTTAATTTCTTTTTTAAAAGGAGTTATGTTGAGGGAATCGTTGAAGCTGAAGATATAACATGTCGTAGCATCATGTTCATATACGAGATATCTGACCCGTGCATCTGAGTCCTGTTCGCAGAAAAGCGTATAATGATTTCCCGATCTTATTTTCCTGACATCAAAAATTGAATCGTAATTTCTTACTACCTGGTCTATTTCCTGCATGCTTATACCATGCTCAAGCAGTATCTCTGAAAGAAATCCGTTGCGCTTGATCTGTCCTGTTATCAGATTGAATGAATCAGAAGGAATCCCAAAGATCAGAACAGGAGGGTCCGGTTCTTCTTTTACTGAAGAGTCTGGAATTGGTTGAACCGGATCAGGCTTTACCGAATATGGATTTTTGCATGAAAACGTCAATAATAAAACTGATAACAGAAAAATTGTCCTTCCACTCAAATTCATCCTGCCCGGGTTATTAATCTTTGACTACGATATTTACAATCCGGCCCGGGACAACGATAATGTTCGATAAAGTACCTGAAGCCAGCCATTTTTTGGCTCTTTCATCATCCAGGACAATTCTTGTGATCTCGTCTTTCTCCATATTGGCAGGAAGTTCTATTTTGAATCTGAGTTTTCCGTTGAATGAAACAGGATATTCGAACGTGTCTTCTTTCAGGAGATCTTCATTCACCTCCGGCCATGGTTCATATGCAAGCGTCTTGTTATTCCCGTTCAGCTGCCAGAGTTCTTCAGCGAGGTGAGGTGCAAAAGGGGCGAGGATCCTGGAAAAAGTATCTGCCGTTTCTTTTGTGACTTTGCCTTTTTTCATTGCAAGGTTCAGGAATATCATCATTGCGGAGATAGCAGTGTTGAACCGGAGATTTTCAATATCACCCTCCACTTTCCTGATAGCCTGATGGAGTCCTTTCAGGATCCCTGCGTCTTCATCTCCTTCAATAATATTTTCCGGATTCGAAAAGAACCTGAAGGTTCGCGCCAGGAAATTAAAGACACCTTTCACTCCTTTGTCATCCCATGGTTTTGTAACATCAAGTGGTCCCATGAACATTTCATATAACCTGAGGGCATCAGCCCCGTATTTCGAAACCACATCATCAGGATTAACGACATTCTTGAGCGATTTTGACATTTTCGCCACTAACTGTTTAAGTTCAGCCCCTGTCTCCCTGTTATAGAATTTCCCGTTACGCTCCTCAGTCAGATCTGAAGAGACTTTTGCACCAGCTTCATTTTCATAGGCATAGGCAAGTATCATTCCCTGGTTGAAGAGTCTCTGGTAGGGTTCATCGGTAGAGACAATTCCAAGGTCGAACAGGACTTTATGCCAGAAGCGGCTGTAGAGGAGATGGAGCACAGCATGTTCAGCACCTCCGATATAAAGATCGACAGGCATCCAGTATTTTTCTTTTACCGGATCGAATATCTGTTTGTCATTTTCAGGATCGATGAAGCGAAGGTAATACCAGCACGAACCTGCCCACTGTGGCATTGTATTGGTCTCGCGTCTGCCTCTCCGGCCCGATTTATCAGTCACATTAAGCCATTCTGCTGCGTTTGCGAGCGGAGATTCTCCTGATTCTCCGGGGAGGTATTTTTCCATTCCGGGAAGTTCAAGAGGAAGATCCTTTTCATCAAGAAGCGTTATTTCACCATCCTCCCAATGGATTACAGGGAAAGGTTCCCCCCAGTATCTCTGTCTGCTGAAAAGCCAGTCGCGCAGCTTATAATTGACTTTTTCCTTGCCTAAACCTTCTGAATCAAGCCATTTTATGATCTTTTCGATACCTTTCTCCTTATTCAATCCGTTTATATCAATACCCGTTAATTTATCAGATGAATTGATATATTTACCATCTTCAGTCCAGCACTCTTTTCCTGCTATTATTCTTTCTTTCTGATCAGGATCTTTAATATCAGGGTCTTGTATACATACGATCGGCAGGTCAAATTTCCCGGCGAACTCAAAGTCGCGGGTATCATGTGCCGGAACTGCCATAATTGCTCCTGTACCATAGCCGGTCAGAACATAATCTGCAACCCATATTGGTATCTTCTTGTGGTTTACCGGATTTATAGCATACCTGCCCGAAAAAACACCTGTTTTTTCCTTGGCAAGATCTGTGCGGTCAAGGTCCGATTTCAGCGATGCTGCCTTTATATAGTCGTTTAGCTTTTTCTGGTTATTATCGGTTGTTATGATCCCGGTAAGCGGATGTTCGGGAGCAATTACCATATATGTTGCTCCGAACAATGTATCAGGACGTGTGGTAAAGACAGTCAGCTTCTGATCCAGTCCCTCAATGCTGAAATCGACCTCAGCACCTGTTGATCGGCCTATCCAGTTGCGCTGCATTTCTTTTATACCTTCCGGCCAGTCGAGTCTGTCAAAGCCTGCGAGAAGTCTTTCAGCATAGAGAGGGATTCGGAGCATCCACTGTTTCAGGTTTTTCTTCTCGACCCTGTTACCGCATTTCTCATGCGAGCCGTCAAAAAGGACCTCTTCATTGGCACAAACTATCCTGCATTCGGGGCACCACCATACAAGGGCTTTATCATAATAAGCGAGCCGCCGGGAATCGATATATCTGGTAATCTCCTTTTTGCCGGATTTTATTATTTCTTCAGGGACTTTCAATTCGGAAACAGGCCGGCCTTTTTGAAGTTTTGCGTCATACCATGTATTATAGAGTTGTATAAAGATCCATTGTGTCCATCTGAAATATTTCGGATCGGTTGTGTTAATTTCCTTTTCCCAGTCGTAGCTGAGGCCCAGCTCTTTTATCTGTCTTCTGAAAGTATCACAGTTGTTCTTTGTAGTAATTGAGGGATGGGTTCCCGTCTGGATTGCATAATGTTCTGCCGGAAGTCCAAAGGCATCCCATCCCATGGGGTGAAGGACATTATATCCTTTCATTCTTTTGTACCTGCTGTAAATATCTGTTGCGGTATATCCTTCCGGATGGCCTACATGCAGGCCTGCTCCCGAAGGGTAGGGGAACATGTCGAGTATATAACATTTTTTCGGATTTGTTAAGTCATCCGGAGTTTTGAAAGTTTTATTTTCCTCCCAGTATTTCTGCCATTTTTTCTCTAATCCGTTGAAGTTGTAATCCATATGCCTGTCGCCTTTTAAGTCTGCGAAAATAGGAAATCTTTGACAAATAACGATAATCAGGAGAAGAACATCCTGTATCCCCTACGGGGAATATCAGGAAATAACCCGAGGTTTGTTCTACAAAACTGTAACCGCTACGCGGTAAAAAATGATTGATAATAATTCAGAAATCTTTGCCCGTAGGGCATATAGTATTGTATCACAGTAACCGCAACGCGGTATTGAAAGTTGGATAATATTTCAGAACCCTTTGCCCGTAGGGCATATATTATTGTATCACCGGTACCGCTACGTGGTATGAAATGATTTATAATGTTTCAAAAATCCTTGCCCGTAGGGCATACGGTATTGTAGCACAAAACATTAATAATAATCATTTTACCTCGTAGAGGTTATAGAGAAGGTGTTATATAAAACCCTAACCGCAACGCGGTATTGAACGTTGGATAATATTTCAGAACCCTTTGCCCGTAGGGCATACGGTATTGTAGAGGTTAAAGAAGACATAATTGTATGCTAAAATTGTATTGCCAATTAAAATATTCAAAATAGTTGTAAAACCGGGCTATTGGTTATATTTTTGTTGCTGTTGGGTCCCGTAGTTCAATGGATAGAATGGCAGATTCCGGTTCTGTTGGTTGGGCGTTCGAATCGCCCCGGGATCACGGGTATGGTAGGGTCGCTGCATGCAACGACCCTACAACGTTTTATTTGATGATCTGGTTATACCCTCAATATTTCGATCATTTCCGTAATTGCCCCTGTGTCAGCAGGATCCTTTACCGGTGATAAGTCCATCAATCTCCTGACCTGGTTCAGGTCTTCACCGGAGATATAATTTTTTCCTATAAAGACAGTATACAGAATCGCAGATTTCAGGGTGTTTGCCTTGACCCTGAATGAAAGCGGACTAAACCGTGCCGGGAAAATATGGATATATCTGTTTTTGTCCTTATTATATTTTAAGATCCATCGCGACTCATCTGATAATGAGATGGTTTTGAAGTCGTTGCAACTCATGCCTGTCCATTCAGAGAAGCGTTTCTGATCATAAAGGTTTTTAGTTTCCAGAGATTGTTTAACTTCTTTACAAATGCCGGCTACGGAGAGTGATCCGGTGTAGACATCCATTGTGGAGTTACCTATAGGTCTAAGCTCCTTCATAAGGCTTTTAAATTCGGGTCTGATTTCTTCAGATGATCTGAATGAGACAAATTCCCTGATAAATGAAAGATGATGTTTCAGGGGATTGAGCTTAAAAGGTTCCGGTATTTGTATTGTAATATCCATTTTTCTCTGCCGGGTTTACAATATTTAAGGACGTAAATGGATTCAATTGATTTTTTTGAAGTCCCGGGTTGTTTTTTTAACAGATTAGATTTTTTTAACAACTATTAACAAATGCTTGCATATTTAAATAATTCTTTCTTAATTTACAAATAGATTATTTGAAATAAACCTTAATAGACTTTTTCTTAACCTAAATCCACCGCCTATGGAGTATTTTAACTCTTCGTAAACCTATCCTGAAAGGAAAACTTTTCCTAATTCTACCTATTGTTTTTAAACAGTAAATTTCACTAACTGTCATGGCAGTGTAGTGTTTAATTTTTAAATTAAATCTAAATTATGAAAAAAATCAATTCTTTGCTACGGGCAGATGTTAGGTCTTGTCCGGAAAAACTAGTCAGAATTGCCAAATTCTGTAGCCTTCTGACTTTGATCGCAATCTTTGGTTTCTTCCAGAATGTTGTTAATGCGCAGGATTCTTATATTGCTGCAACAAGCAATATTACAGTTGTCAGCAATGCTGATAACAGTGATGATGGTGCATTGATGGAACAGAGGAGGATAACCGGTACGATCAAAGGTGAAAATGGCGAACCACTTGTCGGCGCTACTGTGCAACTTGAAGGAACGACTGTTGGTACCCTTACCGATATCGATGGCAAGTTTACCATCGAGGTGCCGAACGATGATGCAATTCTCGCAATATCGTTTATCGGTTATGTTGCACAGAGAGTGCGCGTAGTAGGAAGGTCAACCTTCGAACTTACACTTTTACCGACAGTCGAAAGTCTGCAGGAGGTTATCGTTATCGGTTATGGTACTCAGAAGAGGACCACCATGACAGGATCAGTCAGTGTTGTCAAGGGTGATGAAGTTTCCAAAGTTCCTGTATCGAATATCACGAACGCTATGGCAGGCAAGCTCGCAGGTGTGCTTACAAGGCAAACCAGCGGACAACCCGGAGAAGATGCTGCCAGGGTCTACGTAAGAGGTGTTGCAACTACAGGTTCCTCTCAGCCGCTGATTGTTGTCGACGGTGTAATCAGAGATGCCATGGAGCAGCTTGACCCTTCAATAATTGAATCAGTAACTGTTCTGAAGGATGCTTCAGCAGTTGCACCATATGGTATCGCAGGTGCTAACGGTGTTATCCTGATCAACACTAAAAAAGGACAGGAAGGATTACCAACCCTTACTTTCAACACTTATTATGGTATTCAGACTCCTACATACTATCCTGATCTGTTGAATGCGGTTGATTATATGAAGATCCGTAATGAAGCAATTCTTAACAACAATCCAAGTGCTACTGTTGACCAATTGGCTTTCAATCCGGATGTTATCGCTAACTACGCCACACTCCATGCCGAGGATCCTGACAGGTATCCGGATAGCAACACGAGGGATCTTGTACATTTCAACATTCCTATCCAGAAACATGATATTCAGATAAGTGGCGGAACTGCACAGCTTAAATATTTTGCCGGTGTGGGATTTTTTGGACAGGAGGGTTTGTTTGACAGGGTCAGTTATAGCAGGTATAACTATAATTTATCCCTTGACGCCAAAGTAACAAATACTACTACAATAGCTCTTTCTCTCATAGGATCAAAAGAGAAGACTAACGACCTTGATGTTGCTTCTTCTTCTGGTCAGATCTTCAGGAGCGGCTACAAATTTATACCCACAGAAGCTATTTACTATTCAAACGGTCTCTGGGGTCAGTTTGCAGGAAACTCACCGGTTGCCGTGCTTAATGGCAAGGGATATGATGTAAATGATAAGTATGTTCTTATGACCACTGTTTCTCTTGAACAGCAGATCCCCTGGATTCAGGGTTTAAGTTTAAAGGGTGCATTCAGTTTCGACCTTGATTCAAGATATCAGAAAGGATGGCACACTCCATTCTATTATTCTGCAATAAACCTGAATGTTACTCCTTATACATGGGCCACTCAGATATCCACTCAGGAAGGTGGTGCTGCGGCATATACTTACCTTACCCAGCAGGATGAAAGACGGCACAGATACAACTATCAGGGATACATCACTTATGCAAGATCATTCGGCCAGCATGATTTCACAGGTCTGTTGGTAGCTGAAGCCAGGAATAATGATTATGAATATATTATGGCACGCAGGAATAATTTTGCTATCGGCATTGATGAGATGAATCTTGGCAGTTCAGCCAAAACTGATTATGATAACGGTGGTTCTTCATCAGTAGGCGCTCAGCTCGGTTATGTTTACAGGTTCGGATGGGCTTTCAAAGACAGGTACATGGTTGAAGCTTCAGGCCGTTATGACGGGCACTATTATTTTGCTCCCGGTAAGAGATGGGCATATTTCCCGGCCTTCTCGGTTGGATGGAGAGTTTCTGAAGAGGATTTCATGCAGAATATCGACTGGATCAATAATCTTAAGCTTAGGGCATCATGGGGGAAATCAGGTAACCTGGCCGGTTCAGCATATCAGTATCTTTCAGGTTATACACTTTCAGGTGACAGGTACGCATTCGGCACGGGTACAATGGTACAGGGAGCTTATGTTGGTACAGAGAATAATCCGAATATTACATGGGAGGTCGCTCAGAAAGCAGACGTAGGATTTGAAGCCGGATTGTGGAACAGCCTGTTGACAGTTGAAGCTGACGTATTTTTCGAAAAGAGAACGGGGATGTTATTAAGCCCTGCTGTTACAGTGCCTTATGAATATGGCTTAAATCTGTCTCAGGAGAATGCCGGTAAAATGAATAACATAGGTTTTGAGGTGCAGCTTGGATCAAGGTATCAGTTCCAGAACGGACTTAATTTAAATATAACCGGTAACATCAGTCTTGCCAAGAACAAGATGATTGAAACATTCGAAACTGCGGCCACATATAATAATCCAAACCGCAGACGTACCGGCAGAGCTTATGGTACTGTTTTTGGTTACAGAGTCTCTCGGCTTCTTCGGGACTTCTGATGACACGAATGGTGATGGAAAAATAAACACCGCCGATCGGTTATAAGGACCCGTTGACTGGGCAGTCGGTTGGAACGCTGGCTCCCGGTGATATTAAATACGAAGACATTAGCGGTCCTGATGGCGTTCCGGATGGAAAAATCGACAGCAATGACGAATGTGTAATCGGATATCCGCAAGATTATCCGTTAATGACTTTTGGCTTTAATCCAAATGCCAGCTGGAAGGGATTTGACCTTAATCTATTCTTCCAGGGTTCAGCAATGAGTTCGACCAATATTCAAAACTTCCAGACGTTCCCATTCTTTAACAACAACAGTAATCTGGATTACGAATATTATAACAATCGCTGGACTCCCGATAATCAGGATGCCAAATACCCGATTGCCTGGCCGGACCCTAGGGCCAACATGCAACAGCTTAGCTCATTCTGGCAGAGGAGCACAGCTTACCTGAGGCTTAAAAATGCCCAGTTCGGATATAACCTTCCGCCGTCGGTGTTGAGAGCAATAAAGATCCAGAGCATAAGAGTTTATGTTGCAAGCCAGAATTTGCTGACAATACAAAACCTTAAATTCCTGGACCCGGAAACGACTAATCAAGTAGGTTATCCTGCCATGAAGACTTTTACTATTGGTGCAAATGTAACCTTCTAGTTATCACATTTAAAAATTAATTACTATGATAAAGTTTAAAATAATAAGGAACATTGCATTTATAGGATTAATACTCTTTAGTACTATTTCCTGTAATCCGAATGATTTCCTGGATACTACAGATAAATCGAAGCTGACTGACGCTACCATGTGGGCAAGTGAAGGCAATGCGGATATCTACCTTAATGATTGTTACAGAGACCTGGTGGCAAAAGGCAACCAGCCTGATAATCTGGATAACTTTACCAGTGACAATGATGCAGGTTGGTATTATGCATCTTATAAATGGAAACAAGGTTTGGTCATGGCATCAACCAATTCAAATAATGTCTGGGGACAGACTGGAGGTCCAACTAATGACGCTCACTGGCCTGATATTTATACAAAGGTGCGGAAGCTTAATACCTTTATGGCACAGATCACCCTGAATAAGGCTAATTTTTCCGATGCATGGTATAATCAACGCACGGATGAAGCAAGATTTCTCAGGGCATATTTCTACAGCGAGCTCTTTTACCGTCTGGGAGGTCTTTCATTAGTTACTGCCCCACAGGACAGGAATACAATGACAGATGATGAGATGTATATTGCAAGAAGCTCATTCGAAGAAACTTTTAATTTCATTGTATCGGAGCTTAGCTCAATTGTCACCAACGCTTACCTGCCTGTTAAGTATAATACAGGAAATAGCAGTGCAGGCAGGGCAACTCTTGGTGCAGCCCTGGCACTTAAAGGATGGGTCCAGCTGTTTGGAGCAAGTCCGGCATATAATTCAACTGATCCGGCCGTTCCGAGAACATCTGATAACCTGCAGTCTTTTGCAGATTATAAACTTTCACGATGGGCAGACGCTGCTACTACACTAAAGCAGTTCATCGATACTTACGGGCACAAAGGTACCGCCGCATACAAGCTGTGGGCCAATATGACCACTTTCTGGCACGAAGCCAATGAATACAACTCAGAAGTTATCTGGGACAGGCAGCATGTCGGAACATCAATGGCACAGAACTATGATACATATGGTGGCCCGGTATGGATACAAGGCACCTATTATACATGGGGGAACTACTGCCCCACGCAGGAATTGGTTGATCAATACCAGATGGCAAACGGGGAGTCAATTTTTCTTGCAGATGGGGTAACAGTTAATCCGGCATCAGGTTATAATCCTCAGAATCCTTATGTAAACAGAGAACAAAGATTCTACGATTTTATCGTTTATGACGGCGCAACATACAAACAGGACTGGATGTCAACTGCTGACATTATCTATACTCGTATCGACCTGGTTAATCCATCGAAGAATCAGATTGACTTCGGATCTGATGATGTTGGCAATACAGCTTATTATTCTAAGAAAAGGCTTGATAACGCTCATGCAAGAGGCGGTAACCTGGATGGAAGGAATTATGTTTACCATCGCTATTCCCAAGTTCTGTTAGACTAT
Source organism: uncultured Bacteroidota bacterium (assembly GCA_963843415.1). Lineage (GTDB taxonomy): Bacteria > Bacteroidota > Bacteroidia > Bacteroidales > VadinHA17 > LD21. Next base: position 394,274 of record CAWJKD010000006.1, read on the forward strand.
GCTGAAGCCCAGAATGAAGCTGTTGGCCCTGATGCATCCGTATATGAAGCAGTTAATGCGATCAGGCAGAGAGCATCAACCAACCTTCCTCCTCTTGCCGCAGGATTGAACCAGACGCAAATGCGTGCTGCAATCAAGCATGAAAGGAGAATTGAACTGACCTATGAAAACCACAGGTTATTTGATCTGTGGCGTTGGAAAGATGCAATGTATGAGATGAATCTGGATCTGCATGGCATGAAGATCACAAATACAGTACCTGCCGACAACAGCGGAGTATGGAAATATGAATATGTTTCACTTGGCCACCCGCACGTGTTTACGCAGAAAATGTATTTTAATCCGATACCTCAGGCCGTAATTGACCGTAACACATCACTTAAACAAAACTTTGGTTACGGAACGGGTAAATAATCCCGGATTCTTTTAATTTTTAAAGATGAGCGTAGTCATAAACTACGCTCATCTTTTTTAAGTACTTTTGAAAAAATAATTCAGATGATCCGGCAGATTAATAATTCCTTTTTGAGAGGGTCCCTTATTGTAAGCCTTTTCGTAGTTTATCTCCTCTATTTTGCCTTATTGAACCGGTATCATCTCTTACACCTTGAACAAAATCAGTTATTTCTATGGAATACGGATTTTCTTAAAGAACAATTTTCATTACCCGGCGGATTGCCCGTTTATCTTGGCAGCTTTCTTACTCAATTTTTTATATCTCCATGGATCGGAGCATTTATCTTCACATTAAATGCCTTTACCGTTTTTCTTCTTTCATTTTACATTTTCAAAAAACACAATTTTAACAACATTGTCCTGTCATTGGTTCCTGTTGGCCTGATGGCGATCTTACAGAGCAATGAGCTTTTCATATTTAGCCAGGCCATTGGGTTCTTATTGCCTCTGGCTTTTTTAGCAATATATATATCACTTAATAAACCAGTTAGTCGCTACATCTTCTTTCTGGCAGGATGGCCGGTCTTTTACCTGCTCACCGGAGGCTTCTCTGTGCCGGTAATATTATTATGCATACTTCATGAACTGCTTTTCAGAAAGCAGAAAAACCAATATATCATTTCCGGTTTATATATAATTGCCGGAGTTTTGGTCCCATTTATTTCTGCCAGAGTAATATTCTATATCCCTCAAAGCCAGATTTTCAAATATCCGGTTGTTTCCGGATTAAATTCCTTTTTTCAATATACTTTAATATTCTTTTTTACCTGGACGCCATTGGTTGTGATCGTAAGTTACTTCCTGAATAAGAGTAATTCTTTAAAAAGTAAATTATTATCCTGGAATTTAACAAATATTCTGGCAGGTATTCTGGTAATTGTTCTAATGGGTTTTGTAGTTTACAGGTATGCTTACAACAGAAAAGCAGAGATGATGTTTGGAATTGACTATCATGTCCAACAGGCAGAATGGAGAAAAGTTCTCAAATTATCAGAGAGGTACCCCGGATATAATACTCTTGTGATCTACTACACAAATCTTGCTCTGTTAAACACCGGCCAGCTTGGTGAAAAATTATTCAGTTATCCACAGATTGGTTCAGGCGGGTTAAGGCTGAAATGGGAACGTAATCAGAATCTATTTTTCGGAGGTGAGATATTTTATTATTTAGCCTATACAAATGAAGCTTATCACTGGGCTTTTGAAGCTTTGGTTGCTAAGGGTATGAATCCGAGATCGCTTAAAAGACTCGTGATTACAAGTATAATTAACGGGCACAATGAAATAGCGAAAAAATATTTGAATATTCTGCAACAATCGACTTTTTATCGTAAATGGGCCAAAAAGTATGATTCTTATCTTTCGGATCCCTTACTTATCGAAAAGGATCCGACAATATCTCATTATCGTGATCTGCTTGTCAGCAAAGATTTTATCTCAAATGCAAACGGTCTGAACCTTGAAGATCTGCTTGAAAACCATCCCGGAAACAAAATGGCATTCGAGTATTTTCTGGCTTCTTTACTGCTTGATAAAAACCTGAACGCTTTCGCGGAAAATATTGTCAGGATTAAGGATTTCGGATATACAGGCATACCGTTAGCTTTTGAAGAAGCTCTTCTCTTTTATAATTTTTATGAAAGAAAGAATATAATACCGGAAGGATTTACTTTCCGCCCTGAGACCATAGCCAGGTTTAACGACTATGCAGCGACATACACAAAATTCAGGAGCGATCTTCAGGTTGCAGCATTTCAGCTGAGGAAAAAACACGAAAAAACCTTCTGGTACTATCTCCAGTTTTATGAAAACAGATAATTATGCTAAGGAACAGAATTAATACAGGCTTCACTTTTTTAATTTATAGTTTATTTGCTTTACTGACAACAACCGTCACAAGCTGTAAACATGATATACCCGGGTTTTCAGGGACGGAGCCTGTAGTGAAAATAAGTCCTGACTATTCATCTGTCAGTATCCCCCCCAATATAGCTCCTATGAATTTCAGGATAATTGATACTGCGGATCTTTACATAGCCAGGTTCCATAATTCGGGTGGGAGTGACTTTATAATCCGTTCAAAAAGCGGTGAAATAAATATCCCTTCCCGGAAATGGCGTGAACTGCTTTTATCCTCAGTTTCAGGTGAATACAATATTGACCTTTATGCAAGGAAGTCAAATGGGTTTATTAAATACAGAACGATTACTAATTATATTATGCCGGATTCAATTGATAAATATCTGGTATACAGGCTGATAGAGCCTGGATTTGAAACATGGAACAAGATGGGCATTTACCAGCGTAACCTTGAAGACTTCCGGGAAACGCCGGTAATGCTAAACAGCTTTAGTGATGGTAATTGCATGAATTGCCACACTTTTGTGAGAAACTCAGGCAAAGATATGATGTTTCACATGAGAGGCGAGCATGGCGGAACAGTTATTTTCAAAGATGGGAAGCTATCGAAAATAAACACAAAAACCGACAGCACAATCTCAGCCGGGGTATATCCTTACTGGCATCCTTCAGGAGATTTTATAGCTTTTTCAGTTAATAATATAGTACAGAGTTTTCATGCTGTACCGGGAAAGAAGATTGAAGTTTATGATACTCTTTCCAACATCATCGTTTATGATATCAGGAAAAATGAAGTTACAACCTCACGGTCAATATCTGATCCCGCCCGGCTTGAAACTTTTCCGGCATGGTCGCCTGATGGCCGTTATCTTTATTTCTGCAGTGCTGAAATAAAACCTCTGGATGAGTATGACGAAATAAGGTATGATCTGATGCGTATTGCGTTTGATCCGGGAACCTCAACTTTCGGGGATCTGGATACTGTATACAAGGTTTCAGACAAGGGCAAAAGTCTTTCTTTTCCCAGGATATCGCCCGACGGCCGATACCTTATGTTCAGCATGGCCGATTATGGTAATTTCACTATTTGGCATCCTGAAAGTGATCTCTATATGATTGATCTGTCAACAGGAGAAGTATCCCATCCGGATATTAACAGCAACAGGACGGAAAGTTACCATGAATGGTCATCCACCGGCAGATGGATAGTATTCAGCAGCAGAAGGGATGACGGATTGTATACCCGGCCTTATTTCTCGTATTTTGATCCTTCCGGCAAGGTTCATAAGCCTTTCATTCTGCCCCAGAAAAATTCAGGATATTATAATAGTTTTATGAAATCATATAATATCCCTGAATTAGTTACTTCACGGATAGAATTAGATCCCCGCAAGCTTGCTGAAATAGTAGAAGCCCCTCCTTTAGATGCTCAGTTTAATAAGAATTAATCTGTGTTATTATGGCATATGAGCAGAAGCAGGAGACCTATTAATAAATTGTCTTGAGGGGAAATATTTTAAAGCCCCTGCTACACCGTCATTAAATGGTATGGGCGTAGCATAAATGGTAAGGGCGTAGCATGCTACGACCCTACAATGTGTTTAACAGATTTAAATTATTGTACCATGAAAAAACTTTTGATTCGGTCAGGATTTCTGATTCTATCCTGTATTGTGATAATGTCTTTTATGCCGGGTAGTGTTGCTACCCAAAAGCCTATTTACCTGAACACGGCATATTCATTTGAAGAGAGAGCTGCTGACCTTGTTTCCAGAATGACCCCTGAGGAAAAGCAGAGTCTTCTGGGAAACAATATGGCAGCTGTTCCACGTTTGGGAGTAAATGCATATAATGTATGGGGTGAAGCTCTTCATGGTGTTGTAGGAAGATACAGCTCCAGCTCAAGGACTGCAACTTCATTTCCAAACAGCGTGGCACTGGGATCTGCATGGGATCCTGACCTTATGGAACGTGAGACCTCAGTGATCTCTGAAGAAGCAAGGGCATTTAACTACGATGTAGTTTCAACACTTACTTACTGGTCACCTGTTGTTGAACCGGTAAGAGATCCGAGATGGGGCAGGACAGGGGAATCGTTCGGAGAGGATCCTTTCCATATCTCACAGATAGCAGGCGGTTTTATAAGGGGAATGATGGGCAATGATCCTGTTTACCTGAAAGCTGTTCCCTGCGGGAAACATTACTTTGCCAATAACAGCGAGTTTAACCGTCATACAGGAAGTTCCGACATGGATAACAGAGATATGAGAGAATTCTATCTCCTCCCTTATAAGAACCTGATCGAAAAAGATAAATTGCCCAGCATCATGACATGTTATAATGCAGTGAACGGTGTCCCTATGTCTGCAAGCAAATTCATGGTTGATACAATTGCCAGAAAGACATACGGATTGAATGGTTATATAACAGGTGATTGTGCTGCAATTCAGGATATTTTCACAGGTCATCGTTATGCAAAAAATGGTGCAGAAGCAACTGCCATGGGATTAAAATCGGGTGTCGACACCGACTGTGGAAGCGTTTATCAGACAAATGCACTGGAAGCCTTGAAGCAGGGACTGATAACTGAAGCCGATATGGACCGGGCTCTTGTTAACATGTTCACAATAAGAATGCGAACAGGGGAGTTTGATCCCAAAGCCAAAGTCCGTTATTCGCAAATACAGCCTAACGTAGTAAATGCTCCCGCGCATGCTGCACTTGCTGTGGAAATTGCCACAAAGACGCCTGTACTTCTGAAGAATATTGTAATTGTTAAAACTAACAGAAAAGCACTTCCGTTAGTGGCAGAAACAGTCAGGAAGATTGCTGTAATCGGGCCTCAGTCTGAAAGAGTTGAACTTGGACCTTATTCAGGTACTGCTGAAGCTTCACTTAGTGTAACACCCCTTTCCGGGATTAAAAACTATATCGAACAGTACAAGCTTAATATTGAAATACTTAACAGTACAGGGGCGAATACTTCAAGCAGAAGTGATTTCTTAAATCTTATAGGGTTTGCAACAGTCAAGACTGATGGCACAGTCAGAGATTATGATGCTACGAAGTTTGACGGGTCAGCAAACGGGATAATCCTGAGTGCAGGCATGGGTACAGTCCAGTCTGTAAGAGGGATCAAAGATGGTGACTGGACAATATATAATAATGTCGATATTACAAATGTTGATTCTTTGAGGATCAATCTTACGGTTAACAGTACAGAAGGAGGGATTGTTGAAGTCAGATTAGGGTCAGCATCAGGTAACCTTATGGCATCACAGAAAATAGCCGGTAATCAGCCGGGGGGTCGTATGGGTGGTTTTGGCGGAAGGACCAGACGAGTTGCAGTTAAAGTCAATACTCTGGGGATTACCGGAAATCAGACACTGTCTCTTGTTTTCAGGGCTCCGGAAGCAGCTGCTATTGACAAAGAAACACTTTCTATGGCAGCCTCAGCTGATGTGGCAATCCTGTTTGTTGGTACCGACGACAGAACAGCAAATGAAGAAGCTGACCGGTTCTCACTTTTGCTTCCCGGTAATCAGTATGAGCTTATCAAAGCGGTAGCAGCAGTCAATCCTAATACTATTGTTGTAATGCAAACCCTTGGAATGGTTGAAGTTGACCAATTCAAGGACAATCCGAATGTTGCAGGTATCATCTGGACAGGGTTCAACGGCCAGGCACAGGGTACAGCCATGGCAAGCATACTTTTCGGAGACGTCAATCCCGGCGGTAAGCTTAATGCCACATGGTATAAATCTCTTAATGATCTTCCGGCTATCACCGACTATTCTCTCAGAGGAGGCAATGGCAAGAACGGACGTACTTACTGGTATTTTAATAAAGATGTATCCTATGAATTTGGTTTTGGCTTGTCGTATACGACATTTCAATACAGCAATTTCAGTATCAGCAAGAGTTCGATCACACCAAATGACAAGATAACGGTCAGCGCAGATGTAAAGAACACCGGGAAAGTTGATGGTGATGAAGTTGTTCAGGTATACATGAAGACTCCGGAGAGTCCGGCATCATCTGAAAGACCGATAAAGAGACTGAAGGGATTCCGGAGAGTAACGATAGCGGCAGGTCAGACAAAGAAAGTATCGATCGATATTGATTGTTCAGATTTGTGGTTCTGGGATGGAGGAAAAGACAGGATCACCTTCGACCAGGGAAGGTATGTATTTGAGATAGGAGCTTCATCGAAAGAAATAAAAGGACAGGTAGAAGCAAAGATGAGCGGAACATATAACTCGGTATTGAAGACAGTTGTTGCCGAAAGCGGAAAGGTAGTTCTGAGGACGGGCAATACGGTACAGACGAGTGTAACGGCAGCGATGTCGGACGACAGCTTCTATAATATCAGGGATGCGAAAGTGACCTACAATAGCAATAATACGGAAGTAGCAAGTGTAGATGAGAAAGGACTGGTAACGGCAAAAGGAGCAGGAACAGTATCGATAACTGCAAATGTTACTGTAAACGGGAAGACAGTATCGGACAGCTACCCGTTGAAAATCATGCCTGATCTGAAGGCATCCTCTGTTGCAGTAAACGGAAAACAGGTTACGGGATTCAATCCGGATATTAAAGGATACAGCTTTCTGTTAAAGGATGCTACATTGGTACCGGTGGTGACCGCAGCAGCATCAGGCACTGACATTGCAGTCGATGTTGCCCAGGCTAAAAATGTGCCGGGAACTGCTTTAATAACATTAACTGATAATGTTACAGTCCAGAAGAGTGCATATAATGTGAACTTCGGAACAAAATCCGTTAATGATGAATTCAATGCAGCTGCACCTGGGAATAGATGGACCTGGGTAAGAGAAAATCCCGCTAACTGGAGTCTTGCTAAAAAAGCAGGTTCAATTGTAATTACAGCTGAAAATGGAGAAATAATTTCCGGCAACAATAACGCTGCAAATATTCTCCTGCAGAATGCCAATACCGACTGGACTATAGAATCGAAGCTTGTTTTCTCAAAAAGACCTTCAGGTTTTTCACAGAATGGCGGATTACTGGCCTATCAGGATGATGATAATTTTGTTAAACTGGTTTACAGATCCGGTGGCGGAGGCAGAAGAGGAATGGGTGGATTTGGTGGACCAGGAGGACAGGGCATTCAGGCAGGATCAATGGATCTGGTTGTGGAAACTAATGGAAATCAGTCTTCTGCAGCTACCCTCAGCATGGCTGATATAATAAAAGAGAACAATACTCTGATTTTGAGATTTGTCAGGAAAGGCAATGTGTACACTGCATCCTGTTCATCAGATGGCAAGAATTTCAAAGTTATTGGAACTGCAGAAATTCCGCTTCAGGATGTCAAAGCAGGAATGATAGTATGCAACGGTGTACCGATGACCGGAGGTCCGGGTGGTGGTTTCGCTGGCGGTATGCCTCAGGGAATGCAACAGCAACGGCAACCAGCTCAGCCGGAAGCGCCATTTGAAGTGGCATATGATTATTTCCGGATCGTGAACAGAGGATTGAAATAGGAATAATAATTTATTATAAAATTGACGAAATGGGGAAAGAATTTTCCGTATGTGGTTTTATTGCAATGTTATGCTTCCTGGTGGTTGTAATAACCGGATGCACCACAGAAACAAAAAAACCTGTTTACCTTGATACAAAGTACTCATTCGAGGAGAGATCAGCAGACCTGATCTCCAGACTGACCATTGAAGAAAAGCAGAGCCTTCTGGGTAACACCATGGCGGCTATACCCCGTCTCGGTATCAATCTGTATTTTGTCTGGGGTGAAGCGCTTCATGGTCCGGCAAGCTATTTTAACCCAAATGAAGGTCCCGCAACATCATTTCCTAACAGTGTTGCTCTAGGATCAGCCTGGGACCCGGCACTAATGGAGGCTGAGACTTCAGTTATATCTGACGAAGAACGAGCATTCAATTACAATCCTCTCTATGGTGTAACCTACTGGTCACCTGTTGTAGAACCAGTAAGGGATCCCAGATGGGGAAGGACAGGTGAATCATTCGGTGAAGATCCTTTCCTGATTTCACAGATCGCAGGAGGATACATACGTGGAATGATGGGCGATGATCCTGTTTATCTTAAAACTGTTCCCTGCGGCAAACATTACTTTGCAAATAACACTGAATTTAACCGTCATAACAGTAGCTCGGATATGGATGACAGGGATATGAGAGAATTTTATCTTGCTCCTTATAAAGCACTTATTGAGAAGGATAAATTGCCAAGTATTATGACCTGCTACAATGCCGTTAATGGTGTTCCAATGTCTGCCAGCAAATACCTTGTCGACACAATTGCAAGAAAAACTTATGGATTAAACGGCTATATTACAGGTGACTGTGGTGCAATACAGGATATTTTTGCAGGACATTCTTATGCCAGTACCGGTGCTGAAGCAACAGCATACGGATTAAAATCGGGAGTTGACACTGATTGTGGAAGCATATACCAGACAAGTGCTATAGATGCGATCAATGCAGGTTTAATTACTGAGGCTGACATCGATCTGGCTCTCGTAAATATGTTCACAATACGTATGAGAACAGGAGAATTTGACCCTCCTGCAGGTGTCCCTTTTACGTCAATCAAACCCGATGTTGTAAATTCTCCCGAACATGTTGCTCTGGCTGTGGAAATAGCCAAAAAGACGCCGGTATTGTTGAAAAACAATATTGTTGAAAAGACCGGCAAAAAACCACTCCCTATTGATGCCGGCACGGTTAAGAAGATTGCAGTTATTGGTCCTCAGGCTGATAAGGTGGAACTTGGACCTTACTCAGGAAAAACTCTTGATGTGAATATGATCAGTCCATTATCAGGCATAAAGAACCTGCTTTCAGCTAAGGGATCTTCAGCTGAAGTAGTTTACAACGCAGGAGGAAATACAGTCAACATGAGCAACCTTTTTAATATCTACTCGTTTGAAATAATCAGGAAAAACAGATCTGTTACAAAATATGATGCCGCACAATTCACTGCATCCTCAAAAGGAATAACAGCGATTGCAGGAATGACATATGTAAAATCTGTAAAAAACATTGTTGACGGAGACTGGACATCATATAAAAATGTGAATGTCAGTAATATTGATAGTATAAATCTTATCCTTACTGTACCAGGTGACGGCGGAACTATTGAATTCAGGTCAGGATCACCCTCAGGAACCCTGCTGGCTTCTTATGACGCAAAAGGTGGCGAAGGAATGGCCAGCGCATTCACCCCTAAGACTGTAAGCTTCAAAGCAAATCAGACAGGTGCTTCAGGGAACAAGACTCTATATCTTGTTTACCGTGCGCATGAAAAGGCTCCTATAAGTAAAGAGACAATTGATATTGCTGCTTCAGCCGATGTTGCAATTGTATTCGTAGGAACTGATAATCAGACAGCTAATGAAGAAGCAGACAGACTAACTCTTTTTCTGCCGGGCAACCAGTATGAACTTATCAGGGCAGTTGCCGGAGTTAATCCTAATACAATCGTTGTCATGCAGTCGCATGGAATGGTAGAGGTTGAACAATTTAAGAATATCCCGAACATAGCAGGTATTATCTGGACAGGTTTCAACGGGCAGGCACAGGGTACAGCTATGGCCAGCATTCTTTTCGGCGATGCTAACCCTGGCGGCAAACTCCAGGCAACATGGTACAAGTCAATCAAAGATCTCCCTGAAATAACTGATTATAATCTCAGAAGCGGAAAGAATACAAACGGCCGGACTTACTGGTACTTCAATAAAGATGTGTCGTTTGAATTTGGATATGGCATGTCTTACACGACATTTGAATACAGCAATTTCAATATCAGTAAAAATGCAATCACGCCGAACGATAAGGTCACAGTCAGTGTCGATATTAAAAACACTGGTGCAACAGACGGAGATGAGGTAGTACAGATATATGTGACAACCCCTGAGAGCCCTGCTTCATTGCAAAGACCGATAAAAAGACTTAAAGGATTCCGAAGAGTTCCGCTTGCTGCCGGAGAAACAAAAACAGTATCTATCGACATAGATTGCGCAGATCTCTGGTTCTGGGATGGAGAAAATGACAGGATCACCTTTGACCAGGGTAAATATGTATTTGAGATCGGGAGTTCATCAAAAGATATCAGAGGATCAGCAGAAGCAACAATGAACGGTACATATAATGCGATATTGAAAACAGTTATCTCTGAGTGCGGACAAGTAGTTCTTAAACCAGGCAATACTGTACAGACAAGAGTAACAGCAGCTATGTCGGACGATAGCTTCTATAAAATAAAGGATGCGGAAGTAAATTACAGGAGCAATAATCCTGCGATTGCTACCGTAAATGAGAACGGGCTGGTTACAGCAATGGGAGCCGGTGTTGTATCGATCACGGCTGAAGTAACAATTAACGGCGTGACAAAATCAGACAGTTATCCACTGAAGGTCAAAGCCGATCTGGCACTACGCAGTATTGAAATGGATGGTGAGAAAATCGCAAATTTCAGTCCCGATAATTACGGGTATAGTTATTTTTTAAATGATGCTTCCGTTAAATTACCAAAGATAAGTGCTGTAGCTCCTGAAGGAATAAAAGTAAAAACCGTACAACCTGAAGCAATACCAGGGACAGCGTTAATTAAACTGACTGATGATATTTCAGGTGAAACAGGCATCTATGCAGTAAATTTCGGTATAAGGACACTGAGTGATTCATTCAGCGGCGATGCGATTGTTGAGCCGTGGAGCTGGGTAAGAGAAAATCAGGATCAGTGGAGTCTGGCCGAGCTTCCTCGTTATCTGACAATTACAGCGCAAAAAGGAGATATAAAGGGTAAAAGTAATAATGCTGAGAATATACTTTTGCAGAGCGCAAATACTGACTGGTCAGCAGAATCCAGAGTGGAGTTCTCAGGAAGGCCCGCGAAGACGGATCAGCAGGGAGGTCTTGTGGCTTACCAGGACGATGATAATTATGTAAAGCTGGTTTATATTAATTCCACCAAGGGATTTATGGGTGGAGATGAGTATATAGAACTGCTTGTTGAAAGAGGTGGAGCACAGTACTCAGCTGCCAATATAAAAACCCGTGGTCTGGTTGGGGATGACCTGGCAATAGTGTTTAAACTTGAAAAGATTGGAAGCAGATACACAGCTTATTATGCAACCGGAGGGAAGGACTTTAAATTTCTGGGAACAACAGATGCAGTTTTGTCTGATATCAGGGCCGGATTGATTGCCTGTGACGGAGAATCAGGCGGATCAGGAATGGATATCCTGGGACAAATGCTGGGGAGAACGAAAGAGGAAGATGTAGTACCTTTTAAAGTGAAATTTGATTATTTTCAGATCGTAAATGCCGGTAATCAATAATTTTTCTTCAACAGGGACAAGAATGATTTATAAATTAAAAAAGAATATTCACATAATTATCGGAAGCTTTATTTTTTTTACTTTTTCCGGGAACTCGACATATGATTTGTTTTCTGAAGGGCAAAGCATTAACCTGCCCGATCATAACATACAAAAATCTGTTGATATTAAGGGTTATAAAGGCGTGGCCTTTTATAATAACGGATTTCTGGCTGTTGGCACTGACGGAAGAATAGATCATATTTCAAAATCGGGAAATAAAAAGAGTGCCATCAGCAACTGTACGACTGATTTGAATTGTATTGTCAATACGGATCAGACAATTATTGTTGCCGGCGATGAAGGAACAGTTTTAATTTCGACTGATGGCATTATTTTTAATAAAGCTGAATCCGGAACGGATCGGAATATAAATGGGATTACCCTCTTAAATGGTATTCTGATAGCAGGTGCTGATAAGGGAATGATTCTTGTCTCAAAAAACGGAACTGCATGGAGCGGGATCGATCTTCAGCTGAAAGGGAATATTGTTTCCGTAACAGCTAATAAATCATCGTGTTTTGGCGTTACTGACTATAGTGAGATCATCCATTCAAAAGACGGTATTAACTGGAAGATAACCGACTTTAACAAAGAATATTCAGGATATTACAAACCCTGTATTTTCAACAAAGCTTTGCTGACAGATAACAGGATCGTTCTGATCGGAAAACATAACGATGGTACACCGGCTGTTCTGTTTTCGACAATCGGGAATGTATGGACTGAAAGATTACTCAATTATACTGATGATCAAGGTATGCCGGGAATGTTGCAGAATATCCCGAACGACATAACTTATGATCCGGTTGATGATCAGTTTTTCCTTGCATGCGAAGATGGTGAAATTTTGAGCCTTCCATCGTGTACAAAATGCAATGTTCTGTCAAAAGTAACCGGCAGCGATCTTAATGGTATTATTTATGCCGGTGGCCTGCTTCTTAGCGTAGGTGATGATTTTTTTGTGAATATTTTGAAAATAAGGTAGTTTTCTGGTACCTGAATAAAATTGAACGTTTATTTTTTTTGAGTACCTTAGAACTTGATATCTGAAATATAATTACCGGAATTAATATTTTATGACTATCGGTAATCATGAATAAATCAAGTGATATATAAGTACATTTCTTACCCCCTTCCCAGCCTTCCCCCAAGGGGGAAGGTGACCATTTCCCCTTTGGGGGAAATAAGAAAGGGGGTAAGAATATGAAATTGGAAGTGTTTGATAATCAATACGATGTATTTACCAATTTAAATATTTAAGTCATGGAACTAATAATAACCGGAATCCTGGTTCTGATCATTGCATTTTTTGCTACAAAGACGGTACCGTTTCTTCGCACGAACAGATCTCCTGTGATGATAATTGCGGGTCTCCTATTCCTTCTGATGATTATCATCGCCTCGGTTGTGCAGGTTGAACCCGGTATGGTAGGCGTTCAGAAACTGTTCGGGAAGGTAAGCGACAAGACCCTGGAGAGCGGACTAAACCTTGTTAATCCACTTGTGAAAGTTGTTATGTTCGATATCAGAACAGAAAATTATACAATGTCGGGTATTCGGGATGAGGGATCACAACGAACCGATGACGCAATCCATGTACTGTCGGCTGACGGACTGGAAGTGATAGTAGATCTTACAGTACTGTACAAAGTTATTCCCTCAGAAGCGCCAAGGATACTTAAGGAGATCGGAATTGATTACAGGAACGTTCTTGTTCGTCCGATTTGCAGAACAGGTATAAGAGACAATGCTGTATATTATGATGCAGTTTCGCTCTATTCGTCCAAAAGAGATGAATTCCAGGACAGGATCTTTTCAGCAATTGAAAATAATTTTAAGGAGAGAGGTCTGTTGCTGGAACAACTGTTGGTCAGGAACCTTACACTGCCAGAGTCGGTAAAACTGGCTATTGAGTCAAAGATCAATGCAGAGCAGGAAGCACAGAAGATGACATTTGTGCTGCAGAAGGAAAGGCAGGAAGCAGAGCGGAAAAGAGTTGAAGCCCAGGGTATTGCAGATTATCAGAAAATATTGAGCACCGGACTTAGCGACAGATTGCTGCAGTACGAAATGATCAAAGCGATTTCATCATCACCTAATTCAAAGCTGATTATAATGACTAATGAGAAGGGGCTCCCGATAATGGTCGACACAAAATAACTAAAATTGACTTTCAGACGACCTGGTTTTTTACCCTTTTGACACTTTTTTCAATTCTTTTTCTGATTTTTTTGTAGGACAGAGGAGGACCTATCCCCATCTCTTTATTGTCAATATAAAGAGCGTCTGTAATGCCCCATTCGTCAGCGACTTCTTTATTTGTCGTATCGAGTTCCACGAGATTTATTTTCCCCCGAAAATCCATTGATGCTCTTCTGGCTCTTTCGCATGTTATATTCATCGACTGACACCATCCATTCCTGAACATGGTCAGGTTTACTTTATCAGTTCCTTTTTCCGGCAATTTTTTGGGTTTCATGAATTTAGGGCTTAAAGCATCCTTATTGAATGGTTTCCACAATAACCGTGTTATTCCGCTTTTATCAACAACCTGATATCCCTGTTTCTTGAACCATGATGCACGCATGAAAACCGGTATTGTGAGTCCCCAGGTTACGAGACCATTTGCACCCAGCTGTTTAACATCTTCTTCTGCAGCTTGCAGTAAAGCCTTTCCCATGCCCTTATTTCGATAATTCCCGCGACCCTGTTTATGTCCATGGACCCAGATACAAAGAACAGTATAGAGATCCTTACCCTCAAACATTGAGTATTCAACAGGGATGTACTGTATCATACCTCCTATGATGTTATTATCATCAACAGCAAATTTGACTTTCAATCCCTTGTCTTTCATTAATTCATACCACTTCTGTTTACAATTGCCTGCCTCTTTCATGTCATCAGAATATTCCTCAAGACAGCAATAATAGTCGCTTTCAGTTTCGGGAGAGATGTCGATTATTTTCATGGTAATACGTTTTTCATAATCAGGTTTTATTCGGACTGTTTCGTACAGCAAGAACAAACAGGCCCATTAGCAGAAGAGCTCCGCCAAGAAACCACATGGATGTTGCAATACTTCCTGTTTTGTCCTGTATAATCCCAACAAGTGTCGGACCAAAAAATCCACCGAGGTTACCGACTGAGTTTATAAGTGCGATACCTCCCGCTGCTGCTGTTCCGCTTAAAAACATTGTTCCGAGAGCCCAGAATGGACCAATCGTTGATTTTATTCCAACTAAGGCCAGTGTCAGGGCACCCATAGCGAGATACGGATTCTTTAAGTAAGCACTAAATGCAAATCCCAGAGCAGCACAAAAAGCTGATATGGCTATGTGCCACCGCCTCTCGCCAGTCCGGTCCGAATGGTACCCTATAAGGAGCATTACTACCATTGCTACTACATATGGAATGGCGTTGATCAATCCCACCATAACATAGCTCATCCCTGAGAATCCTTGTATTATAGTGGGTAACCACATCTCATATCCATATCCCCCGACGTTCATCAGAAAGTAGATCAGACAGAGCAACCAGACCCGACCGCTTGACAGTGCTTCTTTGAGGAGATGTCTTGTGTGCCCTTTTTCCAGTGCAGTTTCTTCATCCAGACGGAACTGGATCCAGTTTTTCTCTTCGGGAGACAACCAGCGGACCTGTCGTGGTCCATTAGGAAGGACAAATAGAACAACCAGTCCCATAAGTACGGCCGGAATCCCCTCCAGGAGGAAAAGCCACTGCCAGCCTTCCAGTCCAATTTTTCCCTGAAGTCCGAGAATAGCTCCGGAGAGAGGTGAGCCTACAATGCCGGCAATGACACTGCCAGTGTAGAAAAGTGCAACGGTGTGGGCTCTCTCTTTGGCCGGATACCAATATGTCAGATACAGAATAACCCCCGGAAAGAAACCTGCCTCGGCTATTCCCAGAAGGAACCGTACAAAATAAAAACCTGTGGTGTTGCTGATAAACATCATAGTCATAGTAACAAAACCCCAGACTATCATAATACGGGCGATCCAGATACGGGCTCCAACCCGCTGCAAGATAAGATTACTGGGCACCTCAAACAAGAAGTACCCAATAAAGAAAAGACCTGCACCAACGCCATACACAACTCCAAAAATATCCTCGTTTACACCAAGCACTTCACGGAGCTGAAGCTTTGCAAAGCCCACGTTTATGCGATCAACATAGGCTATGATGTAACAAAGAAAAAGCAACGGAAGCAGATGCCATGAGATCTTCGAAAAAAGAGCACTGGCCTGCTCGGGAGTCTTACTTGAGGAGTTGGATTGCTGAGGATGCTTGGGTGCGATGTTAAACGGCTTCATATAAGAAGATTTGATTTTTACATGCAATTATACTCAGTTAATATGACTACCTCACAATTATAATTCATATTTATTTTGTTTGGTTCAATCAATCGGTTTTTTTTTGGTATTTCACACAGATAATTCCTGGCATTTTTTTTGGTAATTCAAGTCAGAGTAATATCTGGCTGCATTTTAAAGCGGAATCGGATAATATATGTATCATAATATCAACGCAATAAAAAAATAACTAAAATATTAGGCATTATTATTGAAAAAAATTTGCATGACTAATAAATTAGTCGTATCTTTACTCTGAATGATTGATCAGATTTTTAAGAAACAATAAAAGACAAAAAATGCAACTTACCAGGGCAGAAGAGCAGATAATGCAGATTTTATGGGAGAAAGGGGAAGGTATTGTAAGCGATATCCGTAAATCGTTCAATGATCCCAAACCTGCACGGAATACTATTTCAACTATTGTAAGGATCCTTGAAAGGAAGGGATATGTAGGTCACAAGGTATACGGCAATGTGCACCTGTATCATCCTCTGATTTCCAGGAGAGATTACTCAAAGAGCCAGTTGTTCGGACTCATGGAGAGCTATTTCAATAATTCTTTTCCGGCAATGGCATCATTCTTCGCACGGGAGAAGAACCTTTCTGTAAAAGGACTCGAAGAGCTGCTTGAGGATACAAAAAAAGAGTTGTCAAAAAGTAAAAAACAAAAATAATGGAACCATTTGCATTGTATTTGTTAAAGTCCATGATATGGCTATCAGGATTCACCCTTGTTTATTTTCTCTTTCTGCGGAATGAACGGTTTTTTATACTCAAGAGATATTTTCTGATCTCAGGTATCCTGATCTCGATATTCTTTCCACTAATCACTGTGCATTATAGTGTTGATATACCCGCTCCGGTCTTAAATAGTCTTGAACTCGCACCATCAGTTGATTCCCCCGTACAGACGATAACTCCTGAAAAGCAGTTTGATTTCAGGTACATCTTTTTAATGCTTTATTTATCAGGAATTCTATTCTTTGCTTTCAGACTCGTCCGGAATATCAGGTTAATTAACAGATCATTACGAAAGGCCACTATCAAAAGCGAGGAGCCGGTTAAACTTATCAGGACTCCGGAATTCCCTTCATCATTCTCATTTTTTAATTTCATTTTTATCAATCCTTCATTAAGCGAGACTGAGGTCAGGGAGGTTGTGAATCACGAACTCGTTCACATCCGTCAGAAACACTGGTTCGACCTTCTTATGGTTGAGTTGGTGCGTTTGCTACAATGGGTAAATCCGTTTGCATGGATCTATACCGGTTTTATCAGGCTTAACCATGAATATATTGCCGATCAGGTTGCACTAAGGAATACTTCTGATCCTGCAGTATACAAAGCCACACTTCTGAATCAGATGTTCAGCACCCCGGTAATAAGCCTGTCGAATTCATTCAATTATTCCCTAACAAAAAATCGATTTGACATGATGAAAAAGATAATCACTTCGCCTTACAGAAGGCTGAAAGTTCTTTTTATTCTTCCGGTATTTGCAATTGTATTCTATGCATTTGCATCTCCGGAGTATAAATATGTTGAACAGACTGAAACCCCGTCTGTTTCTCAGGTATCACAGGCGATGCAGGATCAGGTGAAAGGGGTTGTTACCGGAGAAGACGGAAAACCTTTGTTTTTGGCAACAATTGTTGCTGTATGGTCAAATAATGCTGCTACTGTCGGGATACAAACAGATTCCGAAGGTCGTTTCACACTTAATGATGTTGGGAAAGATGCCTCTCTGCGTATATCGGGTATTGGTTATAAAGAGCAAACAATTAAAGCTGATTTTACCTCTGTAATGACTATTAAAATGGTGAAAGATCCTGATTACAGATCGACTGTAGCTACGCCTGATGCAATATACCGGCACGAAGGAGAAAACGTCAGGATAAGAATTAATCAGGGAGATACCAGGATAGAAAATGAAATACTGGAGTCTCTTATTGTGATTGATGAAAAGATAAGCAATTATAAAGGTGAGGTGACATTGAGGAGAGACGATATTGAATCTATTAAAATCCTGAAAGGTAGTGAAGCAACCGGGAAATACGGAGAACAGGGAAAATACGGGGTAATTGAGATCATGACAAAAAAACGGGCGGCTGAACTGGGAATTAAAACTCCTTTGCCGGTACCAAAGCAGCTGGACCCTGGTGATTTTCCGACTTTTCAGGGAGAAAGCCGTTTCATATTTCAGGAATGGGTTGCGAACAGAGTGCAGTATCCGGCAGAAGCTAAAGCAAAACAAATTGAAGGATGGGTGTCAGTGAACTTTACAGTTAATACAGATGGCAGTGTCAGCAATATCGCGTCAGCCTTACCTGTAAATTCTTTATTGAGTGATGAAGTTATAAGAGTTATTAAATCATCCCCGAAATGGGAACCGCCGAAGAATAAAGATACAGGCAAACCATTCAGCTCGGGTGTAACTTTGAAATTTAAATTACCTGATAATATTCTGAAAGCTGCTCCTTTTGTTGTTGTTGAGGAGATGCCTATGTATCCGGGTGGTGATGCTGAACTGTTAAATTTCATAAAGAATAACATAAAATATCCTGAAGAGGCAAGAGCCGAAAAGCCTGAAGGGAGGGTTATTTTGAGATTTATTGTTACCACAGAAGGAAATTCGGAAGGCATATCAGTCCTTAAAGGGGTCCATCCGCTTCTCGATGCTGAGGCAATCCGTGTAGTAAGTTCGATAAAAGGCTGGAAAGCCGGAATGCAGGGGGGCAAACCTGTTGATGTCTGGTACATGGTACCTGTAACATTCAGCGCAGGATCTGGCCCGGTAACCGGAAATACTCAGCAACCTCAATTCTCAAAATCTTCGTTAACTGCTATTTTAAAGTATCTGGCACAAAATACAATTTACCCATCGGAGGCAAAAAATGCTTCTGATACCGGCAGCGTTTTTGTTGCAGTCAGGATTTATAAGGGAGGGGCTAAAGGCATAGTAACGTTTTCCGAAAAAAATAAGGTCAATGTTCCTGTTTTACCTCAGGTGGTCATAATAGGTTATAAAGCTACATCCGGGAGTAGTGCTGTAAGCAGTAAACCTGTTTCAAATGAACACACTGCATTGAGGGCTGAATGTGTTCGTGTAGTAAATCTTTTAGGAGATCTTGATATTCCGGAATGGAAAGAAAAGGATATGGAGTTTGCGCTGGCGTTTAAGTTTGCACTAAAATAAACTTACAACTCACTTCGCTCGGTGGGGAAATAAAAGGTTTAAGGGATTGCCTTTAGCGATCCCTTTTTGGAGGTCCTTGCAACTCCAAATTACTCCCAACTCACTGCGTTCGTTGGGTTTTTGTTTTAAGTAAGACCTTAACAAAGCAAGCTTTGTACGGCCTTCCTTAAAACAAAAATCCCGCGGCTTACCGCGGGAGTAATTTGGAGTTGCGGAGAGAGGGGGATTCGAACCCCCGGTACCCTTTTGAGGTACACACGCTTTCCAGGCGTGCCAGTTAAGCCACTCCTGCATCTCTCCTGATTAGTACCTGAACTTGATCGGTTACAGGCGGCGCAAATTACTAAATTATTTCAAGAATTTGTCCTGTCAGGACATTTCTCCTGCAAGAGGTTTGCTTAAACATATTGTGACCTCATTACTGGTCTCACACTTGCCCAGAAGATGCATCAGCTTGGTCACGGAAGCTTCAGAAGTAATATCCTTTCCGCTGATCACACCAGCGGAAAGCATCTCACGGCTGGTCTCATATAATCCCATTTCTACACTTCCTCCATGGCACTGAGTGACATTAAAAATAATTCCTCCCCCGGCGATGAAGTCCTTAAGATCATCAAGGAACCATTTGTAGGTGGGAGCATTTCCCGATCCGAAAGTTTCAATTATGAGAGCTCTCAATCCTTTCGTGTTAAGAACAGCCTGAACAAAATTCCTGCTGATACCGGGAAATAATTTCATTATGGCAACATTATTGTCGAAGGATTTATGAACGACAAGACTTTTCTTAACTGACTGATAATGAATGTTATTATGATTAAATCTCAGATGCAATCCAGCTTCTGCAAGAGGAGGGAAGTTGGGAGAGTTAAAAGCATCAAAATGTTCAGCACTCGATTTAGTGGTTCGGTTTCCGCGTGTCAGCTTGCTATCGAAATAAATGCAGACCTCGGGAACCACAGGTGATCCGTTCTCCCGGGCAGCAGCTATCTCAATCGAAGTAATAAGGTTTTCTCTGCCATCAGTACGTGGAAGACCTATCGGAAGCTGTGAGCCTGTAAATATAACCGGTTTGGAAAGATTCTCCAGCATAAAGCTAAGCGCTGATGCCGAATAGGCCATTGTATCAGTACCATGCAAAACAACAAATCCGTCAAAATCATTATAATTGTTTTCGATGATCTCAGCTAATCTTATCCATTGATCAGGATCAATATCCGAAGAATCCCTTACCGGATCAAATGACACTGATTTCAGATTAAATCCAAAAGTACTCAATACAGGGACATGGTTCGTTATATGTGTGAAATCGATAGGCACAAGTGATCCGGTTTCAGGATCATGCACCATTCCGATTGTTCCCCCTGTGTAGATTATCAGAACGGAGATCTCTTCTTTGCTTTTCATAATAATTCAGACGTTAAAGAGCCTGCATGAGTTTTCAAACGTAGCCGCAGCAACCACTTCCTCACTACTGCCTAAAACTTCTGCAAGTTTCTGGTTTATTATGCAAATATACGAACTCTCGTTGCGTTTTCCCCTAAAGGGAACAGGAGCCAGATAAGGAGAATCAGTTTCAAGTATAATATGTTTCAGCCCAATTTCTTTAACAACCTTATCAAGACCTGAATTCTTAAAAGTCAAAGGACCACCTATGCCAAGCTTAAATCCATATGCTGTTGCTTTAACAGCATCATTCAGATTGCCTGAGAAAGCATGGAATACACCTTTAAGGTTCTCTCCCCTGAACTCATCAAGAACTGAAAAAACTTCCGGGAATGAGAGTCTTGAATGAATAACTATTGGCAGACCGGACCGGATAGAAAACTCAATCTGTTTGCGGAAAGTTGTTTTTTGCTCTTTCAGAAAGGTCGTATTCCAGTACAGGTCAATCCCGATCTCCCCGACAGCTATGAACGGATAATTTGCCGCAATTCTTTCCATTTCATCAAGCTGTGACAGATAATCCTCTCTTACTGATGTAGGATGAAGACCGATCATCGGGTGGCAGATCCCTTCGTACCTTTCTGCAGCAGAAAGCATCGGGTCAACTGATTTGATATCTATATTAGGCATCAGCAGTTTCACCACGCCACTACTGATGGCCCTTTCTACAATCTCATCCCTGTCGGCATCAAATTCCGGAAGGTACAGATGAGTATGCGTATCGATAAGTTGCATCAGACCACTCCCTGCGCGATCATGGCATTTGCGACCTTAACAAAGCCGCCAATATTGGCACCGTCGACATAGTTTATATAACCATCTTCTTTGGTACCATATTTAGCGCAGGTCGAATGGATATTTTTCATTATCATATTGAGCCTCTGATCGACCTCCTCGCGTGACCAGGGAAGACGCATTGAGTTCTGGGTCATTTCAAGTCCTGATGTTGCAACACCTCCGGCATTAGCTGCTTTCCCGGGTCCGAACAGGATTTTTGAATTAAGAAATGCCTGCACAGCTTCAGGTGTTGAAGGCATATTGGCTCCTTCTGCGACACATGAACAACCGTTCTTAACAAGCAACTTTGCTTCAGCTTCATCTATTTCATTCTGGGTTGCATTCGGCATAGCTATGTCGCACTTGATAAACCAGGGCCTTTTCCCTTCGAAGTATTCAACGCCAAATTTTTCAGCATACTCCCTGATCCTTCCTCTCCTTACGTTCTTTAGCTCCATTATAAATTTAAGTTTCTCCGCGCTTATACCTTTTGGATCATAAATACATCCGTTTGAATCAGATGAGGTCACCACTTTACCTCCAAGCTGAGTCACCTTTTCTGTTGCATATTGTGCTACATTACCTGAACCTGAGATGCATACGATTTTACCTTCAATACTATCA
This sequence comes from uncultured Bacteroidota bacterium, assembly GCA_963843415.1. Lineage (GTDB taxonomy): Bacteria > Bacteroidota > Bacteroidia > Bacteroidales > VadinHA17 > LD21. The sequence goes on from CAWJKD010000006.1 coordinate 416,394, forward strand.
CCTCGGGTTGCAAGCATCTCCTGTGCAAAATAAGTCACTCCATACCCGGTCGCTTCGGGTCTGATAAGAGAACCACCCCATTCAATCCCTTTGCCGGTGAGCACACCTGTAAATTCATTTTTAAGTCTTTTATACTGACCGAACAGGTAACCTATCTCACGGCCGCCAACTCCGATATCACCTGCCGGCACATCCGTATCGGCACCTATATGACGGAAAAGTTCTGTCATGAAGCTTTGGCAGAACCTCATTACTTCATTATCAGATTTACCTTTAGGATCAAAGTCGGATCCGCCTTTTCCTCCACCCATAGGTAATGTGGTAAGGCTGTTCTTGAAAACCTGTTCAAATGCAAGGAATTTAAGGATTCCCATATTAACCGTGGGGTGAAACCGGAGGCCGCCTTTATAAGGCCCGATTGCGCTGTTCATCTCGATTCTGAAACCACGGTTGATCTGGATTTCACCTTTGTCATCAAGCCAGGGCACCCTGAAGATGATTGTCCTTTCCGGTTCTGCTATCCTCTCGAGAATTTTGGAGAACTTATATTTCGGATTCTCCTCTATAAACGGTATCAGTGATTCTGATACTTCCTGAACAGCCTGGTGAAATTCGTTCTCACCCGGATTTTTAGCCTTGATCATAGCCATAAATTGTTGCACTCTTGGATCCATAAGTCGTAATTATAAGTTTTTTTCTTTTTGGCTGGTAAAATTAGAAAAATACTAAGTGTTTGATGCCAAACATTGAAAATATTTTTAAAATCTGTAATTAATGCATAAAATATAAAGTTCAGGCAATCCTGTACAGATTTCCGGGATAACACTTGATCAATCCCTTGAATTCCATCTGGAGAAGGATAGAAGAGAGCTTATTGACAGGCATATTCAACGATCTGCAAATTACATCAATCGTCATCTCATTCTCAGCGGATAAGAGTTCAAAGATAGATTTTTCAGAGGTGCTGAGATCTGAAAACAGCGATTTCTGAACCGGAAGTTTAGTTTTTTCAGGTGTCCAGTCAAGAAAATATTCAATATCACCGGCATTCTCGATGAGAGCGGCTTTATTGCTTTTGATAAGGTTGTTACAACCTGCAGACCACTGATCTTCAGGTCTTCCCGGAATCGCAAGGACATCACGGTTGTAAGAGCTTGCAATATCGGCAGTTATGAGGGCACCTCCCCGAGTACCTGATTCTACAACAAGAGTTGCGTCTGCAATACCGGCTATAATACGGTTCCTTTTTATAAAATTGTTCCGTTCCGGTAAAGCGTCAGAAAGAAAATCCGAAAGCAGTCCTCCGTTTTTCAATATAGTTTCAGCAACAGATGTATGAACTGAGGGATAGATCGTTTTGAAACCGTGCCCAAGGACAGCCACAGTCTGAAGGTTGTTAGAAATTGCTGCTTTATGAGATGTTATATCTATCCCATACGCCAATCCACTTACAATTACCAGATCAGGATGACCTGAAGCAAGTTCTCCGATGATCTTATTGCACAGATCTTTTCCTCTTGTTGTGGCGCTCCTGGTACCAACTACACTTAGTATCTTAAGTGAATTCAGATCGCTGGTCCCTTTATAGAAGAAAACCACCGGAGAATCATCACACTGTCTTAGTCTGAAAGGATAGTCATTATCAAGATAGAAGAATGTCCTTATATTTTTTTTGGTTACATAATCAGCCTCTTTTTCTGCAATTTCAAGATATGTCCGGTCGCTGATATATTTAGCAAGTCCTGATCCGATCCCGGGTATTTTAACCAGATTCCGGTAAGGCTCCTGAAAAACCGCTTCTACGTTCCCAAGGAAAGAGACTAATTTACGGGCATTAATATCTCCGACATGCGGGATAAGACCTAAAGCAATTTTATGCTTCAGGGAAATGTCTTCTGGCATAGCACAAAGAATTGAGACACGTAAATATAATAAAAAAACCCCCCATCCCCCCTGAAGGAAGGTTATTTTTTCTATAATAGCAATTAGCTGAAATATATAAAGTTAAGCCCCTTTAGGGGGCGATCCCGCTTTAGCGGGACAGGGGTTACAATACCCCCATATCGATCATCGAATTTGCAACCTTCAGGAAGCCGGCAATATTTGCTCCTTTGACATAATCAATATAACCATCTTCTTTCTTACCGTGTTTTACGCACTGACCATGTATGTTGCGCATAATCTCATGAAGGCGCTGATCAACTTCCTGTTGGTTCCAGCGCATCTTCATAGCGTTCTGTGTCATCTCAAGCCCTGACGTTGCCACACCACCGGCATTGACAGCTTTCCCGGGCGCAAAGAGGATCTGGTGCTTATGAAATTCCTCAACAGCGTCGGGAGTACATCCCATATTTGATGTTTCCGCAACAAGCATAACACCATTGCTTATTAGTTTCTTTGCATCTTCTCCGTTAAGTTCATTCTGAGTTGCACATGGTAAAGCGATATCGACTTTTACTTCCCACGGACGTTTTCCTTCATGGAATTCAACGCCTTCAAAAGCGTATGAATATGGTTTGACAATATCTTCGTTAGATGCCCTCAGATCAAGCATGAATTCTATTTTCTTACCTGATATACCTTCCGGGTCATAAACATAACCATCTGGTCCTGAGATCGTAACAACTTTAGCGCCCAGCTCTGATGCTTTAAGTGCAGCTCCCCAGGCTACATTTCCGAATCCGGATATTGATACAGTCTTACCCCCGAGTGTTTCATTTTTACATGCCAGCATCTCCTGTGCAAAGTAAATCCCTCCGAAACCGGTTGCTTCAGGACGAATCAGAGACCCACCCCAGTTGCTTCCCTTGCCGGTGAGAACACCCGTATGATCGCCTTTAAGTTTCTTATACATACCATAAAGGAAACCTATCTCGCGTCCTCCAACACCAATATCGCCTGCCGGTACATCAGTCTCAGGACCGATATGTTTCCAGAGTTCAAGCATAAAAGACTGGCAGAAGCGCATGACTTCGTTATTTGATTTCCCCTTAGGATCAAAATCTGATCCACCTTTGGCGCCCCCCATCGGCAGAGTTGTAAGAGCATTTTTAAAGATCTGTTCAAATCCAAGAAATTTAAGAATGGAGAGATTAACGCTCGGGTGAAAACGCAACCCCCCCTTATATGGTCCAATCGCATTGTTGAACTGAATCCGGTAACCCAGGTTAACCTTTACATTACCTTCGTCATCGATCCAGGGTACCTTGAACATCAGAACACGATCAGGTTCAATTATCCTTTCTATAATGTTAGCAGTCTGGAACTGAGGATTCTCATTGTATACTTCTTCAATTGATTCGACAACTTCCCGTACTGCCTGCAAATACTCAACCTCTCCGGGATGTTTCTTTTCGAGGTTGTTCATTAGTTTATCTACGTTCATATTGTAAATATATTTAGTTAGTTATTCATTGCTTTGTGTTGACAATTGGCAGTTTGCAGTCGGCAATTAAGACACCTTTTGCCAACTGCCAACATCTCTCCGCCTTCTGCCTCCGCCTTCCGCCTTCTGCCTTCTGCCTTCTGCCAATTTTTTATTGACTACACAGATCCAAAAATTGCATCTATTTTATTCATTAAAAATGATTTAACTCATATTTTTAATTAAGGTACCTGTTTTTCGGGAACATACAATGCAAGTGATCTATAGAGTTTGTCCCTTTGTATCTTTGTGAGCGCACTGATATAAACAGGAGGGAATTTTGCCATGCCCTGTCCCATTTTCTGAAAAAGGATCAGAGCCCTGCTCAGACCAAAGTATTTTGATCTTGTCTCATATCCTGCAATTGCATTTTTGTTTATCTCAATTGTATTCTTCTTTCCCCCGACAATTCCGGCATTAAAATACTTAAATACGATTTTTTCGCCTTCGTCGGAATAAGATACATACTGATAATTGAGGATCATAGGCATAAAAGCTACCAGTATCCATAAGATAACCACTATAAGGGTCCATATCCCGTCTTCGATACCGAGCAGCGGGAATTTAATCAGCTTTGCCAGGTAAGCCAGGACAATCCACGCAATTGCAGCTACAGATGCAAAAAATAATTTAATCCTGACACTAATGATTTCTTTACTGTTATCGAAGGTCATAACTTTAAATTTTAATCAAACTTAATCCGTTTTTCTCACAATACCTTGGATGTAACAGGATTTGTCAGCCGGAAAGTGAGTTACCGGCGCAGCTATTGTTTTACACTTTCTTATTAATGATCTAAATTCAGCCTCCTTTTGTGGATGGGAGCTCTTTTCCCCTTAAAGAATTTAGCTATCAGATCACTGCATTCTCCTGCAAAAATTCCTTTTGTGATAGAAGTTTTTGGATGCAAAAGCTCTCCTCTGACAAGGGTAAATCCCTTCTTCTCATCATCCGCACCGTACACCAGCCGTGATGCCTGGCTCCATCCAATTGCGGCAGCGCACATGGCGCATGGCTCGAGAGTTACATAAATAGTACAATCTGTAAGATATTTTCCTCCGAGCCAGCCTGTTGCTGCAGTTATTGCCTGCATCTCGGCATGGGCTGTCGGATCTTTCAGTGTCTCGGTGAGGTTATATGCTCTGGCAATAATTATATTATTGCAAACAACAACAGCTCCGACGGGGATCTCCTGCTTCTCTGATGCTTTTCCTGCCTCCTCCAGAGCTGCGCGCATGTATGTTTCGTCTGTGGTTTTTTTCATACTGTTTATTAGTAAGTTAAAATTACGAAGAAATAATTAAGATTTCCCAAACTCAATTTTTCTTATTTTTGCTGATCGTTAAATAGAATAATATGTACAGAACACATACATGTGGAGAGCTTAATATTAAAGATGCAGGGGAAGATGTCATTCTTTGCGGGTGGGTGCAGAAATCAAGGGATCTGGGTGGTATGACATTTGTTGATCTGCGCGACAGATACGGGATCACACAGCTGCTCTTTAATATGGAAACAAATGCAAGTCTCTGCGGGCAGGCCCGTAAGCTGGGTCGTGAATTTGTAATCCAGGCAAAAGGAAAAGTAAGGGAAAGGAGTAATAAAAACCTTAAAATTCCGACAGGAGAGATAGAAATTGAGGTCAATGAACTGAATATTCTTAACAGCAGCGAGCTTCCTCCTTTTACAATTGAAGAGGAGACTGACGGGGGCGAAGAACTGAGAATGAAATACCGGTACCTTGACCTGCGGAGAGGCTCAGTGAAGGAAAATATAATCCTCCGCCACCGGGTAGCACAGGAAGTCAGAAAATATATGGACTCAATAGGTTTCATTGAAGTTGAGACACCTGTTCTTATCAAATCGACCCCTGAAGGGGCACGTGATTTTGTTGTCCCAAGCAGGATGCAACCGGGGACTTTTTATGCTTTACCACAATCTCCGCAGACGCTTAAACAATTGCTGATGGTTGCCGGGTTTGACAAATATTTTCAGCTCGTAAAATGTTTCCGTGATGAGGATCTCAGGGCAGACAGACAACCTGAGTTCTCACAGATCGACTGCGAAATGTCGTTTGTGGAAAGAGATGATATCCTGAATACTTTTGAAGGATTGGCAAAATATCTTTTCAAACAGATCAGAAATATTGAATTTACCGAACCATTCTTAAAACTTGCTTACAGTGAGGCGATGGAATCTTATGGTTCCGATAAACCAGACCTGAGATTCGGGATGAAAATATCTGATCTTACTCCGATCGTGAAAGGTCATGGTTTCCAGGTTTTTGACAATGCCGGATATATCGGTGCCATATGTGCGGAAGGGTGTTCTGAATATTCACGAAAGCAGCTTGATGAACTCACTGAATTTGTAAAACGTCCGCAGATTGGTGCCAAAGGATTGATATATGTGAAACATGGATCTGATGGTATAAAATCATCTGTCGACAAATTTTACAAAGAGGATGAACTCATCAGATGGCTGGAAATGACCAATGCAGGGAAGGGAGATCTTTTACTGATCCTTGCGGGTGAAAAGAAGCAGACACTGACAGCTTTGTCGGAGTTACGCCTTGAAATGGGAACCAGACTTGGACTGAGGAGAAGGGATAAATTTGTTCCTTTGTGGGTAATTGATTTTCCATTACTCGAATGGAATGAAGAAGAAAAACGGTTCTTTGCCATGCATCATCCGTTCACTTCTCCAAAGCCTGAAGATTTAGGTCTCATGGAAAATGATCCGGGCAAAGTCAGGGCAAATGCTTATGACCTTGTGATCAATGGTGTTGAAATAGGCGGAGGATCAGTCAGAATACACAATGCAACTATCCAGAGGCTCATGTTCAAAGTGCTTGGATTCACTGAGGAGGAGGCAAATGAACAGTTTGGTTTTCTTTTAAATGCTTTTAAATACGGTGCACCACCTCATGGAGGAATAGCTTTCGGATTTGACAGATGGGTTGCCATGTTCGGAGGTCAGGATTCTATTCGCGATTTTATCGCTTTCCCGAAGAACAATTCCGGAAGAGATGTGATGCTTGACACACCCGCTCCAATTTCAAGTAAGCAGATGGAAGAGCTTCAACTTAAATTTGCTTTAAAAAATAAAAGTTGATTATCGCCTTATGTCATTTGCACCTTTAAGCAGAATGAGGACTACTCCATTTGCTCCTCTGACACCGTAAACTGATGCTGATGGGCCTTTAAGGATTTCAATTGATTTGACCTGTTGCGGAGGGATATCATCAATCGATGTAACTGCCATTCCATCAACAACTAACAGGGGTTCGGTACTGGCTCCTATAAAAGAAGATGCTCCCTGGATTCTGATACTCTTTCCATTTACCTCAACATTCGGTACCCTTCCCTGTATCATTTCATAAATATTTGTATAAGAGGTAAATTCCTTGTCTGAAACATCGATCTTATTAACCTGATCAGTTGTGTTTTCCTTCTTTACGGAACCATAACCAATATTAACAGTCTCCTCATTTGCAGGGATATTTCTATTGTCAGGCTGTACCCCGATATATTTATCAAGAACAATATTGATCTGTGACCTGCCATTGATTGGTTCCTCAATTACTCCTGTTGAAAGGGAATAGATCCCTAACACAACAGCTGATGGTTTAACCTTTATTTTAAAGTTTCCCTTATTATCGGTACGGCTGTCTGTATTTTTACCATCAATCATTATAATAGCGTCAGAAACAGGATATCTGTTGGCATCAATAACATTTCCTGAAATAGTTATTTTTTTACTTTTTTTCTGTGCGGACAGATCAGGAAGTAAAATGACCTGTAACAAAAGAACTAATAATAAACCTGATCTCATGGCTTAATTTATTTCGTTTTGATCAGGATAACACCGTTTGCTCCATTCACCCCGTATACGGAAGCTGCAGGACCTTTAAGCACTTCAATTGATTTTACCACCGATGGATCCAGACTGTTTACTGAATTGACAACGGAACCATTAACAACATACAGGGGAGTTGAACTTCCTGATGTTCCGGTTCCTCTTATAGTTACACTTGATCCTGATACCCATATTCCGGGAATAGTCTGAAGCATTTCATATATAGTAGAAAATGTTGTGTATTGTTTCCCGCTTACATCAGATCTGGTAACAGGAGTTGTCACATTCTTTTTCCGGACAACATCATAACCAGTACCAACAACATCTTCTTCAGGATCTGACTTACCGGCATTTATTTCCGGAGAGACATATTTCTCAAGGTTAAAATTGATTGTAGTCCTTCCATTGATAGTCTCTTCTACTGCTCCTGTGGCAGTAGTAAAAACGCCTATTTGTGTGACCGGGTTCTTAAGTTTGATTTTATAATCTCCCTTATTATTAGTTTTCCATTGGGTTGTTTTTCCATCGATCATTATGAAAGCACCCGGTACCGGATTACTATACATGTCGACAACTTTTCCAGTAATTGTAATTTTCTTTTTTGTTTTCTGAGCCGGTGCTTCCGAAATCAGTGTGAATGACAGAAGTACCAGTAAGAATAATTTGATTTTCATGGTTATAAATATTTAGAAAAAGTGATATAAGTTAAAAAGAAGAATGGCAATATTTAATATTTTCATTCCTTCAGTTCAAAGATATGACTATTTTATTAGTCATACAAATATTTTTTATAAATTAAATATTTTATTTCAAAGAGCCTTCCCAATGAGGGTTGCTGAAGTGCATTTTTCAATAAGGACCGGAGCATAATCCCCTTTCTTCTTATTTTTTTTCGGGAAGACAACCACTTTATTCTGAGAAGTGCGTCCAAATAAATGATCGTCTGACCTTTTTGAGAATCCCTCAATAAGGACTTCAAAAATCTTGCCAATGTCGTTTTTCTTGGATTTTGCTGAGAGTTTGTTCTGAAGTGCAATCATTCCGTTAAGACGGGCAGCTTTAATTTCCTCCGGAATATCATCCTGAAGTTTCCTGGCCGCCATGGTTCCGGGTCTTACACTGTACCGGAACATATATGAAAAATCGAAACCCGCCCATTCCATCAATGACAATGAAGCCTGGTGATCTTCATCAGTTTCAGTACAAAATCCTGATATCATGTCAGTTGAGAGAGCACAACCAGGGACTATTGAGCGAATTGCATCAATACGCTCCATATAGGATTCCCTTGTATATTCGCGGTTCATTAATTTAAGGATCCGGTTGCTGCCACTCTGTGCAGGAAGATGAATATGCCTGCAGATGTTTTCATATCGGGCTATTGTTCTCAGAAGATCGTCAGATATATCTTTAGGATGTGAAGTTGAAAACCTGACCCTGAGTATCGGATCTATCTGAGCCGTTTTTTCAATGAGCCGGGAAAAATCCAAATTGTTTCCGCCGCCTGACCATTTGTAAGAGTCAACATTCTGACCCAGGAGAGTAACCTCTCTGTAGCCTGAATCAAAGAGTTCTTCAATTTCACGCAGGATTGATTCAGGATCGCGGCTTCGTTCAGCTCCTCTTACATAAGGTACGACGCAATAGGAACACATATTGTTGCAACCCCTCATTATGGATACGAATGCAGTAACGCCATCAGCGTCAAGTCTTACCGGTTTTATGTCGCCATATGTCTCTTCACGGGATAGCAGCACATTCACAGCCTTATGGCCGGCTTGTGCTTCTTCAATTAGAGATGGAAGCCGGCGATATGCATCTGGTCCTGCAACAATATCAACAAGCTGATCGGTTTCAATAACTTTTTTTTTCAGCCTTTCAGCCATACATCCGATCAGGCCTACAATCAACTCCCCGTTTTTTCTCTTCAGATGGCTTATAGCCTTAAGTCTGCCCCAGATGCGTTGTTCAGCATTATCCCTGACAGAACATGTATTGATCAGGATTATATCTGCCTCCCCGATATCGGTGCACGATTTAAATCCATTTTCCGCAAGAATTGAAGCAACAACCTCACTGTCAGCGACATTCATCTGGCAACCATAGGTTTCGATATAGACATTCTCCGACATAATAATCTTAAAGTAGAGATTCAATGATATAATGGCGTCAGGCGACGGGCGACAGGACTTTCGATGCCGCACAGGGAAACCTTTTACCGACTGCCCGCCTTACGCCTTGCTCCATTATTTTCGATACAAAAGTATACAACCTGAATGATGTATTAAAGAAATATTTAATTTTGCATTCATAATATTAAAATCTATTGTATGTCAGGTCACAGTAAATGGTCTACTATAAAGAGAAAAAAAGGGGCAGCAGATGCTAAGAGAGGAAAGAAATTTACAAAGATAATTAAGGAGATAATAATTGCAGCAAAGGAAGGGGGTGGAGATGCTGATACAAATTCCAGACTCAGACTTGCAATTCAGAATGCAAAAGGCGCTAACATGCCCAAGGACAACATTGAAAGGGCAATCAAAAAGGCAGTTGGATCTGAATCGGTGAATTATCTTGAGACCTCATTCGAAGGTTATGCCCCGCACGGAATTGCCGTCTTTGCAGAGTGTCTGACAGATAACAATAACAGAACCGTTGCTTCAATAAGATCAGCATTTAATAAATATGGCGGAAACCTCGGCACCAATGGTTCCCTGAGCTTCCTGTTCGACAGGAAAGGCATATTCACAATTAATAAGGAGGGACTACCGCTTGACGAGCTCGAACTCGAAATGATCGATGCCGGCGCGGAAGATTTTGAGGTTTACGACGAGATTGTAACAATTATCTGTGCAAAGGAGAATTTCGGGAATATAAGCAGAAAATTGAGTGATATGGGTATTGAACCTGAAGAATCAAGACTTAAAAGAATTCCTAATGACACAAAGAAGCTCGATATTGAATCAGCAAAGAAAGTAATGAAGTTTATCGAATTGCTTGAAGATGACGATGATATCCAGAATGTTTATCATAATCTGGAAATAACCGATGAACTTGCTGAAGCGCTGGAATAAGCTGTCAATCATGAGAATATTAACCGCATTTCCTGTCTTTCTCTTACTGATCGTCTCCTGCAGGAAGGAGACAGTTGATGATTTTATTTGGGAAAAATCGTTCGGTCCGGGAAATGCTTTTTTCGTCAGCAAGACGGCTGATAACGGAATTGTCAGCGCAGGGATGTTAAATGAAAAACCATATCTTCTAAAGCTCTCAAATGATAAGAGCACCGAGATAGAATTTACATCGGAAGCTGATGGCTTATTCAGCTCACTCTGGTTTGATGATAACTGTTATATTGCCGGAGGCAGCAGTAACGGGAAAATGCTTCTTGCAGGAATAGATGATACAGGATATAAAATCTGGGATGCCACAATTACTGCGGACTTTTATGTTGATCTGACAAGAGTATTTTATACCGGTAATGGGAATATGCTGGCTATCGGATCAGCCAGCCCGGATTCTTCAGGTGCCGGAGCTACAGGACTTCTGTTCATAAGGTTTGACACCACAGGGTTAATTACCTTAACGAAAGAACTTACCGAAACCAGTTTTATTTCTGCAAATGATGCGGCAGTTGACAATAGCGGTAATATTTACCTCTCTCTTACAAGAAAAACCGGTGAAGCAAAAACGAAGGCCAGTGTTGCAAAATATAACAGTGATATTCAGAAATTATGGGAAACTGAACTTTACAATAATACAAATTTTGGTGCTTCAGGACGTGGTATAGTAATTGATGGCAACGGAAATGTCTTCGTTACAGGCAAAACTGAAGTATCAAAGGATGAAGGCACTCTGGATGAATCATTTCTGGCATCACTGAACGGAACAGGAACCGTCAGGTGGAAAAAATATCTTGAAAATTCAAATTCAGGATCCGCTCTGATGTTCAATGATTCTGAAATTCTTATGATGCTCAACAGAAATTGTTTTGTTATTAATATGGCTGATCCTGAAGATGGTGCTGATGCCGGACGATTGAGGATGTTCGATATCTGCGACCCATACGATACTGACGCTTTCGGATCATATCTTGATATTGATCCCGACAATAATTTACTTCTTGCAGGTTCAAAAGGGAATAGTTACTATCTCGCTATAAAGGCTGTTGGTCAATAGTCAGAATGACAAATAATATCCGACATCACCAGAGCGTTTTAATTCTTGCCTGAAATATTATCTTTGCAGAATGATCAGAAAACTGTTTATATATTTTATTATTTCTCTTCTTTCAGTCAGCTTGTGCAAATCGCAGGCTTTTATCAAAACTTCTGATCTTCTAAAAAGGCAGGGAAACATGTCAGGCGAGCTTAATATAAATCAGGATAAAGCTATTGATACTCTTATAAGCAGGTATATCATTGCTAATAAGAAGCTTAGGACGGAAGGGCAGCAAGGAATGCAGGGATTCAGGATTCAGATTTATTACAGCTCTGTCAGAAATGCACGTGAAGAATCAGCCAAGACCAGGGCTGCGTTTATTGAAAAATTTCCCGATATCCAGTCATATCCTGATTACCAGGAACCCGGCTGGTTTATAGTCAGAGTCGGAGATTACAGGACGAAAACAGAATGTTACAAAGATCTGTTTAATATCCGGAAGGAGTTCCCGGATGCCTATTGGGTTCCGACTGTTATTAATTTCCCCGACAGGGTCAAAAAGTAACTATGAGCGAAAGTATTAAACATGAGTGTGGCATTGCAATGCTGAGATTACGCAAGCCGCCTGAATATTATATTGGGAAATACGGTACATGGGATTACGGACTTCAGAAGATGTACCTGATGATGGAAAAACAGCACAACAGGGGACAGGATGGCGCAGGTATAGCAGGTATTAAGTTAAATATTCCGCCAGGCAACAGATACATATACAGGCAAAGGTCAAACAAATCAGATCCCATCAGGAAAATTTTTGACCTGATATATGAAGATATAGAAAAGATCAGACGCACAAATAAAAAAGAATCAGGAAATCCGGATTTTATTGCTGACACCCTTCCATTCATCTGTGACGTATATCTGGGACATGTAAGATATGGCACGTATGGCAATTACAAGATCGATCATGTTCACCCCGTAAGCCGGGAAAACAACTGGAAATCGAAGAACCTCGTGATAGCAGGGAATTTCAACCTCACAAATGTGGGTGATGTTTTCAGACATCTTGTCGATATTGGTCAGAATCCCGTTGATTTTTCCGATACAGTCACAATTCTTGAAAATATAGGTCACAGACTCGATGAGGAAAATGAAAAATTATTCAGACAGTTTAAAGAACAGGGGTATTCGAAAAAGGATATTTCTCCCCTCATAGAAGCAAACCTCGATCTGGTTACAATCCTCACCAAGGCGAGCCGTAACTGGGACGGAGGTTATACGATGGCCGGGATGGTCGGTCATGGTGATGCTTTTGTTATAAGAGATCCGGCGGGTATCAGGCCTGCATTCTATTATACTGACGATGAGGTAGTTGTTGTGGCATCAGAAAGACCGGTTATTCAGACAATATTCAATATAAAGACTTCAAGTGTCGAGGAACTTCCTCCTGCTCATGCTATAATTGTCAAAGCCTCAGGAGACTATTCAGTGGAACGGGTAAGGCATGATGCTGAAATAAGGAAGTGCTCTTTTGAAAGGATCTATTTTTCAAGAGGGACAGATAAAGACATTTACCGTGAACGGAAGAAGCTGGGTGAATTGCTCACTGACCGGGTGTTGAAAGCAGTCGGCTATGATCTTGACAATACAGTCTTTTCCTATATTCCCAATACCGCTGAAAGCGCATTTTACGGACTCATAAAAGGTGTGGAAGATTTTCTCAACCGGTCGAAAGTTGAAACTATTCTGCAGAAGGGTAAATCACTCTCAAAGGAAGAACTTTCAGGGATTGTAAACCAGAGACCAAGAGTGGAAAAAATCGCAGTTAAGGATGCGAAACTAAGAACATTCATTACAGAAGATAAAAGCAGAGACGATCTTGTAGGACATGTTTATGATGTTACATACGGGGTGATCAGGAGAGGTATTGATAACCTCGTTGTGATCGACGATTCAATTGTAAGAGGGACTACACTGAAGAAAAGTATAATCAGGATCCTTGACAGACTCGAACCTAAAAAGATATTAATAGTATCCTCTTCGCCTCAGCTAAGATACCCCGACTGCTATGGCATTGATATGGCTAAACTTGGAGACCTGATTGCATTCCGTGCCGCAATAGAGCTGTTAAAAGAGACAGGCAGGGAATCACTTATCAGGAATCTTTATCAGGATGCCCTGAAAGAGATACAAAAGCCTGTAGAGGAGATAAGAAATCTCGTAAAGACGATCTATAGTTCCTTTTGCCCTGATGAGATCTCGAATAAGATATCACATATGTTAAGGGCCGAAGATATAAATAGCGAGGTCGAAATAGTTTTTCAGTCGATTGAAGGGCTGCACCAGGCATGTCCCGGACATACAGGCGACTGGTATTTTACCGGAAATTATCCTACACCGGGAGGTAATAAAGTTGCAAACCAGTCATTCATAAATTATATTGAAGGCAGAGACGAAAGGGCTTACTGAGGTTTATGTGTGAACCAGGTGATCATGAAATCTTTTTTATAGGAAGACAGATGCCTGTTTATCTTCTCTACGTAAATATCCCTTAAAGTTATCATGATCCCTGTCTCCTCAACATTCCCGAAGTGATGATTTATAAAAGTTCCGAATGTTCGCATTGTGGGTGACAGATTCATATAAGCATTTATCAGTGGCGGGATAGTCTCGCCAAGCTTTCTCACTTCAGCTGAGAGTATTTTATAATCTTCTTTATAGCGCCATTTAGTGAATAACTTCTTCATGTCCTCCACATGGATATCAATGTCAGCCGGTTCGATCGGGACGACTAATTTATCAGGATCATCAAAATGCTTCCGCAGAAAGTAAAGAATCATATTCCTGGCATTCTGATTAAAATGAGAATACATTGTAACTTTTCCGAAAACGTATTTAAGATGATGATTATCAAGTACAATAGCGCCAAGACCATCCCACAGGTTATCAAGTGCAAAAAGGCTTTTTCTTCCCATAGTCTTTGACTGGTAATCGGGATGCACAAAAGAGCGACCCAGCTCCATCATGTGAGGATAATATTTTGAGAGAAATTTTTTTGAGAATCTGAAATAAGCTGAAGAGGCAAGCTTGGTAATGTCACATCTGATACAGTTTTTTGGCGGGAAGTAGAACCTGTAACCACCAACAATCTCTCTGTTTTCCGGATCCCAGACAATCAATTGCTTCTGGGGGTTTTCTTCAGCAGTATCGAAGGAATCAATATCAATATTCTTACCAGTTCCTCCGCCGGCATGACGAAAAGTCATCTCCCGGACTCTGCCCACTTCGTTCATGAGAACAGGTGATTCGTTATTATCGAAAACATATACCTCATTATTCCCGTTGTTGGTATACCGGAGAAGACGGTCTTTTGTAAGTTCTGCCATTATCTGTTCGATTGGCAGCTGAGCAACAATGGGTTCCATTTCTGAATTAGAATATTCTGTACTGATATTTTTTTGAAAAAATCGGGTGCAAGTTAGTCTTTTTTTCAATTCAGCTACTTCCCTGAAATAAGCGATTCAAGCTCATATGTCCTTGATTTGACCCAACCGGCCCATTCAACCGGAGTTTTAGAATGATCAAATGTTGTCCATGGAATAGGCTTTCCAAAAACAAGAACGATATTTTCTCCTTTCTGCCGGAACATCTCGTCGGGAAGATAGAGCATCTCAATGTTAGCCTTAATGCGCAGGAAAGTTCTGAGATTAGACAGGTTATAGAAGAAGTTGGAGTTCCTGCCTGAAAAAAAAGAAGGAACGATATCTCTCTTATGCTGAATCGCTTTTGAGATAAAACTCTTATGCCATTGGAGGTCTTTTATTTTACCCTTTCTTTTCCGTGAACACAATCCTGCCGGGAAATACAGGATCTGACTATCTGATGCGTAAGCTTCTTCGATAGCCAGGGCAGCTTCTTTTCCCTGCGAACCATGTTTGTTGACGGGTAAAAAAATACCTGAAAGGTTCTTTATATTCATCAGGATATCATTTACGGGGAATTTAATTTTGCTGAAATGCTTTGATAATTCATAAATAAAGACAACCCCGTCAAGACCGCCAAGGGGATGATTTGAAACAAATACATATCTCCCTGCCGATGGAATATTTTCTGCTCCGAGAACTTTATATGTTATCCTGGCATATTTTAACCAGGCTTCGGCAAGTCCGGCATCCTTCAAATGCCCGTGTAATTTGAAGAATTCATTCAATTCATCCTGGTGAACAATCCTCTTCAGGTAGTTTATCAGGAAAGATGGAATGATCCTGCCCAAAGAAGCATTTTTAGAATTAAGAACTTTTTCTACATCAATCTCCAGATTGCCGCTTTTATCTGAGGCTCCCTCCATTTTGGCTTTATCATTTATAACGGAGAACAAATTTATTGTTTTTTTAAATTCCGTGTACTTAATTGAGAGGAGTTGAGGGACAGGGACATGTAATAAAATACCAGATTGTAAACCATAGCCATTGCTCTCATGTCACGGAGAGTCTCAAACCATGTTCAAAATTTATTCTAAAAGTTATCAACAAAAAAATAAAAAAGTGGTGCAAAGTGGGGGAAAGTGGATAATTTTTACATATTTTAGCGTTTTAATCTGGAAAAAGGGTTATGGCCACATTTATTGGCGATTATACGTGCAAGGTGGATGTAAAGGGAAGGATAATACTTCCAATGGCATTCAAAAAGCAGATGCCTGCTGATGCGCGTGACCATTTTGTGGTAAGGAAAGACATTTTTGAAAACTGTCTTGTTCTCTACTCCATCGAAGACTGGAACTGGCAGCTCGAGAAGATCCGTAAAAAAATCAATCCCTATAACAGGGAACATAACAAATTCCTGAGGAATTTCTTCAAAGGCACCGCGGAACTCTCACTTGACAATAATAACAGAATGCTTATACCCAAGAGACTATTGGATCTCATCGGAGCAGAAAGGGATGTGGTTCTTGCGGGTCAGGATGGCAGGATTGAGATATGGTCAGCCAATATCTACGAAAAGATCGACATGCCTGCGGAAGACTTTGCCAATCTGGCTGAAAAACTGATGGGTGGAACTTTTAATGAGTCAGATAAATAATGATTTATCATATACCCGCACTTCTGAAAGAAAGTATAGAGGGGCTGAATATACAACCTGACGGAATTTATGTCGATGTTACTTTCGGAGGAGGAGGTCATTCAACTGAAATTCTTAAACGGCTGAAAAGCGGAAAACTTTTTGCTTTCGACCAGGATGAAGATGCAGGAATGAATGTCCCTGATGACAAAAAACTGATCTTCCTTGAACAGAATTTCAGATTCCTTAAGAATAACCTCGTATTCAATGGCATCAGATCAATCGATGGTCTTCTTGCAGATCTGGGTGTTTCATTCCACCAGTTCGATGAAGCGTTAAGGGGTTTCACTTTCCGGCAGGACGTACCGCTTGATATGAGAATGAACAGAAGCAGTAACCTGACTGCAGCTGTTCTGATCCAGACACTTGATGAGCCCTTGCTGGCAGATATTTTTTATAACTATGGTGAACTGACTAATTCAAGGAAGATAGCCCGACAGTTAGTGCAAGCCAGAAATACAAAACCTATTCAGACAACCGGCGATCTGGTCTCAGCAATCAGCGATATAGCACCACGCGGCCAGGAAAACAAATTTTATGCTAAAGTTTTTCAGGCACTCCGGATAATGGTAAATCATGAAATCGATTTCCTGAAAGAGATGCTGTTGCAGGCTCTGGATATGCTAAACAGGGGAGGAAGACTGGTGGTAATAACCTATCATTCTCTTGAAGACAGGGTAGTAAAAAATTTTATGCGGACCGGAAATTTTGAAGGTGTTGAGGAAAAGGATTTTTACGGTAATCCCCTGAGACCATTCAGGATACTGACAAAAAAAGGGATAACTCCCGCGATTGAAGAGATTGGCAGAAATAACCGGGCAAGAAGTGCAAGGCTGAGAGTAGCCGAAAAGATTTAAACGATGGCAGAGGAGACGAAGAAAGCCAGAAAAAAGGCAGATCATGTAAAAACGGGAAGCTTTATGAAAGAGCTTCTGAGCGGGTCGATGGTCACGGAGAAGATTATTCTCAGGAACCTCTGGTATCTTCTGCTTCTCACTTTACTGGGTGCCATTTACATCGGGAACAGGTTCCATGCTGAGAAGGTTACCCGCGAAACAACAAGGTTGCAGCGTGAAGTAAAAGATCTCAGAGCAGAGTCGCTTTCAACTTCAGCCGACCTGATGTTCATTAGCAGGCAATCGGAAGTATACAGGCTTGTAAAGGAGAAGGGACTTGATCTTGAGGAATTAAAGACACCACCTTTCAGATTACTTGTAGATAAAAAGTAATAAGATGGCGATACGCGATCAGATAGTATGGCGCAGTGGCATTGTCTATTTTTTAATAGCCTTGCTTGCTTTGGCTATTCTTGTCCGTATCCTTATACTACAGGTAGTGGAGCATGGCAAATGGTCTGCAATGAGTGAGAAATATGTCTATAAAACAGCCGAATTGCCTGCCAACAGAGGAGACATCCTTGCAATGGACGGACGGTTACTGGCAAGTTCCGTACCATACTATACAATCTATATGGATACAAGAAGCAGCGGGATGTCACAGACAACGTGGTCGAACGGAATAAACGGATTATCTGCCGGTCTGGCAAAGCTGCTCGGAGAAAGATCGGCTGCCGGATGGAAATCTGTTATTACTGAAGCAAGAAAAAGGGGTGATCGCTATTTCCTTATAAAACGCCGGGTTGATTATGAGACCCTTAAACAGCTGAAGGAGCTTCCTATATTCCGGGAAGGACAATATAAGGGCGGAATGGTGGCTCAGGCAGAAAACAGGAGGATCCTTCCGAACAATGAGCTTGCAGCACGAACCATCGGATATATTAATCTCGGCAACGAAGGGACCGAGGTCGGAATAGAGGGATCTTTTGAAAAAGATCTCGCCGGGAGAAATGGTGTTGTTGTCAAGCAGAGGCTGACAGGAGGAGACTGGATAACAATCGATGATGCAAGCAGCGTGGAATCGCGCGACGGTAACGATGTCGTCAGCACAATCGATATCGATCTGCAGGATGTTGCCTGTTCAGCACTCAGGAACCAGCTTAATAAGCACGGCGCCCATCATGGTTGTGCGGTAGTTATGGAGGTAGCTACCGGCGATATCAGGGCTATCGTAAACCTTGAGCAGGGCAAAGACGGGAACTATCACGAAACATACAATTATGCAATAGGCGAAAGTACAGAACCCGGCTCAACATTTAAACTGCCCGCTCTAATGGCTGCGATCGAAGATGGTGTAATTGATACAGGTGATATTGTCGATACCGGGACGGGGAGTGTGAAGTTCTATAACAAAATAATCAGGGATACAAGGGAAGAAGGGTATGGAAAACTAACTGTAAAGCAGGTTTTTGAACTGTCATCAAATGTCGGTACCTCAAAGCTGATCACAGATCATTATAAAGATAACCCAAAAGATTTTGTCAACCGGCTTTATGCCATGAAGCTTAATGAAAACCTTGATATTCAGCTAAAAGGAGAGGGTGAACCATTGATCAGATATCCGGGCGACAAGCTCTGGTCCGGGCTTTCACTTCCAATGATGTCTCATGGATATGAAGTTCAGCTTACCCCATTGCAGATACTCACATTTTACAATGCTGTTGCCAATAACGGCAGAATGGTCAGGCCAAGGTTCGTTACTGCCATTATGCGCAACGGCTATGTTATCAAGAGGTTCGAACCGGATGTAATCATCAATTCTATAGCATCACGCAACACGATAAGAAAAGCCAAAAAGATGATGGAAGGTGTTGTTGAGCGGGGCACAGCAACAAATCTTAAAAACACCAACTATACAATCGCCGGGAAAACAGGTACAGCGCAGATAGCAATGGGGAAATCAGGCTACCGGTCGGGAGTAAGGATATCTTACCAGGCTTCATTCGTGGGGTATTTTCCTGCTGAGAATCCTCTCTATTCATGCATTGTTGTTGTAAATGCACCATCGAACGGGGTCTATTACGGCAACCTGGTTGCAGGTTCTGTATTCAGAGAGATCTCTGACAAAATCTATGCGACAAATTTTCTGAAAGACTTTAAAAATTTTGAAGACAACACAAGAAGCATTGAAGCGCCCGAAGCTGGTAATGGTTACCGCGGCGATATAAATAATGTTCTGAAAGAGCTTGATGTAAAATATAAAAGAACTGCAGATAATGACTGGGTGGCAACAAGGGAGAGCGGAGACACAGTGAGACTTATAGGATTGAATATCAAACAGGGGCTTGTCCCGGATGTGAGAGGCATGAGCCTGAGAGATGCAGTCTATCTCCTTGAGAACTCGGGCTACCGCGTAAGATACAGCGGTAAAGGGAAAGTGCTGAGGCAATCACCGGAACATGGGGCCAGATATTTTGAGGGCCAGATAGTCTCTCTTGAAATGCATATGTAGTATGATCAGTCTGAATGAAATATTAACCGGAATCAATATTATTTCCTCCTCAGGGGATACAAGCAGGCACATCAGCAAAATCACATTTGATTCACGTGATGTCCAGGCAGGCTCACTTTTCGTTGCTGTAAAGGGATCGAAGACAGACGGGCATGATTATATTGAAAGTGCGGTCAGATCGGGAGCGTCAGTAATAGTTTGTGAGGCACTTCCTGATAATACAGGCAGGGATGTATGCTGGATAAAAACTGATGATTCAGCAAAGGCTCTGGGACAGTTATCATCTAACTTCTTTGGCAATCCTTCATCATCGTTAAAGCTTGTCGGAGTAACAGGTACTAATGGAAAAACCACGATCGCTACGCTGCTATATAAAATGTTTACAGGACTCGGTTATAAATGCGGCCTCTTTTCAACAGTATGCAATTTTATAATCAATAAAGAGCTTCCTGCAACCCACACAACACCTGATCCGGTACAGCTTAACAGGCTTCTGTCTGAGATGGTCAATGCCGGATGTGATTTTGCATTTATGGAAGTAAGTTCACATGCGGTTGATCAGCAGCGTATTGCCGGTCTTGAGTTTAAGGGAGGCATATTCACAAACCTTACTCACGATCATCTGGATTACCATAAAACATTCGACAAATACCTGGCAGCGAAGAAAAGATTTTTTGATTCGTTGCCTGAGGATGCATTTGCGCTTGTGAATGCTGATGACAAAAACGGTAAAGTGATGCTTCAGAATTGTAAAGCGAAACATTATACTTTCTCAGTAAGGGGAATGGCTGATTTCCGTTGCGGCCTTATCGAACAGAGCTTCGAAGGAATGGGATTAAAGATCATGGGTGAGGAAGTATGGACAAGGTTCATAGGAGACTATAATGCTTCAAACCTCCTTTCGGTTTTTGCAGCATCGGAACTCCTGGGAGCAGGAAGGAAGGAGATACTGACTGTCCTGAGTGACCTTACACCTGTGGCAGGACGCCTTGAGGTGATAAGATCTTCCGGTATAACAGGAATTGTGGATTACGCTCATACTCCTGATGCATTACTGAATGTAATCGGAACAATAAATAAAATCAGGGAAAAACACATTCAGCTGATAACAGTTGTCGGTGCAGGTGGCGACCGTGACAAAACAAAGAGACCAAAAATGGCTGCAATATCGGCGGAAGGAAGCACAAGAATAATTCTTACTTCCGATAATCCCCGGACTGAAGATCCTGAAAAGATACTTGATGATATGGAAGCAGGGATAACTCCGGAGCTTAAGGGAAAGACACTCAGAATATGTGACCGGCGTGAGGCGATAAGAACAGCAGTTATGCTTGCCGGTAATGGAGACGTGATCCTGATTGCTGGGAAAGGACATGAACCTTACCAGGAAATAATGGGAATAAGGCATCATTTTGATGACAGGGAAGAACTCAGAAAAGCATTTTCACAGAAGAAAATTTAAAAAGGATGCTCTACTATCTGTTCACATATCTTGACAAATTAAATGTCCCCGGAGCGGGGGTTTTCAGCTATATCTCGTTTCGATCAGCAGCAGCAGTTATAACATCTCTTTTAATCTCGATGCTCATCGGTAAGAGAATAATACTTTTTCTTCAGAGAAAACAGGTCGGAGAGGTTGTCAGAGATCTGGGTCTTGAGGGACAGTATCAGAAAAAAGGTACCCCTTCCATGGGTGGAATAATTATACTGGCTTCAATAATAATTCCTGTACTTCTTTTTGCGAAACTCGATAACATTTATGTCATCCTTATGTTGCTGACCACTGTCTGGCTTGGGCTTATAGGATTTGTCGACGATTATATAAAAATATTCAAAAAGAACAAGGAAGGACTGGCAGCACGATTTAAAATCATTGGGCAGATCATCCTCGGTCTGGTTATCGGACTGACCCTCTTTCTGAGTGACGACGTAATTACAATTGAGAAGGTCAGCATCCCCGATCTCACTATCCGTGAGCAAATTGAAATGCTTGATCCGGAGACTCCCGTATTTGATCAGAATGAGATAACAATTGAAAAAAAGTCTACAAAAACAACTATCCCTTTTGTAAAAAACAATGAGTTTGACTATTCCTGGCTTGTGTCATTTATTGATGAGGATCACCGTAAGCCATGGACATGGCTTGTCTTTGTTGTGATAGTGATATTCATTCTCACCGCTGTTTCAAACGGAGCCAACCTGACTGACGGTCTCGACGGGCTGGCGACCGGGACTTCGGCAATAGTCGGGGTGGCGCTTGGTATACTTGCATACCTTTCAAGTAATGTTATTTATGCCGACTACCTCAATATAATGTTTATACCTCAGTCTGAAGAACTGGTTATATATGCCAGTTCATTCATAGGTGCCACAATCGGATTCCTGTGGTATAATTCTTTCCCGGCCCAGGTCTTTATGGGAGATACAGGCTCTCTGACGCTTGGAGGGATAATTGCTGTTTTTGCCATAATAATCAGAAAAGAGTTGTTGATCCCCATCTTATGCGGGGTATTTCTGGTTGAAAACCTCTCAGTAGTACTACAGGTAGCGTGGTTCAAGAGGACTAAAAGAAAATATGGAGTCGGTCGCCGGATATTTCTTATGGCGCCGCTTCACCATCACTATCAGAAGAAAGGATATCCCGAACCGAAGATAGTAATCCGGTTCTGGATAGTGGCTCTGATACTTGCAGTTATAAGCATTGTTACGCTAAAGATAAGATAGCTGAATGAAGAAGAAGATCGTAATACTCGGAGCGGGAGAAAGTGGTGCCGGATCAGCAATACTGGCACAGAAGGAGGGTTTTGATGTATTTGTATCTGATAAAGGACAGATAAAAGAAAAGTACAGAGAGATACTTAATTATCACAAAATAAGATGTGAAGAAGGCACACATTCAGAAAAAGAGATTTTCAGTGCGGATGAAGTTATAAAGAGTCCCGGGATCAGGGAGGATGAGCCGATAATAGTAAAGCTCCATAAGAAAGAAATACCCGTGATCTCAGAGATTGAATTTGCAGGAAGGTATTCAAAAGGAATAAAAATTTGTGTTACAGGAAGTAACGGCAAGACCACTGTGACAAACCTGATTTACCACATTCTTAAAAAGGCAGGCAAAAATGCTGCAATAACGGGTAATGTGGGAAATAGTTTCGCCATGGCTGTAGCCGATGGTCCGTACGATTATTATGTAATCGAGCTGAGCAGTTTCCAGCTTGACGGGATGTTTGATTTCAGGGCAGAAATTGCTGTCTTGATGAACATTACTCCCGATCATCTGGACAGGTATGATCATAATTTTCAGAATTATATCGACTCAAAATTCAGAGTCACACAAAATCAGACTAAGTCCGATTTCCTTATTTACTGGGCCGATGATCCAGTTATTAAAGCTGAACTGGCAAAGAAGCATTATGGAATGAAGCTTCTCCCTTTTTCCGATACTGTGGCAACAGCGATGACAGCATATATCGACAACAAGGAACTAATAATTGATTACCAACATAAAACTAACCTTATGACCATTCACGAATTGGCGCTCAAAGGCCGCCATAACATCTACAACTCAATGGCTGCGGCCATTGCAGGGAAGGTACTGAACATTCGCAAGGATGTCATCAGAGAAAGTCTTGCCGATTTTCAGGGAGTCGAACACCGGCTTGAGCCAGTGATTAAGGTCAGTGGCATAAATTTTATTAATGATTCAAAAGCGACCAATGTAAATTCAACATGGTATGCTCTTGAATGCATGGAAACGCAAGTTGTATGGATTGTCGGAGGAATTGACAAGGGTAACGATTATTCCGAGCTTTTCCCGATTGTGAAGCAGAAAGTAAAAGCTGTTGTTTGCCTTGGGAAGGACAACAAAAAGATCATTGAAGCTTTCAGCGATAAGGTTGCCACAATTGTCGAGACGGGCTCAATGGAGGAAGCTGTCAGATCATCATATTATCTGGCAAAAAAAGGTGAGACTGTTTTATTGTCACCTGCCTGTGCCAGTTTCGACCTGTTTAATAATTATGAGGACAGAGGACGTCAGTTCAAGTTAGCTGTCAGAAACCTTTAACAATCACTATAATGCAGCAGGGCTGGCTCACAAAGACATTTAAGGGAGACAGGGCTATCTGGGGCCTCGTCGCCCTGTTTATGGTCTATTCACTGCTGGCAGTATATAGTTCTTCAGTAGGTGTGGCTTTTAAAAATTATGAAGGGAATACAACATATTTCCTCAGAACACAGTTCTTCATGCTTGTCTTAGGTCTGATAATAATAGTTATTGTTCACTACCTGCCTTACAGAATATATTATTCACTGGCCGGATTGATCCTGATCGTGGCGGCGGGATTACTCGTGCTGACTTTATTTTTCGGTGCAAGGATTAACGAAGCAACACGGTGGCTTGTGATACCGGGAACCGGGTTCAGATTACAGACATCCGATGTGGCAAAGGTTGCTTTAGTGATTTACCTCGCAAGGACACTCTCGAGATATCAGAATGAGCTGAATAGTTTTGTGCTCGTGACGAAATATTTAATGGTCCCGGTAGTCATTATCTGCGCATTGATAATGCCTGAGAACCTTTCAACAGCCGTACTGATCTTTGGTATATGCATTATTATAATGTTTATTGGGAGGGTGCCTCTTAAATTCCTGATGGCATATATAGGAATAGCAATAGCCGGGATATTGCTTTTTGCTGTAACATTATCGGCATTCACAAAAGACAACAGGGTTGAGGTATGGAAGAACAGGATAGAGCATTATTTTACCGGGGAAAGCAATGAGGACAGCGATTTTCAGATTAACCAGGCGAAGATTGCCATTTCGACAGGAGGGCTCTTCGGTAAGGCACCTGGCAGAAGTACACAGCGAAATATGCTTCCCCAGTCAAATTCCGATTTCATATTCGCAATAATTATTGAAGAATATGGATTGTTCCTTGGTGCGATACCCCTTATTCTGGCTTATCTGATTTTGCTGTTCCGGGGAATCACAATAGCAAAGAAATGCGAAACAGCATTTCCCGCCTTTCTTGTAATGGGATTGATCATGATGATAGTAGTACAGGCAATGATAAACATGATGGTTGCTGTAGGATTATTTCCTGTGACGGGACAGACTCTTCCAATGGTAAGCTGGGGAAGAACATCAGTACTTGTGATGAGTTTTTCAATAGGCGCAATACTAAGTGTGAGTAGGGTTGCCAATGCAAGAATAAAGAAAGAGGAGTTGCCCGAAGAAGAAAAAACAGACGAAGGAGAAAAGATATATGAACCAGCGAAAGCATAAGAAAATCATTATCAGCGGAGGAGGTACCGGTGGCCACATCTTCCCGGCTATTTCGGTCGCAAATGCTATTAAAAGAATAGATCAGGAGACTGAGATCCTTTTTGTGGGTGCAGAAGGCAGAATGGAAATGGAGATGGTCCCGGCAGCAGGATATAAAATTGTAAGCCTGCCGGTAGCCGGTTTCTACAGAGGATTGAATTTTAAAAATGCATCTGTTTTATTAAAGCTTATAAAGAGTCTGTTTCTGGCAAAGAAAATACTTAAAGAGTTTCGTCCTGATGCAGCTGTCGGAGTTGGAGGTTACGCAAGCGGACCAATACTCTATCAGGCAGGCCTTATGAGGATCCCTTCGCTTATCCAGGAACAGAACAGCTATGCCGGTGTAACAAACAAACTGCTTGCGAAGAGAGCTTCAGTTATATGTGTTGCCTATGATGAGATGGGGAAATATTTTCCTCCGGAGAAGATTATTAAAACAGGAAATCCCGTGCGACAGAATTTCGACAACCTTGACAACCTTCGTAATGAGGCACTCTCATTTTTCAAGCTTAGGGATGGCGCACCCGTAATTCTGATTCTTGGCGGATCCCTGGGCGCAGGAACAATAAACAATAGTCTCACATGCAATATCGATAAAATGATTCATTCCGGTTACCAGTGGCTATGGCAGACAGGGATAAATTATTATGATAAAGTAAATGCAATGGTTTCACCCTCATCCGGGGAAAGCATCTCAATACACGATTTTATAAACAGGATGGATTATGCTTTTGCTGCAGCAGATATAGTTATATCAAGAGCAGGAGCAGGCACCATATCGGAGTTGTGCCTGGTTGGTAAGCCGGTCATTCTGGTTCCTTCACCTAATGTGGCTGAAGATCACCAGACAAAAAATGCACTGGCTCTTTCCTATAACAATGCTGCTGTAATGGTTCGCGACGATGATGCAGTAAAAACCCTGGCAGATGTAGCAATTAAGCTTGTTTCAAATAAAGAGGAAAGAGAGTTCCTCTCAGCAAACATAATTAAAATGGCTGACAGGGATGCAGATGTGAGAATTGCAAAGGAAGTACTTAAGCTTGCAGGCAGATGATTGAGCTCAAGGACATAAAGGGTATCTATTTTATCGGGATCGGAGGAATCGGAATGAGCGCCCTGGCATTATATTTTGCCAGAGGAGGATATGCTGTTGCAGGCTACGACAGGATGAAAACCAGATTGACCGAAACTCTTTCCGGGGCAGGTTGTAATATTTCCTATAATGATGATATTAATACAATCCCGGTTCTGTTCAAAGATCTTCAGAATCGGAACAGGATATTAATAGTATACACACCTGCAATTCCCGTTGAAAACAGAATATTTTCATATTTCAGGGACAATAAATATAGTTTGCAGAAAAGGTCGGAAGTGCTTGGTGATATATCATTAAAAACCGACACAATTGCAATAGCCGGTACCCATGGGAAGACAACTGTCTCAACAATGACAGCACATCTGCTTAAACAATCGCATATTGATTGTTCAGCATTTCTGGGCGGTATTTCGAAAAACTATGATTCGAACCTTCTGACAGGACAAGGCAGATATACGGTGATGGAAGCAGATGAATATGACCGGTCATTCCACAGACTTAATCCTCTGATAGCCGTCATAACTGCCGTAGATGCTGATCATCTTGAGATTTATGGTGACCGGGAATCGATGATTGAAGCATATAATGTGTTCTGTAAGAAGATCAGAAATGGAGGGACCTTAATATGCAACTATAATATCAGGAAATATATAAATCCACCTGCCGGAGTCACTTTTCTTACTTATGGGAATGATCCGCTTGCAGATTTTACTTTCTCAGGGATCGAGCATAAAGAAGATATTTACCTGTTTGACCTTAAAACCCCTGACAGGATGATGAGGAGCATCCGGTTCCCATTCCCCGGGATCATCAATATTGAGAACCTTACTGCCGCTGTTGCAGTTGCATTGACCTGTGGTGCTACTGAAGATGAGATCAGGAGTGGTATCAGTCTTTTCAAGGGCGTAAGAAGGCGGTTTGATATCAGAGTTAACCTTCCCGGAATTGCTTATGTTGATGATTATGCTCATCACCCCGAAGAGATAAGAGCCTGTATCCTTTCATTGAGGGAGTATTTTATCGGACGAAAGATCACGGCAATCTTCCAACCCCATCTTTTTACCAGAACCCGTGACCATGCTGAAGGTTTTGCTGAGATACTTGATCAACTCGATGAGGTAATACTCCTTCCGGTTTACCCCGCAAGAGAGAAGCCGATTCCGGGTGTTTCATCCGGGCTGATCTTTAATAAAATGAAGCTTAAGAAAAAGAGAATTATCAATATTGAAGATATTCCCGGTAATCTCGAGACTGATAAACTTGACGTCCTTGTAACAATAGGGGCCGGCGATATTGATACTGTTGTGGAACTGATAGAACAAAAGCTCAGGGAGGAGGCAATAATATGATCAGGCTTGTAAAGATACTGTTTATGATTCCGGTATTATACCTGGCTGTAATACCCTTCTGGCTTGCATATTACAATAATTCAAAACCCTGTGGAGGTGTTGTAATCCATATAATTGATTCTGCTGATTACCATTTTGTTACAAAACGACAATTGTTGAATCTTGCCTATGGGAACAACCGGAAGTTATTGGGCAATCCTGTTAAGAGCGTACCAGTATTTGATATTGAGAACAGGATAAAGGAACTTAAGGAGCTGAAAGTTGCTGAGGTCTATATGGCAGTTGACGGAACATTGCATATCTATGCCGATCAGCGGAATCCGGTAATGAGGGTTATACCTGAAGAAGGGGGAGATTTTTTTATTGACGAAGAGGGATATACTTTCAGACGGAGAAACCTTTACTCTCCAAGGCTTCACATAATAGGAGGCAACATCGATATTACACCGGCAATGCTTGACAGTGTCAGTGTGCTTGATACGAATATGAAAAACAGTGTGCTCAGAGATGTTTTTTATTTTGTAAAACATATTAACAATGACAGTTTCTGGTCTGCCCAGATTGATCAGATTTATGTTGACAGCAGGAAGGAGATCGACCTTTTCCCGCGCGTGGGTAATCACCTTATACACCTGGGGACAACCGAAAACTATGAAGGAAAGCTCAGAAATCTTGAGGCATTCTATGATAAAATTCTGCCTGAAGCAGGCTGGAACAGATATTCAATGATAAACCTTGAATTTAAAGATCAGATTGTTTGCAGAAAGAGATAGTAATAAAACCTTATCCATATGAACAAAAAAGAACAGTATGTAGCAGCCATCGACATTGGGACCACTAAAATCGTGGCGATAGTCGGTAAAAAGAACGAGAATAATAAAATAGAAATTCTCGGATTAAGCAAAGCACTTTCAAAAGGGGTCAAGCGAGGTGTTGTAATGAATATTGAAGAGACAGTAACTGCGATCCATACAACGGTTGAGGACGTTCAGAAAAGATCCGGGATAATGTTCTCAGAAGTATTTGTCGGTATTGCGGGTCAGCATATAAAAAGCATGAAGAACCGCGGCTATATCATGCGCGATGCCTATGAGGATGAGATAAGAAAAGAGGAAGTTTTCAGGCTCATCGAAGATATGCATAAGATACATATTGATATCGGAGAGGAGATAATCCATGTAATCCCGCAGAATTTTATTGTCGATAATGAGACCGGTGTTAAAAGTCCGATAGGTATGTGCGGAAGACGTCTTGAAGCTAATTTTCACATTGTAATAGGGCAGGTAGCGGCTGCCAAGAACATTGAAAAATGCATCCGAAAAGCCAGCCTGACTGTAAAGGATATGATCCTGGAACCACTTGCATCATCGGATGCTGTTCTTACTGACGACGAAAAGGAAGCCGGCGTGGTATTAGTTGATATTGGTGGTGGCACAACTGATCTTGCAGTTTATTATGACAATATTATCAGGCATACTGCAGTGATACCTCTCGGAGGTAATGTCGTAACAAAAGATATCAAAGAAGGCTGTGCAATATTGCAGCGGCATGCCGAACAATTAAAGCTCCAGTATGGCTCAGCACTTGGTGATATTGCCCCTGAGGATAAAGTGGTTTCCATACCCGGTATCAGCGGCAGAGAGCCGAAAGAGATATCTTTCAGAAGTCTGGCTTATATAATACAGTCAAGGATGGAGGAGATAATCGATTTTGTGAATTTTGAAATCCAAAATTCGGGGTATGCCGATAAACTTGCTGCAGGAGTTGTGATCACTGGTGGTGGAGCAATGCTGAAGCACCTGCCTCAGCTGATGAAATTCAAAACCGCGATGGATGTCAGGATTGGATTCCCCAATGAACATCTTGCAGGGGTCGGGAAGAATGAAATAAACCAGCCCATGTATGCAACAGCCGTCGGATTGATAATGCGCGGATTTGACTATCTGGATACATATAAAAAGTCTTTCAACGCAGACCGGCAGGAAGAATTTGTAAGCCAGTCGCGATTTGAAGTTACCGAAAAGAAAGAAGCAGACACAAGCGATACAGCAGAAGAATATCAGGCAGAACCCAAAACATCAATCACAGAGAAGATTAAAATGATGATGTCAAAGATGTTTGAGGTTGAAGATCAGCCAATCAACTGATATCAAAAAATGGTTTTATTACTAAAAGTACTATCAACAAACATTAAAACTTATAAATATGTCAGACGATATCATGAACTTTGATCTGCCTGTCGAAAGATCGTCGATAATAAAAGTCCTTGGAGTTGGAGGTGGCGGCAATAATGCCGTCAATCACATGTTTGAGAAAGGGATCAGGGATGTGAATTTTGTTGTCTGCAATACTGACCATCAGTCATTGGCCAGAAGTCCAGTACCGATAAAGATCCAGATCGGGGAGTCGCTTACTGAAGGGATGGGAGCAGGCAGTCAGCCTGAAAAAGGAAAGAAAGCTGCACAGGAGAATATTGAAGAAGTAATGAATGCCCTTGCAGGTAATACAAAGATGGTATTTATTACCACCGGAATGGGTGGAGGCACCGGGACCGGGGCGATACCGGTTATCGCAAAAGCCTGCAAGGAAGCAGGTCTTCTGACCATTGCAGTCGTCACAATACCATTTAAATCAGAAGGGAAAGTACGTATAAGATAC
Source organism: uncultured Bacteroidota bacterium (assembly GCA_963843415.1). GTDB lineage: Bacteria > Bacteroidota > Bacteroidia > Bacteroidales > VadinHA17 > LD21. The sequence continues at coordinate 446,734 of CAWJKD010000006.1, forward strand.
GCAATTGACGGGATTACTGAATTGAAAGATAATGTCGACTCGCTTCTCGTAATCAATAATGAAAAACTCAGGGAGATTTATGGTAATCAGGGTGTTTCAACAGCATTTGCGAAAGCCGACGATGTTCTGACAACTGCCGTGAAAGGTATCGCTGAAATAATTACTGTGACAGGCTATATTAACGTAGATTTTGCGGATGTTGAAACAGTGATGAAAGATTCGGGGGTTGCAATTATGGGTATGGGTATGGCTAAGGGCGAGAACCGGGCAATCAATGCAATTGAAAATGCACTTGCTTCACCACTGCTGAATTCCAATGACATAACAGGAGCAAAAAGTATCCTTATAAATATTTCATCCGGGATAGGAGAGCATGAGCTTACAATGGATGAACTGGGCGAAATAACTGATTATATGTATGATGCTGCATCTGAGGATGCTTTGATAATCAGAGGATTATCGCAGGACGAATCACTTGGAGAAAATATCAGTGTGATAGTGATTGCTACAGGATTTGAATCAAACTCCATTTTCCAGCCATACAGACATAAAAAGCAGGTGAAAGTTGAGCTGCTTCCCGAAAACAATGCAATTCCTCCTCATCTGAACCATGAAAGAAATGAAGAGAGCTTCAGTGTTCATAAAAAAGCACATAAGTCAATTATCACTGATCTTGAAGAAGAGATGCAGGGGGTGATCGATTTCAGCCTTGTAAACAATGACGAGAAAAATACGTTTCGTGAAAGAGAAGAAAATAACGATGAAGATGAAGAGCAATCTAAATCTGAGGCAACACTGCGGAAAGTAAAACAGATGCAGAAGATGCTTAAAAAGGAGGGACTCTCCAATAAGACAATTAAAGAGAATATCGAAACATTCGAAGATGTACCGGCTTATATAAGGAGAAATATGTCGCTCGGGATACCCGATAACACATCTGAAAGCAAATTATCGAAGTTTACTCTTACATCTGATGATAATGACGGTCCTGTTCTGAGGGAGAACAATGCTTACCTTAATGATAACGTGGATTAAATCAGAATTGATTTCCGCTGGTGAGCTAATTACCGTCGGTTAAAACCGACGGTAATTAGTATATTTGCCCTGATGATCAGAAAATTGTCAATATTGCTTCTGCTGCTGATTTCGTCAGAAATAGCTGCTCAGGAGAAGGAACCTGCAAAACCCAGGATAATGAAACAGTGGAACCTTTCGACAGATTTCACTGAAGAAGTAATCATCCCTTTTGATACAGTTTTTTCTTTGTTCCACCACTACAGGATATCTGACAGGTATTCCTCCCTGAATGCCACACTTGGAAATTATGGTCTGCCCTTTTATCAGATCAACTTCTTTGACCGTACTTCAGATCCTGATAAATTCATATATTCAGGTTATTATCCGTTTATGTATCTGCCCGGGAAGGCTCTTTTTATGAACACTCAGGTACCGTTTACTGAATTGGTATGGACCTATGGAGCTCCGAGAGAAACATCAGAGCAGACTTTCAGGGTAAGACATTCCCAGAATGTGAACAGGTTCCTGAACTTCGGACTTATCTATGATATAATTTATAATCTGGGGCAGTATAATTACCAGAGAGCTGAGGATAAGACTTTTACGCTTTTTTCATCTTACACCGGGCCGAAATACAAGCTATATTTTTCGGCAGGTGTCAATAATTTAATCGCCTTCGAAAACGGAGGAATAACAAATAAAGATGATCTGGAGCTGTATGATACCCGTGAAGTTCCAATAAACCTGGGAGCACTTAATAAAGCTGAAAGTACTCTTAAAAACAGAAACCTGCTTATCGTTCAGCGATACACCATCGGAGGAGTGTCTGATAAACCTGATTCTGTAAAAGGCAGGCAGACCGGATTCCTGGGCTTAAGCGGCACATTTTCTCATATACTTATATGGGAGAATAACAGAAGGACTTATTCTGACAATGATGCCCGGTCAGGTTTTTACCCTATAAACCTTATAGATACAATAGCAACTTTTGATTCCCTTTTTGTTAGGAGTCTTAAGAACACCATACGGTTTGATTTTACAACTGATGAATCAAGAAAATTCAGACTGGGAGGAGGAGCAGGCCTGCGGAATGAGCTGTTCAGGTATAGCCAGATAATCCCTTCTCATGATACAAATTACGCTGATACTGCTGCCTGGAACAGAAACAACAATGTCCTGGTGGGAAGACTCTATAGTGATATTGGAGAAAAATTCAGATGGACCGCTGACGGAGAATTCTTTCTTACAGGGTACAGGGCCGGAGATTTTATTCTTAAGGGAGAGATTTCAAAATCGTTCCGGTTCAAAAAAGGAGATGCAGCATGGATAATAACAGGAAGGATGATGAACACTCAGCCTTCGTTCTGGTACGAACAGTGGGGGAGCAATCATTTTGAATGGCAAAATAATTTAAAGAAAGAATTCAGGATTGATCTGGGCACCGTTTTCGCGTATCCAGCGCGCAAAGCCCAGCTCAGATTTAATTATTCAATAATTGACAACTACACCGATTTTAATAATCTGGCCCTTCCTTCCCAATATGGAGACGGCTTGTCAGTCGCCGCACTGAGTGCAAGGAAGGAGATGAGGGCCTGGAAATTTCATCTTGATGCAGATGTCCTTATTCAGAAAAGCAGCAACTCCGATATCCTTGATCTGCCGCTGTTCTCTACCCGTACAACACTATATTTTGAACACCTTTTCAGGTTCAAAACTACAAACGGAAGCCTGAATACACAGCTTGGTGCTGATGTTCTGTATCATACAAAGTATTATCCTTATGCATATATGCCGGCCACCGGCAGGTTTTTCAGACAGGATATGACTAAAACAGGGAATTACCCATTCATTGATGTTTTCCTGAACCTTAAGCTAAAGAGGACGCGGATCTTCATTATGGTTGATCATATCAACGCCGGATTTATGGGTAATGATTATTTCATGATACCATCTTATCCCATGAATGCCAGGATGATAAGGTATGGAATTGCCTGGACTTTCTATAATTAAATAATTATATTACCTTTGCACCCTTTTAAAAGCGGTTGTATAACTAATAAGATTCTGGTTGGTAAAAAGGGTAATTTTTTATTTAGTAATTCTATCAGCAGTTCTTTCATCCTGCAGCGATAAGCCTGAACTCTCCGAAAAGTTTAAAACAGTTTCATTTGATCTTGATTCAATTATTAAGAGAGGAAGGGTTATAGCGGTATCAGACTTTAATTCCACAAATTATTTTATCTACAAAGGAGAACCGATGGGATTTCATTATGAGCTCCTGAAGAGATTCACTGATCATCTTGGAGTTGATCTTGAATTAATTAAAGAGAATCGTCTTGATAATGCATTTAAATTATTGAATGACGGGGAGGCTGATATCTTGGCTATCGGACTAACAGTAAGTTCAGACAGAAAGGAAGAGATACTTTTCTCAAATCCGATTTTTGAGACGAGGCAGGTTCTTGTACAGCGCAGACCTAACAACTGGCGCTCAATGACAGGAGATATATTGAACAGGCATCTGATAAGAAATCAGCTGGATCTTGCAGGGAAAACGGTTTATGTCCAGAAAAATTCATCTCATGCGGAACGTCTGAGATCTCTTGCCAACGAAATAGGTGATTCAATTAATGTAATTGAAGTTCCGTATGACTCAGAGGAACTGATCAAAAATGTTGCCCGGGGAGAAATAGAATATACCGTAAGTGATGAGAATATTGCGCGTGTAAACTCGACATACTATCCCAATATCGATGTAAATACACCTGTAAGCTTCCTTCAGAATATTGCATGGGGTTTGAGGAAACAGAACACAGAAAAACTTCATGAGGAACTGAACCGTTGGATAGCATCTTATAAGGGAACCAGATCGTATGCATTGCTGTATGCCAAATATTTTAAAAACTCAAGATCAAGCCTGATAGTAAAAAGTGATTATTATACAATTCTTACCGGGAAAATATCGATATATGATGATCTGATTAAAGAGGCAAGCAATAAAATTAACTGGGACTGGCGTCTGCTTGCCTCGTTAATATACCAGGAATCACGTTTTAATCCTCGTATTGAATCCCATGCCGGAGCTTATGGCTTGATGCAGATAATGCCCATTACGGGAAGGCATTTCAACATCGACATTACAGCTTCTACTGCAAATAATGTAAAAGCCGGCGTTATGTACATTAACTGGCTTCAGGCACTGTTTGAATCAAAGATACCTGACGGGAATGAAAGAATAAAGTTTGTCCTTGCTTCATATAATGCCGGACATGGACATGTTCTTGATGCCATGAGACTTGCAGAAAAGAATGGAATGGATTCCAGGAAATGGGATGAGAATGTGGCTGTATGGCTTTTAAAGAAATCAGAACCCAGATACTATAAGGACGCTGATGTTACAAGCGGATATTTCAGGGGAATTGAATCTGTTAATTTTGTCAGCGAGATACTGGAACGATATGAACATTACAGGAATATTATCCCGGCAGAAGAAAATCAGATAAGCTTTAACTCAAGATAATTTTGATGTTATCGGTCTTTTAACCAGGCCTGAAATGGAGGTACCAATTAGTCGTACCTGATAGCTTTCACCGGGGTTATTCTGCTGATCAGCTTTGAGGGGACAAGCAACATTGCAATAATAGCGATCATCGTTCCGATATTGAGCAGCAATATATGTATTAATTCCAGGTTTATCGGCACTGTTTTGATGTAATATGATGAAGGATCAAGAGATACAAGCCCGGTTTTAAGCTGCAGAAAGGCGAGTCCGATACCAATAAGATTTCCCCACAACAATCCCTTGCTTATCAGATATGCAGCCTGGTAAAGAAATATTCTGCGGATTGTAACATCATCTGAACCAAGCGCTTTCAGTACTCCGATCATATTGGTCTTTTCAAGGATAAGGATCAGCAATCCCGATATCATGTTGAATCCGGCAACCACAAGCATCAGTGTTATTATAATAATAACATTGAGATCCTGGAAATTGAGCCAGTCAAAGATCTGAGGATATCTTTCCCGGATATCCGTTACCTTGACATTATCTTCATCCTGCAAAATCTGGTATCCTACTGCACGTTTTACAGCCAGATGCATCTGTTCCAGTTTGTCAAAATCATCAATGAAGATCTCAAAGCCGCTTACCTGATCATCTTCCCAGCCATTAAGGCGTTTAATATGGCCAATATCGCAGAAAACGTACATTTTGTCAAACTCCTCAAGGCTTGTTTCATAAATACCGCTAACGGTGAATTTACGCATGCGAGGAGGATCCTGTACAAAATGCATGGCAAATGAATCACCGGTACGCAGCATAAGCATATCAGAGATCTTTTTCGAAATTATCACTTTATCAATGCGGACAGAGTCGGTAACCGTAAATATTTCACCTTCAATGATGTTGCTTTTGAAATAACTCCAGTCGAAATCGCTGCCGACACCTTTAAGTACCACTCCCTGAATATCTTCATCAGTTTTAATTATACCTGCTTTTGTCGCAAATACCTGAACGTGTGTAATACCTGGTATCTTCTTAATTTTTGGGATGAAATCCTGTCCCTCTTTTATTGGTGTTGTTTCAAAGGAGATATTTGAATCGAAATTAACTATCTGGATATTTGATCCGAATCCAACAACTTTTTCCCTGATCTGTTTTTTAAAACCTGTAAGAATAGCAATTGCCAGAATCATTACTGCCAGACCCTATTGCAATACCGATGACTGCAATTACATTTATCGGCCGTGAGAATGATGTGCCCTTCTGGCGGCCTTTGATAAGGCGTTGTGCTATGAAATAAGGTAAGTTCATAATTTTTTGGTGATTCAAATTTAGTAAAATCTCTGTGGTTCTCTGTACAAGTTTAAACAGAGGCTAAAAAATATTAGTTTTGCAGAATAGCTTTACAGAATGAGACATTTATTCTCAATATTCCTTTCGTTCATATACTTTACCTGTTCCTGTTCCGGAGCTGATAAAACTCCGGTTCCCGGGGCAAACCAGTTTGACAGGTATAAGTATCTCATTGAAGGTAAGTCAATTGCATTAACAGCAAATCAGACCACGATGGCAGGAGAAGTTCACCTGGTTGACTTTCTCATAAGCAAAGGAACAGATATAGAAAGGATCATAAAAGTATTTGCTCCCGAACATGGTTTCCGCGATATGGCTGATGCCGGAGAAGAGATAAAGGACGGGAAAGATGTTATAACAGGATTACCTGTCACCAGTTTGTATGGGACACATCAGAAGCCGACAAAAGAAGATCTGAAAGGTATTGATATACTCATTTTTGATATTCAGGATGTCGGTGTCAGGTTCTATACATATATATCTACTTTACATTATTTAATGGAGGCGTGTGCAGAAAACGGAATACAATGTATTGTACTTGACAGACCGAATCCCAATGGGTTCTATTATGACGGTAATATACTGGATACTGCTTACAGTTCTTTCGTGGGGATGCATCCTGTTCCAATTGTACATGGGATGACAGTTGGTGAATATGCTACCATGATCAATGGAGAAGGATGGCTCAAGGGAGGCATAAAATGTGATCTGACAGTCATTAAATGCCTTGATTATGATCACAGTACCATGTACGAATTGCCTGTAAGGCCATCACCAAATCTTCCGAATCAGACATCAGTTTATCTCTATCCTTCAATCTGCTTTTTTGAAGGTACAAATATCTCTCTTGGCAGGGGAACACCTTTCCCTTTCCAGGTTTATGGATCCCCGTTACTTCCTGACAAAGGATTCAGCTTTACTCCCGGGAGCGTACCCGGAGCTAAGAATCCTCCTCTCCTCGGAGTAAAATGCTATGGAACAGATTTGCGTAATGCAATGAAAGATAAGATTGTCCCATCACCAGCAATTAACCTTGACTGGGTGATAGATGCCTACCGTAATTATCCGGAAAAGGATAAATTTTTCACCTCCTATTTTGATGTTCTGGCCGGTGGACCATTATTGCGTGAGCAGATACAGAAGGGGATGCCTTCTGAGCAGATAAGGGCTACCTGGAGAGAAGGGTTGGAGAGGTTTGGGAAAATGAGGGAGAAGTACTTGCTTTATAAATAGTCCTGGCTTCGCTTGCCCCAGTCGCCCGACGTCTTTAAATCCCGACGCTTATCTGTTTTGACTTAAACGACTATAAAGACCTTCCCGGATACACCTTCAATGCTTCGGCCAGGGCTTCAATGGCATTCCTGAGATCGTCAATCTTCAGGACGTATGCTATCCGGACTTCATTTTTGCCCAGTCCAGGTGTTGAATAGAAACCTGAAGCCGGAGCTAACATGACAGTCTGGTTTTCATATTCGAACTTTTCCAGGAGCCATTGAGCAAATTTGTCAGAATCATCTACCGGCAGTCTGACAAGTGTATAAAATGCACCTTTTGGTTTCGGACAGTAAACTCCGGGAATTCTGTTAAGAGCATCAACCATAAAATTACGACGGGCAGTATACTCTTTATTTACCTCCCTGAAATATTCCGGAGGTGTATCAATTGATGCCTCGCCGGCTATCTGTCCAAAGCCTGGAGGGGAAAGTCGTGCCTGTGCAAACTTCAGGGCTGTTGAAATTACCGCTTTATTCTTTGTTACAAGAGCGCCTATTCTTACACCGCATTCGCTGTAGCGCTTTGACACGGAATCGAACATAACTAAATTATTGTCAATACCTTCCAGTGTCATTGCCGAAAAATGAGGAGCACCATCGTAGCAAAATTCCCGGTATGCCTCATCCGTAAAAAGGTAAAGGTCATGCTTCCTGACAATATCCCTTAACAAGAGAAACTCTTCTTTTGAATAGAGATACCCCGTCGGATTATTTGGGCTGCAGACAATTATCCCTTTTGTTTTCGCGGATATTTTTTTTTCGATTTCGCTGATAGGCGGAAGGGCAAAATCATTTTCAATATAAGATGTCACAGGAACAATCTTAATGCCGGCAGCAGTAGCAAATCCAATATAATTGGCATAAAGCGGCTCAGGTGTTATTATTTCATCACCTGGATTGAGACACGACATAAGGGCAAAAAGGATTGCTTCCGATCCTCCGGTTGTAATGAGAATATCGGTGTAGTCGACATCGATGCCAATATTACGGTAAAAAGCAGCAAGCTTCCGCCGATATGATTCATTGCCTGCGGAATGGCTATACTCAATAACTTTAAGATCGATATTACGGATTGCATTAAGTGCGATTTCCGTTGTCGGAATATCCGGCTGACCGATATTAAGATGGTAAACTTTTCTCCCTTTCCTTTTTGCTTCATCGGAATAAGGGGCAAGTTTCCTGATTGGTGATTCCGGCATTATCATGCCTTTTTCGGAAATTGATGGCATATTATCTTTTTTAAAAGGATCTGAAATCGCTGACACAAAAATAATCAAATCAGGTATCTGATATAATGATTTATGTTTTTATCAGGACTTTTTATTTACCATGGTTCACGGATTCGCACGGATCCCCCATCTCTCCCTCCGGCCTTCAACTTCTTCAACCCTCTTAAACTCTCATGAACCTTCATTTAATAATAATTTCTATTTTTGCAGATCATCTGATCAAAATAATCTGTCTGCACTAATGGAGATACCTTCGAAATATGAACCGGGAAAAACAGAAAGTAAATGGTATGATTACTGGATGAAGCACAACTTCTTCAGAAGCACACCTGACGACAGAGAACCATACACAATAGTTATTCCTCCACCGAATGTGACCGGTGTGCTTCACATGGGACACATGCTCAATAACACAATTCAGGATGTCCTTATACGGCGTGCAAGAATGCTTGGGAAAAACGCCTGTTGGGTACCGGGGACTGATCATGCTTCGATAGCAACTGAAGCAAAAGTAGTTGCCAAACTCAAGAGTGAAGGTATCGACAAGAGGAACATTTCAAGAGAAAAATTTCTTGAACATGCCTGGGAGTGGACCAACAAGCACGGGGGAATTATACTCGAACAGCTTAAGAAGCTTGGAGCTTCGTGTGACTGGGAAAGGACTCTCTTTACAATGGATAAGGAGAGATATGATTCTGTCATTAAAGTATTTGTTGACCTATATAATAAAGGTCTTATTTACCGCGGAGTGAGAATGGTAAACTGGGATCCGCAGGCCAGAACCGCAGTGTCCGATGAGGAAGTTTATTTTACCGAGGAACAATCAAAGCTCTATTATGTAAGGTACAAGATCGTAGGGTGGAATGATTATATTACAGTTGCCACAACCCGTCCTGAGACAATTCTGGGAGATACAGCAGTATGTGCTAATCCGAACGATACCAGATACAGTCACCTCAAAGGTAAAAAGGTGATTGTACCGATGGCTAACAGGGAAGTCCCGTTCATTTTTGATGAATATGTTGATATGGATTTCGGTACAGGCTGCCTGAAGATAACCCCGGCTCATGATATCAACGATTATACTATCGGACAAAGACATAACCTTGAATCAATAGATATTTTCAATGATGACGGTACAATTAGCCCCCGTGCAAAATTATTCACCGGAGTCGACAGGTTTACTGCAAAAGATCTGGCTGAGAAAGAATTAAAACGTACCGGAAACCTTGTTAAAGTTATTCCGTATAATAATAAGATAGGCCGGTCTGAACGGACCCATGCTGTGATAGAACCAAAGCTGTCAATGCAGTGGTTCCTAAGGATGAAGGACTTATCCCGCCCGGCTCTCGATGCCGTTCTTAATGGAGATGTCCATCTTTACCCTTCAAAATTCAGGAATCTTTACCGGCACTGGATGGAGAATGTGCACGACTGGTGTATCAGCCGGCAGCTCTGGTGGGGGCACCGGATCCCGGCATGGTACTTTGGAAATAATGATTTTGTCGTTGCCGAAACCAAAGACGAGGCTCTTGTCATGGCCAGGGGGAAAAGCGGGGATAAAACTCTTAAAGAAACTGATCTTAAGCAGGATGAGGATGTACTTGATACATGGTTCTCATCATGGCTCTGGCCGATAACCTCTTTTGACGGTATCAACAAACCTGATAATCCTGACCTGAAGTATTATTACCCGACCAACGACCTTATAACTGCTCCTGAAATCCTGTTTTTCTGGGTAGCACGGATGATAATCGCAGGATATGAATACCAGGGACAGAAACCATTTAATAATGTTTACCTCACAGGCCTTGTCCGTGATCAGCAGAATCGAAAGATGTCAAAATCGCTGGGTAACTCACCGGAGCCTCTTGAACTTATTGAGAAATACGGGGCTGACGGAGTCAGGGTTGGGATGCTTTTCTGTTCACCGGCCGGTAATGACCTCCTTTACGATGATACTCTTCCCGAACAGGGAAGGAACTTCGCAAATAAGATATGGAATGCTTTCAGGCTTGTTAAGAGCTGGAAAATTGACTATCAGATAAGTCAGCCGGAATCATCCCGGGCAGCTATCAAATGGATGGAAGAGATTCTCAGAAAATCGATTGCCCGGATTGATTCTGACTTCAGGAAATTCAGGATCTCCGAAGCCCTGATGACGGTTTATAAGCTTTTCTGGGATGAGTTTTCAGGATGGTACCTGGAGATAATAAAACCGGAATATGAAAAACCGATCGATAAAGTGACGTACGAAGCAACTATCTCAGTCTTCGAGAGACTCCTGAAAATCATTCATCCTTTTATGCCATTCATTACCGAAGAGATCTGGCACCTTCTTTTAGAACGAAAAGAAGGTGAGAGCCTTATGATAAGCAGAATGCCCGAATCGAAAAAATATAATAAAGAGATGACGGGACGATTTGATCTGATAAAAGAGACAGTCAGTGCAGTAAGAAACATAAGGAAAGAAAGGAACTTAAGCAATAAGGAAAAGCTGATCCTCTGCATAAGGTCAGACGGAGAGGGCGCCGACAAAGAATTTATGCCTGTACTATCGAGGTTAGGTAATTTATCTCAAATAAAATTTGTCGATCAGAAACAGGAGGGAGCTGTTTCATTTATGGTAGGAACAACTGAATATTTCATACCTCTCGGTGATAAGCTGAATATTAAAGAGGAGATTGAAAAGATCAGTGAGGAGCTTGATTATCTGAAAGGATTCCTTGGATCGGTAATGAAAAAGCTTGATAATAAGAATTTTGTTCAGAATGCTCCTGCTGGTGTTCTGGAGCTCGAGAGGAAAAAGAAGAGTGATACGGAGAGTAAGATTAAATCTCTTGAAGAAAGATTGAAAGAGTTTGGGGTTTAAGGTATCAGCTTCCTCACAAGATAGTTCTGATCCAATTGTACAATTTCCCAGTCATTATTCAGGTTAAGAGACCAGCCTTCACCTTCAACACGGGTTTTTTCTACTTTGCAGCCTTTAGCTGTAACACGCAGGTAGCTAAGGTTATTTGCCACAAGGCAGCCTCCCTTTTCAACAGTAAGTTTTCCCCAGTTATCAGAAATGCGCATCTTGCTGTAAAGCGTTCCTTCAGATCCCATAGGCTGAATATCTTCAGGTTCGAAATCGAAATAGGGACTCTCAAGTTCAATGAAGACCACAGGCTTATCAACGAAGGTACTAATCTGCCGGTTAATATAATCCTTAATATCTGAATCCCTCTTCGTTTCCTCCTGCCTGATCAGATCAATATCATAATTCAATGCCAGACTTCCCGCCACATCCCTGCAGACAATCGGAAGCTGAACATTATAAAACGTTTTAACAAGTTCTCCAAGATCGGTATCTTCCGATCGAATGGATGTAAAATCAAATCCTTTCCAGTTAAGAAGGGTAGCGTAAAGCGCTCCGTGAATTGATCCATACGACCGGGAGTATGACAAGTAAGAGTATATTCTGTCGAGAGATTCAAGTATTCTGGATTTATACTCCTCAGGTGAATTCGTGCAGAGAAGTGTGTATGTAAAAGTTGCCAGGCCTTCATAGTTTTCAAACCGTGTCTCATCAGTGCTGTATTGCTGGTAGAGCTCATGATTTGCTCCCCTGAAAACAAGTGCATCCCTGATAGCAACCTGTTTTTCTGAACCTTCAGATTCGCAAGCCTTTCTTAAAGCCTTCCATTCCAGCTTGAGCCATATTCTTGCGGTTCTTTCATCCATATTCGGTGTATTGAAACCTGAAGATTTATAACCAATAGTTTCCTGCCAACGGTGAAAAAGACTATGTACTCCTCTGCTCACTATCCTCCATTCATCCTCTTCTGAAGGTAGCGGGGACAATCCGAATAATGTACCTCCAAAATTAACAGCAATATTATTGATTATTAGTTCTTTAGGGAAGGATCCCGTGAAGACTCCATCTTTCTCTTTCAGGTTTCCGTCTTTATCAGGATAATTTGCTATGATATTACGTGTTTCGCGATCCACGAACATCAGCGGTCCATAAAGATTACTTCCCCACAGTTTTCCATTATCCTTGTTACAGATGGCTTCTATCTTACTGAAATACTGAGATGCCTTTTCGGGCGTGAAATAAATGTCATAGGTAACATCTCCCCTGCAGCCTGCCAGGACCAGAAAAATCGAAAAGATCAGCCATTTTTTCATAAAAGGCATTTTTGCTGGCACAAAAGTACTAAAAAATTTTACACGTCAGGGAAGATATTTCAGATTGCATTCAGACTCATATCGAGACTTTTAATATGGTGGGTAAGAGCACCCACCGAGATAAAATCAACTCCGCATTCCGCATAAGCTCTTACTGTTTCAAGGGTGATTCCACCTGAAGATTCTGTCTCATATCTTCCATCGATGATTTTAACGGCAGCTATTGTATCTTCAAGGTTAAAATTATCGAGCATTATACGATTGACTCCTCCGGTCGCAAGAATTTTACTGACATCCTCAAGATCCCTTGCCTCAATCTCTATCTTCAGTTTTCTGCTGTTTCTATTCAGATATTCCCTCGTTTTCTTAATAGCGTTTTCGATACCTCCGGCGTAAATTATATGGTTATCCTTAAGCATTATCATATCAAATAATCCCATCCGGTGGTTTATTCCTCCACCTATCCTTACGGCTTCCTTTTCAAGGAATCGCATCCCGGGAGTTGTTTTTCGGGTGTCAAGGATCCTGGTTTTTAATCCTTCTACTTTTAGAACGTATTTATTTGTACTTGTTGCTATTCCGCTCATTCTCTGCATAATATTCAACACAAGTCGTTCAGATTTAAGGATGGATTGCTGACGGCCGGAGATAATAAATCCTGTATCGCCTGGCTTGATCCTGTTTCCATCAGTAATCAATATATCACAGACAAGGTCTTTATCGATGAATGAAAATACTTCTTGTGCGACTTCGGCGCCGGCAAGGATGCCCTCCTCCTTAATAAGAAGGTTGGCTTTTCCGGTTGCTTCCCATGGGATACAGGCTAGCGATGAGTGATCCCCATCACCGAGATCTTCTCCGACACTTCTCAGGATAAATTCCCGAAGGATCCTACATTCCATCTTCGGACTCTATACGTATCTGATGAATAAGCAATTCCTGGTCGACCTTCTTCAAAAGGAAATAGACCCTGAAATCACCAGTTTCAGTTTTAAGTATACCAATAGCATACTGAGCATCGTTTCTGGCACCCTGATGCCTGATAATAAAATCCTTTGTCGGATTATTGATAAAAAAATCTTTCAGGACAGCTTCTGCAATATTTTTTTTATAGAAATCCTCTTTATCAAGCAGATTCAATTCAACTGTTGAATTCATGAATTTTGTCAGTTCGACAGCATTCCCGGCTTTAAAGGCTATAGAAATTCCGCCAGGGATCCTTGGTTGTTCCTGTGCAGAAAGGACAAAACTGTTAATTAACAGGAGAAATGCAGGAATTAAACTTATGGATTTCATTCTAAACTTTTTTTGCCGACTTTCAAAATCTCTACAATACAAATTTAACTATTTTCATATAAGAAAAGCAGTTCTGCCTGATCAATATAATTATAATTGTATAAGCACATTTTTAATTATATTTATGCAGGTAAGCATATGCAGATTTCTTACAAACAAAAGTCGAGCCAATATTTATGAAAATTGCTTTAATGCAGACCGGTAAGACCACAGAAAAGCATTTAGCTGCAGGTATTGAGATTTATTCTGCCCGGATAAAAAAATATTCGGGATTTGAGATCATCACTCTTCCCGATATAAAAAATACAAGGAACATGTCAATGCCGGAGCAGAAGATTAAGGAAGGCAGGAAGATAATTCAGTCTGTTGGCAAAGAGGATTATATTATTCTGCTGGATGAAAAGGGGAAAGAGCTGAGGACGATTGAATTTGCAGATCTGGTTGGAAAAAAACTAATGAATCAGGGTAAAAGAATAGTGTTTGTAATAGGCGGCCCATGGGGTTTTTCAGATGAAGTGTACAGCATTGCTGATATGAAGCTCTCTCTCTCAAAGATGACATTCTCCCATCAGATGGTACGGTTATTGTTCGTTGAACAGCTGTACCGTGCATTTACTGTTACAAGAGGGGAACCCTATCACCACGAATAAGACAATTCTCACTTAATGAAGAAGGAGAAACGATACAGAATATCCCTTGTAATCTTAACTGTTGTCCTTATCTTATCAGCGCTGGCAGCAGAATCTCTTTATTTCAGTCATTTTGAATATCACATGATGACAAGGAGGTTCAACAGGGTGCTCGGGGAGAAGGAAGAATTGATGGAAGCATACCTTAACAGACTTAAACCTCTTCTCGCCCAGGATGAATTTCACGACTCTCAAACTGAAAGAAATATCTTAACCGCTGCTACCCGAAATGAGATAACTATCCTTTATTATCTCGATAATAAACTTATTCATTGGTCAGAAAACGATTTTGATGTTCCGGCAACTCTGGATGATTCAATATTTCTGAAGCCTCTAATTTTTATGCAGAACGGATGGTTCTTACCTCAAAAGGTGCAGGTAGGAAATGAAACAATTGTAGGGCTCCTGCGCGTCAGGACAGACTATACATTTGAGAACGACATAGTTAAAAGTGGATTTAGCAAGGATTTCAGAATGCCGGATAAAGCCGGACTCAGTTCTTTAAAAAATCCGGCAGGGTATAATATTTTTAACAGTAAGGGCACATTCCTCTTTTCCCTCACTTTTCCCGTGGACAAAAGTAATACTCTGCTTATCATTCTTCCTGTAGTTTTATGGACATCTGTTCTGATACTGATAATACTTTTATTGTTCGAGCTGGTCAAAATGCTGGTCAGGGAAGGGAAGAACTACACAGGTCTTTTAATATGTTTCTTTTTTTCTGCAACCCTTTACATGGCACTATTGGTCTCAAAAGGGCCTGAAGTGTTTTCAAGGATCGGATTATTTTCTCCATACATTTTCTCCCTGAATACTTTTATCCCATCATTGGGTCACCTGCTGCTGCTTAGCATACTTGTAGTCGTTATATCCTATGGTTTTTACAAATATTTCCCTGGATTTGGACTTCGTAAGGAGAAACCAAAGCAGGAATTACCAGGTACGATACTGCTGTTGATAACTGCATCACTTCTGGTATGCTTGTCACACAATCTCTTCACTCACCTGGTCACGGACTCAAACATTAATTTTGAAACTTATAAAGTTTTAAAGCTCAGCTTATTCAGTGTAGCAGGATTAGTTTCAGTCATTTTTCTGCTGATAGCACCCCTGTTTATCCTTCTGAAAATATTCAGGGATAGCAAAGAGGTTAACCTCAAAACAGGAATTCTCCTGGTTTTACCCTCGCTGATCCTGATTATAATAATTTTTTATAACGATCTGCTTTCATTGCTGGCCGTTTTTATTTTTTATATCAGTCAGTTATTTATAGCCTGGCTTACTGAGAAAAGAAAAACAGTAATATTTTCAGTTTCTGTTATTTTTTCGCTTTTAATCGGATTGTATTTACTTCTTATTATCACTGTATTTTCAGAGAAAAAAACAAATGAGAACATTAAAGTACAGGCACTCTCTTTATCGACTGAAAATGACCCCGAAGCTGAACATCTGCTTCTTGATATGTGGCCTGTCATAAAAAGTGATTCAACACTTTACAGGTTGATGAATGCTGAAAACTTCAATCAAAGTCAGAATGATGTTGACAGGATCTCGGATTATCTTAATGATAAATACTTTGGGGGTTACTGGGGCAATTTTAATGTTAATATTGTACCATGCAGAAAAGATCAGCCATTGAGGGTTGGGGCAAGAGAAGATAATTATGAAAACTGTTTCGATTTTTTTAACGGGCGCACCGCGAAATATGGTCATCAGCTTACCGGTACTGATTTTTATTTTATGGATAACCAGGGTGGAAGATCATATTATCTGGGAAAATTGTTTTTCAGCAAAGATCAGGATATCATAAATGGTTTATTTATAGAACTATACAGCGATGTAAATGTTTTTCAGCCTGGTTATTCCGAGCTGCTTCTCGATAAAAAATTCCACAAGTATTCCGGTTTAAAAGATTACTCTTTTGCCAAATATATAAATGGCTTAATAGTCCTTAATTCAGGAGTCTATCCGTACAATAAAATTGATGATGAATATATTAATAAAAATTCCGAGTACAGAATATTTACAGCTGAGAAATTCCGGCATGTCGCATACAAGAATGGCAATACCACGGTAATGATCAGCAGACCTGTAATTAATGCAGGAAACATATTAATATCATTTGCATATCTATTTATATTCATTTTAATAATTTGCAACCTTCTTTTACTGCTTATCAGTAAACCATCAGTATATCTTCCTTTAAACCTGAATTTCCGTCAGAAACTTCAGATGTCATATATTGGTATACTGTTGTTCTCATTTGTCCTCATAGGATTTGTAGTGATATCCCTGACAGTAAACGGATACAGGACAAAGCATTATGAGAATATCAAGGAAAAGATGAATTCCATCAATATTGAGCTGGATAATAAATTGTCATTGGAAAAGCAGCTTACATCTGACTGGAGAGATAGCAATAACGGATCCTTAAACGAACTCCTTATTAATCTTTCGAATATCTTCAACACAGATATTAATATTTATGATCTGGATGGGTTTCTGATCGCGACCTCACGCCCGGAGATATTTGACCGCGACCTTACAAGCCACAGGATAGATATTATGGCATTTATAAATATTACGGACCTGACGAGAAGTGAGTATTACCAGACTGAAAAGCTTGGAAATATGAAATATATTTCAGTATACATGCCTTTTTACAATTCAGATTATAAATTACTTGCGTATCTCAACCTTCCTTACTTCAGAATGCAAAGCGTTCTGGCTGCAGAAATATCTAACCTGATAGTAGCTGTAATAAATTTTACATTGCTTCTTATACTAATTACAATGGGTCTGGCTGTACTTATAAGCGGAAGACTTACATCACCTCTTTCGATGCTGAGTGAGGGGCTTGCTTCTGTGAAGCTGGGCAGAAAAAGTGAACATCTGTCTTATGCCGGGAATGACGAGATAGGGGATATGGTAAAACAGTACAACAGAATGGTGGATGAGCTGGAAGAGAGCACACATAAGCTGGCTTCTTCTGAACGTGAATATGCCTGGAGGGAAATGGCAAAGCAAATTGCCCACGAGATCAAAAATCCTCTGACCCCGATGAAACTGAATGTACAGCAATTATGGAAATCTTGGAAAGATGGCGCTTCTAATTTTGAAGAACGGCTTGAAGGATTCTCAAAGAATCAGATTGAGTATATCGATAACCTTTCACTGATAGCTTCAGCTTTTTCATCCTTTGCGAAATTACCCGGAACCAATCCTGTTGATATTAACCTGCTTGAGCAAATAAAGACGACACTTGAACTTTTCAGAAATACCGATAATGTAACATTCTGGGTAAGGTGGCCACACGAAAGTAAAGTTTTTATTTTCGCTGATAAAGAACAGATCAACGGTATCTTTTCCAACCTTATTAAGAACAGTATACAGTCAATCTCTCAGGACAGAAGAGGACTTGTAAAGGTTACAATGGAAGTAATAAGGGACAAAGTTATAGTTTCTGTTGCCGACAATGGGACTGGTATTCCCGAAGCTTTGCAGGAAAAAATGTTCACTCCGAATTTTACTACAAAATCCTCCGGAACCGGACTGGGTTTATCAATAGCAAAAAGATATGTAGAAGGGGCAAATGGCAGAATATGGTTTGAGTCGGATGCAAATAAAGGAACTACATTTTTTGTGGAATTTCCATTGAAGTACACAGTTGAAAAACCACGGGAGGCTGCGGAGGACTAAATTTTGATTCATAAAATAATGCAATTTATTAGTATATTAGCAGTTCATACCAGGCTGTAGATGACCGGGAAAATTTCGGGTTATATTAAATGTATAATTCTGAGTTTGTTAATAATTTCAGGATTTAGTACGTCTCTTTTTTCCCAGAGAAAGATAAGCGGAACCATTAATAAATATGGAAGTGTAAGCACAATAGGTGCTGACAATGTTACAGTACCTGTTGAAACACAATTTGATCAGTTTTCGGCAGGCGATACAATTCTGCTGATTCAGATGAAAGGAGTAAGAATCCTTGCACAGGAAGCAGGATCTTACGGGACATTTGAATACAATTACGGGGTACCAGGTCAGCATGAATTCCTGATCGTTGAATCCATAAATGATGTTACCAATACAATTACTTTCAGGAACAATATTGTTCACACAACATTCAGTCCGCAGAGTGTACTACAGATAATAAAGGTGCCATCATATAATTATGTTGAAGTGGATGCGCCTCTTACATGTCAGCCATGGGACAGCGTTACAAAAACCGGAGGCGTTCTTGCAGCAATAATCAGCAGGGCAATTTCACTTAAAGCAAATATTGATGTAACAGGAAAAGGTTTCCTTGGTGGCAAAACGGCGTTAGGCATGGGGATTTGTGCAGAGCAACCAAAGATGTACAGATTTGCATACCCGGCTTCAACTGACAGTGCAGGATATAAAGGAGAGAGCCCTGTTTCAAGAGGATGGCTCTCACTCTCCAACTTCCCTCCGATCTTCCCTTCATTCGCAAAAGGGAAAGGATCTAATTTTAGCGGTGGCGGCGGTGGAGACGGAAAATTCTCAGGTGGCGGAGGGGGTGGCAATTATGGTGCAGGAGGTCTTGGAGGGAAAGAAGAGGCAGCTTGTACTTTTGAATATACAGGAGGCCTGGGAGGAATACAGATAAGAGGAACATATCTGGCAAATACTTTAAAAAGTATGTTTCCCGGTGGCGGAGGTGGCTCATCCACTTATCTTTCAGGGAGTACTGCAACAGCAGGAGGTAATGGAGGAGGAATGGTAATACTGGTGTGCGATACAATAAGAGGTAACGGGAACAGCATACTTGCTGAGGGAGCAGCTCCGTCAGGAACTGCTTCCGGAAATGCCGGCGCCGGAGGAGGTGGTGGCGGAGGAACAGTAGCTTTATATCTGCAAAGTTATTCATCCAGTTTAACGACTTCGGGTATCACAATCTCTTCAAGTGGCGGCAGAGGTGGTAATACATTGGCAACATTCGGAGAAGGCGGTGGCGGCGGCGGCGGACTTATTACAACAAATAATATAAGCCTGCCTTCAAACGGCTCTAAAACAATAGCCGGAGGTACAGGAGGAACAAGATCTCCCGGGATACCAGGTCTAAGCGGTTATGCCGGTGACAACCTTACATCTTTTGCACCAATCCTTAACGGATTTCTTTTCAATTCAATAAGATCTACAGTTACAGGGAACCAGATCGATTCAATCTGTTCAGATACATTTTTCGGAGAAATTTCAGGAACTTTACCGGTAGGAGGAACATTGCCTTATACTTATCTGTGGGAATCGAGTACAATATCTGAAACTGGACCTTTTTCTACGGCTCCCGGGACAAACAACCAGCAAAGCTACACACCACCTGCCAAATTAACTCAGACAACCTGGTACAGAAGAACTGTTACAGATGCAAACGCAACACCTCTTGTTGACGTTAGCAAACCAGTGCAAGTAATTGTTCATCAAGCTATTACAGGAAATTTGATTGGGGAAGATACAACTATTTGTTTTAGTCAGAATCCTCTCAGTCTTATTCCTTTGAATGCTGGTCCGTCTGACGGTAACGGTATTTATCAATATCAATGGTTAGCCAATACTGATAATGCCACATGGACAACAGCAGCTCCGGGAACATCTGTCAATGCTTCTTATGATCCTCCGGCCCTGACAGCCACTACATATTATAAACGTTTTATAACCTCTGGCCGATGTATTAATTACACCGCAACAGTAACTATTACAGTTCTGCCATCAATAACCAATAATATAATAACTCCCCGTCCTGATTCTGTGATATGCCAGGGATCACTCTTCAGCATCCTTCCGGGCACAGTCCCATTGAATGGTGCTGGTGCAGGAACATATATTTATCAGTGGCAGGACAGCACAGCTGCTGGCACATGGCAACCGGCATCGGGAGTAATCACCGGGCAGACACATTTACCTGATACGGCAAAATTTACGACTATTGAAAACCGGTATTTCAGACGAGTTGTTTACTCTGGTCCTGATAATGTTTGCAAGAGCGCAAGTATACCCATCCATCTTACCAGATATTTCAAGATCAGGAACAACATCATTGCAGCCGACAATACAATATGTTCAGGATCTGTTCCTGCACCACTTACCGGGAGCACACCCACACAGGGTAACGGGACATACACTTATACATGGCAGCAGAGTGCTGACGGATCAACCTGGCCTTCAAATGCATCAGGGACCTTTAACCTGATCAATTATTCACCTCCGTCACTGACTGATTCTGTGTGGTACAGGAGAATAGTCAATTCATCGAAATGTGTCAACACAAGTAATATCATAGTTATAAATGTCCACAAACCTATAGCCGGCAACATAGCATCGCTTATCTCCGCTTCAGGATCTGATACAACAATCTGCAGCGGGGCTGTTCCTCACAGAATTAAGGGAAGCTTACCTGCAGGCGGAACTGATCTGCCGGGAGACTATGCTTATCAATGGCTGTATTCTACTGATAATGTGACATTTAATAATATAAATGTATCTGGTACACTTATTAATTATCAACCGGGGGCTCTTACTGTGACAACGTGGTTTAAAAGAAAAACAATCTCAGGGATGTGTTCATCTGAAAGTAATGCTATAAGGATTATTGTGTTGCCTTCAATTACCGATAATGTAATATCATCTCCAAAAACTACAGTTTGTTATAACCAGATTCCGCTTCAACTGACCGGTTCAGGACTAACCGGGGGAGCCGGAGGAACTCCAAAATGGGTATGGCAGCAAAGTATAAACGGAACAGTCTGGACTGCCGCTGCCGGAACAAACAATCAGCAAAATTATTCACCACCGGCACTTACAGTAAAAACATGGTACAGACGAATTATTCTTTCCGGTCCTGCTGACTGCTGTTCCAGTACCTCAAATGTATTTATAATAGATATTGATCAGCTTCCGACAGGAACTATGACTTCTGTTTCTGATACAACTATCTGTAACGGTAAGCAGGTAAAATTAAAGGTACATCTGACAGGCGCTTCAAAATGGACCATAGTATATAATGAGAACTCTGCACTTAATACTATCAGTAAAATCGCAACAGCTGATACAACTATCTTTGCCACTCCATCAGCCACAGGCAGTCTGACAGTTTTCAATTATTCATTGAATTCCGTAACTGACAAAAATGGTTGTGTCGCAACATCCAAAACAGGAACAAGGAAAGCGAATGTTTACAGGGTCCCAGTTGCAAATGCCGGTCCTGACGATCAGATCTGCGGACCTGAATACAATATGGCCGCAGTTCCCAGTGACGGAACCGGAACATGGACCTTCCCTTCGCAGGTACTCTTCTCAGTTCAATCCAATCCTGCAACGACAATTAAAATTGATTCATCATTCACTTCAGCCAGTGTCTCTTATAAGTTTTACTGGCAGGAGACTAACTGGCAATGTTCAAATAAAGATTCAGTTACAATTACTTTTTTCAACCGGATCGATACTATTAATGCCGGAAGGGATTCTGCTTTCATGTCGTTCGATTACCTTATAAAGCTTGACGCTTACCCTATTCAACCTTTTGAAGCAGGGAAATGGAGTGTCGTTACCGGTTCCGGTGATTTTGACGATGATTCAAGAAATGTAACAGATGTAAGAAATATATCTCTGGGATTAAATACATATAAATGGACTGTCACGAACGGACCTTGTTTACTTGAAGATCTTGTAAATATCGATGTTAACTCCGTAGTGATTCCTGAAGCAATTTCTCCGAATGGCGACTTTATAAACGATACTCTCATTGTAAGCGGACTGGATCTGGATAATCAGGAGGCGGAGCTCACTGTTGTTAACGGGGCAGGGATATTGGTTTTCTCAACTTCAAACCGTGGCAGCAGCACCTGGGAAAACTGGGATGGTAAAAACTCAAAGGGAGTTGAACTCCCGGAGGGAACTTATTATTACCTGCTGAAAGTGACATCGGTAAAAACAGGACTTGTTGTCCCCAAGAGCGGATTTATTATACTTAAGAGAAATTAAGGGATGAATCCTTTGAGCTTGCGGTTTTTTTTAATTGAAACATGAACAGGGCAATATATATCGTGGTTTTTTTGCTTTTCATTTCTTCCTTCAGGTTGGCGGGGCAGGGTGGCAGCGATTCATTGCGTATTACCCTTGGCTATCCGGTTTACAGCCAGTATCTTCATAACGGACTTATGATAAATCCGGCCTATGCGGGATCGAGGGAAGCATTAAGTGCAGCATTATCTTACAGAATGCAATGGATGGGGACTAAAGGAGCTCCTGTTTTACAAACGGTTTCACTTCATACACCCATGAAAAATGACAAGGTCGCCCTTGGTTTGAAAGCCCAGTTTATGCAATATGGCGTCACAAAGTCTACAAGTATCTTCGGTGTTTATGCATATCATATAAGATTGGCTAAAGGAAAGCTCTCGTTCGGACTGAAAGCAGGTGTCGATATGTCAAATACCGATTATTCAGGATTGCTCGGAATAACCAGACCCGATCCTGTCTTTTCAGAGGATGAAAAGTCATACGTGTTACCTAATGCGGGGTTCGGAGTATATTATTTTAGCGAAAGACTCTTCGCGGGCTTGGCAATCCCTTCTTTCTTAAGCTACCGGAATGCAGGAAATGGAAAAACTCAGACATATCACGATTTTAAAGAGTATGAATTCATAATTAATGCAGGAGGTCTGATAACTCTATCACCTCTTTTCAGATTTAAACCTTCAGTTCTGATCAATTATTCACTTCAGGATACAAAAAAACTTAATCAGTTCGATATAAATGGAAATCTGATCATTGCCGATATTGTATGGGTTGGAGCGTCATACAGGACTACTGAGCAGGTTGTCGTAGGCCTTCTGCAGTTTCAGATAACTCCCCAGCTGATGGCCGGGCTGTCGTATGATTATCCGACAGGAAGAATGAATACTTATTCGAAAGGATCAAGTGAATTTATTATTAGATATGAGTTCGGCTCAAAGGTCAGTGCCGCAAATCCCAGGTATTTCTAGATCATGCTGAAAAAAGTTTTCCATACTGCTTTATTCTTACTTGTTCTGACAATCGCTTCTTATTCATTACAGGCTCAGCAAGCTTCTGTATACAAGGTTTCAAGAATGTCATTCAATACCGGTGTATTCAATGAGATCTCACCTGTTATTGTTAAAGATGGTATCCTTTTCTGTTCCGACAAAAAGTTCAGCAGTGTAATTGACCGGACTACTTTTGAGGGGAGACGTCTTTATAATATCTATCTGGCTGTGAGGAAGGATACTTCTGAGTGGGAAAAGCCCAGAGAACTGAAGAGTGAACGAAATTATCTTTTCAACAACGGACCATTATGTATTGCACCTGATGGGAAGACCGTCTATTTCACCAGTGAAACAGAGACTGGGGAAATAACCCGAAAAAGGAATTTTGTGAATCACAGCGGGATTTTCAGTGCTCAATTATCCGGGACCGATCTTGATTCGATGCGGCCATTTCCCTTTAACAGCCAGCAATATAATGTCGCACAGCCCTCTGTAAGCAGCGACGGCAAATACCTTTTCTTTGCATCAGATATGCCGTCAGGGCAGGGTGGATCGGATCTTTATTATTGCGAAATGATAAACGGCCAATGGGGCGCTCCTGTTAATCTTGGATCAAGGATCAATTCCCCCGGGAGGGAAAATTTCCCGTATATGCATCCTTCAGGCCGGCTATATTTCTCTTCAGACCGCCCGGGAGGAAAAGGCAAACTGGATGTTTATTATTCAAAGTTGACCTTTGGCACATGGGAGGATCCTGTACTTTTACCTGAACCGATAAACTCTTCTGAAGATGATTTCGCATTTGTTGCTGACCAGACCCTGGAGACTGGATTTTTTTCATCCAACAGGCGCAGGAGCGATGATATTTATATGTTTGCATCGACAATTATCAGGAAATCAAACTGCGACACGCTTGTTGAGAATAATTATTGTTACGAACTGACAGAAGAAAATGCGATTAAATTCGATACAATCCCTTTCAGATATGTGTGGAAATTTGGTGATGGTAGCCAGGGAACAGGTTCTTCAGTGGAGCATTGCTATCCCGGACCAGGCTCCTACCTGGTTCAGCTTGACGTCGAGAACCTTATAACCAGGGAGATTATGTATAACGAAAAAACCTATAATCTTGAGATTATAGATGAAGAACAACCTTATATATCAGGGCCGGATGAAAGTAATGCGGGACAGAGCATAAGATTTGACGCAAATAGTACAAACCTTCCGGACTGGAACATTGCACGATATTACTGGAATTTTGGAGATGAAACCGTTGCGACAGGTAAGGAAGTTGATAAAATATATTTAACCCCCGGAACTTATAATATTCAGCTTATTGTGACAGCTGAATCAGATCCGGGAGGAGTTATCAGGGAAGCTTGTGTTTGTAAAAATATTGTTGTGAAGCGCTGATTCTGATCTTGAAATGAGTATTTTTGGACATTGATAAAAGTGAAAAAATACGCTTACTTAATATTGTTTTTCTATGTTCTCCTGACAGAAGTTTTAACTCCTTTGGGAGGGCAGCCTGTCCCGTCAAGAGATGAAAATATTTCTTTCCTCGTAACTTTCGGTAAGTCTGGCGAGACATCGTGGGGCGATGATGATTTTTATTCAGTCTGGTTCTTCTCGATACCAAAAGAGTATACACAGCAATTTTATATTCGGGTTTTTGATCCGGATACAGGAGGTGAAAATGATGAGATACAAGGCGAGTTTAATACAAGGTCCCTTTTTGCAATCTATGGAGGAAGAGGTGTAGATCCTGACAGGAATGCTGACTCACAGGGATTATTGAAAGGATTGAATTATAAAGGAGGTAACCTGCTGGCTTCAAGGGTTTTCGGGAGCGAACCACGGTACGATAATAAATACTATACTTTTGGGCCTTTTAGTCCCACAGCAGGTGATTTCAGTACAAAGTGGAATTCATATATATTTAAGGTTGTGTGTGAAGGCGTCAGCGGGGATGATGGGAACCTTTACCGTTATTTCCTGAGCCGGGAACCGGGAAATGACCTGCCGGTAGAAGGTGGTAATGCTTTTACATATGAATATACATTCAGGATGTGGAATGATTTTAAAAGTATTGCTCATATCTATCCGTATGTTGATACCGGTGTGGTGTATATACGTCAGAGAAATTTCGACTGGGACAATGACGGGCATATTCTGGTAGTTTCCAGATACAAACAGGGAATTGACATTCCCATATCAAATGAGAATGACTGGCAGGAATCCAGGATAGGTATAGAAGCCCAGGAAATAAGATCTTCTCTTGACTTCCAGTTCCATAAGAGACAGGGAGAACTGGTTAAAAACAATAATGTAGTTATTACACTGGAAAGCCAGAGAGGAGACGCATTACCATTTTTCAGCTCACCTATCGGAGGTGTTCCGGTTTACCAGCCCAAAATTCAAGTAATCAAAAAGCCTAAAAAGTAAATCAAGGCTAACATGATATTTAACCCGGATAGAAAAGTTCTGAACAGCATCCTTTGGTGCTTTTTATTATTCTCCCCCCTTGTCAACGGTCAGACATACAGATTTAAAAACTTCGAAAGTGAAAGTGAGATTCCGAATGCTTTTATTTATACTCTCGGACAGGATAAGAACGGATATCTCTGGGTAGGCACAGGAAGAGGGATCTACAAATTTGACGGATTTAACTTTTACGATGTCCCCTTTCCGGATTCTACCTCAGGTCAGTATCCTACGTCCAGCGTTAAGGATAAAAATGGGACACTCTGGTTTGGTTGCGACGATGGCTCTGTTTACTATACAGAGGAAAACAATCTGAAAAGGCTTCCTGTTGAGATTTCAAGAGCTATAAGTGATATTATTGAGGGACCTGATAATTCTGTCTGGATTGTATCGCAGGGCGAAGCGATCTACAGAATCAACTCAGCAAATCCTGAAGAGATTACCTCATTTACCGTAAGCAATGACCTTGTACTCTATTCCGCCAGCTTCACTCAAACGGGGAACCTTCTTCTGGGAACCCAGGAAAATATAAGAATATTCGGTATTGAAGGTACTTCCCTGATATCGCTGGGTACTGTTGAAGGATTTGATTATTCGAGTGTTACAGCAATATATAAATTAAGAAATAAGGATTCTTACATTATTGGAACAAACGGTAACGGCCTGTTCAGGCTTACTATATCGGAAGGCAATAATATCCTGGTCCGCCCGGGTGATGTCAAGGAACTTGAGAATCTGGATGTTCAGTCAATATTTGAAGACTCAGACAATAACCTTTGGATCTCGACTTCTGATCTCGGGTTTCTTCAGATTCATTTTTCAGAAAAGGACGAAAAAATTGAATCAGTGAGAGTCTATGACCAGACCTCAGGTCTTCCGGGAAATAATGCCAGACTTGTATTTCAGGATGCTGAAGAGAACCTGTGGTTTGGCATGTTCGGCAACGGGCTTTCAATGCTTAATTCTTTGGCATTCAGTTTTGTATCTCCAGGGACTATGCCGGAAACGAACAATATTATTTATGTAACCCGGACAGGTTCAAAATATTTTCTCGGAACTCCTGTTGGATTTTATCTGTATGATCTTGAAACCAACAGAGCCGAAAAATTCTTTGATCTCCGACTTGAAGTCGGTGAAAATGAAATTTCTTCCTATTGTGTTGATCATGAGAATAATATCTGGATTGGAACCAAAGGAAAGGGTTTGTATGTAAAAAAATTTAACGGCAAAACAAGTCAGTTTTATCGTTCCGGCAATTCAGGTGAGGATTATATTACAGATATTAAAACAGACAGTAAACTTATCTGGGTAGGAACCCTGAATGGTCTGATTATTCTTGAACGTGAATCCGGTCTTGTCATGGAGAGATATAATATTAACGAAGGATTACCGCATAACAGTATTGACCAGATATTCATTACAGCAGATGGAAAAGCAGCTGTTGCGACAAAAACAGACCGCTTATATCTGATCGATCCTGAGACTGGCGTTTCTTCGTGGCAGGGTGTAATGTCTGGTATTACAATGAATTCAATATTGTCATTTTGCCAGAGCAGCGACGGACATATCTGGGCAGGGACAGCTGGTAACGGTCTCTTTGAATTATATGGTGATTCGCTTAAGTCGATCACAAGAGCAGAGTTCCTGATGTCTGATTATTGTAAAGGTGTCCTTGCTGATTCTGTCAACAGAATATGGATAGGTCATTCCGGAGGTTTCTCAAGATATGACCGGAACACTAATTCAATGAGGACTTTTAGTACTGATTTTGCAATGGGGGGGGATTGTAATCCAAATGGAATGTACGAATCGTCTGACGGGAAAGTACTTATCGGGACAACAAGAGGATTAATTGTTTACGACAGGTACAAAGACAAAAAACCCCGGATAGCCCCTTTCAACAATATTAATTCTATTACTATAAACGACATCAGTTATCCATACAGATCTTCATATACACTTCCTTACAGTAAAAGGTATATTATTAAGGTAAATTATGTAGGCATCAGTCTGAGCGGGCCCGATAAAGTATATTACCAGACAAAACTGGATAACTGGGATAATGACTGGTCGGAGTGGACAACTGACAGGGTAATAACTGCTTCGCCGCGTGACGGTCGTTACAAATTTACAATGGTATCAGTGAACGATGATGATCTGTCGGATGATCCGATATCATTCAGTTTGACAATTAAGAAACCTTTCTGGAGAACATTGTGGTTCTATCTTGCATCCATTGCCTTACTGACCGGTATTGTCATTCTCATTGTCAGGCAAAGAGAAAAAGCCCAGAAAAAAATTGAGCAATATCTCAAGAATGAGCTTGATGCCAGGACAAGTGAAGTAATGAAGCAAAAAGACAAGATCGAGCTTCAGAATATCGAAATAACTGACAGTATTAACTACGCAAAAAGGATACAGACAAGCATACTTCCTGATATAAACAAGTTAAAGGATACATTTAAGGATGCTTTTATTTTCTATCTTCCGCGGGATATTGTAAGTGGTGATTTCTACTGGTTTGATAAGTTCAGTGATGATAAATTTATTCTTGTTTGTGCTGATTCGACGGGCCATGGTGTGCCTGGCGCATTTATGTCGATGATTGGATCGACATTGCTTCAGGATATCGTCTCGAGACAACGGATCTCAAGACCTTCACAGATACTTAAATTGCTTGATAATCAGATATTTTCTACACTAAACCAGAATCTGGAGCTCGGAGTGTCGAATGATGGAATGGATATGATTGTTTGCGAAATAAATACAAAGACACGCCACGTAAGATTTGCTTCAGCTATGCGTCCTGTAATTATTGTTCTCAGAGGTGAACCTTTTTATATAAAAGGTAACAGATCATCTATCGGAGGGGAATCAACGATTGAAAAATTCTTCGACGATCAGGAGTATTATCTGAATGAAGGGGACACAATATATTTGTTTTCTGACGGACTTCCTGATCAGTTTGGCGGACCCGACGGTAAGAAAATGAAAATAGCCAGATTAAAGAAGCTGCTCGAAGAAGTTACAAAATTACCAATGTCAGAACAGAAGGACAAAATATCAGGGTTCTATGATGAGTGGAAGGGAAACTATGAACAGGTAGATGATATTCTGTTGATTGGTGCAAGATTTTAAGGGCCCTGCTCCAGATATATTTTATTGTCAGACAAAGAAATCTCACTTGTTGATTCGGTATTGCTGAAATTTTGAGCCCTGTCCTTAATATAGAAATCATATCTGATTGTATCGGTATTTTCAGCAGAATAAAGCAGATAGAGAAACGTTACTGCGATTGTGCCTTTAAGTATTTTATTCCTGCCGGCTCTTTCCATGTAAGGTATTCTGTAATCGGAAGGTTTTAGAGGATCATCATCCAAAGCCTCAACCATATTCCCGCCCGTCATTCTGAAGAGCTTAAAATACATGTTTGTTGTATCAGTGTCCTCTTCACCGGGTGATGACAGGCCAAGGTCACCATCACCGTCTTCAAAGTAAAACTTCAGCCTGCCTCCCTTGTATTCGTTACCCAGGATATCAATAGTATCAAAAACTGCAAAACTCCTGAATTCTATGCGTGGAGTTGCAGGTAGTTGTTCTATCTTTCCACATGAGGCCAGGAAAATTACCGGAATAAAGATCAGGATCAGCGATTTATTTGTTCTCATAGTTCCCCGGGTTATATTTCTTCTACGCACAAAAATCACACCAAATTTTGCTATTTTTTTCTGAAAAAAATCCTTACCGGCACACCTGTAAATGCAAAATGTTCCCTCATCCTGTTTTCAATGTATCTTTTGTATGGTTCCTTTACATATTGGGGCAGGTTACAGAAAAATGCAAATGCAGGTGTCTGTGTGGGCAGCTGGGTCACATATTTTATTTTAACATGTTTCCCTTTCAACGCAGGTGGTGGATTATTCTTTATTATCTCAAGCATCAGATTATTCAGTTCAGAAGTGGAGATCTTCCTCATCCTGTTCTGATTAACTGTGTCTATAAGGTCAAGGACCTTATGAATTCTCTGTTTGTTAATTGCAGAGATAAACAGGATCTCATAATCGGTAAAAGGAGCAGTTCTGCTCCTGATCTCCTTCTCAAAGGCTTTCGCAGTATTATTCTCTTTTTCAACAAGGTCCCATTTATTTACAAGAACCACTAAACCTTTATTATTTTTATAGGCGAGCCACAATATATTAAGGTCCTGCGACTCGAGTCCCTTGGTTGCGTCAATGAGCAGAAGGCAGATATCTGAATTTTCTATTGCCCTTATTGCTCTCATCACTGAATAAAATTCAACATCCTCACTGACCTTGCTCTTCTTCCTTAAACCGGCTGTATCGATAAGAAGAAAATCATGGTTATATTTGTTATAGCGTATATAAATTGAATCACGGGTTGTTCCCGGTAACGAAGTCACAATATTTCTTTCTTCTCCAAGAAGAGAATTTATCAGAGATGACTTTCCGACATTTGGTCGTCCGGTTATTGCTATCCTGGGCAGATCGGGCAATTGTTCAGTTGTCTGGCCGGGAAAGCTCATTACAACTTCATCAAGAAGCTCACCGGTCCCGCTTCCATTTACAGAGCTTAACGTGAAATAGTTGCCCAGTCCGAGACTATAAAATTCACTGGCATCAAAAATCCTTTCATTGTTGTCGACTTTGTTAACTACAAGCAACACCTTTTTATTGGCTTTTCTCAGCATTCCGGCTACTGAAGTGTCAAGTTCGTGGATTCCAACAGTTACATCCACCATGAACAAAATGAGATCGGACTCTTCTATTGCAAGAAGCACCTGTTTGTTAATCTCCTCTTCAAATATATCATCAGAGTTCTCAACATAGCCTCCAGTGTCGATAACTGAAAAATCAACTCCGTTCCAGGTGCAAGTTCCGTAGTTACGGTCACGTGTAACACCGCTCATTTCATCAACAATTGCATCTCTTGAATCAGTAAGCCTGTTGAAGAGGGTTGATTTTCCTACATTTGGTCTGCCTACTATAGCTACTATCCGGCTCATAATTGTTTTGCGATCGGTTTATCTGTAACCGAATCTTTTAAGCATTTGTGATTTATCTCTCCAATCCTTTGACACCTTCACATATAATTCAAGGAATACTTTTTTCCCAAAGAAATCTTCCATATCAAGCCTGGCCTCAGTACCGACTTTTTTAAGCATTGCTCCTTTATGTCCTATAATAATCCCTTTCTGACTCTCCCGAACGACATGGATAAGCGCACGTATTTTAATTATTCCGGATTCCTCCGTGAAGCTCTCAATTTCCGTTTCAACGGAGTATGGTACCTCTTTCTTGTAATTTATCAGTATTTTTTCACGTAGTATCTCTGAGGCAAAGAATCTCTCATATTTATCTGTAAGCTGATCTTTCGGAAAATAGGGCTGATTTTCAGGCAATTTTGTCAGTATTGCATTTAAAAGACCATTCAGGTTGAACCTTTCTGTCCCGGATACCGGGATGACTGGCGAATCAGGGAAAGCAAGGTGCCATGACTGAACTATTTGTGCAAGATCATCCTGGTTTGAAAGGTCGATTTTATTTACTGCAATTATCATGGGAATGCCGGAAATTTTAATCTTTTCCGTGTACTCTTTTTCAGCAACAGGTTTTTCGGTAACATCAGTTACGTAAAGAATTATGTCGGCATCTCTCAGGGCAGTTTTTACGAAGTTCATCATAGCCTCCTGGAGCTTGTACTGAGGTTTCAGTATCCCCGGGGTATCCGAATACACAATCTGGAAATCATCACCATTTACAATTCCCATTATACGATGCCTTGTCGTCTGTGCTTTGGAAGTAATTATGGAAAGCTTTTCACCGACAAGCGCGTTCATTATAGTCGATTTACCGACATTGGGATTCCCGAGAATATTTACAAAACCAGCTCTGTGATTCATCTTATGCAGTTAAAAAATACCACGTTTGAGCATATTTACCTCTTTTTCGCTCAGGAATCTCCATTTTCCGCGTGGAAGATTCTTCTTAGTGAGTCCGGCAAAATAAACCCTGTCGAGCTTTTTAACCCGGTATCCAAGTGATTCAAACATTCTTCTAATAACCCTGTTCTTTCCTGAATGGAGCTCTAAACCTATCTGGCTCTTATCAGCAGGATCAGCGTAAGCTAAAGCATCAGCAACGACAATTTCCCCGTCAAGTTCGATACCTTCAGAAAGTTTTGACATGTCCTCTTTTGTGACAGGATTATCGAGAAAAACGTGATAAACCTTTCTCCTGTCATACTTTGGATGAGTCAGTTTGCCTGTCAGGTCACCGTCATTCGTCAGAAGGAGAACACCGGTTGTCTCCTTGTCCAGACGACCAACAGGGTAAACCCTTTCGCGACAGCCATTTCCAAGGAGCTCAAGTACAGTATGTTCGGCATGAGGGTCACTGACTGTCGTCACGTAACCCTTTGGTTTATTCATCAGGATATAAACCTTTTTTTCAGATGAGAGTCTTTTTCCCTTATACCTTATATCATCATCCTTGCTGACCTTAGTTCCAAGATCTGTAATTGTTTTACCATTAACCGAAATAAAGCCTTTCTCAATTAACTCATCTGCTTCCCTTCTGGAACATAGTCCACTGTTGGCGATAAACCTGTTCAATCGTATTTCCTGGGCTGTAATTTTACGGTTTTCCATTTCAAAATCAATCAGGCTGCAAAGGTACAATTATTTGATGATTTACGATTTGACGTTTTTTTTGCACCTTTGTGAGCTTGAAATAAACGAGTCGTATGGCATTAATTAAATCAATCTCCGGAATAAGGGGCACAATCGGAGGTAATCCCGGTGAAAATCTGACACCTGTAGATATTGTTAAATTCAGTGCAGCTTTCGGGACCTGGATAATAAACCGGAATTCAAAAGATATTAAAATTATAGTTGGACGGGATGCAAGAAAATCCGGTCCGATGGTCAGCAATCTTGTTATTTTAACTCTGCGCTCTCTGGGAATTAATATAACTGATCTTGGTCTGGCAACAACACCTACTGTTGAGATGGCTGTCATAGGAACTGGAGCCGATGGTGGCATTATCGTTACGGCGAGCCATAATCCTGCTCAATGGAATGCACTCAAACTATTGAATGAAAAGGGAGAATTTCTCTCCGACAAAGATGGCAGGGATGTCCTTGAGCTGGCCGGCTCAGAAAAATTCGATTTTGCAGCCTTCGATTCGGAGGGATCTGTCAGCAGTGATGACTCATGGGATCAGAAGCATATTGATAAAATACTTGAACTTGATCTTGTTGATATAGGTGCAATTAAAAAAGCAGGCTTCTGCATAGCTGTTGATTGTGTAAATTCAGTCGGGGGTATAATCGTTCCGAAGTTACTTAAACAGCTTTGCGTTAAAAAAGTAGTTGAATTAAATACAAACCCTGATGGGAATTTTTCACATAATCCTGAACCTCTCCCCGAGAACCTTAAAGAGATTTCTGATCTGGTTGTAAGAGAAAAAGTGGATCTTGGTTTTGTTGTTGATCCTGATGTTGACCGGCTGGCGATAATCTGCGAGGATGGATCGATGTTTGGAGAAGAATATACGCTGGTTTCAGTTTCAGATTATATTCTCAGTCATACTCCCGGACCGACCGTTTCCAATTTGTCATCGACAAGGGCATTAAAGGATGTTACGGAGAAATATGGATGCAAGTACTACTCATCACGTGTAGGAGAGGTAAATGTTGTTGAAGAGATGAAAACAAGGGAAGCAGTTATTGGTGGTGAGGGGAATGGGGGTATTATATATCCTCCTTTGCATTATGGACGTGATGCCCTGGCTGGTATTGCTCTGTTTCTTTCACACCTGGCAAAAAGCGGGCTTAAATGCTCACAGCTTCGACGGAAATACCCTGACTATATAATTGCAAAGAAAAAACTTACACTCCATCCGGGGATTGAATTTAATGATATTCTAAATTCAATCAGACAGGAATTCAGAGACCAGGAGATTGATGAAAGAGATG
This sequence comes from uncultured Bacteroidota bacterium, assembly GCA_963843415.1. Taxonomy (GTDB): domain Bacteria; phylum Bacteroidota; class Bacteroidia; order Bacteroidales; family VadinHA17; genus LD21. The sequence continues at coordinate 480,776 of CAWJKD010000006.1, forward strand.
GAATGAAAATTGAAAATTCCACCGGATGGATCCAGATCCGCAAATCAAATACAGAACCTGTCATGCGAATCTACGCAGAAAGCCGTACTCTTCAAGAGGCTGAAAATATGGCTGATAGGGTTATCTCAATTGTTAAAAAAATTTATTTTTTAAAGTAACAGGAATAAAAATACCCTGATGAGTGTCTTTAGTTAAGAAAAGACAAAATCATTTGGATGTTAAATATTGTTAATTAAATCATTAGCAATTTACCTTTTAAATACTTTTGTGACTGATTTTAAAAAATAAATTATTTATCTGATGAAAAAGACGCTTATTATTGGAGCTATTGCAGCGGTTGTACTCATAATTGCATTGATTCTGATAGGGAAATCCTCAAGGAGGAGAGATCTGGCTAATCTCTATGTTGAAGCACAAAAAGGGCAGTTTGATATTGTCGTTACGACTACTGGTGAACTGCAGGCTGAGACATCAACAGATATTGTAGGTCCGGAATTTGCAATGAACAGGAATATCAGGGCCATGGATATTAAAATAACCGATATGGTACCTGAAGGTACTGAGGTCAAAGCCGGTGATTATGTAGCAGAGCTCGACAGGACAACATTTGATAACTCTCTTAAAGATGAGCTTGAGAATCTGACTACTTATGAAACCAATCTGGAAGTCAGGATCCTTGATACAGCTGTCTCATTAAGCAACCTGAGGGATAATATAAAAAACCTGAAGTATAGTGTTGAAGAAGCAGAGATTACAGTTCAGGAATCGAAATTTGAACCTCCGACAACCCAGCGTCAGGCTGAAATATCCCTCGATAAAGCAATCCGTTCCCTTGATCAGTCCATAAGGGGTTATGAGCTGAAAGTCGAACAGGCCAGATCTGATATGCGAACCATTAAGAACCAGCTGTCTGAACAGAGGCAGAGGGTTTCTGACCTGCAGACTATACTGTCAAAATTTATTATTTATGCTCCATCGGATGGAATGGTGATCTATAAAAGGGACAGAACAAACGCAAAGAGAAAGATAGGATCTTCAATAAGTCCATGGGATAATGTTGTTGCCACACTTCCCGATATGTCAACAATGATCTCCAAAACTTATGTTAATGAAATTGATGTAAGTAAAGTCAGAGCCGGGCAAAAGGTTGATATTATTGTAGATGCATTCCCGGAGAAAGCTTATACAGGAACGGTTTTAAGCGTTGCCAACATCGGAGAGCAGCTGCCAAATGCCGATGCCAAAGTTTTTGAGGTGGTTATCAAGTTAAACAGTACAGAAAGCATCCTGAGACCTTCGATGACAACCGGGAATAAGATAGTTACCAAGACGATCAGTGATGTTACCTATATTCCTCTTGAAAGTGTCCAGACCACCGAGGATAGTATACCATTTGTATATACGAAAAGCGGTGCAAGACAGGTTGTTATGTTAGGGGAATCGAATGAGAACTTTGTTGTTGCGGAACAAGGCATTGAACCGGGAGATCAGATCTATCTTAATACTCCTGAGGAACCTGATAAATTCAGCAAATTGCTGGGAGAGGAACTGATAGCCACTATTAAGGAAAAAGAGAAAGCCAGGATAGAAGAGGAGAGGAGAGCAAATGAAGAAGCTCAGAAGGCTTCTGGCGGAGATGGTGAAATGATGGGAATGCCTCCCGGCATGGGAGGAGAATTTCCGAATATGAGGGGTAATATCCCCGGAGGACAGGGCGGAACAGGAGGCAGGACAATGGATACGGCTGCGATGCGCAGATTCAGACAAAATATGCAGGGCGGACAAGGTGGGGGCACAATGGATACAGCTGCAATGCGCAGATTCAGGCAAATGAGAAACAATATGCCTCAGGGCGGAGAAGGAGCAGCAAGAGATACTTCAGCAAGACGCCGCCGGCCTGCTAATGTAAATCCTGACGAATAATAAAAAACAGGACCACCACAAAGAAAATCAACGATATAAACAGTATTAAAAAGGAAATAATATGTTCAAATTTATCTTCAGATATTTCCACGATATAGAAATTGCTGTAGAGTCGATCATTTCGAACAAGCTAAAATCAATGCTTACAGCTCTCGGGATAATCTTCGGCGTAGCAGCTGTTATAGCCATGCTTGCGATAGGTAAGGGTGCCAAGCAGGAGATTATGGAACAAATGAAAATGGTCGGAGTCAACAATATTCTGATCAATCCTATTATTCAGGATCAGTCGTCATCAAGTGATGAATCGGAAAAACAACAGAAGAAATTCTCACGGGGTTTAAGTATGCTGGATGTGGAAGCTATCCATGGGACTCTTCCTTCAGTTAAAAGAATAAGCCCCGAAATATCATTTAACTCCACCGCCATGATGAATGGTGTTAAATATACTGCAAAGCTGGTCGGTGTTTCGAATGATTATTTCCACCTCTACAATCTGCCTTTGGTATCAGGTGCATTTTTCAATGCTTATCAGGAGGAAAATGGTATCCAGGTTTGTATCATCGGTGCCAATATCAGAGCAAAATTTTTCAGCAAGGTAGATCCTCTGGGACAGTATATAAAATTTAACGGTATATGGCTTAAAGTTATCGGCGTGCTTCAGAAAACGACTGTCAGTCTCACGGGCTTTGAAGAAAAAGGAGTTAATGTTTATAATGATAATATTTATATACCTATTCAGACTATGTTGCTCAGATATCAGAACAGGGCACTTGTTAACACCAAGCTGGTATCAGAAGCATCATCGAATATTATGATTATGGGAGGTCCCGGCGGCCCCGGAGGAGGAATGGGCAGGGTAATTGTAAGCAGCTCAGATGCAGCGTCCGATGTGGAAACTAACTATAATCAGCTCGACAGGATTGTTGTTCAGGTTACTGAAACCGAACAGCTTAATCCCTCAACTGAAGTTTTAAGCCGCATGCTCTCCAGACGTCATTCAAATGTAAAAGATTTTGAGATCACTGTCCCGGAACTTCTTCTGAAACAACAGGAAAGAACAAAGGATATTTTCAATATAGTGCTGGGAGTAATTGCCAGCATTTCCCTGCTTGTAGGCGGGATCGGTATAATGAATATCATGTATGCTTCCGTTATGGAAAGAATAAAGGAGATTGGAACAAGGATGGCCATTGGAGCAAAGAAAATGGATATTGTTGTTCAGTTTCTTTCTGAAGCCGTACTGATAAGCGTTACAGGTGGTTTCATCGGAATCCTCCTGGGAGTAATTATGGCCAAGCTGATAGAACAGGTTGCCGGAATCACAACCATTGTGACATTCTTTTCAATATTCATTGCTTTCGGAGTGTCAGCAGCAGTCGGTGTTATTTTTGGTTATCGTCCGGCTAAGAATGCATCAGAAAAAGATCCTATTGAATCATTAAGATATGAATAAAGAAATAACAATGAAGAAATTACTTTTATTAGCAATCATACCGGTATCTTTTCTTGCGATGCAAGAAATTGCTGCTCAGGAAGTTAAACAACTAACATTAGAGGAAGTCATTAAGCTCTCAGAAGTACAATCGCCTAATGCTCTGATGGCAACGCACAGATTCCGGGCAAGCTACTGGCAGTACAGAACATACGTCGCACAATACAGACCATCACTCACTCTCACAGGAACAACACCGGATTATACAACAGCGTACACCAGAGTTTGGAATTCCGGATTAGGTGACTGGGAGTATGTTTCTACAAATATTCTTCAGACAATCGGCTCTCTTTCTCTAACACAGAATATCGGGTTTACAGGTGGTACAATTTCGCTGCAGTCAGATCTTACACTTGAGAACGATTTTGAGAAAAAAACGAATAAATATATAACGGCTCCCTTAAGTGTCAGACTTGTCCAGCCATTGTTCAGATATAACTCCCTGAAATGGGAAAAGAAAATTGAGCCTCTGCGATATGAAGCAGCAAAAAAGACCTATCTCTCAAATATCGAACAGGTTCACAGCCAGGCAGTTCAACTATTCTTTTCACTTTCACTTGCCCAGATCAACGTTCAGATAGCTGAGTTGAACTATCATAATGCTGATACATTATGGAAAATGGCTCAGGGGAGGTATAATCTCGGGACTATCGCTGAAAACGAAATGCTTGAAATGCAGCTTTCATGGCTTAACACTGAAACAGCGAGAAAAGAGTCTCAAATGAACCTTAGAGACAGGGAGATACGATTAAGATCATTCCTCGGCTTCAATGATAACGTAAGGCTTGAACTGATTCTTCCGAGCGAAATTCCTCAGTTGCAGGTTGATCCCCAGGAAGTTCTTGAGCTGGCTCACGCCAATAATCCTGAGATGCTTTCGCAGCAACTCACTCTTCTCGATGCTCAGAGCAATGTTGCCCAGGCTAAGGCTGAAAAAGGGCTTAATGCCAACCTGATTGCTTCATTCGGATTACGTGACCAGGATCCGGTATTCAGAAATGCGTATATGGAATCAAATAAGCAGCAGACAATAAGAGTCGGAATATCAATGCCACTACTGGACTGGGGGCTTGGACGAGGCAGATATCAAATGGCAAAATCAAGCCTCGAACTTGCACAGGTGACATCGGAACAGGACAGAATGGATTTTGATCAGACCCTTATCCTCGATGCAGAACAATTTAATCTGCAGGCTGAACAGGTCGCAACAGCAGCCAAATCAGATACTGTTGCACAGAGGATGTTTGAAGTTGCTTACGAGAGGTTCAGGATTGGTAAAATATCCGTTCTGGAACTAAATAATGCTGATACCAAAAAAGACCAGAACAGACGGGCTTTTGTTCAATCTCTGCAAAACTACTGGAACTATTTCTACAATGTCCGCAGCCTTGCTCTTTATGACTTCCTTAACAGGAAACCGCTGGAGACAGTTTATGATGATCTGCTTGACTAGCACAAAACAATTATAATTATCAAGGCTGGATATTCTGTATTCAGCCTTTTTTTGTAAAAATTTTAATATATTTGCGCCTCGATAACGAAGAATCAGAAATAATTACAGAATAATTTAAACGGAAATGCAGAATAAAGCGGCTATTATCACTCTAGCAATTGCATTAGCATTAGTATCGATATATGAATTGTCGTTTACTGTAGCTACTTCAAAAGTCAAAAAGGATGCAAAAGAATATGCAAAAGGAGACCTAGTAAAACAAAACTATTATATCGATTCTATCTCTACCCTTACAAAAGATCAATGGAGTTTTCTGGGTAATACTTTTAAAGAGTGTCAGAGGAAAGAGATTAACCTTGGCCTCGACCTGAAAGGTGGTATGAGTGTAATACTTGAGGTGTCTGTAGAGGATATTCTGAAAGCACTGTCAAATTATAGCACAGATAATACTTTTATAAGTGCTCTGGCGAGGGCTAAGGAAATGCAAAAGACGAGCCAGTCAGATTTTCTTACTCTCTTCGGAAGAGCATTCCAGGAGATAGATCCGAATGCAAAACTGGCTGCTGTATTCAGTACTGTTGAACTCAGAAGTCAGATCAATTTTAACTCCACAAATGAAGAGGTTCTTAAAGTACTCGATGAAGAAGTAACATCAGCCATTACGAATGCGTTTAATATTCTCTCTGCAAGGATCGACAGATTTGGTGTTGTCCAACCCAATATCACCCTGCTTGGCACTAAAGGACGTATCCTGATTCAGCTTCCCGGTCAGACTGATCAGCAGAGAGTACGTGAGCTATTACAGGGAACAGCCAATCTTGAATTCTGGGAAACATATGAGAATGGAGAAATAATCGGATATCTCTCTACTGCAAACAGCATGTTAAGGGAACTCGTATCGAATACAAATATTAAAAATATACCAACGGATCAGAATAAAGCTGATACTGTATCATCCGATACAACAAAAACACAGGATCAGGAACTTCTTGATCTTATCGCCGGAGACACCACCAAACCGGCAGAGACGGCAACACGTGAAGAATTCAACCTTCAGAATCCTCTTTTTGGTGTTCTGAATCCACGTGTAACGGAACAGGGAGAACCATTGCAGTCATCTATGGTGGGACTGGCACTTGGAATAGATACAGCGAAAGTCAACGGTTATCTGAATATGAATCAGATTAAATCTATCTTTCCTCGTGACCTTAGGTTTTACTGGAGCCAGAATCCTTATAAATATGATCCTTCAAATTCTCTGTATGAGCTTCATGCAATAAAAATTACGACCCGTGACGGGAGAGCACCACTTGGTGGTGAATCAATTACTTCTGCCCGCCCTAGTTCAGGTATCACAGGATCTGAGGTCAAAGTCGATTTTAATATGAATGCCGAAGGGGCAAAGACGTGGGCAAGAATGACGCGTGAAAATGTTGATCGTAGTATCGCCCTTGTACTTGACGGATATGTACGTTCCTATCCGAGAGTTGTAGGCGAAATTTCTGGCGGGAGTACAGAAATAACCGGTGATTTTACAATTGACGAAGCTAATGACCTGGCAAACATACTCAAATCAGGAAAGCTGCCTGCTCCGGCAAAAATTATCTCAGACACTGTTATCGGACCTACCCTTGGCAGGGAAGCTATAAACAATGGTTTGAAATCGGCTGTTATATCCTTCATTATAGTGCTTCTCTATATGATATTCTATTATAGCAGAAGTGCAGGAACGATTGCAGATATCGCCCTTCTGGCAAACATATTCCTGATAATGGGAGTGACCACTTCACTTGGAGCAGTCCTTACATTACCAGGTATTGCCGGTATCGTTCTTACGATGGGTATGTCGGTAGACGCGAATGTGCTTATATATGAAAGGATACGAGAGGAGCTGAGAGCCGGAAAGGGTTACAAGCTGGCAATTTCAGACGGTTATAAAGGAGCAATGTCTGCGATACTTGACTCAAATATCACTACTCTTTTAACAGGTATAGTTCTGTATGCCTTTGGAACAGGTCCGATAAAAGGCTTCGCTACAACCCTGGTAATTGGTATTTTTACATCACTGTTCAGTGCGATCTATATAACACGGCTTATCTATGAATGGTTGCTTAAAAGAAACGCGAGCCTTTCATTCTCAATTAAAATAACAGCCAATGTCCTTAAGAACACACATGTTGATTTCATCGGGAAAAGGAAAATATTCTATGCAGTCTCTATTTTAATTACAATCCTGGGGCTAGCTTCATTAATTATAAAAGGGTTAAGCCCGGGAATAGATTTTACGGGAGGAAGGGCTTTCGTTGTAAGATTTGAGGAGGGTAAAAGCATAAGCACTGAAGATGTTGCCAACAGACTGACACCCGTTTTTGGTGAGGCTCCGCAGGTTGTAACATACGGCAGCGATAATCAGGTAAGGATAGTAACTAAATATAAAATAGATGAGCCCGGCTCTGAGAACGAAGTTGAGTCTGCTTTATATCAGGGGTTGAAAGGGATGATCGGTACTGATGTGACTGAAGATGAATTCTTATCTGATTACAGGGAGAGTTCAGATTCAGTAGGACCAACCATAGCAAGCGATCTGAAAAGGAAAGCTGTATTTGCTGTCGGACTTTCTCTGCTTATGATGTTCGTATATATCTTCATACGGTTTAAAAACTGGCAGTACGGACTTGGAGCCATGACAGCGCTTGCACATGATACAATGATCGTAATAGGTATCTTCTCAATCCTGTGGGGGATCCTTCCGTTCAACATGGAGATCGACCAATCATTCATTGCCGCAATCCTGACTGTTATCGGGTATTCAATTAATGATACGGTTGTTGTATATGACAGGCTCAGGGAATTCATTCCGCTTCACAGAAAACGTCCCTTGAATGAGATTATTAACCTGGCTATGAACGACACGTTGAGTCGTACTATGAACACTGGTATGACTTCAATTCTGGTTCTTATCGTAATGTTTTTCTGGGGTGGTGAAACAATCAGAGGATTCCTGTTTGCAATGATAATCGGGATCATAATCGGTACCTATTCTTCAATATTCATAGCCAGCTCACTTGTTTATGATTTATCCAGAAAGAAGAGTCTGAAGAGCTGATAGAAACCGTGAAAATAAATACAGTAGGGGAGTTGCATGCAACTCCCCTGCAACATTTTTAATGAATCAATAATTTGTCGGATATAATGAATCTTTTCTAACTTTACGGACAGGAATTATTAATCATTGTCAGCAGGGAAAATATGAGTGGACAGGAGATAATTGTTATTGTTTTAGTGATCCTTTTACTTTTCGGTGCCGATAAGCTTCCTGAAATGGCCCGCAGCTTTGGAAAAGGCATGCGTGATTTTAGAAAGGCGACAGATGATATCCGCAGAGAGATTGAAACAAGCACAAAGGATATAAGGAACGATTTTAATGAAGTAACCAGTACAATCAAGAAAGATGTGACTGATATGTCAGAGACCATAACCAAGGATGTTAATGAGGTCACTGAAAACATTAAAAGTGATTTGGATGAGTTTTCCGGCAGTATTAAGAAAGATGCAGATGAGGTCGCTGAAAATATCAAAAGCGAAGTGAATGATTTCTCCGGTAATATTCAGAAAGATGCGGATGAGGTTGCAGATAACATCAAAAAAGATATTGACAGCGTTGCAGATCCGATAAAAAAGGAGGTCAATGAAGTCCATGAGGACTATAAGTTGGATTTTCCGGAATGAGGTTATCTGATATAGTATGAAACGCCCCCCAGCCCACCTTGAGGGGGGTTGTACCCAGAAACTTGTATTAATCAGAAATTACGGCATCTGAGTATTTTAACCCCAATTATGATAAGAACGGAAGGTATTACCAAATCATTCGGAGAGCTGAAGGTTCTCAAGGGGATAGATCTTGAAATAAAAGAAAAAGAAGTTGTCTCAATAGTCGGTGCCAGCGGTGCCGGAAAAACAACACTCCTGCAGATTATCGGGACATTAGACAGGCCGGATAGCGGAATAATATATTATAAGGATTCCGATATAAGCAAACTAAAAGGGAAAGCACTGTCAGCTTTTCGTAACAATAATATTGGATTTGTTTTCCAGTTTCATCAGTTGCTTCCCGAATTCACTGCCCTTGAAAATGTATGTATTCCTGCATATATAGCAGGTAAGACCAAAGCTGAAGCTGAAGCAAAAGCAATGGAACTGCTTGGATTCCTGAGTCTTACAGACAGACTCGAACATAAGCCATCCGAACTCAGCGGAGGAGAGCAGCAACGTGTTGCAGTTGCAAGAGCTCTTATCAACAATCCATCAGTTATTCTTGCCGATGAACCTTCAGGTAATCTTGACACTGAAAATAAGAATGAGCTGCATAAGCTCTTTTTCAGACTCAGGGATACTTTCGGTCAGACAATCATAATTGTTACCCACGACAGGCAACTTGCAAATATGTCGGATCGAATATTACAGATCAGGGACGGGCTTATAGTGAATGAAGCGTGATAGTTCATATAATGGTGGTCTTAGCTTCAGAGAACTAAAACAATTCCTTGAGGAAAAACACGATCAGTATAATAATCCTTCATTTATTCCATCAGATCCGATATCTATACCTCATCGTTTTAAATCAAGCCACGACAGGGAAATATCAGGATTTCTTACAGCAACTATAGCCTGGGGCAGAAGGGACCTTATCCTGAGAAGCGCCAATATTCTTCTTGAAGCGATGGGTAACGCTCCCTTTGAATTTGTTATGTCAGCAGGTAACGATGATCTGAAAAGCGTGGAACGGTTTGTTCACCGCACATTCAATGGCACTGACTGCAATTACTTTATCAAAGGTCTCAGGAAGATATATTCTGAATTTGCAAGTATGGAGGATGTGATTATTGAGGGAATGAAAAAGTCCGGAAGCTTAAAAGATGGCATGATGCAACTCAGGAACTATTTCTTTTGCGAGGGTCATGAGCGGAGGACAGAAAAACATTTTGCCGATATAAACGGCGGAGCGGCGGGGAAACGGCTCAATATGTACCTTCGCTGGATGGTCCGGCGGGATGATCGTGGAGTCGATTTCGGGATATGGAAAAAGATTGACCCGGCAATGCTATATATGCCCTTAGACATCCATGCAGGGAATACGGCAAGGAAACTGGGTCTGCTAAAAAGGAAAGTAAACGACTGGAAAGCTGTTGAAGAACTTACCACCAATCTTCGCGAATTCGATCCGGATGATCCGGTTAAATATGACTTTGCACTGTTCGGTCTGGGTGTTTTTGAAAGATTTAATGAAATATTTTAAATTCAACATTGGTTTTACAATGCGAGGCAGTAAAGATTCTTTAATATGTCCTACCTGATCGGTTCATCATACTTGGTTTACCTTCAAGCTGAGCTGCAGCATCAACGCTGAATGTCCCACTTGTTACAATTTCTTCACCGTCTGTCAGACCATCAGTTATTACATAACTTTCTCCCAGCATTGGACCGAGGCCAATTTCACGTAATTTAAAAATTGGTTCATCTCCTGGTTGTTTGACATAAACAACTGAACGCTTACCTGTCCACAGTACTGCTGTTTTCGGGATAACCATATTATCACGATATTCGTTAAGAGTAGTCGAGACAATTCCTGTGGCAAACATTTCAGGCTTTAGTTTTCCGGATTGATTTCCTGTTTCAACCCTTACTTTTGCCACCCTCGTAACAGGATCAATCACAGGGTCTATAAATACTATATTGCCTGTATAATCTATACCAGGCAATGCCTGAAGGGTGAAAAAAACTTTTTCACCTTTGCGAAGGAACTGTAGATCACTTTCATAGGCATCGAACATGATCCATACATGCGAAAGATCGGCAATTTTAAATAATTCCGTTCCTTGTGAGACATAATCGCCAGTGCTTACAAGCCGGGCTGTAACAATTCCACTGGTGTTTGATATAACTTCAATAGCTGTTTGAACTGTTCCGGAACCTTCAATTGATTCAATCTGATTATCTGTCAGTTTCCATTGACGCAATTTCTCTTTTGCTGCTTCGTAGATTTCAGGAAGTGTTTGCTTGGTTTTAGCCGCTTCCAGTAACTCCTGCTGCGCTGTAATGAGCTCGGGAGAATAGATCTTTGCAAGCACCTGACCCTTAATAACTGGTTCACCGGTAAAGTTGATCATCAACCGTTCTATTCTTCCGGACACATGAGATACCTGACTCTGCAACAATCTTTCATCAGCCTGTACCTTTCCATACAGACGTACTTCCATTGAGGGCTTCTGTTTTGTAACAACAGTTGTAAGAACATTTGCCAGCTGAGCCGCCTCAGATGTAAGACGTATGGCATCGGCATCTATTGAAGTGGTATTGTTTTGAACAAGCGGTATCAGATCCATTCCGCAAATAGGGCATTTCCCGGGTTCATGCATCCTTATCTGCGGGTGCATTGCACATGTCCAGATGGCAGCCTGTGTTATTTCTGTCGAATGATCATCTTTCTTTTCGTTTTTTTGTGATGAATGAAAGAACAACCAGCCTATAAAGAAACCAAGTATCAGTAAAAGACTATAATTCACGTATTTGTTTGAGAATATTTTAGATGTTCTGATTTTTTTCATTGCGTTCTGTTTTATTCTGTTTGTGAAAATGCAATTAGTCGTTTTAACCATGCAATGGCAGTATTGAAATCAGCAACAGCTTCAACCTGTTTAAGTTCATAGTCAAGAGTCTGCTGTTGTACACGCAGGACATCGGTAAGTCCTGATGAAGAAGTTGAGAAGCTTTTCAATATGAGATCAAGTGATTTTGAAGCCAGTTGATATTGATTTTCGTATAGTTTTATACGACGCTCCGAATCCTGATACAATTGAACTGCCTGATAATACTCATTCTGCAATGAATTGGACGTAGCCTGGTAATTTTGTGATGTTGCAATCTTCAGAAGATCAGCTTCTTTAACCATTGCATTGTACTTTTTCCGGTAAACCGGAAGTGTAACAGTAACCATCGGCATGATCATGTCTTTCCCATTCATTGCCGATGCTGACATTTCATTTTTACTGATTAGCATATAGTTCAGGCCCAAGCCTATCATCGGATAACTCATACGTGAAACCATTATTTTGCGGGCTTCGATCGATTGTTTTTCATATTCAAGCATATCAAGCATCGGGTTATTAGCGAGCATACTATCAGAAACGGAAATCAATGGTAATCCAAGTGAATCAGGAGAGATTGCTTCAAGAATCGATACCTTTGCGATGGCTGGCCTGTTCAGGTAACTATTAAACTGAGCAATAATAGAGTTTCGACGGCTTTTCAGAAGTGCAATATTGTTTTCCAGGTCGCCGGCTTCAATCTGGATCCTGTATAAGTCGGCCAATCCTGAACTGCCAGCTGATGAGCCCATTGAACCCGTTTGCATTGTTGAAGAAACCTGGTTTGCAGTTGTTGATCCGGAAGCGTTCTGATTGGTACCCATACTTTGCATTCCTGAAGAACCGGTACTGCTGCTTTGGCCTATGCCAGAAGGTACAGAGCTCGATGGAATTGGTGTGGAGTATACGGAAGAAGGGGATTTGAATCTGACTAAGGCAAGACGCTCAATAGTTTTCAGAATTTCAATATTTTTTTCTGAAATATTTATATCCTTCTGAATCTTATATAATTCGTACCAGGTCCGCTGAACGTCATAAAAAACCTGCAATTTCGCATCACGGAAAAGTTCAAATTTTGCATTTGCCATAAAGCTCATTTCGTCTTTAGCATTCCGGAGTACTCCAAACCATGGGAACATCTGCATTAACCTAATGTCAGCAACCTGGTTTCCGCTGACGAGTTCCATCGGTTTCATAAATACTCCAAGACTTAATTCCGGATCTGACAGACTTCCTGCCTGGGGGATCTTTTGCAGAGCAACCTGATACTCGCTGAATTTTTGAAGGACCGTTGGATTGTTTTTTGCAGCAATTTCGAGATATTTAATAAGAGAATCTGGATATTGCTGACTGTTACATGCAAGCCAGCTACCAAGTGTAATTAATGTAATCAGTAATTTTTTATATGCTGTTGTTTTCATCTTCAAATTGATTATTAATAGTCTGAACAGCTGCTTTATTAAGCTTCTTTACTGCCCCTTCTCTCCACATAGCCTGGAAGAGGGGAACGACGAAAATTGTCATTACCTGGATTATCATTCCACCAAAGACAGGTATTGCCATAGGAACCATGATATCTGCTCCTTTGCCCGTAGATGAAAGCACCGGCAGAAGAGCAATTACTGCGACAGCGGTTGTCATTATTGCCGGACGGACGCGCTTTTTTCCTGCCAGGACAACTGATTCACGAACATCATTAACCGTATTCGGTTTTTTCTCTTCAAAGACCTGGTGAATGTATGTACCCATTATCACACCATCATTGGTTGCAATACCAAATAACGCGATAAACCCTACCCAGACCGCCACGCTAAGATTAATAGAGTGCATCTGAAACATATCGCGGAGGTTTATATCAGCAACTGAGAAATTCATGAACCAGCCTTGTCCGTAAAGCCAGAGCATAATGAACCCCCCGGAGAATGCAACGAAAACACCTGAAAAGTGAATAAGTGATGCTGTAATTGTCCGGAACTGGAAATACAATAGAAGCAAGATTACAATTAAGCTAATCGGGACTACAATAGCCAGCCTTTTGGTAGCTCTGATCTGATTTTCATAATTGCCTGCAAATTTATATGTTACTCCGGGTGAAAGGGTTATTTCTCCTGAGTCAATTTTCCCTTTTAATATCTTTGTGGCTTCTTCCACCACATCGACTTCGGCTTTTCCTTCCAGCTTATCAAAAATGACATAGCCGACAAGGAAAGTATTTTCGCTCCTGATCATCTGGGCACCACGGGTATAATCAATATCAGCAATCTCTCCAAGTGGTATCTGTACACCATTCATAGAAGGGACAAGAATCCTTTTCAGATCTTCCGGATTATCGCGCAGCTCACGGGCATATCTCACTCTTAATGGAAATCTCTCACGTCCTTCAACAGAGGTCGAAAGTGTCATTCCTCCGACAGCAACCTGTAATATTTCCTGCACATTATTTACAGTCATTCCGTAACGTGCCATTGCTTCCCGGTTAAGCTTTATCTCAAGATATGGAGCACCGACAGCCCGGTCGTAGAAAACCGCGGAGGCCTTAACCGAGGGAACATCTTTTAAAGCTTTCTCAAACATCATCCCGGCCTCTTCTATTGAATTAAGGTCAGGGCCATAAACCTTCAGTCCCATCGGGGCGCGCATTCCTGTCGAAAGCATTACAAGACGGGTCTCAATAGGCTGTAATTTGGGTGCAGAGGTGAGTCCCGGGATATCTGTTACCTTAACGATCTCATTCCATATATCCAGTGGTTTCTTGATTTCCGGCCGCCACTGACGAAAATATTCTCCTTTTCTGTAAGGAATAAGGCTATCGGCAGGAATAACCCTGAATACTTCTGTCTGAGGATTAAAAGTTGAACTGTCCTTCAGAATAAAATTGCCTTTTTTGTCCACTTTAAACTGTATTCTGTGACCGTTTTCATCAAGAATATACTCTGAACGATAGTTGATAGTATTTTCAAACATCTGTATTGGCGCCGGATCGAGGGCTGAATTTACCCGACCCCATTTTCCGACAGCAATTTCGACTTCAGGTATTGCTGAAAGACGTTTATCAAGAGTCTCAACATATTTGAGGTTTTTTTCAATACTTGAATGGGGCATGCTTGTAGGCATCAGAAGAAATGAACCCTCATTCAGCGATGGCATGAATTCCTTGCCTGTACCGGGAAAAGTTTTAACCGGACCTTTCCAGACAGCTGTATTCCTAAAATTCTTCCATCCTGCTTTTTCAGCTCCCGTTGCAACAAATCCAAAAATTCCATCAAATCCCTGCCAGACCAGCAGACCAAAGAACAGGGTAAATGACGGGATGATAAGGAATTCCCATTTATTCTTTAAAGCCCAGCGAAGTATTTTTTCATAATAATGAACCATTGACATCAGGGCAATAAGAATAACCGATACGATTCCGCCTACAAATAAAAAGTTGATAAAACCGCTGTTGTGTGCTCCCAGGGGTAGCCATTCAATAGCCAGATACCATGTTGCTACCAGAACAGTGATACCTATATTAATAGAGTTTGGAAATTCTCTACGTTTTTCAGACCAGAAGCCATCAAAAAGGTTATTCAAACCGATAACTGTCAACGCAATGGCAGGAAAAGTATGCCATGCAATTGCAAAGAATATTCCGGCTGCTATAAGGGTACCGTTCCATATCTTCCTTATCTTTTTAGTATCGAAGCTAATGTTAAAGAAAATATGTACAAGTGTTGGCAGTACAACAATACCCAGAATAAATGCGGCCAGAAGAGCGAAGGTTTTTGTCCAGGCCAGGGGGTGAAACATTTTTCCCTCCTGTGCCTGCATTGCAAACACAGGGAGGAAACTTACAATTGTTGTGGCGATGGAAGTTACTACTGCAGCTCTTACCTCAGTTGTTGCCTTGTAAATTACCTGCATTAATTTTTTGCCGCGTATTCCACGGTTTTCAGGCATTTCGAGATGCCGGAGAATATTCTCCACATCAACAATACCAATATCGACCATAACACCAATGGCAATGGCAATACCTGACAGGGCCACAATATTTGCATCTATACCAAAAAACCTCATTAGAATAAATGTCATTAAAACGCCTAATGGCAATAATCCGGCGACAATGAGAGAAGCTCTGAGGTTCATAACCAGGATAATAATCACGATAATGGCTATGAGGATTTCGTGTGAAAGGGCAGATTCGAGTGTCCCTATTGTTTCCTTAATAAGTCCTGTCCTGTCATAGAAAGGAACAACAGTAACTTTTGAGAGACTACCATCCGGTAAAGTTTTCTGCGGCAAACCGGCATCAATCTCCTTAATCTTTTCTTTTACATTATTAATGACTTCCATGGGATTTGAGCCGTACCGCGCCACAACTACGGCCCCGACAGCCTCTGATCCTCCTTTATCCAGTCCTCCCCGCCGTGTAGCGGGACCAAAAGAAACATGGGCTACGTCTTTGATCCGGACAGGAACGGTATTACGGACTGCAACAACAGATAACTCAAGATCATTAAGACTCTTGACATACCCCAGACCACGTATGATATACTCTACATTATTAAGTTCGATGGTTTCAGCTCCAATGTCGAGATTACTATTCTTAACGGCATTCATAACATCCATTACAGAAACGTTATAAGCCTTAAGTGCATTAGGATCAAGGTCGACCTGGTATTCCTTTGTGAAACCGCCTACTGATGCTACTTCAGAAACACCTTCAGCAGAAGACAGACTGTATTTAACATAAAAATCCTGAATGGTCTTGAGTTCTGAAGGATCCCATCCCCCATTTGGTTTTCCGGTTTTAGGATCGTGTCCTTCCAGAGTGTACCAGTAGATTTGACCCAGCGCCGTTGCATCAGGTCCTAAAGTTGGTTGGACACCCTCCGGTAAAGTACCGGGTGGAAGAGAATTAAGCTTTTCAAGTATCCTTGACCGGCTCCAATAAAATTCGATGTTATCTTTAAAAATTATGTAAATAAACGACATTCCGAACATGGAAGTGCTTCTGATTGTCTGAACACCTGGAATGCCAAGCAGCGCAGTCGTTAAAGGATAGGATATCTGATCCTGTATATCTTTTGGAGAGCGGCCCATCCATTCAGTTGAGACAATCTGCTGATTTTCACCAATGTCCGGAATGGCATCAACAGGTACCGGATTTCTGGGTAAAATGCTGGTTTTTAGATTGAACGGCATGGTAACCAATCCCATGACCACAAAAGCGATCAAAAGGATAAAAGTTATAAGCCGGTTCTCGAGGAAGTATTTTACTAACCTGTTAAACATCCTGCATTATTTTTTTTCAACCAGGGCCATTCCGCATTTTGGACAATTGCCTGGCTTATCACTTACAACCTCCGGGTGCATCGGACATATGTACTGAACTTTTGCCACCTCTTTTGTAGTTGATTGTTTTTCTTTGGAGGAACCGCTTCCGCATGAGTTGAACATTAAACCTGCGAACAGAACAAAACCAATAACTAAAAGACTCCTTTTCATTGTTTAAAATTTAAATTGTAAATACTATAAGCTTAACCTAAAGGTAAGAATTATTACAAATAGGGATAATATCTTATATGCAAACCAGGATAGAAATGAAAGTATCAGATATGGAAACCAGAAATGATATGGAAGTACTTCTTTTCATTATCAATGAAACAGATAACTGTTTAAATTGTTCTGAAGAGGTATTATATTTAACTTTAAATTTTCAGAAGTTTCACAAATTGAGGGGTAGACTTTACAGTTTACAATAAACCATCTGTATGTTTATTAACTCAAAAATTTACTGTTCAATTATCATCCCTGCAGCTACAGTCTCATTTGTTCCTTCATCAATGAAAATCAGGCTCCCTGTTTTATTGTTTATTTTATATGGATCATAATATAATGGTTTTGCCGTATGGATTGAAACGGCAGCAATGTCATTCATTGAGATTACCGGATTACCGGTCTCTTTCTCAAGCTTATTGATATTCATCCTGAAGTTTATCGATTTAACGATACAGGTGGTCTCATTACTGTAATTTCTCAGGATATATCTGCCTGAAGGCTTAAGTTGTCTTTCGCTAAACCAGCAAATCATCAGGTCAACGTCCTGACCCGACTGAGGAAGTCCATCATTTCTTACAATTAGATTTCCTCTGCTAATATCTAACTGGTCTTCCAGAGTGATTGAAACGGAATCACCTGCCAATGCTTCAGGAATAGATTTTTCCATTACATTAATTCCTGAAATCCGTGATTTACACATTGAAGGCAGAACGGTTACCTCATCACCTTTCCTGAATGTTCCGCCGGCAATTCTACCGGCATAGCCGCGGTAATCATGATATTCATCTGATAACGGACGTATTATTGTCTGAACCGGGAATCGCGAGCCGGACGGATTTTTTATCTTATTTATTTTAATGGTTTCGATAAACCGGAGGAAAGTTCTCCCTTCATACCATCTCATCTTTTCAGAGAGGTTAACCACATTATCACCGAGTTTGGCGCTTATCGGAATATAATGTACATTTTCTATTTTAAGTTTTTTGGCAAGGGTGTTAAGTTCTTTCCTAATATTTAAAAATACCTCTTCGGAATAATTTACCATATCCATTTTATTTATACAGAAAACCACGTGCCTTATATCAAGTAAAGTGGCTATATAAGAATGACGAAGTGTCTGTTCAAGTACTCCCTTTCTTGCATCGATGAGGATTACGGCAAGGTCAGCTGTGCTTGCTCCTGTCACCATATTCCGTGTATATTGAATATGGCCCGGAGTATCTGCGATTATAAACTTACGTGCAGGGGTTGCAAAATACCTGTAGGCAACATCAATTGTGATTCCCTGCTCTCTTTCTGCTCTTAATCCATCAGTCAGCAAGGAAAGATCAATCCCCTCTTTACCAAGGCGTTTACTGGATTCGACAATATGATCCATCTGGTCTTCAAAAATTGATTTGCTATCAAACAAAAGACGTCCGATCAGTGTGCTTTTACCATCATCCACACTGCCGGCTGTTGTAAATCTCAGCAGACTTTTATATTGACTTTCTCCGTTTATTTTCATTACAATTCCATTAAAAATATCCTTCCTTCTTTCTGTCCTCCATTGCTGCCTCTGATCTTTTATCATCGTAACGTCCACCTCTCTCTGTGACACGGGTGGCAGCTATTTCACCAACGATTTCTTCCATCGATTCAGCCTTCGATAACGTGACCCCTGTACAGGTTATATCACCGATAGTCCTGCATCTTACATCAGCTTCAAAAATCTTTTCTGTAGGTTTAGTCTGCATGAAAGGTGCCCAGGCCAGATAAACTCCATTGCGATGGAAGATTTTACGACGATGGGTGTAATATAGTGAAGGCAGTATGATCTTTTCACTCATAATATACTGCCATACATCAAGCTCAGTCCAATTACTTATCGGGAATACTCTGAAATGTTCTCCAAAGTTTTTATGCCCGTTGAAAATATTCCAGAGTTCAGGTCGCTGGTTCTTCGGGTCCCATTGTCCGAATTCATTACGATGTGAAAAGAATCTTTCTTTTGCTCTGGCTTTCTCTTCATCACGTCGTCCTCCGCCAATGGCAACATCAATTTTCAATTCATCAATTGCATCAAGAAGGGTAACCGACTGCGCTTTGTTTCTGCTGGCGTTAATCCCGGTTTCTTCAGCTACTCTTCCATTATCAATTGAATCCTGAACCAGTCTGACAATCAACTCAACACCAAGTTCCTGTGCAAGATCATCACGGAATACAAGGGTTTCCTTGAAATTATGCCCCGTATCGATATGCAAAAGGCTGAATGGCATTTTTGCCGGCCAGAATGCTTTTCTTGCCAGATGGCAAAGAACTATTGAATCTTTTCCCCCGGAGAATAGGATTACCTTCTTCTCAAACTGAGCTGCAACTTCGCGCATTACAAAGATTGCTTCATCTTCCAGTTCTTTTAAATGTTCGTTATTAATGACCATGCAAATCCTCCTGCAATTAATTTTTTATTTTATATGAAGTCCACACTCTTTTTTTCCATCGGTCTCCCACCACCATCTTCCTGCCCTAAAATCCTCGCCAGAGTTTATTGCCCTTGTACAAGGTTCACATCCAATGCTTACAAATCCCCTGTCATGAAGAATATTGTAGGGAATGTGATTTTGTTTGACAAAATCCTTAACCTCCTCGAAAGACCAGTTAAAAAGAGGATAGAATTTATAAACCATTTTATCTTCATCATATTCAAGCCAATCCATATTTCCACGGTTTACTGACTGACTTGCCCTAATACCTGAGATCCAGACTTTCTTGTCTTTAAGTGCTTTGGTTAAAGGAACAACTTTTCTTAACCTGCAGCATTCCGATCTGTTTTCCTTTGAATAATAAAAGCTGAAAGGACCTTTTTCAGTTACCATTTTCTCAACTCGTTCATTTTCGGGAAAATAAACCACGATTCTTTTCTGATACTTTTTAAAAGTTTCATTGTAAACTTTATAAGTTTCCGGAAATAATCGCCCGGTATCGATAGTTGCTACTTCAACTGGCAGGTTGTTCTCAAAAATAAGATGTGTAATTACCTGGTCCTCCAGCCCAAAGCTTGTCGTGAAAATAATCTTCCATGGATATGTTTCTGATATTATGACAAGTTGCTCTTTAACAGGTAGATCAGTTATTTTCAGTTTTAACTCTTTTATATTCATTTTAATCTAATTATTTAAACCAAAAGCACTCTCCATACATAGAGCCTTCATTTATGACAATCACTTACTAACTAAAACTCCCGGAAAGGTAATCCCTGGTCAATTGTTTCTTTGGATTATTGAAAAACTCGTCTGTCGGACCAGATTCCACAATTTTACCTAAGTACATGAAAACAATATAATCTGCAATGCGTCTTGCCTGCCTGAGAGTATGTGTTACCAGAATAACTGTATATTTTTCTTTCAGCTTAATAAATAACTCTTCAATTATTTTTGTCGAAAGCGGGTCAAGAGATGAAGTAGCTTCATCTCCTAAAATATATTCAGGCTCAATTGCAAGACCTCTTGCAAGACACAATCTTTGTTGCTGTCCAATAGATAACCTGGATGCAGATGACCTCACCCTTCCTCTGACCTCATCCCATAAACCCACGTATTGAAGATACTGGATGACAGTCTGGTTAATTGTTTTCCGTTTTCTTATTCCATGAATTCTTGGTCCGTAGGCAACATTGTCAAATATTGACATTGGGAGAGGGCAGGGACGCTGAGCCAGTAATCCCATTTTTTTTCGAGTGTCAATGACATTGACACCCTTATCGTAAATATTAATATCATCTACATATACTTTGCCTTTTATTTTAACCTCAGGTGTTTCATCATGCATACGGTTAAGGGTTTTAAGAAATGTTGTTTTCCCGCAACCGGAAGGTCCGATAATGCATGTAATACTTTTTTCATGGATGGCAAGATTAATATCTTTCAGAATATGCTGATCTTCAATATAAACATTGAGGTTTTCAATTCTTATAGTGTGATTATTCATCACTTTTTTTAAAAGAAATGGTCTGCTTAATTCCTTTGTCGGATCTGCTGTCAGGATTTCAAGGTGCTGATTTGCTAAGCTCATATTTTGTTTTTTGAAAATTTCAAACTGAAATATCGTGCTGAGAAGCTCAATATCAATATAATAACTGTCAGAATTATTGCGGATGCATAGGCACGGTTCTGGACCTCTTCAACCGGACTTCCAAGCTGAAAAAATATTGACAATGGTAATGTTGCAGCCGGTTGGCCAAGGGAGGTTGGGATATTATCAGTATACCCTGCTGTAAATAAAACTGTAGCAGCATCACCGATACCTCTGCCAACGGCCAGGAGAATCGCCGTCATTAATCCCGGCATTAGCTGTCGTAGTAAGACTTTGGTCATTTCATATTTAGTAGAGCCAAGGGATAATAATGCATCCGGAAGATCCCTTGACAACAGTCTTGTTACTTCATCAAGTGAGCGCATCATAATCGGCATTATCAGCATTGCCACTGTAATAATGCCGCCAATTAAGGAAGCTCTGATTCCCATATATACCATCAAGGCAAATCCGAATGCACCGTAAACAATTGAAGGTACTCCGAAAAGTATATCAAGTGAGAAGCGGATTACATTGGCAAAAGGTGATTTATTCGGGAGATAGAAATTTATGTACATTACAAGAGGAACGCTGATAAGCAAGCTAATCAAAAGTGCCCCTGCGATAATAAAGACTGATCCGGCAATTGCATTTAAAACACCTCCCTCTTTCCCAAGGTAAAATCCCCCACCCGGGATCTTTGTTATCATTTCCCATGTGAGGGAAGGTATTCCTTTATAAAATACTGTACCTATGATATATAACAAAATTCCCATTATGATAACTGCTGCTCCGATCATAATGATTTTAAATATTTTTTCTTCCAGGTATTTCATAATAATCTGGTAATCATATTTCAGTTCATGAAAACTGATATTTCTTCTCAATCTGGTTAAGTGTAAATCTTGAAAGCCCGTTGAACAGAACTACTATAATGAACAAAAGAAAAGCAGCAAGCATCAGAGCCGACTCATAACTTGGCATAGAGAGCATTTCCCCATAGTTATTTGCAATTAATGCAGGCAAAGGATAACAGGCATCAAAAAATGAATGTGGGATCTGTGCAATATTCCCGCAAACCATAAGCACAGCCATTGTTTCCCCAAACGCTCTTGATAATGCAAGAACAGTAGCTGCTATTATTCCGGGGAATGATTTCCTGAGTATGACCTTTTTTACTGTTTGCCATTTTGTCGCTCCCATGCTTAAAGAAGCATCGGTCATTTCCCTGGGAATGGATCGAAATACTTCCAGCATAATGCTGATTAATAGTGGGATTACCATTATAGCAAGAACTATTCCTCCCGCCAGTACAGTATAACCGGTCGAAAAATCAACAAAATGAGGTGCAATCTTATTTGAAATAAGCGGTACAATAGTCAATGTGCCCCATACTCCATATATTACAGGTGGTATCCCTGACAGAAGATCTACAACCGGCTCGAAGAAACGACGTATACTCCTTGAAGCGTAAGAATTCAGGAAAATACTTGTGAGAATTGAGAAAGGAAGGGCAATAATAATTGCTATAAGCGAAACATAAATTGTGCTTATAATGTAAGGAAGAAATCCAAAATCACCTTTGAAAGGTTTCCAGTTAGCGGACGTTAGTAATACCCACAGGTTTTTCTCTTTCATTATCGGTAAAGCCTTGAAAAAGAGACTAAAACCTACGACTAATAAGAAAAGGATGATAAAAATGGCAACGCCCAGCATAAAATGCCGGGCAGTTATATCTTTCACAAGCCGGATCTTTTGCATAGAATTTATTGAATTCTTTTCAATTCTCCTGTAACTTTTTCTTTTGATAATGTTATATAACCTGATTCATTAACATATTTTTGACCTTCAGTTAATACCCAGCTAAGAAATTTGATAACCACCTCTTTTTGAGGCTTGCCGTGTGTTACAAAATAGAGGTCACGAGCAGGGGGAGATGGATATTTGCCATTGGCTATTGCTGTAATAAGATCATCTATTGAATCATAAAAATTTTCATCAGGAGTTATCTTACCATCATTGTTTATATCAACAGGGAGTACCCTTATACCAGCCAATTGTTTCTTAGTCTTGCTGTCGTAGGCATACCCAATATTATTGTAACCGATACCCAGCGGATCTTTTTTTACTGCTAAAGCCAGTCCGGGATCCCCATAGACACCACTACCCAGAAGATCCTCCTGTTTTTTATTGAAGTATTTAGCCCATACTTCAGCAGCACCACAGGCATCAGAACGTGTATAGACATGAATCGGAGTAGTACCTTTGATTCCAAAAGCCTGTGCCCATGTTTTATACATCCCGGTAATCCAAATATTTTCACCCACATTTTTTTTCAATCCTTTACTCAATAAAATATCTAAAGCTTGATTTGCTGCATTGATCACAGGTACAACGGCATCTTTTGTTACAGCAATTGGATATGCTCCTTTTTTTATTTCTTCCGGATAAATCTCACGGGAGACCATTCCTAGATCTACCATATTGTTAAGTACGTCAGTAATACCTTTACCTGCACCTCCTGCGGAAAGATCGATCCTTACTTCAGGATATAATTTCCTGAATTCTTCTGCCCATCTGACAGCCATCGGATAAAGAGCCCATGCTCCTGAAAGAGAGATTGTCCCTTTAGTATTATCCTTAGAAATCGGTTTTTGTTCATTAAGAACTTCGTGGGCATTGTATTCTGACTCTGGAATAGAATTACATATCAATATGAAAAGCAGAAAAACTGGGGAATGAAAATTCATAATGTCTACCGATTATGTGAACAAAAGTAGATTCTTCTTTGTTAGTTTGAATTGGCATAAAAACCAAAAAGGGTTAGGTATAAATACTTAACTTTAAGCAGAAAATAAATTACTCAGAATGATTCTTTCAAAAAAAACCCGGTATGCAATGGTTGCACTTGCAAAGCTGGCAAGAGATTATGGGAAGGGACCTGTACAGATCCGGGAGATCTCTGAAGAAGAAAATATTCCGCGCAGCTTTCTTGAAAACATTCTTCTCGAATTGCGAAAAATGGGTGTTCTTGGCAGTCAACTTGGGAAATCAGGAGGATATTATTTATTGAAAAAACCCGGTGAAGTTAATCTGGCAGAAATAATCGATCATTTCGAAGGTACTTTATCACTTTTATATTGTGTTTCTGAAAAAGCTTATCGTCCATGTGAGTTTTGTAAGGACGAGACCACATGTCAGATCAGAAAAGTATTTAAAGAGATACTGACTAATACAAACAGTATTCTTCAGAAAGCAACCCTGGAAACGCTTATAAAGCATCAATAAATTAAATTTCATTTCAGGCTCTTCTCCAAAGCTCTATTTGATGGCCAATAACTTTTTCAGCTTTAAGCAATTCACCATTTACCAGGATAAATGTGCCTTTAAGGTTGGTACTGATGGCGTTTTACTGGGTGCATGTGCCGATGTTTCCGGAGCCAGGTATATTCTCGACATCGGAACCGGGACCGGACTTATAGCTCTTATGCTTGCGCAGAGAAGCGAAGCAGAGATTGTTGGCATTGAACCGGATCTCAATTCATTTGAACAGGCTTGCCGGAATATTGAAAATAGTAAATGGAGCGGAAGAATAAAAATTGAACATACAGATCTTCAGCGGTTTGATAGTGGAATTAAAAAATTCGATCTGATAGTTTCCAATCCGCCTTACTTTACAGATTCATTAAAAAATCCGGATCCTGAAAAAGCAGCTACCCGGCACAATTTTACCCTAGATAATCGCGAATTGCTTGAAGGAGTATCAAGGCTGTTGGCTGAAGGAGGAAGGATGCAGGTCATAATGCCTTATGCGGAAGCCAACATCCTGATTGCTGAGGCACACAAATTCGGATTTTATTGCAATAATATATTGAAGATCAAATCATTGCCAACCAGCGAGATCAGAAGGCTAATATTGACTTTCTCAAAGAAGAAACAAAAAGCAACTGAGAGATTCCTGACAATAGAACATGGCAAACGGCACGAGTTCACTGAAGAGTATAAAAATCTGATGAGAGATTTCTATCTGAAATTTTAAAACTTCCTTCACCCGTCAGCTGACGGGGTCTTATGAGATCATCTCACTTTCCGGCAGGCCATATTCTTCCTTCATTTCGATACCAAGCTTTTCTAATTCACCAATTACCGGGTTATAGATTTCGGGTACTACAGGTCTGTAGACTCCCGTGAGGTTTATCTTCTTTTCAAGAATCATTTTTACAGCTATGGAAGCCGGGAGAGCAACGGTTCTGGCAACTGCGGTATTCGTATCAGGTGATCCGTAGTCCAGCATCGATGATTTTATCACTTCCCGTTTTCCATCCTGATATGCAGCAAGGAAGACATGCTGCATCATTACAACGTCACGTTCATTACCGGTTAACGACATCATGCCAATCATCCTGTCGGATGTGATCTCAAAAGGGGAAGTTATACCGTAAGGCAGCTTCTCATTGCTGAAGAATCCCAACCATTCGAGCGATCGCATCGCCACTGAAGTTTCAGCAATTCCGAGCTTACCTGCGATACCCTTTCTGAGTCCGGATTTGTCTGCTCCGCATCTTTCGGCAAGAAATCCCGAATAGTCCATCCCGGAATAATCTGTCTGAGTATCATCAAGCATGTTAAGATGCTTTATTGCATCCAGAGTTTCACACCATCCTTTGTACCGGAAAGTACCACGAAACATTGTCAGGGCTTCAGGAATATTATAGATTTCAATATAGCTTATTGAATCCCTGTTGGGATAGACCTCGAGTTCCCAAAGTTCCGGGAAATTATAGCTGAATCTGTCCCTGAAGAGATCTATCGGCTCGATTTTTACATTCCTGCCCTTTTTAAGATAATTGGCGCCATTCATACTGGCGAGCATTACACCCCTGGGGCTCCATGAGAATTTATAGTTCATTGGATTATCGGCCGCCTCAGGAGCAGGCAGTGCTCCGCACAGAGAATAAAATTCCACCACTTTCCCTCCACTGTCATGAATATGGTCAATTATTTTCATTGCTGTCATGTGATCGATACCGGGATCCAGTCCGATCTCATTAAGCAGAATGATACCTGCTTTTCGGGCTTCCTCATCAAGACTCTTCATTTCAGGCTGGACATATGAAGTTGTGACAAGAGACTTTTTGCACCTGACGCAGGTTTTAGCAATAAGAAAATGATACCTGTAAGGAAGGAATGAAACTGATATATCGTGTTCATTTACAAGCTTTTCAAGAGTATCTATGTTGTCTGTTGACCAGCGCAGGGAAGTCCCGTTCGGATGTCCCTTGATCATACGATCGGCTTTTTCTTTAGTTGTAGTTGCAATTGTCACCATGAATCCATGCTCAAGAAGGAATTCAACCATGGGTTTTACAACCAGTCCAGCACCGAGAATCAGAACTCTTTTCATAAAATAAATTATTTAGAAAGGACAAGTTACAGAAAGCTTTTCAGATTAAACATGATATTTTTCTCTGTGTCCAGCTGTAGTTCCCTTTGGAATTTTGTGTAATTTTTTTTTAAGAACTTATTTGGGTTGTACAGAGGAGCCCCGGATTACCCAGAGGATTTTAGTATAAAATTGTATCTTTGTTAAGGATCGATAGTTTTAAATGTCTTCGCTAAATCGCTCAAATGTCAGATAACCAGAAATATGTTGAGACACCGCTCATGAAGCAGTATTACAGCGTAAAGGCAAAACATCCTGACGCAATACTGTTATTCAGGGTAGGTGATTTCTACGAGACATTTGGAGAGGATGCAATCCGGGCTTCAGAAATACTTGGTATTACTCTGACAAGGAG
Source organism: uncultured Bacteroidota bacterium (assembly GCA_963843415.1). Classification (GTDB taxonomy): domain Bacteria; phylum Bacteroidota; class Bacteroidia; order Bacteroidales; family VadinHA17; genus LD21. The sequence continues at coordinate 507,677 of CAWJKD010000006.1, forward strand.
AGCAAACGGATCAGCTTCTTTTGTTGAGCTGGCCGGTTTTCCATATCACGCCCTTGATACTTACCTTCCAAGGCTTGTCAGGGCAGGACAGAGGGTTGCGATCTGTGAACAGCTTGAGGATCCCAAACTGGCAAAGAAAATTGTCAAACGTGGAATCACCGAGCTTATAACACCTGGTGTTTCGCTGAATGACAATGTTCTGAACCACAAGGAAAATAATTTTCTGGCAGCGGTACATATTGATAAGAAAATTGCAGGAGTCTCTTTTCTGGATATATCAACCGGAGAGTTCCTTGTTTCAGAAGGTACAATCGAATATGTCGATCAGATGTTGAATAATTTTCAGCCGAAAGAAGTGCTTTTCGAAAAAAAGAAAAAAGATCTTTTCCTTGACAGTTTCGGAACAAAATTTTACACAAACAAACTGGACGACTGGATCTTTACACAGGAGGCTGCCAGCGACCGCCTTCTTAAACAATTCGAAACCAGTTCGTTAAAAGGATTCGGAGTACAGACCCTCTCTTATGGAATAATAGCTGCAGGAGCAATACTCTATTATCTTGATATAACACAGCATGAACAGCTTGGTCATATAACATGTCTTTCACGCATAGAAGAGGACAAATATGTATGGCTCGATAAATTCACAATAAAGAACCTGGAGCTGTTTCATTCTCCATATGAAGGTGCCAAAACATTAATAGATGTAATGGATCGTACCATTTCGCCAATGGGCGGCAGGCTTCTCAAAAGATGGATATCACTCCCGTTAAAGGATATACAACCAATTAATGAAAGGCTCGATATTGTTCAGCTTCTTGTAGAGAAAAGTGCATTCAGAGACGAGATATCTGCCCTGTTAAGACAGATCGGAGATCTTGAAAGGCTTACCTCAAAAGTTGCAGTCAGCAGGATCAATCCACGGGAGGTGGGGCAGCTTAAAAAAGCTCTACGGGCAATCGAACAGCTGAAGGATCTGTGCAGCAGAAGCGGTTGCATTCCGGTAACAAAACTCGCAGAACAGCTGAATCCATGTAAATCTTTGGCCGGCAGGATAGAGCACGACCTGAATAATGACCCTCCTGTTCAGATCAACAGAGGGAGTATTATTGCCAAAGGTGTTTCGTCAGAGCTTGATGAACTTCGGGTGATCCTGTATAGCGGGAAAGACTACCTTCTCGATCTGCAAAACAGGGAGAGTGTAAGGACAGGAATTTCTTCACTTAAGGTGAGTTTTAATAATGTATTCGGTTATTATATCGAGGTGAGAAATACTCACAAGGATAAGGTCCCTCAGGAATGGATCAGGAAGCAGACTCTAGTAAATGCAGAACGATATATTACTGAGGAGCTCAAAGAATATGAGAGCAAAATTCTGGGTGCAGAAGAGAAAATCCTTGATCTTGAAACGAAGCTCTTTAATGATCTTGTTCTGGCAGTAATGGAGTATATTCCACTCATACAACTGGACTCGGTACTTGTTGGCAGACTTGATTGTCTTCAGTCGTTTGCAGTTATCTCAGCAGAAAACAGTTATGTCAGACCGGTACTTGATGATTCAAAGACGATAGACATTTCAGATGGTCGTCATCCTGTGATCGAGAAGCAACTGCCTGCCGGTGAGTCGTATGTTCCGAACGATCTGATGCTGGATACCGACGATCAGCAGATCATAATACTGACCGGTCCCAATATGTCAGGTAAGTCGGCCTTATTAAGACAGACTGCCCTCATTGTTTTAATGGCACAGATAGGTTGCTTTGTACCTGCCCGGGCAGCAAAAATAGGTGTTGTTGATAAGATATTTACCAGGGTAGGGGCTTCCGATAATATAAGTCTGGGAGAATCAACATTTATGGTTGAGATGAATGAGACAGCAAGTATTCTGAATAACCTTTCTGAAAGGAGTCTCATTCTTCTGGATGAGATAGGCAGGGGAACCAGCACTTATGACGGGATATCGATCGCATGGGCCATGGTTGAATATCTGCACGAAAACAGGCTGAAGGCAAAGACTCTGTTTGCAACTCATTATCATGAGCTGAATGAGATGGAAAACTCTTTTTCGAGAGTTAAGAATTATAATGTTTCCATAAAAGAGATGAATAATAAAGTAATATTTCTCAGGAAACTGAAAAGGGGAGGAAGCGAGCACAGTTTTGGTATACACGTGGCAAAAATGGCAGGAATGCCGCGGAGTGTTGTGAGCCGGGCTGGTGAAATTCTGAAAGAGCTTGAGCAGAGTCATGAGAAACAGGTGCTTGCAAAACCAATAGCTGATCTTGCTGATCACCGGGAGGGATTACAGTTAAGCATATTTCAGCTTGACGATCCGGTTCTGAAGCAGGTCCGTGATGAAATTCTTGAAATCGATATCAATAATCTGACGCCTGTTGAGGCTTTGAATAAGCTGTACAATATTAAAAAGTACCTGAAATAGAATTCCCGTTAGTAATACTTAAAAGTTTTACCCTATGAATTCAGCAGACCTGGTTACAGTTATCATACCTGCTTTAAATGAAGAGAAAACAATATCCTCAGTAATCGAGCTGGTTGGTAAATCACCGGTCGTTGGTGAAATACTTGTAATTGACGATAAGTCAGATGATGATACGATCAAGAAAGCCAGGAAATATCAGAAAGTAAAGATATATACAAGCCCAAGGCTCGGGAAAGGAAGCTCCATGCGTGACGGAATGCTTCTGGCTGAAAATGAGGTTCTGGTGTATCTTGATGCTGATATTCTGACTTATCCGCCTGATATTGCCGAGCTTTTATCAGAACCTATAGTCAAAGGTGAAGCAGATTTTGTCAAATCGTGTTTTAACCGTCAGGCTGGAAGGGTGACAGAATTAGTTGCCAAGCCCTTGCTAAGCATTCTCTTCCCTGACCTGACCCAGTTTTCCCAGCCTCTGAGCGGAATGATCGGCTGTAAAAAAAGCCTGATTAAAAAGATCGAATTTGAGAATGATTATGGTGTTGATGTAGGAATACTCCTGGATATGTATTCCCTTGGGGTTAGTATAAAAGAGGTGAATATAGGGTACCTGGAAAACCGGATGCAAAACTGGGATCAGCTTGCTAAAATGTCACGTGAAGTTTCACGGGCTATACTCAAACGCGCAAATAAAGTAGAGACTAACCTCGAATCGCTGGATAATATTACCGCTATCAGAACTCAAATGGATTTTGCGATAAGGGAAAGCCTTATGGGTATGGAGAAAATGATAATCTTCGATATGGACAATACCCTTCTTGAAGGGAGTTTTATTACCGCTGCCGCAGAGACATTTAATTTCAAAGACGAGCTTATCAGGATAGTTACTGATTATGAAAATCCTTATACCCGTACAAAATCAATAGCCAGATTGCTGAAAAACAAGTCAATTGATGAAATACTAAAGGTAGCTGACAGTATTAAAATAACAGATGATGCGGAATATGTAATAAGAAAACTAAAAAAGCAGGGATATATCTGCGGCATCATAAGTGACAGCTATGATGTGGTTACGAATCACATCAAGAACAAGCTTAAAATGGATTTTTCAATTGGCAATGAGCTTGAGTTCTCAAAAAGCATTGCAACCGGAGAAGTAAAAGTACCATCTGCTTTTATGAAGAGCCACTTGAGTAAATGCAATCATGATTTCTGCAAATCGAATGTTCTTTACCAGCTAGCCGGGAAATATAAGATCGACATTGAGAACACAATTGCTGTCGGAGACAACTCTAATGACATTTGCATGGTAAAGGAGAGTGGTATCGGAATCTCATTCTGCTCAGAAAACAATTTTCTGAAACTCGTAGCTGACCACATCATTTCAGAAAGAAGCTTTGTCAAGATACTTGATATTGCCTACTGATATATGTTCTCAGATTATCTCTTTATGGTCATGCGAATTCACGAAAAGTATAGTCCCAATATCATCATATCCGCCCAGGATATTCTCACCCCGGTTTTTTAATCCCTGAGTACTGAAACCTATCATGGTAAGCGCTGCTGAGGAGGACCTTTCATTGATCAGGCTTCTCAGGTTTGTTCCTGGTTCTTCATTGATTATCAGAATATTCTTTTCCGTAATGGGAAGCCTTCCGGTCCTGACAATTTCAGTCAGCTTTGTCCTGATTTCATCATTTTCTCCTTGTTTGCATGTAGTGAACAACCTGATGGTGGATTTTTTCCAGTCGGGATGACCCGATATGATAAAGCTGAGAAGGATCAATAAGCTGGAGTTTTCGGGGAACCGGATATCTATCCAGACATGTATGCCGTTTCTGAAATTCATGTCTTTCCTGCTGGAAGCCAGGAGGCAGATGTCAAAATGCCCCGCTTTTATAAGTTCTGTATTCTCAAGAATTTCCCTCAGATTTTCAGGATTCTCCTTGTTGAACTCAAAAATCACCATGTTATTCTCCATACCTGAAATCCCTGGCAATTGAATTGCCTGGGCGAGTGCAGAGGTATAAGATGGTGATATTATGGTATCTACAAAGACATGGTTGTGAGGAGTATTATAAAGCTCTACAAGCTTTGATAGCTCTTCGGCTGCCTGGCGGCTTGTAGCCCGGGAATAGTATCCTTCTATCCTGTGAAGATATGTGCCGAATCCATACCTGTATGATATCCAGTTTAACAGCTGGAATGGTTTTATGCTTATGAAGGAATCTTTTGAAATACAGATAGCGCTTGGCCTCCACTCTTTTATTTTTTTCCTGCTTTCTGATCTCTGAAGATAAACCTGGATATTCCTGCTGATCTGAAAGAGTGTATTGGCAAAAAGTGCTTCCAGTCCGTCCCTTTCATGGTGATAATATTTGATATATGAATATATTGCTGTCATAAGGATCAGGGAAACAAGGGCATAAGGAGCGTTTATTTTGAACATAGCCCATAATGCAATCAGGAATCCAAGCAGCGAGAGGAACCATTTCGATTTGAAGGATGGTCTGTAAGAAGGAGAGGATCCGAAATGATTCAGGAAAGAAATCAGGCACAATGATCCATACGTTACAAGGAAAAACATTGAAATTATCTCTGCCACAACATTTACGCTTCCCAGAGCTACAAATATAAGGGCAATGATAACTGTTACCAGTGATGCATTCACAGGTTCACAGTCTGATTTTCTACCCATAGACAACCATCTGTTGATCTTTTTTGACGGGAATGAGTTATCCAGTGCAAGCGCCTGCAAGGTCCTTGGTGCTACCATTACCGAACCAATTGCCGAAGACAGAGTAGCGGTTGCCAGTCCAACCGGAATTATAAAGACTCCAAAGACAGCTATCTTCGACATTATCAGCTGGTTGGCAAGCATATCTTCGGTGCTTACTGAAATTGACAGTTTATATATGACGGCAATATATACCAGCATTCCGATTATTGTCGCGATTATTGTCCCGCGAGGGATTGACCTCGCCGGATCTTTCAGGTCCCCGGAAAGTCCGACACCCGCTGTCAAACCTGTAAATGCCGGAAATACAATTGCGAATACCATGAAAAAATCCTTCATATTCCTTATATCATTATGAGGGACTTTAAATCCGGCAGCAGCACCGTATTCAGTTGAACCGAGGAAGAATAAAAGTAAAGCGATGGATAAAACTCCAACCACAATATAGAGCATTTTAACTCCCATATTTGCTCCTTTTTTCAGAATGACAAATCCCAATATAAACATTGACGGGATACTGATCACCTGTCTTGGCAGATTGATCTTCAGGGAGTCAGCAAAAAAATTGAATACGAATTCAAATGCTTCTGTGAAAGCTATAATGTAGAATGCCACACTTATTGCCTGTGAAAGGAAAAGGGCTATACCAATTGTTGCACCTATGTTGAGTCCGAAGGAACGTGATATTATAAAGTATTCTCCGCCGCCTTCTACTCTTTTGTTTGTCGCCAGCTCTGAGAGTGCAAAAGCGGTCGGGATAGTAAGAGAATGTCCCACAATAATTATCAGGAGAGCGCCCCAGAATCCAAGTGTACCGACGGCGAACCCAAACCGGAGAAAGAGAATTGCCCCGAGGATCGTGGATATTGCAGTGAAAAATACAGGAATTGTCCCGAAACGCTTTTGAGTGAGTTCTGGCTGCATCAAATCTAATTTACAGTTAAACGGAGCTTTTTACATCGTAAATTTCGCAAATAGAATCGGGAATCAGAAATAACAGACTACTGTTTTAAGGCAGCTTTAGTAAATAAATAATCAGGGATGGGCTGGTTGAACTTTACAGACGTTGTTATGAATTCAGTACCATACCCCTGTTTAAGAAGGTCTTTGTAAACAATTTTCATAGGAAACCATCTGCCGGCAATTTGTCTGACATCAGAAAGAGTAGTGCGTTTAAGCAGCTGACCACTCTTAGCATATAATTCTTCCCTGAGAGGTACATATCTTTCAGTATCGATCCACATCCTGCGTGAGTTGTAAGCCACATTACTGACCTTTGCTGTGAGCTCAAGGATCCAGGAATTCCTTCCATCAATGACCTCACTACCTGACACTTTTGCACTATATATTTCAGTAATTTTCCTGTCATCCATCATATCCTCGTAGGAAAGATCAGACCCCATAACCGATTGCCTGAGCATGTGTCCCGATAATTGTATAGTGCGGTCGGTGGAGGGAGAATAGATCCAAAGCTGGTTCTCAAGCTTGAGCATTTTGGTTCCCTGCTCACGGGCAGGAGAGAGGTACTCAGTAAATGATTGCTTATCTACGACCGCGTAGGACCTTAAGGTTATTGTCCTGCTCATTCTGCTACCGTGAATTATCATTGATGATTCGAAAATCCGGTTATCAGATGACATATTACTTTCTACCCTCTTTAATATTTCATCTGCATCCTGTGCTGCAACGGATGCGAGCAGGCAGACTGATTGTATTAATAGTATTAACTTTTTCATTTATATTTTGTTTAAGCTTCCAGCTCTTTGAACAATCTTGCTGTCTGACGTTTATAAATGCCTATACCTGAAAGCATAGTTCCTATTACAGTCGAAAATAATCCGGGAACAAATCCCAGATAGAAGTCAACGGGTGAAATTCTGGCTCTTATAACTGAAGGTATCATCATTGAAGAACCTTTCATCATTCCGGAAAAGTCAATTCCGTATTTTTGTAAGAGCCATGCAAAGAACAGACCAAATATAGTTCCGATCACCGATCCTGCAATACCTATCATTATTGATTCGTAAATCATGGTCCGGTAGATATGTCCTTTTTCCTCTCCCATAGCAAGACGTATGCCAACTTCACCGTAACGGCGGAGACCACCAAGCAATCCTGCGTTCCATAAAACCAGCGACATTGCAATTATGAAGACCATTGAGATATATGCTGACCACATTTTAGTCATACCTACATAGGTGCCCATTGTTCCCTGCTGGCTGAGGCTCATCATTACCGGAGAAAAATCATCAGAATTTACGGGATTTGCGGTGTTGAATTTTTCTGTTTCATTAAGAGCATACTCATCGATATAAAATCCTCCTTTAAGGAATCCCAGGATCTCTCCGGCGGCATCTTCCATATCCAGTGCAAGTCTTACATCCTCAATATCGGCAATTACAGTTCCCCTGTCGAGAGCTTCGTGCCCCATAGAAACTGTACCTGAAAGAGTGAAATCGTAGATAGCCATGCTTCCGTTCATTGTTGAACCAATTAATGTTATCCTGTCACCGGGGTCCACGGCAAGTTTCCTTGAAAATTCTTCACTGAGAAGCGCTTCTTTATGCTTGACTGGCAGCTGACCCCTGACAAGGGATTTTTCAAGATTCAAACGACCGATCTCTGCAGATCCGGGACTTAAAATATCGAGACCGATACCTGCTGCCGGTCCCTGTGATCTTGTCTCTCCATTTTCGTCAGGTACATCAATAAGCCCTCCAAACTGTATACGTGGAGACCATATTGCTCCCGGATAATCCTGATTCAGCTCGGCTGTGAGGGAACTCACATTAACCAGGGCCAGATCGTTGGGAATCTGCTGCATGTTATCGGCATAACCTTTTGTCATCACTTTCAGGTGACCGAGAGAAAACCTGGCATTCAGCTCAATAATATCGCCCATGAAGCCAACTATATATGCATGCATGAGGACAGTCAATGTAACTCCAATTGATACGACCAGCACAGGCAACCTGCTCCGGCTCTTATCTCTTATTAATCCTTTAAGTAAAAACTTTATCATTGTATTCTCCCCCTTAAAGCTTCAGTTGGATTCATTTTAGCTATTCTTCTTGAAGGCCAGTAACTTACGATTGCTGTAGTCAGCATTATTATTAGTACTGTTGTTATGACAAGTCCTGCGCTGTACACCGGATAGAGAGTCTGTGCTATTGCCATTCCAAATTCGCTTGTATCCATAGGCATTGTCCATCCGACTTTAGCCTGCCATGCAAGAAAAGGTAGACCATATGCAGCAGAAAGCAGGGCTGCAAAAACAGAATACATGGTCCCTTCAACTGTGAAAAGACCAACTACTTCGCGTCTTGTGTATCCCAGTGCAACATATGTGCCTATCTCTTTCTGACGCCGGAATATTGAAAGTACCTGAGTGTCGAAAATAGCCAGCATGGCAAGTAATATCAGGATGAAATAAAAAATTGAGGTACCTCCTGATTTGACTTTTATCAGATCATCTACAGATTTGGTAAGATCCTCTTTGCTTTTATGCGTCCACCCTTCAACCTCAGGTCTTGTAACATCACTGTTATTATATGTCAGAATAGTAGCCTGACCCTGGAGATTAAGCATCGACTGAAGCTTGTCCAGAGGAATATATATCTGTCCCTGGTCTACAGCAGGGACATTGACGGTAAATACTTCAGTAATATACACTTCTGAAGCATCAAATGTGCCACCTTTATCTCGCCATTGGATCATCACCCTGTCACCAACACCAAGTTTCAGGTTCCTTGCCATCACCGAACCTATCATCGACGGAATGGCATCTGTGATTAATGTATCCAGTTTATCAGCCGGCAGAAGGAAGAGCTTCTGTTTTGGATCAATCCCTTTGATCATGATGGACTGAAGCCGCCCCTGAGGATAGATAGTTCCCTGTGAAATAAGGAAGGGTTCCATATCGCCTCTTTCAATCTCCTCCTTGAATTCCGGGGGAACAGGTGCATGACTGTCATTGAAGGTGAACGGATCATAAGGATCAAAGTCCTTATGCCAGTATTGGCCTTCGCCAATTTCCCAGTTTGTCATATCGACTTTTGCCTGGTGATCCCATCCTGTTATTATTCCCTTCATCCAGATGATTATAACAAAGGAAAATGAGAGCACGATCACATTCAGCCAGGTCCGGAGTCCGGCACCGATAAGGTTCCGGAATGCCAGTTTAATTGCCAGTTTCATACTCTCTGTTTTTTAGTTAGCTACTATTTCTTCATTTTCAACCCTGCCATCAATAAGAAATATTTTGCGGCGCAGGTAACTTATAACTTTATCGTCGTGAGTGGCAAATAGAAATGTAGTTTTTAATTCCCTGTTGAGGCTCTCCATTGTTTTGAGAATATTGTGCGAGTTGGCAGCATCGAGATTTGCAGTAGGTTCATCGGCCAGCACAAGGGAAGGTTTTTTTACCATGGCCCGGGCGACAGCAACTCTCTGACATTCACCTCCGGAGAGCTGAGGAGGTTTTGATTTTTCCTTATCCGTGAGCCCCACCCATTCGAGGGCATCCATTACCATTTTCTTCCTTTCGGAAGCAGAAATGCCGAGAAGAAGAAGCGGGAATTCAACATTTTCATATACAGTATGTACTGCAAACAGATTATAGCTTTGGAATATGAATCCGAGTTTTTCTTTACGCAGACTTGCTGCTTCTTTTGCATTGAGTTTTCCTATTGAATGGCCCAGAACAGTTACTTCGCCTGATGTTGGCATATCAAGAGAACCGATTATATTAAGCAATGTGGTCTTACCAGAACCACTGGGACCTATAAGCCCTGCGAAATCTCCCTGTGAAAGAATCAGTCTGATATCATTAAGAGCAGTGAATTCACTTTTTCCCATGGGGAATCTCTTAACCAGTTTTTCAATTCTTATAACCTGAGAATTTTCCATTTATAAAGTATTAATGATTTAAAACAAACATTACCTGGATGCCTTTACCTGCAAACATGTTATACGTATCACTCTGTGTCGGCAGCTTAAAGGATTCCGGATTCCAATATGCCATAACATAAAACATAATGTTATCATATTGGCGCTGCCAGTTAAGGAAGCTGTAAACAGCATTATCGGACCAGTTATAATATATAATGGTACTAAGCTTATCAAATAATCCGGTTGGATAACTTAATGTAGCAAGCGAAAACCATGTCTGGTTTGAAAATGCAAATGGTTTTTCATCAGATGTGGACATCAGCTGCTCAAGTGCAACATATAATCCGTCACCCACAGGAAACGTATAATCAACTCCACAATTTAATACCAGCTGATTTGTCAGCATTCCCAGGTTTTCTGATTTATGTGTATAGGAGCCTTCAAACCAAAGACCAGTGACAAGATCCCATTTTGCATCAAGACCAAACCTGTTTTCAGGGATCTTATTAAGTTCTGCAATATATTCTGAAAGGCCCCTGCTGTCGGCGACACGATGGTGATAAGAGAATGCGACTTCACCTTTCGGAACAGGGAGCTGTAACCTCCCGCCAAACTCAGGAATTTTTCTGTTGACTGGAACCGTTTCCCATCCTCTTCTTTCGTTATTTCCGTAAAGACCCCATAGCCAGAGGTTTGCGTTATTGAGGAAGTAGTATCTGGCCAGCAATCCCCATACTCCGTCTGTCAGCTGCAACGGATCGCGCGGATCGATCTGATCGAACCACATAAGCGGTCTGAGAAGTGAGGCAGAACCAAAATTCAGTTTTTGCAGGCCTAACCTTATCTCAAGCTGGTTGGAAGATAATCTCATCCATACCCTGTATGGCTTGAGATTACCTGATGCGTTTAGTGTATCAAAAGGTCTTAAACCTGCACTTCCGAAGATATTTGCCGACACTTCTGCGTCAAAGCTGAGTTTGGAGGCTGAGGAGACACTATAATTGACCTGAGGGATATAACGGATACCGGTCCACAACGGCAGATCACTTCCAGTATTGGCATTCAGCCAGCTTGACAACTGCCCGGTAAAACGCAGAGAATCCTGCCCTGTACCAGTCTGGTTGAGGTAGAGTAATAATAATATCAGGAAACGACGGTTCATATGGGGTCAATCGTGAGGAGCAATTCCATAGGTAAAGAAGTTTGTAAATTCCAGTATCATATCCTGGGGTGTGTCGTAATACTTTAAGATCCTCTCATCTGTGAACATGGGGATAAGATGCTGGGTTATATACAAAATAAACTCTGGTTTAAAATCTTTCCTGAACCATCCTTTTTTTTGGGCAACTTTGAAAGCTGTGATTATTTCATTCCAGGATTTTGCAGTTAATTCCTCAACGTATAATTTCAGGTCAGTATCATCGGAATTATAAAAATCCATTATGAATTCCCTGCTTATTTCGTTGGTGCCTTCCATCTTCATAGTAATAATAGCTTTCAGCCTCTCAGCTACAGGGATCTCTGAATCCATAATGGAATTAAATTTTTCCACACCGCGACGTACCTCTTTTTCGTAGATTGTTTTTGCAATTTCGGTCTTATTTTGAAAATAGCGATAGAAAGTCATTTTACTAACGTCTGCTTCACGGCATATCTCATCTATTGTGACTCTTTTGAAGCCATATTTCCAGAAAAGCCTCTTCCCGGTCTCCAGCAGCGCTTCCTGTTTCCTGTTTTCGAAATTCTCTTTCATAAAGCGTATATGAAAATGCAAATATATTACTAAAAAAGTAAAAATATATAAAAAACGTATAATATTTGTTAAAAAATAACATTTGGTAACACTTTCCTTTCTCTCAGGAGGGAGAGATATTTAATCTGCGCGATAGAAACAATGTTTAATTTATAACTGACTTAATAAAAGTACAATGTGTAAATCCACTGAAAAACAGATATCTTTAAGATCTATGAGAAGAATAATCCTCCCATTACGTTTTGTCCTGGTTTTCAGTACATTTCTGATGACTGTCTTACTATATGTAGACAGGGCGTGTATATCGACAGCCAAAAATGAAATTTGTACTGATCTTGGTATCGGGATGACCGGATTCGGATGGATCCTGGCTATATTCACTTTAGGGTATGCTCTGTTTCAAACACCTTCCGGCAGGATAGCAGACAATTATGGTCCCAGAAAGGTAATATCAGGCATAGTAATCATATGGTCGGCCCTTACTTCATTGACAGGAGCTGCCTGGAATTTAATTTCAATGTTAATTATCCGGTTTCTTTTCGGAGCTGGCGAAGCAGGTGCTTTCCCCTCTCTTGCAAAAGTTGTTTACAACTGGTACCCTGTTAAGGAACGCGGAATCGTGCAGGGTATAAATTTCTCGGGATCCAGGATTGGTGCAGCGTTCGCTATGCCTCTGGTAGCATGGATGATAACCGCAATAGGATGGAGATTTACATTCGTGGTTTTTGGAGCATTCGGTTTATTATACGGTATATTGTGGTATTTGCTGTTCAGGGACAAGCCTGAACAAACAAGATTTACAGGGAGTGAGGAATTGGATTATATTAAAGCAAACCGCCAGCAGTCGACGGCAAGTGTAATAAGTAAACTTCATTTTACTACCATGATAAAATCCGGCACGATGTGGAAAATTATGGCTCAGTATATATGCAGCAACTTCACCTTCTATTTTACAATTACATGGATGTACACATATATTCTTGAACGGTTCAGTCTGGGAGCAGTAGAAACCGGTATTTATGCCTCTTTCCCTCTGATCGCAGGAGCTGTCGGTAACTGGACAGGGGGTATGTTTGTCGATGCCCTTTACAGAAAAGGGAAGTGGGTGCTTTCACGAAGAATCCCTGCAGTGATTGGATTCGCACTTTCCTCCCTGGGGATGATAATGGTAACCCGGGCTTCAACACCTGTTGTCTCTGTTCTCTTCATGTCGCTTGCTGTTTTTGGTGCAGACATGACACTCAGTCCATCCTGGGCTTTTTGTATAGATATCGGCAGGGAAAATTCAGGATCGGTTTCAGGTACTATGAATATGGCCGGGAACCTTGGTGCTTTTATAACTATTATCACTTTCCCTTACCTGTTTCAGTGGACAAACAAGTATGAACCTTTTTTTATAATTTGTGCCTTATTAAGTCTCATTGCCATTGTAATGTGGTTGTACCTTAATCCGACGAAATCATTTTCCGATGAATCTCAGGCAGGATAAGTATGGAAAGAAAAAGTTGAATCGGCCTGAAGCTTAAATGATTGTTAATCAGTTAAATAGAAACTCATGAAATTAGCATTGAACACCCTTGTTTATGAAGTTGGAAACAAAGGGCCGGAAGTATCACTCAGAAGTGCAGCCAGATTCGGTTTTAAATACATCGAATATGCGGGTATCCGGAAAGGGAATCCTCAGATCATGAGTAAGGAAGAAAAGAGAGAAGTCGTTAAAATCTGTCAGGGTGAGGGCCTTATAAATACACAGATGCTCATGGTTGCCACCAAAGAGACTTCTCATCCTGATCCCGGAAAACGAGATGCGGTCCTGGACTATATGAAAGTATGTGCTGAGTACCAGAAAGAATTAGGCGGCAGGCAGTTACTTGTATGCTGGGGTGGGGGATTGTATGAGCTGGGAACAAGTCCTGAAAGATCATGGGGGTATATGGTTGAAAATGTAGGGCGTTTTGCAGAGTATTGTCTGAAAGAGGAGATGCTTGTCGGGATAGAAATGGATCCTCATGTCTATTTCATTTGTAACAATACATACAAGCTGGCGAAAGCTATGGAGGATATTAACCTGCCGAATATTTATCCGAATATAGATATAGGTCATCTTGTCATTACCCGTGAAGATCCTTCCCAACTGGAAAAACTTAAAAGCCGCCTCCTGCATGTACACCTGAGTGAAACAGAATCATTCGTCCATACAAACAGTATCCTTGGAACCGGAGTAGTCGATTTTAAAGCATATATTGATAAGCTTATTGAACTCGGGATTGAAGAAAACTGTGTTAAATATGGGGAGCCGTGTGTGGCCGGAATAGAAATGGGCAGCGAAGCAAGCGGTATGTTTGTCGAGGATCCTGATATATGGATTGAAGAGAGCCTGAAATACCTGTCGAAAATACTTCCTGAATTACAAATGCGTTAAATTTATATTTATATTGACATTAAACATTAAGACTACTCAATATGCAGAAGTTTATTAATGATCCATCCAAAGTAGTTGATGAAATGCTGGAAGCATATGTCATTGCTCATCCTGATCTGGTTGCAGCTACAGGGAACGAACGAGTTATTAAATATAAGAATGCACCAATCCTTGGCAAAGTAGGGATTGTTACAGGCGGAGGCTCGGGCCATAAACCAGCATTTATAGGTTATGTTGGACGTAACATGGTCGATGCGGTTGCATGCGGTGAAATCTTTTCATCACCACCGGCGAAAATGTTTTATGATGCAATTAAGGAAGCAGACGGAGGCAGGGGAGTTGCTATATTGTATGGGAATTATGCGGGTGACAACATGAATGTTGCAATGGCAATGGAAGAGGCTGCTGCAGAGGGGATAGAAGTAAGAAAAGTTGTTGCTAACGACGATGTACCATCAGCTGTAAAAGGAGAAGAAGATCGCCGTCGCGGTGTTGCCGGAGAAATTCTGATGTGGAAGGTTGGCGGTGCCAGGGCGGCTATGGGTGCATCTCTTGAGGAGGTGATCCTTGCCGCACAAAAAGCAATTGATAATACACGTAGTATGGGAGTAGGTCTCAGCCCCTGTACAATACCCGAAGTCGGTCATCCCAATTTCAGTGTAGCAGATGGTAAGATGGAGATAGGTATCGGTCATCACGGGGAGCCCGGTATTGAAGTTGTGGACCTTGAACCGGCTGCCCTGGTCGCTGAACGGATGTGTAATGTAATTCTCCCCGACCTGCCCTTCACCGCCGGCGACGAAGTAGTAGTTCTTTTATCAGGACTTGGTTCAACTCCGCTTCTGGAGTTATATATCATTTACGGGGATGTACAGAGGATTCTTAAACAAAAAGGTATAAAAATATACATTTCATACATCGGCAATTATTTTACTTCACTTGAAATGGCCGGTGCAACCCTCTCTTTAATGAAACTCGATAACGAGCTTAAAGCATGTATTGATTACGAATGTGACTCGACAGGCATGCGCCAGTTCCGGCATGTTTAAAACAGAAAGCAAGTGCAGATATTCACTAATAAAGCAGGATCGGTAATCCTGGATGACCTGTATCAGATCATTCACAAGAACAAGCAGTTCCTGAGCGATATTGACGGAATGACTGGTGACGGAGATCATGGTATAAACATGAATAAGGGTTTTACAATGTGCCATGAAGAGCTTACTAAAAATCCGGGGGATCTGGCATACGGATTAAATGTCCTTTCAAATATCCTGATGATGAAGATCGGTGGTTCGATGGGACCGCTTTACGGTAAATTTTTTAAAGCTATCGCACTCTCTCTTAAAGGGAAAGAAGAAATTTGCATTGTTGATTTTAAAGAATCATTAGAAGCTGCAGTTGCATCTATTGCGTCCATCTCACCTGCAAAAGAAGGAGATAAGACTCTGATGGATACACTTCTTCCCGCTGTTGAATCTTTCAGAAGAGCTCAGGAAGAAGGTAGATCTTTCAGTGAAGCCCTTGAGGCACTAAGGGAAGCTGCGCGGGAGGGTCGTGACCGGACAAAGGATATGGTTGCAAAAATCGGACGTGCCAGTCGTCTCGGAGAACGTTCACGGGGAGTTATGGATGCAGGTGCAGCTTCATGTTACCTGATAATGGAAACTTTCTGTGACAGCATTAGAAAAATCCTGGTAGAAACTTAAAAATCAGAAGACGGATGAAACAAGGGATCATAATGGCATTTCTGAGCAGGACTCAGGATCGTTTTTCAGAATATCAGAAAACAGTCACCACAAGGGAAAAGTTAGAGATGGTTACTAAGATTGATGGTTTTGACGGGGTTGAAATGGTATTCCCTTATGAAAGCAGTTCAGTTGAAGAGACTGTTAGTCTGATGAAGGAGTTCAATCTGAACTTTGCAGCTATAAATGTTAATGTAAAAAAAGAAGCCGAATGGGTGGCGGGTGCTTTATCGCGGCCTAAAAAAGAAATTCGTGACCGTGCAGTCATTATGATTAAGAAGGCAAAGGATTTTGCCAGGGCTGTGGGAGCACCTCATGTCACATGTTGTCCGCTTTCGGACGGATATGACCTTCTGTTTCAGATTAACTATGCTGATTCATGGAAGTTCATGATCGAGACTATAGGTGAGGCAAGTGATTATTTACCTGAGATACCACTATTCATTGAGCCAAAATATTCTGAGACACGTGTTCATTGTCAGCTCGATACAACAGCTAAAGCTCTGCTGCTTCTGAAAGAAGTAGGTAATCCACACACAGGGATAACGCTTGATATTGGTCATTCACTTCAAAGTTCTGAAAATCCGGCCCAGTCGCTGGTTACAGTTTATGAAAGCGGTTTTGATGCATATATACATACCAACGACAATGATACCAAAGCCGATTGGGACCTGCCAGGAGCCAGCAGACATTTCCTGCATTATGTTGAATTGATGTTCTGGGCTCAGAGGTATAACTACAACAAATATTTCACGACCGATGCCTCACCGCGTATCTTTAATATCACAGAGTTTTTTAACCGCCACTCCGAAATAACGCAGGCTGCCTATAAATTAGCACAATCACTGGATCATCAACAGATTACAGAAATGATGAAGAACGAGGACTTCAACGGTCTGATGAAGATGGTGAATAGGGATATATATAGAATTTGAACGACCATTCAGGGTTTTAAGGCAAAAAAGGTTGTCTCAGAGATATTTTTTAAGACAACCTTTTTACAAACCACATCAGAAGACTATCCTGATACTCTGGTCATTTATTATTCTTCTTTACCATCCACAGACCGAACCATCATCGGCGAAAACTCTTGCCATTGGTACAGTTCCGGCAAACGGATATTTCTTAAGAGCTTCCTCATTTATTTCAAAACCAAGTCCCGGTTTGTCTGAGAGAGGATATTTCCCATTTACCATGCGCTGTGCCTGGAATCCCAGCCACTCCTCCCAAACCTTTTCATTCGTGCTCGAGTTGACACCGCTACAGACCTCCTGAACAAGGAAATTTGGCATTGCGGCATCCGTATGTATTGCTGCAAGACCTCCGATAGGTCCGGTGCAATTGTGAGGAGCCACTGAGATACCTGAAGCTGCTGCCAGAGCTCCTGCCGCCCAGACCCCGGTTATACCACCTGTATGAGCGCAATCGGGCTGAATTATGTCAACAATCCCCTGTTCAACTATCTCCCTGAAACCAAAATGCGCTATTAATCTTTCTCCGGTTGCTATCGGAGTTGTTGAACGTCTTGCAATCCTCGCCATAGCTTTTGCATTCTCCGGAGGGCATAATTCTTCGACAAATAACAGATTAAGCGGTTCTATTTCCCTCAGAATAATTGAAGCAACAGTCGGACTCGTTTTTGCATGAAAATCGCATGCAATATCAATATCTGGACCCAGTGACTCACGTATCATCTGTAATTGTTTAATTGCCTGGTCTATTTTTGCGTGAGTGTCAATCCATTCATATGTCTGGGAAGGCAGCCCTGTTTTGAAAGCTGTCACTCCAAGTTTCTCTGCTGACTTACGCAGCTCAACCAGTTGATCCCGGGTACCGGCCCTGGCATGATAATACCCTCTTACCCCCTCAGGATCAGTTGGTCCGCCCAGAAGTTTGTAAACAGGTAACCCAAGCAATTTACCCCTGAGGTCCCACAACGCATGGTCAATTCCAGAAATTGCTGATCCAAGTATCGGACCTCCCCTGAAAAATGCATGTACCCACATCGATTGCCAGTGATGTGTTACCTGCATCGGATCACTGCCAATGATAGAATCTTTTAAATCGTGAACAGCTTGCATTGCGGAACCGGCTTTTCCCTCAAGGGTTGCTTCACCCCAGCCAATGACTCCGACATTCGTCTCTAGTTTTACAAAAACATAGGGTCGGTCGGATGTTGGAGTAACAGAAACACCTATAGTCTTTAAGTCGGTAATTCTTACTTTAGACAGGACATAATCGAAATCACCCTGCTGCCATGGTGTTGGACGGACTCTTGGTCCTGTTTGTTCTGCGACCAGCGAGGCATTTGCATCACAGCCACAGTCACTTAAATCAACCGGTATATTATGGCCACTTAATCTGTTGCTAGCTAATAGAGCACTGGCTGAGCCGATCCCATATAAAAAATTTCTTCGTTTCATAATGATACCTCCATATATTTTTCAAGATTTTTCTCATTTACTGTTATCCCCAGGCCCGGACCGGTCAGGAGAGGAGCGTACCCTTCCTTTACGGTTTCGACAGGCTCCATTATTAATTCCGACCTCATAAGCCGGTCCGCTTCTGCTTCAGGGCAGGGTATCTTCTGAATGAAGAAATTAGGAATTGACGCTGCAAGATGCAGACAGGCTGCTGTTCCTATTGGTCCTCCGTCGTGTTCCGGTCCGACTGCTATGTAATATGTCTCAGCAACAACTGCCATTCTTTTTATCTGAGATATGCCATTCAATCCAATGGATGGCCGAATTATATCGACTGCGTCGTCCCGGATAAGGTCCAGTATCTGTCTTTCTTCCGTTATTATTCTTCCCCAGTCCGATCGGAGTAACGTTCTCGCCCGATAACTTCTTTAAAGCGCCAAGACTTACCGGGACACAAGGTTCGTCGAAAAAGAAAACATGAAAGTTCTCAATAGCCTCACAGATCATCTGAGCATCTCCCGGAGTAAGCTTATTACCTCCGTCAAGGACAAAATCCACTGTTTCACCCCCGGCAGCACGAAGAGCATCCAGCCTTTTCCTTGTAGCTAACACAAATGCCTGTCCCTGGTTACGCCATAAGAAACCCGGAATAGGGACATTAAATGCAAGGAATCCAACCGCTTTGAGTTTGTTCATCGAATTTATGAGTTCCTGATCGGTATTTCCTGTAAGTGGTGCAAGAGCTCTGACCTTATGACGGGTAGGTCCGCCAAGCAAATGAAATATAGGTGCTTTAGCGATCTTTCCTGTCACATCAAGCATAGCAATATTAATGGCAGCTCTTGCAGTAGGCACATGAGAGAGCTTAGGGGCAATAACTTCAAATGAAGTAACAGGAGTACCTATAATTATTCTCTTCGCTTCTGCAAATTCAGCAGGGGAGAGAGGTGCACATTCACCAAACCCGATAAGTCCTGATCCTGTCTGGATCTTAATAACAGTATAAGCCAGTTTAGATACCGGTTCCCTTAGTGTCCAACCCCTGATATCTTTTATATCCAGGGCTCCTACAGCTTTCCCCGGAATACTTTCATTTACCGGGGTCTTTAAGCGAGATCGTCTTTGCTGAACAATCTCAGAAATCCCTGCTCCATTGTAAGCAAAAGCAGTACTCCCGACATTCATCTTAAATGTTGTCGATTGAGTTGTTTTTTTCATTTTTGTCATATTCAATAGATTAAGTATTTAATTATTAATTCAATAATTAAGTTGTATTCACAGGTATGCAGATAGACGGCATACCTGTGATTACACTATTTTGATGATTTTACTTAAGATTTTTATCCCACCAAACACGCGTTCCAATTAAATCCGGACCCTGATTAGTGTTGGCTTCCTGAACATGCGATTGATTTACGACATATTCACTGGTCGGATATGGTAACCTGTGAATAAAGTCTCCGGGAACTTCCGAACCTGGATAAGGATTTGGTTCCAGGGCAGGTAAATCGCTCCTCCTGAAATTAGCCCACAGTTCCGGACCATTCAGGAATGATGCAACCCAAAACTCTGTGTTAATTTGATTAAGTTCTGTGCCAGCCGTTAAAGGATTGGCTGCAACGTATGTATCAATATCAGCCTGAGAAATCGTTGCAGTGGGCCCATATTCTGATAATTGCTCCAAGTTTGCGCGGATTGCATTTGAGAAAACAGCGGAAGCATCTCCTGTTACCCAATTTCTGAAGATCGCCTCTGCCAGTAATAGCTGAGTTTGCCCATATGTGACAAAATATTCTGGTGATGAAACCTGTAATACAGTACGAATATTTGCCAGAGAATAGTCAAACCTGCTGGCCACTCCGTCTGTAGCCAATCTTGTCAGAATAGTAACATCATTATAACCTAAAGGCATTCCAATCATTTGTGCCGGATCGGAAGTTAACCTGTCTAAAGTGAATTGTGCACCGCTCTTTGCTCCTACGTACCTCATCGCATATTTCGGAAGACGAGGATCATTTGTTGATTTCAGATAGTCAACGAATGCTTTTGTAAGATAGAATGTAGCATATTCACGTCCTGAGAACATATAACCATTATAGTTGATATATAATGAAGAATGCCTCACTACTGCATTATCAGCATTCGATTGCATCAATCCCCCGGCAACTGCCTTTTTAGCCCATGATTCTGCTAAAGCGGGATCGACCTTAACGAGCCTCATTGCTGCTCTTAACATCAGAGAATACCCAAGTCTTTTCCATTTAGCTATGTTTCCACCATACATAATATCCTCTTTTGAAGTATAGGCTGCCGGATCCAGGGCAGCTGATGCCTCTTCCAGTTCCTTCAATAAGTCTGCATAGATCTCCTCCTGTTTATCGTACGCCGGGAATGTTATATCTTCCAGATAACCTTTCCCTGCTTCAAAGTACGGACAATCTCCATATGTGTCGGTTATGACCATAAATATGTAAGCTTTGAATATTCTGGCAGCATTATATACGTTCTGCCGCGATGGAACATCTATTGTTTTAGCTACAACATCTATGATATTTTTCCCGGAATTCGTATAGTATGTATTCCAGATAACATCGTAATTAAATCCGTAGCTAATCTGGTTATAATTGGCCCCCTGTACGGAACTTCCTGTAGGTGTAAAGATCTGCTGAACAATAGCATAATGATAAACCGGCCATAGCTGCGTATTAGGCCAGAAATTGACGATCGATCTGTTCATTTGAAGATATGGATTCATAGCTGTCGGATCAACTTTATTGATATTCATTTCTGTAAATCCCTTTTCACAACCCGAAACCAAACCTGCAACTACGATCACCAAAAATATTATTGTGTATCTATTTATCTTTTTCATAATCAAATATTTAATAAGTGAATTATTATGATACCCGGAACAGCTTAAAATTTAACATTGACATTAAATCCCAAAGATCTTGTGAGTGGTAAGCTTGACCAACCGGTACCACTTGAGTTATCAGAAAACGAGTACAATTCTTCAGGATCCATATTCTCTGTCCATTTTTTTATTGTGAGCACATTGTTTGACACAATACTTACCCTGAGTCCCTTTATGAAAAATGATTGAGGCAATAGCTTTGTAAAGTTATAGCTTAAGTTTATTTGCCGAAGCTTCCAGAATCCACCATTATAGAGGAATGGTTCATCAATGACATTTCCTGTTATGGATTCATAATATGGTTGGACTTTTGCCTGTGTAATATTAGGGGTTCCATCCGGATAAACGCCATCCGCTACAACATACCCTACATCGCGACCTGGTAAGGTTCCCTTATGCAAACCATGCCTCCACACATTCTTATTACCACCTCCATTAATGATATAGTTTTTCCCTAATTTGAAGTCAACTAAAGCTGAAAGTGTTATTCCTTTGAAAGTAAATGTATTGGTAATACCTCCATACCAGTTTGGCTGGTTGCAGCCGACATTGATAAGACCTGATCTCATTGGATAACCACTGTTTTTATTAATAATCATTCTTCCTTGATCATCCCTTAAATACATATAAACAAAAATCTGTCCCAGTGGTCTACCGACAATCTCCCTTACTGAACCAATGGATATCATTGTATCTGCTTCAGTTAGTCCAAGTTTCTGTACTTCTGATATATTATAGGTAACATTAGCATTTACACTCCATTGGAAAGATTTTGTATTAACAGGTGATGCAGTTATCGATGATTCAAATCCCTGATTCATACTCTGTCCGATATTTATCAACTGGCTGTTGTATCCTGAAGTGTTTGAAACCTGGGCTGAGATTATCTGGTCCTTACTAACTTTTCTATAAACAGCAACATCGAAACTTATTGCATTTTGAAATAATCTCAGATCCAATCCAACCTCTGCTTCAGACACTCTTAAGGGACGAAGGTTACCGTTAGGAATTGTACCTGTATTTATGCCTCCAACCGGGACAAGGTCACCGGAAGGACTGGGGTAGGAATTATTTTCCATTTCATAGTACAATGCATCAGAATAGGCAGAAACATTATCGTCCCCAACTTCGGCATAGGCTGCTCTGATTTTGCCGAAAGATAGCCAGGCCGGCATCCTGCCTTTAAAAGCATCTGTAAATATAAAACTCCCGGTAATTGATGGATATAGAATACTCCGGTTTCCTGTAGCAAGTGTCGAGAACCAGTCATTACGTAAGGTGGAGGTCAGATAGATAAAATTCCTGAAGGAAAACTCTGCTGAACCATAAAGTGAATTGACAGCCCTCTCATTCAAACTATATAAAGGGTCTTTTACGCGTCCGTTCATAATAGTATATAATCCCCTCTGGACAAAATCCTGAACAGCCACATTTAAGTATTCCATCCGGCGATACATCTGATTGCCTCCCAGTGTCACATCTAAACCAAAATCTCCGAATTTCTGATTTCCGCCAACAAGGAAATCGTAGTTCCTTTCGCGGAAACGACGTGATTCATCCCAATATGATCCTTTCACATAACCAACCGGCGCTGCTGCAATAGCAGCGTATCCATTGGGAATGTTATAGTTTTGAGCACGACTGTAAAAATCCTGGGCTGCTCTCCCCTGTATATAGAGCCAATCGGTTAACTGGTACCGTATTGCAACATTTCCAAAAAGTCTATCTCTATTAATATTCTCAAAGTGTTCATAAACAGAAAAATATGGATTAGTACGGGGCAGAAACCTTGAATAAACAAACTCATCTCCGTTTGCATCCAGCATTTTCTCTTTAAGTAACCACCAAGGCATAGAGTTAGACATAGTATAAACCGCGCTTGGAGAAGAGAATTCCTGTCCGCCAACCTGTGCCGGATTTTTATTAATCTCATTAGAATAGTTGATTACACCGGTTACTTTCAGGTTCTTGGAAATATTCTGATCAAATCCAAGGTTTATTGTATTCCTCTTGAAATTTGAATTTGGTACAAAGCTTTTGCTGGTTGTATTTGCAAAAGATAAACTGAAACCACCTCTATCCGAATTATTGGCCAGTGTCACGGTATTTGACAGGTTTGTACCGATTTCATAGAATTTTCTAATTCGATCGTAAACAGGTTCATAGGGAACTTCAACACCATCAAATAATATCTGGGTCATCCCGGGTTCAAACTTCTCACCAAAACTCCACACCCCTGAAGTAGGATTAGGGGCTGTAGGTCTTATACCTCCTTCACCTTGTCCATATTCATACTGGTAATCAGTATAATCGAGAGGAGTATCAGTTGTGAAATTTACATTATATTCTACTCCAAGTCCCTGACCTTCTCCTCTTTGCTTTGTTGTGATCATCACTACTCCATCTTTGGCTCTCGATCCATAGAGTGCAGCAGCAGCGGCCCCTTTCAGGACAGTCATGCTTTCAACATCATCCATATTAATACTTGATAATCCATCTCCACCATCTGAAGAAGTTACTGAAACACCCCTCGCCCCCTGATAACTGGTATTATCTATTGGCATTCCATCAACCACAATAAGAGGTGTATTTGATCCACTGAACGATGATTGACCCCGAATACGGATTTTATTAGATGCCATTGGGCCTCTTGTCAATGATGTTATATTAACCCCGCTGATCTTTCCCTGTAGAGATCCTAATGCTGTTGATGCACGGTTCTCTGATATTTCGGCTTTCTTCACATCACTTGTGGCATAACCGAGTGTTCTGACTTCTCTTTTAATACCCAGAGCAGTTACAACAACCTCCCCCATTTCTATTTCTGCTGTCTCAAGAGTAATATTGATGACAGCCCTGTTCCCAATTTGCACCGCCTGTTGAACCATGCCGACAAATGAAAATATGAGAGTTGTTGCCCCCGTTGGTACAGAAAGGGAGAAATTTCCATTATTATCAGTGAGGGTCCCGACAGTGGTTCCAGTAACGACTACTGAGGCTCCAATAACAGGCAATCCGGATCTGTCTGTTACTTTCCCGGTTACAGCTTGCTGAGGAAATTCCATGTTGACATCCAATTCTTCTTTAGGAGAAAGGACAATCTGTCGGTCGTGTATAGAATAAGTGACCTTATTGTCGAACATATCGCTCAGAATATTTGTAATATTTTCTTCCCTGGCGGCAATGGTCACTTTCTTTTCGACATCAATCAACTTTGGACTGTAGAGAAAGTAAAACTCACTCTGATCCTCGATTTCTTTCAGAGCATCAGCTATCCTGATGTTCTCGAGATTCATCGAAAGCTTAGCTATCTGTGAATAAGTTTCAGTAGCCAAAAGCTGAAAAACAGTCGCAAATGATAATAAGAGCGTGATTTTCATAACTCTGATTGTTTTTTTTGAAAAGAACTCATAAAAATCCCTTTCAAAGTAATTTCGGAATTTTTTCATAGATTTGAAATGATTAAGGTTACTAATTGTTTCGATAAAACAGTTACTTAGTCGGGCAGGAATTAGTGGGCCAACACTTTCCTGCCTTCTTTTCAGGATTGGATATGTTTCATAGGCAGTCTCTTTTTTTGTATTTTTCTTTTATTGTCAGTTTCTCTGATGGTAAAGAACAACCCTAAAAGTTCAGCTTCTTCAGAAGATTTAAGTTATTGAACAGGTGAATTTGTACAGTTTTTTAATATACCTACTGTATAGTGCATCAAATGCAAGCATATTTCCAGCTTTGATCTCCTGCATCAGATCCATATCACAATATATTGTGAAATCTTTCATATTAAAAGGAACATAGGATAAAGTTATAACAATCTGATAAAATACAAAATATTTTTTAAAGTCAGGAGAACTTATCAGATTGTTCCAATTATCTCCACAAAAGCATACCCATTCTTAATCAGATCGTCGCTGAATTTAATGCCAAGATCCTGACCCTCAGGGGAGATGATAAAACTGCGGAGAGGAACTTGTGTATTCATAATGAACCAGACAAAGACATTGATATACATTTCCCACCTGCTCCCTGTTGTATAGCAATTTAACATACTTTAACATATCATGATTTTTTCTGACTGTATTCCTTATCCCTGGTATTCTTTTCAATTGGTCATTCTTTTCTCCTGAACCGGAATTGGATGCAGAAATTACTGAAAGCTATTGTAATGTAATGTCAGTATTGAGGAAACAATTAAAAAAAGAATTATATTTAAGCTCATTGCATTTTAATACACTTCAAGTAAGAATAATCAGGTTATCGCCTTTAAAAAATGAACTAAGTAGATTATTAATTTTGAAGAAGATGGATAAGAAAAAGTTTGACATTTTTATGTTGAAAGGGAAATTAGGCAAAATCAGAAACTGGATGTATGACCACCATTTTCCGCCCAGATTGTTGCTCCTGCTAATGGGGATAATCTCTACCGCCTGGTTCCTTATCAGGGTTATACCCAAACCCTCCCGTGCCGGATACCCGTGTATGCAAGTCGCAGCTCCATTCATGTCAGGTTTTGTGGTATATCTGTTATCGCTTAGTGGCATAGCATTAGCATTCAAAAGAGCCAGGAAGAATTTCTACCTTGCCAGATATTTGGCAGCTGGTACTTTCCTGCTTGTGGCGCTTGCTTTCATGTTAATTTCAATACCCAATGGTGTTCAGAATTTATACGCAGTTGCGCAACCCAAAACCGGTCCTGATGATGGACCAAACCAGCCTTTTGGTCAGGCTATGGGAGTAAATCCGGGCAGAGTTGTATGGACCTGGAATCCTGATGCAACAAACGAAAAATGTGTCCCAGGCTTTGATACTCAGGACTGGTACTGGTTACCACAAAACACCAATGAAAAAGTTGTTGGAACATTGTTCCGGGATGCACTGATAAAACTTACCGGAAAATCGACAGCTGCTGAATCATGGGATCAGCTTTTTCATACTTTCAATAGCAGCAAATCCCAGAAAGACAAAGGTTATATAAAGGGAGAAAAGATCTTTATCAAGATAAATCAGGGAACTGCAAGATGGGTACTGAACCAGGAGGATAAAGACAAAGGATATTATTTCCCTGCAATCTTAAAACCGGAAGAAAACAGGAGAAAAGGCAATTTTGGGGCCACTGAGACAGGTCCCTATATTGTGCTTGAGATACTAAGGGAGCTTGTCAACGATTTGGGTATAGCCCAGGAAGATATCGCAGTCGGAGATCCCATGACACACACTTATGGTCACAATTATGATGTATGGTTCAAGGAATTCCCAAATGTTGTATACACCGATAAGTTCTCAGATAAACATGGCCGCACATTAATTACTCCATCTAATGACGGACTTTTATTCTATTCAAACAAGAGCACTCCGGAAAAATTATATGATGTTATGGAAAAGGCAGATTATTTGATCAATCTTGCATGTCTTAAACCACATCTTTCAGCGGGTATATCATTAACTGCCAAGAATCATTTCGGCTCCATTGCAAGCCCGACGGCAAATCATTTGCACAGGAACCTTATTGTTACAAGAGGATCCATACCAGATAATGGAGGGTATAATAAATACCGTGTGTTTGTTGATATAATGGGAAGTAAATATCTGGGGAAAAACACTTTACTTTATTTAGTAGATGCTTTATTTGCCGGAGGTTCGAGCGAAACCAGGGGCCCTGTTAAGTATTTTATGCCTCCCTTTAACAACGATTGGTGTAATTCAATATTCTTATCTCAGGATCAGGTTGCACTTGAATCGGTTTGCTATGACTTTCTCAGGGCCGAGTGGAATGGAATCAATAAACACGACGCGTCTAACAATTCAAACGAAAGCAATCCTAACTGGCATGGAGTTGATGATTACCTGCACCAGGCAGCAGATCCGAGAAACTGGCCTGAGGGGATCATTTATGATCCTGATAATAGCGGGAAACCCCTTAACAGTCTTGGTGTACATGAACACTGGAACGATCCGGTACGTAAACAATACTCGCGAAACCTTGGTAAAGCCACAGGAATTGAACTGATATCAATTCCTGAGATCCTGGTGATGAAATCATTTTCAGGATTATAAAAACCTTGATATCCCTTAAATACAGGTCGTATAACCTCCTGTCATTGTTTAGTAACAGAATTTCAAGCATACAGGGTTGCTTAGCTGAATACTCTTTTCTGAAGGGGTAAGTAATCCTGTTTTATGATCCCTCCGAAAAATTACTATCTCATTACTATTCTGGTTAGCGACCAGAAGAAAATTGCCGGTAGGATCAATCACAAAATTACGGGGAGATTGACCCAGGGTCGGTTGACGACCAATAAGATCCATCTCTCCTGATTTATCTATTGAATAAATAACTAAATCATTTACATCACCGCGATTTGATGCATATAAGAAACTACCATCAGGTGAGACATGAATATCTGCACCCTCCACCCTTCCTTTAAAATCCGGAGATACCATCGTAATAGTTTGTTTCTCAGCCAATATCCCGTTCTTATAATCATATGCAACTATTTTCCCGGTAAATTCTGTGATCAGATATGCGAATTTTCCGTTCGGATGAAAAGTAAAATGCCGGGGACCACTTCCTTTTTCGACTAATATGTAGGCTGGATTAGCAGGGGTTAATGGATTGGAAGTTTTGGGAGCCTCAAATCTGTAAGCACTTATTTTATCTGCGCCAAGATTGGCTGTGAACAAAAAATTATTATCTGGTGAAAGGACCGTACAATGCACGTGAGGACCCGTTTGTCGTCGTTCATGGATGCTGCTGCCTTCCTCCTGGATGATCTGTAAATCATCCCTGAGTGAACCATCTGCATTTAAAGGAATTGCAGAAAGGCTACCATTTCCATAATTGCTTGCAAAAACGTATTTATTCTTATTATCTATGGAAATGTAGCAGGGATTTACACCACCAGAGCTGACACGATTTATAAATGTGAGTTCCCCGGTAATATTGTCAAATTTGAATGAACTTACTTTTCCATCACGGACCTCATTTACAGCATACACAAGTTTTCCATCAAAACTGACAGCCAGATAGGAAGGATTTTCTTCTCCTGATATTTTTGAAATAGCCTTAGCATCTCCTGAGTTGCTATCAAATTCATAAACATATATTCCATCGTTTTCGGATGATTTGGTATAAGTTCCAACCAGGAGTTTATATGTTCTTTTTCCAGTCTGGCATTGAGCTAATATACCAAAACATAATAAAAGGACTACTACAAGACTGATTCTCATGTTTCAATAATATTAATAATTTACCCCCTTTAAGCTACTGCTTATCACAGGCAGCTTTAGTCGCCTTCAGATGATTATATTAATAATAGTTTCTTGAGCTTGGTTTGAGATAATACAGAATTTATACCAATAATTTAAAATGAGTAAAATTCATAAGTTATATTCCAGCTGAATTTTTCTGATGGTCTTACCAGAATTTTATTATAAGGTTCCGGACTAAGTACTGCATAAGAAGCCCAGAATACTAACCGTGACAAAGGTTTATCGCCTTTGATCCGGACACCTGCCCCGGTTTTCTTATTTTCAACTTTTATGTCATAATCTTCAGGGCTGAAGCCTTCAATATTGCCACAATATATAGACTCTCCCGGGACCAATTTCCGGAGTAACAGAATTCTATTTTCAAAAAATTCTGCCTTCTCTGCTCCACTTCTGATTTGCCCTGTCAACTCAAACGGGAATTCCACAGTAAAATCAGGACCGGTTGGCTGATTATCAATGACAAGAAAGTTGTGATTATAAACATCGGTTTCAATAGTTTTCTGACCGTGGTTAATAATTGTATGGGAAAGGATCATAATGGGTTTGTTCTTATGCAGAGTGACGGACTTAATATACTCGTAAGAGTAACCTGAATTATTAAGTATGTGAGTAAATATAACCTGGTCGCGTTTTTTACGCACTTTCCATTTTCCGGAATCAATCAGACCGGCAGGCCTGCTGAACGAGTAGGGTTTATTATCCTCCTTTTCAAAAGCCCCGATGCCTATCTTGATAAAAGTATCACCCGGTTGACCTTCGTCATAACCCAGAGGGTAAAAATCATTAACCGGCCCCATGATGGCATCATGCAAATAAGGGTCATAATTAGTGAACCATTGTCCGAAATAAGAATGACCACTATACTCAAGTAAGGGAATGACACCTGACCAGTCGAATCTTGCTCCCCTATAGTATCCATTTGAAGCATCCGGAAGGTATAAAGTAGCATTAATTATTCCGTTAGAAATCCGGGTTTGCGGAAACTCACCCGGATCTGCTTTTATTCCGGAGGTTGTCCTGAAAAGCAAGAACAAAATAACCGCTGATACAGTAACCACTATAGAAATAATTACTCTTTTTGATGTTGCGTTCATGTAAAATTATTTGTAAGACAAAAAACTACCATTTTGAAACCTGGCTGCCTGAATAAATAAGTTAATCCCGCAAAATTATTATAAAAGCTTTTTATCAGATCTCTCCTATGATCTCCACAACAGCATCCCCATTCTTAATCGGCTCATCGCTGAATTCAATGCCAAGACCAGGACCTTCCGGAGGACGCACGAAACCATCTACGGGTACAGGAGTATTTTTTATAAAGTAAGGAAATACATTCGTGTACATTTCCCAGCTGCTCTCGGTAATAAAGCAGTTCCTGGCTGCTGTACCGAGATGTATCGATGACATCCAGAGTACAGGTCCGCCGTAGTTATGCGTAGCAAAAGGTATGTAATAGGCATCAGCCATATCTACAATCTTCTTGGCTTCAGATATACCTCCGCACCATGCGATGTCGAGAATTATAATATCCGCGGCTTTGCTTTCCAGGACCTCACGAAAGCGGAATTTTGTTGCCAGGCGTTCGCTCACTGCTATTGGGCAGGAGGTGTCGCGACATAAGATCGAATAGGAATCCATGTTGTCCTCACCAAGAATATCCTCGATCCACATCAGATCGTAAGGTTCAAGGTCTTTAGCAATATTTAAAGCTGAAGGCAGGTTCCATCGTGTGTGGAATTCAATCCCGATCTCAAAATCTTTTCCGGCAGTGTTTCTTATACGTTTTATCCAGTCGAGGCATTTCTCGCGCTCGGAAGGAGAGATGTAGCTTCCCTTGTTTTTAGCAGCAACAGTATCGTAGGGCCATATTTTTACGCCCTTTATTCCCTTATCCATCAGGAATTTAGTCATCTTCTCAGCGTCTTTTTCCATTGTCATACCGGCAACAGCATTACTTGTATTGTAAAGTCGTTGTTCAGGACGGAATTTCCCTCCGAGCAGTTTATAAACAGGCATGTTTGCTGCTTTACCAAGTATATCCCACTGCGCCATATTTAAAGCAGAGATTATCTTCATATCTGCTCCGCTTGATCCGCCCCAGCTGTCATTCCTGATATTGTCCATGAATGTTGTCATCTCGATAGCATCATGGCCAAGTATCATGTTCTTCTTATCCTTCAGTACACCAACCTGGGCATTAGTGTTCCAGTAAGTCTCACCAACTCCCATGATGCCATTATCGGTATATAATCGCACCCACATCTGTTGAAGACTCCGTCCCTGGAATTTATGATCACGGACTACATCAATTTTCTTGATTTTCATTTCCGGTACGGTATTAACTGCAGCAGTTGCCGGTTCCGGCAACATACCTGCAGCAGCCATTGTACCTATCGAAGCAAATCCAGTGGTTTTAACAAAGTCTCTCCTTTTCATTCTTCACAAATATAAATTGATCGAAATTTTTTTCAGATCCAGAGGCTATTCTATCTTAATCTGTTTAATTCATAACTATTCATAATTTACTGTATTCCTTTGTGTTACTTAGTTATTACCTTAGTGATACTTTGTGGTTTAAAAATCTTTAACCACAAAGAACTCAAAGGATTTCACAAAGGCTACACAAAGTTTATGAATTATTAAAGTTAAAGATATGAAAATTAATTTTTAGTCCCTGGCTCTTTTACGATCAATTTCATCAAGCATGATCTTTCTCAGACGCATCGATTTAGGTGTGATCTCAATGTATTCATCAGAAGCGATAAATTCCATTGCCTCCTCCAGTGAGAACCTGACCGGGGGAGCAAGCAGGATCTTGTCGTCTGAACCTGAAGCCCTCATATTGGTCAGTTTTTTCGTTTTTATGACATTAACAGTAATGTCGCTCTGACGTGTGTTTTCTCCGATGATCTGTCCCATATATACTTCTTCTCCCGGAAAGATGAAAAATTTGCCACGATCCTTAAGTTTATCCAAAGCGTATGCTGCAACCATACCTGTCTCCATTGCTATCAGCGAACCATTGCGCTTGACTGACATTTCCCCTTTCCAGGGTTCATAACATTCGAAACGGTGTGCCATGACAGCTTCACCTTCAGTTACGGTCAGAATCTGATTCCTGAGACCTATTATGCCACGTGCCGGGATCTTAAAATCCAGATAAGCGCGGTCATCTTTAATTTCTATATTCACAATCTCACCCTTTCGCTGTGTCACCTGCTCAATCACTTTACCGGTGAACTTATCAAGTACCTGAATAGTCAGAACCTCTACAGGCTCATTCTTTATTCCATTGATTTCTCTTATCAGCACCTTAGGTTGTCCGACCTGCAGTTCAAAACCCTCACGCCGCATTGTCTCAATCAAAATAGAAAGATGAAGGATACCCCGCCCGAAGACCATAAAAGTCTCAGACTGGTCTGTCTCCTCAACTCTCAATGCCAGGTTTTTTTCAGTCTCCCTGAAAAGCCGGTCTCTCAGCTGGCGTGATGTGACGAGTGTCCCTTCACGTCCGAAAAAAGGAGAATTATTTGAAGTGAAGAGCATACTCATTGTAGGTTCATCGACAGGCATATAAGAAAGTCCTTCCGGAGCAAATCCATCAGCTATAGTATCGCCTATTTCGAAATCTTCCATCCCGAACACAGCACATATCTCACCTGAATGAACAGGTTTTTTCGTCTTTACCTTGCCCAGTCCTTCAAAAAGATAAACTTCTTTTACAGTGTTCTTTATAGATCTTCCATCGCGTTTGATGAGCGATACCTGACTTCCAGGTACCAGCGTGCCTCTGACTATTTTTCCGACAGCAATACGTCCCATATATGAAGAATAATCCAGTGAAGAGATTCTCATCTGAAGAGTACCTTCTTCTATTTCAGCTGATGGGATATACTTTATTATAGTATCAAGCAGATAACTGACATCAGTTGTCGGATTCGACCAGTCAGGACCCATCCAGCCCTTCTTCGCAGATCCATAGACAGTAGGGAAGTCGAGCTGATCTTCAGTAGCTTTAAGATTGTACATCAGGTCAAAAATCTTTTCCTGTGTCTCTTCCGGGTTACAGTTCGGCTTGTCAACTTTATTTACAACTACAATGGGTTTAAGCCCCAGCTCCAAAGCTTTCTGCAAGACAAAACGGGTCTGCGGCATTGGCCCCTCAAATGCATCAACAATAAGAAGAACTCCCTCGGCCATATTCAGTACCCTCTCGACCTCCCCGCCAAAATCAGAATGGCCTGGAGTATCTATAATGTTGATCTTGATATTTTTATAACGAACAGAGACATTCTTTGAGAGTATTGTTATCCCTCTCTCTCTCTCCAGATCGTTGCTGTCGAGAATAAGATCACCCATCATCTGGTTTTCGCGGAATAGCTTTACCTGATATAAGATACGATCGACG
This sequence comes from uncultured Bacteroidota bacterium, assembly GCA_963843415.1. Classification (GTDB taxonomy): domain Bacteria; phylum Bacteroidota; class Bacteroidia; order Bacteroidales; family VadinHA17; genus LD21. The sequence goes on from CAWJKD010000006.1 coordinate 540,678, forward strand.
AGTGTGGTTTTCCCGTGATCAACATGTGCTATTACAGCTATATTTCTTATTTCTTCCATATAGGGATTCTTCTGGGCTGCAAATGTAGAAAAAGATTTGATCCCAGTGGTATACAAAGTAAAAAGGGGAAGAAAAGTATAGGTATTAGCTTATTTTGCCTGAGTATGTTTTTACTGTTTATTCCTGTTCTGACCTTAACCCTTCGATATGAATTCCAAACATAGTTCCTGTCACATTTTTTTCGTCCTTTTTGGTAATGATCAGGGGCATATCAAATCCTATTACAGCGGAAGTGCAGGCAAAAGTTGAATCTATTAACGTGATACCGGTAATTTCTAAGGGTGCTTCTCCGCTTCCGGGAATACTAACTTCCCCTCTGATTGTCCCTTCACTTTTCTTAATATCTAAAACCATGTTTATATCATAATTGACAAGATCTTTAAGAGTAAATTTCCATTTACCAGTAAAATAATCTTCATAAGATGTATTTGACTGAGCCGAAAGTGAGGCTGTGAACAATGTGATCATCAGAAGAGTCATAAGAGAGATAAGGGATGCTTTTTTCATAATCTTTATAAATTGTTAAATGAACTTTTTAAATTTTTTGCAGATAAAAGTAACAAATATAGTACAAAGTGTTTTAATATTATCAATGCAAACCTTTATCCATTGGCTTCCTGCTGTAGTTATTTTTTTATCTTTACCATGATATATATTAAAGATAATCAAGGCTATGATAAGAAATTTCCAAATCACAATTATGCGGGTTCTAATTTTTTCAATAGTATTTCCCGCATTTAGTATTCAAGCCCATAGGGAGACACTGATTGATAACCTCAGGGTTGAGTATTGTAAAACACCAATTGGTCTTGACATGAAATCTCCCCGGTTCAGCTGGCAGATGAGAACCACTTCTGATGAACGCAATATCTGGCAGACAGCTTACCAGATCATTGTAAAGGATCCGAAAGGTTTATTTGTGTGGGATTCCCGGAAGGTACAGGGAAACAAGTCAGTAGGTATACCCTATTCCGGTGATCAGATAGAACCATGTACCCGTTATACATGGACAGTGATTGTATGGGATCAGAAAGGAAAATCTGCCTCGAATACTTCATGGTTTGAAACCGGACTAATGAATGCTGATCCCGGTTCAGAAGCATGGGAAGGAGCAAAATGGATAGGAGGGGGTCCTGATGACCTAGTATTTCAATCTCATTACCTTTCTGTCTTTAAATTGAATTATTCCCTTAAGTTAGACAGTGAATCTAAAAGCACAAAGGCTTCTTTCATTCTGGGTGCAAACGACAACCGTCTCCTTGACAGGAACAAAAATATCTTCAACATTGAATCAAAACCCAACGGCAGTTTTATAAAAATTGAACTTGATATTACATCAGTCGATGGCTCTGAGAAAGGTTTCGCACGACTCAATTTTTATCGTGTCGGGTATCATCCGGATGATATAGCAGATAAGCCTTTATTAGTTGCATCGCTTCCCCTTAAATTTATTAATAATGAAAATAAATATGATAAACATAAATTCTTTCTGGAGAATGTTTTCGGAGTATTTAATGTTTTTATTGATGCTTTGGATAATGATCACCGTTTATCAGTTCTGATAGCAGATCGGAAACCAGGAGGCAAAGGTGGCATTAATTTTAATCCTGTTGGTCAGGGTGGCGATTACATTGCTTTTCCTATGCTTGCGGATATAGGTTTTTCAGTGGAACCGGGGCAGAATGCTAGTTTTTCAGATGTTGAGGTAACTCATTACCGTGAGCCATCAAATAAGCTTTTTGGAGAAGATCTGAATACAGCTGAATATAAGGGGATATATAAAGACTTTGCAAACGACAGTGAATCAGGCCTTTCCGTAAAAGGTGGTGCATATATGATCACCGGCGGTAATAACGGAATTCTCGTCGTTGCAGATCCCAGCCGCAATGCAATGCCAATGCTGAGAACCGAGTTTTCTGCTTCAGACAAAGCTGTAAAGAGTGCCCGGCTTTATGTTACTGCAAGGGGCATTTATGAAATATATATCAACAGTAAAAGGATCGGGGAGGACTATTTTAATCCGGGACTTACTCAATACAACAAAACTCATATGTACCAGACTTATGATGTTACTTCACATATTGTTCCGGGAGGAAAGAATGTCATTGGAGCGTGGCTCGGCGAAGGCTGGTGGAGCGGTAACATAACATATACAGGCGGCAACTGGAATTTTTTCGGTGATCGTCAGTCGTTGCTGGCAAAGCTGGTCATTACCTATTCTGATGGTTCTTCAGCGTTGGTAACTACAAATGACCGCGACTGGAAGTTTTATAATAATGGTCCACTTATTTATGGCAGCTTTTTTCAGGGAGAGATATATGATGCAACCAGAGAAAGTTCTGTTAATGGCTGGAATTCAGTAAGTTTCGATGATAGCTCATGGACAACAGCCGTGGCGATACCGTTGAGCGGAACAGTATATACCGGAGGAACGAACAATGTTTTCAATTTTGACAAAATGTCACTCATCGGGCAGATCGGTGAGAATGCTGGCATTGTTAAGGAATTAACAGCAGTCAGGGTTGAGGAAGTTCGTCCGGGTGTGTTTGTATATGACATGGGACAAAATATGGTTGGTATCCCCCGGATAAGGATTAAAAATGGGGTACCCGGTAATAAGATAACTCTGCGTTATGCTGAAGTGAAATATCCTGACCTGCCGGAATATGACAATAATGTCGGAATGATTATGATCGAAAATATCCGTGCAGCATTGGCACAGGATATTTATATTCTGAAGGGGGATGAGGATATCATTCAACCACGATTCACTTTCCATGGTTACCGATTCCTTGAGATCACAGGTATTGAGAAACCTTTACCTCCTGAATCAGTGAAAGGATTAGTGATAAGTTCAGCCCGTGAGGTGACATCAGATTACGAATCCTCTGATCCAAAAGTAAACAGACTCTGGGAAAATATAATATGGTCCACATGGGGTAATTTTTTATCTGTTCCAACTGATTGCCCGCAAAGGAATGAACGAATGGGATGGTCCGGCGACCTGTCAGTATTTTCGCGGACGGCTACCTATGTTTCTAATTCTGATCAGTTTCTTAAACGGCACTTACTGGCTATGCGTGACGTACAGACAACTGCGGGTAAATTCACAGATATTGCACCGCTCGGAGGTGGTTTTGGTGGACTTCTTTGGGGGAGTGCAGGAATTACTGTACCCTGGGAGGTGTATCAGCAATATGGAGATGTCGGTTTACTTGAGGAGCACTATAATGCGATGTCTGCCTATGCCGATTATTTAGCAACAACGATCAGAAAAGAAACAGGTCTCAGCTCGGATAATCAGTTAGGTGACTGGCTGGGACCTCAGGTCAGCCAGACTGGAACAAATCTGATAGTAACTGTGTACCATATCTTCGATCTGGAAATAATGGTCAGGGTGGCAAAGATCCTTAATAAAAGCGTGGATGCTGAGAAATACCAGAAAATGTATGATGAACGGAAAGAATTCTTTAACAGAACATTTGTAAACGCTGACAGGAAGACCATCCAGGGTCCTGACGGGAAGCTTTCCGATACCCAGACATCCTATGCTGTCGGTCTGGCTTTAGGGGCCTTTAACAATGAGAATATACCCTATATGGCTAAAAACCTTGCTGAATCTGTACAGCGCGAGAACAAGGATGATGGTGGCACAACACGTCCACAATATTCCCTTATGACCGGATTCATTGGGACTGCCTGGATCAGCAAAGCACTATCCGATAACGGATACAGTGATCTGGCTTACAGGATACTTCAAAACAATAAATATCCTTCATGGCTCTATGCTATCGATCAGGGTGCAACGACGATCTGGGAAAGGCTTAATGGTTACACAATTGAGAAAGGGTTTGACGGCAACAACAGCATGAATTCCTTTAATCATTATTCCTTTGGGGCTGTAGGTCAATGGATGATGGCCTATTCACTGGGAATAGAACGTGATGAACCTGGTTTCAGAAAATTCATACTCCAGCCTCACCCGGATCCAACCGGACAGATGGAAAGGGCCAGCGGACATTTTGATTCAATGTATGGAAGAATAAGCAGCGGATGGGAACTCGCAAATAATATTCTCACCTATTCTGCAATTGTACCTCCGAATACAACTGCTACACTTTACCTTCCGGCTGCACAACCGGGTAAGGTTAAAGAGAATGGAAAGCCGGTGAAGAGGTCGAAGGGAGTCATATTTCTAAGGTACGAAGAAGGTAAGGCTGTTTATGAACTGAGGTCGGGGAAGTACAGGTTTGAGTCACACATATTTTGAAATGATATTTCATATCTTTATCATGCACCATCAAAAGATTAAATCATGAAAGTTTTAAAGAAGATCTTATACGGAATTCTGATATTCCTGGGGGCTTTAGTGATCGCTTTTTTTGTCCTTAAGCATAATCCAAAACCCGACATTATAACTCTTGATCGCAGAGTTATACCGGAAGAAGAAATTGATAAAATGGCGAGAGATGCAGTCGGGCAGATGACCACTAAGGAAAAAGTCCAGATGATGACACCGAGACTGAAAAGCATGTTGAAATTCGGGCTGGAAATGGCAAGTGACGGGATGAAATATAATCAAAAATCATATCAGGCCGGTGGCAATGAGAGACTTAATATTCCAACTGTAAGATTTTTTGACGGACCCAGAGGACTTGTCAGCGGTGAAGCAACCTGTTTCCCGGTATCAATGAGCCGGGGAGCCTCATTTGACAGAGACCTTGAGTTCAGGATTGGGGATGCTATCGGAAAAGAAACAAGAGCTGCTGAGGGTAACTATTTCGGCGGTGTCTGTATCAATTTATTACGTCATCCTGCCGGAGGTCGGGCTCAGGAAGGATATGGTGAAGATTCCTATCTGACCGGACAAATGGGAAGCTCTCTTATGAAGGGTGTTCAGAAGAATAATGTAATGGCATGTATTAAACATTATGCTGTAAATAACCAGGAAAATACAAGATTTGAAGTAAATGTGGAGGTGGATGAAAGAGTGCTGAGAGAAGTGTACCTGGCACATTTTAAAGAGTGTGTTGACAACGGGGCTGCGAGCGCAATGGGATCTTACAATAAATTCCGCGGTGACCAGGTTTGTGCAAGTCCCCATCTATTAACCAGCTTGTTAAAAGAAGACTGGGGTTTCAGGGGATTTATTATAAGTGATTTTGTCTGGGGTGTACGTAGCACTGAAAAATCAGCGACAGCAGGTCTCGATATTGAAATGCCGGCCACAAGATTTTACGGCAAAAAATTACTGGAAGCTGTTGAGAATGGAACCGTACCGGAAAAATTTATAGATGAAAGTGCTTTTCGCATAGCACGGACTGTATTAAAATATGAGACAGCCCCGGATCCACTACCGGAATACCCAGAATCACTGACCGGGTGCAAAGAACATATTTCCCTTGCCCTTGAGGCTGCAGAAAAATCGATGGTCCTGATGCAAAATAACAGTTCGGTTCTTCCTTTTGACAGAACAAAAATAAAGAAAGTCATTGTAGCAGGAAAGCTGGCCGCTAATGAGAATATTGGAGATCATGGTTCGAGCAGGGTAAGACCGGCATATGTTGTGACTCCGTTGAAAGGACTGATTAGTCAGTATGGTTCAGAAATAGAATTTATTTATGACGACGGATCAGATCTTGCCAGGTTAAAGGATAATATCGCAAAAGCCGATGCAGTTATCTATGTGGTTGGCTATGATCATGATGATGAGGGAGAGTTTGTTTCCAACAGTAAAGTGTCTGCCGGTGGGGACAGAGAGAGTCTGCGTCTTCATGAGAACGAAAGTAAAATACTTCAGGAAACAGGCAACCTCAACAAGAATTCTGTTGCAGTGCTGATAGGAGGAAGCGCCATAATAGTTGAAGAATGGAAAGACAAGATAAATGGCATAATCCATGCTTTCTATCCAGGGATGGAAGGAGGAACTGCCATTGCAAAAGTGCTCTTTGGAGATGTTAATCCAGGCGGGAAATTACCTTTTACGGTAGCAAAAGATGAAAGTCAGTATCCCGCCTTTGACAGGCTGGCCACTGAAGTTACATATGACAGGTACCATGGATATATTAAGCTTGATCACGATGGTAACAAACCTTCCTTCCCTTTTGGATCCGGACTATCATATACAAGTTTTGTACAAGACAGTCTGACCGTTGAAATGAAAGACGACCGCATTGTTGCTTCGATCAATCTTTCCAACACAGGAGAGAGACAGGGGGATCAGGTTATACAGTTATATCTGGGATTTGATAATTCTTCGATTGAAAGGGAGCATAAGCTGCTGAAAGGATTTGACAGGATCTCACTAAATCCGGGAGAAAAGAATAGAGTTACAATAGAGTGTCCGCTGGATAAGATCAGATATTATGATCCTGAAAAAGAAGAATGGGAACTGGAAAAGATGGAATACCAGGTTTATATGGGGTCTAGCAGCGATGAAAGTGATCTGATAATGGGGTCATTCAAAATAGAATAATGATAAAGCAAAAACTCAGATCAATTTCAGAAGGAGGATTGGATTTCTTTATTAAAGCTTTGTCCGGAATCAGCCGGATATCCTTTCCCCTGCCAGGCAAAAATGATCTGAGTGTTTCACTTGTCCATGACCGGCTCAGGCGAAAGTTCATAATTCATGCCCCGTTATTTTATGATAAATCTCTGAAGTTACCCATGATTATAGTACTACATGGGAGGGGAGTAACCAGTCGGGGTATGATATTTCTTACACGGAGAGGCTTTAATAAACTTGCGGATAAAGATGGATTCATTGTAATTTATCCTGATGGAATTGACAAGAACTGGAATGACGGAAGAATGGATGAAGAAGCTGAAGACCGTGCTCATAAGGAGAACATAGATGACGTTGGCTTTATATCCGGATTAATTGATTATATGATCAGAAATTACAATTCTGATCCAAAACGGGTTTTTGTTACAGGAATATCAAACGGAGCAATTATGGCATACCGGCTTGCCTGTGAATTATCTCATAAAATAACTGCCATTGCTCCGGTAGACGGAAATATTCCCTCCATGCTTTTCCCGGATTGCAGACCATCAAATCCAGTTTCCGTATTAGCAATAAATAATCTGAACGATCCTCTTGTTCCATTTGAAGGGGGTGAGATTTACGGACATTTTCACAGAACAAAGCTCGGAAGAGTAATATCAGCGGATGAGTCGGTTAAATTCTGGGTAAAGGTTAATAAATGTTCAGCAACGCCAGTGATTATTGAAGAGCCTGATATAGATCCAGGCGATGGTACAAGAGTAGCTAAAAAGCAATATCTTAACGGCATTGACGGAACAGAGGTTGTCCTTTATACTGTTGAGGGTGGTGGACATACCTGGCCGGGCGGCTTTCAGTATCTGCCCGTCTGGCTGATTGGGAGAACTTCAAGGGATTTTGAAGCCTGTGATGTTATCTGGTCTTTTTTCAAAAAGCATTCAGGATAGTTATAATTCAAAGGGGAGGAATGGCTATAGGCTCAACGAATTTTCATGACAGAGGCTGGCTGAAGCTTGATAATGCTGCAAAACTCTTTCCGGCGATTATCTCAAAGGATCTTACTGCTGTTTTCAGGATAACTGCCTTGTTAAAAGAACCGGTCAGATATTCAGCCATCAGAGAAGCAGTAGCAATAACTTCAAAAAGATTTCCATATTTCAATGTCTCACTGGGACATGGTATATTCTGGCATTTTCTTGAATTGAACGATCGTTTGCCACGGATACAGGCTGACGAGGAAGTCCCCTGCACAGCATTTGCAGTTAACAGAAGAGACGAGCTGCTTTATCGGATTATTATAAAGGGTAAAAAGATTTCCGTCGAGTTCATTCATATACTTACAGATGGAGCAGGTGCGCTTGAGTACCTTAAATCGTTGCTTTATAATTATCTGACAATTGCAGGAAAGCAAATCAGCAATGCTGGAGATATAATCCTGCCGGAAACTCCAATAAAGGAAGAGGAATTTGAAGACGGATATAAGAAGTTCTTTCAGAAACTGCCTCCTCCCTCAAAGCTTGTAAAAGCCTGGCATCTTCCATACAAGCTTAATGAGAGACCAAGGATGAGAGTAATTAGTGCAGAGGTCAGAGTTGATGAAATCCTTAAAGTTTCCAGGAAACATAAAGTATCACTTACCGAGTATTTTGTTGCAGTTTACTTTTTTGCGCTTCAGAAGGTCTTCCTTTCAGAAGGTGGGAAAGGTAAAAAGAGAAAGCGAAAAGTATTGAGGATTGAGGTCCCGGTTAACATGAGAAATAAATTGCCGTGCAGAACAATGCGCAATTTTTCCCTTTTTATTCTTCCGGAAGTTGATGTAAGACTTGGAGTTTATACATTTGAGGAAATAATCAGTTCAGTTCATCACCAGATACAGCTGGGTGCTGATCTTAAACAGATATCAAGATTCCTGTCATCTAATGTCCATTACGAAAAGCTTTTAATGATCAGAATATTACCTTTGTTTATTAAAAAAATGGGTATTTCAGCTATTTATAAAAGTCTGGCTTCAAAACGATGGACTGCTGTGGTCACCAATCTCGGAATGGTCACTCTACCCGGCGAGATGGAGGAGATGGTTGATTCCTTTGAGATTATTCCGCCTCCATCCAATCCAAAAGTGAAGGTCTCAGCTGCCCTTATAACATATAAAGATAAGTTAAGGATAAGTTTCTCTAATATTACTCAGTCAAATGAGATTGAACGGTATATTTTAAGGCATTTTGCTGACGCCGGTATACATGTTAAGGTTTTAAAAAACGACTAAAATTATGTTGCATGACAATATGTATTAATTGTGCCGTGGAGCTGGATGAAGGATTAAAAATATGCCCGCTATGCGGTAAGGATCCGTTGAACAGAGTTGAACAGGACAAGGTTCCCGGTAATAATCCAACAGGTGTTATTCAGCTTCAAAAAAAAGAAAACAGAAGGTATCTGTGGGAGATAAGCGGAATAATAGCTTTTTCAGGAATCGTGGGTTGCACAATAATTGATCTGTTAATAAGCAAAGAGATGAGATGGTCCCTATTATCGGATATATCGATATTATCAGCATGGGTAATCCTGACTCTTTGTCAGTTTGCAAATAAGAGACCTTTGATAATTGTCATCGGCCTTCTGCTTACGACGCTGACTGCTCTGTTTTTTACAGATCTGATCGTTACAGGCAGGGAATGGTTCCTTGCTATCGGTCTTCCGGTCACAATTGCAGTTTTCGTTTCTGCAGGGATTCTCATTTTCCTGTTCAAAGTGGTTCATATGAAAGGTTTAAATATAGTGGCAACTGCATTTATTATCCTGTCGGGATTTTGTGTTTTAACTGAAATTGTTCTGGATAAATTTATGAATGGTTCTGTGGATATATTATGGTCATTGATTTTAAGTGTCTCAATTCTTCCGGTCTCACTTGTATTATTTTTCTACCATTACCGGCTGAAAAAAGGGAACCGGCTTGACAGTTTTTTCCATATCTAAGACATTTATTTCACAAAAACCTGAAGTCATCCGTCTTCATTAAGGTCAAAAAAATGTACAAATGGGGTATAATATCCCCAGAATGCCTATATTTGTGGAATATATACCCCATATTAAATGAGGACAAAAAAGCAAATACTATTCCCTAAACATCAGAAAGTACTTGAACACCTGGGCGGGAATATTAAATTAGCGAGAAAGCGAAGAGGCTTTACTACAATCCAGGTATCTGAACGGGCAGGGATTGATCGGAAAACTCTATATCGAATTGAGAAGGGAGATCCCGGAGTAACTCTTGGAGCATATTTTAATACACTCAGAGTACTCGGGCTGCAGGACGACTTTTTAAAAATAGCTGTTGATGATGAATTCGGAAGGAAGCTTCAGGACTTAAAGTTATTAAGCAGAAAATAAAATGGATAAACCGAAAGCTGATATCTGGGTATATGCCCATTGGAAAGGGATGCTGATTCCAAAATGTATCGGAGTACTATCAGCTCATTTTGGAAAAGGAAGAAAGTCCTTCAGTTTCGAGTATGACAGTGAATGGCTCTCTTCTCACGAGCAATTGCTTCTGGACCCGGATCTGGGTTGGTATTCCGGGCAACAATTCCCGAATTATAAAGATAATTTCGGAGTCTTTCTTGATTCAATGCCTGATTCCTGGGGTAAAACATTGATGCAGAGAAGAGAGCCACAGAGAGCGAAGGAGGAAGAAAGAGTTGCAAGAATACTTCATGATATAGATTATCTGCTTGGAGTATATGATGAAAGCAGGATGGGAGCATTAAGATTTAAAACGGACCCTGAAGGGCCATTTTTAGATACGGCATCAGATACAACAGTTCCTCCATGGACTTCTTTAGGTGAGTTACAAAAGGCCGTGGATTTTATTGAATCAGATGAAGATGATGAAAATATCAGGAACTGGATTCTCATGTTAATAGCGCCTGGGACTTCTTTGGGAGGAGCTCGTCCAAAAGCGAATTTTAGTGACAAATCGAATGATTTGTGGATTGCAAAATTCCCCTCAAGAAATGACACAATTGATATTGCCGCCTGGGAGTTCCTCGCTTACCGTATGGCTACCAGGATCGGTATAAAGATGGCCAGTTCGGCCATTTCTAAGATCTCAGGGCATTATAATACCTTCCTGACGAAACGGTTTGACCGCATTAAAAAAGAGAGGATCCACTATGCATCAGCAATGACAATGACCGGAAATACTGAAGAATATTTAAGGGACAATAGAGCAAGTTACCTTGAAATCGCTGAGTTTATAAAGTTTGCAGGTGCGTCAAATGAAGAAGACCTTCAGGAATTATGGAAGAGGATCGTTTTTAATATCTCAGTTTCTAATACTGACGATCATTTAAGGAACCATGGGTTTATTCTTTCAGATAAAGGATGGAGATTATCTCCGGCATTTGATGTTAATCCTTCGATCGACAAGCAAGGGTTTTCTCTTAATTTAGATACAGATAATAATGATTTGGATTTCGATCTGGCAAGAAGTGTCGGGGAATTTTTTATGCTTGACAGATCTGCAATGGATAAAATTCTTGCTCAGGTCAAATCAGTTGTTGGTGACTGGAGAAAATATGCTAATTCTATTGCGATAACAAAAGCAGAGCAGGAAAGGATGGCTCCCGCTTTCAGATTCTGAATAAACCTCGATCAGTTCTTGCCTGCCGGATCAAGAGCTGTGTTGATCCTTTGCAGCAAATCGTTCAGATGGAAACCGCTTAATTTATCACCGGGTTTCGATTTTGCTGATTTGATTTCAGTTCTCATCGACTCCAGGTGACCGCGTGCTATCGAAGGCAGGTCGGTTTTCTTTAAATCAACGGTCATTGTCTGGGTTTCGTAAGCAGCACCCTGAGGAATGTAAACAACATTTACTGAACCCGGATTCAGGAATGAGATCATTTTTTCCACGAACACTTTTTGAAGGTTTCTCCGGTATAGATCAATTGTACTCCGATTCTTCACTTCAGTCATTATTCCATTTCTTAAATCCAGGAACAGTTCATCAAGATCATAGTTGGAGCTGTTCATACCTCCAGTCTCTATCAGCCTATATATCTTATCTCCGGCGAGCACATTATTTAAAACAGACTCCTGAACTGTTTTTATAGCTTCAACTCCTCTGTCAGGTCTGATATTGTTTATAACATCCTGATTTAGAAGCCATACAGGTGTCGTGAATATCTGGGAATTGAGAAACCTTACAGCATCTTTTTGTATGTTATGAGGCACAACTTCAAAAACATAACCTTCTGAATCATAAGTCTTTGGGGTATCATATATGCCGCCAATATTTTTGGCAACATGCCCCAGATATCTCCGGTATTGACCCACAAGGTTATCATATAGTTCAGCCAGTTCTTTATAAGATTCCCCATCTTCTTTACTCCATTCAGGTAACTTCGGGAGAATTCGCTGTAAGTTTAAAATCCCGTACTCAGAGGCTTTCATTGCATTGTCCCCAAGGTCCTCGGTTTGATACCTCGGATCATAAGGACTTATTTCAGTACCAAACTCCAGCCTGGGATCCTTTATAGCTTCCTTTGTCAATACATTCAGGATCTGTTTTTCTTCATCTGCGCCTGCTGCTGCAGCAAAATAAGAGTAACCCCATTTAATTGCCCACTTGTCATAATCTGCGATCTGAGGTATGAAATTGGTAACCCCATCCTCAGGCTGAGCCACATAATTGAACCTTGCATAATCCATAATAGATGGGGTATTACCATATTGGGCGAGCCAGTTTTTATCGCGCAGTTTTTCGACTGGTGTTTTTGCACTGGCCCCCATATTATGCCTCAGACCAAGTGTGTGACCAACTTCATGCGATGAAACAAAACGAATTAATTGTCCCATCAGTTCATCGTCAAAAGTTTTCTTTTGAGCACGTGGATCGCTTGCCGCTGTTTGGATCAGATACCAGTTACGGATCAGGCGCATAACATTATGGTACCACCCAACGTGACTTTCAAGGATCTCTCCGCTTCGCGGATCGTTCACATTTGGTCCGTAAGCATTCTGAATATCCGAAGCAAAATAACGGATAACAGAAAAACGAGCATCTTCCAGGCTCATCGTGGAATCTCTCGCATCCCAATATTCACCTCTGATAGCATTCTTCCAGCCTGCATTCTCAAAAGCAACCTGCCAGTCATCAACACCCTGTTTAATATATTTGCGCCATTTTTCGGGAGTAGCCGGATCAATATAATATATTATTGGTTTCCTGGGCTCAATTAATTCACCATTGTTCTGTTTTTGGGCATCCTCCCGGGATTTGGGTTCAAGCCGCCATCTAACAATAACAACTTCATTTTCCGATTTTTGGGATCCTTCTTCAAATATTACACTCGAATTGGAAAAGTATCCTACACGGGGATCAAAGTATCTCTTTCGCATTGGAACCTTAGGCAGAAGGAGCATTGAAGTATTGAATTCCATTGTAACGAATCCTGCAGCCTGTCCTGCAGGAAGATATTGTCCCTCCTGAGGTGAAGGAGCAGTTACAGGTGTCGGGGGAGAGGGAGGAGTAACAGCAAAGGTTTTTATTGTCCGGATTTCTGTATTTCCTGGAAAAGTATGGATATGTCTGATGAAAGAACGGTCAGCCTGCAGAGCGGTCAGTTTATAAGAAAATTTATCTCTGGGATTGAGTGAGAAAACCTGAGGGTCACCTGCGAAGAAACTAGTAATATCAATTACAGAAGATGTATCTTTTCGGATTGCTTTAATATCGAATGCAGCAACAATAGGGTCTTCACTTGAGTTCAGAACAGCCTGGAACAAAGGCTTTGTACTATCGGGACTGGTAATAACAATCGTGACAGACCGAAGGAAAATCTTATCGTTAACTCCTTTTTCCCATCTTACCATCTGACGGTTGACCTCTTCTCCTCCGAAAATCCCTCCCCCTGCAGCAGTTTTGGAAAAACGGGTGACTGTCATAATATCTCTTCCAAGAAGGGAGTCGGGGATCTCAAAAAAATACTTATCATCTAATTTATGAACTGTTATTAAACCCTGTTGTGTTTTTGCCTTGTCTGTTATTACTAGTCTGAAGGGTTTTGGTCCTTTTGTCGTGTCAGCACCTGGCTTTTGATCTGACTTTTCATTTACTGAAGCTTTGACCTGAACAGGTTTCCTTGTGCTTTGCGCAAATGTCGTATGAGATAATAACCCAAGCGAAATAAATCCTGCCAATACGATAAATCCTGAATTCTTCTTCATCTTAATTTAAATTTAGCAATGGAATTTTATATAACAATTCTGACCTTTTATATTTTGTTAATAATTACAGGTATATCTTCTTACTAATCATAATAAAGGTAAGAAATAAATCTAAGCTATGAAATGAAATTAATCCTTTACGGATGTAATTATTGTGAAGCTGACACAAACAAAGCTCTCAACTATTTGACATCAAAAGAGGTTATAATAATCGAATTTAATTTTAAAAACTCTAATTTTGACATGATCTGGTTGATGAGAAACTGTCATTGCATAGTCATTAATTCATGTAAGAATATTTTTCTGTGGATTAACGGAGGGGCGGGAAATCATTAAATAATGATTTATAAATTGATATTATGAACATAGTCGTATTAGACGGATATACACTTAATCCCGGAGACCTCAGCTGGGACGGGATTAAACAATTTGGGAATTTAACAGTATATGATCGCACCAATAACAACATCGACAGTATTGTAAGGAACATTGGGTGTGCTGAAGTTGTTTTTACAAATAAGACACCTTTATCCGGAGAAGTACTTGTTAAGGTACCCTCGGTAAAATATATTGGAGTTCTCGCAACTGGATATAATGTTGTCGATGTTGCATCAGCAAAGGAATTAGGAATTACAGTAACTAATATTCCCGCTTATGGAACAACTGCCGTAGCCCAATTTACTTTTGCATTGATTCTTGAATTGTGTCATCATGTGGGTGCTCACAGCGAGGCTGTTAAAAAGGGGGCATGGGCCAGGAGCCTCGATTTTTGCCTCTGGGATTATCCCCTTATCGAGCTCGCGGGGAAAACTATAGGTCTGATAGGATTTGGACGTATTGGTCAGGCAACCGCTGGAATTGCTCAGTCTTTCGGACTCAAGGTGCTGGCATATGATACTTATAGGGATCACGACCTTGAAAATGAAAATTGCAAATATGTTTCACTTGATGTACTGTTCAGAGAATCTGACATTGTCAGCCTTCATTGCCCGCTTTTGGAAAGTACAAGAGAGATTATTAACAAAAACAGCCTTGCTCAAATGAAAGATGGCGTTCTGATAATAAATACTGCACGCGGACAACTCATAAACGAATCAGACCTTTGTAATGCTCTGAATTCCGGGAAAGTTGGAGGGGCTGCACTCGATGTAGTTTCTGAAGAACCAATAAAGGAGGATAATCCCATGCTCCGTGCCAGAAACTGTTTTATTACTCCTCATATTGCATGGGCTCCAATAGAATCCCGTTCGAGATTAATGGATATTGCAGTAAATAACCTCAGAGCATTTTTAAAGGGAGAACCGATAAACTTAATATGCTGATTAATAATCAATAACAAAGAATCTGATCATGAAAAGATATAGAGCCGTAGTATATTTTCTCCCGGTTTTTCTGATTATGACTATTCTTATCTTTCAGTTTGCTATAAATACAAAATATACATTCCCGGAACCACATCCTTTTGAAGGTGAATATCTTTATAATCCTTACAAGGGAATGGATAGTTTACAATGGAAAAAAGCCAATTTCCACGCACATACCCGGATGTTTCTTGGACTTACAGATGGAGCTGCTAATTCCAGCAAGTCTCTCGATAGTATCTATGAGTATTTTGACTATGATATTATCGGCATATCAAATTATCAGAGTATTGATAAATTCGAAAGTAAGAATAGATGGTTTATTCCTGTATATGAGCATGGTTATCAATATTATAAGAACCATCAACTTGTAATAAATGCTAAAAAAGTAAACTGGCTGGATTTTGTTTTCCGTCAGACATTAAGTAATAAGCAAACAATAATTGACCATCTTAAAAAAGATACAACAGTTATCCTGACAATAGTACATCCGGGACCAAGACAGGCTTACACTTTTAATGATCTTAAGTACCTTGTCAATTATGATTATCTTGAAATTGCAAGCAGCTATGATCAGTTTATTTCACAATATGATACAATCCTTTCCGCAGGACATCCGGTTTTTCTGATGGCTAACGATGATGTACATGACCTGAGTAACATAAGTGATGGTTGCCACAGCTACAATATGATTAATACTGACCTTATCAGGGATTCTATTATGCATTCTATAAAGACCGGGCGTCTTGTCGGAGTGAAACTTAACGTAAATCCTTATGAAACAAACGAAGAGAAGAAAGCAGGAATGCAGAAGTTGCCTGAAATTGTAAGCGTGACTGTTAACGATGACACACTTACTGTCAGGTTGAATAACATTGTGAAGACAATTAAATTCATCGGACAGCATGGTGCTGAAAGAAAGATAATTACAAATGCTGCATTCGGATCCTGCTTTTTCAGTGAACAGGATAAATATATAAGGACCGAGATCGAATGTCAGGACGGAACAATATATTTTCTAAATCCTGTTTTCAGATATAATGGTATACAATTATTTGATTCTGTCTCTTCGCCTGATCTGTTTAAAACATGGCTATGGCGATCGGTTGTTCTTATTTTATTATTATTGATCTTTGCAGCTGTCAGAATCAAAATTAAATTCAGCTCAAGGGATTAGCAGTTTCAACACCAGGACAAAGCAGACATATTAATAACTGAACTTTAAAGTTTTATTCCAGAATAATTTTTATGAATGATCATAACCCCGGGGAGATTAGTTCAGGTCTAAAAAGAGATAGACTCTTTATTTTCCTGGTGGCAGCTATTAATCTGATAATAAAGGCAATTCCAGCCGGACTCCTTGAATTGGGCAATGATGAGGTATATTACTGGACATATGCTTTATTTCCAGACTGGAGTCACTTTGACCACCCCCCCATGGTAGGTCTGATAATGCAGCTTTTCTCATTAAACCTTACTTTTCAAAGTGAGTTATCAATGAGAGCAGGAGCTCTTATATTATCTTCTGCAAATATTGTAATGCTCTTCTATCTTGTGAGACGGTTATGTTCACGACAAGCGGCATATTTTGCAGTTGTAATGTATATTTCTTCAATATATTTTAATATTATCTGCGGACTTTTCATCTTACCTGACGCACCACTTATGTTTTTTATAATTCTGGCTCTAAACTATTTAATGCCATCAATAACTGTCAGGAATCCTTCAGGGAAAGAGAGGTTCAATATTATCGTTTTTGGTTTATTTACCGGTTTGGCGTTCCTCAGTAAATATCAGGCATTGTTTCTTTGGGTTGGTGTCGGATTGTACATACTTTTCCGCAACAGGAGGTGGCTGAAAACCCCGGCTTTATATATAAGTGTGCTTATTACACTTATTTTATCAATACCTGTAGTTTACTGGAATTTTAAGAATGACTTTATAAGTTTTACATTTCATGGGGACAGAATAGGTTTATTCAACAATCCTGTCAGTCTCATTTACTTTGCACGGTTCAACCTGGGGCAGTTTTCCTATCAGAACCCTGTTCTGTTTGTGATCTATGCTATAACTCTTTATAAAATATTCCGAAAGAAAAGAAATGAAATTTCCGAGATTAATCTTCTCCTTCTTTATTTAGCTGTTCCGCTTATTCTGGTATTTATTATTTTTTCATTATTCCGTAATACACTACCTCACTGGAGTGGTCCCGCATTTATTTGCCTCATTATATTAAGCAGTGAATATCTTGCAGGTATTTACAACAAAGGAAGGAAGTTCGTTATCAGGACTTTAACGGCTGCAGCAGTGTTGTTTATTTTTATACTCGGATTTGGAGCTCTTCAGATCAATACGGGGATAATCAATATAAATACAGATTCTGACCCTGATTACCCTGGTGAAAATGACGTAACTCTTGATATGTATGGATGGAAACAGGCAGGGGAGAAGTTTTCAAAATTCCTGGCAAAGGAAGGAATATCTGAGGAGGACCACAAGCGTTTAGCAATAGTTTCAAATAAATGGTATCCTGCAGCACATCTTGACTTCTATATTGCCCATCCTCTTAACATAAATCTTATTGCACTCGGGAGTATAGAGCAAATTCACAAATATTACTGGATAAACAGGGAGAGACAATTAAATGAGGCAAACAGAGTATTTTATATTACCGACTCGCGTAATTATCATGGTCCTGAAGATTACTCCGGCTGTTTCAATAAAATAATTCCAAAAGACACTTTAATTATTGAAAGAAACCACAAAACTGTCAGATACATTTATATATACGATATGGTAGATTTTAAGTGCGATACTTTGCTAAACCCGGCTCATCCCGGATCCCAATGACCCGGGCAGTTGGGAATACCTTATCCTGACCTTTTGTTAAAGGGGGCAATTCAATAAGGATAATTACCGGCCGGTCTAAAAACAGTAAATTGCTGTCAACTTCAAATCGTCTTTTTCAGCCTTGGGAATTAAGATCCATTTTGTGTCTTTTCTTTCCCTGACCATAAATTTCCCGATGCCATAACCCATAGCTGCCCCAAGAATTACATCTGACAACCAGTGTGTATCCTCTGTAATTCTTGATAAACCTACTCCGGCGGCCAGGGAATAAGATATTATGGGAACAATTTTGATATCCTTGTACTGTTCTGCAATGACTGTCGCAAGGCCAAATGCCTCAATTGTATGTCCGGATGGAAAAGCATCATATTTTGATACAGAACCATCTTTTCTGAACCTGTTCAATGATTCGGGGAAACCATGCCATCTGTCCACGCCATCCTCATATGACGGTCTTTGCCTTCCAAATATAAGTTTGCCAACCTGAACAATCAATCCTGCATGCACCCATGTTTGAAGTGCAATATAACCTGTTTGTTTAGCTTTCTCATTGCGAAAAATAAGTCCGGTTATCACAAAAACAGCACCTGCTTCAACCGGAAAAGCTTCGCCTCCCTTTGTAATTACCGGACTTACTTTCGAAACCCAGGCATGTTGATCCTGGAAATTCTTGATTGATGAATAGATCTCCTCATCGTAGATAACAGATACTGCCGTAGCTGTTAATACCGGGATCCAAAACTTAAGATCCTGTTTTTTAATCCTGAAGGGCGAAGTCCATAATTTACCCTGATCTTCAATCATGGAAGCCAGGAACCATTCCGGTTTTTCAACCAGAGAATCTGGAGCGGGATCAGATCCTGTTAAAAAGATAGTATTATCTGTCGGAGGTGTTCTTAATTCCTGTATTAATTGCTGTGAAACAACATGTTGAGAGCAAAATGCCAATGCCAGTAAAGCAGGAACAGACCAAATTTCTTTTGTTATATTCATCCAAAAGAAATCAGTGCATTAAACCTGAATAAAATCCTCTGGAATATCCTTCAGCCGTGCTATATCAAGGATTTTATTTTTTATGTCAAACCTTGCAGAACAATTTACTGTGCATGTTTCGCATTGTTCACAAGGTTTGCCAGAAAGGTCTATATCCGCCAGAGTATGCCATGCCTGTTCGGTATTCTTGTATCCGTAAGCGTACATATAACTACGCATCAGAGAAGGAATATCAAGATGATTCTGGCATTGTGGTATACATTGTCTGCATTGCTGACAATATAATCCCTTGTCCGTTTCAATTCCGGCCAGAGAAAGGTTTTTCAGATCCTGTTCTGTCATCCTGAGGTTGTTAATCATCGACAGATTCTTCTGCAATTGCTCCAGGGAAGTCATTCCTGAAACAATTGATGCAATATTTTCATTCTGCAGAGCCCATTTCAAGATGGCATCAGAATTAAGCTGCGGGCCTGATTTATCACGGTAAACCCCTGCTGTTGTCTTCATTGCGACAATTCCAATACCTGCTTTTGCAGCACCTGCAATAGCTGTATTTAATGAATTTATGTTTTTGATTTTGTAATTGTATGAAATCATCGCGACATCATATACATCTGCCTCAGCAGCTGCTTGTAATGCTTCCTCAGTGCCACCGTGTGATGCAATACCGACGAACCGGGTTTTACCCTGCTTTTTCAGTTGGCTCAGAGCTTTAAGAACACCCTGATCAAGAACGGTTTCTCTTTTGCTTGCATAGGGGAAAAGAACAAAATCGATATAATCCAGGCCAAAACGGCTTAAACTTCCTTCGGCCTTTTTAATATATGCGTCCGGATCAAAAGGTTTTGAAAAAGCGCCGGTACTATTATCCATAACATCAGAGGGAACAGCAGTCCCGATCACAAATGAATCGCGCGGGAGCCCTTTAAGGCTCTGCCCAACTATCTTTTCATTGTTTCCTTCACCATAGTATGTGGCTGAAAAAAACATTTTAATTCCGGCTTCATAAGCTGATCTGATAAAACCGGTATCTAAAGCCCCTGACGTTCCGAAGCTGATAAGCGGAGTCTTAATATCAGTTTTCCCAAGCAGGCGGGTTGGCAATTCTGATGAGAGAGATTTATTATTCTCTGAACCCGGAACAATTTTCAGGTTAGACGGCAACAGTGCTGCCCCGGAAATTCCAATAAGACTTTTCCTTAGGAATTCGCGTCGTTTGTTAGTTCCCATATTTGAAAAATTTAATTTGTTTCGACTTATTATACTTATGAATAATTTTTTCATGCTAAGGTAATAAAAAATAGGTTTTATTCACTCCGGCAGCAGGACTACATTATATTTACAGCGGTAGAATGTTTCTTCTGAACTCTCTGTTGTTTCGATAGTTGGATTTAGAGCAAAAAAATATCGGATTTTCCGCATAAGCATATTGTCTTTCAATTATCTTTGATATACACCTGACAAATAAGCTTGAATAAAATGAAACCTGGATTATCCGAAGATGACAAAACCCGGCTTGAAGAACGCATTGCTAAAGCTGAGGAGCTCACAAAGAGCCAGATCGTACTGGCCACTGTAAGACGAAGCGACAATTACCCGGAAATACCGTGGAAAGCCTTTGCCATGGGCGCATCAATAACCGGGCTGATAGTATTCACAACCAACCTGGTATTATTAAAGTGGATCGAAGCCACAACCGTGCTGTTATCAGTTGTTGCCACTCTTGCGGGGGCTGCGGTAAGCATTTTACTGACTGTTTTGTTCCCGGGCATTGCGAGACTGTTCATTACGCGGGGCCGTGCAGAGTCGGAGACGCGTCAATATGCTGAATCTCTTTTCATGTCAAGAGAACTCTTCTCCACAGCGGGTCGCGATGGCGTTCTGATTCTGATAAGCCTTTTTGAACGGAAGGTGATCATTCTGCCCGATATAAATATTCGCAACCGTGTAAGCAGTGACGAACTCGGGAATATAATCAATTTAATGAAGGAGCCTCTTGCCAGGAATGAAGTAAGGCACGCTATGGAAATAGCTCTCGATGAGCTGATAAGGATCATCGTGCCACTTTCACCAGGAGAGAAACACGATGATGAATTATCGAACAGGATAATAGAAGAAAAAGGATCATGAGAGCAAAATCAATATTAATCGGAATCAGCGTAATACTGCTATCGGTCTCTGTTTCCCGGGCTGTTGAGGTACCATATCTGACAGGCCGTATTACGGATAATGCAAATATCCTTTCCCCTGAGACACACCGGTCACTGTCAGACAGTCTCAGAATTCATGAGATTCGGACAACAAACCAGGTTGTTATTCTCACCATCCCAACTCTTGATGGCGAGAGCATAGAGGATTACGCCAACAGAGTATTCAATGAATGGAAGCTAGGGCAGAAAGATAAGGACAATGGCGTGCTGATCATCGTTGTCCCAAATGAAAGACGGATGCGTATCGAAGTAGGTTATGGCCTTGAAGGTACACTGACCGATCTGACTGCCAGCCGGATAATTCAGAATATAATGACTCCGAAATTCAGGGAAGGAGACTATGACGGAGGCATTACAGATGGAGCAATGTCGGTAATCAGCATACTCGAAGGAGAATATATGGAAGAGTCACTCGGCGCATACGATGCAGATGTTTCATCGGAAGCATCCGGCCTTTCCGGAATGGAGAGTCCTGATCTGACGATTACTGAACGAATACTTTTTGGAGCGTTCATTTTTGGGATCATTGGGTTATTTACAATAATAGGTATTATCACTCCCGGGGTCGGCTGGTTTCTTTATCTTTTCCTGATACCTTTCTGGGCAATGTTTCCGATCGTTGTTCTGGGAACAAGGGGAGCCCTGATATGTCTGGTGTGCTACCTGATAATCTTCCCTGTAACTAAACTGTTCCTGAAATATTCCCCCTGGTATAAGAAGGCTGAAAAAGATATTGCGACAAAGGGTCGCGCCTCAATCGGTGGTTTCACTTTTACCTCAGGAGGTTCTGGTGGATCATGGACCTCCGGAGGTAGCTCATCAGGAGGCTTCTCAGGAGGAGGAGGGTCGTCAGGTGGTGGTGGTTCATCAGGAAGCTGGTGATCGCTAATCGATATATACAAAAACCTTGTTTTGGCTACATGCAGTACACTTGCCAACTATCACTCCCTCATCGAAAAATCCCGGTATACCGTTCTCTCCTTCAGTCCGCTCGCACTGGCCGATTACAAAAGTTCTGTTTCCGCACTCACACACCGGCCGCTCATCCCTGAGCTTATCTCTGTGGTTCCCGGTAAATGTGAATAATCGCATCAGATATCCGCATTCAGCGCATTCTCCCCAGATTATCCCTCTGAAATTCCACTCCTCCGATCCGGTATGATGTTCGATAGTCAGCTTTAAGGCTGAAGATCTGCACGAAGTACATGTATACGAGCTGAATTTGTGAATGTCATCCGGATGATTATGGCTGTCAATAGATTCTTGTGCAAAATCTTCCAGTTGAGATAGTATTCCAGAAGGTTCCATCGCAATATTGAGTTAGGGTGCAAATATTTGATCTGCAAGAATTCCGAATACAAGCCCGCCAATGATGCAAAATCCGGCCAGTGTTATAAGTACTATCCCGATAATAGCTATAAAACGCGGTTGACTTTCCCTGATCTGTATGTAATATTTATCATAATCGACCATTTTGGCAGGAACAATTTTGATAATACTCTTTTCAGTGACAGAAATACTTGACCCTTCGGCTAATTCCATTATATATCCTCCGGCCGGAGCAGAAAACCTGTAAAGTTCCATCCTTGCGGTTCTGCCATTGTTCGTATTTGGTCTGAAAAGTGAGGGCCAGAGTTTGATTTTCAATCCGGTTGATTTGCTTGTTATTTCAGGCCTGAATTCATCAAGAGGCGCTTTCCTGAAGAATTGTCCCTCTTGCCAGATTGAATAGTATCCCGGCTTTGGCAGAACAAATTCTGACAATCTATGAAGATACGGAAGGTTAAGTATAACATTGCCGGAGAAGGTCTTTTGAACTAATTTAATTGAAAATATAAGAATTATTATGCCGACCGGAATTAAGGAAAAAAAAAGAATCTGCATTTTTTTTGATTTTATCACGTATTGTAAGTTTAATTATAGGTCCCTGAAACCAGGTATTAACTCGGGCTGATGTGATTAATGTCAGACAAAATAGCTGATCATTATGTCTAAAATACATTATTTTTTTAAGATATCCGCACCCTTATTTATTTTTCAGACTAAAACATAAAAATTACAACCTGACCCGTTTGGTCTCCACAGCAATCAAAAGGGGCAATCAGTTATTGGTTCTTCACTTTCTGAAGCAATTAGTTGTCAATACAAAGAAGAATTAATCTGTTTCAAAGTTTCTTTATAGATACTCCGGATAATAACCGGAGATTTTGCATAAAATAAAATTGATTTTGATCAAAACAGGGTTTAACTTTGGGAGTCGTGGTTAATAAACTAATAATCAGTCGGGATGAAAACAATAATAGATTTACTTGAGAACAGTGCACAAAAGTTTGGCAACAACCCCTATCTTCTGGAGAAAAAAACTGACAGATATGAGGCGACTACATTCAAAGAGACCAGAGAGCAGACATATAAACTGGCAGCCGGCCTTCTGGCGCTTGGAATAAAGAAGGGCGACCGAATTGCATTATTATCTGAATCCCGTACAGACTGGGTAATAAGTGAACTGGGAATATTACATGCAGGAGCAATAAATGTTCCGCTTTCAATATTGCTTAAAGAGGGTGCTGATCTGAAATTCAGGTTGGATCATTCAGAATCAAAATGGATAATAGTATCAGGTAACCAGGTTGATAAAATAAATTCAATTAAGCAAGATCTTAAGAATCTTGAGAAGGTTATTCTTCTGGATCCAAAGGAAAATTATTTTCGGGATGAAATATATATCGGTGATATAAAGAAGATGGGTGAGGAATATCTGAATAATAACCATGACAAGTTCATTGATGTGATAAAGTCGATAGGGCCGGATGATTTTGTAAATATCAGTTACACTTCAGGGACAACGGCTGATCCAAAAGCAATAATCCTTTCCCACAGGAATTATACGGCTAATATTGAACAGACTCTTACCCTTATGGATGTTCCGGAATGGTGGACAACCCTGCTTATTCTACCATGGGACCACTCATTCGCCCATACAGTTGGAATATATATTATGATGGCAACAGGAGCCAGCCTGGCGGCTGTTCAATCAGGTAAATCCTATCTGGATAGTCTTAAACATATTCCGGGAAATATCAGGGAAATCAGACCTGTTTTTCTCCTGAGCGCACCGGCTCTGGCAAAGAACTTTCGCAAAGGGATTGAAAAGGGGATTAAAGACAAAGGCAAATTAATTGACAAGCTATTCAGACATGCATTAAAGATTGCATATTCCTATAATGGAATCGGATGGGATAAGGGGAAAGGATTTAAAATCTTGCTTAAGCCTTTATACAAACTTTATGATGTAATTATTTTCAGAAAAATCAGGGAGAGTTTTGGCGGCAGACTAAAGTTTTTTTTCGGGGGAGCAGCTTTGCTTGACATCGAACTTCAGAAATTCTTTTCTGCCATAGGAATACCAATGTTGCAGGGATATGGTCTGTCTGAGGCATCTCCGGTAATTTCGGGAAATGTTGAAAAAAGATATAAGCTTGGATCATCCGGTTCCCTCGTTAAAAATCTCGACTTGAAAATTTGTGATGAGGAAGGGAATGAGCTGACTGTTGGGGAAAAAGGTGAGATAGTAATCCGGGGAGAGAATGTTATGAAGGGGTACTGGAAAAACGAAAAAGCTACAAGAGAAGCCATCCGTGACGGATGGTTATATACAGGTGATATGGGATACGTTGATAAGGACGGATTCCTTTATGTTCTCGGGAGGTTCAAAAGCCTTCTCATCTCAGACGATGGTGAGAAATACAGTCCTGAAGGAATAGAGGAGACTATAACTGACAGGTCTCCATATATCGACCAGATGATGCTATATAATAATCAAAACAAATATACAACTGCATTGCTTGTACCAAACGGAGATGCTCTGGCAAGGTGGGCAAAAAGTAAAAATATTGATCTGACCAATTCAGAAGGTCTTGAGGCAGTGCTGATTGAACTGGATTCAGTGATTAAACAATACAGGCAGGGAGGTTCATTTGATGACCTGTTCCCTTCGAGGTGGCTGCCTGCAGCTATAGCAATACTCGATGAGCCTTTCAATTCGGATAATAAACTCTTAAACAGCCTCGGGAAAATGGTCAGGGCAAAAATTGTTGAGCGATACAGTAATATAATAGACTACCTGTATACTCCTGAAGCTAAAAATATTGTTAATCCGGAGAACCTTAACGGAATAAAAAAGGTCTTACGGATTCAATAGCTTTCCTTCTTTTTTTTGTTGGTCAGAACGACTGTTAATGCTATTGAAATCACTATCAGGGCCAAAACAATGAGATAAATATAGGAATAAGAACTGTTTGATCCTTGTGCAGAAGCAGAAGGTTCAATCATTTTATATTTTGGGATTATCCAGCTTACAACATATGCTTGTATAGTTGTTATGACGCAAATAATGAACAACATTATAAAGCTGTGTTTTATCGTGAAGCGTATCAAATCAGATTCTTTTCCAACTAAACCCACAGCAGCTGCACCGACAGCAATAGACTGGGGAGAAATCATTTTGCCAATCACACCACCGGAAGCGTTTGCTCCAACTGTCAATACCGGATCAAGGCCAA
Source organism: uncultured Bacteroidota bacterium (assembly GCA_963843415.1). GTDB lineage: Bacteria > Bacteroidota > Bacteroidia > Bacteroidales > VadinHA17 > LD21. The sequence continues at coordinate 566,452 of CAWJKD010000006.1, forward strand.
TGGTTTCAGCCGATGTAGCCTGAAGCTTACAGAATAGTGCATTTGATGAGGCATCAGATCCGGTAAGAAATACCCCAAGCCATCCAAGAATCGGTGAGAAAAACGGGAAAAGAATTCCCGTACTTGCCAATGCAATTGCCAGAGTAATTGAAATTCCGGAATTATTTGCAATAAAAGCAAAGCCAAGAACCGAGGCAATTGTGATAATGGTATATTTCAATTGATTCAATGTGGTTAAAAACACCATTAGCTCCTTTTTTTAAACTCATGCCAATTAAAGGAAGTGATATGAGACCTGATAATAACAGGGCAGTTCCTGAACTGGAAAGATAATTAAGATCAAAAGGCTTTATTATAAGTGGAGTTCCGTCAGATTTCAGAATAGAATTTTGCAGACCGGGAATATTAAATTTGATTTGTCCGATAGAATTTAAGGCATCTTTAACCGGTTGCAATCCCCATGCAATAATTATTACAGTCATAATGATGAATGGAGACCAGGCTCTGAAAATTTGCCCACTGGTATATTTGATGTCGATTTTCATAGATTTGCTTTGGTTCTTCACTAAAATGCCATACAGATTTTGGTTTCCAGTATTTTAAAAGCACCATGAGGCATATTATCGATGCCAGCCCGGCAATTATATCAGGAAGCATCGGGCTTAAATAATTAGAAACCAGCCATTGAAAAAAGGCAAAAGATATCCCTGAAACTAATATCGCGGGAATTACTTCTATTGATTTTTTAAAGCCAGCCATTAATACAACTAAATATAATGGCACTATTACAGAAAGGAATGGTAAGGTTCTTCCAACCATCTGTGAAATAGCCATTTCAGGAATACCAGATACCTGAGATGCAACAATTATCGGGGTTCCGACTGCACCCCAGGCAACCGGAGCTGTATTGGCAATAAGACAGATTCCGGCAGCATAAAGCGGATTAAATCCAAGTCCCACAAGCATTGCAGCAGTAATTGCAACAGGAGCCCCCATGCCGGCAGCGCCCTCAAGAAAAGCACCAAATGAGAATGCTATCAAAAGTGCCTGTAATCTTCTGTCCGTTGTTATGGAAGCCAGAGAGTTTTTAATAATTTCAAACTGACCGCTTGTAACAATTACATTATAAAGGAATACTGCACCAATAATTATCCAGCAAATTGGGAACAATCCATACAATGCACCATGAAATGCTGACAGCAGAGCAAGCGGAACAGGCATTTTATAAACAAGAATTGCAAACAGAATTGCAACTAAAACTGTTAATAAACTGGCCAGATAGCCTTTCATCTTCTTAATTATCAATGCCCAGAAAATAAAGAAGATCGGCACTGCTGCAACCAGAGCTGACAAAGCGATTCTGTTTAATGGATCAGAAACCTGAGTCCAGTTCATAGTAATTTTAATTATTTATTTTATTGATAATCCGGCTTACAAAAAATAGTATAACACAAAATCATTACTTTCTTCAATGATAATAAGATTTTCTAATATTATCACCTTTTCATAACTAAAAATGTATTCTTTTCATAGTTTCAGCTTTCAACACTCCCATGCATTAACATGTCAAGGGCTTCATTGAATGATCCTGCTGCTATTATCTTTCCGGTGTTGACGAAGAAGATCTCATCAGCGTTTTCGATAGTATTCAGACGATGAGCAATAATTACCTTTGTTGTTGAATCAGGAAGGTTATTCAGAATAGTCTCGAGTTGCTGTTCTGTTACAGTGTCAATGTTGGCTGTCGCTTCATCAAGTATGAGAAGCTCAGGCTTGCGCAGGATTGCCCTCAAAAAAGCAATTATCTGCTTCTGACCAAGACTGATCCCTTCTCCGGAGGCCTGAACAGGTGAATCCAGTCCCCTGTCAAACCGTTTAAGAAGGCTTGTGAGATGTGAATCTTCAAGAGGATTTTCCGTCTGATTAACTGTAAGGTCTGGACACTCCGGATTGCCATATAATATATTATCACGCACAGTCCCGGTGAACAGTAAGGGATCCTGGAGTATAAACCCTATTTTCGAAGCCCTCTCGCAGGGAGTGTATGACCTGATATCCCTGCCCTCAAGAAGTATTGTGCCTTTTGTTGCATCGTACAGCCTGGCAATAAGGGAAGCTGTTGTCGTCTTGCCTCCGCCTGTTGGTCCTACGAAGGCATAAATCCTGCCTCTTTGCAGGTCGAAGCTGACCTTATGCAATACTTCTTTTCCGTCAGGATAAGAAAAAGAGACATCCCCGAAATGTATGAAGGATGTGCTTTTAGCCTTTCCCGGATCATTTAGTATTGAAAGATTATTTTCAAGGGAGAGGAGATATGAGATCCTGTCCCATGCTGCCAGCGCCAGCTGAAAGTTTGCCCACAGGGCGGCTATCTGTCGCAGGGGATTATAGAAATTTGAGATATATGCAATGAAGCTTATCAGCAATCCAACTGTAAAATTACCTTTGATAATCAGCCATATACCAAGGGTAAGCACTATCAGTTGTCCGATATTTGATGCAAACGTAAAAACCGGCGACAGTATATTATTTGCTATACCTGCCTGAACTGATCTTTTATAATTTTCTTCGTTCACCTTAGCGAATCGTTTGCGGAAATAGTCGCGCCGGTCAAAGGCGATAACCACTTTGAAATTTGCAAGGCTCTCCTGTATCTCGGCTGACAGGCTGCCAAGGCTTTCAAGACTTGCTTCATTTTTTTTCCTGATCCATGGGGAAATGCTTTTTGTCAGAATCCACAGGATTATTGCTGGCGAAAGTGCCGCCAGCCCCAGGGGGAGATTTATTACCAGGAGAATGATTCCAGCCCCCGTCATGGTTATCAGGCCTCCTATAAACTGCATCAGCGACTGGGAAAAGAACTGGTTTACCTTATCGGTATCGTTGTTGATCCTAGATATCAGGTCACCTGCCTTATTCTGATTGAAGAAATCAAGAGGGAGTTCCTGCAGTTTACTGAAAACAGAATTCCGCAGACTGAAAAGCATACGCTGGCCTATTCCTCCCATCATGCGCATCTGGGCATAGTTCACAATAAATGCAGTTATATACATGACCAGCAGTATTCCTGCAAAGTGAAGCACTCCCTGATAATTTTTTGCCAGGACATATGTATCAATTGTGTAACCAACAAGATACGGCCCCAGCAAGCTTAATCCCGCATTCAGGAATATTGCAGCAAAAGCTATTGTAAAGTTACGACGCTCCCCACTGATGATGCCAATCAGTTTCCTCAGGGAAGCGATTACCGGGAGTTTCCCGGCCTGAGTTTCCGAAGATTGGTTCAGATTATAATTCATAATGATGGGTGCTTCGCTGTGAATTGTAAATCTGATTATATTCAGGTGAACTCTCCATTAAATCCTTATGTTTACCGGAAGCTATTATTTCTCCTTCCATCAGCAGTATTATCTGGTCAAAATGTCTTACCGGTGCAATTTTCTGGGTAACCGAAAGCAGAGTCATTTCCGGGTAATTATTCCTGATGTTGCATAGGATTTTGTTCTCTGTCTGCCTGTCAACTCTGGAGGTAAAATCGTCGAGCAGAAGTATTTTCGGATTTATAGCCAGTGCCCGCGCGAGCATTATCCGTTGTTTCTGTCCGCCCGAGAGACTGGTTCCCCGTTCCGCAATGACGGTATTAAGTTTTTCAGGGAGAGATTCAATAAAATCAGTCAGCTCCGCAGTTTCGATTGCTTTTCGCAGGGACTCTTCTGTCACATTGTCGCTGAATGCAATATTTTCCCTCAGTGTCATGTTGAAGATTACACTGTCCTGAAAAACGAAACCAAGTTGCCTGTGGAAAACTTCCCTCGTATATTTTTCAATTGAGATCCCGTCGAATTCCAGCCTGCCTGAATCAGGAGGAATGATATTTGTCAGAAGGAGGAGCAGCTGGCTTTTCCCTGCTGCAGTAGGCCCGATAATGGCAGTTTTACTTCCAGCTTTTACAGAGAAAGAGATATCTTTCAGGACCGGCTTCTTTCCGTAGCTCAGTGATATGTTTCTCAGTGATATATCTCCTCTTATTGCGGAACTGACTGTCCCGCTTTCCGGAGGCGGGGGTTCTTCAAGCACCTGCTTTATTCTCACGTATGATGCCGTAGCTGCTGCAATAATATTGCTCATGAATCCGATCATCATAACCGGGAATATGAGCATGATCAGATAGCTGTTGAATGCGGCAAAGTTACCAAGAGTAAGCGATCCGGCAACGATAAAATGTCCTCCGAGGGCCAGGATTATTACTACAGCCACATTTGATACGAACATGATTATCGGTACCAGGACAGAAAATAGTCTTACTATTGTTAACCCGAGGTCGCGTGATTCCATATTTTTTTCAAGGAACTTCTGGTTTTCAGGCTGCTGTGAGTTAAGGACTCTTATTAGAGCAGCGCCAAGAATGCTTTCGTTGATTATCCTGTTAAGGGAGTCTATAACTTCCCTGCTTTTTTTAAAAATCACTCTTACTTTCCGGAATACAATAATAAAAGCTGTGGCTATAACAGGTACTATGAAAAGAACAACAATGGCCAGCTTCCAGTTTATCATTATCAGCAGGACAGATGCCCCTATAATAACAAAAAGAGAAGAGATGATTGTCACAAAAGCCTGCGCAACAAACATCTTAACCGAGTCCATGTCGGAGGTCATGTTTGTAAGAAGCTTCGAGGGATTTGACTTAATTATAAAAGAATAGGTTTGATGAGATAGTTTTTCGGCCAGCCTGTTTCGTAAATCCTTTGCAACTTTCTCTGCAGTAAAGGTTTGTAATACACCCTGCAGGAAGGTAAAAATGAAAATCCCCGCTGCAGCAACAAGAAATTCAGAAATAACTGTTCCTGCCCTGAACCTGTTATCAGAGAAGGCATCTATACCACGTGCAATAATTTTCGGAATAAGGAGGTTTATGGCGCTGCCTGCCAGAGCTATGATGATCAATATGGTTACAATTCCCCAGTAAGGCTGGAGCACACTGAACAATCCTGATTTTATTTCCTTATCTGCTAATGGTACGTTTCCGGATTTGCCCATCTGTTTTTAAAATATTTCGCAGACAAACTTACATAACAAACTCCTGATTTGCCAGCAATGGCAGGAATTAAAGCTTCGGGACCCTGAAGTGTTTAAGGTGATACCCAGTCAACTGAATCCTGGTATAAAAGGTTTATTTTTTTAAGATCATTGTTATTTTTTCACAAAAAAAGTGTAGGTTTGGCATCAATCATTCAGCAATAAAAGGAATGCAATTAATAATTCATAATATATGCTATTATTATTGCTGCAGGATTAAAAAGGTGAGTCAGACAGATTTTTAAATGTTCAAGTAATTTAAAATACAAGGCTTGCCAGAAAGACTGGCAGGCTTTTTTAATTATTAAACTCTAATTCTATGGAAAATAAGCAGGAGAAAAGTAATGTTAAATTTTTCAGTCGCAAAGAAATACCTCTTGAAATGCACAAGGTGAGGATTGTGCAGACACTTAACCTGGTAAATGTAAACAAACGTCTGGATGCCATAGAAAAAGCAGGATATAATTCATTTCTGCTCGGAACAGCAGATGTGTTTCTTGACATGCTGACCGACAGCGGTACAAATGCCATGAGCGATAAGCAGTTATCTAAAATGTTTGTTGCGGATGATGCTTATGCAGGTTCCAGAAGCTTCAAAGATTTCGAGAAAAGTGTACTTGATGTGTTCGGGAAGAAATTTATCTTACCTGTACATCAGGGAAGGGCTGCTGAGAACATCCTGTCAAAAACTTATGTAACAGAAGGTTCTTATGTTCCAATGAACTACCATTTCACAACGACAAAAGCACATATTAATTTAAACGGTGGAGAAATTGCCGAACTTTTCACGCCTGATGCAATGGTAATAAAAAGCAACAATCCTTTCAAAGGGAATATTGATCCGGTCAGGCTTGATAATTTCATAAAGGAGAAAGGTAAAGAAAATATTGCATTCATCAGGATGGAAGCCTCAACCAATCTTATTGGTGGTCAGCCTTTTTCGCTAGGGAATCTTCTTAGCGTCAGGAAAATTGCCGATAAATACGGGCTTATAATCATTCTCGATGCTAGTCTCATCGGCGAGAATGCATATTTTATAGCAAAACGTGAAAAAGGTTATGAAAACAAATCAATAAACGCTATTCTCCTTGAAATGTGTGACCTGTGTGAAATCGTATATTTCTCAGGAAGAAAGGTAAGCTCAGCCCGCGGCGGTGCAATCTGCACGAACAGTCTGACCATTTTTAACAAGATGAAGCATCTTGTGCCCCTTTATGAAGGTTTTCTCACTTATGGAGGGACATCGATCCGCGAGATCGAGGCAATGGCTCAGGGTCTATATGAAACCCTGGAAGAGAATGTTGTGGGGCAATCTCCTTCTTTTATCAACTATATGGTATCCGAGGTGGATAAGCTGGGTATACCGGTGATACTTCCCGGAGGAGCTCTCGGTTGCCACATTGATGCAATGCAATTCTTATCCCATATTCCACAACATCAGTATCCTGCAGGTGCCCTCGTTTCGGCCTATTATATTGCATCCGGGAACCGTGGCATGGAAAGAGGTACCATGAGCAACGATCGCGACAAAGATGGCAATGATGTACCATCAGATCTGGAACTTATGAGGCTGGCATTCCCAAGACGTGTCTTCACCCTGTCGCAGGTAGAGTATGCTATCGACCGACTGAGCTGGCTTTATAAGAACAGAAAATTGATCGGTGGATTGAAATTTATAGAAGAACCGCCTGTTCTCAGGTTCTTTACAGGGCGCCTGGCCCCGGTCAATGACTGGCCGATGAAACTCGCCGAAGCATTTGAGAGAGATTTCGGAGAAAGTCTTTAAAACGGGGATCAGAATCGTGTTTTTCAGAATCCTGAACGGATAATGGATGCAAATTCCACTTTATCATCGTAATATCTTAGATGTTAAATCGTTAATTTTGTGATCCGGCCCCGGAAGCTATGAGCAGAGGATTTGTTAAGGAAGACGATCAGGAAGAAGTTCCGATAGTGCCCCAGAGGGCATATTTACCCGAGGGTGTAACAAATTTTGTTACCCGGACCGGAATGGATCAGCTGTTAGCTGAGAAAAAGATGCTGATTGATGAAAAAGACAACCTGAGCAGCACCAGCGAAAATGAGAAACGGATTTCCCTGAACTATATTAATGCAAAATTACAGTTGCTGAACAACAGAATTGCCGGAGCCAAAGTTGTTGACCTGAAAGAGCAACCTCAAAACGAAATAAGGTTCGGTGCATTAGTAACCCTCAAAAATGGAATGTCTGGTAACATACAGATTTTTCGGATAGTAGGAGTTGATGAAGCAGACATTGCCAAAAGTAAGATCTCATTTATTTCACCATTAGCCAAAGCATTGATAAATAAAAAAGTCGGAGACAAGATTACTTTGAAGAGAGACAGGGAAGATATTGTTTTTGAAATTATGGATGTAGCCTAACAATGATCCTGATCTCAATAGAAAAAGTTGATTTAAAAAACGGAAACGAAGAAAAAGAATGAGAGCTCAAGTTCGAACTGACTCGCTCTCATACTCGCTTTCGCTCCTTTTTCTTACCTGCCATCCATGTGCAATCTTCTTTAATTGCATAATTTTTTACATCCAACCTGTTAAGAAATAACAGGAATAAAGACCTCTGTGAGTGCGAGTGTTGATTTTAATTTCAGAATCAGGATCTTGTTTTGACAATTTATGGAATGACTTTCATTAGACAAGAGGGTTTCTTATATTTACCTTCCTAAAATTTACTTTTACAGATTAATTAAACGAATTTAGTTGGGTTAATATGAAACGTATTATTGTTTTCTTATCTGCAGTCTGGGTTTTCACATCAATAGATGCTGCTATTGTGGATACTATCAATGTCTACAGTGGGTCGATGCAGAAGAATGTTCCGGTGGTTATAATCAGGCCTGATAATTATGCCTCTTTAAGTGAAATGCCTGTTGTGTATTTGTTGCATGGATACAGCGGGAATCACCAGGACTGGATAAATAAAGCCAAAGGTTTTGAAAAAGCCGTTGATCAGCACAGCCTTATGATAGTTTGTCCTGATGGCGGTTACAACAGCTGGTATTGGGATAGCCCGGTTGACCCGAAATCGCTTTATGAGACTTTTGTGTCGGATGAACTGATAAAATCAATAGATGCAAAGTATGCTACAATTAAAGACCGGACAGGCAGGGCTATCACCGGTCTGAGTATGGGAGGTCATGGTGCTCTTTATCTGGCTATAAGACATCAGGACATTTTCGGTGCCGCCGGAAGTATGAGCGGTGGAGTTGATATCAGACCATTCCCGAATAACTGGGATATGGCCAAAAAACTTGGAGCATATGCTGAACAACCTGAGAGGTGGGAAAAATATACAGTGATAAACATTCTGAATCTTCTTTCACCTAATTCATTGGCCATTATAATTGATTGTGGTACAGATGATTTCTTTTTTAGGGTAAACGAGAACCTTCATCAGCAGTTATTATACCGTAACATTCCACACGATTTTATAGTTCGTCCGGGTGCCCACAACTGGCAATATTGGACAAATGCTGTGAAATATCAGTTGCTTTATATGAAGAACTATTTTGAAAGCGCTAAACATTGAAGATATACATGTACGGTTGGTTTGTCTGCAAAAACAATTGACCCTGACCATTTTACACCGGAGTTTGACCCAAACGGATTGATCAAGCTCATATACTTGTTTACAAGATTGAAGAAAATGACCTTCAAATCTTTGCATGTAAATATCACTATGACAAACAATAATAATGTAAGCCAATAATAAACACGGTATAATTAAAAGATCCCCCCTTTCGGGACAGGCTGTGATGGATTTGCTTTTCCAGATTCTTACCCTGTAAAGATTAAACCCTCTGGATTTATTGATATTCAGAGGATTTTATGTTTTAGTGGTACCCAGAACCCTCCGATTGGCAGGCAGGTCACATCTTGTTTCAGCAGAAGGCAATTTAATTAAAATCAAATAATAATCCATCATCCAGAACCTTTTCATGCTTGATAGAATCTTTTGTTATTTCGTAGTATAATATCCTTGATGTTTTGAATAACTATCCGGGATTCCAATTAAAAATAGTAATATATTTGTCAATGATTCCTTAAAACGAGTAATATGTTTAATACAAGTCATTTGCATCCTATGCTGGTCCACTTCCCAATTGCACTGGTAATGGTTGGATTCTTGGCTGATACAGTCTCCCTTTTCTATAAAAAGGAAGCCTGTTTATCAAAAACAGGTTCCTATCTGCTTGTAATAGGAACACTTGCAGCGGCTGTGACCTGGCTTTCGGGCTTTATTTTTACTTCCGAAATGTCGGGAACGGCTGGAACAATCAGGGAAACACATGAACTATTTGCCTCAGTTACAGTCGGCCTTCTCCTGATTACATCAGTTTTAAGGATAATATTATTGAATAAGAATATTGATAGACCTGGCTTAAAATGGATTGTATTTGCCCTTTATGGCTTGGCTGCTGTATGTGTAACTATTACAGGCTTATACGGAGGAACACTTGTTTATAATTATATGATGCCTCTTTAATTACTAACCAAATCTTAAGTTATGAAAAGAATTCTGTCTTTTACTTTGATCGCACTTTTTGCCTTTATAGGCTGTAAATCGGCAAAACCGGTAAAAACAATTGAAAATCTGAAAGCCGGCATAAAGGGAGAAACAACAGCAAGTGCAAAATATGCTGCTTTTGCTCAGAAAGCCAGGGAGGAGAGTAATGATACTATTGCGAAACTATTTGATGCAACCTCTAAGGCAGAATCAATCCACGCGGCAAACCACTTAAAAGTTCTTGAGGAACTAGGTGAAAAAATGGACGAATTTAAGCCTGAATTCGAGGTAAAAACCACTTCTGAAAACCTTCAGTCAGCTATTGATGGGGAAACATATGAAGTAACCACAATGTACCCGAAATTCCTTGCAGATGCAGAGACTGAAAAAGTTACGAATGCCATTAGATCGTTTAACTGGGCCTCCGATACCGAAAAGAAACACCGGCAGTTCTATACAAATTCACTCCAGGCTTTGAATACAAATGCTGAGAAAACATTGCCTTTCGAATATGCTGTATGTCCTGTTTGTGGAAATACCTATGCCAAAGCCAATATGGATGCGAGATGTGCATTCTGCCAAACTCCCAGTGAAAGGTTCATAATTTTATAGTGTACCCCTTATTGGTGGCTAACTATCCTGAAAATTTAATTGCTTACCTGATCTGTTCTTCAGGTTCTTCATTAATTCTTGATAAAAATCCAAATTATACTTTGTAATATATTTTATACCGAGGGGAGGGAAAACTAATACTTAATTATTATTCTATGGCAACTTCGTCACTCAAGAAGTACGTTTACCTTTCCATTGTTGCTGCCTTATTTACCATTTCGTTAAAACTTGCAGCATATTTTCTTACCAACTCTGTCGGATTATTATCTGATGCTTTGGAGTCGTGTGTGAATCTCGTTGCGGCTGTTGTTGCCTTGATTATGCTAAATCTGGCTGAAAAACCACCTGATAAAGAGCACAAATTTGGGCATAACAAAGCTGAATATTTCTCAAGTGCAATTGAGGGTGGTTTAATAGTGCTGGCAGCATTCAGTATTATCTGGTCAGCTATTCCAAGAATTTTCCATCCGCAACCTTTGGAAAACATAGGAGTGGGACTATTGATAGCGGTCGGTGCTTCCCTGATTAATCTGGCTGTTTCAATCATTCTGGTTAAAAACGGGAAAAAGAATAATTCAATAACCCTTGAAGCAGATGGTAAGCACCTGATGACTGACGTTTTGACATCCGGAGGTGTTTTGCTGGGTATTGTCCTTGTGAAGCTGACTGGCTGGTTAATCCTTGATGCTATTGTAGCAATTGGAGTTGCTCTTAATATTATATGGACAGGATCTAAACTTATGAAACGGTCGGCATTAGGATTACTTGATACCGCTCTTCCGGAGGGCGAAACAGATAAAATCAATCAGGTACTCGGGAAATATAAACAGCAAAATATCGGATTTCATTCCTTGATGACCAGGCAGGCCGGACAACGAAAATTTGTTTCAGTACAACTTCAGATGCCGGGTACATGGAATATTCAACAGGGACACAAACTTGCAGAAAAAATAGAAAAGGATATCCGTATGCTGTTCCCGGATTCATATACTACAGTCTTCACTCACATTGAACCAGCTGGAGATCCGGAGTCAATGCTCGATATTAATATCGACCGTAAATAAAAACATACTCTTCCATTTGATTTTCAAAGTAAACACGTTCTCCCTTCTGCAGCTTGGTGCGTATGCGTCTATATCCCTCTATGTCTGGTATAACTACTGGTGCCATATTCTGAAAATTTGTTAAAGAATGGATAATCATAATTGAAGATAAAAGCCCCTAAGTTTATTTCCGAGGGCTTTATTCAATTCAGAACCTCAAAAGTGATTTTTGCATTGACCCGGAATTCAGAGATTTTATTATCCTTCACTAATGCCTAGGTGATGAATGTAAACTGAGCAAATTCCTTTTACAGTTTTCCCCGCAGTTTTGACGGCTATTGCTGTTGCATCCTCCTAATTTTTGGGAGATGATGCCATGATTTCAATAACTTTAAGTAAAGCCATGATGTGATAATTTTAGGTTAACTAATTGAATTTTAGTCATTTTATTGAATGCAAATTCTGCCACAATTCCATATTTTTTTGTTGTGACAAATAATGCAAGGATTAGTCGGTCAGGTTAAACTAATTTTGTGATAGTATCTAACGACTTGCCAAATTGACTCAAAACCTTTTTTTTTATGCAACATTGAATTACGACCAGCCACTCCAAATCATAAAATATGTGAATGATGTAAATCTGCAAAGGAATTATGTAAAGATTCCCGGTGCTAAAGGACTCAAATTTATAAATTGAAATTTATCGGAAATTTATAATCATGAAACCTACATGATTGATCCAATCATAAACACAAATGAATGTAATTCATTTTCAATCATGTGTGGTTCTCCCGCTTAGGCGGGACAGGCTATCAGCCTATTAAAAATAAATTATATACGGATGAAAATATTTTAAAAAGTTAATGCATCACTAATGGTTCTTATCCTGAAAATTCGTAATTTGCAAGAGTAACTTATTGCCTGATCACAGATTCTGTTTTGTCAGTTGATCTGATTGTTTAACATATAAAGAAGGAGGGCCCATGAGAAAAATTATGCTCTTTTTACTAATTGTTTTTCTGATGTTTCCATTTAAGGTTTCAGGGCAAACATTACCAGAAAAGCCTCTCACACTTGTGGATCCACATTCGCTAGGGCCACAGAAATTAGGAAATCTGCCAGCTGTCAATATTCCGCCTAATAATCCGCAGTCGAGTTTGAAAATTCTGCTTGGGAAACAGCTTTATTTTGACACAAGGTTATCACAAGATAACACAATCAGTTGCGCAACCTGTCACGATCCGGCCATGGGTTGGTCAGATGCCGGACCGACAAGTTCGGGAATTAATGGTCAGAAGGGTGGCCGGAGGTCACCGCCTGTTTCAAATTCAGCATACAATCCTTTACAATTCTGGGATGGCAGAGCACCAAGCCTTGAAGAACAGGCTAAGGGACCCATTCAGAATCCTATCGAAATGGGCAATACTCACGAAGTTATGTTACGGTCTGTAGATAATATCCCCGGTTATGTTGAAGAGTTTAGACAAGTTTATGGAACAACAGTTATAACAATTGATATGGTTGCAGATGCAATTGCGGCTTTTGAGCGTACAGTGGTTACAACTGATTCCCCATTTGACCGGTATGCCAGGGGTGACAAAAGCGCACTCTCAAAGCTTGAAAAAGACGGACTGGAGATTTTTACGGGAAAGGGTCATTGTAATTCCTGCCACTGGGGTCCAAATTTCAGCGATGGACGGTTTCATAATCTTGGAGTCCGGGAATACGATCCAGCTAAACCAGATATGGGAAGATTTGATGTTACAAAAAATCCTGCCGATAAGGGTGCTTTTAAAACCCCGACCATCCGTGATGTGGCGTTAAGGCCTCCTTATATGCATAGTGGTACTGAAAAAACACTTGAAGAAGTTATTGATCTTTATGATAAGGGAGGAAGAGTAAAAGATCCCAATCTGGATCCTCTTATAGTTCCTCTTGGATTGAGTTATTATGAAAAAAAGGCTCTTGTGGCTTTTATGAAAATATCAATGACAAGTACAAATCCTGAAGTGGCAAATGTCAAACCTATTCCAGCTTCGGAATTACCAAAATAAAGGAGGAATAAATATGAAGAAGGTTATTTTATTTATGATCATGCTCATCGTGTGTGAATTGATTTCCACCACCGACAGCCTGTCCATTCCTTCATTTGCCCGCAAATATGGATTTAATTGCAGCATGTGCCATTCTGGATTTACAAAGCTGAATGACTTCGGACAGCGTTTCCGGGATAATGGATATCAGATTCCCGGGCAGGCCGGGAAAGAAAAAACTGTATTTGAAACAGCCCCTCCTGTATCAATGAGGGTACCTCTTGGTCACACAACTTATAACAACAAATCAGGAACAGCAAATTCATTCAATCTTTATGGTTTTGATCTTCTGGCTTCGGGAGTGCTTCATAAAAATATTTCATTCATAATGATTTATACCCCGCGTATTGATCAACCTTCAGCCTATTTCAGCGGGCGTGACAGCTCAAATAACAGTGCTTCACAATATGGCTCACTGGAATCTGTAAGCCTGGTATTCAGTAATATCATTCCAAATATTTTAAATATAAGAATCGGGATATTTGAACCGGGGTATCATATTATCAGTTCAAAAAGATCATATTATCTTTTTCAACCATATGAGATTTATGGAATGACATCTCCCAAAAACAATTATATTTTTGATGACAATCAGATGGGAATTGAAGCCAGCGGCCATTTTAAAAAGGGATTCAAATACACTGCCGGAATTGTTAACGGGAATGGATCAAGCCCCGACAATAACACCAGTAAAGACATCTATCTGAACCTTTCTCAGACATTTGGCAAGGGTGACGGGCAAAGTGCGGGTCAGCGTATTGGAGTCTTTGGTTATTATGGCTGGCAGCCTCTGACTTTACCCGGAACAGTTATAGGGAATACTGGACAGACAAACGGAAGCAATAATAAAACCTTTTCGCGCATCGGATTTAATGGAAGTTTAAATTTCAAAGGACTAAATGCTCAAATGCTTTATTTTATTGGTTCTGACGACAAGGTATTTAACACTTTAAGGCCTGCGGAAAACTATAAATACAGCGGAGGTTTTATAGAACTGGACTATGCCGGCTTGTTTAATAATAAGCTGGTCACATCTGTAATGTTCAACTGGATACAATCTCCGGATTATGATAACAATAGTGATTTCAAAGCATATTCAGCACTTTGCAGATATTATCTTGGTGACTGGTCGGCCGTAAATGTTTCCCTGCATGGGGAGTACACTCATCGCATAAGCGGCAACACTCCAAAACTCCAGGAAAACATTTTTGCTCTTGCTTTGGATTTTGCATTTTGATAAATTGCAATTGCCGGATTATTACTATTATTTATACCAATAACTTATTTAACACATTGATATAAAAATTTTCAATCCTTAACTGCATTAGCTATACTATCTAACCACATTTAACCTGTTAGATTACTCTTAACATACATAACTAAACAACAGATATTTAACTCCGGCTTTTTGGGTGTTAATTTATTTCGGAGCAATATGGTCATTAAGGTTCTGGGTACAATTCCTCAATTTTTATTATCAGGTACACCCTTTATATCAGTGATCTCATAAAAGCGTCCCAGAATCAATTGCTCGAGGTCTGAGAGGTATTTTGTGCAAATTCAATAAAGGATTGTACAAAAGAGGATCCCTGGTTGCAACTCTGACAAAAAACTAATTTTCTTCAAAAAAAGAAGTTGCAACCTTTGTCACAAAGTGTGAGTGTGAGTGCGAGTGCGAGAAAACAGAACGAGTGTGCTCGCTCTCGCTCTCACACTCGCTCTGTTCTAGTACCCGGAGGGGACAAAAGTTGCAACCAGTTAAGTAATTTTTTTATTCAAAAAAGATAGTATATCCTCTATTTGTTTTCTATTCTCAGGCAAATAATTAGAGGCGATATCCCAGATAATTTCATAATCTATTCCAAAATATTCATGAGACACCTTATTTCTAAGTAAATACATTTCATCCCATGGAACCTCTTGAAATTTTTCTTTTACCTCTGAAGGTATATTCCTTGCAGCTTCTCCGATTATTTCAAAATTTCTTACTACAGCATCAGCTGTTTTATAATCTTTTTCGAAATCCGCAAATGTGAGACCTTCTATATATTCAGCGATTCTGTTTATCGCCAGCAGAAGGTCTTCAAGATACATTTTAAAGGTTCGATCTTCTTTCTTCAAGTTATACGTAATTGACTTGATTAAGTATTGTTTTCCTGATTGGTTCTTTCAAAGCACTCTTAGTGACAAGATCTACTTTGCGATTGAAAACCTTCTCAAGGTAAAGTTCAAGAGAAAAGAATTTCCACCCAATTGGTCTTTCCAGTTCTACAAGTAAATCTATATCACTCTCTTCAGAAAAGGTTCCATCAGAAAATGATCCGAACAGGCCTATTTCACTGACAGCAAATTCCTTTTTAAGAGTTGGTTTTAACTCTTTAAGCTTTAATAATATGTAGTTTCTTGAAATCATAATTCAAAGATAACAATTTTTAAATTGTTCATTGTGATTGATCTGACCGGGAACTCTCAATAGAATATTTTTTCAATATAATCATACAGGCCACATGTGGTCAATAAATCTCATCACATAAATATAATATTTCCATCGGGTAAGAACTGCTGATGCTGGAGACCACCCTGGAGTATTACAGGAAGGCAGAAGGTGAAATCATGAGGATGATCCCAGGTTGCAACTCTAACAAAAAACTCATTTATTAGCTCAGGGTCTAGATCGCAGGGTTCAGTCTGAGTGAGACATTCTGAGACTTTAAGACCGACAGATTGCATGACCGAAAGACAAAAAGTGTGAGTGTGAGTGCGAGAGTGAGAAAAAAAGAGTGAGTGTGCTCGCTCTCGCTCTCACACTCGCTCTGTTTTAGTACCCCCAACGGACAAAAGAAGCAACCAGATTAGGATTCTCTATTGTCTATAATTCTTCAACCTTTTCCCATTCAATCCATTAAATTAGTTCTTAAATTATTATACTAATTTGTCTTTAAAAAGGCTATATGCTCATTACCTTTATGGAAATATTGTACTAATTCAAACATAATGATATCTGGATTGGTCACTCTGAGAGATAACACTACAAGAATACTTCTGTCCATTTATCTGGAATTCTACATATTACAAGACTTATATTCAGGTGAAAATTAAAACTAATGATAACAAAAAGGAAATTATATTATTCTCTTACACCTTCATTAAGATATTTAATAAGAAGAGTTTACTTTTTACCTATTGATTTGTGGAATTCAATAAATGGGAAAAGAGACAGAATGATTCCTCCGCAGGGTCTGATTTTTATTGGAACTGGTGATTTTAAAAAAATTGGAGAACATTATCTTGCAGTTTTCATAGAACATTGCGGATTGTTACCCGAACATCACGTGCTTGATATTGGATGCGGCATTGGCAGGATTGCTATTCCCTTAACTAATTTTCTAAATAATCAAGGATCTTATGACGGTTTTGATGTTGTTGAAAAAGGAATTAGTTGGTGTAGAAAACATATATCTACTTCATTCCCTAATTTTAGATTTCAACATGTTGCTTTAAAAAATGATTTATACAATTTAAAAACAGAACAAAGATCAAAAGACTTTATCTTCCCTTATCCAGACAATAATTTTGATTTAATAATAGTGACTTCTGTTTTTACTCATATGCTTATTGAGGATGTTGAAAAGTACTTCAAGGAGATTTATAGAGTACTTAAACCCCAAGGGAAATGTTTAGCAACTTTTTTTATACTTAATGCTGAAAGCAGAAATTACATGAAATCAAATCATGATTTTAATTTTGACATTAATCTTGGAAATTATAGTCTCTTAAATCACAATGTAAAAGAAGCAAATGTAGCTTATGAAGAAAACTACATTTTATATTTAATCACTCAAAATAATTTATTTATTGAAAGAACTTTTAATGGTTTCTGGTCAGGTCGTCCTAAAGAAGAGTCTTTTGATTTTCAAGATACATTAATAATATCTAAAAGATAGTCTGGTGCTTACAAAAATGGAAAATCTGTTAACCAGAGACCAAACCTGCTAATCTTCCAGGATAGATTGATTCAGAAAATCCCGCATTGTAAGGCTACTTCTCATAACACGGACAATTTCTATTTGTTAATCACACCTTTTGCTTTCCTGTCATTTTGCTATTTTGACACACAATAACCTGCTTTGATCCCGAATAAGAAGTCTGCCATCAACAAGCGCTAATGGGCCCCAATTTTGACCCATTTCAAGTATCTCAGCAGAAGTCAGAGGCTTGAATCCTGAAGGATCCGGTTGTATGAGATACAGGATTTTATTACCATCGGTAGCCAGTATCAGCCCGTCAGCCAATATCATACTGCCTTTATCAAAAGAAGGAGAACGCATTGTTTTCCACATAACCTTGCCATTCATGTCCATGCAAGCCAATCCGTCTCGTTTGCTATTTGTTGAGAACTGGGCATAGAAATAACCATTATAAAATATTGGGGGTTTGGTGTGATCACCGAAATCATTATGTCTGAAAAGTTCTTTTACTGTATAGCTGCCATCTGCCTTTTTTTCGACTTTTATCATTGCTGTTCCCAGTTCATATCCTCCAACTGCAAGGACTCTGCCTTCGCCGGCATCAAA
The DNA here is from genome assembly GCA_963843415.1 of uncultured Bacteroidota bacterium. Classification (GTDB taxonomy): domain Bacteria; phylum Bacteroidota; class Bacteroidia; order Bacteroidales; family VadinHA17; genus LD21. The sequence continues at coordinate 584,396 of CAWJKD010000006.1, forward strand.
AGCCGGAGCTGTCTGAATCATGTTTTCCCAGTTATTGTATTCCCAGAGAATTTTACCTGTTTGTGGATTTAGCCCTATTATCCTTCCCTTGGAAATGTCAGTTTCCTTGTGCATAAAGGTATTCGTGGATGAAAATACCATTACAATATGATCCTCCCCGGCAATCTTTGCAACAGAAGGGCTGGCATAAGTTTCATTTCCGATAGCTTCTGTCTTCCAAATAATGCCATCTGTCAGTTTGTTATAGGCAACCAATCCGGCGTTAGGATCCCGTGAATAAAACGCGATAAGCAAGTCGCCATATATAAGAGGGCATTAGGATATGGCCCATACAGGTATTTTGGTCCCACCGAAATCTTTCATGATGTTCTTGTTCCATATGGGTTTGTGTGTGTTGATATCAATGCAGTACAGGTCTCCGTAAGGTCCGCAGGAATAAACCCTGTTGCCATCGATAGCCGGAACACTTCTTGAGCCCGGAAACGATACTGATCCAGGTGCATCATACCTGTAGCTCCATAATTCCTTTCCGGTGTTAAAATCAAAACACCTCATAATATCACCTGTCTTGTCATCCCTGTCAAGAAGGTAAACCTTACCTCCTTTAATGACTGGTCCGCCATACCCCGGACCTACATTTGCCGTCCACAGGACTTCAGGGCCGCCAGAAGGCCAGGTTCGCAAAATGCCCTTCTGTGTAGATGTACTGTTCCTGTTCGGTCCAAGGTAATGGGGCCAGTCCTGCGCATGGGAATTTAACAGACCGACGAACAAAACCACTGCGGTGAATAATATACCTTTTTTCATATCAAAAAAATTTAACATCATATCAAAAGTTTTAATAAATATAATTTCTTACTACCCATATATTTTATTGACCTCCTGGTGTGTTTACCCTTGTGAATGAGAGGGAACCTAACTTCCAGTTTCCTTTTTCATTAACATAAACTTCGGTGACAATGAAAGGATAGGTGACTTCATTGCCACCCACTTCAGCCAGAAGTGTAATTCTGGGCAATAACCGAAATCCAGACAAATAATGCCAGTATCAAGTGTGAAAGTTTATTGACACATTTTCCCATTGTCATGTTAATTAAGTTCCGGAATTTTGCATTTGGCCTTGCTAAGTACAAATTTGGCACTAATTTAAGGCCTTGACTTATACGGATTACTGTTTTTTGTATCCGGATTACTGATAATGCATTTCAGTGTTTATCTGATAGCTAAATATGCTTTACATTTGAGAATATTTTAAATACAGAGTTATGGACGAAATAATTATGCTGGATTATATTTCACAATTTAATACCCTGAGAGGGATTGAAACTTCTCATCCTTTGGTAAGTGTATTTGATTTTTCAAAAATGAAGCTTATTCCGGAAGCAAGGGCGCACTATGGTTTTTATTGTGTTTTCCTGAAAGAAGCGGTATGCGGCGATTTGAAATATGGGTGTAATTATTACGATTACCAGGAGGGCACACTGGTGTTTATTGCCCCTGGTCAGATTGTCGGGATAGGAAACAAGACCGGCTCTGTCAAACCCAAAGGGTGGGGGCTCCTTTTTCATCCCGATCTGATCCGTGGAACTTCACTGGGGCTCAATATTAAAAAGTACTCTTTCTTCTCGTACGAAGCCAATGAAGCGCTTCATATATCGGAAAAAAAAGGGAGGTTGTGATGGACTGTCTGGGAAACATCGATCACGAAGTAAAGCAGACAATTGACAAACATAGTAAAGTACTGATCGCGAATAATATCGAATTGCTTCTCAATTATTGCATGAGGTACTACGACAGGCAGTTTATTACCCGAAGCCTTGTAAACAAAGATATACTTGCAAGATTCGAAAAGTTGCTTGACGATTATTTTTAGTCTGAACTCGTTCATATCCAGGGTTTACCGACAGTTAAGTATTGTGCTGACCAGTTGCATCTATCGGCCAATTATTTCGGAGACCTGATAAAGAAGGAAACAGGGAAATCCGCACAGGAAAATATCCAGTTAAAGGTCATGTCACTTGCCAGGGAGAGAATCTTTGACAGGAGTAAAACTTTGAGCGAAATAGCATATGAATTAGGATTTAAAAGTCCTCAGCACTTCAGCCGTATGTTCAAAAATGAAACCGGGCAGACACCAAATGAATACCGGTCGCTTAATTGAGATCGGATTCGCATATGCAAGTTGCATACCAAGGCCGTTAAATATTCAACCAGTAAGTAACTTTCAAGTTAATTATTAATCTGTAAACTTTTTTCCGGACGAGTCTATTTGCTCTTTTCTGCGCAATTAAACATCCATTGAACACCAAACTTGTCCTTAAGGCTCCCGTAATAATCTCCCCAGAACATATCCTGCAGTTCCTGTTCCACAGTTCCTCCCTGTGAGAGTGAATTAAATAAACGTTTCGTTTCCTCTCTTGTGTCGGGTTGAAGGGTAATGTAGACACTATTCCCGAAATTGACCCTGAAGCCCATCGATTAAGGAGCATCAGTTCCCATTAAAAGGTGTCCGCCCAGTATTGGCAATGCAATATTCATCACCAGGTCATTATCTTCTTCAGGCAGTGGCGGCATATTTTCTGAAGGAGGTATATCGCGAAACCGGGATATATCTCCCTTAAATTCACTGCCAAAAACAGTTTTATAGAAATTAAACGCTTCCTCCGTATTACGTCGGAAATTCAGATATGTGCTAACTTGTGCCATAATATTATAAGGTATTAAATTATTTACTTTTCACAGATCGATTTCAACTTGTCAAGGGCTTTCGGCCATGTTTCAGCAAAGTAAACTTCATAGTCAGGATCAACATCCAGATCTATCTCAAGCAACGTATCCCTGTCATTATCGATGAACGTGTAGTTTTCAAGAGCTCCGGCCCATTCTTCAACTTTTTGTCCGCTGTAAATTTCTATTCCATCCTCTACAATACCAAGATGCTCAATGCTTACAAACCTGTTTGGTATATTCTCCCTGATCCTGCTGACCATTCCACCCTGTGTGCCATCACGGTCAGTTCCCAGAAAAATTATTTTAGATCCCTTTTCCCATGATCCGCTGAAATAAGATGAAGGGTTAAACACCAATGTCCACTCAGAATATGTTTCAGGTCCAAGCATTGTTTTATATACCATTTCAACACTTGCTTTTATGGTTATTTCGAAATGCATACTGTTTTGCGAAACAGATTCTTCCACATATCTTTTGAAGTTATTAAGTATAGATTGCCATCCTTCTTTCTGAATTTCAACCGGATTGGTTTGTTCGGTTTCGAAAGTGATCCTTATCGGGGTCACATTCCCGCCTGAAACAAATAATACCTCCACCTTTCTATTATCATCCAATGTATAGGCTATTTGTTTAAGCGGTTTAACATCAGTATAAACGCCTGTGAAGTCAAAGCCGGAACTTCCATCCCTGGCCTCCATTCTGGAAAGAAACCTTCCGCCGGTCCTCAGATCATTTTCGGCTCTGGGAGTGTGCCAGTCATCAGATGCATTGTTCCATTTCACAATATGCTCAGGGTTCGTATAGTGATCCCAGACTTTTTCCAGTGAAGCATGAATATCTGCTTCCACTGTAATAACTTTTTTCGGAGGTGTCTTCATGAAATTGAGTATTTCCCACTTTATCATTTAAACAAAGAAATTTCGGAAATTGTTCAAACAAGTTTAAAAAGGTTCTAAATTTCCTGCAATCTGAATCTCGTTCAAAATCCTTAATTCTCTGAGCATTTCAAAAGGAATAATCGAACACGGCTCTGTTTTCCTTTTGTCCCTTAAGAAAATATGCCTGAGCCATGGTCAGCTGATAATGATCGGTATATGTAACTGTGTAATTAAACATCGTATTCCAATTCCTTATTAAATCCTTTTCTTGGGATGGGTCATTTCTGCGGGAACAACCCATTCATCAAACTGTTCCTCTGTTAAAAGTCGCAGTTTTAATGCTGCTTCCTTCAGAGTCAAATTGTTAGTAAAGGCTTCTTTGGCGATTCTTGCTGCATTTTCATAACCTATATGATTGTTTAATGCCGTGACCAGCATTAAAGAATTTTTAAGGTTTTCTTCAATTCTTTTCATATTAGGCTCTATCCCGGCAACACAGAAATCATTGAATACTCTGCAGGCATCTGCAATTAATGAAGCCGATTGTAAGAAAGAACTTATCATTACGGGCTTAAACACATTAAGCTCAAGATGGCCACCCGAACCTGCAATTGAAATAGTTGTATCATTACCCAGAATCTGTGCGCAAACCATTGTCATTGCCTCTGTCTGAGTCGGATTTACTTTACCGGGCATGATTGATGAACCTGGTTCGTTTGATGGAATAGTTATTTCTCCAATGCCCGATCGTGGACCTGATGCCAATATCCTGATATCATTGGCTATTTTCATTAAGCTGACGGCCAATTGTTTTATTGATCCGTGAGTTTCAACAATAGCGTCATTCGCTGCCAGAGATTCGAATTTGTTTTCAGCAGGGATAAAAGGCAGATTAGCCAGTCGGCCAATTATGGCCGTAACTTCTTTGTCATAACCTTCCGGAGTGTTCAGACCCGTACCTACAGCAGTACCTCCAATTGCTAACTCAGCAAGATGTGGTAATGTGTTTTTTAATGCTTTTATACCATGATTAAGCTGTGATGCATATCCTGAAAATTCCTGTCCCAGGGTTAAAGGGGTTGCATCCATTAAATGAGTACGGCCTATTTTGACAATTCCGGTTGTTGCAGAAGACTTTTTCAAAAGAGTCTCATAGAGTCTTTCAATCTCCGGTATTGTATATTCAACAATCTTCTTGTATGCTGCAAGATGCATAGCTGTCGCGAAAGTATCATTGGATGACTGAGATTTATTCACATCATCGTTAGGATGAATAAACCGTTCACCTGTCCCCAATTTATTGCCAAGTAGTACATGGGAGCGATTTGCAATTACCTCATTGCAATTCATATTTGTGTGAGTTCCGGAACCAGTCTGCCAGATAACCAGTGGAAAATGGTCATCAAGTTTACCTTCTGAAATTTCATCACACACACGTGAAATGATCTTCATTTTTTCATCAGACAATAATCCGAATTTATTGTTAGTTATAGCTGCTGCTTTTTTTATATATCCAAATGCATGTATTATTTCGACGGGCATCGATGCCGGAGGGCCAATAGGAAAATTAATTACCGATCTTTGGGTCTGAGCTCCCCAGTACTTATCAGCAGGTACACTTATTCTGCCCATTGTATCTTTTTCAATCCTGTAATTCATACACTTAGAATGTCGTCATAAAGAGTAACAAACTAACTGTAATAATGTGCGAAAGCAGGTCTGTTTTTTAAAAGCTAAACTATGTATACAGTCGTTCGGCTTTCCGGGTATTATTATAAACCTGGTTTTGTAAACGATCCTGTCGTGCAGACAAAGAGTTCTTCACTGCCTGAATTCAAGGAAGGGTAGGGTAGATAAAGAGATAGCCCCGGTCAGGGAAGAAGCTCGCTGATTTACGGCAAGAAGCATCACTTTATATTCAGAAGGAAGTACCAATGCCGGAGAAGATCCTTGAGCATTATTGAAAGGCAAAATTCTTTTCATCCAGGATCGAATAAATTTCTTTACAAAAGTTCTTAGACTTCTGATAGACTTCAAGTTTTTAAAAATCAAACATGATTTTAAGATTTAAGTTAGCACAATTGAATAAAAATCGCAGCGATGCAAAAGCTAATTTATGAAATAATCAGGAAATGTAGGAGTATTTTAAAGTGTGAGTGTGAGTGTGAGTCTTGAGGAAAAAGAGATGAGTGTGCTCGCTCTCGCTCTCACACTCACCCTTTTTCTGTACCCCGAACGGACAAAAGTTGCAACCAGTTGAAAGACCTTTTAATGTTATAGTAATGTAAATCACAATACTATAAACTTGTGAATCAAGTACTTGGTTTGTTGATTGTCAAAGCCCTGTCTGTTTTTTTAATTAATTATTTCTGAACATTGTAGCAAAACAGGTTGCCGGTGTTTGTTTTTAATCAGCTGTAGCAGGAGTTATTTTTTCGGAGTTTCTGGTTTTAATTCTACAACAAGCATTTTCACAGTAGTGTCGCCGATATTTTTTGCAGTGTGGATGACAGCAGGCATCCAAATACTTTCTCCGTCCTTTAGATCAAAAACCATTGGTTGCTTTCCCTGATCTGTAAATTCCATTTTGCCTCCACTTATGATATAAACCACATTGTTGGGGTGGGAATGAGTTGGTGCAAAATCTCCGGGTTTAAATTCAACAGTTGCTACTTTTACTCTTTCATTTTCAAGAGTAATTTTACTTACAGGAGTCTGGGCGCAGACACTTGACGCGGCAAAGAACAATCCAGTAAGTAGAAGGCTTACAATCAGTTGGTTTATTTTTTTCATTTTGTTTTATTTTTATTAATCGGTTGGTTTTTCATCTGTCTGAATTTTAAACTGTTTTTTGGCCTTAAGTGATTGTGAAATATTTTTTGATAAAGCTGTAAGTATTTCTTCTACCCGTCTTATATTAACCTGTATTCTGGTTTCCTGATTTTGCCATTAGTTTCTCAGCTATGAATCTGGCATCTTCTCTGATTCCCAAAATAATTCCTGATTTTCTTTTGCGAAGCCAGGGTAGTCCAAGAAAGTATAATCCTTCAATATCTGAAATGCCATCTGAATGTCTCAACATTCCATTTTCATTAAAGGCAGGAAGCTTCAGAAAACTAAAATCACCTATAAATCCGGTCGTCCAAATAATGGAGGTAATATTGTTTTCTTTCAGGTTGAGGATTGTAACAGATGATGCACATGCAGCTGTTTCATCAGGCTGATCATCAATATCTTTTTCCGCTGGAGGTGCCAGCAAACCTGATTTTTGTACAAATTCATCAATCATTTCTTTAATCTTCCTGGAAAATTCATCAGCGAATTTTACATGAGCTGCAGCATCTGGCTTAATAAAAACCGTATCAGCATACGCAGTATCTATCTTCCCCAGAATGAGAACTCCTTTTCGAGCCAACGACTGCAAACTCACAGTATGACCTCTGACCCCTACACCTGATGCCTGTGGCTGTTTCATTGTAAGAATCTGATGATCGGCAACATCTGTAGTTCTGACCTCATTAAATCCGGTCAGCATAAACCAGTCCACTATATCTTTGCCCCGGTATCTTCTTGGTACCCGGGCTACCTGACTTGTAGAAATGAAGACTTTCCTGCCGCTTTCAATTAAATCTTCAGCTATCTGGACGCCTGATTGTGCACTGCCAACGATTAGAACAGCTCCTTCAGGAAGCAAAGATGTATTTCTGTATTCACATGCATGTAACTGAAGAACTTCTTCTGAAATATTCTTAGCAAAAAATGGAATATTCTTATTATTCTGACCACCGGAAGCAATAACTACCTGTTTACTAAGGTAATATTTGGCTGAACCATTTTCAGAGACACATACAGAAAAATATTTTGAACCGGAAACATACTCGACTGATAAAACTCTCGAATTTTCGATTACCGGCAGATCAAATTTTTTGCAGTAGTCCTGAAGTAAGTAAACAAAATCTGAAGCTGAAGAGAATCCATCTGCATTAGCGAAAATATTTTCCTGCCCGGGCAACAAGTTAAATTTGTTTGGGGTGTTTAATTTAAATGAATCCCATCGTTGGTTGCGCCAGGAATTTCCGATTTCAGCCTGCTCAAATACAATATGATCCAGATGAAGTTCCTTCAGGTGATAACTGATACTAAGACCTGCATGACCAGCACCAATTACAATAACATCTAGGACTGCAATATTCATGGTTGACGCTTAAATTGATACTTTCCGTTGATTGTTCATTTCTCATTACTCCGTACAACAAACATCAATCAATTTTGTTTATTCAGGTTTCCATTTCTGACAAGAATAAATCAAAAGTATTTTAGATTTGCATATAGTGATCATTGATAGTGGTCAGGTCGGACTTTGCCGAAAAACTCATTCTGGAGAAAGGGAAAGTTGCAGCCCCTGTCTTCACTGAACCCATACAACTCATCCATCGAATTAGTAAGGTTTTGAGAAGGTCAGAAAATAAGAAAGAAGTCGATTTGAACCAATCTCTGGTTGCAACTCTGACAAAAAATCCGATTTTCAAAATTTAAAAGTTGCAACCCTCTCCCTGAAAATTACTGTACATCTCATCCTTAGAATTAGTGGGGATTTTGGGAAGTTAAAAGATAATGTGAGTGTGAGAGTGAGCGCGAGGAAAACATCACGAGTGTGTTCGCTCTCGCTCCCACACTCGCTCTGTTTTCAGTACCCGGAGGGGACAAAAGTTGCAACCAGTTAAGTTCTTTGTTCAAGATTAAAACTTAATTATGTGTAACATATCTTTATTGAATCAGACTTTTGAAGACTGCACATTTTCCTAGTTATATGGCAAAGTACTCTTTCCATTTCTCCTTTATAAAATTTTCATATTCTTCTATATTTTTACTTATTTGAAGGCGGTCCCTCAATTGAACCAGGTGGTGGATTTATTACTCCCAGCTTCCCCGTAATAGTCGACAGTTAATATTCATTTGGTATTAGAATGATTTGGAAATTAGTACATATTCAAGATCGAAAAATTGTGGTGGTCCATTTTCCTCTTCAACATAACCCTTTCCCTTTATATAAATTATTCCGAAACTCCTGCTTACCCAGGAATCTTTGTAATACTGAGGATAGGCGTCCATCGTTTCATGGATCTTAATGCAATCTTTTGCAAATGATTTATCAGGCAGTAAAATGGATTCATTCAATGATACCACCGTACGCTTATAGACCATGGTTTTCCCGTCCTCCTCAATAGATGAACTCCAAGTATCGTTCAATACCGGATTCAATTTCAACAGGGTAAGTTTATAGTTGTCTTCCGGATAAGCAATATCGGAAAACTCGTTTTTATCGGCATACCAGTAGATCTTGTCAGACATAAGACCGGCAAAGCTGTTTTCAACTTCAATATAGCCATCATTTCTGACCGACAATATTTTATAAATGACTTCCAGTGGAGTGGGAGTCTGCGAAGTCTTCATTTGGAAATGCCATTCATTACCCGCTTTCAGAAAAGGGAATTCGGGTGAGGCCGGAAAGAGGTCTGCCTTATCATTCCTGCTCCCACAGATTGTAAAAATAAAGATCAATAAATAATTTACCATAAGATTAAAATTTTACATTAAATATACACATAGTAACGTAAGAAATAACCGAAATAGCTGAATTGTTCTCAACCCTTAAGATACATTCTTAATAATTTGTTCAGGGGATCTGCATATTATTTGTTTTTTATTAAAAATATTCATAATTTACCTAAGGCACAATATTTTAATTGATTTGCTTAAAAATCAATAATGTAATTAAAAAAGGGAGGAATTATGAAAATTAAACTATGGGTACTTATTTCCTTAATCCTGTTAGTACCCTTTTCTATCAGGGTATTAGCTCAGGATGAGTCTGAATTTAAAGACACTCCCTGGTTTTCGGGGATGCCAAATTACTATATTTATGATGCTGAGGACAGCGAATTCGACAGTTATAATTTTTTTAACGGCAAGAATTGTACAACTGTTGAAGGCAGGAAATTCAAAAGGACATATAATGTAAAGGAAGATGCGCAGAAATCGAGTGTTATACAGGTAATGCGCAACTACTCCAATGCAATCACAAGTATGGGAGGCACAGTCATTTACGAAGGAATGCCTCAGAATGCAAATTGTGCTGAGAATAATGGGTTAAATATGGTTATAGGCAAAGCCGTTAAGGGTACCGATGAACTTTGGGTGGAAGTGGTTACCCTGGGAGGCGATGACTATTACCTCACTATTATTTTAAAAGAGCTGATGAAGCAGGATGTTACCGCCAGCAGTATGTTTGAGGCTCTTAACCGTGACGGTCATATAGCTCTTTATATAAACTTTGATACCGGTAAATCAATTATAAGAGATGAATCAAAACCGGTTATCGATCAGATAGTCCAGATGATGAAGTCAAATCCGGATCTTAAAATTGGTGTGGAAGGGCATACTGACAATGTAGGAACGCCCGCATCGAACAAAACCCTGTCTGAAGCTAGGGCAAAATCGGTGGTATCGGCCATAGTTGCACAGGGAGTCTCTGCTGACCGTCTTAGTCCTGCAGGATTCGGACAGGATAAGCCTGTTGCCGACAATGGTACAGAAGAAGGACGGGCACAAAACAGGAGGGTAGAATTAGTTAAAAGATAACCCTGGAGTCGGGAACAAAGAACATTGAACAGGGCTCCTGTAATCTTTAGCCTTAAACCTTGAACTTTGAATTTTGAATCTGGAACAAAAACTCATTAACAATTTATGATTTAGTACAATGAAAAAGCTATTGTCGCTAACCTTTGTAATCCTTCTGACATTGCAGATCTCTGGGCAATATATTAACCTTAAACAGTTCAAAGATTCAGGGATAGATATCAATCAAACTCCGCCTCAGGATCTTCTTCAACTGGGCATAGGTAATTGTGATCTGGATATTATTAAATCAGCAATCGCAAAAGGAGCCGATTTAAATAAGCAATTTGAGGGAGCCGGTATTTCTACTCTTCCTCTTTGCTCGGCAATAGGAGGAGCATCCAGCGTAATGCTTCCGGCTGATTACAGCATAATAGCAAGTCAGGTACTTGAAGGGGGATCTGATGTCTATTCAGGCCGGTCAGTCAGTGATTTACGCCGTGACTATATTGAGGTCATCAGGTTTCTTTTACAAAATGGTGCAAAAGCCAATGTTTCATCTGATTTTGATTCGGACAATATTCCTTTACTTCTTGCTGCTAAGAACCGTGATATTGAAATTATCAAACTGCTTCTGGATTTTAAGGCTGATCCTGGTATCAGTGATGATAAGGGAATGACGGCACTTCATTTACTCGGTGTACCGGTTGCTGTACCCCTTCCATATAAGAATGCCCCGGAAATAGCAAAGTTGTTAATATCAAAAGGGGCTAAGATGACTAAAGTTCATTTAACTGGTGAGACACCTTTGGTATTTGTAAAATCCATGCTTAATATAATCCAATCACCGGAAGCTTCATACTGGAGAGATGTTCCTTTTTATAATGAACTTGTCAGCAGTTTTAAAAGCCTGATTGAAATTTACAGCCAATAGATCAGGCTGCCCTTATCTTGTGTGATAGCCTCATCTTACAGGAGACAACTAATCACAAACTTATATTACATTATTTCGTTAATTTTAATAACATTAGAATGATAAAAGTATACTTTTTAATGGCATTCCTGATCTTACTGTCGCGATCGGTCCAGGTAAGCTCTCAGAAGATCAATATCTTTGTTTCCGGGACATCAAACAGTAAAACGGCCGGGATGATTGAGAATATCTTAGAGAACGAAATCCAAACTCTCTTGAGTAAGCAATATCCGTGTGCCAGCGCTTTGACTGATGATGATGCGACTGTCTTTCTCGAATGGGCACGGCAACGCGAATTGATGGGAAACCCTGACGAAGATGCTATTTCGAATGTTGCGGGCGCCCTCGGCGGTCAGTTTCTTGTGTCTGTAAATGTCACCCAGGTTAATAGCACTTTTGCGATGAACGTCAGCGGCATCGACAACAGACGGGGAAAGCCTGTTTCCAGACAAGGTGCTGTAGCGAACAGTGATGGCGAGGCTACCGGTGTCGCGGTATCATTGGCCGAAAAATTCGTTTCCGACTTTATCAATTCTTTGCCGGATTGCTACCAAAACGAATGGATCGGCACGATCACGTACAAGCGGGAGACTCGGGGCGAAAGCCGTACAACCGAAAATCATCTGGTCTTCAATGAGGTGAAGAAAACGACGGAAATCACTTCAAAGGCAGTTGTGGATGCCGAATTCGAAGTGCGTGGAACGAAAAGACCGGCCCGGGCGTTCGTCAAATGCACCGAGGAACGTACAATCAACATCTCCCTTAGCGGTACTGTGAAATGCGGGGCCGCAATTCCGGGTGATCCGGAAAGGACCGTGCCGTTGAACTCGACGGACATGGAAAAAATCACGGGTAATGCCGAGGGAAGATCCGACGAAGGCAGGGCATCGGTGTCCGTGGATGGCGACGAATTCACAATCTCCGTCATGGTGCCCGCGATCGAGGGCGGGACTTCGGTCAGGGATTGGACCCTGAAAGACAGCGGTGGGTGCGGAGACCCCGTGGACACACACGAAACCACGTCCATTTCGTGGACAACGTATGAGGAATACGGACAAGCGAACGGAACGATCGATCCGACCAAGCCTGACGTCCTGACCGGAAGCAAAACCATCAAAATCCCGTCGCCGACCGGGATTCAGGAGACAAAGATCATTACCTGGAACCTCAGTTTCAAACGAGACCCCTCGACCAAGAAGTAAGAATAGAACTTTAGATGCCCAGAAGCAATTGTTCGAGGTCTGGGAGATATTTAGACAAATTCAATAAAGGATTGTTTGAAAGAGGAACCTTGGTTGCAACTCTGACAAAAAACTCATTTTCTTCAAAAAAAAAGTTGCAACCCTCTCCCTGAAAATTACTGTACATCTCATCCTTAGAATTAGTGGGGATTTTGGGAAGTTAAAAGATAATGTGAGTGTGAGAGTGAGAGCGAGGAAAACATCACGAGTGTGTTCGCTCTCGCTCCCACACTCGCTCTGTTTTCAGTACCCCGAACGGACAAAAGTTGCAACCATTTCTATGACCTTACTTTGGGGAAAATCCGTAAGTTCTTATTAACAATTGTACCGATCTTTGGATGAGGTCAATTTGATAAACCAGGAAGTATAGTTGCCGGAACCCCTGATGGCATATTCCATGAAATTGACTTTTGGTGTAAGATTTACTAATTTTAAAAGTGAAAACACTATGGTCAAAATCAATATTAATAAACAAAGGAAAGGAGATAGCCATGAGAACTGAACAAGCTGCACCTGAAACAAAAGGTGTTACGGTGAAACAACTTGCAGCGATTGACCTTGGCCCCGAAATAGAGGGTATGGCAGGACGCCAGCTTCGAATGCGTATGGTGACCATCGAAGCCGGAGGTGTCATCGGACCGGTTCATAACCATATAGACAGACCGGGAGTCGTCTATATTCTGCAGGGAACAATAACTGACCATCGAAACGGAGAGGCGAAGGATTACGGACCTGGATTAGGCTGGCCAGAGGATAAGAACACCACTCACTGGCTTGAGAACAGGGGAACGACAACCGCAGTGGAAATATCAGTCGATATAATCAATCAGCAGTGAGCTGAAACCTGACTGTTACCCTTGTCCCCTTATGACCGCAAATGCTGCAGGTGCCTGCAAGCCCTGGAGCTGTTATAGTCATATCTGAGACTGAAGCATTCATTATTGAAATTTAGGTTACTCCTTTCTGTTGATTGTTCTGTTTTCATTATTCAGTGTTACAAAAATCAACCTTTATAGTCAGTTTAGGTTTTCTTTCCTGTCTGGCATATGTCAAAAGTTTTTTGGCTCACTTCTGGCAAGAACCTCTGTCTGTCCAACAGTTAAAAAATTATTAAAAACTAGAACCTGAACTAACTTTTTATGGGATGAATTGTTTTAACAATATCATAAATCTTGACAACAATGGTTACACAAACTGCACCGGGGACAAAGCGTCAGCCCATAGTGATCATTGGCGGGGGTCAGGCTGGACTCGCAACAGGTTACTTTTTGAAAAAGGCAGGCAAGGATTTTATTATTCTCGATGAGAATGATAATATAGGTGATGCTTGGAGAAAGCGATGGGATTCATTACTGCTCTTTACTCCCGCTCAGCACGACAGCCTTCCGGGTATGCCTTTCCCGGCATCAAGAGGCAGCTTCCCCGGAAAGGACCAGATGGCTGATTATCTTGAAATGTATGCAACAAGATTTTCTTTGCCAGTACATACAGGAGTAAAAGTAAATCACATTTATTCAAGGGGAGATCATTATGAAATTGAATTATCTGACGAAAAACTTCTTGCTGACAAAGTGGTGATTGCGACAGGCACGAATCCACATCCTTATATTCCCTCAATTTCTGACCACATTGCTCCTGACATCTATCAGATTCATTCATCATCCTATCATAACCCGGAATCGCTTCCGGTGGGAGATGTCCTTGTTGTAGGAGCTGCCACATCCGGTATCGAAATTGCACTGGAAATATCAAAAACACACACAACTTTTATCTCCGGGAGACCTACTTTTCATATTCCGGATAAGGTTCTTAAATACGCCGGGGAGTTTTATTGGTGGTTTGTCAGCACTATTATTACTGTTAATACACCCATAGGTAAAAAAGCCAAAGAAAAAATTATTCATGGCGGATCACCATTAATAAGGGTATCTTATGACGACCTGGAGGTAGCAGGGGTTGAGACTCTTCCACGATTGAATGAATTAAATAACGGTCGGCCTCAATTTGAAAATGGATCTGCCCTGAATGTTTCATCCATAATTTGGGCTACCGGATACAGACCCGATTTTTCATGGATTGAGATGAATTTAACAGATGAAACAGGATGGCCCATGACTAAGCGTGGTATTTCATCTACCAACTACGGATTGTACTTTATAGGGATGCCTTTCCAGTTTGGGCTGACTTCCGGTCTGGTAGGAGGGGTTGGACGGGATGCTGATTACATATCCAGACATATTTTAAGTCATTAATATAGTCAGGATAAGCCACTTTTCCATCATCAAGAAGAAAATCCTTAGGTGAATCCATGCCGAAAACTGGTTTTAGAATAAGGTCTCCTTTCGCAAAAGCTTCGGAGGATAAAAGGAGAGTCGCTGGAAAAGTCAGAAGAGAGAAGTCGGAAGTCAGTAGTTTTGAGACTGCATGACTGCAAGACCGCATGACTGAAGGATCAGAAGTGTGAGTGTGAAAGTGAGGTTTGAGGAAAAAGAAACGAGTGTGATCGCTCTCGCATACTTATTTATCTAAGCCACGAATCAAACCAAACAGCATTTTTGATATTTCTTCAAGGCTAATTAGGTAATTTTCAAATGAATCCTTGTCAATTTCCGATACTTCATAAAGATATTCAATAATTGCCGCACATTCGAATGCACTTCCTCTGGCGACTACCAAAAAGTTTTTTCTATCCTTATTGCTGAATCTTGAAGATCCTTCAGCGATATTCAACATAATGCTGAAGGATGCTCTTCTGAGTTGATCGTTTGTTACCCTGTCAAAATTCTTTTCGCCAAGGATCGAATAAATTTCTTTACAGAAGTTCTTTGACTTCTGATAGACATCAAGTTTTTGAAAATCAAACATGATCATAAGTTTTAAGTTAGCACTATGGGAAATAAATTAGCAGCAATACAGAGCTAATTTATAAAGAATCTGGAAAATATGAAAGTATCAGAAGTGTGAGTGTGAGTGTGAGTCTTGAGGAAAAAGAAGCGAGTGTGCTCGCTCTCGCTCCCACACTCGCTCTGTTTTCAGTACCCCGAACGGACAAAAGTTGCAACCACAGATTAAAGAGTATTTTTATTATACTGTAATTTTGATAGGACCGAATATTAGGGAAGCCGACGGTAGAACTTCAGAATTGAATTCTTAAACAGGATTCTTCATATCTGAATTTTCATTATCCCTATCAGTTATAGTAATGAACTATGTAGTGGATATTTTCATATCCACAAGGTAGAACTAATATAATTGAGTTATTATTCTGAAAACCAATATTTTCAGTGTCTTTAGTGGTCATTTATGACTATGGTGGGTAACCTCCAAACACCATGAGCGTCTGTTCCTGCAAAAATATTTTTATTACTTACCGCTAAAGAAAGGATAGAATTGGCTGTCAAGCCTGTATTAAATTCATTCCAGCTTGCACCATTATTCGTTGAGAGAAAGACACCACCACCTGCAGTTCCCGCAAAAAGATTTGTACCACTCATAATAAGTGTTTGGACTTCAATATTTGTTAAGCCGTTATTCACAGCCGTCCAGTTTGCGCCATTGTTAGTCGAAAAGAAAACGCCTTTATTTGTCCCAGCAAAGAGATTAATCCCACTCATAGTAAGGGCAAACACATTTGTGTTTGTCAAGCCGTTATTGACAGCAATCCATTTTGCGCCATTGTCGGTCGATAGAAAGACACCGTCTTCAGTCCCTGCGAAGAGATTCGTACCACCATGACCATTGGGGCTCACAGCAAGGGTGAAAATATTAGTGTTTGTCAAGCCGTTGTTGACCGCAATCCAGCTTTTACCGTTGTCGGTCGAGAGAAAAACGCCGCCGCCATAAGTGCCAGCAAAGAGATTTATCAATGAGTCTTGGCTCACTGTAAGGGCACGAATATGAATGGATGTCAAGCCTGTACTGATTTCAGTCCAGCTTGTGCCTTTATTTGTTGATAGAAAGACACCACCCCAGGTTCCTGCAAACAGATTTCCCCCACTTACTACAAGAGTAAAAACCCAGCTTTTAAATCCGTCCTCATTAAAGTGATGAACATTAGTGTTTATTAAGCCGTCATTGACTGATGTCCAGTTTTTGCCGTTATTTGTGGATAGAAAAACACCATTTATTGTCCCTGCAAAGAGATTCCGATCGATTTCAGCAAAGGAGTAGACACTAGTGGCCGTTAAGTCAGTATTGATCTCAGTCCAGCTTTTGCCAATGTTGGTTGAAAGATAAGCACCACCACCGAAAGTTCCAGCAAAGAGATTCGTACCAATAACTGCAAGGGAGTGAACCTGTAGATGCGTCAGTCCGTTATTTACTTCAGTCCAGCTTTCCCCATTGTTGGTTGAAAGATAAACGCCATCACCACAGTTGCCTGTAAAGAGATTTGTTCCGCTCACCGCAAAAGCACGAAAATCATTGTGCGTAGGCAAGCCATTATTAACAGAGGTCCAGCTTGTACCATTGTCTGTTGAGCGAAAAACGCCATCAGCCCATGTTGCCGCAAAGATGTTTGTGCCCATAACCGCAAGTGCAAAGACACCACTTTTACTAAATGATAGATTACTAACCGCAGTCCAATTGTCGCCGTAATTGATTGAGAGATATAAACTACCAGACACTGCTACATAGAGATTAGTACCATTCACCGCTAAAAGGCCAGCTTCGGAGCCTTTCAGACCATTATTGACCGCAGTCCAACTTGTACCATTGTTGTTCGAGCGAAATATGCCACTGTTAGCAGTCCCTGCAAAGAGATTTGTACCAATTACCGCAAGGCCATAGATATCAGTGTTTGTCAATCCGTTATTAACTGCCGTCCAGTTTGAACCGTTGTTTGTTGAAAGAAAAACACCGTTTTCAGTCCCTGCGAACAGATTCGTTCCAATCACTGCAAGAGTGTAAATCCATTGGTTCTTCAATTCTGTCGAAGTCCAAGTTGTACCATTATTCGTTGAGAGATAGACACCTCCACCTGTCCCTGCAAATATAACAGTGTCGATTGTGGCAAAACAATTTATCTTACCCCCGTTGGGACCGTTAGTCAGAATCCATTGAGCCGAGACAAAGCTTACATTAATGAGCAAAAGCAAGAATAAAATTAGAAGACATTTCATCTTATTCATATGTTTGACAGTTTAATTATAAGTTGAACAAATGAGTACTTGACTTTATATAGTCTTCATATAAATATGAGTCTGGACTAAAAGTTATAAGCAAGTTAGACCTATTTCTATAGCCAACAAAATATTTTATATGTTCAATAATTCAGTAAGAATTAGTATTCAGACACCCATTTCTTTCAGTAATCTCAAAAGAGTGTCCCAGAAGCAATTGCTAGAGGTCTGGGAGGTGTATTGTGCAAATTCAATTGAGGATTGTACAAAAGTAGATCCAAGGTTGCAACTCTACCAAAAAACTCATTTTCTTCAAGAAAAAAAGTTGCAACCCCCGTCAAAAAATGTGAGTGTGAGTGCGAGAAAAAAGAACGAGTTAAATGCTTTAAAGGGACTTGATTAATCCATACAGCATTTTTGATATTTCTTCAAGTTTTTTCTCAAAATCCAGGAAAACTTCCTGAGTTATTTCTTCTGTATCAATCAGATATTCCAGGATAGCTGCACATTCGAATGCACTGCCCCTGGCAACAACAAAGAAATTTTTCCGGTCTTTATTGCTAAATCGTGAGGTTCCTTCAGCAATATTTAGCATTGTACTGAATGATGCTCTTCGAAGCTGGTCATTTGTGGTGCGATCAAAATTCCCATAAGAAATCAGTTTGTGCATCAGAATACAAAATGCTTTTGCTTTCTGATAGACATCAAGTTTCTGGAAATCAAACATGATTTGAAGTTTTAAGTTAGCACTATCGAACAAGAATTGCAGCGATGCAAAAGCTAATTTATAAAATATTAGGGAAAGGAAGGAGTTTTCAAAAGTGTGAGTGTGAGAGTGAGTATTGAGGAAAAAGAGACGAGTGTGATCGCTCTCGCTCTCACACTCGCTCTGTTTTCAGTACCCGGAGCGGGACTTGAACCCGCACAAGCATTACTGCTCACAGGATTTTAAGTCCTGCGTGTCTACCATTCCACCATCCGGGCTAACTATCAGGTCGGTATTGATTGATAATATTGTGTTATTTAAAAGAACTCTACCACATAGCAGGGGATGATGGAATGTCCACCCCTGCAGGCTGGCTGCTTCGCTAAAAACACCCACCGGGTGTTTTCTTAACGCTCGCCCCTACCATCCGGGCAGAATTAGTCGTGCGGTCGTGCAGTCGTGCGGTCTGTTGATTTTTAAGTTAACCGTTGTGCCGTTGTGCCATTGCGCCGTTATTCTGTTATGCCACTTTTACGCAAATTTACTAATATAAATCTTAATAAAAAGTCCCTCTCCCATGGGAGAGGGATTTAGGGTGAGGTATTTTATTTTACCAAAATCGGCTTTCCCAGATCCAACTTTCTCAAGCTCCTTAAGCTGTGTTTTTGCATCACCCACCACAACATAATACATCCTCGCAGGATCAATATATTTTTTGACAACCTCCATCTGCTTTTCAGGAGTAAGTTCCTGAATATAAGCCTCTTCCTGCTTAATATAATCCACTGGCAGACTGTATGCTGTGATAGTATTTAGCATACCAAGCAGATTCCCAATTGTTTCAAATCTGCGGGCATTGCTCTTTATTAATCCGGCTTTGGTAAAGTCGATATATTCCTGCGGCATATTCTGACCATATTTCTCCATTTCGTTCTTGAAAATAGTGACCGATTCAAGAGTGGCATTAGTCCTGACCCTTGATGTTGCCCTGAAAGTTCCAAATCCTTCATAACCAGAAATAACAGAACTGGCATTATAGGTAAATCCTTTCTCTTCTCTCAGAATTATGTTGAAAATCCCGGAGAGAGATGCCCCTCCAAGTTTATAATTCGCCACAAATACAGGATTATAGTCCTGATGACTTCTTGGAACAGTAAGGCATCCGATAGAAATCACTGATTGTTTTGCTCCGGGTACATCGACAAAATATATTGCAGCGTTATCAGGAACGGTAGGCACCTTAAGTTCCCGGAAAGATACCTCTCTGGCCTGCCATTTCTCAACCAGACCAGCAAATATCTTCTGAACTCTTTCCTGATCAATATCACCCGCTATCAGGAGCTTTGCTGTTGACGGTGAGAAATATTCATCATAGAAATCTTTTAGGTCATCGATTGTCAGGGAAGAAACCGCAGCTTCGGTTCCTGTCGGATCCTGTGCGAGTATATTATCTTCGCCAAAGAGAAGCCCGTTAAGTGTAATTGATGCAAGATAATCCGGATCGGCCATGTTCCGTTTGAGAGAGTTAATAATCCTGTCCTTTGCGAGTACAAATTGTTCCTCATCCCATCTGGGTTCCAGCAGCATCTCCTCTACAAGAGCTACTGTTTTCTCCAGGTTTTTGGAAAGAGTATTGACAGAAATTGAAATATTCTCAGTACCGGAAGAAACCCTGATCGTTGCTCCAAGCATACCAATTGCATCCTCAAGTTGTTCGGGTGTTTTATTCTTCGTACCCTCATTCATCAATGCAGCGGTAAGATTTGCCAATCCGGCTTTTGAGATATCCTCAGCCAGCTGACCACCTTTAATATTAATATTGTACTGAACAAGCGGGAGCTCATTCTGGGAGATGCCCCAGACTTCAGTTCCATTTTTAAGAGAGGTTACCCATATTTGAGGTACCGTCACAAGCGGATCAGGACCGAAGGCAGGTTTTACTGACCGGTCCAGCCTAGTTTCGGTTTTGATAATTGATACTTCAGCAATATTATCAGCTTTTACTTCTGCAGCTTTTGTTACATCCTCTTCAACAATACCCGCATTTACGGAACCCTCAGCTATAAGTCCTGCCTGTCCTTTGGGGACAAAACTGGTCTGCACAAAACTTTTGTCTTTGATATATTTATTGAAAACATTCTTTACATCTTCCATAGTGACAGCCTGAATAGCTGCAAGTTCTTTCGTAAAATACGCCGGGTTGTCGGTATACATTTGATATTCAGCCATCTGGAAAGCTTTGCCCTGCACACTTGCAAAGGAACTGTAGAAGCGGGTTTCATACTGAGCTTTTATCCTGTTAAGGTCATCTTCAGTAAAACCTTCTTTCTCGAATTTATCAAACGATTCAAAAATGGCTTTTTCAACATCTGTAAGATTGACACCTGAATTTGCTCCGACTGAAATAAGAAATGCACCATCAAGCTCCTGAGATTGATTTCTTGCACTTACCCTTGATGTAAGTTTCTTTTCTTTTACAAGAACAGTATACATGGGAGCTTTCTTTGTATTTGAAAGTATCTCGCCAAGGAAATTCAAGGCGTAGGAATCTTTTGAATAGCGTTCGACAGTGGGGAACACCAGTGTAAGCTGAGGTGTTTTGGCAAAATTATCCTCATGATAAAGTTTCACGGTAGAAGAAAGATTTGCCGGCATTGGACCTCTTTTTTCCATTGGTTCACCGGTTGGGATCTCTCCGAAGTATTCTTCAACCCATCCTTTTACTTCATCACTGTTAATATCTCCCGAAATCACAAGGGTTGCATTATTCGGTGAGTAGAACTTTTTATGAAATGCCTTCACGTCGTCGACATTAGCATTGGCCAGGTCTTCCATTTCGCCTATCACATCCCAGCTATAGGGATGTCCCTTCGGGTAAAGGGTCTTCAGTATCAGATAATCATTAAATCCATATGGAGCATTATCAACACCCTGTCGCTTTTCGTTCTGTACAATATTTTGCTGGTTTATGAATGCAGCTTTAGTAACAGTATTTTCCAGATAGCCCATTCTGTCGGACTCCATCCATAGAACCATTTCGAGAGCATTCTTAGGGACAACCTGGTAATAATTGGTCCTGTCCTGGTTTGTGCTTCCGTTAAGAGTACCTCCGGCTTCAAGGATATTTCTGAAGAGTTCATCCTGTCCTACGTTTTCCGATCTCTGAAACATCATATGTTCGAAAAGGTGAGCGAAACCGGTCTTCCCGGGGACTTCACGGCTCGAACCTACATGGTAATAAACAGCAACAGCAGCTATAGGATCCGATTTATCCTCGTTTAATACAACAGTAAGACCGTTTGGTAATGTGTATTTTTCAAAAGGTATAGAAAATTCACTTTTTTCATTTTCCGTTTTACAGGAAAAAAGAGATGCAACCATCATGATCGTAAGCATAGAGAGCAGTTTTTTCATATCAGAAGTGTTATTTAATTGAAATTGATTCAGATATCTGTAATTATAAAAAGAGACTGCTTGCGCAGTCTTTTTAATTGAGCGGGAGACGGGACTCGAACCCGCGACCCTAACCTTGGCAAGGTTATGCTCTACCAACTGAGCTACTCCCGCAGAATCAGGGGCAAAAATAACATTTTTTTTTTATCTGCAAAAACTGCAGATAAATCTATCAGAAGCAGCTGATATATAAGGGAACCATTACCTTACAGGACCCCACTCAACGAGATAGTCGTTTTCAATGTAGAGCCAGGAACTTTTATATATCCATTCTTCCTTTACATCATTACCGCTTATGACCCTGTTTATCTTCTGTGGTTTTCCCCAGCTGTCCCTGACCATCTCTCCTGTCATACCTTTCCAGACCTTCATAACCATCATTCTGGCGGCTATATCTGAACCATATTTATTTTCAAGGTAGGTCTGCCTGCTAACCTTTTGTTGTGATGATTCTGACCGTGCTTCCTCTACAGATGCTCCGGACTGGGATGCCGGTCTCTGTTCCCGGGCAGGTTCCTGCTGCCTTGCTACCGGACGGGACATAATAGGTACATTATTTAAAGTTGCATGACGTCTTAAAATGAAACCTTCATTTTCTTCATACAGAACATGGAAATAAGTGGAATCGGCGTCCAGGACATCTACAACAGATCCTGAAGGTACGATAAGAATTACAGATGTAAGGTCATTCTTATCTCCAAAGAGGCGACTTGCGGATTTCATTGTTGCAGTACTTACTACATCCTGACGGGAAGGTTGATTCTTTTCCAGATCCTGAAGGACGGCTTCCCTGTTTGCCTGTGCGCTAACTATAAAAACCAGCGACAGGAATAGAAATGATGTTATGAATTTTTTCATCAGTACATAATTTATTTTTAACGGTCTGATGGAACCACACATGATTGACTTCGTCGAGCTCGCAAGCTCGGTTGAAAATGAATTACATTAATTTGTGTTTATAATTGTATCAATCATGTGGGTTTCATATACTGTTTTTTTTAGGGTGTTCAAAAATTATACCATATAAGTAAAAACCTCAATTTATATTCCGTGTTATCCATGCAATCTGTTGTAAAAAGAATGGGCGCAAGGGCACAATGGGACAACGGCACAAAGGCGCAAGGGCACAATGGCACAAAGGTAAGAAGGGTCTACGGTAAAGTAATAACCCTCATTAACATTAAACCATCCCGGACAGGGAGGATAATCTTTTCGATGTTCGTCTGCCGGCCTATCATTTCGTTGAATTCTATAATACCCCTTGTCTGCGGATCTCTGGTATTTTTCTCCAGCACCTTGTCTCCCCACAGCACATTATCCGCAATAATGAAACCTCCGGGCTGCATTTTGCGTATAATAATATTATAGTATTCAATGTATTCACGCTTGTCGCCATCAATATAAGCGAGGTCAAATTGCTGATCTAATCCTGGAATGATATCCTGTGCTTTTCCAATAAGCTGAACAATACTGGATTCCAGCCCTGCTTTGCAGAAATATGTATGAGTGAATTCCGTAAGCTCATCGTTGACTTCAATAGTTGTAAGCATTCCTCCGGATTTAAGCCCTCTGGCCAGACAAATTGTGGAATAGCCTGTAAAAGTTCCGATCTCCAGAATATTATGAGGCCTAATCATAATTGAAATAAATTCAAGAAGCTTTCCCTGCAGATGTCCGGTTGACATGTTTGGATTAACAAACTTAATATGTGTCTGCCTGTAGAGATCCTCAAGCAACGGATCTTCAGGAGAGGAATAATCATGAATATATTTTTTGATCAATCTGTCCATGATCACTTGTAGATTAGTGTCGAGAGTCGGGCAGGTTCGAAAATTTCATTTGCAATGTCAAGAAGCTGAGACGAAGTGATCATTTCGATTTTATTGCATATCTCTTCAAGAGAATCTATTTTGTCGGTAACAAGAAGGTTTTTGCCCATGCTAAGCATCAGGTTCTCATGATGCTCGTAACCTCTTGCCAGGTAACCTTTAACCTGGTTTTTTGCTTTGCTGAGCTGTATGGAACCGAGCCGTGTTGACCTCAGTTTGTCCAGTTCTTCATAAGTTATTGAGATGCTCTTTTCAAGATTCTGGCTGTCAGTACCGAAATAGATTGTAAAAACTCCTGTGTCGCGGTAAGCATTATAGCCTGATTCAACATTATATGCCAGGCCACGTTTCTCACGAAGCGAAAGGTTAAGCCTCGAATTCATTCCCTGGCCTCCGAGTATATTGTTAAGCAGGGACATTCCCAGCCTCTTTTTATCCCTGACTGGGTACGCGATATTGCCAATAATACAGTGATTCTGATTTGTTTTCTTGAGTTTCGTCAGCAATGAAGGATTGTATCTGGGGATCCTACCGGGACCGCTCTTCTCGTTTCTTGCAGAAAGAGATCCGAAATATTTAATAAACAGCTTCAGTACTTTATCATCGGGAAGATCGCCAACCGAGCAGAAAACCATTTTTTGAGTATTGTAGTTCCTGGATATAAATTTCTCAAGATCCCGGCGTTTAAAAGATTTTACTGTTTCAGGACTTCCGAGAACGTTCCTTCCCAGCGGCTGTCCGGGGAAAACCAGCTCCTCAAAATCATCGAAAATAAGCTCTGCCGGGTCATCGAGGTATGAATTTATCTCTTCAATTATCACATCCTTTTCTTTTTCGATCTCATTTTCCGGGAAAACCGAGTTGAAGGCTATATCGCTGATCATTTCGGCTGCCTTTTCGAAATCCTCCTTCAGCACCGATGCATGTACAGCTGTCTCCTCCTTCGTTGTATAGGCATTAAGTTCACCTCCCAGCTCATCGAGACGTGTAAGGATATAAAATGATTTATGCTTTTTTGTACCCTTGAAGAGCATATGTTCAATGAAGTGCGACATTCCGTGCTCAGTATCAGTCTCATTACGGGATCCTGTATTTATTATCAGTCCGCAATGGGCAATCATTCCGTTTGTTCTGTGGTGTGCCAGCCTTATACCGTTGCTGAGCGTGTGGAGTAGCAAATGCATAAAAATGTTTAATCAGTCTGTAAAAGTACCATATAGGCTAACCGATTCCAAATTGAAACAAAGAATCCGGTAAACTTTTTAGATCAAAAACCAGCAGAATAATGATCATCCGTGATTTATTATATCATTTTGCACAAGTGAATTATTCTGTTAAGTGATCTTTGAGCTCCCGAAATCTTTATATTTTTACACAATTCAAAAATTATAATTATGAAAATCATTTCTATCGATCAGGTTGAAAAGAAGAAAGTCCAGATGGAGGGAGCAGCTGGTGCCTGGAAACAACTACCCCTGGGAAGTAAGGATGGTGCTCCGGTCTATTCTTACAGGGTATTCACCCTGGAGCCGGGTGGAAATACACCTTACCACAGTCATCCTTATGAACATATGAATTTCGTAATAGAAGGTCAGGGGGTTTTAGTAAATGAGGATGGAGAAGAACAACCAATAAAAGCAGGCGATTTTGCTTTGGTACATCCAAACGAAAGACACCAATACAGAAACAATTCATCAGGTAAGGTATTCAGAATGATCTGCGGTGTCCCAAAGGAATTTGAGTAATACTTAAATTTTCCAGAGTTTGTTCTTATAGCATGCCTGAAGGAGGCTCGATTGAGATCAGAGTTCTTCGTCAGATGGAAAAGATAATCTCATGGCAATAGTTGGCCTTTACTCTCTTTTTACCCTCTAAAGCCTTAGCGAAAGATTCAAAATGATTTCGACAATCATAAAAAACGGATACGAATAGCAGGTTAAGCATGGACGTTCCTATCCTGCTAAAATCAAATGTGTGAATTAAATAAATCTGTTTAGTAACGGCCCCTGATTCCGTTCAAACAAAAATATTCAGTAATTCAGATAATCTCTGGATCACTATAAAGTCACAAACTTCATAATAATATTAATCAGCCATCCCGGATAAATACCTAAGATTAAAATACTTAACGCTATCAACAAAAGGGTGATATTCCCGAAAAGAGATAGAGCCGGTAATATGGTCTCGTCTGAAGCTGAGAACATCATGGTAATGACCCTGAGGTAATAGTACAACCCGATGACACTGTTTATGATCAACGAAAATACAAGTACCAGAAGTCCTGTTTTCATCCCTTCAAAAACAACATAGAATTTAGCAATAAAGCCGGCTGTAAGAGGTATCCCTGCTAATGATAAAAGTGAAAGGGTAAACACTATTGCAACCCAAGGTTTTTTCCAGAAAAGCCCCCCATAAACTTCTATTTTTTCAGCTTCATCCTTGCATGTAGAAAGCAGTGTTATCACTCCGAAAGCCCCGATGGTCGTAATAAAATACGAAATCATGTAAAAGATTGAAGCCTGGATGCCTTTATTCGTACCAGTCAGGAGAATGATCAAAAGATACCCCATGTTGGCGATTGAGGAATAAGCCAGAAGTCTTTTTATATTTTTTTGTCTGAGTGCTAGCAGGTTACCAGTAAACATTGAAAGTATTGCGATTCCTGATATTACAATGAATAAATAGTTGTTTTCAAATCCCCTAATATTGAAGAAGAATCTGATCAGGACTGCCATAACAGCTCCTTTCGAAACTGTTGCGATATATGCTGTAACAGGTGAAGGAGCACCCTGGTATACATCCGGGGTCCACATGTGGAAAGGAACTAACGCCAGTTTAAAACCAATGCCTACCATCATCATTGCGAATCCCGAGATAATAAGTGGTGATAACTGACTATTCTTACTTAAGGCTAATATTATTCCGTTGAATTGCATTGTACCGGATGCAGTATAGATCAATGCCATACCGAACAATAAAAATGCTGAAGATACTGAAGCAAGGAAAAGATATTTTATACCTGCTTCAATTGAGGTGTCCTTCGATCTTTGAAAAGCTATAAGTATATAAAGTGAAATGCTTAATGTTTCGATTCCAAGAAAAAATATGATGAAATGATTAGCAACAGCTAATAATGATGCTCCAAGTGTCGAGGTAAAAAGAATTATATAATATTCTTCCCTGACCCCGTCCAGTTGTTTTAGATAATCGTAGGAAAGTAAAGTCACAAGCAGTGCTGAGAAAATAATAATTCCAAGAAAAAACAGGCTGTAAATATCAACAATGCAAAGAGGTTCAATTGAATGTGGTATTACAGGTATAATAAAAAAGATCGATGCAAATGCACATAAAAATGCCAGTATCGAAAAACCGTACACGACCTCATAATTCCTGATAACAGAAATTACCAGCATGATCACAACAGGTGCGATAGCAATTATAATAAGCGGTGACAAGCTCAAAATATCTGTTACGGTCATATATTTTCGGTTAATACATTATTTCGATATCTGATAGAAGTATATGCTTTTCTCCCCGGCCTCATTTTTACTGATCCCTTCGTCGTGAATTATCTTTTCTTTTATAATCAGAGTCTTTATCAGTGCAGGTTTTGCAATATTAAAGACAGGCTTCGGGAAAAGACCCAGACCGACAATTACGATACACAAAGCGGCCGAAACTGTTTTCTCACGGACATTAAGATCATATATTTCCCATTCACACTTTTGCTTCCCAAGAAATACTTTTTGTACGATCCTGAGAGAATAGATGGTAGCTGCAATAAGCCCTAAACATGCAAGGCAGGACATTAAAACACTTGCTTTAAATGCACCCATAAGGATAAGCAGTTCAGCAATAAAATTGCCTAATCCCGGTAACCCCAGGGAAGCCATTGAAAAAATAAGTCCCATCGCGCCCATGAACGGAGCCTTTTCCCAAAGCCCACCCATCTTGTTTAAATCCCTGGTATGAATACGTTCATAAAGCTGTCCAACCAAAATAAATAATGCACCGGTGCTGATTCCGTGTGCAATCATTTGCATTACAACTCCCTGATATGCAATCTCATTGAAGGAAAAGACACCAAGTATCACAAATCCCATATGGCTTACACTAGTATATGCTACAAGTCGCTTAAAATCAGTTTGAGCAAATGCAAGCTTCGCACCGTATAAGATGCCAACAACTCCAAGCAGCATTCCAATGGGTGCAAAAGTTATTGAAGCAGAGGGGAATAAAGGAACGATGAATCGTAGCAATCCGTAAGCTCCTGTTTTTAAAAGCAATGCGGCAAGGATCAGGCTTCCGGCAGTCGGAGCTTCAGTATGCGCGTCAGGCAGCCAGTTGTGAAAAGGTACGACCGGAAGTTTTACCAGAAATGCAGCAAGGAAACCTGACATTATCAAAAGGCCTGTCGAAGCTGACATCTTGGTGCCAAGTAATTGTGTATAATCAAATGTATATGAGCCCGTAGAATGTCCATGTACAAAATACAATGCAATTATTGCGATAAACATTAGCAGACCGCTTGCCTGGGTATAAAGAAAGAATTTATTAGAGGCTGCAGTCCTGTTTTCATGTCCCCATATACCTATCAGAAAATACATTGGTACCAGCATCAATTCCCAGAAGAAATAGAAAAGGAAGAGATCAAGTGAAAGAAATACGCCAATTATACCTGCCAGGATCAGAAGCAGGTTGAAATGAAAGAAGCCGACTTTTGAATTAATCTCTTTCCAGGAAATTAAAACTGCAATGATTCCAAGAAAAAAAGTCAGAATTAACATAAGAAGGCTAAGTCCATCAAGGGCAAAATGCAGACCTATGCCGAATTCAGGTATCCAATCGAGCTTAAAATCAATGATCCAACTGCTATCAGGAGAAACCGGCTTTAATGCCAGAATAATGATCAGAATAATGTCTATGCTCAGCGCGACAATAGATATTATCCGTGACCAGACTGTGTTCCATATTCCTGCAATCCCTGCAAGAAACGCTCCTGTCAACAGAACTGCTATGAGATAAATCAGTATCATTTAAGGATCATATATGTCAGAATCAATGCTATACCAATTGTAAATGACATTAAATACCATCTAAGCTTTCCGTTTTGAGTGACGCTTAGTAACATGTTGGACAAAATTGCCAGCCTTGAAACGCCAATATTCAGCCAGTCGAAAATGTCATCCTTGTCAATCTCCGCAAGCCATACAGCAGGTTTAACAAAAAGGAAATCATATAATCTGTCAAAGCCCCAGCCTTTCTCAAAGAATTTATTAACCCTGCTATGGTTGAACGATTCGGATATTGCAGGTTTCTTAAGATAAATCACATATGCCAGATATATACCTGTCAAAACAATTATGGCTGAAAGTGACTGGAACAGAATTTCAGAACGCCCTGTTTCACTGGCAATAGTCTCAGGCAGAGTATTGTCAACAAGATTGGAGAAAAGATGAATGTTGCCAAATGATTCCGGCAGTTCGATAAAACCTCCGAAAACAGATAAAGCTGCAAGAATAATTAAGGGTATTGTCATCCTTTTACCCGGGAGAAAAGATGGTTGAGTTTTGGCTTCACCAGAAAATGCAATGAAAATCATCCTGAAAGAATAAAGTGCAGTCAGAAATGCGCCAATAATTCCCGCCATCCATAATAACGTACTTCCTTTTTCTGCTGATATGGAGAACCATAAGATCTCATCCTTGCTGTAAAAACCTGCAGTTACGAGGGGAAGAGCCGAAAGAGATGCGGATCCGATCAGAAAGGTCCAAAAAACAACCGGTATTTTTTTTCTCAGTCCTCCCATCCTGAAAATATCATGTTCTTCATTCAGTACTAATATTACAACTCCTGCTGCGAGGAAGAGAAGAGCTTTAAAAAATGCATGTATCATAAAATGAAACACGGCAGCCGACCATGCACCCACCCCGAGCGCCAGGAACATATAACCTATCTGGCTGATAGTGGAATAAGCCAGAATTTTTTTCAGGTCGTGTTGTGCCAGGGCACTAAACCCGGCAATGAGTAAAGTAAGAGCACCAATTATCGCAATCGCTGTCTGTACAACAGGAGCAAGGTTGAATAAAACATGGGTGCGTGCAATAAGATAAACACCTGCTGTTACCATAGTTGCGGCATGTATCAATGCGCTTACCGGCGAAGGGCCGGCCATAGCATCAGGCAGCCATGTCTGCAGAGGAAACTGAGCTGATTTACCCAAGGCTCCGCCAAGCAGCAACGCCGCAGTTAAAACAGCAATTGACGAACCTGAAACCCATTTTTCAGATGCCTGTTGCATTATACCTTCTATATTGAAAGTTCCGAAGCTGAGGAACAATATGAAGATTCCTATGATCATCGCTGTGTCTCCGATGCGTGTAATAATAAAGGCTTTTCTTGCGGCATAACCATTCTCAGGCTCCTTGTACCAGAAACCGATTAGCAAATAGCTGCATAAACCTACACCTTCCCACCCCAGATACATGAGCAGAATATTATCAGCCAGAACGAGTATCAACATCGATCCGACAAAGAGATTCATATAGGCAAAAAACCTGGAGAATCCTTCATCTTTTGCCATAAACTCTATTGAGTATACATGTATCAGGAAACCAACGAAAGTAATTACAAAGATGAAAACCAACGAAAGCGCATCCAGACTGAAAGAAATGTCAGCTTTAAGATTCCCTGCATTTATCCATTGCCA
>CAWJKD010000007.1:0-151661 GCA_963843415.1 uncultured Bacteroidota bacterium
GAAGGTGATCTTACAAGAAAAGATGCTCTTGAGTTATCAATGCTTGAGAATAGACCCAGGTGGGATTCTATTCAATGGTATTGCAAAACTATAGGTATCGATTTTAAAAATACACTATATACAATAGAAAAAGTACCTTCACTTTATCTCAATTATGAATAAGCCCAAAGTGCTTATACTTACTTCTTCATATCCAAAATATAAAGGAGATGTTAATGGCAATTTTGTATACGAATTAGCAATTCGTTTAAAAAATGATTTTGACATATTTGTCTTAGCCCCAGCTTTCAAAGGATCTCCATATTTTGAATCAGTAGAAGAAATAAAAATATTCAGGCATAAACAATTTCTTACAAAAGATATTGAATTAGCATATGGGATTGGAATTAATGAAAATCTAAAAAGAAATAGGCTAAAATATTTTATACTTCCATTTTATTTTTTCTATCAGATACGACTACTGGGAAAAATTACGAAGAAAGAAAACATAAATCTGGTGCATGCACATTGGTTAATTCCGAATGCTTTTACAGCTGTCCTGTGTAAAAAGATATTTAATAGAAATTTCAGGATTATTTCAACTATCCATGGAAGTGATGTATGGGGATTTACTAATAATATTGGCTTATCAATAAAAAAATATACCCTAAAAAACATTGATTCACTAACTGTTGTTAGCAATGCGATTAAAGAAAAAGTTCTTGAATTAGGATTCAAAAGGGAGATTTTCGTTTATCCAATGGGTCTGGATACAAATCAATTTTCACCCTCTAAAAGAGATGATATCTTAAAAACAAAACTAGATATTAAAGGCCCATTTATTCTCTTTGTTGGTATAATAGTTGAGCAAAAAGGTATTAGATATTTAATTAAGGCAATGCCAAAAGTTATCTCGGCATTTCCTGATTCTAAATTAGTTGTTGTCGGAGATGGTAGCCTTAAAGATGAAATGATTGAATTGGCAGAAAAATTAAAAGTTTTAGATAATGTAATTTTTAAAGGTAATTTACCTCATGATGAATTACCACAATATTTTGCAACAGCTGATCTTTTCATTCTACCAAGTTTTTCTGAGGGCTGGCCATTAACTGTAATGGAGGCTTTAAGTTCAGGGACAATTACAATAGTGACGGATATTCCTGTTTTTGAAAAACATGAGCAGAAAGACCAACTTTTCAGAATTGTCCCAAAAGCTAATTCAGACTTAATCTCGGCGGAAGTAATTGATGCAATATCTGATAAGTCAACACTGGATTTGAAGGGCAATATTATAAGGGCTTATGCCCAGGGTAATCTCGATTGGGGAATATTATCTGATAAATACACCTCACTGATTAAAAACATTATGAATTTCAACTTATGATACGAGAAAATATTATAGGTGAATATGTAAAAAACAAAAATGTGCTGGATATTGGTAGTGTTGGACAAACAAACTCATATTCACTTTGGAATTTGTACAGACAGTTTAATGTAAAATCCATCACGGGCATTGATATTGAAGAGATTACAAACGAAAATAAAAAATTATTCAATATTTCACTCCCTGATTTTTCGAGCGAAATTGTGATGGGTAATATGGAAACATATTCTTTTAACAGAGAATTTGATGTTATAGTTGCTGGTGATGTAATTGAACATGTTCAAAATCAAGGACTTTTTCTGCACAATATTAATAAACACTTAATAAATGATGGCAAATTAATTATAACAACACCAAATGCCAAATGGCCGACTGTTTTCTTTAAACCTAACCCAACCCATACATTATGGCATGATAGACATACTTTAGATAGAATATTAGCTCTATCCGGTTTTAAAATGGATTACTACAAGTATTATTTTGGGAATAAAAAACATTATAATTTTTTACAACAATTATTAACAATCAAACAATCAATTCTTGTTATAGCTTCAAAATATTTAAAACAAACAAATATTCTGATTTAGTATTCAAAATTATTTCACTTTAAAATGTCATACTATAAATATCAAAATAATTATTCCGAAAATATGAAGTACTACAATTATGAAGGACGTCAACAAAAGGCCAATAAAATAATAGCTGTTCTTAAGGATTATTTAAAGCGCGATTTAAAACATCTCAAACTTTTGGATATTGGTTCTTCAACTGGAATAATGACTAAACTGTTAAGTGAGCATTTAAATGAAACAATTGGTATTGATATTGACGAACAGGGTGTCAGGTATTCAAATGAGAACTTCAAAAACGATCATCTTAGCTTTATGGTTGATGATGCTATGAGTTTAAGTTTTTCATGATAATTCATTTGATGTAATTAATTGTTCGCATATATATGAGCATGTTCCTGATAGTAAACAACTTATGAGTGAGATTTATCGAGTTTTAAAACCAGGAGGAGTCTGCTTTTTTGCGGCCGGTAATAGATTTGTTTTTATGGAGGCTCATTATAAATTACCTCTTTTAAGTGTTATACCTAAATGGCTGGCACATAAATATATCAGAATTATTTAAAAAGGCTGATTACTATTATGAAAACCATTTAACTTATTGGGGACTAAAGAAATTGGTTTCGGAATTTGAGATTAATGACTATACAAAAGAGATTATTAAAAAGCCTCAGAAGTATTTTGCAACTGAAATGGTAAAAGAGAATTCTCTCACTTCAATTTTTTTACCTGACTAGTTTTAAATTTAGCTTATTGGTTATGCCCAACATATATTTGGATTCTTAGAAAGAAATGAAACTTGATGTCTAAAAAGAAAGATATAATTCTATTAATTCTAAAGACTACTATTTCGATAATCATAATTTTCTTTATTGCAAAGTACATTAAGTCAAATGCAAATGCTTTAAAAGATTTTAAGTTCGAAATAAATTATAATTACTTAATACTTTCATTTATAATTCTTTTAGTTTATCTATTCGGCCAATACTTACTGTGGTTATATCTGACTAAACAAAACAGATGTAATCTTACTTTTTCTAAAAGCATAATCTTAAGGGCTTACTCGGAATTTGGTAAATATGTACCCGGGAAAGTCCTTGGTTATGCAATTCTTTTGCATGAGTATTCCAAAGCAGGTAAATCTAAGGTTCGACTATCATTTTCAATGTTCCTTGAGCTTCTGGCAGGTGTTCTTGCAGCAGCATTACTTTTTATAATCTCGCTTTTTTTTTCTGAGATTCAGGAATTCAGAATTTACCGGTTTGGTGCCCTGTTTCTGTTAATTTTGTTTTTCGTACTTGTGCATCCACGCATTATTAATTATTTCACTTCATGGATTTTTAAAATTACAAGACGCGAACCTGTATTACTTGACATTACATACCTGAGTTTACTTAAAACGATTTTATTATATACTTTGAATTTTATGGTTTTTGGTATCGCATTTATACTCTTTATAAAATCATTTTATGATGTCAGCTTTTCTGATTATCTTTTTATTACAGGAACAACAGCAGCAGCAGGATTAATAGGATTATTTGCGATTTTTGTTCCGGCCGGCCTTGGTGTCAGAGAGGGGGTATTAGTATTTACATTAAGCTTTGTAATGCCTCCTGCAATGGCAGGGGTTATTGCATTAACTTCACGATTGTGGCTGACATTTGCTGAAATATTTCTTTTTGGATTGATTATGGGATTTTCAAAAATTAAGGGTCTAAAAATAAATGCGTAAGGTCTGATCGGCTTTTATGGTAAAGGATAGGGCCCACCTTGCTGAAATGCACCTGATCCTTTAAAGTACAAATTTTAAACAATTGTAATTCTTTTATCTCACTTTTAGTTTTAGACAATTTGCCGGAGATTCTTAAATATTGTAAAAAAACTGCTTACATACTGGCAGTGATTATCTTAATCGTATTTTTTTGTTTGGCAAGCTATGAACAGCTGTTGGGTACTCAAAAAACCGGATTAGCTTTCAGATTGTTTACTCTTTTAATTGTTATCGCTGGAATTCTGGCAATAATTGCGATTGTTACTAATAGACATTTTTCGTCAGGGATAATAGTTAGATTTTTACTGTTGATTTTAACAGTATCTGTACTTTCAAATACTTTGCTTTTTAATAAACTAAGATTTCAAAAACTTCCTTCTGTCAAAGGAATACCGGATAATAGTCTGATCAGTTTTAATAGAAATGTAATCTATTCGAACCATGATTATCCTGTTTATTTTTATTGCAGAGAGAATCATCCGAACTCTGTCTTATATGCCAATATCGGACAATTAAATAATTACGGGATATCTGCAGAACTCTTAAAAGCATGGGGTGGCGTGACCGAAATTATTGATGCCCGAAACATTACTAAAATTCCGGAGGAACTAAAGACAATAGACATGGATACATTATCCATAAAACAAGACACCATTTTTCTGGCAGGTAAATATTCAAGGTCATCTGCTAATGATACTTTATGTTTCATAGCATTTGAAAATCGTTGTTACATAATAAAGAAAAAGGAAATTGATTAACCAGTTGCTTTTAATTGTTCTTGTTTACCTTGCAGGTGTGTTGTTTAACCGTGTTGTCGGGAAGAATCTGCCGGCTTTTTTTGTTCTCTCCTCAGGATTATTGACAGGTTTCGCACTTTGGCTGATTTCAGCAATAGTGATCCTGCTGACAGGCTCAAGGTTATCCCTGATTTATATGATTGTTGCTTACTTTATTCTGGTTGCTTTTTTGATTTATTATGGTTTCAGGCAAAATGTTTTTAATTCATCATTTTTATACTTATTATTAATTTCAGCCATTCTGATTGCCGGAGTTTCATTGTTTTTTATAATCAACAATTATTCAACCGGCTTTTTTGATTCCCTGTTATTAATAACCCAGGGAAAGAATCTGGTTCCCGATGGGTTGTCAGATTTCTATGAATCTTCACCCAGGGGCTTTGGGATCTTTATTCCGATACTCCAGTCGGGCAGTATTTATTGCAATGTCCCTTATCTTACGGCGCTTCAGCCTTTAATGTCAATTTCGTTTGTTGTGACTTTTATCTTTCTTACGTATCATTCGGCGATTAAGATTTATTCCAGCAGAAAAATACTTTGGATAGTTGTCTCACTCTTCACTTTGTTTTTAATAACAAATCAGTTTGTGGTTTTCAATTTCCCGTTGATATTGACAAATTTCCCCTCTGCAATTTATTTGTTTGTCAGTATAAGCACATACTGGCTCTTTATTAGAGAAAAGAATAAGTGTTGGATTGTTTTTACTATTTTGAGTTTAATAGCTTTCTCTTTATCACGTGCAGAGGGTCCGGTATTTGGATTAGTCTTTCTGGCAATTATCTTATCGGAAAAAACCTTGTCATATACTGACCGTTTGAAAATTTCAATTCCTTACTTAGCCGTGATTATTCTTTGGTACAGTCGATTATTCTTCATCGAGGCAGTTAAATATGATATTGTCAGTTCAGAAATAGTGTTGGCAATTGCAGGAGTGCATCTTTTTTATCTGGTTTTTATCATCTTTTCAAACTTGCGTTTTTTTGAATCCATCCAATTACGGCTCCATTGGATTATTCTATTTTCATTGTCTCTGTTTTATTTAATCTATATTTTAATTAATCCGGGAAGCGGTTGGGCTTATATTAATAACATCATGCTCCCGATGTTTATATGGGGAGGCTGGGGATTTTTCTATATTTTCATTTTTATGTTTTTTCTGCTGGCTTATTTTCAGCCTGATTTTACTCATGAAAGACCAGTTGTTTACACAATTGTCATTTTCTATTTGCTGCTCTTAATAATGCAGGTAGTTAATGGAGCTTACAGAATATCAGGTCCGGATTTAAATCAGTGGTCGGGCAGCGGGAACCGGATGTCTATCCACATTGTTCCCCTGGTCATATATTATTTTGTTTTAAAATTCGGAAGTTTGTTTAATACGTCGCAAACTTACATTATCTATTATTCATGGGAAAATACTGCCAATAATCATGCGGGAATGGCTTATTTGGTTAAGCAAATAAAAAATGCTTATCCTGAGAACATTCGCCTTATTAAAGTTCCTGGAAATTGGAATTCATGGAATTCAAGAATAAAGAAAGCATGGCATATGCTGAGCATTATTTATTTTAAGTTTTTCATGAGAAAAAATGACAGAATTCTATTCATGGAGTTTCTTGGTAACAGAAGTGGAGATCAGGTGGGTCTGGCATCTAAATTAAGAAAATCCGGATTAAAAAGTAAATTTTCTGGACTCGTTCATTTGTCACCCTCAAATCTGGAGGAATTATATGGGAACGAATCCTACATTACTAAAAGCCTGCAGGCTTTAGATAATATATTGGTTTTTGGCACTTCTCTTCAGGAATATTTTATTAAGCTCGGTTTTAGAGATAAGATAAAAAGAACATTTCATTACATTGATACAGATTATTATCACCCTTCATTAAATAAAGAAACCAATCAGCGCCTGAAGGTGATCAGCATGGGTTCATTAAAAAGGAATCATGAACTGTTGAAAGAAATAGTTATGCAATGTCCTTTTGCTGATTTTGATATATGTACGGGAGGGAAGGAGCATTCAGATCTATTTAGGGGAATTAGAAATGTAACCTTATATGGTTATGTACCTGAAGAGACGCTCCTCAGGATTATGCAGCATTCTGATGTAAGCCTATCGGTTTTGCACGACACTGTCGGAAGTAATGTTATTGTAACTTCTCTGGCGACAGGGTTGGTGAATGTTGTAAGTGATGTAGGATCTGTGCGTGATTATTGCGGTGAAAATGAATCTTTTTTATGCGCCGGTGAACAGGATTTCATATATGCCTTGAATAAACTTAATAATGAAAAAGATCTCTTATCTGAGCTTTCAAAAAGATCTATAGAAAAAGCCAATAATTTCAATCTTAGAAAATTTCTGGGAATATTTCCTGAATTGATTAATTGAAACTGTGTTTCGATTTATTTGCCCTTTATTTTTTTATTGAAAGATACTTAAGCAAATAAATGATAAAATTATCTTTAATAGTCTGTACTTATAATCGCGAGTTTATTTTAAGTGATTGTCTGGACTCCTTAGTTGAACAGACAGCTGATAAATCCTTATACGAAGTAATAGTAATAAACAACAATTCGACGGACAATACTCAGAAGATTGCTGAAGAATATGCCAGAAATCATGAGAACTTCAGAGTTGTAAAAGAATCACAGCAAGGATTAAGTGTCGCCCGCAACAGGGGTTATAAAGAAGCTAAATATGATTGGGTATCTTACATTGATGATGATGCAAAAGCCTTTCCCAATTACGTTGAGAGGGCAATTGAAACTATTGAGAAATATAATTTTGATTGTTTTGGAGGGATTTATTATCCATGGTATCGGGATAGATCCCGACCTAAATGGTTACCGGAAAGTTATGGGCAATCCGTGAAACACAAAGAAACAGTGGCAATTCTGGATAATGGTTCAATTACCGGTAACGTTTGTGTTTTTAGGAAGGAGCCGCTTGAAGCGATTGGAGGCTTCCCGGAAGATTTAGGAATGAATGGAGATCGGATAGCATATGGGGAAGAAACTTATGTACAATTGAGGTTGCAGGAGAAAGGATACTCCATAGGGTATGATCCTGAGTTTTGTATTATGCATTTAGTACATCCTGATAAACTGACTATTTCCTGGCAAATTCGAAGTGAATTTGCTGCAGGCCGGGATTCTGTTAGGATTTTCAATCGATCTGAACCTGTTGGATTTTTTAAATTTATTGATCAGTCAATAAGGCTTTTTATTAAGAATTCATTTAAAGCATCCAAAAAGTTGCTGTCAGAAAAGGACTATTATCTTCAAAATGGCATTTTAGAAGTGACGAAGCCATTGGCCAGGTACTATGGTTTTTTTAAGGCAAATAAGAAGACCTGAAGATTTTTAAGAATATTCATCAATAATTGTTTTAGTGCTATAATAGTATTATATGGGATTATTTATACTACGTATTTTCAGGAAAATATACAAAATATTTGGCGGCGGAAAGGAAAATGCAGTTCCCTTGTCTTTTGATTATTTAGATCAGACGGCATCAGATTTTATTAAAGAGAAAATTGAAAGTAACAATCCGCTGATGGCAGCCAGGTTTGGTAACGTGGAAATGCATGTTGCAGTGCCATATTTCTATAGGACCAGGTATAATAAGGTTGAACGTATTCTCAAATACATCAAATGTGAGATTGGACCATTCTGGTGGGATAAAAGTGCCAGATATTCATTATCAAATAACTCAGGATTCTTCCCTGTGTCAGATGATAAAATGCTTGAAAGGTTTTCTCAATTAATATTATCCGATATTCAGGAAATTGACATACTCGGATCCTGGACATCCATATGAGACACAGCTGTCATCGTTATTAAGCAGATGCAAAAAGATACCGATGAAAGATCTCGAACCCTATTATCATAATGAACCATGGAGCATAGCATTAAAGGGAAAGAAAGTCTTAGTCGTATACCCTTTCGAAGACAGTATTAAGAATCAATATGCAATACATAATAAGCTTTTCGCAAATAAAGATATTCTCCCGGATTTTGAACTAATAACTTTTAAGCCGGTTCAATCGATTGCCGGGAACAAGCCGGATAAATTTGAAACATGGTTTGAAGCATTGGAATTTATGAAAGATAAAATCTCGGATATTGATTTTGATATTGCAATTATAGGAGCCGGAGCTTATGGTTTACCTCTTGCTGCCCATGTAAAACGAATTGGTAAAAAAGCAATACAATTAGGAGGAGCAACGCAGATATTATTTGGGATTAAAGGAATTCGCTGGGAAAGCATTCCTTTAATTTCAGTACTTTTTAATGAACATTGGATAAACCCTTTACCCGCTGAGCGAC
Source organism: uncultured Bacteroidota bacterium (assembly GCA_963843415.1). Classification (GTDB taxonomy): domain Bacteria; phylum Bacteroidota; class Bacteroidia; order Bacteroidales; family VadinHA17; genus LD21. The sequence continues at coordinate 8,830 of CAWJKD010000007.1, forward strand.
CTGACGGTTATAAGAAAATAGAAAATGGATGCTATTGGTAAATGGTTTATGTATTTCTGTTTAGACCTCATCCTCTTTGAATTGGATCCTTAATTTTCTTCATTTGCCTTTGTTCTGAACTTGAGCTTAAAATACACTGTTTGGGAGAATAAAGAATGTCAAAAATTAAAGAGGTAACAATATTCACAAATGGAGATTCTGCTGAAATAAAAACCTGGTCGAATGTTCCATTTTTTTTCACTGAAACATTATTATCGAAAGGTATTAAGGTTAACCGGGTGAATTTGAGCAGGTCCCCACTACTTAGAAGGATCTTTAATATTACAATCTATGGAATCCGGAGTAAAATAAATAAATACACTACATACGATTATAGGCGTTCCTTTATCCATTTTTTTAATGTAAAATCGCAGATAAAAAAAGCAATTAAACGCTATCCGGAATCTGAAGCAAACATTTTTTTAACATTTAGTCATTCTTCAAAAGGATTGTCAGACAAACCGGCCGTATTGGTCTGTGATTGGCCGTATGACTATTTTCTACGGCATTTTAAAAACAAAACGCCTGATTGTTTTGAAAGGAAATCAATTAAGCGGGATGATGATCAGATTGAAGAAGCGGATTTAGTAGTGTTTTTGTTTAAAAGTTTGGATAAGTACATGACGGAAAGGTATAAAAGTAAAAACATCTTATATCTTGGGCAATATGTAATTAATTCACTTTATGTGGCTGATAGGGATGAATTATTAAGGAACAGAGAAGATGAATATAATATTTTATTTGTTGGTAGTGGTATCTATCTGGAGGGAGCAAAAAGCCTGATTGAAGCATTCAGGGAGATAAAAATTGAATTTCCCGGGGCCAGACTCCACATCGTGGGGATTGAAGATTCAAATTTTGGATTATTACCGGAAGACGTAATTTGCTATGGTTATCTTAATAAAGCGAATCGGTCTGAAAGAGAACTATTTCATAATCTCTTCAGAATAGCCAGGGTTTATGTGAACACAACACCAATATGGAGTGGGTTTTCGGCAACAATTGAAGCAATGTACTCATATGTTCCTGTTATTGTTTCGCCCTATGATGAGTTTATTTGCACATTTGGAGAAAAAATAAAATTTGGGTATTACTGTGATGAAAATACTCCAGAAAAAATTGCTGAAAAAATAAGAATCGTTTTTAATGGATCTAATTATCAAAGTTTATGTGTAAATGCCCATGATGCTGTGAAAGACTTTACATGGAGCTCTTTCATAGATAAGCTAATTATGAAAATCGAAGAGGTAAACAACAAATGAAATTAAAACATCTCCCTTGAGTATAAATTATTCCTATTAAATCTCATCAGTAAGATATTATCGAAATAAAGACATTCTTGCTTCTTTATGGGACTACCTAAAATTTCAGTTTGTATCACTGCTTATAATCAGGAAAAATTTATTAAACAAGCAGTTGAGAGTGTGTTAAATCAGACTTTATTGCCATTTGAACTATTAATAATTGACGACTGTTCTGGTGATGGGACAACATCAATAATTATGGACTATGCCTTAAATCATAGCATTATAAGGAATCTATCAAATGCAGATAACCTGGGGATTACTAAGACCAGAAATATTGCTTTAAATGAAGCAAAAGGAGATTATATAACCTTTTTGGATGGGGACGACTACTTTCTGCCTGATAAACTAAAAGAAGAATTCAAATTAATTTCCGAAGGTAATTTTGATTTTGCATATTCAAACTTCAATATCATTCAAAAAGATGGCAAACTGATTCAAGCCTGGATAAGTAATGAAGGAACACAAAAAAATGATAATCTTTTCATCAGAATATTTTCTTTTGATTTTCCTGAAGGAATCGCATTTCGCAGTGAGCTTGTAAAATTAGATAAATGGAAAGAAATTGGATTCTTTGATGAAAATCTTGAGATATGGGAAGATTTTGATATGCGTTTGCGACTGACAAAGAAGCTTAAGGGTATAAATAATCCAAACATCAGTCATGTGTACCGTCGCCATCAGGAAGGTCTTTCCTCTTTGAAAATTAAGCTGTATCCATTTTCTCTTGACTATATTCTAAAAAAGAATTACGGTTTATTAATGGATATTAATAAAAAAGATAAAAAAAGAATCAGGCAAGTATTTAATGAGCTAATTTCAAATAGTTATATTTATTTAGCTTCTGAAATGGTTAGAAATGAAAAGATTTCTTATCGGACAATTTGTTTAATAATTAATTACCTTCATCTAAGCCAAAAATATAATTTAAATATTAAATCATTATATTCTCCAGTTTACTATTATTTTAGAACTCGATTTGCTGGGGGGAAATTAAAATCATAACTTACTGATAATACATTCTTAAAGTGATTAATTTCTTCCTTATAGCAATTTTAATTATTTATTTTTCAGTAAATTATAAATTTCTGGGTGGTAAAAGCTATACAGAGATCTTATTGAAAATGCTGTTTTTATATGTCTTTGTTTTTGGAGTTCTTGAATATTTTATAATGGATTTTATAAGAAAAATTCTAATAGACCTCCTCGTAATACTTCTGTGTTTTATTCAGTTTCAAAAAGCAAATTTTAAATTTCCCGGGATTAAATGGTTTCTCGTTTTTACGACTTTTTTCGTGATTTCTACAATTTTTACATCCTCCGGCCTTTATGAATCATTCACTTATTACAGAACTTTTTTTTATCCATATATCGTTTTTCTTGTAGTTTATAATTTAAGAATGCCTCAAAAAAATTGGGACGTATTTAATAAGTTTGTTTTTTCACTTTTTATATTACAGATTATTGCTTCAATATTTAAGTTTATTTTTATTGGTGTGAGTGAAAAAACCTTAATCGGCACTATATCTTCTACAGGCGGTACATTTTCGACAATGATTCCACTAACAGCAATAGCTTTTATTTTTTCATTTTTTATGATATACAAACAAGATTATAAATATATTTTAATTTCATTAGGATTCTTATTGATGGGCTATACCGGCGCTAAACGTGGTATCTGGTTGTATCTGCCAATTGTTTTATTAATTTCATTATATGCTTATAAAAAAGTAACGGGATTTACAATCATTTCAAAGAAACTGATAGGATTAAGCTTTTTTCTCATTTTATTTTCTGTATTAACTGTTGTTTTCGGATCAAAGTACAGCACAACATTGAATCCGGATAAAAACATTGGTGGCCGTTTTGAACTGGATTACCTTCAGGAGTATACAATAGATTACACTTTTGCATCTTCATCTGACAGTGAATTAACACAGGGGAGAGGTGCAAATTTTTTAAATGTCCTGAAAAAAATGAAAGATGGTGATCTGATCAATTTTGCCTTTGGTTTTGGACCTGAATCAGGCAAAGGAGTCAGAACTTATGGAGAAGGTATCTGGGAATATTTGGGGGTAAATGGCCCTGTAACGGGATTGACATATCACATTGTCCAGTTGGGAATTTTATGTAATATTTTTATTCTTATGTTCCTTTTAAAATGTACTGTTTCCCTTTTCCGATTATCGAAATCAGAATCTGATCTATTTTGGAAAGCATTCATTTTTGGAGAGCTAATGATAACAATTGTCTTTCTGATCGATTTTGTTACCTATTCTTCTTCTTTTATTTCCACTATATTCCCACTTTCTTTTACATATGCTTATATTGCTGCTTTGTGTTATAAAAGATTTATTGTCCATCATGGATCTATAAATAATAACAACATAAATTTTATAAGACCATCGAAAGGGAATGGATAATTTTTAGATAGATGTCAAGCAACCTTCCAATAATAACAATCGTTACCCCTTCGTTCAATCAGGGGAAATATCTTGAAGAAACTATACTCTCTGTTTTGGGTCAGGATTATCCTAACATAGAGTATTTTGTTATTGATGGAGCATCTACTGACAACAGTGTGGAAATAATTAAGAAATATAAAGACAGACTTTCATGGTGGATAAGTGAGCCGGATAATGGACAGGCGGATGCCTTAGCTAAAGGATTCAGCAAGGCAAAAGGAAAATACCTTGCATGGTTATGCAGTGATGACATAATTGAACCTTCAATGGTAAGCTTATCGGTTCATTTTCTGGAAAAATTCCCTGAGGCAGTTCTTTCATATGGTGACCGGACAAGAATAGATTACAGAGGAGGTATCATCGGATTTAACAGATCATATGTTAATAATTTCTTATTTCGTCTTGGTCTTGGATTACCGCAGGAAACAGTTGTTTTCCGGAAGAATCTATATGATCAGACAGGCGGGATAAATACCAAACTGAAAATGGTAATGGATTATGATCTATGGTGCAAGTTTTATAAGATGGGATGTTTTCTCTATATACCTTCATTCTTAGGCAGGTTTAGGAGTCATCAGCATAATAAGTCAACTTCATTTTCTACAGAAATGGAAAAAAATGGGTTCAAAGGGGAATTTACCACTGAATTTAAGTTAATTTTTAACAAACATTTTAACAGGTCCTTTTCAATGGGAATCCGGAAGTTGGCATTATTTATTAATTCAATAATAAGACTTGTGCTTACACAAACGCAGGATTATAAAACCATTAAGAACCAAATTAAGAAATTACAAAATATCTGAGCCAGTGTTTTATCATTTAAAATGTGTTTTTCTGGTATTTCATTTATTGGTATTCCGCATTACTAACGCAAAGGATATTATAATTCAGGACCTTGAAGCATGGAAGAAGGAATTCATCCATAGTAAGAAAAAGGAAATTAGTTTAAGTTATTTATTGATATATTATCCTCAGTTTCGGTCGATCTTCTACCACAGAACAAAACAAGATAAAAGAATAATAATAAGGATCCTGCGATTTCTTGCAACTTTATTTTATAAGCCTCTTTTCAGTTTGTTAATTACAACGGATAAAATCGGGGGTGGTCTTTTCATACAACATGGATTTTGTACAATCATCAGTGCTAAAGAAATAGGGGAAAATTGCTGGATTAATCAGGGCGTCACAATCGGATACACAAATGTAACCGATGCTCCGGAAATTGGTGACAATGTAAAGGTTTATGCAGGGGCAAAGGTTTTAGGCTCAATAAAGGTTGGAAATAACAGCATTATAGGAGCAAATGCTGTTGTAGTCAAAGACGTGAAAGAAAATTCAATTGTTGGAGGTATCCCTGCAATAGAAATTGGAATAAATGACTCCAGATAGGAGAGATATATTATTAATACATCATCGTCTTCCATATCCTACCCATTCAGGGATGGACAAAGCCCGATTCTCTCTGATCAAGATCCTTAATCAGGAATTTAGGGTAACACTTATCGTTTTAGGCAGTAATGATCTAAAAGAAACTGATATTTATGAAGTCAGGAGAATTTGTTCGGAATTATTAATTATTAATGAAGAGCGATCCTCGATTTTCAAAAATAAAATATTTAAAAAGCTACGAACATTGTTCCTGATCTTAGGTTCATTTTTCTTCCATAAGCCGGTATTTGTTAGTAATTATTATTCCAGGAAATTTAAAGGCGAAATAAAGCAGCTATTAAAATTCAGGAAATTTGACATAGTGCAACCACTTAGTGATTTTACTATGAATTATGCAATTGGGTTGAATGTAAACAGCTGTAAATTTTTCGGACCGAATGACGATATGGTCGGAATGACGATAAGTATTTTATCGGTTACTGAAAGCAAGGTTAAAAGGCAATTATTGCAGATTGAACTCCGTGCAAGAATAAAATGGCAGGAGAAAATGATAAGAAAGTCAGATAACGCATTCTATTTTTCGAAAAATGACATTAATAATATCACAACTCGTAATCCAGCTCTTAAAGAAAAGCTAATCTGGATGCCGGGTGTTGTCGAAAATAAAAGTGAATGGAATGAATCTTCAATTTATTCAGTGGAAAAAAATACTCTTGTCTTCACCGGTAATTTAATATCGGAATTTAACAGAAAATCTATAGTATATTTTTTTAAAACCATTTTGCCTTTAATAATTAAAGAGATAAGCGATGTAAAAATATATATTGTTGGACAAATTCCAGGTGATTATTTTATAGAAAGATATTCATTTCCCAATGTAATTTATACAGACAAAGTTCAGGATGTCCAACCCTATCTTGAACGGGCAGCGGTTTTCATTAGTCCGGTTATTTGTGGGACCGGTATAAAAACTAAAATTATCGAAGCAATGAGATTTGGAAAACCAATCGTATCAACACCGGAAGGGGTTAGTGGATTGTGGGAATATCCGTCCGATGCAATTAAAATTAAATCAAATCCATTGGATTTCAGTCGGGAAGTAATCAAATTATTAAAAGATGAAGAATACCGTATAAATACATGTTTAAAAAGCAGAAATCTATTTGAGAAACATTACTCGTTTGAAGTATTGGCACCAAGAATTTATGAGATCTACAAGGATATTCTATGAATAAATCATTCTGAATGGACAAACCTGAAATACTTTTTGTATGCCGTAAACAATTCGGGTATTCGGTTGATAACTATTACCATTGCAAGTATTTAAAAGAGGATTATCTCATTACATACCTTTCGCCATATGTTGGATGGGAGAAGATAAATATTGATGGAGTAAATCCTGTTTATTGTCTCTTCAGGAAAAACAGAGTTCTTAATAATATTCGGTTTTATTATAAAGTTTTAAATTTTATACAGCAAGAGCGTTATAAATTAGTTATTTTAAACCGCAATTACTTTTTCTTTCTTTTCAAAATATTTAATCCCGGCAAGATATTTATCTATGACATACGGTCCGGAATAATATCATCATCAGCCGTCAGACTCTTTTTTTATACACTTCTAATAAAACTTGACCTTCTCTTTTTCAGGAATATAACTATTATCAGTGATTCATTGGCGGATCAGATGAAAATTAAACACTATCATTTGTTGCCACTGGGGGCTGAAAAATTTGAACTGCCGCCAAAAAAATTTAAAGAATTGAGACTTGTTTATGTCGGGTCGTTTAATAAACGTAGAATTGAAGATACCGTCACAGGATTTGGATTATTTTTAAATAAGTTCAAGGGAGAAAAGGATGTTTCATACCATATATATGGATTTGGCGATCCTTTATCGGAGAATAAAATATTGGATTCTATCAATTCTCAACATTTAAAAGAAAAAGTTGTATTTCATGGTAAAATATTACATGAACAATTACCGGATGTGTTAAGGGATTGTAACGTTGGGGTGTCCTATATCCCTCTTACTTCATATTTCGATCTCCAGCCACCCACAAAAACATTTGAATATCTGCTTGCAGGCATGCCTGTAATTGCCACACGGACAAAAGAGAATGAAAAAGTGATTAATGAATATAATGGAGTTCTTGTTAAGGATAATCCGGAAGATTTTAATAACGGATTATCCATAATATATGACAGGATTTCAGCAAATCAATATACATCATCAGGGATTATAGAGATCAGTGAATCTTACACATGGGAGAAAATAGTCAAGAATAACCTTAAGCTCTACATTGATAGTTTGTTATCAAATGATTTATTGGAAAAATAGATGTGGTTGATCACTAACAGAGCTGACAATATCCGGGAAACAGGTTCTGTTTGTTTGTCATTTATTGGGTACAAAGTTATTACAAATCAATCAATTTTAGGAGATTCTCATAACCAACCCCAATGGATAATAGATGGTTACATTTTACCAAGGGCAACGGTTTCTGGCTTTGAACAAACAGGCAATCCCTCAGCACTTCTGAGCAACTTTTTTTCACGATTTGGTGATGATTTTATTAATTATCTAAAAGGGAATTTTGTAATTGTTCAGATCAGACATAATGGATTTAAGATTTATTCAGATCATTTTGGGATAAGAAAATTCTTCAGATATCAGAATGGCGAAACATTTATTTTTTCAAATGATCTAAAGATAGTAACAAAACTTGTTGCAGTTACTCCTTCAAAAGAAAACATGGCAGTGTATGCACTTAGTTACCATTTCATTGGTGGCATTACTATGTTTGATAATGTTTTTTATAATAAGGGAGCGGAGGTTGTAAAATTTGGTGATAGCAAACTAAGTTTTTCAAATTACTGGGATCCTGAGGATTTAATAAGTAAGACTAAAGAAGGTAAAAATCATGAACCTTTTGACGATATTTTTGATAGCATACTGAATTCTTATCTGAAATATTACGCGACGGAACATTTGAGTCTTTCACTTACCGGGGGAGTCGACAGTCGTCTGCTTTTTTCTGTCCTGAAAGATCAAAAAGGGAATCTGCATACATATACTTACGGTAATCCGCATTCTGTTGATTGTAAACTGGCAAAAAGAATAGCCGAAGATTATAAAATACCTCATTCAATACATGATATAAAATTTTCAGTTAATTCATTTGGGGATACTGCCAGGGAAGTTGTAAGACAAGGCCAATCATTATGTTCACTCCACAGGGCTCACAGGTTGAAAGCAATTGAGCAGGAAGCTGCTTTTGCCAATTCTATGTTTCTGGGAACCATGGGAGGAGAGTTCGTGAAAGGAGCAGATCACGATGATTATATTATTTCAGATTTCATTTTTGAATTCAGTAAATATCCCTGTATAGATACAATTAGAAAATTCCTTCATGAAAAAGCTGTAAATGTTGAAGAGGTTGATCTTCATACTTTGCTTGATTTTTTTAGGAACCAGAGATGTTGCGCCAATCCCGGACTGGTCGATTTTTATGCTTTGATCGATATTGCCGCATCACTGCATCATGCACAAAACGATATGCTTTATAATCAATATTTTAAAAATATTTTTACCCCGTTTACCGACATTGATTATCTTGAGGCTCTGTTTCAGTCCGGTTATAATTTCCTGAATAAAAGGAAGTTTCACACCGGTTTTTATAGAAGACTGGATAATCTCAGATTCGGAACAGACATTTTAAATAATAATTGTCCGGGGTTAATGAAATATCCCTATAATTCAGGTTTCAAATCGAACGAATATTTACAGAATCGTTATTATGGACTTATCAGATCAAGAATCAGAAAAAGAAAATGGGAAAATATAAGCAACTTTTCTCTCGGGGATTTTATGAAATCTTACACGGTAAGCCAGTTAGAAAGCATTAAAGAAAATAACACTTTAGTTGATCAGGTTTTTAATACAAGGTATCTGTTGGATCAGCTGCAAACAATTAAAGCCAAACCTACAGAAGCCTTTTGGTTGAGATACACCACTCCGGTACAAATGATGATGACACTTGAATTATTCTGATTATTTTACCAACTCTTTCAGATAACTCCAACAGTATCAACTGATTCAATCTTATGACAAAACTCAGGGCAGCTATCCTAAGAAATGAGGATGATTCAGAACACCTGTTCTGGGTCAATTCCTGTGAAAAATTCAGTGACCAGGTAACATACGGGATCTTTGATTTGACTAAGAACAACTGGCTGGATCCGATAGATAATTTTAATCCCGATTTGTTGTTAACAAAGCCGGGCGGTTTGACAGCTCCGTTCAAACTGCTTTATGATGAACGTCTTACAATATTAGTGAAAGAACTTGGATATAAGGCATATCCATCCCTGGATGAAGTTCTGATTTATGAGAATAAACGTTACTTATCTTATTGGCTTAAAGCTCACAAAATAGCTCATCCCGAAACCTGTGTTTTCTATGATATAAAAGAAGCAATATTGTATCTGAAGAAAGCTAAATATCCTTTAGTGGGCAAAGTAAATATCGGTGCGTCAGGAAGTGGAATTACTATTCTTGATAATCAGAGGCTTGCTGAAGATTATATCTACTGCACTTTTTCAGGGAAAGGAGCCAGGAAACGTTTTGGTCCCAATCTCGAAAAAGGAGGGTTAATCAAACGCGGATTCCAGTATTTAGTACATCCTGATAAAATATCCATTAAGCTAAACAGATACAGAGCACGTGCGTCAGATATTCAGAAAGATTTTATTATTCTTCAGGAGTATATAAAACATGAATTTGAATGGAGAGTCGTCAGGATAGGAGATTCATTTTTTGCTCACAAAAAAATTAAAAAAGGAGATAAAGCCAGCGGATCACTTTTAAAAGAATATGAAAATTCTCCCCTGTCTATACTGGATTTTATCAAAGAGATCACTGATCGTTTTGGTTTTTACAGTCAGGCAATCGACATTTTTGAATCAGAGAAAGGGTATCTTGTCAATGAGATGCAATGCATTTTCGGCCAGTCGGATCCTTACCAGATGCTTGTCGACGGGAAACCCGGAAGATATCTGAATATTGATGGCAAATGGGTATTCGAACCTGGTGATTTTAATACAAATGAATCATATGATTTAAGGCTCCTGACAGCTCTAGAGTTATCTAAAAAGAGGAATCAGTGAAAGTACTGTTCATTAGTTCAGGTAATACCAGAGATGGCATCAGCACGATTGTCAGGAAACAGGGAGAATCACTGATCAAAGCGGGTATCGATGTGACCTATTTCACTGTAAAAGGTAAAGGATTTCTGTCCTACCTGAAGCATGTTTTCATTTTACGGAAGTATCTGAGGAAAAATGTTTTTAACGTATATCATGCTCATTATTCACTTTCATCATTAACTGCTGCCCTGGCCGGATGCAAGCCACTGGTCGTTTCACTAATGGGTAGTGATACAAAATCAGGCAAACTCTTAAAAGCAATTATAAAATGGGTTGCAGACAAAAAATGGGATACTGTTATTGTTAAGTCTTCTTCTATGAAGAGGGATATCGGGATTAAGAAAGCTGTAATAATTCCAAATGGAGTAGATCTTAATTTAGTTAAACCTTCAGGAAGAAGTCCGGATGGTTTTTCTGACAAATCAATATTGTTCGCATCAGATCCCGGCAAATATGTTAAAAACTACCAGCTTGCTGAAAGGGCCAGATCCTTATTAATTAATGATCAGATAAAACTTAAGGTAGTTCATTCAAAATCCCACAGGGATATAATAAATGAAATAAACAATATTGATGTATTGCTGGTAACCTCACACTGGGAAGGCTCACCGAATATTGTTAAGGAAGCAATGGCCTGTAATGTCCCTGTTGTTTCAACAAATGTGGGTGACGTGGAATGGCTCTTCGGAAATGAACCCGGTCATTTCATTACAAGCTTTGATCCAGGTGATGTGGCAGAAAAGATTAGACTAGCACTGAAATTTAAGGATGAGTTTAGACTAACGAATGGAAGACTACGAATAATTGAACTGGGTCTTGATTCTGAGTCTGTTGCCCAAAAAATAATTATTTTATATAAAAAAGTTCTTGAAACAAGAAGTTAACCCTGGTGCCATTATTATCGAGGGTCACGTTCAGGGTCTCTCCAACACCCGTTCACTTGGTGAGGCAGGTATCCCTGTATTTGTCGTTGATACAAACAACTGCATCGCCCGCTATTCAAAATATTGCAGGAAATTTTTCCGTTGTCCGGATTTCATTAAGGATGAATTCGCTGATTTTCTAATTGGACTGGCCAGAGAGCAGAATATCATTGGCTGGGTCCTTATCCCCTCCAATGATCATGCTGTATATACTCTGTCGAAACATAAAGAAAGACTGGAACACTATTTTAAAGTGATCACACCGTCATTTGAGATCCTTGAAAATATCTACGATAAAGGCAGGCTTCTTTCTCTTGCTGAAAAAGAAGGGATCCCATATCCCAAAACCTGGCATATTCAAAATCCAGACGAATTACAACAATACGATCTGCCTTTTCCTGTTATGATAAAAGGCCGTTTTGGCCTTTCTTTTTACAAAGCTCTGGGGAGAAAAGTATTCCTTGCCTCTGATAAAAAACAGTTAAGAGATCATTTAACCAGGATTAGTAAGGAACATGAAATAAAGAATACTCTTATCCAGGAGTTGATTCCGTATGATGGTACAAATAAAACTATCTCTTTTACAGCTTTTTGTGTGAACGGTGAGATCAGAACTTTTTGGATGGGTATTAAATTAAGGGAACATCCCATACAATTCGGGACAGCAACGTTCGCTCAGAGCGTTTATAAAAAAGAGTGCTACGAAAAATCTGTCCCGCTCCTGAAAGCTTTGAATTTCTCGGGGGTTTGCGAAATTGAATACCTGAAAGATCCCCGGGACGGGAAATTCAAGCTGATTGAAATAAATGCCCGTACCTGGTTGTGGGTGGGTCTGGCAAAAGCCTGTGGTGTTGACTATGCTAAATATATATATAATTATGTTAACAATATACCGGATGATTACCCGGCAGATTTTACGGAAGGGATAAAGTGGATAAATTATTTGACGGATTCTGTGTTCAGTCTGCAGGCTATTGTGAAAAACAGACTATCCTTTATAGATTATTTAAAATCATTAAAAGGACAAAAGGTAACCGGAGTCTTCAATAAGGCAGACTTAAGACCTTCACTGATGTTTTTGTTGCTTTCAATATTTATTCTAAAAAAGAGAATGTAGCTTAACACAAACTTTTAACTAATGGAATCGATCATAATCATTCTATCAACTTTCCTGCTCTCAACATCTATGTTTATATTCTGGGTGGCAAAAGGAGGGTTCAATAAGAAATATTTATATACAGACAATATTGGTCTTTCAGGCGTTTCCTCCGTAATAAACATTTGTTTCAATAATTTTCTGACAATTCCTTTATGGTTGATGACACCATTTGTTTGTGGTCTTACTGTATTGGTGCTGTTTGTTATATTATTCTTTTACAGGTTTTTCCGTAACCCGGAAAGGAGAATCCCGGGAGAACAGAACGATATTGTATCAGGGGCTGATGGAAGGATCATTTATATCAAAGAACTTGAAATTGACCAGATTCCTGTTTCAGTTAAGAAACTTAGGATATCAAACATCAGTGAAATAACCAAAACGGATATTTTGAAACAACCCTGTTACCTGATAGGAATAGCCATGACACTCTTTGATGTTCATATGAACAGAGCTCCGATAGATGGAGTAATTAAACTGGTTAAGCACACTCCTGGAACGTCATTAGGCTTAAATACACCAGCTTCAACGATCTCTAATGAACGGAACACTGTAGTTATCGAAAGAGAAGATGGAATTGTTGCCGGTCTTGTTCAGATTGCTGCAAGAGGCGTTAACCGTTGTATAATCACATCAAAAACTGGAGATTTCGTTAAAAGGGGTGAAATTATCGGGAAAATTCGCTGGGGTTCACAACTCGATTTGGTAATTCCCAGGAATTCGGAAATATTGGTAAGAGAGGGCGAACAGGTACATGCAGGTTCAACAATTATTGCCCATCTTTTGACAAATTATTAAAAGGATGCGAATTCTAATTGATATTGGTCATCCTGCACATGTACATGTATTCAAGTTTCTCGCCAGGGAGCTTATGAATAGGGGCCATGAATTCCATTTTACTGTCCGGGAATCTGAAAACAGTGGATATCTGTTAGAGAAATTTGGATACAATTTTACAAGTCTAGGAAAAAAGAAAAAAGGATCAATTAAGAAATTATTTGGTACGATCAGATTTACATTACGTATTTGCATGGTTTCCAGAAAATTTCATCCGGATATGTACTTAAGTCACGGATCAATGTACGCCGGATATGCTGCATTTCTGTTTAGAAAACCGCATCTTGCCCTTGAAGATTCAGGGAATTTAGAACAGCTCAGATTAAGTGTTCCCGTGAGTGATGTAATTATTTCTCCATTTATACTTCCTGTTGATTTTGGTCATAAACATATACGTTACGATGGTTATCATGAAATTATGTATCTGCATCCAAAGTATTTTACACCGGATAAAGATATTTTTACTTACTTAAAGATAAATTCGAATGAACCTTATGCAATTTTGAGGTTTGTCTCCTGGTCAGCTACTCATGATCGCGGCCAGGCAGGACTATCAATTGATGAAAAAAGGAAAGTTATAAATTATCTTTCTCAAAAGCTTAAAGTTTTTATTTCAAATGAAAACGATTTGGATTCTGAATTTGAGTCCTTTAAAATCGATATTCCTCCTGAAAAGATGCACGATGCTTTGTCTTTTGCATCCATTTATATAGGTGAAGGTGCTACAATGGCATCAGAAGCAGGAATTTTAGGTACCCCCTCCTTTTACGTCAGTACAATTCCAAGATGTTATAATGAAGATCAGGAACGATATGGTACGGTATTTAATTTTAAAAGTTTTGATGGTTTAATTGAAAAAATTGATAAGATTTTAGGAACTCCTGATATTAAAGCTGAATGGATTAAAAAACGTAATATAATACTTAATGAGAAAATTGATGTAACAGCCTTCCTGATATGGTTTGTCGAAAACTGGCCTGAGAGCTTCAGAATTATGAAAGAGAATCCACGTTATCAGGAGACGTTTAAATTCAACTTACACAAACAGTGAAAAAATTGATTTGACAAGGAACAACTATTTACTTAATAAAAATTCACATTGAAGAAAGTTGCATTAATAACTGGAATTACCGGACAGGATGGTGCTTATCTCGCTGAGTTTCTTTTAAAGAAAGGTTATCTGGTCCATGGGATAAAAAGAAGAAGTTCTCTTTTTAATACGGACAGGATTGATCACCTTTATCAGGATCCTCATGTGGAGAAAAGAAATCTGATTCTTCATTATGGTGATCTTAGTGATTCAATGAATATTACTCGGATAATCCAGGAGTGTCAGCCGGATGAAATCTATAATCTTGGGGCAATGAGCCATGTAAAAGTAAGCTTTGACGTGCCTGAGTATACAGCAAATACTGATGGAATCGGTACGTTGCGGATCTTGGAAGCTGTCCGGCTTCTGGGACTGAAAGAGAAAACTCGATTTTATCAGGCGAGCTCTTCAGAATTGTACGGACTTGTTCAGCAGGTGCCTCAGACAGAAAAAACGCCGTTCTACCCACGAAGTCCTTATGCTGCCGCTAAATTATACGCTTACTGGATTACCGTAAATTATCGTGAAGCGTATGGATTGCATGCAAGTAACGGAATCCTTTTTAATCACGAATCTCCGATCCGGGGAGAAACATTTGTTTCAAGGAAAATAACCAGAGGTCTGGCCAAGATTGTTCTTGGACTGCAGGATACTCTTTTTATGGGAAATCTATCTGCTAAACGGGACTGGGGACATGCCAAAGACTATATAAAGGCTATGTTTATGATGTTGCAGCAGGAAAAACCGGATGATTATGTGATTGCTACCGGGGTTACAACCGAAGTCAGGGAGTTTATAAACAAATCATTTGCTGCAGTAGGGATCTCACTTTCATTTCAGGGTGAAAATGAGAAAGAAACGGCCACAATTGTGGATCTCAATAATGAAGTGTTTATACGGAAGGTGGGGAAAGAATATATCAATAGTTTTAGATCACGGATCCATGTTAATCCTGTGGTAGTTAAAATTGATACGGATTACTTCAGACCTGCGGAAGTTGACTTTCTCCTGGGGGATCCTTCAAAAGCAAAACTTAAACTTGGATGGGAGCCGGAATATGATCTTGATGGTCTTATCAGTGAAATGGTTGTTTCTGACCTTGTACTAATGAAGAGAGAGAGTTATTTGCGTGAAGGAGGTTACCGGATATTTAATTATTTCGAATGACAGCAATGTTATGAATCAATCATCAAGAATATACCTGGCTGGCCATACCGGACTTGTTGGATCAGCGATCAGAAGAACCCTGGACCAAAAGGGGTATAACAACCTTATTTTAAAAACATTTGAGGAACTCGACCTTACTGATCAGCTTTCTGTGAATAGTTTTTTTGCTAAGGAATGTCCTGAGTATGTATTTCTGGCTGCTGCTATGGTGGGAGGGATAGTGGCAAATAACACTTACCGGGCTGATTTCATGTACAAGAACATTATGATCCAGAGTAATGTAATATATGCTTCCTGGAAATATGGTGTTAAGAAACTGTTGTTTCTAGGGTCAACTTGTGTTTATCCTAAAAGTGCTCCCCAACCTTTAAAAGAAGATTATCTTCTTACATCATCCCTTGAATATACAAATGAACCTTATGCGATTGCAAAGATTGCCGGATTAAAGATGTGCGAAGCATTCAATACTCAGTACAAAACAAACTTCATTGCAGTAATGCCTACAAACCTTTACGGTCCCGGAGATAATTATAACCTGGAAAAGTCCCATGTTTTACCAGCTTTAATAAGAAAGATCCACCTTGGGAAGTGTCTCGAAAATGATGACTGGAAACGCATAAGGGAAGGCATGAATAAAAATCCAATTGAAAGTATAAATGGTGAATCTGAAAAACAGGTTATTCTTAGTATTCTTTCCAAATATGGGATTAAAATTATTGATAAACACTCTTCCGGAAGCTTGATTGATGATTCGAAAGATCAACAGGATACTATTTATAAGGTAGCTGTAAATATATGGGGAACAGGAAATCCTTTACGGGAATTCATGTACTCGCTTGATATGGCTGAAGCATGTGTGTTTGTGATGGAAAATGTTAATGTAGATGATATTATCAGATTGAATCAGTCCGATTATCAACCGGATTATCATCCGCCGCACTTCATAAATATCGGAACCGGAGAGGAAATTTCTATAAAAGACCTGGCTTTAAGAATAAAGAAATTGGCAGGTTTTAAAGGTGAGATCCTTTTTGATACGTCCAAACCGGATGGGACAATGCGAAAAACTACTGATATAAAGATACTAGAATTACTTGGTTATAAGCACAAATTTGACCTGAATCAAGGATTAAAGGAGACTTATGCTAATTTTCTGAAGTAAACAAACTAAAATTTGTTTGTGAAGACTGATTAGCAAATATCAAACAAATTGTTTCAAAAACTCTATCGATATTTTTCTGGACAGGATACCTGGCAATATTCATAACTTCATTCATTCCTGTCACAGGCAGTTTAAACAAAATAAAATTGGTCCGGAAGCATTCCACATCCGTCTCGATCATCTTCTTCATTTTGCAGTTTATTTCCTTATCTGTATGTATTATCTGGCAGGACAGAAGAAAGGGCTCTATTTTGTTCGAAAAAATCCTCTGACGAAATTCATTCTGCTGATACTTATTTCTGGCCACATGTTACTGAAGTGGTTCAGCTTTGGGTACCGGAGAGGGCGTTTAATGTATTTGATCTTATCTCTAATGTGGCCGGAGGGGTGGGGGTGGGGATAATAATTACGGCTCAGCGGCGCAGAGGCACAACGGCACAATGGCGCAGCGGTGCAAAGGCTCTAGGGCCTTAGAACCAGGATGGCAAGAAAACCAGACTCAAAGCAGATTAATTTACTACGGATATCACACATCCATAATCGATGTCATAATAATCTAATACCTTATAATTCGATTGAGTCAGTTCTTTTATTATTTCCTGTTTGGTGAAATAGTGAACAAATGATGCTTGTAATCTGTCTCCGGTTTCAATTTTATCTTTGTTTCTCAGGAACCTGAAAAAGTCAGATACTTTTTTGGTGATTTTTTCCTGCCGGCCTTTTTCTTCCTTTGTTAAGAATGAGATCATTAAAGGTGCATCTTTATTTAAGAATGGTTGTAGCTGTTCCAGGAAAGCAATCCTCTTTTTCGATCCTCGTATGTGGGAATAAGCTCCCCAGCCGATGATGATGCCATCATATTTCTTTACCTCCTCGGGAGTGGAATCTTTTGGTAAATATTTAATTTTAAAATTTTTAGTGTATTTCTGCAGGAAGGCATTACCATATTCAATCAATACTTTATTACATTCGTAGCTGTCAATGTCAAATCCCATTCTTATCAATGCCACTGTCTCTCTGCCTCCTCCGGCGGCTAGCAGTAAGATCTTTTTTGCTTTTGAGAAATACTTTTCTATCCTCTCCTTTTCCCATTCAAATAATCCTGAAAGATTGTAATTGTCATCGGCATACTTCTCACTGTTGTTATAATGCAATTCATCATAAAGATCCAGGCTTTTTTCACTCATTACACCTAACCAGAAACCCGACAGAACTGCATCCATGAAATTGTAAGTTTTCCTGATGCACTCTAATGATGAATGGGATAACCTTGCTATGAATTTGTGATATGACATTTTATTTTCAAATACGATATATTTTCCGAAAGGATTAAAGGTAAACTATTTGCAGCTAATTGCACATTATGGCTTTTTGACATGTCGCTGTGATACGACGCAAAGGCATAAAGGCTCAACGGCACAGCGGCTCAATGGCGCAATGGCTCAACGGCACAGCGGCTCAGCGGCTCAGGGGCGAAAAGAGTAGAAGGGGAGATGAGGAGAAGAGGAGAAGAGGAGAATTGAATAAGGAGAATTAAGGACTATGAGACTGAGGGACGATGGGAAAAGGCTCAGAGCTCAGAGCACAGAGCGCAGTGTCATTGAAAATAAGGATCATTAATTATGGACTTATCATTTTTTCATTATTGCGGTAATTATAGTATATTTGTTTGCGTAATATATCGCAACGAAAAATATCGGAAGACATGAAAGAGAATCCGTTTAAATTTGGAACAGTTGTCGATGGTATATATTTTACCGACAGGGAGGATGAACAATCGGAATTAGGGTCTTACCTGAAAAGTGAGAACCATGTGATAATTATAAGTCCCAGACGGTTCGGTAAGACAAGCCTTATTAAAAAGATCCTCGCCGGATCCGATCGCCGGTTCATATACCTCGATATGCAATTGGTGCTCTCGGAGGAAGATTTCGCAGCGCAACTGCTCAAACGGGTCTACAGGATCTTCCCAGTGCAAAAGCTTAAGAATTATATAAAATCGTTCCGCCTTATCCCATCGGTAATTATGAACCCGGTGACAGGAGAGGTAGAGATTTCTTTTTCCCCGGGTTCGAGGGATCTTGCACCACTTGAAGATGTCCTGAACCTCATTGAAAAACTGGGAAAGCCGGAGAACAAAATAATTGTCGTACTGGATGAATTCCAGGATATTTTCAGGATCAGCACCAACCTTGACAGGATGCTCCGCCCGGTGATACAGGTTCATAAAAATATCAATTATGTCTTTATGGGGAGCAGCGAATCGATGATAAGGGAGATATTTGAAAAGAAGGATTCTCCTTTTTACAGGTTTGGGATTCTATATCCGCTCAGTAAGATCCCTGAAGCAAAATTCCGTTTATTCCTCGAATACAATTTTACAGGGATCGTAAATGATCCTGAGACCATTTCGGGAGATATCCTTAAAATCACAGGGTCACATCCATATTATACCCAGCAGCTTGCCTTTATGACATGGGAACTCCTTTACCGTGCCGGGCTGGCGCAGGAAAAGATCGCAGATATAGCGGCAGACGAAATCGTAAAAAGCCATGACAATGATTTTGAGCTGCTCTGGAATACACTCAACCGCACTGATATGATGGTCCTGGCGGGAATGTCTGAGAATGATGCATCCCCTCTTTCAGATGAGTTCAGGAAGCAGTTCGGAACAGGAGCTTCCAGTACAGTGTTCAGCACTCTTAAGCGTCTTATCAAAAAGGGTATGATAGTCAAAGAGGATAATCGTTATTTAATTGATGATCCTTTTTTCAAAAGATGGATCCGGATCAGGAGAAGAGCTTATTGATAACCCATTTTATTTTTAAAAAGATTTATTTCACAAGGGAGCAAAGGTAATCTATTTGCAGGTAATTGCACATTATGGTTTTTTAACATGGCGCTGCGATGCGACGCAAAGGCTCAATGGCGAAAAGGCATAAAGGCTCAACGGCGCAATGGCGCAACGGCGCAAAGGCTCAATGGCGCAGGGCAAAGAGCGCAGAGCACAGGGGAGAGAGGACGGAGAGAGTAAGGGATGAAGATACACGAGGGAAGGAGAGAAGCGAAGTGGAGATGAGGCGAAAGGGAGACAAGGAGAGAAGCGACGAAATTCCGCAAAGCGGAAGGGGGAGAAAGGAAATGGCACAGGGCACAGAGCTCAGAGCGAAGAGCATAGTGGAGGGACGAGAATATACTCTTGAGGAATTTCCGTTTGCAGTCCTGGATTCAGTTATAGTCATCAAATAAATTTAGTTAGAATAACGAAATATATTAGAAATATTTCGTTATCTTAGCTAAAATAATTTAATGAAAGATATCTTAAAAACAATAATCGCTGATTTTCATGCAATAAGACTAAGAAAAAGCATGAGAAGAGAGATTGAGCTCCCGGTGGATTCAGGTGCAATAATATCTTTAATCGGAGTAAGAAGAAGCGGGAAAACATTTCTTTTATATGAAACAGTTAAAAGGATACTGGATAATAATGTGCCGAAAAAAAATATTCTGTATATAAATTTTGAGGATGAAAGATTAAATCTGAAACAGGATCAGCTCGATCTTCTACTGCAGGCCTATCAGGAGCTGTATCCTAAGCTGGATATGGGAAAATGCTACTTCTTTTTTGATGAAATTCAGAATATAAGCGGGTGGGAAAAGTTTATAAGGAGAATCTTCGACACTGTCAGCAAAAATATATTCATAACAGGTTCTAATTCCAAACTCTTAAGTGCGGAGATTGCCACAGAACTCAGGGGCAGAACAATAAGTTATACTCTTTACCCGCTGAACTTTAAAGAATACCTTAGATTTAATGGCGTGTCTGAAGAATATTTCGAAACAAGTAAGAAGATAACTATCCTGAATCATTTAAGGGCATTTATGATTTTTGGAGGCTTTCCTGAGCTTGTTGACCTGAATGAAACGTTGAAAATAAAAAAGCTCCAGGATTATTTTAATACTATAATTTACAGGGATCTTATTGAACGTTTCAATATATCAAATCCTTCTGTTCTCAAATTTTTTCTGAAAAAGATCATCTCACAGGTAACAAAACCTGTTTCAATAAATAAGATTTACAATGATTTAAAGTCATTGGGATATAAGATAAGCAATAATCTGTTATACGATTATTCTGATTACATCCAGACATCTTTCACTTCAGTTTTTATAAATAAGTTTGATTTTTCCGAAATAAAACAGGCAAAAAGTGAGAAGAAGGTATATGCCATTGATAATGGGATTCTTACAGCTGTTGATTATTCTTTTTCCGCAAATTATGGGAAACTCCTGGAAAACTTAACTGCTCTCGAGATATTGAAAGCCGGAAAAGAGCTGATGTATTTTAAGGACAACCTGGAATGTGATTTCATAATAAAAGACAAGAAGACCTTCTATCCGGTACAGGTCAGTTATTCGATCAGAGACTCAGAAACAGACAAAAGAGAGATCAGAGGACTTCTCAGAGCATGTGAATGTATCAAAGTAAAAAAAGGAACTATTGTAACCTTTGAAGAGGAGGAGAGCTTAAGCATTAATGATATAAAAATAGATGTATTGCCTGCCTACAAGTATTTTCTTGAGATGCCGGAAAGGAAGTAACATATAACCTTTATTCTTTAATTAAAGTACTATCTTTGTGAACTAAAGGTATGAGATATTAAAACCTTTAGTTTATGGCAAATGTTATAAAGTATTTCATGAGTAGGGATTTTATTTTTGAATTTATAAACCGCTCATCGCTCATATCTCACCGCTCATATCTCATCGCTTCTTCTTTTCAGCGACCGCCCGTTTAATTACATTCTTCACATTCTGCCACACAAGTTCTTTAAACCAGGGCAAAAGCCGGTCATCCCATCGTTGTGGATGAATGGTCAGCATGATCTTATCTGGAATCCTGTTTTCCCGTGCAGCAGTTATTATATCAAAGGTTGAATGAAAACGGGCAGAAGGCAGAAGGCTGATGGCAGAAGGGGGATTTCCTTCCGCCTTCCGCCTTCCTCCTTCTGCCTTCTGCCTTCTGCCTTCCGCCTTATCTCTGATCGACACCGTCTCCCCATCCCATCTCCTCCCGGTATCGGTAAGATATAGTACTTTCTCGAAATCTATATCGAAATAGGGTTCTCCGACGATACCGAAATCCCTGTAATCATAGTACTTCCACAACAGCCGGTTATCCCATCTGCTAAGGGGACTGCCGTGCATACAGATCGTTTCAATGGGAACGACCCGGCGAAGCTTTTCAAGATTCTCTTTAAAACTTTCAATTGCCCTCCTGATTAATTCTGATTCGATTTCCTCTGAGCTCTGCGCACTGCGCCCTGAGCCCAAAAGCCCCTGCCTCCCGCCTTCTGCCTTCCGCCTTTCAGCCATCGTGCTGACGTCCTCATAATGATAGCCTATCTCATGTCCCATCCCTGCAATTTCCCTGATCACGTCCTCGTCAAAGCTCCCGGGAACCATCCTGAAATAATAGGTTCCTTTAATACCCAGTTCATTTTCAATCCTGGCAGTACGCAAAGAATTCATATTCCGCTTATCCACATCATGTCGGAGGATGACACATTTCGACGGGGATTCTTTGAGGAATCCGGAAAAAGTGACGAAAATGTATTTCTGATCTTTTAGAGCAGATAAGAGCTGAAGGTAAGTATGGAGTGTGAAATCGCGCATGGGTCAATCGTATAAGGACAAAATTAGGAAAATATTGGATAAGGCGGAAAGGCAGAAGGCGGAAAGGCGGAAGGCAGAAGGAATAATTGAGGGAACGTTGTATAAAACTCCAGGAGGAGTGTGAGGGAGGCTGTAATAGATCAGGGATAAAAAAAGAACGGGAATATGAATTTTGTTTTTAATAATAAATTATATTTGTACTTTAAATTATCATGATATACTAAAATATAAATATGAAAATACATGTATGAGCGTAAGCAAAAGTTTTTAGGTTCTGGCAGAGAGAGTATTTTTTTATGGGGTGCAAGACAAACAGGGAAGACTACATTGCTAAAAAAACTATATCCTGAAGCTCTCTATTTTGATTTATTATTATCATCTGATTATGAGCGGTTTCTGAGGAACAGATCTCTTTTAAAAGAAATACTTGCTGGTGCAGACATATCGGGACCTGTTATAATTGATGAGATCCAACGGATCCCTTCACTTTTGAACGACATTCACTGGTTGATCGAGAACAGAAGAATTCAGTTCATCCTTTGCGGATCAAGTCCGAGAAAAATAGTTCACCAGGGAGGAAACCTTCTGGGAGGACGAGCTGTCAGATATGAATTATATCCTCTGGTTTCAATTGAAATTACTGATTTTGATATACTAAGAGCTTTGAACAATGGTTTGGTACCGCGGCATTATCTTGCTGTAAATCCCGGGAAAGTCTTGTCCGGGTATATAGGCAGTTACCTTCGGGATGAGATAGCTGCAGAAGCAAGGATCAGGAATATCGGGTCTTTTGCCAGGTTCCTTGAAGCAGCAGCATTCTCGAATGGTGAAATGGTAAACTATACAAACATAGCTGCTGATTGCGGTGTCACGTCACCCACAGTTAAAGAGTACTTCCAGATCCTTGAAGATACTATGATAGGAAGATTTGTTCAGGCTTATCAGAAAAAGCCTAAACGGAGGGTAATATCAGCTCCCCGGTTTTATTATTTCGATGTAGGTATTGCCGGGTACTTATTGAAAAGGGGAAAGATTGATTTCGGGAGCGAATCCTTTGGAAAAGCATTTGAACATTTTTTTTACAATGAAATATATTCCTACAGCCATTATTCTGATAAAAATTTCTCTGTATCCTATTGGCGGACCACATCGCAGATAGAGGTTGATTTCATTCTGGGAGACCATGAGGTTGCGATAGAAGTAAAATCAACAGCAATGATTAATCCCCGACATCTGAAAGGCTTAAAGAGCTTTGCTGAGGAGTATAAAGTCAGGAAATTGATAATTGTTAGTACTGATCCATATCCCAGGCGCATTGACAATGTGATTGTTCTTCCATGGAAACTGTTCCTTGAACAGCTGTGGGGAGGGGAGATAATTTGAAGGCTGAAGGCGTGAAGGCTGAAGGCTGAAGGAAGACCCCCTTCCGACTTGCCTTGCGCCTACCGCCTAGCACCTTTCTTCCTTTCGCCTTTCGCCTACCGCCTAGTACCTTTCTTCCCTCTGCCTTGCGCCGTGCGCTTTACCGCCTTCCGCCTTGTTCAGCCTTTGTTCCCTCTGCCTTGCGCCTTGCGCCTTTAGCCTTTGTTCCTTCCGCCTTGCGCCTTCAGCCTTCAGCCTAAATTCCACATTGTCTGTTCAGATACTTTTAATATATTTAAGGTGGAATTTATATTGTCTAATTTTAATCGCTGCATTATGAGTCATTTTGAAGAACTAAAAGTCTGGCAGAAAGCCGTTGACCTGGCGGTCAAAGTATATCAGATCACCAAAGAGGAACCTTTCAATAAAGATTATGGTTTGAGGGATCAGATGAGGAGATCATCAGTCAGCATTTCAAGTAATATTGCTGAGGGAGATCAATTGGATTCTGATAAATCCTCCATCAGACATTTTAAAATTTCTAAAGGATCAGCTGCAGAGTTATTTACTCAATCAATAATATCTGATAGAATCGGTTATCTCGAAAAGCAAGACTTCGAATATCTTATTCAGGAGTGTAAGGAAATCCTATCGATGCTATCAGGCCTCATAAAACACAGAAATACAGCTCGATAGCAATATCATCCCGATCCTTCTGCTTTGTCTCGTCCTGAAAAATGTTGACATTGTTAATACTCTTTTTTCTTATCCTTCTGCCTTCCGCCTTCTGCTTTTTTCCCTTCCGCCTTCCGCCTTCCGCCTTCCGCTTTTTTCCCTTCTGCCTTCTGCCTTCCGCCTTCCGCCTGTTGATAACTCCTCCATTTCTATCAATTTATCAACTTTTGGAGGTAAAAATGATGCAACCTTTTTTCTTATCTTGTTGTCTTGAATTTATTATCGGTCTGATCTTGAATTCTACCTAAAACAACCTGACATGATGACGTCTATTACCTCTGAAATCAAAAAAATATTAATATGAAAGCAAGAAAGCTTTATTTATTAATTTCACTTATTTTAACAGCATCATAAATGGATTTGCCCAACCGGTTTGGAATTCGGGACCGACCATCACACCTCAACCTATTAGTGTAAATTTAGTATTTCAATATTAATAAACCAAGTTATGTTTATTATTTTATTATTCCGGGAAACTATGCATGCCAACTAGCATCTACTATTAAAGATTACGCACAGAGACCTTTACCGTATGGTGCTATTAAAGCAAACGATAGAATAACTTATGCCAGTGGAAATTATTCAACTCAAATTTTTGGGGAACTGGCAAGCTTATCTCCCAATACTCAATACACGATACAAATTGTTGCTGAAGATCAGGCAGTTCCCGGATCATATTCAGTACTGTTTCGTGCACTGTTTTTACAACCACTTGCCTGCCCCTCAATTTATGTAGCCACCGCTTTTAATAATGCAGACCGTTGCGTTAATGGTGATGGTGCAAATAAATTTTATAATCTGCAGACTTATAATGGATATAGTGGGTACTTATTCAAATGTTTTGAAGGGGGCAACATGGACAATATCATGGGGAGACGGCACAGCTGATTATACTTATACATCTGCTTACGATAATGACGGACCAGGAGCTGAAATTCTGCCGGGATGAGAAGAGTCTGGATATACCTCATACTTATACAGTTCATGATTCATGTTACGGAGGGCTGTATTAACTATAAAGAATCCAGGAGCTTGTGCGGCTATTGGTGTACAGACGTGTAAGACAGGAGGTGCTTTTAGCCGGACGTGACTGGGATGCTGATGGAAATGGTTCGCAGCTGGTGGTAAATACAGCAACAGGGAGGCCGGATACAATCAAGGTATGTGAAGGTGTAGAAGCATTTATTACCTTGAGAGATGATGGAGTATGGGACTGTGACCAGACTTTCAAAACCTATCCTCCAGGAGAAATGAATTCCTCAGATAGAAATGTACAGTTTGTGTACGGGATGCATCCTTTTACACAATCTACTGCAGGACAAAATACAATTACCGGAAATGTGACAATAACCGGAACATATCCAGGAACTGCCAACGCAGCTGCAGGGTGGGCTACTCCTGTAATTAAAATCCCTACAGCCACCATGAATCCTGTCACTAATCCTAATACTGAGAGTGATGTTATAAGGATACCTGCAACAGCATTATATAAACAAAAAATACATGTTTACTTTAAGAATTGGAATAAATGTAATCTATATTCAGGAAATCCCTGGGATGGCACAGCTGTTTGGGATTCAATAGTTATTTATATTGACAGAAGGCCAGATCCTCCGAACCCCCAACGATCAGACTATATGTGTAAATGATGCTGTTCCGGCTTTAAGTGTTACTGCTCCCGGAGCAACCGAATTTTACTGGTATTCAGATTCTTTCCTTACAACAATTGCTCCTGGTTCAAATAATACAAATACTTATAACACAGGAATTGGAAGTGCAACTCCAAGTACTACTACATTTTATGTTACCCAGGTTCAGGGAAGTATAAATGGTTGCGTCAGCCTGGCAACTCCTGTTACTCTTACAATAAATTCTCTACCGAATGCAATAACCGGACCAAATGCTGTTTGTGTCGGATCTACAATCGACCTGGATAATACGACAGCCGGGGGTACCTGGAGCAGTTCTAATCCGGGCCGTGCAACAGTCAATTCATCTACCGGAGTAGTTACCGGAGTATCTGCAGGTACAACTTCGATCAGATACACCCTCGGAACCGGATGTTTCAGGGCTGTTACAGTGACTGTTAATGGTTTACCAAATAACATCACAGGGACCACAAGTGTCTGTGTTGGATCAACAACAACCCTTGCCAATACTACACCCGGAGGTACATGGAGCAGCTCAGACACTGCTGTGGCTACCATAAACTCATCGGGAGTTGTTACGGGTGTAGCACAAGGCACATCAGAAATTCGATACACTTTAGGGACCGGATGTTATAGGGCTGTGACAGTGACAGTTAATTCTCTCCCGGGAGTAATAACGGGAACTACAAGCGTTTGCGTTGGTTCCACAACAACTTTAAGTAGTTCACCGGCTGGAGGAACATGGAGCAGCGCCACCCCAGCCCGTGCAACTGTTAATGCATCAGGAGTGGTAACCGGAGTATCTGCTGGCACAGTAACAATATCTTATACATTGGGAACGGGATGTTACAGGTCAGTGACAGTAACCGTAAGACCACTACCAACCCTGACCGGAGCTACCCAGGCGGCAATCTGTTCAGGATCTGCTGCAACAATAAGCTTAACAGGACTTTTAGTAAGCACTACTTTTACAATTAACTATACTATTGATGGTGCTGTCCAGGCACCTGCAACAGGGATTGTTTCAAATGCATCGGGAGCAGCCAGCTTTACAACTCCTGCTCTGAATTATGCTGCTCATAATGGGAAAATTCTGAGGATAACCAGTATTGCGGTAACCAGTACAACACCAAATTGTACTGTGACCTTTAACCGGGATGTTACGCTTGTTGTGAGACCATTGCCGACCTTATCAGGTGCTTCTCAATCACCTGTCTGCTCCGGTTCGGCAGCCATAATCAATTTGACAGGATTACTGGCAAGCAGTACTTCAACCGTATCATATACAATTGATGGTACCGCTCAAACACCGGTTACGGGTGTTGTTGCAAATGCTTCAGGAGCAGCCAGCTTTCCAACTCCTGCATTGAATTATGCTACGCATAACGGGAAGATATTACAGATAACAGGAATTACTATTACCAGTGCATCACCAAACTGCTTAGGAGCATTTGCTCAAAATGTAACATTAAACGTTGAACCCCTCCTGCTTCCGGGATCTGTTGGATCAGATCAGTCAAAATGCAATCCCGCAAATCCTGATGCATTTACTCAGATTACTCCGGCAAGCGGCGGCCTTGCTCCTTATTCTTATCAGTGGAGGTCCTCAACAACCGCCGGCGGTCCTTATAGTGACATTGGTAGTGCTACAGGAATTACTTATGACCCCCCGGCCGGACTGGGAGTTACGACTTATTATGTCAGGAGAGTTTCATCAGCAGGAGTCTGTGCATCGGTTATTTCAAATGAAATCAGAGTTACTGTAAATCCAAGTGCGGCATCACAGGTCAGAACTTTGTCTGGTCCAAATTCAGCATGTAAAGGGACAACAATAACGATGAATTATCAGGCAGTTACAAATGCGGACCAGTATGTATGGGATTATTCATGGACAGGAGTCGGAGTGGATGCAACAACAGGTACTCCGACAATAACGATAGATCTTTCTATTGCCGGACCGGGTGTTGTTCCACCAGGGGCATATACAATAAGAGTTGCCGGAATAAACGGTTGTAATGTACCAGCAGACTATCCCTGGTCAGCTTTCCATAATCTTACAGTAAATGAGATTCCTGATCTGTCACCGCTGAGTGCAACAAAATGCAGCGATCTGGCATCGGGTATAACATTAACGCTAGCTAATGCAGGACCATACTGTACAGACTGGAGATATAATATTACAGCCATAAATTCAGGTGCACTAACAGCATCTGCTGGTACTCCCGCAACAGGTATTAACCTTTTGCCAGACGTAATAGCAGATGATGCCTGGACAAATACTACAGGTGCAAATGTCGGTGTTATTTACACCATAGCTCCGGTAAGCCAACAGGGCTGTACGGGAGCCGCTGAAAATGTTACTTTCACTGTCCAGTCAGAACCCAAAGGCACCAATGCAACCCTGAGTACATGCAGCGATGTTGCCTTGAATTATAATATTCAAAATTTAAACATTAATCAGGCACCACCTAACGGTAACAGCCAGCCTTCAACTTTCACATGGGTGGCAGCTGATAATCCCAATGTGACAGGAGAGAGCACTACATCACAATCTACGGGTGTAATAAACAATGTCCTGAATAATGTAAGCGGATCAGATCAAATTGTTACTTATACCGTAGTTCCTACAGGTACCAACGGATGCGCCGGGAACAGCTTCACGGTAACGGTCACAGTGAAATCCGAACCAAAGGGAAGTGACGTCACAATTCCGGCTTGCAGCGATGTAGCTGTTGGATATAACCTGCAGACTTCAAACATAAACGTTGCTCCGGGGAACAGCCAACTTTCAACATTCAGCTGGATCGCAGCAGCCAATCCCAATGTTACCGGCGAAAGCACCACTGCACAAACCGGGAATACAATTTCCGACATTATACACAACGTAACCGGATCAAATCAGACAGTCATCTATACTGTTACACCTACAGGGACGAACGGTTGTGTTGGTAATTCATTCCTGGTAACTGTTACAGTCGGATCTGAACCAACCGGCGGAGCAGGCACAACAAACGCTTGCAGTGATAATGCTCTTGGTTACAATCTCCAGACCGCGAATATCAATGTCCTGGGGAATGGCCAGGCATCAAACTTCAGCTGGGTGGCTGCAGCCAATCCGAATGTAACAGGAGAGAGTACTTCAGCACAGTCCGGAGGCATAATAAACGATAATATTAATAATGTATCAGGATCAGACCAGCTTGTTGTTTATACTGTAACTCCTACAGGTACAAATGGTTGTGTGGGCAACAGTTTCCAGGTGACGGCAACAATTAGATCCGAACCGCTGGGCGCTCATGATGATCTGTTAATCTGCAGCGATGTTGCTCTTAATTATAACCTCCAGACTGCCAATATCAATACCCTTGGAAACGGACAGGCTTCAACATTCAGTTGGGTGGCAGCAGCAAATTTCAATGTAGGGGGTGAGAGTACTGTAGCTAAAACAACAGGTTCAATTACTGATGTTCTCACTAATATCACAGGAGGCAATGAAATTGTGACCTACGCTGTAACACCCACCGGATCAAATGGTTGTGCAGGAAATACTTTCACTGTTTCAGTTACGGTAAAACCTGAACCTGTAATAACAGCAGGACAAAATGTGGCGGTATGCTCCGATAACCCAATGAACTACGAGATACAGCTCGACAACTTCGGGGTTCCGGCAACAGACGGTGTGACATTCACATGGGGACCACCGGTACTTAATCCGGTTAGTCCGTTATTTACGGGAGGTTCCGCCAGAGGGATTGCTTCTTCAGCTAACATCACCGATACATATGTCAATACTATGGGTTCTCTCGGAACAGCAACCTATTCAATAACTCCATACAAAGATGGTTGCCCGGGTAATCAAGTGGATGTTGTTGTCACAATAGGAGCAGAACCAATTCTCGATCCGAATCTGAATAAGTTCGCCTGCAGTGGTCAGCCTATCAGCTTAACTCTTCAAAAAGCTGCCGGAAGCGTTGTTCCTACTTACTATAATATTACAGGAAAAACAGTTTCTCCGGGCCTTACTGAATCAGGTAATGCATTGCTTCCCAAAGGAGATGCTGCTGCCGATTATCTGCTAAATGATAAATACACCAACACAACAAGTGTAAACCAGACAGTTACATACCATGCACAGCCGGTACTGGCTCCCGACTGCTTTGGAGATTTTGTAGATATAGTTATAACAATTCGTCCGCCTGTAATGGCAGGAGCTATAACAGGGAATGATGATATCTGTTATAATACAGATGCACCGGTCATTTCAAATGCAGTTGTTGCATCGGGAGGTGATGGTGCTATAGTTTATAGCTGGTACTATACCGAGAATCTTTCGTTAAATCCAACAGATGCAGGATGGACATTAATAGTCGGAGCCTCTGCTTCCAGCTATGATCCCGGGATACTTACCAATTCAACAAAATATGTAAGAAAAGCGGTCGACGGTTCCTGTCCGGATGAGGTTTATTCAACTATGATCACAATCACAGTTAATCCTCTTCCTGTAACACCAGTAATCACCGGAGATACAGTTTTATGTGAAAATGCAGCCAATAAAATATATAAAGTAACCAATAATCCGGGCTCAACATACACCTGGACAGTTCCTGACTCTCTTGACATAACATCACCACCTAATCTCTACTTCATAATTGTAGATGCACTTGGAGCTTCTCTTCCCGGTGATAAGATTACAGTAACAGAGACTTTAACCTCAACAACGGGTTGCGTAGGACTGCCGGTTGAATTCCCGATAATAATTTCCCCGGTCATGCCGGGCGTTGTTGTCAGCGGACCCCTTGATGTCTGCCAGGGCGATTCCGGAGTTATCTATTCTGTGCCATGGCATACCGGATCATCATATTCATGGAGTATCCCTGCCGGAGCATATATTACATCAGATCCTGATTCAAGCAGGATTGCAGTGACTTACAATATGGCTCTTTCCGGCCAGGTATCAGTTATCGAAACATCAGGATCTGTTTGTACAACAGTTCATGTTCCGGTTTCTGTTCTTATCCATGCCTTGCCAAATGTGTATAGTGTTTCAGCATCACCCTACTACTGCTTCGGCACCGGAGGAGTTACTGTTACATTGAACAATTCCCAGACGGGAGTTAACTATCAGCTTTATAAAAATGGTACTGCCGAAGGAGCCCCAATTGGAGGAAATACAGGTTCCCCTGTAACATGGAACAATATGACTTTTGGTACTTATACAGTCAGAGCTACATCAGCTGCTTCACCTTTCTGTACAACAATGATGAACGGCAGCATTACTGTTGAAGAGAATCCCCAGATGCTAATCTCCACTATCGATGTAACACAACCAAAATGTTTTGGCGGAACCGATGGTAAAATTGTGATAAATGTAACAGGTGGATTTCCTCCTGTGACTACACTTACTTATTCGATTGACGGAGGCGCTACTTTTGTGGCTTCAAATACATTTAATGTCGGAGCCGGAACCTATGATATCGTGGTAAAAGACCTCCGGAATTGCACGATTTCTCAGGATGATGTTACTGTTAGTCAACCTACGGAACTTACTGTTACATCAGTAACACAAGTAAATGCGATCACATGCTTTGGTTACTCGGATGGCAGTGCGAGGGTTGTAGCATCAGGCGGAACTCTCATTTATTCTTACCAGTGGTACTACGATGCATTCTTTGCAAGTCCGGTACCCGGACAAACAAGTGATCTTGCATCAGGATTACCTGCAGGTACATTTTATGTAAAGGTAACTGATGCAAA
The DNA here is from genome assembly GCA_963843415.1 of uncultured Bacteroidota bacterium. Taxonomy (GTDB): domain Bacteria; phylum Bacteroidota; class Bacteroidia; order Bacteroidales; family VadinHA17; genus LD21. The sequence continues at coordinate 40,745 of CAWJKD010000007.1, forward strand.
CGGCTGCTGGAAATCGGGCAGTGTAACTCTGGCACAACCTGCAGTTATAAGTGCAACAGCAGCAATAACAAGTAACTTCAATGGAGCCCATATAAGTTGCAACGGGGCAAATAATGCTGAGATAACTGTAACAGCTTCCGGAGGTACAGGTATATTGAGTTATTTACTGGTTGAAGCCCCGGCCAATGTAACGGGCGCTGCCTCAGGCGTATTTACGGGAGTAGGTCCTGGTACTTATACTGTCAGGGTAAGGGATATTAATCTTTGTGAGAAGATAACCAATGCAGTTATAGTAATAGAACCTGCGGTAATAACAGCTTCTGCAGCAGTAACAAGCAACTATAACGGGTCACATATCACATGTAACGGGGCATCTGACGGAAGGATCACTGTAACAGCTTCCGGAGGAACAGGGGCGCTTAAATATGCTATAAACGAAATACCAGGGAACTTAACAGGTCTTAATACAGGTATCTTCACTGGAGTACCGGCAGGTAACTACATTATAACGGTAACAGACAAGAACAGCTGTACGACTACTACACCAGTATCAGTTGTTGCACCAGTTGCAGTAACAATCAATGCATCAGTATCGAAGAGCTATAATGGCAGTGATGTAAGCTGTTACGGGGCATCCGATGGACAGATCACAGCAGTAGGTAACGGAGGGACAGGAACACTGACCTATATGATAGTACAGCTTCCGGGTAACCTTACAGGCGCATCTTCAGGTATCTTTACAGGAGTACCTGCAGGGACCTACACGATCAGGGCAACAGATGTCAATGGATGTTCAGCCACTACCACAAATGTAGTATTGACAAATCCTGCAGCAATAACGATCACAGGCTCAGTAACGAGCAATTACAACGGCAGCCAGGTAAGCTGTTTTGGATCGACCGATGGAAGGATTACGGCAACAGCATCGGGAGGCACAGGTACACTGACCTATGTTCTCGATCAGGATCCGGCTAATGTAACCGGAGTTTCATCAGGAATCTTTACAGGACTTGGAGCAGGAACGTACACAATAACTGTTACAGACCTGAATCTATGTACTAAGACGACTGCGAATATAATTATCAGTAATCCGACAGCAGTAAATGCTACGGCAGCGATAACAAGTAATTATAACGGATCACATATCAGCTGCAATGGAGCAAATAATGCTGAAATAAGAGTTACTGCCTCAGGCGGCACAGGTGCATTAAGCTATGTTCTTGTAGAAGCACCAGCAAATGTCACCGGAGCAACAACAGGAATATTTACAGGTGTAGGTCCTGGTACTTATACTGTCAGGGTAAGGGATCTTAATTCATGTGAGAAGATTACCAATGCAGTTACTGTAGTAGAACCTGCGGTAATAACAGCTTCTGCAGCAGTAACAAGCAACTATAACGGATCACATATCACATGTAACGGAGCATCTGATGGACGAATAACCGTTACAGCTTCGGGAGGAACTGGAGTACTTACATATGCTATAAACGAGATACCTGGTAACCTGACTGGTCTTAATACCGGTATCTTCAGTGGTGTTCCTGCAGGTAACTACATTATAACGGTAACCGATAAGAACAGTTGTACAACGACGACACCGGTCTCGGTAGTTGCACCTGCAGCAGTTACAATAACTGCCTCAGTAACAAGTAACTATAACGGCAGTGATGTAAGCTGTTCCGGATCTTCTGATGGTAAGATAACCGCTGTCGGAGGTGGTGGCACAGGTACTCTGACATACTCAATAGTGCAGTTGCCAGGCAATCTGACAGGGGCATTATCTGGAGAATTTACAGGAATACCGGCAGGTACATACACCTTGCGGGTAACAGATGCAAACGGATGTACTTTAACAGCTCCTGATGTTACAATTGATAACCCGGCAGCGCTGACAATCTCAGGCTCAGTAACGAGCAATTACAACGGTAGTCAGGTAAGCTGTTTCGGATCGACAGATGGAAGGATAACCGTAACAGCAACGGGAGGAACAGGCACACTGACATATACTCTTGACCAGGATCCGGCTAATGTCACGGGAGCTTCGTCAGGGATATTTACGGGTCTTGCAGCAGGAACCTGGACGATCACTGTTACAGATGCTAATCTTTGCACAAAAAAGACCCCGAATATTGTAATAACAAATCCGGCAGCAGTAAATGCCACCATAGCGATTACGAGCAATTACAACGGCTCGCATATAAGCTGCAACGGAGCAAACAATGCCGAGATAACTGTAACAGCTTCGGGAGGTACGGGTATATTGAGTTATTTACTGGTTGAAGCCCCGGCCAATGTAACGGGCGCTGCTTCAGGCGTATTTACGGGAGTAGGTCCTGGTACTTATACTGTCAGGGTAAGGGATATTAATCTTTGTGAGAAGATAACCAATGCAGTTATAGTAATAGAACCTGCGGTAATAACAGCTTCTGCAGCAGTAACAAGCAACTATAACGGGTCACATATCACATGTAACGGGGCATCTGACGGAAGGATCACTGTAACAGCTTCCGGAGGAACAGGGGCGCTTAAATATGCTATAAACGAAATACCAGGGAACTTAACAGGTCTTAATACAGGTATCTTCACTGGAGTACCGGCAGGTAACTACATTATAACGGTAACAGACAAGAACAGCTGTACGACTACTACACCAGTATCAGTTGTTGCACCAGTTGCAGTAACAATCAATGCATCAGTATCGAAGAGCTATAATGGCAGTGATGTAAGCTGTTACGGGGCATCCGATGGACAGATCACAGCAGTAGGTAACGGAGGGACAGGAACACTGACCTATATGATAGTACAGCTTCCGGGTAACCTTACAGGCGCATCTTCAGGTATCTTTACAGGAGTACCTGCAGGGACCTACACGATCAGGGCAACAGACGTCAATGGTTGTTCAGCCACTACCACAAATGTAGTATTGACAAATCCTGCAGCAATAACGATCACAGGCTCAGTAACGAGCAATTACAACGGCAGCCAGGTAAGCTGTTTTGGATCGACCGATGGAAGGATTACGGCAACAGCATCGGGAGGCACAGGTACACTGACCTATGTTCTCGATCAGGATCCGGCTAATGTAACCGGAGTTTCATCAGGAATCTTTACAGGACTTGGAGCAGGTACGTACACAATAACTGTAACAGACCTGAATCTATGTACTAAGACGACCACGAATATAATAATTGCCAATCCGGCTGTTATAATAACTAATATCCTGATAACCAGCAACTATAACGGAAGTCATTTATCATGTAACGGTGCATCTGATGGTGAAATAACTGTTACGGCATCCGGAGGTACAGGGACACTCAGCTTCCTGCTTGTTGAAATGCCTGCGAATGTTTCAGGCGCAACTACAGGGATCTTCACAGGGGTCCCGGCAGGAACATATACAATTACGGTCAGCGACGAAAACGGATGTGCAAAGACTACTGCACCGGTAACTCTGGTCAATCCTCCAGTGATCACAGCATCGGCGGCGGTAACAAGCAATTTCAACGGAAGCCAGCTTTCATGCTTCGGAGCATCTGACGGACGGCTTACTGTAACAGCCTCAGGAGGAACAGGAACTCTGTCGTACCTTCTGAATGAGATCCCGGCAAATATAACAGGTCTGATCACCGGCATCTTCACCGGCTTGCCGGCAGGACCTTATACGGTAACAGTTACTGACAAGAACCTATGTTCAGAGGTAACAGCTCCTGTGACAATTACAGCTCCCCTTGCAATTACAGTAAATGCATCAGTGACAAGCGATTATAATGGAAGTGATGTAAGCTGCTATGGCTCATCGGATGGTGAGATAACAGCTTTGGCAAGCGGCGGGACCGGAGCACTGAGTTATGCAATTGTGCAGATGCCCGGTAACCTTACAGGAACCTCATCGGGAGTATTTACAGGAGTACCCGCAGGGACATTTACAATCCGGGTAACCGATGTGAACGCCTGCTTTGTTGTCTCAACAGATGTGATTGTTGCTAATCCTGCTGCTATAACAGCTACAGGCCTGGTAACCAGTAGTTACAACGGTAGTCAGGTAAGCTGTTTCGGTGCATCGGATGGAGAGATTACAATTACTGCCAACGGTGGTACCGGTACATTATCCTATATTCTCGATCAGGATCCGGTCAATGTTACCGGAGCTATATCGGGAGTCTTTACAGGACTTCCGGCAGGCACATATACGGTAACTGTGACAGATGAGAATGGATGTACAAAGAAAACTCCGGCAATAACAATAAGTAATCCAACTGCTGTTATTGCCGTGGCATCGGTAACAAGTAACCACAATGGTAGTCACATAAGCTGTTTCGGAGCTTCGGATGGAGAGATCACAATCAACGCCACCGGTGGTACGGGAACATTAGCTTACGTTCTTAATCAGATACCTGGAAATATAACAGGAGCTTCATCAGGAGTCTTTACAGGGTTACCTGCAGGCAGTTACACAGTTACAGTAACAGATGCTAATCTCTGCAGCCTGACAACAGTACCGGTATCAGTAATTGAACCGGCTGCAGTAACGGCAACTGCTGCAGTAACGAGCAACTATTTCGGAAGTCAGCTTTCATGCAACGGTGCATCTGACGGAAGGATAACAGTTACTGCAAGCGGCGGAACCGGAGCTCTTTCATATGCACTGGTCGAAATACCGGCAAACACCAGCGGTGCGATCACGGGTGTCTTTACCGGATTACCAGCAGGACCATATACGGTTACTGTCACCGATGTGAATGGATGTTCTGTTGTAACAGCTCCTGTTACAATTACTCCTCCTCCGGCACTCACTCTGAGTGTAAATGTGACGAGTAATTATAACGGACAGGATATAAGCTGTTACGGTGCATCCGACGGACGTGCTCAGGCAGTAGCGGGTGGTGGTACAGGTGTCTATTTCTATAGCTGGTACAGCGATGCAGCAATGACAATCCCGATAGGCCAGCTTACACCTGATGCTATCAACCTGGCGGCAGGTGATTACTTTGTCAGGGTTATGGATATTAATGGCTGTTCAATCATCGGAAGCGTCATCCTTGACCAGCCTCTTGCTCTTGATGCTACCATGACTCAGGTAAATGTTGAATGTTACAACGCAAATACTGGATCAATTACAGTAACAGCTGTTGCCGGAACCGGTACTCCTGGTTATGAGTATAGCATAAATGGTGGTGCAACATGGCAGGCAACAGGAACATTCAGTTCCCTTCCTGCTGCAACCTACACAGTTCTCGTTAGAGACCTTAACCTCTGTATAAAACAGGTACTTGTTACAATTACCCAGCCGTCACAGCTGTCAGCTTCAATAACCTCTATTACAAATGTTTCGTGTAACGGAGGCAACAACGGTATCGTAACAGTAACTGCAACGGCAGGTTCCGGTACATCTCCTTATAATTATAGCATTGATGCCGGCGCTACATGGCAGACTGACGGGACATTCCCGGGTCTGACGGCAGGTTCGTACAGCATCATTGTTCGCGATAACAACTTATGTTCTGTTACTATTCCCGTTTTGATCACGGAACCATCACTCCTTCAGCTTACACCAACACCAGATGTGCTGCTTGACTGTTATGGCGATAAAGATGGAACAGGTACATTCAATGCTGTTGGAGGGACTATACCTTATACCTTCACCATAGAATCGAATACGGCAGGTGCAACTTTTGCTGTACCAGGATTTAATTATTATTCATTCTTCAATGCAGGAATAGGAGAGATAAGGGTCAGAGTCACAGATTCCAAGGGTTGTTACCAGGAAGCAACTATTAATTTTACCCAGCCTCCTGAACTGACACCCGGAAGCATTGAAGCCGACCAGGTTCTCTGCACGGGTGATAATCCGGCACCAATTACTCAGGTAACGGCAGCTGCAGGTGGTCCGGGTGCGATAACCTACCAGTGGCAATATGCTACCGATTCATTGGGTACCTACTTCAATATTGCAGGAGCATCAGGTCCGCTGGCTAATAATTACACTCCACCGGTCAACGCTACCAGTACACTATATTACAGAAGAATGGCTACATCGGGGATCTGTGCACCCGTTTACACTGATACAATTGAGATAAAAGTGAATCCGAGACCGATAGCTATTCTGACCGGTGGTGAAACGATTTGTCCCGGAGATTCAGCAATCCTGAAAGTGACCCTGCCTGTCGGAACACCTCCGTACGACATAGTAATAAACAATTTCGGAACGGTCAACGATTACAGGAGCAATGATACGATCTATGTGAAACCTCTTATAACAACAACCTACACAATCTCGAGTGTGGCTGATTCCAATGCATGTTCAATTACCGGACCGCCTAACATCATGGGTTCGGCAATAGTAACTGTCAGGGATCTGCCTGTTGTTACTATAGATCCGAGAGATACAACAACCTGCGAATATGGTATGGTCACTTTTGAAGTTGGTGCCACAGGTTCAGATCTGTTGTACCAGTGGTATGTAAACGATGGCAGTGGATTTAATGCAATTTCCGACGGAGGGATCTATTTCGGAGCAAATACTAAAAAGCTCTATCTGTTCGGAACAACAAGGGATATGGATGGATATCTTTATCATGCGGAAGTTACGACCTGTTCAACACCTGTAATTTCCGGCGACGCTCTGCTTACAGTGAACACAATTCCGGAAATCCGGAGTCATCCAAAAGACTCAACAATATGTTCCGGCACCGGAGCATCCTTCCATGTATCTGCTACAGGTACGGGTCTGTCGTTTCAGTGGATTAGGAATCCGGGGACTGGCTTTATCAATGTTACGGATGATCTTAACTTCTCAGGTTCCAACGACAGCACACTTGTCATAACAAATGCTCCGGCATCATTTAATAACAATATCTTCAGGGTTATAGTGACCGGGACCTGCGGCGTTCCTCTTTACTCGAACTTTGTGATACTCAGAGTTAATGTACCGCCAACAGTGACCCTTAATCCTGTTAACAAACCAATATGCGCCGGCGGCGGACCTGTTTATTTCATCGCTAACGGATCGGGAATGATCGATTCGCTGAGATGGCAGGTTAATATCGGAGGAACCGGAACATGGACCGACATCTTTGACAATGCAATTTATAGCGGTACAACAACCCAGCAGCTGTCGCTTGTGAACATACCTCTTTCATACAATAACAACCAGTACAGGTTAGGACTGAAGGCATTCTGTGATACCATATATACAAATCCGGCAACGCTTACAGTCAACTCCAATCCTGTAATTAACTTCGCAAGTGATACCCTGAATGCCTGCGGAGGGATTACCCTTCCGGTTGATCCTTCACCGTCGGGTGGATCAGGTGTATGGACACAGCATATATGGACGGGAGATATAGGTTCGCTGAGCAATTATTTCGTCGAGGTTCCGAACTTCAGATCTCTGATCCCTGGTCCGTATACTCTCAACTACAGAGTAAGAGACAGTAACGGATGTTATGGCGATAGTAGTGTGGTTGTAATGGTAGATTCTCCTGATGCAACTTTCATTCAGGATCTGAGCAGCATGTGTACACCTGATACTGTGACCTTCACAAAAGATATGACAGGAATTGCAAGCTTTACCTGGAACTTTGACGACGGCTCACCGGTGAATACTGTTGATGATAATCCGGTTCATATCTTCACGAACACCAATCCTACTGCGATTGAATACTACAATGTGAGCCTGACCGTTGTATCTGCCGGAGGATGCTCTGCCACCTACACTCAGATGACAACGGTTTATCCGGCTATTGATGCAACTTTCACTGCAAATACCAATATTGTCTGCAGTGGTAGTTCGATAATCTTTACAGGACTGTCAGGAGCAAACAATTATTACTGGGATTACGGTGATCTTGCCGGAGGTCCGGGTTCATTTATATCATCGCATCTGTATGTCAATACGACTGGTGCACCGATTGTCCGTACAGTAATTCTGACTACAACATCGTTCTACGGCTGTACGGATGTTTATACTCTGGACATAACAGTGATGCCTGTCCCGACACCACAATTTACGGCAGCGCCTACACCTCAAACATACGATCCTGCGGGTAATACAGTTAACTTTACGAATGAACCGGATCCGGGTACATGGAACTACACCTGGAGGTTTGGTGACGGAGGAACTTCAGCTCTCGAGAATCCTTCGCACACTTACACAGGTATCGGCACTTATAATGTAACCCTGATAGTTGACAATGTAAACTGCAGGGATAGCATTACTCACCAGGTTAATATTCTGCCTGAACCGCCGGTTGCTGACTTTGACTCAGTCCCCTCAGGCTGTGCACCGTTGTATGTGGTTCTGAATAATACTTCAGCAAACAGAACTACTCCGGGCACCACTTTCAGATGGGACTTTGGAGATGGGAATTATTCGACAGCTGAGAATCCGACCTATACTTATTTCACTCCTGGTACTTACAGGATTGAACTGACAGTAACAGGTCCGGGTGGTACCTCAGTTTATTCACAGGTTGTAAGCGCTTTTGTCTCCCCACAGGCTTACTTTACAGTTACACCTTCACTTGTGTTCGTAAATGATGAGAGTGTAAGATGCTTCAACCTGAGCCAGTTTGCAGATTCCTATATGTGGGAGTTCGGTGATGGTGACACATCAAGGATCAAAGAACCGTACCATAAGTATATGGAAGAAGGAGTCTATGATATCACTCTATGGGCTTATTCGAACAACGGCTGCTCCGATAAATATGTATTGTCGCCTGCGGTCACTGTTGAACCGGCCGGAGAAGTAAGGTTCTCGACAGTCTTTACACCTAATAAGGAAGGTCCGATCGAACGTACAGATCTTCCGACGGGTGGTACTGAGATTGACCAGTTCTTCTTCCCGCCGATCAGGGAGAAGGTGATCAATTACAAGCTTCAGATCTTCAACAGGCTCGGAGTGCTGATCTTCGAAAGCCGCAACATAAATGTCCCGTGGAACGGATACTACAAAGGTCAGCTTTGTCCGCAGGGAGTCTATGTCTGGTATGTCGAAGGCAAGTACGCCAACGGCGAGCCGTTCAAGAAGGTAGGAGATGTAACGTTGTTGCACTAGACCTTATCCCCCTTCCCCCACAGCGGGAAGGGGTTGATACATAATAAGTTCCCCTCTGTTGAGAGGTTAGGGGTGGGTTTATGGTTCCATGAACTCACCCCTTTGTATTGCAAAAAAGTGTGTCGGTTATTAATCAACCCCGACTGTTATATATTATAGGTATACCCACCCCTCAGTAATTAACATTTCCTATAGGATAAATTTTTTTTACAAAAACCATAAAAAAAAACACCTTTCCCCATTTTTCTGTCCCCGGGAGTTTTTAATATTGTTAAAGTAATACCTGATGAGTCTGCAATATCAGGTATTATGAGAGTAGATAATTACTACTGACGTCTTATATAATGAAATGAATTTTAAATATGGCTAAAAGGTGTGCTACGTTATAAATAACATAGTGGAATAAAATTCTTTGTTTAACTGCATTAAAAATTGAGTTATGAAAAAACTAATGATTTTTTTGATGTGCATTACTGCACTTGTCGCCTCGTGCTCGAAGGATGAAAATCCTGCAATCAGGAACACTGACCGGATCGTAAGGAGGACACTGACTCCGGAAGAGATCTTACTTAAGGAAAAGCTTGCTTCAACAGCCCGGATTATGAGGGATGTTATTCTCCGGCAGCCTAAAGTTGTAAAAGAAGTGAGTGATTTAATCAGCTTTAAGGAATACAGAGATGACTTTGTATACTTTAAGGATTTATTCAGTACAGGCCAGAAGGGATCAGGTCCTGAGCCGACACTGTTTGAGAAAACCTTTGATGAAATTATGGAGGGGAAGTCAGATATTGAACCTTTCCTGGGATTAAAGGAATATCTTATAGGAAACGACATAACGCTCTATTGTCCTTATCCGGTCGAAGATTATCCTGCTGATTATCAGATGCCTTCATGTACATCAGATCCTATTGACAATGACGTTCTAAATATGGGTTATCAAATCGAGGAAGACGGATCTTATTCGGAAGTAGATATCACTGAGGAGTATTCAGAAACATACCCTGTTTGGATTGTTATGCCGGATGAAGGAGATTGATGAACCTGGAACTAGCAACAAACACACCTTCAGGAACAGATTCATCAAATGCGTGTTGGATGGGTAAAATGTACAGAACATTATGATGGTATCTTTAGTGGAGGATCTGAGTTTAAGTTTTGTCTTTTGGGAGGGACAATAACAGCTACAAGTGCAACATCCTTTTACAGGTCTACAGACTACCTATTTAACTAGGACACAAATTAGGAAGAGGCAACTTGGGTAAATTTCCAGTACGAACTTGATGACGATTGGTATGTTTCAGAAGATGGAACAACAGATGAAGGATCCAGACAGTTCGGTTTAATTGAATATGATAAAAACAAAACAACCTTTACATTAACATTTGAACCAAAGGTTAAAATAGATAAAATTGAAGTATCCGCTGGTAAAATAGAACTGAAAATCGAATCTGCAGAGGGATGGATAAAATTGGACAACTATCTGAGCAGGGATAATTTTATGAAGGTCAATAAAACCGATATGGGGAATGGTCTTCAGGATGGGTTCAGGGTTTTTGCTGCAGGGGGTGTTTACTGGACTTTGCCAGTGTTGGAGTTTTAGAACTAAAAACCAGGTTGTTTTAAGGCTACGAAGTCTTAAAACAACCTTTAAAAATGAGGAATATGAAATTAAAATATTTGTTATTTTTTTGCTTTTAGTGATTTATAATAAGAAGCTATGGACAAGAATCGATTAAGAAAGTGAACTTTGGAGTAACTACCGTAAATTATGCATTTTTAGGGGAAGGTGATTATGGCGGCATTTTTCTATGATAATAGTATTTCTTATTCTATAAGATCCATCATTCCAGATTTGTGCATTAATTGGATTTCTTATTTCCTCAAATGATGGGGGAAGTGATATAAACTTTCTCTCATAATAATTCTCATCTTATAGGAGACCTTTATTCTTAAAAATTATTCCTATTAAAACTAAGAATATTGACTTATATTTTGGATTCGGGAATTCAAATCGTTACCGTTCTGAAATAGTGTTATCAGAGCTATTTATCCACGATGAAGAATCAACCGTTACAAATATAATAATGAGACTTCTTTTGATTTTGGTTATATTGAGTCAGGTTGGATTAGGTTTTAAAATCAGCCCTAAAATAGCGGTATTTACTTAATGGTGAATTACACGGATATAATAAAGGTACCGTCTATATGCGTCTCTTGGTTTAGGTGTAAACATTAAATTATAAGAAATGAGAATTCCCATTCTTGGAATAATTATTCTTCTTCTGTTCTCCAATATATCAGTTGCTCAGAATGATACCCTGAACAGATTTCAGCTAGCAACCGGAGTAGGATATTTTGCGGATGTTAATGCAATTTCTGGATCCGGGTTTTAATGAACCTGAATACGTGGAAGTCAATCCTGATATTCTCGGGAAGATATATAATGGAAAGAATATCTGGCTTCGTCTGGGTTATAACTTAAAGACAGGATATATTATTTCAGGATATCTTTCAATTGCTACAGTGTCATATAAGATGAATGATCCACTGGGTCTCTTTTGGGATGAATATCTTACAGATACATATAATATTGCCAATGTGATGTTCTCAAAAGAGCTTGGTAAGAAGCAAAACAAGGTCTCGTTGGGAGCGGGTATCCTGATCAGAAAATATAATCACCAGGATGTTGATTATTTAGTGACACCGGTCTATAATCAGAATAATGAACTGATTGATGTAATAATGGGCTTGCCTACTCCATATAACCTTACGATGAATGATCTGGGATTTATTTTTAATGTGGATTATAGTTACAGGTTTAAGAACAGGATGATGGTGGGGCTTTCATGTTCGACGAATTTGATTTTTGATATTGGATTTGAGACTTTTTCAATATCTCCTTTTATAGGATGTGTTTTTTAGAGATGTGTATTCCTGGCTCTGACCAGGAACAGGTTGATTACAGATAATTCCTCGCTGCCTGAGAGCCTTGTGCTACTAGGTTCAGGACTTCTGTCCGACACAAGGGAGGAAGTGCCCGGCCCCGGGTCCCGCCCGGGGTCTGGGCACATTTCAATCTGCAAGAAGGATTCTGAGATATGATCTCAGCCTGCATACCTCGTGCTAACAGGTTCCGGACTAAAGTCCGGATCTGAGGTAGACCAGCTAACCCCGGACTGAAGCCCGGGGTTAGTACTTCAGTCAGCACCACCACCACTACCCCCAGGCTGAAGCCTGGGGGCATAGCGATACAACAGATTCAAAACTGAAGGAGTGCTCATCCACGTACCGAAAGCCAGTAAGCAGCAAGATCTTCTGTCGGAGAAACCCACAGAGGATCTTAAACAAAAACATACGATTCTATATTTCTACAGAATCTGATTCTATACCCTGCTTCCCTGAATTCCCTGGCAATTCTCTTTACTGTCCTTTCATTAATTCCAAATCTAAGTGCCAGATCAATCGGACGTCCTGTACTTTTTAAAGCAATCAGTTTTAGAAAACGGATCTTGATATTTTCCTTTTCATATCGGGTCATATCAATTAAAAATAAAATAATACAAACACTGACTATGTTCATATAAAAATAAACAAAAAAAATAATTTTTCCAAATTATTTTCGAAAAAAAGGCAGAAAATTCAAAAAAATATGATTTATAAACCTGAATAATAAACCTGATGAACTAATCTTACTAAATGACTGCCAGACAACATCATCTCTTGACCAGATACCAGAGTTTACCCCATCGGAGGGGATAATAGAATATCGTCTGCCATCCTTTTGAACAGTTATACCTATTCTTCATAAAGGTAATTGTAGGGAAAAGATCTCCTAAAATAAAGAGTACCTTCCTGTGAATCCCCGGTATTTCCCTGAATATTTGCCGGTAGAATCCCCGATGGTCTATCGCTGGATTATCTTTAGGACTTTTTAGAAAGAAGACGAATTTATCAATTGTAGCAGGATTAAAATATTTATCCATAAATTCATTAATCCAATCTGGGAAAGAGATATCCCAGAAATCTCTTAACGGCTCGAGTCTCCGTGCAAGTATTTCGCAGATCCCGGCCTGTTCTGCATATTTAATCAGATCGGCAGTCAGGATTTCATCACGGAATTCTTCAATAAGGACTACCAGATCAGCATAGAGTCGTAACTGCGACTCATTGTTCATCTCATGCGTATAAAGATGCTTGACAAGATACAGGAAAAAGATCCGGGGCTCCGGAATGAAGGCTTTTTCCCCCTTTACTTCTGTTTCATAACTGGTATCATAGAGCATCTTTGTAAGCTCATTTTTCCCTGCACTAAATAGTTCATGATGAAGCTCAATCCTGAACTGGTCCTTAATAAGCGTCGGCAAGTGTTTACCGGTATCAGCCATAATGGCCTTGTGAAAGACCGATTTAACAGGTAGCGAGACAAACCCATTGTCCATAAGCAATGATCTGGCTTTAAAACAATCCTCTCTTGTCATTAGGACATCAATATCCGTCATCTGCCTGAGTCCGGCATTTCCATAAACCGATGATTCAAGTGCTAAACCTTTCAGAAGGACACTCTTGATACTATGTTCATTCATAAGTTTTAAAACAGCAGCCATCACTTCTGTGTTTCGTGTATTCCTGCTGAGACTTATCATGAGGGTGTTCCTTAGGATTCCGGTTACTTCCTGAGGCATAACCTGAAGAAAATCAAGCTTTTCAAGATTATGATAAACCATTGCTGCTACGCCATGAATGGAGGCCAGAGAAGTAAAATAGTTCCAGTCAATCTTTCCCTCAGTCAGAGCTTTTAACCTCATGGTCAGCTCTGCTTTAAAAGATAACCGGCAAAGTCCAAGGAGAAGGATCTCTTCATCCCTTATATCCGGATGGTTTTTCATTTATCGAACCTGCTGCTCTGTTTGGTGTACATGGTGAAATAGATACCTTTCTTATTCATCAGCTCTTCATGAGTACCGGTTTCTGAAATGGAACCTTTGTCGAGAACGATTATCCTGTCAGCCAGACTTACATTGGTGAACCTGTGACTTATGAGGATTGATGTCCGGCCTTTTACTATTTCCCTGAAGCGGTTGAAGATATCGTATTCAGTGTCTGCATCCAGGGCACTCGATGGTTCATCGAGGATCAGCACAGGTGATTCTCTGAAAATAGCCCTCGAAAGAGCTAACTTCTGCCATTCACCCCAGCTTAATTCCCGGCTATCCTCAAACAGAGTCCCGATAGGTGTGGAATAACCTTCAGGCAGCTTTTTGATCAGCTCATTTATGCCTGTTACTTTTGCAGCCGACTCAACCTTTCCTTCTGCATTAACCTCATCAATATTTCCCAACCGTATATTTTCCCCCGCAGAAAGATTATAAAGCATAAAATCTTGAAATACAACAGATAACATCTTACGATATTTCCCCGGATCCATATTCTTAATATCAATTCCATCACATTTTACTGATCCTGATTCAGGATCATAGAGGCGGCACAGAAGTCTGACAAGTGTACTTTTTCCTGCACCATTAGGTCCCACAAGGGCAATTATCTCACCTTTTTTTATCTCAAACGATACATTGTTTATTGTCTTTAAACTGTTGCCTGGATATGTAAAAGAAAGATTGTCAACCACAATGTTTTTAGAGAAATCTGACACTTCAACCACCGGAGGAACCGCCGTAATAGTCTCTTTAAGGTCCAGGAATTCAAATACGTCACCAATAAAAAGAGAGTCCTCATACAGACCGGCCATCGATCCCAGAAAATCTTTTATATAGACCATCCCCTGTCTGAAAGCAAGGACAAACATGGCCATCTGCCCAAGAGTAATTGAACCATTTATTGTCTGCTTTGCAATGAATAATAGCGTTATCAGAACGGCAGCTGCTTTTACCAGATCTGATATAAGCTCAATAAGAGTTCGTTTCCTTACTATCTTAATCTCCTCTTCCTGAGTTTTCAGGAACGATTTTTTAAAGAGAGAAATAAAATAATTCCCAAGGCCGAACAATCTCAATTCTCTTGATGGACGTTCGCCTGTGAGAAGCCAGTTGAAATAGGCAGTTTTCCTTGCCTCCGGGGTCTGTTGCCGGCGGAATTTATATAGAATATCTGCATAATGAAGCCTTAGCCAGATACCTGGAATATTAACTGCCAGTAATAGTATTGCAAGGGTCCAGTGAAGAACGGCAAGCAATCCTGCCATAAGAAGAAGGGATATGAATCCCCTGCTCATTGAAACAAGGTTATTCAGGATGCTGTTGGGACGCCAGGGTGCCTCGCGGGAAGCTCTTGTAAGGCAATCAAAATATTCAGGTCGTTCAAAATTTATTAGGTCAAGATTTACAGCCTTATTATGAAGCAGACCGTACATAAAAGCTTCAAGCTTCATTGACTGTTTTTTTCTGACATACACATCAAGATCGGAAGATGTTTCATCAAGCAGCCAGAAAATAACAACAAAAACGACCAGCCATATAATTCCTGGAACAGATGTTTCCTGGCCTGTTGAAGCTGCCAGAGTTATTCCGTCAATCAGCTCCTTGAGAAGCCATATAAGGGCAAGCGGCAGAAAACTGCGAAGAACGGAAATAACAATGTTTGCCATTGTCCACGACGGTGTACTTTCCCAGACCAGCCTGATCGATTCCCTGAAATATTTTAGTTTTTTATCCATTTAGTCAGCTTCCTTAACTTGGCCTGCTTCGCTTATTCGTAAGAAGGATATTCAATACTTTTTTTGTTCTTAATAATATCCATAATATTAATCTGTTATAAAAATAAGCAGGTTTTCGGATAAGTTCCTGTTCTGTTTCAATTCTTTCTTTCCCCTGATCGATCCTGACAACTTTTCCTGCAATCTGATCTTTTCTAAAGGGCTTATCTTCATAAGCACAGCTATCCCCCCTTGTAATGTATTCGATATCATCGCCGGATTTCAAGATTCTGATTAAACGGTGAACAACAAATCCCGATTCTCTCTTCCATGCTATTATCTCACCGGGGACAGGATTTATTCCTTCCGCCAATGGCTCGATAAATATAACAGCCCCCTGCCTGATTGATGGATACATGCTAAAACCATCTGCTCTGACCTTTAGAATTTTACCTTCCGAAAGAAAAGAAAATCCAATATCTCTTATAATTTTATGATGATTCTGATCCTTATTCATTTTCAAGAAGGTGATCTATAACTCTGCGGTCAGGTTTGAAACGGAGGGTTGCTACCGGAACCGCTGAACACATAATTGAGACTGATCCAAGAAACCGTGCGATCATGTCGGGACTATAATTATGCTGAATGCAGTTCGCAATAACCAGCGTGACTGCATTGGCTCCGATAACCGGGAGTATCCTGTTTTCATTTCCGTGCTCAATCAGAAAAAGCCTGTTCAGGATTGACTCGGCAGGTTTATCATCTCTGTAGACAGGTGTATTGAACATGCGGTATTTACTGTTAATATTCCTGATTATAAGCCTGTCGTCGTGGATTACCCTCCCTCCGGAATTTTTGCAGATCTGTGCAATAGTCGACTTTCCTTTTCCTGAAACACCACTGAAAAGATATCCGTACCCTGCAATATTTACCCCTGAAGCATGGATCATTATATCGCCGTTTATTACGGTGAGATAATATAGGACCAAACCATCAAGCGGATATTCTAATGGATCGGTGGACCCATCAATTCCGTCAATCCAGAGATCCCATTCCCTCATTATCAGCGAAAACTTCAGAATAGCTTTTTTATTTTGATTCCCCGGGAAATTTGTGCTGATGAACATCCCCGACTGATGCCTGTAAACGCTCCAGAAGTTTTCCCGGGTTGTTATTTTCATGCCTTTTGTCTCGATGCTGTAAGGTGCAACAAATAATCTTTCGGAATCTTCCGGAATTGCATAATAGCCGTAGCGGACTCTTATCATAACATCATATTCGTCAGTCTGACAAATGTTTTTATGAAATCTCTCTCCGGGGATAAGTTCCGGTCCGCTGTCCCCAGACTCCAGCCTGATAGTATATCCTGCAATTCTTAAATTATAATTCCTCATTAAGTTTATTGTTTCGTAAAGAATATTCTTTTTGCCATTAAGACACCAAGACACAAAGGTTCACAAATTTCTAATGTCACTGAGGTATAAAGAATCTTATTTAAATATTTCACACGTTAATTTATGATCAGATACTTTCTCATATTATGAATAAATGAAAAAACATCTTCTGTTGCTGTGTCATTATCTATATTATATTGTTCTACCAGTTCTTCTATCAGGTCACTTACACATTTTTCCCCATCTATCAACTCCCAGATGAACGCTCCTGTCTCATTAAGAGTGTATACACTATCCATATCGGCAATATTATTTGAGACAGGGACAAGCACATATTCATTCCCCGTTTTTCTGGTCACAACAGAAGGTGAACGAAGGGGAACTGACTTAAGATCAATCATGGGATTCCTTATTATAATAATCCAAATTTATGAAATTAATAGTTCATTTTCTTACCTTCGCAAAAACCGAATTTATGAGCAGAAAGGGAAATGTGAAGAAAAGATCAGGTAATTCAGAAGAATCACTAAAAGAGCAAATATTATCAATAATTTCCAAAAGTCCTCAGCAAGGATTCAATTACAAACAGATATCTAAACGTTTGAATATTAATGAACACTCTGATAAACAATTAATTTCAGAGGTCCTGAAAGAATTGAAAGGGAAAGAGGCAATTGAAGAGGTTTACCAGGGAAAATACAGGGCAAAAGTAACGAGAGGCTATGTAACCGGAGTCGTCGACATGACACGTATGGGTTACGGATTCATCAAATCAGAAGATAGGGAGGAGGATGTTTTTGTGTCGGCCAAGAACCTTCGCACAGCACTTCATGGCGATAAAGTTAAAGTATGGCTTTATGCAAGAAGAAAAGGGGCAAGATCCGAGGGAGAAGTTGTTGAGATAATCGAAAGATGGAGAAGCTCATTTGTAGGAGTAGTAGAGATCATGCCAAATTTTGCTTTTCTCATGCCCGATAATAAAAACATGCCTTTCGACCTTTTCATTCCTTTATCAAAACTGAATGGAGCCAAACAGGGACAGAAGGCAGTTGCCAAAGTCATTGACTGGAATCCGAAATCGAAAAATCCGGTTGCTGAAATAATTAATGTACTTGGCGATCCCGGACTGCACGAGACGGAAATGCACGCAATTCTTGCAGAATTTGAACTGCCTTATACTTTTACTGATGAAGTTGAAAAAGATGCTGAGGAAATACCTGCACAGATAACTCAGCAGGATATTGACTCACGACGGGACTTTCGTAAAATACCAACCTTTACAATCGACCCTGCTGATGCCCGTGATTTTGATGACGCTCTTTCGCTGAAGAAACTTGATAACGGTAACTGGGAAGCAGGTGTTCATATTGCTGACGTAACATATTATGTGAAACCGGGTTCCCTTACCGAGGATGAAGCAAAACAACGTGCTACATCTGTTTATCTTGTCGACAGAGTTGTACCGATGCTGCCCGAGAGATTATCGAATAATATATGTTCACTGAGTCCGGCAGAGGATAAGCTCACTTATTCTGCCGTATTTGAAATGAATGATAAATCGGAGATCCTTTCCGAATGGTTTGGAAGGACGATAATCAATTCCGACAAACGGTTTTCTTACGCGGAGGCCCAGGAAGTGATTGATACCGGGGAAGGTGATATGAAAGAGCAGATCCTGGTTTTGCATAAGCTTGCACAAAACCTCCGGACAAAACGTTATTCCTCCGGGGCTTTTTCTTTCGAGAAAGTTGAAGTGCAGTTTGATCTTGATGAAGAGGGCAGACCTCTTGGAATAAAATTCCGGGATATGGGAACAGCTAACCAGCTGATTGAGGAATTTATGATCCTGGCCAACAATGGAGTAGCTGAATATGTCGGCAAAAAACTGAAAGGCAAGACCTTCGTTTATCGCGTTCATGATAAACCCGATCCTGAAAAGATCAGTAATTTCTCACATTTTATCACAAGGTTCGGGTACAAGCTGGTTGAGGATGATAAAAAATCACTTCCAAAAGCAATGAACAAGCTCTTTCATACTATAGCCGGTAAAAAGGAGCAGAATATAATCGAAACACTGGCTCTCAGAGCGATGGCCAAGGCAATTTATTCAACAGAAAATATAGGACATTACGGACTTGCATTAAAATATTATACTCATTTTACATCGCCAATAAGAAGGTATCCCGATATGATGGTTCACAGGCTTTTAACATTATATCTTGAAGGGGAGCGACCCGGTGATACAGGCAGATACGAAAAATTATGTGAACACTCTTCAAAAATGGAAAGACTGGCAACTGAAGCTGAAAGAGCATCTGTAAAATATAAGCAGGTTGAGTATATGAGCGACAAGACCGGGAAAGCTTTTGAAGGCATCATTTCAGGTGTGACCGAATGGGGTCTCTATGTCGAAATAATTGAGAATCAATGCGAAGGGATGGTTAATATTCGGGAGCTCGATGACGATTACTATGAATATGATGAAGATTGTTATTGCATGAAAGGCCGCTCAGGCGGTAAAGTTTATACACTTGGTGACAAAGTCACAATTGAAGTTGTAAAAGCTGATCTGCAGAAGAAGCAATTGGATTATAAGCTGGTCTGATCATCTTCTATCATCTCAACCAGCTTTGCTGCCGCCTCATCTTCCGGAACATTTTTCAACACTGGCATTGTCCCCCTGTAAATATGTACCTTGCCTTCAGCAGCACCAACATAGCCGTAATCTGCTCCGGCCATTTCACCCGGACCATTAACGATGCATCCCATGATTGCTATTTTCAAGCCTTTCAGATGATTGGTTGCAGCCTTGACTTTCCTGACTGACTTCTGAAGATTAAATTTAGTTCGTCCGCATGTAGGGCATGAGATATACCGGTTTCGGGTGATCCTCGCTTCGGTTGCCTGGAGAATTGAGAACGAAAGATCTTTCAGTCTCTTTCCCTGCACCTTTCCGCTGTTTGTAATGCACAGACCATCGGCCTGTTTTAAAATGAAATACCTTCCGAGTAATGAAGCAGCATCAATTGTAAGCTTTTCAGGATCATTTTCTGAGAAAACCGGACTAAGAATAACCTTGTCCACTTCCTTCCCTGTAAGCAAAGGAGGTGTTTTGGAATTAAAGATCAGCATTTTCCCCTTGAATGGTTTATCGTCTTCGTTCAGGTACCGGCCGTTTTTAAACGTCATTACTTCAGGTTTATACAGACCCTCCCGGCTTCTGATATCCTGTGATGGAACCGGAGCAGGGATCCGTCCCTTCGGACCGCACAGGAATCGTACTATTTCTTTGGCAACAGGTATCTCATGTTCCGGATCTTCCGATAATGAGACTCTTATAGTATCGCCTGTCCCTTCTGAAAGAAGAGTTCCGATACCGGCTGCCGATCTTACCCGCCCGTCTTCGCCTTCTCCTGCTTCGGTAACACCCAGATGAATGGGATAGGAGAGCCCAAAGCTCTGCATCATTTTCACCAGCAGCCTGTTTGCCTCAACCAGGACACCGGTATCGGAAGATTTTACGGATACAACCAGATTATTGAAATTTTCAGAATGGAAGATTTTTATGAACTCAATAGCTGAGATCACCATTCCTGTGGGAGTGTTCCCGTAGCGGGTCATTATCCTGTCAGATAAAGAACCATGGTTAATACCTATACGGATTACAGTATTGTTCTCACGGCAGATATTTATCAGAGGAAGAAGCCGCTTGTGGATACGCTCAAACTCTTCGTTATACTCTTTGTCTGACAATTCGGTTTTGATGAAAGAAGCTCTTTTATCTGCATAATTACCGGGGTTTATCCTTATTTTTTCAACAATGCGTGCGGCTGTTTCCGCAGCTGCAGGATTGAAATGGATATCTGCAATTAATGGTGTATTGAAACCTGCTTTCTGCAACTTCTTCCGGATATTTGCCAGATTTTCAGCTTCTTTTACTCCCTGTGCTGTAAGACGAACAAAATCAGCCCCTGCCTCAATGATCCTAATGCATTGTTCAACGGATGCTTTTGTATCATTAGTGTAGGTGTTTGTCATCGACTGGATCCTGACAGGGTGATCGCCTCCGAGAGGTACACCTCCTATCAGGACTACAGATGATATATATTTTTTATCAGACATTCATAAACAATTCTTTACCATTAAGTTACGCCTGGTTTTTCACGGAGTTACACTGCATTTACTTCACCTCCCTATATTTTCTCCCATTCAGCACCGTCTTTTTGGTCTTTCAGAATAACTCCTGCCTTGTTCAGCTCAGCCCTGATCTTATCCGACACTTCCCATTGCTTACTTTTCTTTGCATCCTGACGAAGATCAATGATTATCTTCATAAGATCTCCTGTCAGCTTTTCATCACCTGCGCCGGCAGCATCATCTTTAAGTCCAAGGATCTCAAAAACAAATGTTTTAAAAAGATCTTTGAATGATTCAAGATCAGTGCTGCTCAGTTTTTCACCTCCGTCATTGACTGAGTTTATAAATTTCACTCCATCAAAAAGATGCGACAATAAAACCGGACTGTTGAGATCATCATCCATTGCCTCGTAGCATTTATTTTTAAATGAAGAAAAATCAATTGTGGATGACTTTGACGGGCTTAGGTTTTGCAGGGTTTTATTTGCCTTCATCAGTTTCTGGAGTCCCTTTTCGGCAGCCTGCAGTGCTTCATTTGAGAAATCGATAGTGCTTCTGTAATGCGCCTGCAGAATGAAGAACCTTATTGTCATTGGGCTATAGGCCTGTTGCAGGTAAGGGTGGTCTCCCCGGAACAACTCATCAAGTTTAATGAAATTGCCGAGTGAGCGGGCCATTTTCTGACCATTTATGGTAATCATGTTATTATGGATCCAGTATTTAACCGATTCTTTTCCGAGAGCTGCAGTCGATTGTGCTATTTCGCACTCATGATGCGGGAAAAGGAGATCCATTCCTCCTCCATGGATGTCAAAAGTTTCTCCAAGGTATTTTGTGCTCATTGCTGAACACTCAAGGTGCCAGCCGGGAAATCCTTTACTCCACACAGATGGCCACTGCATAAGATGTTCAGGGGTGGCTTTCTTCCAAAGAGCAAAATCAAAGGGATTCCGTTTTTCATCCTGTCCTTCCAGGGTGCGCAGGTTAGCCTGCAGGTCCTCAAGAACTCTCCCGGAGAGCTTCCCGTATGAATATTTCGTGTTGTACTTAATTACATCGAAATAAACGGAACCATTGACTTCATAAGCAAATCCCTGTTCCAGGATAGCCTTTATAAATTCCTGTTGTTCAATTATATGACCGGATGCTCTTGGTTCGATTGAAGGTGGAAGCGTATTCAGCTCCTGCATGTTTTTGTGAAACGTATTCATATATTTCTGCACCACTTCCATTGGTTCCAGATGTTCAAGTCTGGCTTTTTTCTGGATTTTATCCTCACCTTCATCAGCATCATTCTCAAGATGTCCCACATCTGTTATATTCCGCACATAACGAACCTTATAGCCAAGATGCATCAGGTACCGGTAGAGCAGGTCGAATGTTATTGCAGGACGGGCATGTCCGAGATGAGCATCACTGTAAACAGTTGGGCCGCAAACATACAAACCAACAAAAGGCGGATGGATAGGTTGAAATGGTTCCTTGCTGCGCGAAAGGCTATTATAAAGGGTAAGGTTGTTTTGCATGGGGTTATTTATACTGACAAAAGTAAATTAAATCTTAATATTCAGCCCCCAAACCCCATGAAGGGGCCATTTTTTTTGCATTTTTAAAAATCCTTCCTATATTTGACCCCACAAATCAAATATTCCTTCCATTCAAGGGTGTTTGGTTTTTATTAAGAAGGGTGGAGAGATTAGGCTCTGTGAAACCCTGGCAACCAACCCGTCATCGAATAATTACACTGAGGTGGAGAACGGTGCCAAAACCTAATCCCGGAAAAGCCGGGAGATGATAAAAATAAACACGGAAACAATGAAGTCATTTCATCAGACCCGAATAAATCTCATCCTGCCGCTTGTGCCTATGGACATGTGCAGGTAGAGTCCTGATTTGGGATTAACCAGATTATAAGCATTTAGCCGGATCATTTAATTGCATAGGATTAAAAGATCTGATTACAGGCATCATAATAACTATAAATTAAAAATAAAATGAAAAAGATAAAATTCGAAACATTACAGATACATGCAGGACAACATCCTGATAATGAGACACACTCAAGAGCGGTACCACTTTACCAGACTACTTCATACGTTTTTAAAAATGCTAAACATGCCGCTGATCTTTTCAATCTTTCAGAGTCCGGAAATATTTATACAAGGATGCATAATCCTACAACGGAAGTATTTGAGAACAGGGTTGCAGCTCTTGAAGGAGGGGCTGCAGCACTGGCAGTCTCTTCAGGACACGCAGCACAGTTCATCACCTTTTCGACGATCGTCAGGAAAGGAGAAAACCTGGTCACATCGCCGTTCCTCTATGGCGGGACCCATAATCAATTCAAAGTAACTTTTGCAGGTTTTGGTATTGAAACCAGGTTTGCCAAAGATCTTGAACCGGAGTCATTTGAAAAATTAGTGGATGATAAAACAAAAGCTATCTATGTTGAGACAGTAGGTAATCCGGGATTTGATATTCCTGATTTTGAGGCATTTGCAAAACTGGCGAATAAGTATGGGATCCCGCTTGTAGTCGACAATACTTTCGGTGGTTGCGGTTATCTCTGCAGGCCAATTGAATACGGGGCAAACATCATTGTTGAGTCAGCAACCAAATGGATAGGTGGACATGGAACAAGTATCGGAGGAGTGATAACCGATGCCGGTAACTTTAACTGGAATAATGGTAATTTCCCGGTGTTTACAGAACCATCTGCCGGATATCACGGATTAATTTTTGGAGAGAAATTCAATGAAAAATCACCTTCAGGGAATATTGCATTTATCGTCAAAGCGCGTGTTGAAGGATTACGGGATCTCGGTCCATCAATAAGTCCCTTCAATTCTTTTCTCCTTCTGCAGGGACTTGAAACCCTGTCACTGAGAATGGAAAGACACGTTCAGAACACTCTTGCTCTTGCTGAGTGGCTGAAGTCACTGCCATTCGTTGAAAAAGTGAATTATCCGGGATTACCTGATAATCCTTATCATAAACTGGCGCAAAAATATCTTCCGAAAGGAGCAGGAGGTGTCCTGAGCTTTATTTTAAAAGCTGAAAAATCAAAAGCTTCAAAGCTTGTTGAGCACCTGGAGCTTGTCAGTCACCTTGCCAATATAGGAGATGCCAAAACTCTGATCATTCAACCCTCAACTACAACTCATGCACAGTTATCAGCTGAAGAGCAACTTTCAGCAGGGATAGATCCAGGTCTCTTCAGAGTTTCAGTAGGACTTGAGCATATTGATGACATAATTTATGACTTTGAGCAGGCTTTCAAGCAGATCATTTGAGATATTGGGTTTTTCATGGGAAAGAATCATAAAATTCTGAAATAAAGATTTAAAGATGACAAGAGAAAAATTAAGAATAGGTTTATTCGGCTATGGTTGCGTGGGACAGGGACTGCACGATGTTCTGAATAGCAGCAAAGGTTTCAGGGCCGACATTGTAAAGATCTGTGTGAAAGATCCTTCAAAAAAAAGAAGAATACCAATGGCTAATTTCACTTTTGATAAGAATGATATACTCAACGATCCCTCGATCAACCTTGTCGTTGAGCTGATCGATGATGCCGATGCTGCTTATAAAATAGTAACAACGGCAATGAAAAAAGGGAAAAATGTTGTGACTGCAAACAAAGTGATGGTTGCAAAACATTTCAAAAAGCTTGTTGAGATGCAGGAGAAATATAAAGTGTCGCTTCTTTACGAAGCATCTGCCGGGGCCAGTATCCCGATTATAAGAAACCTTGAGGAATACTATGATAATGAGCTGCTTTATTCACTGCGGGGAATTCTGAATGGTACAACCAACTATATCCTGACACTGATGCATAACCAGGGAATTGATTATGAAGTTGCCCTGGAAGAAGCAAGGGGAAAGGGATTCGCAGAGTCAAATCCTTCACTTGACGTCGAAGGGTGGGATGCAAAATACAAACTGTGTATAATAACCGGGCATGCTTACGGATTATTTCTGGAACCGGATGAAGTATTTCATTATGGTATAAAGACTATTTCGAAATTCGATATTCAGTATGCAAAAGAAAAAGGATTTAAGATCAAGCTTGTCCCTTATGTTGGAAAGACGAACGAGAATACAATCACAAGCTTTGTCCTGCCGCGTTTTATTTCTCCGGACAAGTATCTTTATAATGTCGATTACGAATATAACGGGGTGATAACTGAAGCTGCCTTTGCTGATAAGCAATTCTTTTCAGGGAAGGGAGCAGGAGGACATGCAACAGGTAGTGCAGTATTGTCAGATATCTCAGCCAATTCATACGGTTATAAGTATGAATATAAGAAATACCAGCAGGGAACTGTTTCAAATTACACACGTGATTACAGACTCGAGATCTATCTGAGATATAACAATGAAAAAGACCGGGAATTATTTAAATTTGAGGAGGTGTCAGAATATTTCAGCGGGAGATCATATAAATATGTGATCGGTATTGTAAATCTTAAAAGATTATATGAAATAAAGGAAAAACTTCGCACCAGGGATGTTTTTATTGTGAATACAGGAAGAAAGGGCATAAACTCGTGAAACAATCACTTGACGATATTATTCAACAGCGGATACTGATCCTTGACGGAGCGGTGGGAACAATGATCCAGAAGCACAAACTTCAGGAAGCTGACTACCGGGGTGAAGAATTCAGGGATCATCCAAAACCGCAGAAAGGAAACTACGATCTTCTGTCGTTGACCAGACCGGAGTTAGTTAAAGCCATTCACAAAGAATATCTCGAAGCTGGCGCTGATATAATTACAACAAACACATTTACAGCCAATAGAATATCAATGGCTGATTATGGGATGGAAGACCAGATCTATAATATGAATTTCAGATCTGCACAGCTTGCAAGAGAAGCGGTTACCGGCTTCGAGAATTCTGAAGAACCACTCGAACATTTTGTAGTGGGAACCCTTGGACCAACGAACCGGACTGCCTCAATGTCGTCAGATGTCAATGATGCCGGTGCCCGTTCCGTCACATTTGATGACCTGGTACGGGCATATTCTGAACAGGCGCGAGGCCTTATTGACGGGGGAGTCCATATACTTATGGTCGAAACCATCTTTGATGTTCTGAACTGTAAAGCTGCCCTCTTCGCTATCGATTCAGTTTTTGAAGAGAAAGGATTAAAGCTCCCTGTAATGGTTTCAGGGACAATAACCGATGCCAGCGGAAGGACCCTTACAGGACAAACCCTTGAAGCGTTTTTAATCTCGGTTTCACATTTTCCACTTTTCAGCGTTGGACTGAACTGTGCTCTTGGAGCAGAACAACTGAGACCTTTTATTGAGGAGTTGTCTTCAAAATCAGGATTTTACGTTTCTGCACATCCGAATGCAGGTCTTCCAAACCAGTTTGGTGAATATGACCAGACTCCTGAATATATGACTTCTGTAGTTGAAGAATTTTTAAAGGAAGGCTGGGTAAATATTATCGGCGGGTGTTGCGGAACGACACCTCAGCATATCAAAAAGATAGCGGAGACTGCTAAAAAATATAAACCACGGATAAAACCTGTTATTCAGAAGTTTACCCGACTCAGTGGGTTAGAAGCTTTAACAATAACCCCTGAAACCAATTTTGTGAACATCGGAGAAAGGACAAATGTATCGGGATCAGCAAAATTTGCCAGACTTATAAAAGAGGAAAAATATGAAGAAGCTCTCGCTGTTGCGAGAAACCAGGTTGAAGGCGGAGCACAGATAATAGACATCTGTATGGATGAGTCAATGCTTGATTCTGAAAAAGCAATGGTGAAGTTCGTGAATCTCATCATGGCTGAACCTGATATAGCAAAACTCCCGCTAATGATCGATTCATCTCAATGGAATGTGATCGCATCAGCTTTAAAATGTATTCAGGGGAAATCAATTGTCAATTCGATAAGCCTGAAGGAAGGAGAGGAAGTTTTCCTGAATCGTGCACGGCTCATAAGGAAATACGGGGCTGCAGCTGTTGTGATGCTGTTTGATGAAAAGGGTCAGGCTGATACTTATGAAAGAAAAATTGAAGTTGCTGAAAGATCCTATCGCCTTTTAACAGAAAAACTTGGATTTCCTCCGGAAGATCTGATTTTTGATCCTAATGTTCTGGCTATTGCAACGGGTATTGAAGAACATGATAATTATGCTGTAAGTTTCATAAGGGCAACAGAATGGATCAGGAAAAATCTGCCTTATGCAAAAGTAAGCGGAGGGATAAGTAATTTATCATTCTCCTTCAGGGGTTTCGATAAAGTAAGGGAGGCAATGCATTCTGTCTTTCTGTTCCATGCAATAAAAGCAGGTCTTGATATGGCGATAGTAAATCCTGGTATGTTGCAGGTATACAGTGAGATAGAGAAGAATCTCCTGGATCTTACTGAGGATGTAGTCTTAAATAGAAAGAAAGATGCAACAGAAAGGCTGGTAAAATTTGCTGAAGGACTTAAATCAGAGTCAAAGCAGGAAGAAAAGATAGATGAGTGGCGTTCAAAGACAGTTGTTGACCGTATCAAGCACTCACTTATCAGAGGCATAGATGAACATATCGAGCAGGATATTGAAGAAGCCCGTTCCCACTTTTCAAGATCAATAGAGGTGATCGAGGGTCCTCTGATGGGAGGTATGAATGAAGTAGGCGATCTTTTCGGATCGGGAAAGATGTTCCTTCCCCAAGTCGTAAAGAGTGCAAGGGTAATGAAGAAAGCTGTGACAAAACTTGCCCCATATATCGAGCAGGAAAGCAGGGAGACCGATAAGAAAACAGCAGGCAAAATTTTACTTGCCACAGTAAAAGGTGATGTCCATGATATAGGTAAAAATATTGTAGGAGTTGTACTGGGATGTAATAACTATGAAATAATTGACCTGGGGGTTATGGTGTCTGCTGATAAGATAATTGATACCGCTTTAAAAGAGAAAGTCGATTTTATAGGACTTAGTGGATTGATCACACCATCTCTTGAAGAAATGGTACATGTTGCTGCTGAGATGGAACGCAGAAAACTGACCATTCCGCTTCTTGTCGGGGGTGCTACCACCTCTGAGATCCATGCTGCTGTCAAAATTGCTACCATGTATTCACAACCGGTTGTTCATGTAAAGGATGCTTCGAAAGCTGCTGGTGTCCTCTCTTCACTTCTGAGTGAAGGCAGGGAGAAATACATAAATTCAATAGCTGAAAAGTATGGGAAAATAAGAGAGGAACATTCATCGAGAAGTAAAGAAAGAAAACTTTTACCTATTGCTGAGGCCAGAGATAACAGGCTTTTTACTGACTGGAAAGCTGCATCGCTCTTTAAACCGTTAAAACCGGGCTATCATGTAATGAATGAAATTGACCTGAGCGAACTATCAGAATATATCGACTGGACATTCTTTTTCTTTGCATGGAAACTGTCGGGTAAATACCCGGCAATTCTCAGCGATCCCGTTAAGGGTGCAGAAGCAGTGAAACTGTTTAATGATGCACAGTATTACATGAAGGAAATTATAGATAAGAAACTAATTATTCCTAAAGCCGTATTCGGGTTATATCCTGCCGTTTCTAAGGGGGATGACGTTGAGATACTTACAGACGTGGAAGCAAAAAGATCAAAAATTGTTTTCAGGTTCCTTAGAAACCAGGAACAAAAAGAAAAAGGTATTCCAAACCTTTGCTTATCGGATTTCATTGCACCTGAGTATACAGGACTGACTGATAATATTGGAGTTTTTGTAGTTACAGCAGGTACAGATGATATTAAATTCGAAAAATATAAAGAAGACGATTATGCTTCCATAATGATAAGAATATTGGGAGACCGTTTTGCTGAAGCTGCTGCCGAGTGGCTTCATGAAAGGATAAGGAAAGAATACTGGGGTTACGCTGGAGATGAAAAGCTTACGAAAGAAGAAATGTTATCGGTTAAATATCGCGGAGTAAGGCCTGCTCCGGGTTATCCGGCATGCCCGGATCATACTGAAAAAAGGACTTTGTTCGATCTGCTTGATGCTGAATCGGCTATTGGAGCCAGCCTGACGGAGAACTTTTCAATGACACCTCCTGCAGCAGTAAGTGGTTATTATTTTTCACATCCTGCTTCCGCATATTTCAACATCGGTAAAATAGGCATTGATCAGTTAAAAGATTATGCCTCAAGAAAAAATATGACATTTGATGAGACTGCCAGATGGCTGGCCCCGAACCTTTGATTTCTGAAAAATGAGTGTTATTGAAAAATTAAGAAACGCTAAAGGACCTCTGTTCACTTTTGAGCTGCTGCCTCCTCTCAAGGGACACAGCATTGAGAGGATCTACACGGCGATTGACAGGCTTATTGAGTTCCAGCCCGCATATATTAACTTTACTTCTCACCGTAACGAGATAACTTTTAAGGAGAGGTCTGACGGCCTTCTTGAAAGAAAAGTAACACGGTTGCGTCCGGGGACAATTGCTCTCGCTGCCGCTGTTAAATATAAATACAATATTACGGTTGTACCGCATATTCTCTGTGGAGGATTCACAAAGGAGGAGACAGAAAATGTGCTTATCGAGATGAATTTTCTTAATATTGATGATGTACTTGCGCTGCGAGGCGATCCGCAAAGAGGCAGCCGTATATTCATTCCTGAAAAGGACGGGCACAGGTATACGTCTGACCTGGTTCAGCAGATCATTAATATGAATAAAGGTAAATACCTGGAAGAATCTCTTGAGGATACTTCTACGACAAATTTCTGTATTGGAGTGGCCGGGTACCCTGAAAAACACAATGAAGCCCCAAACATGCAGATGGATATTGAGAATCTGAAACGCAAAGTGGAAAGCGGCGCACATTACATTGTAACCCAGATGTTCTTCGATAACAACAAATATTTCAGGTTCAGGGAGGAATGTAAAAAAGCCGGAATAAACGTCCCTGTTATTGCAGGAATGAAGCCTGTTTCCGCGCTAAATGATATTAAAATGCTGCCCCAGACTTTTCATATTGATATGCCCCATGACCTTGTGAAAGCATTGCAGAAATGCACTACCGATAAAGATGCACGCGAAGTAGGTGTTGAATGGGCTGCGATGCAGTCAAAAGAGCTTATAAAGGAAGGAGTTCCCGGAATTCACTATTATACTCTGGGGCGCTCTGATAATATCGCAAGGATTGTTAAAGCTGCGTTTTGAACTGACTTAGTCAGATTTTGAAAGCTTTCTTTATCTTATCTACATAATCGAGTTTTTCCCAGGTAAAGAATTCAACTCTCTTCTGGCTTACTTTTTTCCCGTTGCCATTGGATATTTTCGGCTTACTTCCATGGACGTCATAATAGACCTCTACATTTTTTGTGAAAGGATCTCTTCCGAAATGGCCGTAAGATGCGGTTTGTGTAAATATCGGATTCTTCAATCCAAGTCTCTTGATAATTGCATAGGGACGCATATCAAAAAGCCTGTTTATCTTCCGGGCTATTTCTCCATCGGGCAATAATAATCCTTTCCCATTTTTTACATGAGCTGTACCGAAAGTATTTATATATAAGCCAACAGGCTGCGCAATGCCGATAGCATAGGCTACCTGTATAAGTGCACGGTCGCACACACCTGCAGCAACGAGGTTCTTGGCTATATGACGAACTGCATAGGCTGCAGATCTGTCAACTTTTGAGGAGTCTTTTCCTGAGAAGGCCCCGCCTCCATGTGCTCCATGACCCCCGTAAGTATCGATTATGATCTTACGACCTGTAAGTCCTGTATCTCCATGAGGACCCCCGATAACAAACTTACCTGTCGGATTAACGAGAAGATTCGTATCTGCCTTAAACAACTTCTGGATCCTCAAAGGAAGTATTTTTTTCACCCTGGGTATCAGAATTGCTTCCAGGTCCTCCTTTATTTTTTTCTGCATAGCTTTCTCCGCACTTTTTTCAGCAGCCCTGGTTTTGTTTTTCGGAAGGATAAATTCATCATGCTGTGTGCTGATTACAATTGTGTCGATCTTTATCGGTGTATTGTTATCATCATATTCTATTGTGACCTGCGATTTGGAATCAGGCCTGAGGTACTTCATCTTCCTGCCTTCACGCCTTATGACAGCCAGCTCCCGCAAAAGGATCTGTGCCAGCTCAATGCTCAGAGGCATGTAATTATCCATCTCCCGGCATGCATATCCGAACATCATCCCCTGGTCTCCTGCCCCCTGTTCTTCAGGGTTTTCACGCATCACACCCTGCCGGATATCAGAAGATTGTTCATGGATTGTCGAAATAACACCGCATGAGTCGCAATCGAACCGATATTCAGCTTTGGTATAACCTATATTCCGGATAACCCTGCGGGCTGTTTCCTGTACATCGACCCATCCTGTAGTCTGTACCTCGCCACCGCAGACTACCAACCCTGTTGTAACAAATGTTTCGCACGCAACTTTCGATTCGGGATCCCATTTCAGGAATTCATCAAGCAGCGCATCTGATATCTGGTCGGCTACCTTATCAGGGTGACCTTCGGAGACTGATTCGGAAGTAAAAAAATATCCCATAGTTTTATAAGTTTAGAGTGACTAAAGTACTTCAGGTACTTAGAGTTTTACTTAGATTTAACATTAATTAAAACTTTAAGTGCTTAAAACTTTAACTTGTTTTAAGTACCTAAACACCTTATGGTAAGATTGGTTGCGCAGAAAAAAACAATTCCAGGCGTTTTAGCATTTTTTCCTGTGGTTGCAATCATCACAAATCTTTCCACTTGGTCTTAGTGTACAAAGGAAATAAAAAAACCGGAAAAAGAAAAATCATCCGCCTGTAAGGTGCCTGAAGACCTCTTCCAGGGTGCTTTCCTCTTTTTGAAGAGAAAGGACAGTAAGATTGTTTTTCACAGCAAACGAAAAGATAGCGGGACGGATATCTTCTTCACCCCTGGCTTTAATTTGCCATAGATGCCTTTGTATGTTCTTAACTTCAAGCACATTCGGGATGCTCAGTAGTTCTGTTTCATCAGGATCACTGTCAAATTCTACATTTATTGTCTGCTTTTGAAGCCTCATCTTTGAATAAATATTACTCTTAACCTCATCGGCTACAATAATCCCTTTGTCAATAATTATTATCCTGTCGCAGATTGCTTCTGCTTCCTGCATAATATGTGTTGACAGCATCACGGTTTTTTCCTTCCCGGCTTCGCGTATAAGATTTCGTATCTCAACTACCTGGTTAGGATCCAGACCTGTGGTTGCTTCGTCAAGTACCAATACGTCAGGATCATGAATCAATGCCTGGGCCAGACCAACCCTTTGCCGGAATCCTTTTGACAGGGATCCGATCTTTTTATTCTGCTCGACTGTCAGTCCGGTTATTTTAATAATGTTATCGATCTTCTTTCTGACAGATGTTCTCATTTTGTATAATGAAGCTACAAAACCCAGGTATTCTCTTACATACATTTCAGGATAGAGGGGATTATTTTCAGGAAGATAACCTATGTGTTTCCTGATCTCTGTATTGTCAGCTGAAGATTCAATGCCATTTACCAGGACACTACCAAAAGATGCAGGTATAAAACCGGTGATAATCTTCATCATTGTAGATTTCCCGGCACCATTTGGACCAAGAAAGGCAACGATCTCTCCGGTTTTTACCTCAAAAGAGACGTTATCAAGAGCTTTCTGAAGCCCGTATAACTTTGTAACCCCCTGAACTGCAATTGACATGGTTATGGAATTACTTAAATAATTCAAGTGCTAAAATAATATATTGAAGCTTTTTCCCCCTGCACTGGCAGCAATTCTCATCACCGGCGCAATTGCTGCAATGATTTCCACCGCAGACTCCTTGCTTATCATTTCGGCTACTGAACTTTCTGATAGCAATATGTACCACTTTCCTGATTCCTTCGGGTAAGCTTGCCTTCCGGGGGAAATAAGATAATTAATCTCCCCAGCCACCCATAAATTGACCGGTCTTGGTAAAAGAAGCTTTGGGATTAATGCAACAGACAGCAATCTTGGAACTGTTGGCTATGATATATTGTTCGTGCGCTCCCAGCATGTAATCAGCAAAAGTTATATTTTTTGTTGTTACAATGAGGATCAGATCGGCATTTGTTTTTTGCGCAAAATCTATTGTTTGCTGAGGAAAATTACCTTTTGGTACCTCATGGATTTCATAGTCTATATTATTCTGTATGAGATATTTAATGGCAAAATTAAGGTTGATTTTGGTTTTCTTGACAATGTTGGCGTCAGTAGAAGCAGTCACCAGAATGTGCACTTTGGAGTCAAAATACTTCCCCATGTAAATTGCCATTTTTGTCTTCTCCTTATTCTCTTTTCTGAAATCGACAGGGAAAACAATATTATGATACCTTCCCTGATCTGCGGGAGGATCCTGCACAACAATAAATGGCACTTTTGATTTTACAATAACCTTTAAGGCCCAGCTACCGGTAAGCTTCTGCATACCTTTCATGCCATGGGTGCCCATCACAACAACACTTACATTCTTCTCATTTACAAACTCAGCAATCGAGGTGAATATGCTTCCCGTGGCAATATGAGATGAAATAGTTATATTATATTTTCTTCCGGCCTCGTCAGCAACATGTTGTAAATGAATCTTTTTTTCTCCTGCAACATTTTTCTTGATCCCCGGATCAACAATATGAAGAAGACATATTTCATTTCCCACCATACGACCAATTCTGATTGCATGTGCAAGTGCATGTTCTGCAACAGGAGTGAAATCCCATGGTACTACGATAATTTTCTGAAGATCTTCCATAAGTGACTCTAATTTTCAAATTACAACCAAAGGTATTCAGATTTTGATAATTTTCAAACCGTTAAGCAACGGTTAAATCATTTTCATGAAATAAAACTGACTGAGAGAGAAATTATTATTTAAAAGTTATTAATAATAAAAGAACTCTCTATCGCACAAAAATAATGCCATTCTGAAATAAAACACCGGGTTCAGCAGTTTCCCGAAGAACTATTTATTATTTTTGGGTCATTATTTTTTATTCATTTATAGTAATGAGACGAACAAAGATTAAAGAATTGCTTTCATCACCCGGAACAGGAATGGATATACTTGTAAAAGGATGGGTGAGGACAAAACGCAGTAACAAAAACATAACTTTTATAGCACTTAATGATGGTTCGACTATTAAGAATATCCAGATAGTTGCTGATGCAACATCATTTGATGAGAGTCTGCTTAAAGATATTACAACCGGAGCTTCCCTGGCAGTTACAGGTGTGCTTGTTGAATCGCCCGGGCAGGGACAAAATGTTGAAATTAAGGCAACTGCAATAGAACTTTACGGGAAAAGCGATACAGAAACATATCCTCTTCAGAAAAAGGGTCATTCAATGGAATTCCTCAGGGAGATAGCGCATTTGCGTCCCAGAACAAATACATTCGGAGCAGTTCTGAGGATCAGACATGCTATGTCCTTCGCTATTCACAAATATTTTAACGACAGGGGATTTTTCTATCTCCATACTCCAATAATTACCGGCAGTGATGCTGAAGGTGCAGGTGAAATGTTCCACGTAACAACGATGGATCTTGCCAATATCCCGGTGAATAAAGACAAATCGGTAGATTTTTCAAATGATTTTTTCGGTAAACCTACAAACCTGACTGTTTCAGGTCAACTGGAAGGAGAGCTTGGTGCGCTTGCGCTAGGCGATATTTATACATTCGGTCCTACGTTCCGCGCCGAAAACTCAAACACACCCCGTCACCTTGCCGAATTCTGGATGATTGAACCGGAAATGGCTTTCTACGATCTCACAGATAATATGGATCTGGCGGAAGATTTTCTGAAATACCTTATCAGATATGCCCTTGACAACTGCAGCGAAGATCTTGAATTTCTGAATAATATGATCGAGAAGGGACTTCTCGAACGACTTAAATTTGTACTTGAAAATGAATTCATCAGGATGACCTACACTGATGCCGTGAAAATACTTACAGACTCAGGAAAACAGTGGGAGTATCCGGTCAGCTGGGGCAAAGACCTGCAGGCTGAACATGAAAGATATCTTGTTGAGGAACATTTTAAGAAGCCGGTGATCCTGACAGATTATCCCAAAACAATAAAAGCTTTTTATATGAAGCAGAATGATGACGGGAAAACAGTCAGAGCAATGGATGTTCTATTCCCGGGTATTGGCGAAATTATCGGAGGATCACAAAGGGAGGAGGATCTTGATAAACTCCTTACCCGGATAAGAGAACTAAATTTGCCTGAAAAAGAATTGTGGTGGTATCTTGATACGAGGAAGTTCGGAACAGCACCGCACAGCGGATTCGGCCTCGGCTTCGAAAGATTGATAGTATTCATAACCGGTATGTCGAATATCAGGGATGTGATACCATTTCCAAGAACACCCAGGAATGCAGAGTTTTAAAAACATCTCCTTAATAATAACTGCAAAGAAGAAATGTTAAAGCAGAGGCTGCAACAGAAATTATTACAGAAGCTTTCTCCACAGCAGATTCAGATGATCAAGCTCCTGGAAGTACCAACTTTGCAGATTGAACAGAGAATAAAAAAAGAACTGGAAGAAAATCCGGCTCTTGAAGAAGGATCCGAAGATGAGGATGTTCCTGATGAGGATATTGAGGAGGAAGAATTTGAAGATAATGACAAGGATCAGGAAGAATTTACCCTGGACGATTATATTGAAGAGGATGATATACCAGATTATCGCTTGCAGGCAAATAATTACAGCAAGGATGATGATAAAAGAGCTGAGATACCTTTTTCTGCAGGTTCGTCTTTTCACGAACACCTCGAAACTCAGCTTGGACTAAGAGATCTGACTGATAAACAAAAGATCCTCGGCGAATATATTATCGGGAATATCGATGAAGATGGTTATCTCAGGAGAGAACTTGTGAGTATTATCGATGACCTGGCTTTTTTGCAGAATATTAATGCAACAGAACAGGAACTTGAGGAAGTTCTCAAAATAATACAGGATCTTGAACCGGCAGGGGTAGGAGCAAGGTCTCTGAAAGAGTGCCTGCTGCTTCAGCTGATTCGCAAAGACAAGACCCAGCCACAGGTGAAACTGGCATACTCAATCTTAGACTCCTATTTTGAGGAATTCTCCAAAAGACACTATGATAAGATTGAGGCCAGAATGGGTATAAGCGAAGAGGATCTTAAATCAGCTATTGATGAAGTCCTGAAATTGAATCCTAAACCGGGCGGAGTTTATAGCGATCCTTTCAGTAAAATAGCCCAGCCCATAATTCCTGACTTTATTCTTGAGCACTCTGAAGATGGATTTGAACTTCACCTTAATTCCCGTAATCTTCCTGAATTAAGACTTAGTAATGCATATAATGAAATGCTCCGGTCTTACAGCAAAAGTAAGAACAATAAGAAGGATATGAAGGATGCTGTCTTTTTTGTAAAACAGAAAATAGAATCAGCAAAATGGTTCATCGATGCTATTAAACAGAGGCAGAATACTCTGCTGCTTACGATGAATGCAATTCTTGAGTATCAGCAGGAATATTTTATTGATGGTGATGAAACAAAACTGAGACCAATGATCCTGAAAGATGTTGCTGAAATGACAGGTCTCGATATTTCCACAATATCCAGAGTGGCAAACAGTAAATATATACAAACTCATTTCGGCATTCTTTCTTTAAAATTCTTCTTTTCGGAAGGATTGCAGACTGACAGCGGAGAAGAGGTCTCGACAAGAGAAATAAAAAGAATCCTTCAGGATTGTATTGATAATGAGGAAAAACGAAGACCTCTTACCGATGAAAGGCTTACAGAGATCCTCCAGGAGAAAGGTTACCAGATTGCACGCCGCACTGTAGCCAAATATCGTGAACAACTTAATATCCCTGTTGCCAGACTAAGAAAGGAGATTTGATGACATCTGACAGAGCACCCCTTTTCGGAACCGTACTGGCCAGGACAATTTCTGCTGTTTTTCACCCCTTGCTGATGCCGTTATATGGGATGCTGATTATTTTTTCTGCTCCCACATTACTGGGTTTTCTGCCATTCACTATAAAAAAAGTACTTTTTATTATTGTCCTGATCAATAATGTACTGGTACCCCTCTCACTTATACCATATTTCAAATACAGGAATATTATAGCCTCCTGGACAATAGAAGACAGAAAAGAAAGAACTATTCCTTTGATTGCCACATCATTCTTTTATTCAGTTACGGTTTATCTAATCTTCAGATTTAATATTCCCGTTTTTATTAAATCATTTGTCCTGATTTCAGCTTTTCTTGCAATTGCTGTAACGATAATAAATTTCTGGTGGAAGATCTCAATACATTCTGTTGGTGTCGGGGCGCTGACTGCTCTTGTTGTAGTCCTTTCGGTTAAAATGCAAACACCTCTTTCATTATTTCTGGTTGCAGTTGTTTTGTCAGCGGGAATAGTTATGACGTCAAGACTATATCTAAATGCACACACACCGGGAGAAGTATGGTCTGGATTTCTTCTCGGTGTTGCAGGATCAGCATTTGCCCTTGTTCTCTTCTAGCATCTCTTTTATAGCCCTTTCAAGCAGGATCCTGCTCTGAGTAATTATTTCTTCACCCCATTTTGGAACGGCAGGTGAAAGGGGTAAATTTTCATTAATATCTTTCTGCGGTATGGAAGTGAACCACCCTTTTGCAGCCAGGTTTTCAGCCAGGTACTCCTGTTCGGTCTGTCCAGGAGTGGGGATCAGTAATGCACTGCAATGCAGACTTATAAGTTCCATAATAGTAGTGTATCCGGCTCGTGCTATAATATGTTCGCTTCCGGTAATAACCTGTTTCATGGCAGGTGCAGGAAGATGATTATAATAGATAATACCGGCCGAACGAACCATATCCTCCGGCTTTCCGGGTTTACCTCCGAGAACTACTGTTGGTGTTTCAATGCCTTTTAAAACTTCAGAAATTCTTTTTTCAAATATCCCATTCTGAGGCGCCGGTCCTGATATTATAATTGTATTGTGTCTGAAATTTGCCGGATTTTGAAATCCGGTGGTGCTCAATGCGCTGAACCTGGAAAGGATACCAATAAACCTTGTGTTCCCTGATAGATTTGCAGTGTGAGATAACCTTCCTGAAATGTTCAGCCCGCCCGGCAGATCGGGTATAAAACAGAAAGTATATTTCCTGATGATTGTCCTGTGAAGAAAAACACCAATAAATTCGAGGAAAGCGAATGTTTTTGGTAGCGGAATTAATGGCATGTGAGTAACATAAACCGTTCGTACTGTTTTATTCCAGAGACCAAAACGGTTATCGCTTATTACAATATCAATTGAGAATTTTCCGATAATACTTTTAAGAGTGTAATGCTCGCGTATCAGATGATAGATCAGCAGGGGTATCTTAAATAAAAGTATCAGATATTGTGGCAGAAATCGTGAATACTCAGGACTAAACCCGGGGAAGTTTATATAAGTCAGCCCGTGAACCTCATTTTTCAAAAATGAAAGATGTTTTTCTCCTGCCCCGATAAAGATATTATGACCCATGTCACGGAGTTCTGCCGCAAGAGGTATCATCCGTCCGGCATGTCCGAGTCCCCATTCAAGAGGACAGATAAGGATATTATACTTCTTATTCACTATCAGCCCGATACCTGAGTTTCAATCCCCAGTTTGTTGACCATGGATGCAATTTTTTTAAGCTTGGAGAGTGGTACTTTTTTGAGCAGCCCCTCTATTGGTGTATCCCTTGAAATTGTATAGATCATTACTTCCGAGGGCCTTATCTTTTCGATGGCTTTTAACCATGCATCAATCTCAGCTGGGGTAGTATTGTCGATTACTTTGCCATTATATTCACCGCGAAGGAAAAGAGTCTGAAGTATAAGATTCCCTTTGAACATCTTAAGATTCCTGATAAGCTTATTGACTTCTATGTTTACCCTGGGCTGGTTATGGATCTTCACCGTAAGGTCAAATGCTGAATCAAGCTTTAAAATATTAGAATCGACTTTCAGCAATGCTTTCCTTATTTCCGGTTTTTCTGTTGCTGTGGAATTCGACAGCACAGCTATTCTGGCATCAGGAAAGTACTTGTTCCTCAACTTAATACTATCGTCAATGATACCGGGAAACTCAGGATGAAGAGTTGGTTCTCCATTCCCGGCAAATGTAATTACGTCCGGACTCTGTTGTTTTTCTTTCATTGATGAAAGTTTCAGATCAAGAGCATCATGTACCTCTTTCCTGGTTGGAAAGGATTCCTTTATAATTTCTGAACTTGTTGTCCAGCCACATTCACAATAGATGCAATTGAAATTACAGATCTTGCGTGTAGTTGGTAAAAGATTGATACCAAGAGAAACGCCAAGCCTCCTGCTTTTAACGGGTCCGAATACTATTTTATCAAAAAGAAATGTAGACATCGATGATCTTTTACTAAGGTCAAAATTAGCATAATAATTTTTCTATACTCAAAGCAATCGGGTGAGGGAAGTCTCGGGGAGGAGCTTAAAATTGATCAGGTCTACATTCTCGAGAAGCAGTAATCCCGGTCTCATTCCAGGTTCGATTTTCCCGTAATTCTGATCCTCACCGAGAGCTTTTGCTCCATTAAGAGTTGCCCAGCGAATAATCTCCTCCAGACCGAAAGCAGGGAAATTCTCCTGAATGGTCTTTAATTCAGAAATAATGCTAAGCCTTGTATTTGAGGCAAGGCTATCAGTGCCTATTACAATATCACAACCTTCAGATGTCAGCAAGTCAACCGGAGGGAGTTTATTTTCTATATACTTATTAGAATCGGGACATAAACACCAATAGGTATTCTTTCTTTTTTGAATTGCTTTAATTGTCGATCTGTCGGTGTAGGTATTATGGACAAGGATAAGTGAACCCGAGGGAGTAACCTCGTTCAGTATAGCAGAAACACAGCTTTCAGGTGTATGAAGCTCTTTTGGCAGCATACCTGCTTTTAATAGAGAATCCATAAGAGGTCCTGAGTGGTCAGAGACAAAAGTGTCCTCACCTTTGGTTTCCATGAAATGGATTGATGTAACCCTGTTTTCATTTGTTTTTTCTCTAAGCAGCCGGAAAAGCGGCAGAGATACAGTATAAACAGTATGAGGCACAATGAAATATGGCAGACCATCTTTCTCCGAATCCTCTGATAACCTAATGATTTCACTCATTCTGCCTGCAGCTTTTCCCGGATCTGTCGCGAAAACCTCCAGGAGATTCAGGTAACGTACAGGGCTCTTCATTTTGACTGTAAAAGTTACCTTATCGTTACATATATCGGCACACAGTTCAACGCCTTCCCTGTAAAGTTCTTTATCAGCTGAAATTACAGATGACAGAATAACATCGGGATCATTGTTCCTTATGTTTTGAAGAAGAGTTAAAAAACCTGCAAGGCCTGTCCCCTTAGGAATGGCCCCTTTCAGATGAGATAGTTCCAGATGGCAATGGCAATTGACAAACCCGGGGATGATTATACCATTATAAAATTCAACAGCTCTGGTTTCCTTAAGGTTCCCTTCGGTATTTTCAACACTTAATATAGTCCCGTCATCATCTGCTTTAATAAGGGATCTCTTCAGAGGAGGACCTGAATTTGTCAGGATGAACTGGGCTGAAAAGTACTTCATAACAAATCATGGGGAAAAAGTGATTGAGATATCCCTGATTTCAGCATGGGGATCCCCAAAATCCGGATTATTCTCATAATCATAAAGATATACCTGCAAAACAACAGGGGTTTCCTTAAGAACTCTCAGAGTTGTTTTATATTTATGGGAGAGACCGTCCTTGATGTATCCGGACATCGACAGATAATTTGCTTTCCCTTTTCCCACGCTGTCGGCATGGAAGGTAAGTGCGGTTAAATGAGGATTGTGTGACTGATCATCAGGATTAACAGTTGCCGAAAATTCCAGAAGATAAAATCCCGGGTCCTGGAATTTATAATCGAAAAATAGCTTATTGTTCTTTGAAGTATCAGGCAGATAATATGAGGATCTGTCTTTCCATAAATTTGCTGCCACATCCTTTGTTTCTTCATAACTCAAATGAAGGAGTGACTCCGTTTCACTTAATTTACCAATAACCACATCATATATTTTGATAAGTTTCTTTGGGTTTTCCGAAAAATAATATTTTATAGTATTTTCCATCTGCTCTTTTGAATAACCATGACTTTCAATGATATCGTAATAATTAAGAGCAGTATCCCTGTCTGCAAAGGTTTCTCTGACATCAGGAATTATAATAAGGCCATTTGCCAGATATATGTCTGATAAGATGGCTGTAAATTTTTTTTCCGGGATAAGGTCTCTCTTTTCTTTGTCGCTGCAGGTAACTGAAAGCAAACCGACAAGTGCAGATATCGCTATTATCCTCAGGCGGGATACTATTATTTCCTCAATCTTGTTTTTCATTTTTGCTGAGGTATTTCTTTGTCAGGTATCTCACAGGGTACCAGGCAGCCCAGTAACCTATCAAAAGAACAGTAAACGGTACAATAATAAAATCCTTCACTTTCATTACAACAGGATAAGAATTTAGTAACAGTGTATCGCTCTGTAACTTAACCAGCCCATATTTCTGTTGGATCCAGCAGATAATAAATCCCAGTATTAAACCTGCAAAAGCCCCGATAATTGATATCATCCATCCTTCAAAAATAAAGATCTTACGGATAAGGGTTCTGTCGGCACCCAGACTTTTAAGTATTTCTATATCGCGCTCCTTTTCAATTATCAGCATAGTGAGCGATCCGATTATAT
The DNA here is from genome assembly GCA_963843415.1 of uncultured Bacteroidota bacterium. Lineage (GTDB taxonomy): Bacteria > Bacteroidota > Bacteroidia > Bacteroidales > VadinHA17 > LD21. Next base: position 82,730 of record CAWJKD010000007.1, read on the forward strand.
TAAATGAGGCGATAATGAGTATCAGGGTAAGGATGAAAAAGATAGCAAGCCGTTCTGAACGCATGACCCTGTAGAATATCTCCTGCTGTTCAAACCTGTTCCGGACAAGGTACTCATTGCCAAAGATATCCGTCACATCTTTCTGAACCTTACGGGCATCTGCTCCTGCTGAGAATTTTATTTCGATGGAACTTACACCTTGTTCATTATCAATTAATTCACGGGCAAAATCAATCGGCACGTAGATATATTTTGAGTCATACGATTGTTCAATCTGGAATATCCCTGAAGGGAAGATATATTTTCTGTTAAAAGCCTCTTCAGGATTAAGGTTGCTTCCCGCTGTTCTGCTGGGGACATAAATAATCAGCGACGTGATGAAATTTACTCTAATGCCCAGATATTCAGCGATACCAATTCCCGGAACTGCATATGGACGTCCATTTTCATTTTTCAGGAGAAATTCCCCTTCCCACATGGTGCTGTCGATACCTGATACTTTACTGTAAGTTTCGTCGACCCCTTTGATAGTTGCAATAAATTGCCTGTCGCCGTATTTCAGCAACGCATTTTCCTCAATAGTAAGCGAGTAGCAAGCAACGCCGTTGACTTCCGATAATTTCTTCAGCTTTGAATTGTCAGGAGTAAATGTTTTCCCTTCAACTGCTGTGATCTTAAGGTCAGGATCAAATGTGTTGAAAATGGCAGTGACCATCTTTTCAAGGCCGTTAAAGACCGATAAAATAATTATCAGAGCCATTGTTCCTACCGCAACACCGGCAACTGATACCGCGGAAATGAAATTGATAGCATTTCGCGATTTCTTTGCAAACAGATACCTTTTCGCTATGTATAACGAGAGCTTCACTTTTATACCTTTTTTGCGGTTACCAGTAAACCTGTTCCTTTCTTATGAGTTAAACAGAGATCCAGAATATTAAGTATTACAGAAACCGGAAAAGAAATCAAATAGTATAACGGCAGAACAATAATAAACAAATATGAAATATTGAGCATTTCAACAGGATATTTCATTGTAAGATGCCAGGAAATGTTCCCGGGTCTCCCATATGTGAAAGATACATCAATATTATTAAAGCCTGCAGTGGTTAGTTTTTCTGTTATTTCATTAACACTATAACCGTTCCTTACATGTTCTCCGATAAAAGATCTCTCATTCTCATTGTGAACATCTGAACCTCCCTGGTCGGAGGGAGTTGAAATAAGCAGTAGGCCATTTGACTTAAGTGAATTATTGAAGTTGCTGAAAACAGTTACATCTTCCCTGATGTGTTCCATGACATCAACCGAAAGAATAAAATCGAAGTTTTCAGAAGTTCTGAAAGTTACCAGGTCGCCAGTCCTGAAATTAACTCTGTCTGACATGCCGGTTCTTCTGAAAAACTTTTCGCAATCTCTTACCTGTTCACTGTCAATGTCAATGCCGGTTATAGTCCAGTGCCTGTTCAATCTGCACATCCGCCAGGTGTATTGCCCCAGCCCTGATCCGGCATCAAGGATATTTGCTTTGAGTGGTATTTCTTTACGGATTTTCTTTAAGGCTTTTCTAATATGCCATGCCCGCAGAAGTAACAGATCGAGAATGAAATAAAGGACTCTCCTCATAAACAAGGGCCCTGAAAAAAGCCTGCCAAGCGATCTTTTTATGGGTTCGTATTGCATGAAGATCAGGATTTCAGCAGCCTGTCTATCTTTTCTATATAATCCAGACTATCATCAATATAAAAAGCAATATCAGGTACAATGCGCAGCTGAGATCTCACCTTATGGCCAAGATCAAATCTGATTTTGGCCGAATTATCCTGAATTACCTGCAATATAGCTTCATTATTAGTCGAAGGAAAGATACTCAAATAGATTCTGGCGAAAGAGAGATCCGGGCTGACTCTTACCGTGGTTATTGAAATCAGTTTCCCGTGTGCAAATTCATTACCTTTACGGAGAAAAATATCAGCGATCTCCTTCTGTATTAATCTTGAAACTTTTTTTTGTCTTGTTGATTCCACCGCCTCATTAATTTAGATCAGCAAAGGTACGATTTTAAGGGAAATATTTTCTTTTTCATTCGATGTCCTGCATAAACTCATTTTTACCCTCCAGCCCACTCATCTTCAATTAATGTCAGGGAGTCAGTTCTGAAAAAAACAATTAGATTTGCATGGAATTTTTATTGAACTTCATACATGGAGACAGTTGTCAGCGGCATTCGATCGACAGGTAATCTGCATTTGGGAAATTATTTCGGGGCAGTAAGTAACTTTCTGAAAATGCAGGAAGAGAACCATTGCTTTTTCTTTATAGCCGATTATCACGCACTTACCACTCACCCTAAGCCAGATGACCTCCATGGGAATATTAAACAGGTCCTGGCAGAGTACCTTGCATGCGGCATAAATCCCGAAATAGCCACAGTATTCATACAAAGCGATGTCCCGGAGGTAGCTGAATTATATCTTCTGCTTAATATGAACGTATATGTGGGAGAGCTGCAGAGAACAACTTCTTTTAAAGAAAAGATAAGAAAACAACCTGATAATATAAATGCCGGACTTTTGACCTATCCTGTACTGATGGCAGCCGATATTATTATTCATAAGGCAAATAAGGTACCGGTTGGAAAAGATCAGGAACAACACCTTGAAATGACAAGACGTTTTGCCAGACGTTTTAATACTTTGTACGGAGTAAACTATTTCCCTGAACCTGACGCATATAATTTTGGAAAGAAGCTTATCAAGATACCGGGGCTCGACGGTGCAGGTAAGATGGGCAAGAGTGAGGGCAACGGTGTTTTTCTGTCCGATACTCCTCAGGAGATAAGGAAAAAAGTGATGAGGGCGGTCACCGACGCAGGACCGAAAACACCAGGAGAAAAACCATCTGAACCGGTAAAGAATCTTTTTACATTAATGAAGGTAGTCTCGGACCCATCTACTGTTAAATATTTCACAGAAAAACATTCCACATGTGAAATACGTTACGGTGACATGAAAAGGCAACTCGCTGAAGATATTATTAAAGTTACAGAACCGATAAGAGAGAAAATCAACGAAATCCTCTCTGATAGAAAATATCTTGCACACGTAGTTTCAGAAGGAGCAGAAAAGGCAAGGGCCAGCGCATCAAAAACTATCAGGGAAGTGAGGGAAATAATCGGATACAGATCTTTCTGAAAAAATAAAGCCAGGCTTTTGGCCTGGCTGCACTTGAGGGATCAAGTATATGTTGAGATTGCCTGTGTAACAGTATAAAAGCAAATAGTGTGCCAAAAAAGCGAACAGATTATTGAGTTGAGCTTACCTTTAAAATTAAGAGTGTGGGGAAAAGATCTGCCATATTTGTAGTGATCATCCTGGTCTTGGGTTTGGCAATTTTGGGATACTTTCTTCAGCAGGGAAGAAAAAACCTCCTTACAGATCCTTACAAAGCCATTTCTCCATCTGCCTGCATTGTCATAGAGACAGTCGATCTGCAAAGCTTTATTAATTCAATTACAACAGATAAGGGCATAATGGGTGAGGCAGGAAAGATGAAAGGATTTGAAAATTTCAATAGAAAAATAAAATTCCTTGCCGATCAGTTAAATAAAACAGGATACAACAAGATCTTAAACGGAAACTCTGCCGTCATCTCATTTCACTTATCACCTGCAGGAGAATTGCAGCCTCTTTTATCATTGACCGTTTTGTCGAACGTAAGGTCAAAACAGCTGAAAGAAATACTCAAAACATCAGGAATAAATACTGTAAATGAGATTAAAACAGCTGGTTACAACATTCTTGAGCTTCCATATAAATTGAATAAGCAATCAGATACCGCTTACATATCGGTTCTGTCAGGATTGCTTGTCTGCAGTTCTTCTGCCAGGCTGCTGGAAGAAGCCGCCAGACAAACTGAGACAAATAATGATGTCAGAAATCTGCCTGGCTTTTCAAGGATATTGCAGGCATCGGGGAAGAACGAGGATAAAGTATTTCTGATTTTCAGCAATCTGAACAGACTTCTGAAATCTGCTCTTAAAGAAGAATTTGTTTCCAACAGGGATATTGACAGGCTGACCGGATGCGCTGTTGGTGATATCTATCTTAATGAGAATGGACTGGTCCTCAGCGGTTATACAGAAAGCATTGATTCAACACAGCAGCTTTACAAATACAAATCGGGGGCAGCTTCGGCATTCGAGACCTATAAGATCCTCCCGTCATCCACTGTTCTTTTTGAATCAATTGTCCCTTCATACCTGAACACTCACAATAAAGCAGATCAGACATATTCATCTGCCACTGCAGACCTGGCCTTAAAGATAAGTGAGTATACAGGGGATGAGATCACAAAAGCATTTATCGATATAAAAGGAAAGTCTGCAAATGCCAATACACTGATAATATATGAGTTAACAAACAGAGTATATGCTGAAAAAATATTCCTGGACCAGTATGCCATTGAGGAGTCGGGGAAAGAAATATCCTTTTTTAATCCCGACGACCAGGTAAATATTCCAATCTATCTGTCTCCCTTTAAAGGATTTTCCGCCGCCCTTGTTCCTGGTTTTGCTCCCGGTTTTGATGATTCTTATTTTGCCTTTTATGATAATTATCTGATAACAGGCAGTTCAAGTTCTACAATCTCGAGATTCCTGTATGATAATCTTCTTAATAAGACACTGGCTAACGATCTGATATACAGGGATTTTGAAAGCACACTACCCAGTGTTTCAGGATATTTTGTTTATTGCGTACCCTCACGGATTACCGGGTACCTCAGAGGAATAGTTAATGATGATATTATTAAGTTCCTGGAGTCAAACAAAAATTCACTCAGCAAAATCCAGGCTGCCGGTTATCAGTTCACTCCAAGTAATGATATGATATATAATAGTTTATCTGTTCAGTTCAAGGAGGAAGCCAGGGAAGAATCAACAACGGAATGGGAAACTTTATTGGATAGTATTGCAGCGATCAAACCGTTTTTCTTTACAAATCACCTGACCGGTGCAAAAGAAATTTTTATTCAGGATCTGAGCAACAATGCTTATCTTATAAATGCAGCAGGCAGGGTAATGTGGAAAGTGCCGCTCAGGGAAAGAATAACAGGGGCAGTTTATATGATCGACTATTTCAGGAACGGGAAGTACCAGCTCTTGTTTTCCGGAAAGAACTATCTCCACATGCTTGACAGGAACGGGAATTATGTGGAGAGGTATCCGGTAAAACTCAGATCGCCGGCAACAAACTCCCTGGCTCTGTTTGATTACGATAATAACCGTAATTACAGGCTTCTCATTGCAGGAGAAGATAAAATGGTTTACGCATATGACAAAACAGGCAGTGTTGTCAAGGGATGGAAACCGTTCAGGACCAATGGAACTGTGAGTTCAGAGATAAGCTGGTTCAGGGTGTCAGGGAAAGATTATCTGGTGATATCTGATGAATCAGCGATATATTTCATCGACCGGACAGGCAATACAAGATTAGCTTTGAAAGAACCTGTTACAAAAGCAAGGGGATCTTCAGTCAGATTAGTTTCAGGAACATCTCCTTCGTTGGTATGCTCAGGTCCTGATGGAACTATTCAGCATATTTATTTCGACGGGAGCGTGAATAAATTTACCAAACGGAAATTTTCAGTTGACCATTCATTCGATATTTTTGATATAAATGGCGATGGCTTTGGTGAATATATTTTTATTGATAATGGGATATTATATCTTTATGATCACAACAGATCTGAAATGTTCAGCAGGAAATTCGGTTCGAATGAACTGGGTGGCCCGATTAGCTTTACTTTTAGTGCGTCTGACAGAAAGATCGGAGTTTTTGATATAAACAAGAAACAAATTTACCTGATAGACAGGAACGGAGACACCATGAATGGATTTCCATTAAGAGGAGCTTCAATGTTTTCAATCGGAAAACTTACTGAAGGGAATGAGTGGAATCTTATAGTCGGCGGTACTGACAGGTTCCTGTATAATTATAAACTGGACACAGAAACTAAATAAATCATTTATGATCCGGAAATCAAGATTCCTGCTGATAATGCTGATCATGGCTTTTTATATGGATGCAGCATCACAGAATAGCCATGTGCTTTATTATATGAACCTGCCTCAGAATCATTTCTTAAATCCTGCCTTGCGACCTTCAAATAAAGTCTATATAGGCCTTCCGGGCATTTCAGGAATCAACCTGAACATTACTAACAACCTGCTGAATTTTAAGGATGTATTCATTGAAGGGCAGCCTATCGATTCTATTGCTTTTATGAGCGATAATTTTGATTATGAGAGTTTTATCTCAAGTAAAGGGGATTATAATTTTTTAAAACCTGAAGCTTTAGTTCAGATATTCGGACTTGGATTCTCTGCAGGAAAAGACATGTATGTCTTTATGGATTATAATGTCAGGGTTGAGACTAATTTCTTATTTCCGACAGATCTCTTCAGACTTGCTTTTTACGAGAAGAATACTCTTGCAGGAAATAATTACGACCTCTCCTCCCTTGGGATCAATGCAATGGCTTATAATGAACTTGGTTTAGGATTTTCGAAAAACATAACCGATAAATTAAGGATCGGGGTTAAAGGGAAACTTTTGCTTGGTCTTGCAGCAGTCAGGCTAACAACAAATGCATTTGAAGCAACTATTGGTGACGATTATTCACAATCGTGGGATGCTGATCTGATGTTGGATATGAGCGCCCCCGGAACCATTTCATGGGATGAAGACAATATGCCTGAGGATTTTGTAATCGACGAAACGCGGTTTGAAACAACGGAGGGGATTATTAAATCTGTTCTCAACACCGGGAATAAAGGATTTGGATTTGATATCGGCCTTGTTTATAATATCACCGATAAATTTTCAGTTTCAGCAGCCGTAACGGATCTTGGCTCTATAAACTGGGGAAGGGATATAACAAATGTGAGGGGTGAAAGTCAGTTTGAGTTCACCGGAGAGAATATTCAGGATGTGTATGATGGCAGCATGGATTTTAATGAGATAAGCGGAGCATTCCTTGATTCCCTTATGAATTCAATTGATTTTACCGAAACACACAATACATTCTCAACCAAACTTCCATACTCTATTACGGCCGGATTGAGTTATAGCCCGGTTAAACAGGTAACTCTTGGATTGTTATCATCCACAAGAAATGTGGACAAGCGTTATAAAGAAGCTTTAACATTGTCGGCAACTGTAAATCTCGGGAGGCTTTTTTCGACGAGTTTTGCCTATACTGCAACAAATTACCGCCGTGACAATCTCGGCTTCGGACTTGCATTCAGGGCCGGCTGGTTCCAGATATACGCATTAGCTGACAGGATACCTGTCACCTGGAATAAAGTACTGCTTGAAGATGAAAAAAAGATCCCTATTCCTGAGATATGGAGCACCATTCATGCAAGATTAGGAATGAACCTTTGTTTCGGCAACAAAGCTGTTTCCAGGAAGAATGATAAACCAATGATCCAGGTTCAGTAATTACTATCCTACAAATTAATATTTATGCTCAGGCTAATTTTAATCTTTATAATAGTTTTCCTGATCACCAGGTCATTTTTAATGTATAATGGGATCGGGCAGGAAAAAAATGATAATGCTGAAACAAAACGTAAAAAGGGACCGGAGAAGAAAAAGATCTCTAAAGAGATTGGCGAATACGTTGATTACGAAGAAATAGACTAATAAATGTCCTATTTTGTTTCTGATGATCGTAACTGTTTTGCAAGGGCGTTTGCAAACACGAAATCGTTGAGGATGGCACAATCAGAGTGAAGTATTTCCTTGTTAGTCCCTTCCCAGCATTTTGCTCCTTCATGAATGAAGACAATCTTTTCTCCGATCTCAATTACCGAATTCATATCGTGGGTATTCACTATTGTAGTCATGGAATACTCTTCAGTCAGCTCTTTTATCAGTTCATCAATCAGAATTGCGGTAATCGGATCAAGCCCTGAATTAGGTTCATCACAAAAAAGATATTTTGGATTCAGGGATATTGCCCGGGCTATAGCCACTCTTTTCTTCATCCCTCCTGACAGCTCTGCAGGGAACAGCTTATTGGCATTTATTATATCCACCCGGTTAAGACAGAAATTAACTCTTTCGGTTTTTTCCTCAAGAGTTTTATTCGTGAACATATCAAGAGGGAACCTCACATTTTGCTCAACAGTAAGAGAGTCGAACAGAGCACTCCCTTGAAAAAGCATACCCATCTGCTCACGGATAGCTTTTTTCCCGGCAAAGTCAAGCTTGCTGAAAAGGATATCTTCAAACCATATTTCTCCTTTATCCACATTATGAAGGCCTACGATAGATTTTAGCAGTACGGTCTTACCTGATCCGCTCCTTCCTATTATCAGATTGGTTTTGCCTGCTTCAAAAGTAACAGATACATTGTCCAGCACTAGTCTGCCATCGAATGATTTTTCGAGATTTATTACCTTTATCATGACAGCAGTAATTGAGTCAGAACAACATTAAAAAGAAGAATAATAACACTGCTGAATACAACTGCTTTCGTGCTGGCACGTCCGACCTCCAGCGATCCTCCATCGACGTAATATCCCTGGAAAGCCGAAACGCTGGTTATGATAAAGGCAAAGAATAGTGTTTTTATTATTGCGTATGTTACATAATAAGGGATGAATGCATATTGTATACCATAAACATAATCCTGAGAAGTTATTACACCTGCAGAAGTACCTGCAAGCCAACCTCCCAGGATACCAACTATGATACTTATAAGAGTAAGGATAGGATTAAAAAGCAAGGTTGCAATTATCTTAGGAAGTACAAGGTAGGAGGCAGAATTTACCCCCATCATTTCAAGGGCATCAATCTGTTCTGTCACTCTCATTGTTCCTATCTCCGAGGCGATATTTGAACCCACTTTCCCGGCAAGTATCAGGGCTGAAATTGTTGAAGAGAACTCAAGAATTATTGAATCACGGCACCCCAATCCGATAAGATAAGTCGGATAGATCGGATTCTCAGTGTTATAAGCTGTCTGGAGAGTAATGACCGCACCCATGAAGAATGAAATAACTGTAATAATTCCTACTGAGTTTAGTCCAAGGTAAACCAGCTCATGCATGGTTTGCTTATAATATATCACAGGTTTCTCGGGTTTCGAAAACACCTTCTTCAACATCATGAAGTAGCATCCGAGCTGGGTAAAGAATCTGATCATTCAGCTTAATTAACAGAAGCCAAAATTACAAATATTTACCGTATTTACCCTGCCAGGATTTTAAAACCATAACCATAATTATATCTTTGTAAATAAGTTTAAGCTTTAAGTATTAAATTATGGACAACAGGTTTGTAATAATAATGGCCGGGGGTGTTGGAAGCAGGTTCTGGCCACTTAGCAGGCGTGAAAAACCAAAACAATTCCTTGATATTCTCGGAACGGGAGAGACATTGATTCAACAAACTTTCAGACGGTACAGGTCAATTGTCCCTGAAAAGAATATATACGTTGTTACAAACGCTGATCATAAAGATCTCGTAATCGAACAGCTTGAAATTGATCCTTCGAATGTTCTTGCAGAACCTTTCAGACGTAATACAGCCCCGTGCCTGGCTTATGGAACTTTTAAAATATTGAAAGAAAATCCTGAGGCAGTTATTGCAGTCACTCCAGCTGATCACCTGATAACGAAAGAAGAAAAGTTTAGTGAGATTATCCTGAGGAGTTTGGATTTTGTCAGCAAGAATGATGCGCTGCTCACATTAGGTATTAAACCGGACAGGCCGGAAACTGGTTACGGGTATATCCAGGCCGATCTTAAAAAACCTGTTGAAGGCTTCGACAATCTGCTTAAAGTGAAAACATTCACCGAGAAACCGGATGTTGATCTTGCTAAGGTGTTTATACAGAGTGGTGACTTTTATTGGAATTCGGGAATATTTATATGGAACATAAAGACTATTCTGGCTGCTTTTGAGAAACACCTGCCCGATATGTTCACGGTATTTGATGAAGGGAAAGGACTTTTAGGCACAGAAGAGGAAATGAGTTTTATTGGAAGGACATACGCAGAATGCAGGAATATCTCTATTGATTATGGTATAATGGAAAAGGCAGATAATGTATATGTTATGTGTACTGATATAGGGTGGTCGGACCTGGGAACATGGAGTTCCCTGTATGAACATTCTTTCATAGATAAGGATGGGAACTCAATTATAAAAGGGAATGTATTTTCATACGACAATAAAGGGAATATAGTCAATATATCTGAAGGTAAAGTTGCTGTTATCCAGGGATTAGAAGACTATATTATCGTTGAATCAAGTGATGTTCTTCTTATCGTCAGGAAGGAGGAAGAGCAGAATATAAAGAACTATCTCGAGGACGTCAAGAAACAAACCAAAGAAAAGTATTTATAATAAGACAGATTGTACGATAACAAAAAAAGGCTGTGTTCCCGCAGCCTTTTTTGTTATACAATTTCTTTTAGAATTCCCAGAGATCATGTTCAAGATTAAACAATTCTGTTTTAAGCCGTTCTGATTCAAACAGAGCAGATTTCCCTACAGTATAATCCTGTACGAATCTGTCGTTGAAGACATTTGATTCACCCCAGATTATACCTCCGAATCTTCTCTGCATAAAGAGATCATCGTATGAGAGTCTCTGGGCGTCGTTGTTAGAGTTGAATGCTTCATTTTTAGCCAGAATATCTCTGACTTCATCAAATTTTATCCAGAACAGAGGTTTTCTCATTGCTCTCTGCAGCTCAGGGTCAGTTCCCAACCAGTAGGGGCAAATTGCAATTATTCTTACATCGAGCTTCGAAAGTTTCTTATCGAAAAACCACTCCTCATAAACAAGGAGTTGTTTTACCTCTTCAGGTTTGGACTGTTCAGTAATTGTTGAATCGCGGGTGTCGCCGGCAGCATTAATCTGGATTTGCTGAACTCTTGTAGTTGCACCCATATCACTCTCGATATCCTGATATGTTGTTGGGGCATTAATGTCGATAACTGAATAAGCAGTTATATTTCCGGCTTTTATCTCATCAAGAATAATCTTAATAAAACTTCTCCTGCCATCAAGGGTTGGCACTGTAGGATAGTACAATGCCTGATTTATCTTTTCCCGCAGATCAATTAACCGGTAATACTTGTTTGACCAGATGACATCTGCTTCCCTCAGGAATGCGTAGTTGATCTTTTTAGCCTCCGGAATTGATTTCTGGTATATATCGCCGAACGATTGCGCCTGGGCATGAATTATCCCGCCAAACATCAATACGATAATTCCAAAAATTATTTTCTTATTCATGGTCTGTATATTATGTTATATTATTCAACTTTCAATATAATCGGGCTCAGGTCGATTGTTCTGTTATCAGGTCCGACCGCTTTGACATCTTTGATTGTCAAATATTTACCTCTTGTCAGCCTTCCCAGCAGATCTTTTTGTCTGCTTGTAAGGTTGCTGTTTGAGCTGCTTTCCTCAAGGTCACCCATTCTGTCAGAGTAGAGTACTGTGAATGCGGTAACATTATACTGAAGATCAAAATCAAAATCAGGCATGACAGCAAAGACTCCCTGCTGAGCAAGGGCTGTGTTTCTGGCAACAGTACCGGAATTCTTTCCTGCAAATCTTGCTTCAGGTTTTGGCAATGGTTTTACCCTGAATTCATAAGGGGCATATTGTGTTGTTTTGCCACCGGCATCCGTTGATGAAACAATAATTTGCAGATTTTGTGCATCAGTAGATGGTCTTACCGCCCAGTTCCCACGGAAATTCTGTCCCCGTGAACTTTTTACTCTTTCTGTAGTAAAGGTTCCATTTACGACCCTTATTCTGATTTTGTCAGGACTTACACCCGGGACTGAAACATCAATAGGATTGGGAATTCCCCGATACATTACATTCATTGCTGTAGGGGAGACAATCACGTTTGGTTCGCCCACACTATAAACTGCAGAAAAAGGATAAGTTCTTGTTGCTCCGTCAGGTCCTTTTAATGATATTACACCGCCCCAGGGTTTTGATCCGGTCGTAGATGGGCGAACGGAATAAACACCTTTTCCCGTTTCATCAAGGGGGAGTTTTGTATCTCCTACAGTGATAACAGGCTGTTGGGTTGTATCAGTTGCAGAGACGAATACTCTTGCAGTATAGTTAGAACCGAGAGTTACATAATTTGCATCGGGTATAACAATTGCATTAAGTTTATTAAATTTAAAAGAAGAGGCATCTATCTGTGAGTATAGGTTATTAAGAACCTCAGTTTCAGCATTTCTTACATCCACCTGCATTTTAGTAAGAAGAGCAGATGCTCCAACAACAGGCATTGTCTGGAACATAAGATTTACCCAGTTTTCCATTTCTCCGCTTTCATTTTTGGCATCATCGGTATTCAGAGTTTCTCTGAGGGCTTCTTCAGCAGCAGGATTTATTCCTTCAAGAGTTGTAATACAGAATTCCCGGTAATCGTTTATTGCAGCTTTCAATGCATATCCTTTGCCGCTTTCATTTGCACCAACAAGGATCTGAGATGGCACATTTGGTTCATCGTATCTCTTAACTTTTTCAATATCAATTATTGATCCGGTTATTGCCGGAGTATTTTCATCCTTTTCAGCTGTTTTAATTATTTCAATCTTTAGATCCTGTATAAAATTATAAAGTTCGTCAGCACGTTCTTTTACTGCAAAGGCAGATGTTTTATATTTTCCTGCTCTTGCAGGATTTTCAGCTGCAGCTCTGTTAAAATCTTCGTAAATGATGTTATTCTTCTTTACATAATTAGCTACGGTAAGAGTAAGACCCTTATCAACATTCATAAATGCTTTCACGACGTCCTTTGATACGTTAAGTGCGAGCATGGCGGTAAGCACCAGGTACATCATACCGATCATTTTTTGTCGCGGAGATAGCTTTTGTTGGGCCATTTTGTTTGTATTTTAGTTGGATAAAACAAATGCTATATTACTTAACATTCATAGCTGCAAGCATATTTCCATAAACATTATTGAGTGCCGACAGATTGTCATTTAATTTGGATATCTGTTCCCGATATTTTGTAGTATCTCCTGCAGAATCTGTCAGATTTTTCATAAGGTTCTGGAGCCCTTTATAAAGGTTTTCAGATTCTTTAACATGGTCATCGGCTCCTTTTTTCTGCAGTTCGTACACAGTATTGAGAGCAGATAGATTTTTATTAAGTGCTTCAAGTTGTTGCTGATATGATTTTCCTCCCATCTCAACAACTGAAAGTGAATCAGCTATATGTTTATAATTTGAGCCTGTGTCGTTGATTACTTTTGCAGTATTCCTGTATGATTCAGCCAGATTACCAAGTGAAGAATCGGCAGAATGGATAGTATTCATAAATTTTGCTGACGCAGTTGATATATCACCCATTGAATTGATGTTGGCCGTTGAATCGCCAAGTTTTTTCATCCCAACGCCAAGTTTCTGGAAAAGCTCAGGGGTTATCTCAGCTCTTTCAAGCATCTCATCAAATTTTGCCAGTGCTGCAGAACCTGCACCTCCGCCGCCACCACCAACGGCACCACGGTACCTTGAACCATGAGAAGCCAATTCTTCGGCTCCATCTTCAGGAATACCTGAAAGTTCAGGATAGACCAGGGACCAGTCAACCTCTTCGTGAAGTGGTTCAAAAGCTGAAAAGAAGAAGATAACAGCTTCTGTTAACAGACCAATGGTAAGCATTGTTCCTGCCAGTGGCCAGTGCTGTATTTTAAACAATGCACCAACAATAACGACGGAAGCACCTAAACCATAAAGTTTAGCTATAAAATTCTTCCACCCGCTGCTTTGTACTAATTCTGCTAGGCTCATATACCTGATTATTTTAGGGTTATTTCAAAATATTATTTTACAATTCTGCTCCGATATAAGGTCTTACGTTACGGAATCCGATATAAGGTTTTGTTGAATCCTGATATTCATAATCCCTTGCACTGGTCTGGAGGAAATAAGCAATATCTTTCCATGAACCTCCGCGGATAACTTTACGTTTCAATACTGGAGGATCCTGTGGTGTTGCATTATATTCATAATTAGGCTGGAGATCGTGCTGGAAAATATAAGCTGACGGATGATATGCACCGATTGTCCATTCAGCAACATTACCCGACATATCATACAATCCATATTCATTGGGCTCATAAGATCCTACTTTTCCTGCATATACATTTCCGTCGTCGATATAATTTCCGCGTAATGGTTTGAAATTAGCGAGGAAGCATCCGGTATAATTACGGGTATATGGGCCACCCCAGGGATACATTGAAAGGTCTAGTCCGCCTCTTGCTGCATATTCCCATTCAGTCTCAAGAGGTAACCTGTAAGCCTGAACATCAACGACACCATTCTTCCTCAGGGAGGTATTCATAAAATCGGTTCTCCACCGGCTGAATGCGTTTGCCTGCACCCATGAGACACCAACAACAGGATAATCGTCGAATGAAGGATGCCAGAAATAGAGATCTGCCATCGGATCGTTGAAAGAATATGTGAAGTCTCTTATCCAGCACAGAGTATCAGGATAAATATTGATAACGTTATGTTTTATAAACGAAGAACGGTCTTTTACATCGGTACGGGTCCCGTCATTATTAATCACCTGTCCGGCATATCTTCCTGTATTGTTTTCATAATCATAAACATACCTTGATTTTGAAGCCTGCTGGTAATCAACCCAGTAATAGGAGTAGTTAAGTTTGCGTACATCAACCTGTCTTTTGCCGTTAAATCTTTCTTCAGGTGGATACAATATTTCTTCAATTACCCCCCTGGTCGTTTCCTCTTCCGGATCTATTTTTTCTTCCCAGTTAATGACGTTAGGTTCGCGTACATTTCCCTCCTCGTCGGTCATGAAGTACTCCCGTTCAGGAATTCCAGCCTCCCCAAGCTTAGTTCTCAGGATAGAATCACGGACCCAATATACAAACTGACGATATTTATTATTTGTAATCTCAGTCTGGTCCATCCAGAACGCATCTACTGTAACAGATTTTGAAAGGCTGTTCATTGAGAATAAAGCATCCTGATCGCTTGGACCCATCATGAAATTTCCGGCTGGGATAAAAGCCATTTCCATTGGTTCCGGTTCAAAGAATTTCTTTCTTCCAAGAACACCTGTCAACTCTCCAGTATTTGAGGTACCGCACCCGCTTAAAAAGACTATAATTATAAGAACAGATAGGATTACCTTTTTCATAATTCTTTAGAATTTATAATGCAAGTAAGTTAATTTTTTTCAAAATTCATAAAAATCTAACACTTTTATATCTCATAGAGCTTTTCCCAAAGCTCAGGTCAAAACAATAATTTACCATAAATTCATGGGATCCGAGAGTGCTTTTCCTGATGTCCGAAAGCGGGAAGTCATAAGCATACCCAATACGGATTCCATTAAAAAGTTCAATGCCAATCATGCCGGTCAAGGCATCACCGGCTCTGTAAGAAACGCCTCCCCATACCTTTTTATTGTATCGGACAAGGGATGTTACACTAGCCTGAATAATTTTGCCATCACTGTATGCGAAGACCGAAGGGAGCAATTCAAGCGACGGATTCGGAAGTTGAATTGTATAACCTGCCGTCAGGTAGTAATGTCTGCTTATATATGATTCTCCTTTTGTATATTTAATCGCAGGCTGGTTTATATGTGTCACTGAAGCTGATGCATAAAATCTGTCACTTCTTAGGTAAAGACCAAAACCTGCATCAAAAGCTACTATACTCTCCTTGTTAACAGGTATTAGCGGATCCTGATCGGGCTGGGTAAAATCACCACCGTCAGGTATTTCCCAGGTGGGATCAAGTGTTTTATTCAGCATTCCGAGGTTAATTCCGATTCCGAGTTTCGCAGTTCCCAGATCCATAATATAGGAATATGCTGCTGATATGTTTATATCCCTGTCAAAACCAATATTATCGCTTTCCACTACCAGCCCGATACCGCTTTTAATCTTGAAGATTGAAACAGGGGCGTTGATATTAAATATTGTAGTTGAAGGAGAACCTTCAAATCCTATCCATTGCTGCCGGTTAATGGCAGTAGCGCAGATCATCCCCGAAGTGCCTGCAATTCCGGGATTAAAAGTCATGATGTTGAACATATAATGACTAGTAAGCGGATCCTGCTGAGCCCATCCGGGAAAGCTAAAAAACAACAATAGAAAAAATGCTACACAAACTTTTTTCATCCTCTACCAAACCAGTCAGTAAGATATACTTTGTATTGAACCAGTAAAATTACATAAAAATCTATAACGAAGATAAGTATACATTTATTTATTTATGGACAAATAATATTCACTTTAACGAGAGATTCTCCTTAAAAGTTTCAAAAAAATACCTCATCAGATAAACAAATGAAACTTGCTGAGCATTCAGGTCCTTAGTCTTTCCACACCAAAAACCCATCTCTCCGGAACTTCATTCCGGTTAGCTTTGAGATAATCCTCATGTGAACAGGAGATATATACTGACTGGTCGTCACCGGTACTCAGCTCCATCCACCACCTGTCTGTAAGAGTGCTTTTAACAAAAATGAGATCATCTTCAAGATCCGTTATTCTAACATGATATCTTATAAACCTTCCCGAGTTACTGTTGCTGAGAACGGGCGCCTCATATTGCTTCTGGGAGAAACCTTCCAGGAAAAACCATAATATCTGGGCTGCAAGACTAACGGTCTGGTTCCTGATATCAAGCTCCGGATTCACATCAAACAAGCTGAAAATCTTAAGATTATCTGAGATTCCGGCATATCTTGCCAGCAGACAGATCTCTTCACCATAAAATCCATTCGGAGACGGGCATATGGTTCCGGGAGCATCAGATTGTCTCACTGCAGAAATATCAAATACTGCCACGTCTGAATCACGGAAAAAAGGTTCTGTAAGGTAAATGGCTTTCCTTACATCGCCGATCCTGACAAGCTCAGATTTTCTCTTCAGGAAACGGTTTAAAACCTGCTGATCATTCAGATAGGTCTGATATCCTATATTTATGAAATGATTAAAATAACTTTTATGATTATGGATAATATTATTCAGGTAATTAAAAGAATCTGGTTCTTTCTTATCATTAATATAATCTATCCGTGAATCAACAGCAGTTAACGTATATTTTATTTTCAGATCCGACAGAGCCTTGTCGATAGAGGCTGTCAAAGCGCTGCTTCCTCCAATCATAACAGGGAATATATTTACACCTAAGAGAAAATTAAGGATATCGCGCAGCCCGGAAATGGTATCGTTAAAAGTGACACCATTTTTCATATTTCCCAGGTCAATGATCTTTGATTTTCCCGGTATTCTGGCAAGCCTGTAAAGCTCGCCTCTGATACTGTCTGGTGCCTTCATGGTCCCGGTGGAGTGAGAATTTCTTCCATCGGGTATCCCGAACAACGCAATTTTATATTTGGTCACATCCCTTAGTGGGGAACTTTCTGTATGGATCGAGATATTATGCGGAAAGCCTGCCTGATTTGAGAGATATTCATATTCAGGTTTTTCAATACTTACCGGATCAAAATAATCATTCAGGTCTATCATGGTTCTTTTCAGGATTTTTTCCTGGTCTTATCACTTTTTTCTATTATTTGTTTGCAATCCTCCTTAGTCAGCTTTTCAGCATCGGTTCCTTTTGGAAGCCTGTAATTCTGCTTCTCCCATGTAAGATATGGCCCAAACCTTCCATTCAGGACCATAATATCGCCGAAATCCTTAATAATTTTCTTCTTTTCATTTTCATTCTTTTCGTTGATTATTTCAACAGCCCTTTCAACTGTTATTGAGTATGGATCATCGACTCCTTTTTTCAAAGAAAAGAATTTATTTTTAAACCTTAAATAGGGTCCGAACTTTCCAATTCCCACCACTATTTCATCCCCTTCATGAGATCCGAGCGACCTGGGCAAACGAAATAGATTTAACGCTTCCTCAAGTGTTAAAGTTTCTATAAGTTGATTTTTTGCAAGGCTGGCAAATCTGGGTTTGTTACCGTTTTCAGCACTGCCAATCTGGGCAACAGGTCCAAACCTGCCCATCCTTACCGTAACAGGTTCTCCTGTTTCAGGGTGGTTCCCAAGAGTCCTAATACTGGTCTTCCGGTCTTTTTTCTCAAGTGTATTTTCAACTGTCTTATGAAAAGGGTCATAGAAATTATGAAGCATTCCTGTCCACTTCAGATTACCGTTAGCTATCTCATCGAATTGTTCCTCAACCTCAGCTGTAAAATGATAATCAACTATTTCAGAAAAGTTCTCCATAAGGAAATCATTGACAATCATCCCTATATCCTGAGGGAACAACTTTGATTTTTCTTTTCCGGTCACCTCACTTCTGGTCATGGCTGTCACTTTTCCCTTTTCGAGAGACAGTATTTTTACCTGTCTCTTTTCACCCGGACGGTCTTCGCGCGAAACATAGCCTCTGTTCTGGATTGTTGATATAGTAGGAGCATATGTCGAAGGTCTTCCGATTCCCAGTTCCTCAAGCTTTTTGACCAGGCTTGCCTCAGTGTAACGGGGAGGCGGAGCAGTGAATTTCTGGGCTGCAGTCACACTGTTATAATACAGAGGCATCCCATTCTTTACGGGAGGGATAACATATCTTTCATCTTCACCATTTTCCTGATCGGTTGATTCGGTGTATACTTTAAGAAATCCATCAAATCTAATAACTTCACCGGTAGCATTAAAAATAACAGGTGAGTTATTCATATCGATTCCGATAGTTGTTTTTTCAATTTCAGCATCTGACATCTGGGAAGATATTGTCCTTTTCCAGATCAGTTCATAAAGCTTTTTCTCATTCAGATTGCCCTGTATAATCTTATTATCAGGATAAGCAGGACGTATTGCTTCGTGAGCTTCCTGAGCACCCTTGGTTTTGGTCTTGAACTGGCGTGTCTTTGAATATTTTTCGCCAAATTCCGAAATAATTGTTTCGCGCGATTTTGCGAGCGCCAGTTTTGAAAGATTTGTCGAATCGGTTCTCATGTATGTAATCTTCCCTGCTTCATAGAGCCTCTGAGCCACGGCCATAGTCTGGGCAACAGAAAATCCAAGCTTTCGGTAAGCTTCCTGCTGAAGGGTGGAAGTTGTGAATGGGGGAGCCGGAGATCTTGTTCCCGGTTTGACAGTAACATTTGTCACCTTGTATTCTGAGGTGCTGCACAATTCAAGAAATTTCTGTGCATCAGCCTCATTGGGGAACTTTTTAGAAGCCTCCGCTTTTAAAATGGATGCATCTCCATTTGTCTTGTCAAGTCTGAATATTGCAGTTACTCTGAATGATGATTCAGATTTAAAAGATATTATTTCCCTTTCCCGTTCTACAATAAGCCTCACTGCTACTGACTGAACCCTTCCGGCAGAAAGTGATGGCTGAACTTTTTTCCATAATACCGGAGATATTTCAAACCCGACAATTCTGTCAAGAATACGACGGGCCTGCTGGGAATTAACAAGATTCATATCAATTGCCCGGGGGTTTTCAATGGCATTTGAGATAGCCTCTTTTGTTATCTCATGAAAGACGATTCTTCGCGTTGTTGCGAGATCAAGTTTAAGCACACCTGCAAGATGCCAAGCAATTGCTTCTCCTTCACGGTCCTCATCAGATGCGATCCAGATATTTTTTGCTTCTGAAGCGACTTTCCTTAATTCGTTTACCACCTTGGTCTTCTCTTTCGGGATCTCATAATCGGGTTTAAAATCATTTTTAATATCTATCCCCAGATTCTTTTTTGCAAGGTCCCTTATATGGCCGAGGCTTGATATAACACGGAAATCTTTTCCCAGGAATTTCTCAATAGTTTTTGCCTTTGCAGGGGACTCAACGATTACAAGATTTTCGATCATATCAGACGCAGATTTATTTCACATAAAAACACCGCAAAGTAAATCAATTAGGTACCAAACTTCAAAATAAACCGTTAAGATTCTTTTATTTTACTATTTTTGCGATAAATTCATGAGCCCGATGGAAGGCGCTGGAAAAAACAAAAAATACCTTATCTGGTTCTGGGCATTATTCACTTTCCCGTTCATTTTAGCCCTCATAATATTTATACTTATATCAAACGGGAAGCTTGGACCAATGCCATCTTTCACTGAACTTGAGAATCCTGAATATTATCTTGCAGCAGAGGTCTATTCCGATGATGAAGTTCTTCTCGGTAAGATAAGTATTGAGAACAGGACCTGGACAGACTACAAAGACCTTTCGCCATATCTAGTGAGCGCTTTGATAGCAACGGAAGATATTAGGTACTACAGACATTCAGGAATTGACGTTCGCGGTATCGGAAGGGCGGTTTTCAGAACTATCCTCCTTGGTCAGAATACGGGAGGAGGGAGCACTATTACCCAGCAGCTGGCCAAGCTGCTTTATCCAAGAGATACAGCTCAGGTATCTTCATTTGTAAAAAAAATGAGGCTTGGTGTTTCCAAATTCAAAGAGTGGCAGACAGCCGTAAAGCTTGAAAAAAGCTACACAAAGGAAGAGATTATTGCGATGTATCTTAATAAGTATGATTTTCTTTATCAGGCTATCGGTATAAGGTCTGCAGCAAGAACTTACTTTAATATAACTCCTGATTCGCTTAATATCCAACAGGCAGCGGTTCTTGTCGGGATGCTCAAGAACTCAAGTGCTTTTAATCCCGTCAGGTTTTATGACAAGATGTTCCAGAGAAGAAATATTGTCATTTCGCAGATGGAAAAATATGGCTATCTGGAACGTGTATATGCAGATTCAATAAAGAAACTTCCTATCGAACTCGACTTTCAGATCGAGGATCACAATTCCGGACGCGCAACATATCTGCGTGAATACCTGAGAACCATGATGACCAAAACGAAACCGGACCGGTCTAAGTATGTAAGGGAAGCATCTTATGAGGAAGCGCTCTGGGAATGGGAGAATAACTTGCTTTATGGCTGGTGCAGTAAGAATAAAAAGCCTGACGGGTCGGACTATGATATTTACAGAGATGGTCTGAAAATATATACTACGATTAACTCTAAAATGCAGCAATATGCTGAGGAAGCAGTTACAGAACATCTGTCAAAAGAGGTACAACCCGACTTTTATATAAGGTCAAAGGGATTCAGAAATCCACCCTATTCAGATGATCTGACAAGAAAACAAATTGATGAATTAATAATGACTTCCTTAAGGCAGAGTGACAGATATTATATGATGAAAGCGGCGGGGTTCCCTGATGATTCAATAATGATGGCATTCAATACAAAGGTAAGGATGAAGGTTTTTTCATGGAGAGGAGAATTAGATACTATAATGACACCTCTTGATTCAATAAAGTATTATAAGTACTTTATCCGGTCAGGATTTATGGTTGAAGAACCACGAACCGGCCATGTCAAAGCTTATGTTGGCGGACCGGATTTCAGATATTTCAAATATGATGCGGTTACCCAGCAGAGAAGACAGGTTGGCAGTACTATAAAACCATTCCTTTATACAATTGCCATGCAGAATGGATACACTCCATGCTATGAGGTCGAAAACATCCCGCGTTCTTTTTATGATATTGCAATAGATTCAACCTGGACTCCAAGAAGCTCCGGCCCGAAAGCGTACCATGGTAAGATGGTTACACTTTCATGGGGTCTGGCAAATTCTGAAAACTATATTTCGGCATGGGTTATGGAACAGTTCAGGCCGACAGCAGTTACCGACCTGATGAGTAAGATGGGTGTGAGAAGCTTTATTGATCCTGTTAATTCAATATTTCTGGGGACCTCAGATATCAAGCTTGAGGAGATGGTAGGAGCATATGGGACTTTTGCAAATAAGGGAGTGTATACACGTCCTATGTATGTAACAAGAATTGAAGACAAAAACGGAAATGTTATTTCGAGGTTCACACCCAAAATTGAAGAAGTTTTGAGTGAAGAGACTGCATATCTGATGATCAATCTGTTGCAAAGAGTAGTTACAAACGGAACAGCTCTCAGGCTGCGCAGGGAACCTTATATGCTTATGAACCAGATAGGAGGGAAAACAGGCACCACTCAGGAGCAGTCTGACGGATGGTTTATGGGGGTGACCCCAAATCTTGTCGGAGGAGTATGGAGCGGTTGGGAAGACCGGGCGATCCATTTTGAAACACTGAGTGAAGGACAGGGCGCAAATGTGGCACTGCCCATTTTTGGAATATTCCTTAAAAAGGTATATAACGATCCACAGTTAGGCATTATGGAAGCTGATGAGTTTGAACGTCCGTCAGGCTTTATTATGGAGCTCGACTGTGAAAAAGTAAAACGCGAAAGTTCAAGAATGAATAATCCGCTGAGGGAGAAGTATTAACCCCCCGTCCCGCTACGCGAGACACCCCCCAAAAGGGGGGCTAAATTCAGGACATAAGTATGACCGGGTTTTTTTCACCCGAATAATGACCTCACCAGATGCTCAATCTTCCCCACATGCACCACCTCAATATCAAGCCCCTTCAGAGAAATATTCCCGTGGTATTTTGAAAGACAGATCTTTTTAAATCCCATTTTTGAAGCTTCCCTTATACGCTGTTCGATTCTGGAAACAGGCCTGATCTCACCCGAAAGACCTGCCTCTCCTGCAAAACATATCTCTTTTGCAACAGGGATATCAAGATTCGATGAGAGGACGGAACTTATTATTGCAAGATCTATAGCCGGATCACTTACTTTAATTCCTCCTGCTATGTTAAGAAAAACATCCTTTATTCCGAGTCTGAAGCCTGCTCTTTTTTCAAGGACTGCAAGCAACATGTTAAGCCTTCGTATATCAAATCCGGTTGCACTTCTCTGTGGTGTTCCGTAAACAGCGCTGCTTACAAGCGCCTGAATCTCAATAAGGAACGGACGAAGTCCATCGATTGTAGCAGCAATTGAAATTCCGCTTAGCGGTTCATCGTGTTGGTTGATAAATAGTTCTGAAGGATTATGGACCTCTTTAAGGCCTGCCTCAGCCATCTCAAATATCCCGATTTCCGAAGTCGAACCAAACCGGTTTTTAACCGAGCGGAGTATACGGTAAACATAATTATTATCACCTTCAAAATAGAGCACAACATCAACAATGTGCTCAAGAACCTTTGGGCCTGCAAGAGTACCGTCCTTTGTAATATGTCCGATCAGAAAAACCGGAATGCCGGTGATTTTAGAATACTTTAAAAGCTGTGCAGCGCATTCCCTGACCTGTGATACTGAACCTGCCGGTGATTCAAGCATTCCGGTGCTGACAGTCTGTATTGAATCGATAATTATTAATCCGGGTTTCAGGTTTTCCGAGTGAGACAGAATATTTTCAAGTTCAGTCTCGCCAAGAATATAACACTGAGGATTGGAGTTTTTAAGTCTGTGAGCTCTGAGGCTGATCTGTTCCTCGCTTTCTTCTCCCGAGACATATAGTATTTTAGTCTGTTTCAATCCGAGTGCCAGCTGAAGCGCAAGAGTCGATTTACCTACCCCTGGTTCGCCTCCGAGGAGTATAAGGGAGCCGCTTACCATACCTCCGCCAAGGATTCTGTCCAGCTCGGATATCCCTGTTTTTTGCCTGTTCTTTTCATCAGCATGAATGTTGTCGAGTAGTACAGGCTCTCTCTTTTCCAGATCCCTTATAAATGCTGATGCCCGGGAAGAAACGGGTGCAATTATTTCTTCGTGGTAAGTGTTCCACTCTTTGCAGGAAGGACATCTGCCAATCCATTTTGGAGATTCTGAGCCGCAATTCTGGCAGACAAAGACTGTTTTATTTTTTGCCATATTGTGAAGTATTACACAGCTGAAGCGGAGGCTTCTTTTTTCTTTCTGCCGAAAAGCAGAAAGAATGAAACAGGACCTATAAGGAGTTCAAAAAATATCTGCGATTCGTGGGTCAGGATAGCATAAATAAGGCCATCCTCGAGAGGTACTCCCTGGATCACTACAATTCCCCTTGATACAATATAATGGAACGCGCCAATTCCTCCCTGTACGGGTACTGACATGGCCAGTCCTCCTATTACAAGAATAAAAATCGATTCCCCGAAAGTGATATCGGAAGTACTTTCAAGGGCGAATACTACTACCCATGTCATCAGAGCATAGTTGATCCATATGAAAATAGTAAGTGCAATGAACTCCCATTTTCTTTCAAGTTTTGTGATTGTCTTGAGTCCATTGATCACTCCTTTTGCAAGCTCGAATATCTTTGAAATGAATTTGATCTTCCGGAGGTTTTTTCTGTAGATTATCAGCAGGGACAGAGCAAGAATACACATAACTGCAAGTGAGGTCCACACGATCCATGTGAAACCGAACGACGAAAAGATTTTTTCTTTTAAAGGTATGAAAATACTCTCTCTAAGCCAGATATTTACTATTGTACTGCTGGTGAAAATTACGATTATAAGAAGAGCAAGAACTGAAAAGAGATCAATAGTCCGTTCTATTATTACTGTTCCAAAAAGCTGATCGACAGGGAGTTTTTCTTTTTTCCCGAGAACAACACACCGGGTAATTTCTCCTACTCTCGGCAATGCCAGATTTGCCAGATATCCAACCATCATAGCGTTAAAAGTATTCAGGAAAGATGGTTTGTATCCGAGCGGGTGGATCAGCAGCTGCCAGCGGCGTGCGCGTCCTAAATAGGCTATTACACTAAAGAAGATCGATAATATCAGCCAGTAGTAATTTGCTTTCCTCAGACCTTCGGCAAGCTTCTCGAAATCGACACTGCGAAAAGCAAGCCAGAGGAGCAGAATTCCTATTGAAAAAAGGACAATGAATTTTAGTACCTGTATTATCTTCTTCTTCAAAATCAGATCAGTTTGTTTGTTTTTGTATCGGGAAAGATAATGACAGGCCGGAATGATTTCGCTTCATTAATATCCATCGTTGCGAAAGACATTATTAAAAGAATATCACCCGGGACTACTTTTCTGGCAGCAGCTCCATTCAGACAGATTTCGCCAGAACCTCTTTCCCCTTTAATGACATAAGTCTCCAGCCGTTCACCGTTATTCAGGTTCAATACCTGGACTTTTTCATTTTCGATGATATTTGCAGCATCCATCAGGTCCTGATCTATTGCAATGCTCCCAATGTAATTCAGGTTAGCTTCTGTTACCGTAACCCTGTGTATCTTCGATTTTAATATTTCTATCAACATATACCTGGTATAGAATGAGTTTTAATAATGCCGCAAAGGTAATCAACCTTTTGAATCAGCCCAACGGGAATTCAATATTATCAATAAGGCGTATTTTTCCTGTTTTGACAGCTATACATCCAAAGTAATGTTTCTCCTTTTTCATCTGGCTCTTTTGATGGACAGGGATGAGTTCCCGGTCATCCACAATTTCGAAGTATTCAACGTGGAAATTATCAGATTTTTCTATTTTCCTGCTTATAAATTCCTTTATCTCATCTATGTCATATCTTTTTAGCATACCGGATGCAGCGGATATTGTTTTAAAAATCACAGGTGCTTTTTTCCTCTCCTTCGGTTCAAGAAGTTTATTCCTGCTACTCATTGCAAGGCCATCGGGTTCACGGATTATCGGATTTCCGGAAATTCTTGTCTTATAATTACATTGCTTCACAAGCTCCCGGATTACTGCAACCTGCTGAAAATCCTTCATTCCGAAGTAGGCAATATCCGGCCCGACAATGTCAAACAGCCTTGATACGACCTTTGCCACACCATTGAAATGACCCGGACGATGAAGTGCCTCCATCACATTGTCAAGATTGCCGAAGGTAAAAATCCTCTTATCTTCTGTCGGATATATCTCCATTTCGGTGGGTGTAAATACTATATCTTCTTTCCTTAGATGCATTTTAAGAAGGTCAAGATCTGCTTCAATTGTTCTAGGATAATTCTTAAGGTCCTGCTTGTCGTTGAACTGTTCCGGATTAACAAATATGCTGACCACAATCAGAGGGCATTCTCTGACAGCGTTTCTCACCAGTGAGATATGACCGTCGTGCAAGGCACCCATTGTGGGTACAAATCCGACAGGTGAAAGATGGAGCACCCTTATACGTTTTTGGAGCTCCTTAACAGTGCTTGTAATATTCATTTAAGAAAATTTAACATACAAAGCTAATAGTAATTATTTTAAGTTGACAGTTACTGGTTGTTTGTAATCGGCCCCCTTTGAAGGGGGATCGGGGGATATTTTTTCATCTTTATACCTACCTCCAACCCCCTTGAAAGGTGGTTGTTCAAAGAGCCTCCAGCAATTATGTCTTGTAAATTATCTCATTTTTTATTAGTATCTTTGCAGCTTGTTAAGAAATGATATAATGAGGCAGGGATAATGGAAAGCAGGAAGGTCCTATTCATTTCACAGGAAATCACTCCCTATTTAGGGGAAACCAAACTATCAAAGATCGGAAGATACCTGCCCCAGGGCATTCAGGAGAGGGGTAAGGAGATCCGTACATTCATGCCCAGGTATGGGTGTATCAACGAACGGCGTAATCAGCTCCACGAAGTAATAAGGCTTTCAGGGATGAACCTGATTATTGATGATACTGATCATCCGCTGATAATAAAAGTTGCTTCTATCCAGAGCGCCAGAATGCAGGTCTATTTTATTGATAATGATGATTATTTCCAGAGAAAACATATTGTCGCTGACTCGACAGGACGTGAATTTGAAGATAATGATGAGCGAGCTCTCTTTTTTGCACGTGGTGTGATTGAAACTGTCAAAAAACTTCGCTGGGCGCCTGATATAGTTCATTGTCACGGCTGGATGTCAGCACTTGTTCCTGTTTATCTTCGAAGCATTTACAATGATGATCCCCTGTTCCATAACTATAAAATTATTTATTCAGTTTACAATAATGATTTCAAAATGCCGTTTAGATCAACGTTCGCTGATAAATTGCGATTTGACGGAATAGACGGGGAGAATCTTAAACTGGTTAAAAAGCCTGATTTTATAAATGTTTCAAAGTTGGCAATTAAGTATTCGGACGGGATCATCATAGGAAGTGAAAAGATAAATGATGAATTAATCAAGTATATCAAGACAATTAAAAAACCGGTTCTCACTTATATGGATGAGACACAATATATAGATGCCTATAACGACTTTTATGATAAGATCCTGTTGTAATTCAATATTTTCCCGAAGATTATTTTCTGAAAATAACTTTAGTCATTTTTTACTGATAGTCACGGGCATCCTTTGTCTTTTATCTTCATGCGAAGATGATCCTACAATTATTGGAAAGGATTTGCTTCCTCCGTCAGATTTTGTGCAAGTATTCTCGACCGATACAATAAGTATCAGGACCTATACAGTTTACGGCGATTCTATCGGCTCAGCAAGTCCTGCTACATCTTATCTGGGACAGATATATGATCCCTATTTTGGTACTACAACAACCGAGTTTGTATCACAGATGAGACTTGGTTCTGAGTGGAAGGAACAGATTGCCTATGTGGTTGATTCAGTTAAACTGTTCATGAAGTTCCTTACAGTAACCGGAAACGTTAATGAACCGCAGTATCTGAATCTTTCAGAGATCGATAAAATTATATACAACGATACCGTCTATTACTCAAATCAACCCGTTCCCCTGACCGGTCAAAACTGGTCTGGCCTACAGTTGCCTGAACTTAAGGCAGATACGATTAATAGTATCGAAATGGATATTCCTATTTCTTTTGGCGAATATCTTATCCGTGACACATCAAAACTGTTCTATAGTAGTTCCAAGCCCGATTTCCGATCTTATTTTAAAGGATTATATTTTCAACTGGCCCCGACAAGTACTCCTGTATTTCTTTCAGTGAGCCTGGATTCGCCTGGTACATATGAATCTTATTCAAACTATTTTGCATTGTATTTGCATGAAGTAGGGAACCTTAACTCAGTTGAATATTATTTTATTCTTGATGCCTTCAGTACAAATGCCTGTTTCAACCGTTATGAACATGACTTCAGCGCTGCCCAGGCGGAAAAGCGGGTGCAGCATATAAATGACGGCTATGCTGATACCCTGGCCTATGCCCAGATAATGAACGGGGTCTATACAAAAATTAAAATACCGGGGCTTAAAGATGTTAAGGATATTCTCGATATGTCGAAGGTAATTGTCAATAAAGCACGGATTACTTTCCCGATTGTTTATGACGATGATATTTACAAGCCCTCAACAATAGCCTCACAGGTTTACCTCAGATATGTCACCGATGCGGGGGACAGATACTATGTACCTGACTATCTTATTGCAAGTGAATTTTTCGACGGCACTGCTGACACCACTGCCAATGTTTACAATCTTAACCTGGCTTCTTATGTCCAGAGTTACCTCCAGGATACAACTCACGTTCTTACTCCGGACCTGGAGTTATTCCTGATACCTTCATCAACAAATAACGTAATCTTAAGAGCGAATGGTAATTCAAACCCTGCAAAATTTGAATTTACCTATACTAAGTTCTGAAATTTTACTTTATATTCGTTCCCGGTTTTATTAATTCAATTTATATGTGCGGTATTATTGGCTACATTGGCTCCAGACCTGCCCGTGATATAATTATTAATGGTCTGAAACGTCTTGAATACAGGGGATACGACTCCGCAGGACTTGCACTTATCAATGGCGAAACCAAAATCTTTAAATGTAAAGGAAGAGTGCAGGAACTTGAGGAGATTGTAAACAAGTCTGACTTCAATGGAACCATCGGGATGGGTCATACCAGGTGGGCGACACACGGAGAACCTAACGAGCTGAATGCCCATCCTCAGATCTCCTGCAAAGGGAACTTCATTGTTGTTCATAATGGTATTATTGAAAATTATGCACTTATTAAAAAACATCTCTTAGGACGTGGAATAACTTTTACAAGTCAGACTGATACTGAAGTTCTGGCAAACCTGATCGAGCATTTGTATATTGAGGGTGATCTGACTGCAGAACAGGCTATAACCCTTGCTTTGAACAGAGTTGAGGGAGCGTACGGCCTGGTTATTATTTGTACCAAAGAGCCTGACAAGCTGTTCGCAGCAAAAAAGGGAAGCCCTCTGGTGATCGGTGTCGGAGAAGGTGAGAATTTCATAGCTTCTGATGCCACTCCAATTGTTGAATATACCCAGCGGGTAATCTATCTCAATGATGACGATCTGGCCATTATCAAGAAAGAGGAGCTGGTGCTCAAGACAATCAGGGTTGAAAAAATAGAGCCGGTTGTAAAGAAAATAGATCTTAAAATCGGGGAGATTGACAAAGAGGGATTTCCTCATTTTATGCTCAAAGAGATCTTTGAACAACCAAGAGCGATCCACGACACTTTCAGGGGCAGGGTCCTTCCGGATCATTCAGGTATTATGCTGGGGGGCTTGCACCAGGTGCTCGAAACAGTATCGCAGTCCGAGAGAATTATAATAATCGCTTGCGGTACTTCATGGCACGCAGGATTAATTGGCGAATATTTCTTTGAAGAATTTACACGGATACCTGTTGAAGTTGAATATGCTTCGGAATTCAGGTACCGGAATCCGATAATAAAAAAGGGAGATATTGTAATTGCAATAAGCCAGAGCGGTGAAACTGCTGACACTCTGGCTGCTGTTAAGCTCGCTAAATCGAAGGGGGCACTTGTTATCGGGATATGTAATGTTGTCGGGAGCAGCATTCCCCGTGAAACAGATGCAGGCGTTTATACCCATGCTGGTCCTGAAATAGGGGTTGCTTCAACAAAAGCTTTTACAACACAGGTTACAGCTCTTGCAATGATAGCATTTGAGATTGGACATCTTAAGGGAAATATTTCCGGTCAGAGATATAAAGAGCTTATTACCGAATTGGTCTCTATACCGGATAAAATTGAAAAAACTCTTGAAATAAACTCAAAAGCACAGGAGTTATCAAAAATCTTTGAGAATATTCATAATGCTCTTTACCTCGGAAGAGGATACCTTTTCCCTGTAGCACTCGAGGGAGCCCTGAAGCTTAAGGAAATTTCCTATATCCATGCCGAAGGTTATCCGGCAGCGGAAATGAAACACGGCCCCATCGCCCTTATTGATGAGAATATGCCTGTAATTGTCGTTGCGACTAAAGATGACACTTACGACAAGATCGTAAATAATATTCAGGAGATCAAAGCCAGAAAGGGTAAAGTTATTGCTATTGTCACCGAAGGAGATGAGATCATAAAGAAAATGGCTGATTATGTCCTTGAAGTACCTGAAACCATAACAGCTTTTTCCGGACTTCTTGCCGTTATTCCTCTTCAGCTTCTTTCATATCACATAGCTCTCCTCAGGGGATGCAACGTTGACCAGCCAAGAAATCTGGCCAAATCGGTGACTGTCGAATAAATCCATTTTAAAAGATCCTATATGAAAGCTTCAGTGAATTACCACAGTCTTTTTGATTCCGAAATTAAGGTTCTCCAAAAGAATGGCTGTAAATGTGACGACTGGAACAAGGTTAAAGCAACCAGTGGATTTAATCCGGAATACTATTCCAATGTCACCTTTTCAGGTGATATAACACTTGGCGAGTGCACGAAAACATATACTGATGAAGCAGGGGTTACTATCAGGTGCGGGATATCAAACGCTCATATCCATAATTGTAATATCGGATCAAATGTGCTCATAAGCAATATTGGCGATTATATAGCGAACTACAACATTCAGGATGATGTAATAATAAAGAACTGTGGTAAAATTCATACTGTTGGGACATCAACCTTTGGGAACGGTACCGAAGTGGCGGTACTTAACGAAACCGGAGGAAGATCAGTTACAATATGGGATCAGCTTTCTGCGCATCAGGCTTATATAATTGCCCTTTACAGACATCGGGATCAGGCCATACAAAAAATTGAGAAGATGGTGGCTGAATATTCAAAATCGATGACTTCCGATAAGGGAACAATTGGTCAGAATTCCAAAATTCTTAATTGCCGTGACATCAGGAACATTAAGCTGGGTCCTTTCAGCAGGGTAGAAGGTGCAATCAGTCTCAATGAGGGTTCAGTGAACAGCTGCAAGGAAGATCCTGTATTTATTGGACCGGGTGTTATAATGGAGCATTTTATTGTATGCTCGGGATCAATAGTTACAGAATCAACCCTGATTGACAAATGTTTCATCGGCCAGGGCTGTGTTCTTGGGAAACATTACTCAGCAGAGAATTCTCTCTTTTTTGCCAACTGCGCCGGATTTCACGGAGAAGCCTGTTCAATTTTTGCAGGTCCTTATACAGTTACTCATCACAAATCGACTCTGCTTATTGCCGGGATCTTTTCATTTATGAATGCAGGCAGCGGATCGAATCAGAGTAACCACATGTACAAACTGGGCCCTATCCACCAGGGTATTATGGAGAGAGGTTCAAAGACAACGAGTGATTCTTACATGCTATGGCCGGCACGAATAGGACCGTTTACTCTTGTAATGGGCAGGCATTATAAAAATATGGATACATCATCTTTACCCTTTTCATATCTTATAGAAAGTAATGATGAGAGTATTCTTGTTCCGGGTGTAAATCTAAGAAGTGTCGGTACAATACGTGATGCGCAAAAATGGCCGAAACGCGACAGGAGAAAAGATCCTTTAAAGATCGACCAGGTTAACTTTAATCTGCTGAGTCCTTATACTATACGTAAAATGTTTGAGGGGAGGGATCTTTTACGCAGGATAAAATCGGTAGCCGGACCTGTTTCATCTTCCTATAGCTACAATAACATGATCATAAAAGGTCCTTCTCTGGACAAAGGTATTGAAATGTACCAGACCGGAATAAACAAGTTTCTGGGCAACTCCCTGATAAAAAGACTTGAAAATATAAAATTTAAATCAAACAGTGACCTGCAGAAAAGACTGGAACCGAATGGAAAATCAAGAGGTAACGGGGAATGGGTCGATATGGCAGGTCTTATTGCTCCGCAAAGGATTGTAGATAAAATGCTGGACGAAATTGAATCCGGTAAGATATCCACGCTTAAGCTCATCGAAGATGAATTCTGCAAAATGCATCAGTCATATTATGACTGGGAATGGACCTGGGCTTGTGAAAGGCTTGAGAAAGAGGTCGGGAAACCCATCAGTGAGTTCACAGCTGATGATGTCCGCTCAATGGTTGAAAAATGGAAGAAGAGCGTTATAGATCTTGACAAGATGTTATATGATGATGCAAGAAAAGAATTCAACCTTTCTTCAAGAACCGGTTTTGGAATTGATGGTGGAGAAGAAATCAAAAAACGTGATTTTGAACAGGTGAGAGGCGAATTCGAATCAAACAGTGTCGTATCGTCAATTCAGGACCATATAACACAAAAAACTGCCCTGGGTGATGAGCTGATAGAGAGAATAAATCAAATTAAATAACCTCTGTTATCTTCCGGAATACATTGATTCATAATATTTTTCATAATCTCCTGAAATAACATTTTCCAGCCACCTTATATTTGAAAGGTACCATTCTACAGTTTTTTCAAGTCCGGTCTCAAAGCTGGGGATAGGTGACCAATCCATTTCTCTCCTGAGTTTCGATGAGTCGATGGCATATCTGAGGTCATGACCCGGACGATCCTTTACAAATGTTATAAGCTTTTCGGAAGTTCCGGCCGGCCGGTTCAGTTTCTTGTCCATAATTCTGCAAAGCATCCTTATAAGATCAATATTTTTCCATTCGTTATTTCCGCCGATATTATATGTCTCACCTGTTTTCCCCCTGTGAAAAATAAGATCAATAGCGGAAGCGTGATCTTCCACATAAAGCCAGTCTCTTATGTTTTCGCCCTTTCCGTAAACCGGAACAGGTTTGTTGGTTTTTATATTGTTGATTGCCAGCGGGATCAGCTTCTCAGGAAACTGGTTCGGACCGTAATTGTTTGAACAGTTCGAGATTAATACCGGCAGTCCGAATGTATGATAATATGCCCTGACCAGATGATCTGAACTTGCTTTTGAAGCGGAATAAGGGCTTCTTGGATCATATGCCGTCTCTTCAGTGAACCTTCCGTCTGCTCCAAGTGTTCCATAAACCTCATCGGTAGAAATATGATAGAACAGTTTTTGTCTGAAATCTTTCAGCCAGCAACTAAGAGCTGTATTCAGAAGATTTACTGTTCCCACAATATTGGTAAAGACAAAATCATCAGGATGAGTAATTGACCTGTCAACATGGGATTCTGCAGCCAGATGAATTACTCCGTCAAAAGCATACTTGCTGAAAAGGCCGATGACAGCCTCTTTAACTGTAATATCTGTCCTCTCAAAAACATAGTTCTTTTTTGTTTCAATATCCTTCAGGTTCTCAAGGTTTCCTGCGTAGGTTAGCTTATCGGCATTCACAATAAGGTAATCAGGATAGTTATTGACAAATCTTCTCACAACATGAGATCCTATGAATCCTGCCCCGCCTGTAATGAGGATTGTTCTTTTTACATTCATAATTATAAGCTTTTCTTCCTTAGATTCTTTTCCCATTCCCATGCTGTACCTACAGCTTCGTCAAGTGAACTCCTTGTTTTCCAGCCTAATTCATTACTTGCAAACGAAGCATCAGCCCATATTTTTTCAATGTCTCCGGCTCTTCTTCCGGTAATTTTATAATTCAGCTTCATTCCTGTTACCCTCTCAAAAGACTCAATAACTTCAAGAACAGTAACACCCTTCCCTGTTCCCAGATTAAAGACTTCATATCTCTTCTTGTTTCTGTTTTCAATAAGCCTCCTGACAGCAACAACATGAGCCTTTGCAAGATCAACAACATGAAGATAATCCCTGATACATGATCCGTCAGGTGTATTATAATCATTTCCGAACACCTGGAGAGTATCCCGCAGTCCGATGGCCGTCTGAGTGATAAACGGTACAAGATTCTCAGGTACTCCGCGTGGCAGCTCTCCGATCATTGCAGAAGGATGAGCCCCGATAGGATTGAAATACCTTAATGAAATAGCTTTTAAGTTCTTGTTTGCTGAAATGGTGTCTCTTATAATTTCTTCTCCGATTTTTTTTGTATTACCATAAGGTGAAGTAGCAGGCTGTACCGGAGTATCCTCTTTTACAGGCAGCATATCCGGTTGTCCGTATACTGTGCAGGATGATGAGAAGACCAGTGAAGGGATACTAAAATTTGCCATAGCATCCAGCAGGTTCATAAGAGTAACAAGATTGTTCCTGTAGTATTCAAGCGGTTTATTTACAGATTCATTGACTGCTTTAAATGCAGCAAAATGTATAATAGACGAAATATCCCGATTCTTTTCAAAGAAGCTTTTTAGCTTTCCATGGTTGCTTATATCGAACACCTCAAGATGAGGCATTATACCAGTAATTTTCCCGATCCGGTCGGCAATTTCGGCTTCAGAATTATATAAATTGTCGATAAGTATAACTTCGTAACCCTCTTCAATCAGTTCAACGGCAGTATGGGAACCAATATAACCTGTTCCCCCTGTTACAACGATTTTCTTTTTCATTAGGCTTTTAGTTCTCTTTTCAGTCTGTCTGCAAAATTGATTGTCAGGATTTAAA
This sequence comes from uncultured Bacteroidota bacterium, assembly GCA_963843415.1. GTDB lineage: Bacteria > Bacteroidota > Bacteroidia > Bacteroidales > VadinHA17 > LD21. The sequence continues at coordinate 117,278 of CAWJKD010000007.1, forward strand.
TAGTTTTCAGGATCGGATGATAATTCCCCTGTAGTCCGATTGGTTTTGCATTCCTTATTGTGTGGGCAGTCACAACAGACTGCCGGGCTTCTTCAAGCCCGAATCCGAGACCATCAATAATTCCCCTGTAGGTTGATGTATGCAGGTCGGTAAATCCCTCACTGAATTCAACTTCTTCACCTTCTACTGTTATGGATCTGAATGTTCTTTGTCCTTTCTCTTTTGTCTCTTTTGGGATATCATTATAATCAAGGCTCAGGAACCATCTTACCCTGGCATTTTTAAGCTCAAGATACCCGCCTGCTTTTGTCGGTTCGGAAATGTTAACCACATTATTTTTTACTTCTCCGAAGATCCAGCCGAGCATATCAAAAAAATGTATCCCGATGTTCGTTGCTATTCCTCCTGATTTCTGAATATCTCCTTTCCAGGATATATAATACCAGTTACCGCGGCTTGTTATATAGGTCAGGTCGACATCATATACCTTATCCTTTGGGCCATTACGGATCCTGTCCCTGAGTTCGACAATTTTGGGATGCAACCGCAACTGAAGTACTGTGTTGATCTTATGACCGGTTTCCTTTTCGATCTCCTGGAGAGCATCAATATTCCATGGATTAAGAACAATAGGCTTCTCGCATATTGCATCTGCATGATGACGCAGGGCAAATCTTATATGTGAATCGTGCAGGTAATTGGGAGAACAGATACTTACGTAGTCAATTTTAGTTCCGGTTCTTTTCAGCTTGTCAAAATGCCTGTCGAAACGCTCAAACTCTACAAAAAAATCGCTTTTCGGGAAATAGGCATCCAGCAGTCCGACACTGTCAAATCTGTCAAGGCTTGCTAAGAGATTATTCCCGGTATCTTTTATAGCTTTAAGATGGCGGACAGCTATATATCCTGCGACCCCTATCAATCCGAAATTCCTTGGAGATGAATCCATTGTTAAATTTTATAAGTTAGTTTTAATGTTATATTATTTTAGACACACTTCCATTTTCAAGCCGGTACCTGTCTTCACTTTCAGGACAAACTGCAAATCCCTTCCTGTCGAAAATAAGCTTATGGCCATATTCACTCATCCATCCTGTCTGACGTGCAGGATTACCAACGACAAGGGCATATGGTTTGACATCTTTTGTCACAACGGCCCCGGCACCAATAAATGCATATCTTCCTATTATTATGCCACAAATAATTGTTGAATTAGCACCTATGGAAGCTCCTTTTTCAACAACTGTCGTCTCGTAGTTGTCTCTCCGTAATACCTCGCTCCGGGGATTAATAATATTTGTGAAAACCATTGAAGGTCCGAGAAAAACATCATCATCGCATAACACTCCGGTATAAATTGATACATTATTCTGAACCTTTACATTTTTCCCAAGTCTGACTCCGGGAGAGACCACAACATTCTGACCGATATTACAGTTTTCCCCTATCTCCGATCCGGTCATGATATGGCTGAAATGCCAGATTTTTGTGCCTTTACCAATCTTACAGCCTTCATCAATGACTGTAGTTTCATGAGCAAAATACTCTCTTTCCATAGCTATTGATTTTCAAAGAATTTCAAGACGTTGGAGGAAATAAAATGAAGTTGTTCCTGTTCCATATCGGGGTGTATTGGCAGAGAAAGGACCTGACTGCACAGATCAGAAGTAACAGGAAAATCATTTTCACCATATCCGAGGAAACGGTATGCTTCCTGTAAATGAAGCGGCCCCGGATAATAGATCATCGCAGGAATTTTAGACTGCTCAAGATACTTCTTCAGATCATTCCTTTTCCCGTTCTTTACCTTAACAGTATATTGATGAAAAATATGAGTTGAAAAACCGGATCTTACTGGAGTTATTATTGAAGGGCAGTTTTTAAAGGCCTCATCATAGTAATCGGCAACAGCTTTCCTGGCGGAATTGAACTTATCGAGGTATTTCAGCTTGACATTAAGAATTGCTGCCTGCAGAGTATCAAGGCGGGAATTGACACCGATATCATCATAGTGATACCTCTCTTTCATCCCGTGGTTGGCAATACTCCTTATTTTACCTGCCAAAACATCATCATTTGTGAATAAGGCTCCGCCGTCGCCATAACAACCAAGGTTTTTTGAAGGGAAAAAGGAAGTTGCACCTATGGTCCCGATTGTTCCCGCTTTTCTTCGCGTACCATCAGTGAAAATATATTCTGCTCCGGTTGCCTGGGCTGCATCCTCAATTACATAGAGATCATTTTCCCCCGCAATCTTCATAATGTTTTCCATATCAGTGCACTGACCAAAAAGATGCACCGGTACAATAGCTTTTGTCTTTGGAGTGATAGCCTTCCTTATTGCTTCAACTGTTATATTGAAGGTTTCCGGATCAGGATCTGTGAGAATCAGCTTGAATCCAAGCAGAGCAACCACTTCAACAGTTGCAATAAAAGTGAAGTCAGTAGTTATTACCTCATCGCCTGATTTTAACCCAAGGGCCATCATTGCTATCTGGAGTGCATCAGTTCCGTTTGCACATGAAATGACATGCCTGACTCCCAGATATCTTTGCAGTTCCTCTTCAAAGATTTTTACTTCGGGGCCTTTAATAAAAGCAGTGGAACGGAGAACAGATTTTATTGCCTGATCAATTTCATTTCCCAGTTTTTCGTACTGGGCTTTAAGGTCAACCATCTGTATTTCTCTCATTGAGCCAAAATTAAAACACGAAGATATTATTTTATAAATAAAGAAAGAAGCCTGTTTTGACCAACGATCTTCCGGTTTACAGTAAAACCTGTAAAAGTACTGACAATCTTCTTTTCTCTCTTGTTCTCTGTGTCAACTCGGCGTCACTCCGGGCAGGAATAAAACTTACACATAGGCAATCAGAAATCAGTCTGTGCAACGACTCCGGCGGAAAAAAAGACGAAGAGGGACACAGAGAAGTTTAATATATGTTATAAGTGGAAGAATTTTCTTATTTTTGTGATCAGAGATCATTTTGGATGGATATTACAGCTTTCATAAGGGAATTGTTTTTCAGTCACGATTGTGTTATCGTTCCTGGATTTGGAGGTTTTATTGGTAATTATACCCCTGGCCGTATCGATAAGACCACTTCCACATTTTATCCCCCTGTAAAACAGATATCTTTCAACAGGAACCTTAATCATAATGATGGTCTTCTTGTCGGAAAGATATCCGAAACCTCCGGAATCAATTATGGTGATGCCAGAAAAATTGTTGATGAATTTGTAATATCGGTAAGGAAGAAACTGGAGAAAGGTGAAAAAGTAGTTTTCGATAATGTCGGAAGTTTTATAAATAATCAGGAAGGGAATATTCAGTTTGAGCCTGACCGCAGCGTTAATTACCATCTGGACTCCTACGGGCTGGAATCATTTCAGTATCCTCCCCTCGAAGGTTATGATGTCAGAAAACGGATAGTCAGACATATCGATAAAGAGCCGGCAGAACGCTCATTGACGAGAAAAATTTTGTGGAGGGCTGCTGTAATTGTCCCGCTTCTTGCTCTTATGATCGCAGTACCTCTCCGGACGGACTTTTTTAAATCAAAGATTCAGGAAACAAATCTGAATCCTCTGGCAACGGCTGAATTTGAAAACAATAAACAAGCTGTTGATGAAATGGTTGTGATTGAACCGTCAAAAACTGAAGAGATGTCAGGTGGGGCTTCCGGAAGTAGTGAACAGTCTGTTTCAGCTACTGCGGAAACAGTTTTGCCTCCAGATAATGAAACTTCTGCGTATTATCTTATCACGGGAAGCTTTAAATCAAAAGAAAATGCTGATTATCAGGCAGATATATTAACAAAGGAAGGTTTTTCACCAGAAATCATCACAGCTCCTAACGGTTTCTTCAGGGTCAGCGCTATGAGATGCAGCGATCTGAATGCTGCACTTGAAAATAAAGGAACCATCGCAAAGAAATACCCGGGTGCGTGGGTAAAGAAAATCTGACTTCTCCCATTCAGATAGTTATAGGAACCCTTCTTCAGGAGGCAGGAGCTCTATTTTATCAGACTTCCGTTACTTACTTTTCCGGCGGGTGAAACAAGAACCAGCTTTCCGTCTTTATCTTCTGCCATAAGGATCATGCCTTTTGATTCGATTCCCTTTATCTTTCTTGGTTCCAGATTTGCAACAATCGAGATCTGTTTCCCGATAAGGGACTGAGGTTCAAAATATTCTGCTATACCCGATACAATTGTTCTTAAATCAATGCCTGTATCTATTTTAAGCTTCAGCAGCTTCGTGGTCTTCGGGACTTTTTCCGCCTCAAGGACAGTTGCTGTCCGGATATCTATTTTGGTGAAATCGTCGAAAGAGACCGGATCCTTGGCCGGAATGGCTTTTATATCAGCTGATTCATTAGTCCTTTTAGTTGCCAGCAGTTTTTCTACCTGCCTGGTTATCTCCTCATCTTCTATTTTTTCAAAAAGCAATCCGGGTTTACTTATTATATGGTCAGGTACAAGAAGATCAGTTTTTCCGGCATCATCCCATTTACGGCTATCAATATTCAGCCAGCCTCTTAATTTCTGCATAGAGAACGGTAAAAATGGTTCGAGCATAATTGTAAGGTTAGCAGTTATCTGCAACGAGACATTCATTATAGTTTTAACTCTCTCCTTATCGGTCTTGATCACCTTCCATGGTTCAGCATCTGCCAGGTATTTATTTCCCAGCCTGGCGAGATTCATTGCCTCTTTCAGTCCTTCCCTGAACCTGAATGATTCAATGCTCGTTTCAACTTTATTCCTTATCAGAGTGATCTCTTTCAGAACTGTTTCATCATTCTCATCAGTTATTCCTCTTGCCGGCACTTTCCCATCGAAATAATTGTTTGTCAGCACAAAAGTTCTGTTGACAAAGTTGCCAAGGATTGCAACAAGTTCGTTATTATTCCTGGCCTGGAACTCTTTCCATGTAAAATCATTGTCTTTTGTCTCGGGAGCGCTTGCGCAAAGTGAGTACCTTAAGACATCCTGTTTCCCTGGGAAATCAGCAAGATATTCATGCAACCAGACTGCCCAGTTCCTGGAAGTCGAGATCTTATCATTTTCCAGGTTGAGGAATTCATTTGCAGGTACATTTTCAGGCAGGATAAAACTTCCTTCAGCCTTAAGCATAGCCGGGAAAATAATACAATGGAACACTATGTTATCTTTCCCGATGAAATGCACCATTTTTGTATCCTCATCCTTCCAGTATTTTTCCCATTCAGGAGTAAGTTCCTTTGTTGCCGAGATATATCCTATCGGGGCATCAAACCACACATACAGCACTTTGCCCTTTGCATCTTTTAAGGGTACCGGTACACCCCAGTCGAGATCCCTGCTCACCGATCTTGGTTGCAGCCCCTGATCGAGCCACGATTTACATTGGCCATACACATTTGTCTTCCAGTCCTTATGGTCTTCAAGTATCCATTTTTTAAGCCAGGGTTCATATTTTTCAAGTGGAAGATACCAGTGAAGCGTTTCGCGGAGAACCGGTTTACTACCGCTTATCGTTGAGTGAGGATTTACAAGATCTGATGGACTTAGCGAGGTACCGCATTTTTCACACTGGTCACCATAAGCTTTGTCATTTCCGCAATGCGGGCAGGTTCCCATTATATAACGGTCGGCCAGGAAACAATCTGCCTCTTCATCATAATACTGTTCGGAAGTTTTCTCGGTAAATTCACCTTTATTATAGAGCTTCAGAAAGAAATCAGATGCAGTATCATAATGTACTTTATTCGATGTTCGTGAGTAGATGTCAAATGAGATTCCGAAATCTGCAAAAGCCTTTTTATTAATTGAATGATACCTGTCCACAATCTCCTGTGGTGTGACTCCTTCGTTTCTTGCTCTGAGAGTGATCGGTACACCATGTTCATCTGAGCCGCATATTGATATGACATCCTCTCCCTTCATTCTAAGATATCTTGTATAAATATCGGAAGGTATATATGCACCGGCCAGATGTCCTATATGAAGAGGTCCGTTAGCATAAGGAAGAGCGGAAGTGATAAGGTATCTTTTAAATTTCTTCATGATGTTGATAATGAATGGGTAGGATTTTTAAAAACGAACAAAGATATATAAAATGGCGCAAAGGCACAACGGTAGAAAGGCATGAAGGCGCAAAGGCATACGGGCGCAGAGGTTCAGAGGCACTAAGGTGTTGCGGCTATTTAATTACTCTCAGAGAGGAGCAGGGGTGGGTAATTGAAGAAATAATTAGTAACATTATGTATTATTTTTACGTATAATATATTAATATGCCCTCCATTAAAATCCAGCCGCCGTTTCTGAAATCAGGTGATGAGGTGGCAATTGTCTCCCCCTCATTCGCTATAGATGAGTCAAAAATTGAAGGAGCAGTAAAGCTCATTGAGAGCTGGGGATTGAAAGTTCACATTGGTAAGAATGCCCTTAAATCTTATGGTCCGTTCGCAGGAACTGATAAAGAGAGACTTTCGGATTTTCAGAAGATGACCGGGAATAAAAGAATAAGAGCAATATTCTGTTCACGGGGCGGCTATGGAATGATGAAAATCATCGACAGGATTGATTTTTCATCATTGAAAAGATTTCCTAAGTGGTATATAGGATTCAGCGATATTACCGCTCTTCATATCTGGCTCAATGAGAAATGTAATATTGTCTCAATACATGGTGAGATGCCTGTGAATTATTCAAATCCCGGTAAATCAGCAGCTACAATAACTTCCCTTCGTGAGGCATTGTTTGGAGGATATGAGAATGTTAAGTGGCAGGGAGAATGTATCCGTCCCGGCACTGTGTCAGGAGAGATTACCGGCGGAAACCTCTCATTGATATGCAGTCTTACCGGAACCCCGGTGGAACCAAAAACAAGAGGAAAGATACTGTTCATCGAAGAGGTTGGGGATTATTTATATCGTCTTGACAGAATGCTCGTTTCTCTTAAACTTGCAGGAAAGTTGAAAGGGCTGGCTGCTCTGGTGGCCGGCGGTTTCAGAGATATGGAAGACACAAAACGACCCTGGGGAAAAAGTTCTGAGGATTTAATCAGGGATATTGTTGCCGGTTACAGCTACCCGGTATTTTTTAATTTTCCTGCCGGTCATATTGATGACAACCGTTCTTTTTATATCGGAAAGAGAGCCACTATTGATATAAGAGGGAAGAAAGCAGTTCTTAGATATATCTGATCAGAATGCTGTCAGCAGAAGATCCAGATCTTTCGAAAGTACTCCGAATTTTTGTCCGAGCGTTTCGTTAGTCAGGATGCCGTTATAGAGGTAAACACCATTCCGGACTCCCAGGTCGTTCTTAAGAAGTTGCGTCATGCCTCCTGAATCAGCCAGGCTCTGAAGAAGAGGAGCAAAAATATTGCTCAATGCTATAGAGGCAGTTCTTGCAACGCGCGATGGCAGGTTCCACGCAGAAAAATGAATCACTCCATGTTTTTCATAAACAGGATCTCTCAGGGCACGGCATTCTGTCGTCTCGATACATCCGCCACGGTCGATGCTGAGATCTATAATGACTGCACCTTTTTTCATTGTTCTGACCATCTCTTCGGTCACATGATAATAAGGTTTCAGGTCTTCAAGTTCAATAGCCCCGACCAGAACATCAGCTGATTTCAGGGCTTTTTTCAATACCTGGGGATGGAAAACTGATGTCTGAAGCCTCTGACCGATTATTGTCTCAAAGTGTTTCAGCCGCTGTAAGGAGCGGTCAAAAATCTTGACCTGCGAGCCGAGTCCCAGTGCTGCTTTTGCTGCGTATTCGCCGGCAGAATTGGCTCCCAGGATAACAACTTCTGTTGGTGTGACCCCTGTTATCCCTCCAAGCATTATCCCCTTGCCGCCATGATGATTACTGAGATAATCGGATGCTATCAGAATTGAAGTAACACCACTTATTTCACTCATCGATTCTACTACAGGCAAAACGCCGCTATTGTCGCGGATCTTTTCAAAAGCAATAGCCGTTACCTTTTTCCTTATAAGTTTTCCAAGTGTTTCTTCGCTGAGCTTGAGGACATTAAGATACGACATAACAACCTGGTTTCCTTTAAGATAATCAGTATCTCTGGTAGTAAACGGAGCGACTTTGATAACAACATCAGAACCAAAAACCCTTGCAGGAGAATCAGTAATTATTGCCCCGTTCTCGCTGTAATCTTTATCACTGTAATTAGCACCGGCACCTGCGCCTTTCTGAACTATCACCTCATTATCACATTCTACAAGAAGGTTCACTGCTTCGGGAGTAAGTGCAACTCTTTTTTCATCTTCTTTTGTGTCGCTCGGGATACCAACTGTAATCTTTCTGAACCTCACTGCAGTTTCAAGATGCTCTTCTTTTGGCATGAAAGCACTGTCGCCAAAATTCACTTTTCCGCTCTTCCCTTTATCATTCATATAGAAAGGTGTTAGTTTATCAAAGGTATAAAAATTGAAACAGAGGAGCAATAAGCGCCGTTAAAGTATTTCAAGCGTACGCTCTTCATTTTCCCCGACAGTTATTCTGACTTTAACAATATCAGCAGGCAGCATTTCTTCAATAAGCTCCGGCCACTCCATAAAACAATATGACCCTGCTGAGAGATACTCCTCAAGACCGATATCAAACACTTCCTCAGGCTTCTTAATCCTATAGAAATCAATATGGTATAAAGACTGTCCGTTTGAAGTCCTGTACTCGTTAATAATCGTAAATGACGGGCTGCTCACAATGTCGGTTGCTCCGAGAAGTTCACAGATCGCTTTAATGACAGTTGTTTTACCTGCACCCATTGAACCGTAAAATGCAAACAACCGGATTTCCCCCGAATGCTTTAGCAATGTTTTTACTGCTGATGGCAGATCTCTTTTATGTTTTACCGGAATTCTCATTTCAGTTTGCTATTATTAGCTCACAGGCTCAAGGCAGGCGACTGGTAGTAACATTTCCTGCATTGAAATACCGCCATGCTGAAACGTATTCCTGTAATAACCTGCATAATAATTATAGTTATTCTGATAAACAAGGAAGTCCTTATTTCTGGCAAAAATATATCTCGAGCTGATATTTGTCTTTGGAAGAAAAGCTTTTAACGGTTCCCTCAACTCGAATACATCATCTGGATTGTAGTCCAGATTCCTGCCCATTTTATACCGGAGATTAGAAGAGGTCTTTTTATCGCCGATCACCTTTACAGGATTTTGGACCCTGATGGTTCCGTGATCGGTGCTGAAGATCACCTTTACCTGATGTGATGCCAGTGTTTTCAGCAGTTCGAAAAGTGAGGAATGGATAAACCACGATCGTATAAGACTTCTGTATGCTGGGTCATCATCGGCAAGGTCCCTTATTATCCCGATCTCGGTACGGGCATGTGAAAGCATGTCAACAAAATTATAAACAAGGATATTAATGTCGTTACTGAGAAGTTGCCGGATCCTTTCATTTAATCTTTTTCCATCGGGGCTGTTACTTATCTTGTTATACGACCACTTATATTTCAATCCTTTACGTGTCAGCTGACTGTTGAACAGCTCTTCCTCGAAATTATTTTTTCCAACCTCCTCATCGTCGTTGATCCAGTACTGCGGCATCAGATCAGCGATCTGTGATGGCATTAATCCGGCAAAAATCGCATTACGGCTGAATTGTGTTGCTGTAGGCAGTATACTGAAGTAAATATCTTCTTCGATGGTCCGGTAAAGCCCCGTCAACTCTGCAGATATGATCTTCCATTGGTCGAATCTCATATTGTCAATCAGAATGAAGAAGAGGGGTCTGTGGCTGCCAATATGAGGGTATATCTTTTTTGAGAAGAGTGAATGAGAGAGTAGGGGATTTGCAGTATTACCCTGCTCGAACCAGGTAAGATAATTTTTGCTAACAAATTTAGCAAAGGAGTTGTTTGCTTCATTTTCCTGAGTCATCAGGATTCCAGCCATACCAGTATCAGCTGATTTTTCCAGCTCCAGTTCCCAGCGGACAATTTTACGGTAGAGGTCAGTCCAGTCGCTGCAGGTTGAGGCAGTGGAGATCATATTGCCGATAAGGTTAAATTCCTGCCTGTAATCGGTGGTTGTTTTTTCAGTTACAAGTCTTTTCTGATCGACTATTTTTTTTATTGCAAGAAGTATTTGTTTGGGTTTTACAGGTTTTATAAGGTAATCGGCTATTTCCGATCCGATAGCGGCTTCCATTATATCCTCCTCCTCACTCTTCGTGATCATTACAATCGGGATATCGCTCCGGACCTCTCTTATCAGCCTGAGTGTTTCAATTCCGCTTAGACCGGGCATATTCTCATCAAGAAAAATAATGTCATATGAGTTCTGACTCACAAGGTCAACAGTATCATTTCCATTTGAACAGGTATCAACATCGTATCCTTTCTCCTCAAGGAAAAGGATATATGGCTTCAGCACTTCTATCTCGTCATCTGTCCAGAGTATCTTTATTTTTCTCATGCCGCAAAGATACTTTCAAAAGTCGTCTTAAGATACTTTTAGCCTAATAAGTTTATTTTGTATTTTTTAACTCCATTTACCTGTCTTTCGACGGTATATGCACCTTCTGTCTCAAGCCTGGCATTATTTATTTTTCTTAAATTTCTTCTTGTATCCGGTATCCATTTTCTCTGTTGAGTATTGGATTATCAGCCTGCCACAAGTGTCTTTCCATTTAAGCAGGAATTCCTCAATTTCAGAAGGATATTTCTTCCATAATCCACGTAATAAAGTGCCAATCCCTTTCTGAACATATTCAGACTTATCCAACATTAATGGTTCAATTGCGTATATGGCATCTTTTGGTTTCAAATCTTTTTTAATTAATTCTATTAAAGTAACAGGAACAGCTCTGCGTTTCCATTCAGATTCAGAATCATTCCAGGCCTTTAAATCATCTAAATCGATTACTTTATCAATTAGAAAGATTGATAGAACAAGCATACATAACACATCGGTTGTTGCCCAGTTATTTATTCCATAATCAAACCAATTCCCGATCCGGTTAAATGTATCTTTTGTATAATGCTTTCTTTGTGTCTGAATAAATACTATAGCAAGGTTTTTCTCATCATATCTGCCACGTTGTAATTCATCTCCAAGCATTAAATAGCTATCAATCGTCATTTCGTTTTTCCATTGCTCTTTCCAATTCTCTATCTGTTTTTCAATCACATCCTTATCAATTCCATAACCATCATAACCTTCTTTGAAATATTTTGAGTATTTTTTAATGATTTCCGGATCGGAGTTGGATTCGCAGAATTCCCTGATTTCTTTAATTTTAGAGTCTATCATAACATGTGTTTTTGTAAAATTAACAGAATTCATTTGTCATGGTAAGTTTGTTTCTATATTATCTAAAGTTCATATAATGATTTAATTAGGCATGATATCCGGCAATAAAATTAGTAGGTGTTACCTGACTTGCCCTTTTGTCCTTGTTGTAGTGCGTTTTATACTATTAAGTTATAGTTACTGTTTATGAATTTCCAGGGTAATAGTTGGGGAAAGAAATAAGCAATAGGGTCCAAATATTTTTATTAGTTGATTTAGAAAATATTTAAAAGCATTTAAGAGTTTCTTTTCTGTATAAGCATAAAATGAGTTTGTAATTTTAATTGTCATGTTTAATTTATTTGTAAAAGCTTTTAGTTGTTTCAGGTCTATTAATTTTTCTGTCCAATTTCCATTATAAGGATCGCAAGTGTTTGTGGGATGTTTCATCTTGTAAGTAATCTTCCCTGTTTTAATATATTCAAAAACAGTTTTTTCGATATCATTTTTTCCAAGGCCTCTGGTTTCTTTTGATAATAAAATAATTTCCTGGTTGCTTAAATTAGGAAATTCATTTTTAATAATTATACTTCTCTGTTCTAAGAATGACGTGTTTAAAAACCTGTCATTAATTCTAATATTCTTTTCACATCCCTGATACTCAGCAATTTTATGGATTTTCTTTAGTCGTCGTACTATAAGTAAATTTTCAGGATTAGCACCAGTCATAAACAGAAGGGAAAAACTATTCAAAACTGAAACTGATTTAATCCAGCATTCTAAATCATAGATATGTTCTAAAACATCGAATGAACATATTAAATCCGGATCGATTTTGTAAAATTTCAAATTTTTAATTAAATCATCAATATCTCCATTGAAGTAATAATTAAGTCCCATATTTAATTTCCTTGAAATGATTTTTGTATCAGTTACTGAGTTTAAATATATATCATTATACACTATGGTTTTGAATCCCAATTCTTTTGCTATATAGGATAATATTCCACACCCGCCTCCATAATCAATGAATGTACTTTCATTTAAAGGTTTATTCAGCTTACTTAAAGCTTTTTTTAAAAGCTGAGAATAAGTTGATACATAGAATAAATAGTTATCACGATATTTCTTTAAATATTCCCTTGTTTGATCCGAAAGACTAATATCCTGCAGATCAATTTTTTTCATTTTTAAAAATATCTTTTCTACGGAGTAGTTGATTGCATTTATTTTCATGAACTTTATCGGGAATATATGTTGAAACCCACATGATTGATCCACTCATAAACACAAATGGATGTAATTCATTTTCAATCATGTGTGGTTCCATCAGACCATTAAAAATAAATTATATACTGATGAAAAAATTGAAAAATCAGTATTGCAGATCAAAGCTATCAAATATTGTTCTCATTTAAAACTATGGGCCAGATATTATAAACTCTGACCAGGGAAGTCAGTTTACCTGTCAAATTCAAATCAAGTCCTTTCAGGAATCTTGACAGAACCCGTATTCTGATTGAGAATGTATTTACAAGAGAAAAATTATCAAGAAAGAAAACTTATTTTTGTAACCCAGTGGTCTGAGATAGGGGAGTATTTAAGTACCCGGTTTTCTTAAAAACATATTCGGTCAGTAGTAAAATAAAAAATATCAAAAATGAAGAAAATTATATTTGTTTTGAAAAGGTCGCATGTAATTTTATTATTTGCGGCTATGTTTCTGTTTTCTGTAGCAGAATCAAGAGGGGACAATAATCAGTCGAAAAACGACCAGTTGTTTACCAAATTCACTTATCGTACGACAGGTAATCCGTATCTGCCGCTATGGGAGCATTTACCCGACGGAGAACCGCGTGTTTTTGAAGATCCCGACAAACCGGGGAAATACCGCATCTATATTATCGGATCCCACGATGTCAGATTTAAGAGTTATTGCGGACCTGACATAAGGGCCTGGTCGGCACCAGTGGAGGACTTGTCCAACTGGCGTGATGAAGGACCCATTTTTACATACCCAATAGGAGGACAGTGGGATGTTATGTACGCTCCTGACCTCGTTGAGGTAAAAAGAAAAAACGGCACAAAGGAATACTATCTGTACCCGCACAGTCGTGGCCGTAACAGAGAACCGATGGTGGCCAAAGGAAACCGTCCGGACGGTCCCTTTACCCCAATTAACATGACTACCGACGGAATGAGTACTATACCCGGAAGTACCATGGGATTCGATCCGTCAGTATTTGTTGAATACATCACTGATCCCAAAGACCCTGATTATGAGATCGGTTTCAGAGCGTACGGATTCTGGGGATTCCAAAGGTCTTCAGCAGGTCAGTTGGATCAGAATACAATGTATTCGCTCAGGCCAGGAACCCAGGCCATTGGCTATTTTATTCCTGCCAGTTCCAGATACGGTGTCCTCAGAGACCCGGAAGGTACAGTTTATCCTAGTGTCTATCCGGATGAGAATCTTGGTTCGTTCAACTTTTTTGAAGCCGCGTCTATTCGTAAGGTTGGTAATAAATATGTATGGGTTTACAGCGGATATTCAGGCCCTGAATATGGACTAGGCAGTACCAACTCGGCGTTACGCTACGCTTACGGCGACTCTCCGCTGGGTCCATGGAAAAGCGGCGGCGTTCTTGTCGATTCACGCGCTGTGGTGCCGGGTCAGGACGGAACTTTACTACAGACAAGTTATTCGGGACATAATACGCATGGTAGCGTCGAGTTGATCAACGACCAGTGGTATGTGTTCTATCACAGGGCGCCAAGGGGATTTGGAAATGCGCGTCAGCCGATGGTAGCCCCGGTCAGGATTGAATGGGATGAAAAACCGGTGGCAGAAGGCGGGAAAGTTACTATCAGAGGATATAACCCGTATTCGGAAGATAACATATGGACCGCAAAGGATAGCCAGGGAAGAGAATATACCGGAGCTGAAGTAACTTCGGAAGGCTTCCACATCTACGGCCTCGATCCCTATCAATATTACTCAGCGGGATACGCATGCTATCTTTCCAACCTCAACAGTCAACAGGATTCGTGGGATATATGGGATAATAACATGCCCATTGCAAATGTGGAGAACGGTCACATTATAGGATACAAGTATTTTGGTTTTGGAGGGCTTGACAAAGACAAGAAAGGTTTGAAGGCCTTCAAAGGGACCAAACGTAGTAACAAAACAGCATTTAATCTGTTCCTTACACCAAAGGTAAAAAACGCATTTAAGGTCAACGTCTGGTTAGACGGACCATGGGATAATGATACGTGGAAAGGCAAAAAAATAGGTGAAATAATTGTACCCGCAAATTCTGCGCAGGAAACAACAAAATTCACTATAGACGTTTCACCGTTTGTTGACAAGCTGGACAAAAAGCATGCTATTTTCCTTGTGGCCGAAGGTCTTGATCCGGGCAGTCTTTTCGATTTAAACGGACTGGGATTCAGCTCGAAGAAAAAGAAAATCGTTCGTCAGGTTGCGCCCACAGTAAGTATCAGGGTCAACGGAGAGGTAATAGATCTGCCGGCCACTCCGGTTAGGTCCACAAATGCCAATGGTATAGTCGCCCTTGATCTTTATGAGACTACTTATAAACTTCGGTCCAACATAACCGGAATACCGACCGTATCGGCATCTGCGAGCAGTCCGGATGTAAAAGTGGCTATCACGCAGGCGGAATCGAAATCCGGAACGGCTGTTGTGCGATTTGATTATAAAGGCGTGGTCAAAACATACAATGTCGTGTTTGCTTCGGAATAAATATTTTTTGTTCATTTTATTTGTACAGTCTTGAATTAGCCACGAATTCGACCTGTTAATTTTAGTTCAAGGTGAGATATTTGTGCTAACGACCCTATGCAATTCCGGCCAAAGCAGGTTGCCAGAATTGGGCTGTAATTTATCATTGGCCGGGGGAAAAGTGTATGCCTGCCACGGCGAAGCGCAGTGCAGACAAATGACCTTTTTTGTCCTTGATATAAGCCGGTTTGTTAAAAATCATCAGTCAAAACTGATTATTGTCATGGTTGAGATTTAAAGTTGATATATTCTTAACAGTGAGAGTTTTCAATGCAACTAATTTTTGTTGTTCTTAATAAATTCTTTTATTATTGGTTCTGCTTTCGATAGGTCTGATTCTTGAATGTATAGAGTAACAGCTGGAGGAGCCACCCCTAACCACGCATCAGAGAAATCATTTTTAATTAATGGAGATATACCAATTTCTTCTAATTGACCCTTTAAAAGAATTACAGATGCTTCAGCTCCTGTAAAAACATTAATCAAACTATTTGTTTTTTTCATTTTGTAGGAGTATTATATCGTTTCTTTATCCAAAGTTTTGCTAATCCACGAACATACCAGACAACTGTCACTGTGGACGCTTAAAGTTGATCCACAGTTTGGGCAAGTCCACTTTTTTACCTCAAGCTGAAGGAAATTTGCTATCCCAGTTTCTTTGATTGTCAAAAGATTTTGTATTAATCCCGCTCTATATTTTGTTCTATATCGTTTGTCAATATGTTTTAATCTCTCGCAAGGGAATATTTCGCAATCGTAACAAAATTTGGAATTTGTCTTTGCCAGGAATTCACAATTTTTTATTTTACACTGAATACAGGTTTTACGTTTTGAGTCAAAATCTACCCAACAACCATAGCATTTGTTTTTAACTCTTAGATTGGCCAAACAAGTTCCGCAATTTATGCCACACGGGGCAATCACGGATCTGTCAAATGTAACTGAAGTTGTCATGGTTGAAGTATTTTATCTTTTGTGCATAGTTTGTCAATCAAAGATACCAACCTTTTGCGAAGAATTTATCTCTTTTGAATTATCTTATGTGCAGGAATTGAATGGCTTATAACGGCCCCATTAATTTTAGCACCGTCCGTGTCAGCAACTGTGTATTTATTATGTTTTTTTGAGAGTCACCAAATGTATGGTACAATCTTATAACGAGTTTTAGAAGAATATTCAGGATAACCTTTCAATTCTTTTATTAATGTCTTGTCCTCCAAATGAGTTCTTGTTATGTGAAGGACGATTAACAAACTAATGGGAAGAATACTCCAAAGAGATCCGAATAAAAGGGGGAATCCTATTGATTGGATTATCGAGCCTAAATATGCAGGATGTCTCACAATTCTATAGAGTCCTGTATCACATACAGTATGACCTCTATCGGTTTGAATCCTTACAGTACTGGAAAAGAATTTGTTCTGTTTTTGTGCCAAAAGGAAAAGCAATTGTCCGGAGGCAGTAAAGATAATCCCAATCAGGGACAGGCTCCAATGAAAATCTGGAGACCAATGGTAACGACCAGAATCAAGTCCGGCAATAATGAACATGGTGATAGTAAGTAGGAAAGATAGTCCTAATATTATTTTATCCCATTTCTTGGAACCTTTACCAGGTTTGGTACGTTCAGTTAAAAGCTCTGAGTCTGGTTTGAGGACTGTATAATTTAATGTACCCATGATAAGTCCGATAATCACATAAATTACTCCCTGCCAGTAATCTATCCTTCCGGCACTGAAAAAGAGAATAAGAAAGAAGATGAGGGTTCCGGCAAAATGTTTTAAGATGTAATTTGTTTGCATCATAATATAATTTTGATTTTTGATACTGATTATTTAAAATCCATCTTCCAGTGTTCAGCAATGGCCTTCAGTTCCTGCTTAGTGAGGTAAGTCACAGCACCATGTTTGGGGCTGGTGAAATTGGTCGCTTTCATTACACCCTCGTTAAAATGACCAATATTCTTGTAGGTAACAAAATCGCTTGTTTCGCTGAAACCCATGTTACTTGGTCTGGCACCATATACATCATACATAAGCACGTAGGTATTGGTTTCTAAACGCCTGAACAGGTTGGGCGCCTCGGTCGAAACTTTTTCGGGGTCGATGCGTGTAGTATCAGTTTTGTATCCTTCTTTAATTTTGCCGGAAACTGAATGCAAAACCCTGGCGTTTGAAACATAAAAAAGCTGATATTGATCGCCTACTTTGGTAATGTCGCCATCGAGCCCTACAATTTCAGTTATTCTTTTGGGAGTTGTTTCCAGTTTTGTAAAATTGTCATCGGTATATGAATAATAAAGATGGCACTCTTTGTTGTTGTAGCGAATGGTAAAATAAACCATCATTTTTCCAACCGCAGGGTCGAAAACGGTTTCGGGGGCCCAGGAGCAATCAATGTCGCCAAGTTCAGGAAATGCCTTATCGACCCGAAAATCGGAATGCGTCCAATGTATGAGGTCATACGATTTCATAAGGACTAAAGCGCGGTTGTTTCCCCAACCATATTTTTCGGCAGGGCGTTCAAACTCGGTATCGCGGAATCCTGCCCGCTTGCCAAAAATGTGTAAGTCAGTCATTGCTAAATAAAAAGCACCATCGGGGCCGCGGGTTATGTGAGGGTCGCGTACACCTTTTTGTTCGGCCAACTGAGAGCCTATAAATATGGGATTACCACCATTAACATCGGTAAATGTATAACCATCATTACTAATAGCCATATAAGCCGATTGGTTCTGGTCTTTGAAATAAACTAATAAGTACCCTGCCAAATCTTTTTCATTATATTTCAGGTTATTTTTCGGCTTTTCAAGTTGTGCCACTATTTCGATACCTGTTGGAGCCGTTGGCACCTGGACATTCTGTGGATATGCATTTTTTACCAGAAGCAGCCCTGACAAAACCAGCGTTAAATGACAAAATTTATTCTTCATTTGTAATTATTTTTAGCCATTGCTAAATTAGTAGAGGTTTCACAAAATTAAATACTGATTTTCAATAGATTAATTTTATGATTCTATCCAAAATCAGCTAAGCAGATTTTTTAATGTTTAATCACATAGTGTTATTTCTATGAATTGTAAAGATATGTAAAAGAACGTATTGTATTGAAAAGTTTTTTACCATATAACATCTATTAATTATGATAAAACACATACACGGTGAATTGCTATTTTTATTCTGTTCACTGACAACCCGGCAATAAAGAGTCCCGCTTTTCTTCCAAAAGTGGGATGTTGCTGAGCGAATGCAGGCTGGCGGACGAAAATTCTCATCGGGGCATGTCCTTTACCAGCCGGAAGGAGCGAGGCATGGCGTGCTTTTTGCTGTCCAGGTACAATGAAAGTTGAACACCACGCGCATCGCGGTACAATAGAGTTAATGCACACTAGACTAATCCCCGGATAAGAATGATAATTTGTTACTATTGCGCGATCCGGGTATAATCACCGGGTAGAAACTTTGTAAGCGTCTGAATGTTGGCTCGAAAAGCATGCCAAACAAATGACCTTTGTCCGTATTAGCACAAGTATTATTTGAATCTTCAGTTGTGTGTGCTGTCTCTTCTTATTAAAGACTAATTGCTTGTCACTTTGAAACGGACTAACCTTAATGGAACGCCAGTAGAATTTTTAATGAGTTGAAGTCCATAAATATAACCCTTATAATAAACCATTTTTGAAGGATTTATCTCAAGGTTATAGTCATCGCAAACAAAGCTACTCTGACAGACAAATTTTCCACCATTTTCGTATACCCAAACATTAAACTTATTAGCATTTTCCTCTTTTGGGTATTCAAAGAATAACAAATTTCCATCAGAATCTTTTATAATCGTTGAAAAAGTTGGCATTGGTATGGGTTCCGATATTTTAGTTAGATCGTTTTCCATTTCCTTTATCATAGATTCTCTTGCAAGTTTCATTTCATCGTCTGGACCCCATAAACTCTCTAAGATTGAAGTTTTATATTTTTCAATTGCTTTTTGTTGAATTTCTTTTTGTTCATCTACCGAAATATAGTTTTTGGCCCACTCAATCTTGTCTTTTGAGATAAGTTTGCCGGTTAAATCATACACTAATATTTCTCCGCTGGGAGGAATAGCAACAATTAGTTTGTTTTCAACACACTCAATAATTGGAGGTGAGCTCATACCAGTGCTTTTTGAAAATGGCATTGTAGTGCATCCAATCGTTCCTCCCTTTTTAAACTTATAAGTATAATTAAAGAGTTTTCTTTCATTTGTTACTTCTGGTCTGTCTGTAAAATATTCCCAAATGACCTTCTCCTCATTGGTTTCATAATCAACATAGAGCAACAAATTCCCTAATTTTATTACTCCATAACACCCATCCAACAACAGCAATTTTATTATTGGGTAGTGGAATCATTTGTCGGGTCATATAATTGAGCTTCAAAGTTTTTATGTAATCTGCCATTAAAATCGAAACAGATCATATTACCCATATTGTCCAACTCTGTAAAAAATGTGTTGTTATTTATTATACCTTCAATGGCATTTATTTTTTTAAACTGTTCCCCTTTGGTGTTGATTATCCCAAACTCTTTTTCAAACTTGCCAGTAGGATAAAATTTTGAATAGAAATTTCTATAAGTATTATTTACAATAACTGAACCATCAGGCAATATTTTTAAAGATTTTCTATTCCCCATTGGAGTATTGTATATTGTATCGTAATAAGTCTTAAAAACATTGTTCCAATTGTTTTCCTGGCTGTATTCTGTATCTGGAACTAATTTAACAGTACCTTTTTTATAAACATCAATTAATTTTTGAGCAGAGACCAATAAGGCGGTTACTGTAAGAAAGATGGTAAGTATTAGCTTTTTCATTTTACTTTGATGTTAAATTACGATCTATATTCTATTTTAGTTACCTGGTCTATTCAATAAAGTATTCAGAAATATTTCCATTGGAGTCAATTTTACTTATAACTAATGGAAGTTTTGATACGGGGCGGTTTGCATCAACATCAACAACAGACCCAAGTTCAATTAAAATTTCGTCATCGGTTTTCATTTCCTTCTTTTGGGTAATTGCAATGACGAATAAGAGAATACAAGCTGCTGCAATGATATAATGAAGTGTTTTGGGTGTTAAAGAATGGTTTTTAATATTTCTTGTATGGATTTCAAACTTAGGAACTTCGATGGAGTCTTTTGACAATAGATTTATTGCTCTTTTTATATTCGTTGATAGTCTTCGTTGATTTTCAATTCGTATCACACATTTATTACACGATACAATATGATTTTCAACCAATGATACTTCAAACGGGGTAGCTTCCCCATCGATATATTTTTGAATTATATCATCATCAATACATATCATATCTTTGATTTTTAAGTTCTTTTTCCATCTTCTTTAAAGTTCTGGATAATATTTTACCTATTGAGGAAAATTTAATTCCAGTTACCTCGGCTATCTCTTTGTAAGAAAGTCCTTCGCTATAGACGGTTGCCAAAATCTTTTCTTGATGGTTTAGTTTTGAAATTGCAACCGTTATTGCATCCCTCATTTCCTGTTTTTCTATTACTTCGGATTCGTTTCTGTAATCACCGAGAGAATCTAGATTTTGAAATCGTCTCCTATTTCTTTGGTTATCTATGCATTTATTAATAGTAGCTCTGAATAGCCAACTTTTTGGATGTTGTATTATAATTCCATTGTTTGTTTTATTGAAGAAATCAATGAAGATTTCCTGTAAAATATCAGATACATCTTCTCTAGCGCCAACCATTCTTGTTGCAACCCTATACATGGTCTTGTAGTTTTCAGTGTATATTTCTTCGAATGTGCTCAAAATATACTTTTATTACTTAGGCGTACAACTATACTGTTTTGTGACAAAAGGGAAGGATTTATTATAAAGCGAGTCAATTTTTATAAAATGCAGGATTAATAATGCGGGCAGATGCGGGTGTCCGGGTTAGCGTTTCGTTTGGATTTTAAGATGAGGTCGCAGCTAGTGCAACCTCATCTATTTGATTACTTAATTTACTATAAAGTTCGCAGAAAGATTTCCATTATTCACCAGAGCTAAGAAAAAATTAGCTTCCTTCTCTGAAAGATTTCCGGTAATCTCGCACAATCCACTTTCCATTGTAGTTTTAACGACAGGAGTATAATAAACCTTGTCATCAATTACTATTGCAATTGGCTTGTTAAGGTTCTTTCTCGTTAGATCTGCCCATATCTTAGCAGCTTCGGGTGTAAATTTTACCTCAATATTGAAGCTTTGGGAATTATTGTCCTTCGATGAACTAATAATTTCAATATCAGATCTTACCAGAGGAGGATTGCCGACATTGTCTGTTTTAAGAACATATAGACAGGTCTGTGAATTACTGTTAAATTGACTCCAGAGTAGTTTGGTGTTCCCTGATAAGTTATTCTGCTTCAGATAATTTTGTATCGTCTCCTCCATCTTTGGATCTTTTGAAGTTGCACATCCAATTCTGGAATCAGAAGAGTTTGCTTGAAAATCATTTAACGATTTTTGATTTTCATTCTTTAGCGATTCTTTAATTTCGCTTAATGTCAGAGTCTCGTAAAAACCCAAATCACCTTTGCCGGTTAGGAGCTGTGTAAACTCAGATTTATTGATATTACCTGGTATTTCAATAACTATTTGAGCCTTATCATAAATGACACGTACTTTTGTTTTCACGCCATAAGTAATTAATCTATTATTCATTACCTTGGCAGATTGAGTCAATATTTCTGAGGATACATTTATATCTGTTGCTTGAATTAATAAGTCTTTTGTATTTTGAGCTGATATAGGTGTTAAAGAATAGAGTACTATACAAATAAGACTTAATAAAATTAAATTGAAAAACGTTTTCATAATAAAGATTTTAAGTTAAAAATGAATTCCTTAATGATACGACAATGAGATTAAATCTCTTTTAACTTAAAACCGGTATCTCAGAATTTTCTTGTGGGAATAAATGATACTGAGTGAGCAGGATTAAAAAACCAGGAGATTTTTTTCGAACTTGATCTAGCAAATAGATTTTTTGGTTTACTTTTTTGTTGTCAAGGAATTGAGTCTGGTCAAATGTCAGAAGTCTGAAATTGTCTTTATTTGGTATCCAACTTTTTTGAAAATAGTGAAACTGAATCCCTGTTGAAAGGGTCGCATTATTTTGAAGAACAGATATTTCAACTGGTACTGTCTTGCCGTTCGGAGTAGATTTATTGTAATCAGTATTTTGAAATATCGCTAATCCAAAAAAAAGAATTAGAATCAGTAAAATTGAATTTAAGTGAATGTTTCTAATATCTTCTTTAGTTCTAAACATGTAACAAAGATAAATATTTTCTAGAAATACAAAAAAAATTGAGAAGTTGGCGTTCGTTTGGTCCTGACGATTATAGATAATGTTCTTAAGCCTTTGCCATGTTACCAATGCACAATCAAATAAACGCTAACGGCAGTATGATTTAGTAAGCGTTACTTAAAACATAACGGTGGGGTGCAGAAACTGTGCGGTACATGAACATTCTTTATAACTCGCATACCCGTCAGGGTTAACGTTAAAAACTAACTATTTTTGCCGCATTGCTTTTGCACCATGTTATCAACTGTGCTATTATGTCAATTATTTGACCAGTTATACTCTTTTGCAACTGACGAAACTATTTGCATTGCTAAACTTATGCCATTCATTCCATTGGTCATAACGACAGCCCCTTTACCTGTGGATGTTGATCCAATTAACACACAATTGGCACTAATAATAAATGTGATTAAAATTGTAAGTAATATTTGGTGAATTTTATTTGCATTTAATTGTACTGATATATTTTATTTTGTCATTGTTAACTGTCTCTGTTACCGCTTCCTTGATCCACGGAATTGCAGGATTATTATATGCTTTGTTAATATAATCCACATCAATTGAATAATTATAGTCCATAAAATTTTTTGCACTATCATCTGAAATGTTAAGCATTTTAGCTGTTGAGTTACAAGCAAAATCAAAACTCTTCAGAGGGATTATTTTTATGTTTTTATTGTCAAGACTTTTAAAGTGGATATCCATATTTTTAAGATCAAATACAACAGTCCACTGTGTGCGTTCTGGTTCGCTACTAATGGATAAAGTCCTGAACGAATAATTAATTATATTTTCAATGTTGTCATATTTCTTAACCTTGTCTGAAGCGATAATAAAATTTCCGGATTTTGGTCCAGTACTGTTTGTCGGTATTTCTAATGTTCCACCAAATCCTTTGTATTTTATAAGTTCTATTAATGAATCCTCATAGGAATCATTGGCTAAAACAGGAAATAGAAGTTCATTACCTACCCGATAGGTCATTTTGCCATTAATAAACTCAATAACTGCAACATTTCCTGTCTTGTCGCAAATCATGTAATGAAGTGGAATAGAGTTATTTGTAATTCTTGTAAATTTATCATTATTAATAACTTCTTTAACAGATGAGAAATTGTCTAGTTGGAACTGGATCCATTGTAATTCTGATATCGAGGGTCTAGTATCAGGGTTAGGATATTTGGTATTAATGTACATTGTCTGGACAACAACTAAACCCTTTTCATTTATTCCACCTGATGGAAATTCTTTACCCCACTGATTAAAAGTAATGCTTCCAAATTTGGAGATCCATGCTATTGGAATCTCGGTTTGTTGCACAAATGAAGTTTTTAGAAGCCCTGTTTTATTGGTAATTATCAATCCGCTACCGGCGTCAAACTCATAATTCCAACCAAAGACAAGTGATTTATTGTTTTTCAAAACGAAAGTTACACATGCATTTGAGTCTGTAATAAATAGTCCGGTAAAGATCAATATTGGCAGGAGTATCTTCATTTCATGGATTTATCTTAAAGACTGATTCTTAAGAGAAATGCTGTATGGTGATTGAAAAAATTGTTCAGTCGGAAAGCCTATCTTGCCTGCCCCGCCGAAGCGAAGCGTAGACGAGGGCGCAGTTTTTGCCGTCTTTTAGCCACCGTAGCTTTAGCGGAGGTGGCATGGTACAAGTTTTATTGAGCATTGCGAGTGTCGCGCCTGCCCCGCTTTTTTTCAGAAAAGCGGGGAACCCATTAATTATAGCACTTATGATAAAAGCATAGTCTCTGGGACGATACAAATAGTTTATGTAAATTATTGTTCGTAAATAACATAACATCAGAGACTATGCAGACACAAGTTACGAAAAAAATTGATTTCACAGGTAAGCAGCTCTTCATTGGATTAGATGTTCATAAGAAGAGCTGGAGTGTTACGATCCTTGTTGATGGTACTGAACACCGTACTTTCACACAACCTCCCGACCCGGAATCTCTCTTAAGCTATCTTCAACGAATGTTTCCGGGAGGAGAGTATAATTCTGCCTATGAGGCCGGATTCTGTGGTTATGCGATTCATCGCAGACTAAATGAGCTTGGAATAAATAATATTGTTATTAGTGCAGCCGATATCCCGACCAGTCAGAAAGATAAGCTTCAAAAGCGCGATCCTGTCGATAGTCGAAAAATCGCCCGTTCACTTGAAAAAGGCTCTCTTCATGGGATCCACATTTTTAACCGTGAACTGGAAGAGCTGCGCAGTTTAAACCGGACAAGGTTTTACCTGATGCGTGATCTTCGACGTAGCAAGACCAGGATAAAAAGCTTTCTCCAGTACTACGGCGAACCACTACCTGCTGGAATTTGATAATAACCAGTGGACCTTAAAGTTTGTATCGTGGTTAAAACAGGTAAAAATGCAGACAATTAGCGGTCAGGATGCATTCTCTAATCTGATTGGTTCATACGAGTATCACAGGAGCCAGTTGCTGACACTAAGCCGCCAGATAAGGGAAAGGATCCGGGAATATGACAAAGAGCTTTATACATTATTAAAATCAGTATCAGGAATAGGTCCGCTCACTGCATCAGCATTAATAACAGAACTTGGCGATATTAACCGATTTTCGATAACATTGATCAGTTAGGCAGTTATGTCGGTCTCATTCCCAGGATAAGAGAGAGCGGAGAAACATCTCATACCGGCGGAATTACTTTTCGCTGCAATACGTTTCTCAGAACCCTTCTTATTGAAGCCTCCTGGCAGGCAATACGGATGGATCCTGCACTGATGCAGTACTATCATTCTCATCTGATCAATAACAAAGGACATAAAGTAGTGATCAAAGTGGCACGTAAACTATTAAATCGAATAAGATATGTAATGAAAAACAGACAGCCATACATAACAGGAGTGGCATAAGAAAACAAAACCTATAAGGTCAAAAAAAATAAGGGATAACGTAAAACACGGCAGGTAACATTGCGATTACAAATTTTAGCATACGTACCCTTACTATAAAAAATGACAAGTGATTGCGGCAGGCAAATCTTACTGACCACAGATAGCAGTGTGATTTTATAGGATTTTTTTAAGAAGTTTATAGGAGAAGAATATTATTTACCTTTGTTAACCCGGGGCAGTGCTTTTCATAGCACCGTCCGTGTTATGGGCTAGGCCTTGTTTATTTGTATCTGTACCAGAAGATTGTTAAGGTATGCTATTATTGTTTTTTATTTGTTAGTCCTGGTGCAGAAATTTTATTGCGACGGCGCGAGGGGAAAATTTTAAAATTCAAGTTTTCTATTTTGTAAGCTCTTTGTCAAAGCTTTGGAAAAGGCGTTGGCTTAAGTGGCTTTGGCAATTTGCTTGCAAATAATGATCATTTGAGCCTGTATTGAGACACCATCGGATTCTTCCTTCAAAAATGAGTTTTCCTTGGCCAGTTGTGTTCTTGGAGTTGATCGACCAGTTGGCGGCGTATTGCCACCACCGTGGCACCTGCACGCATCAGAGCAACTCCGTCTTCCAGAGAGGCCACACCGCCTGATGCTTTTATCCCTATACGATCTCCCACAGTCTCTTTAATAAGGTTGATGTTGTGAATGGTAGCACGTCCAGGGCCAAATCCCGTACAGGTTTTTATGAAATCCGCTCCGCAGTCCACCACGAGTTTCGAAGCCGCGATGATTTGTTTGTCGGTAAGTACACCGACCTCGATAATCACTTTGAAAGGAACATCAAACGATTTGGCCACTGCCATAACTTCCAGGATATCTGACGATACAAGCCCGTAGTCGCCTTTCAGGAATGCCGAAATATTCATTACCATGTCCAAATCAGTGGCCCCGCGTTTCAATCCTTGTTCAGCCTCAGTGCACTTAACAAGCGTAGTTACCCCTCCGCAGGGGAATCCTACTGGAATCTGAGCACGAATATTAGTCCCTTTAAGGGTATCGACCAGGTGACCAATATATTGCGGAAAGGCCACAACAGCTCGAAAACCATACATTTTCGCTGATTCACAGGCGGATTGTACATCATCTTTGGTCGCAGTTATTGTGAGAGCCTCGGAATAATCTGTTGCTGATATAAGGCCCTTGATCTCCTCATCTCTAATATTTAACATGTTACTTCTCTTTTAAATTATTATTATAAAATCTAACACATCTGACTTATAACCTTACATTTATTTCCCGACAAGAATGGGGTTGCCTGTCAATCTGAAATATTCATCAGATTAGTGCCATACTTCTTAAAATTTGTTTTAATTTTTGCCTTTCCATTTATGTCTTCAGGTGCGTTTTGTCTTTCTAGTTCACCATAAATTATAGCGGGATCATTTATTCCACGAACTTCAGTCAGTGTCTTTCTACGTCTGTCTCGATGTACTTCAAATTGATCATTTACTCTTTTGAGAAATAGCATTGAAATGATATATTCTTTGTATTCAGAAGCATCCATGTTACCTCTCAAAATATCACAGCCTTCAAAAAGGAAAGATTCTAAACGTTGTAATGAAATTTTATTTGCTATTTATTTCTTTTCAAAATGAGTTCATAAATATCGTCATTTTCCTGGAGTTATAAGAATTTTAAAAATTTTTACGCGCGGGCAAAGTCCCGATAGAAAGCACTAAGTTTTATTGTCACGGTTATACTGTTAGTGGTGCAGGATTACATTTTGACTTTATGCATTCAACTATCATGTAGTCAATGGCCTGCCCATAACGGGAGTCTGTCTAATAACCTATATAAAAACTGCCGGTTTTCATACTGATTAAGCTTTAACCAGCGCCCATGTAAAATTTATATGCCAGAATGCTGACTGTAAGAAGGATGCCCCCAAGGGGCTGTTTTTAAGCCAGGTGAGGTTAAATATTCTCAAAAGCGATGACAAAAGTATCCTCAGATACTCTTTAAGCAGATTTTGGCCTGAAATGTTGATAATCCGCCTGATATTGTATGCAATAAATATAAACCCCACGTCAGCGCTTGCGCGGTTAATCCCCTCTTTAGTAAGAATGTAACTGAACCCCCATTGTCGTTTAATTGTTCCATACGGGTGCTCCACAATTGCCTGGCGCCTTTTGTAAAGGTGTTCCTTCTCAAGAGTATTTAACCTGTTCCTCTCATAATACTCCGCATACTCACTTCTGTGAATCAGCCTTGCATTTTTGGATCTGGTGCATTCTGAGCGTGCCTGGCATGATTTACAGGCTGGTGTTTTGTATTGCTTGAAAAGGATGATGTTCCCACCGTTGGTGAGTTCCTTATACCATGAACCATTAGTTCTGAGTGTCTTCTCCTGTGGACAGGTGTAGGTATCCGCACTTTCATCGTACAAAAAATGCTCATAATTATAATCATGGTTCGGAGCCTGGCTGGTTGATGGAACTGAGGGTATTGCAACAATGGTTTCGACTCCAAGTTCCTGTGCTGTCTTTAACTCTGAGCCGGTATGGAAGCCTTTATCATATAATACTGTGAAGTCATTAGTTCCAAGAATGCTCTTTGCTCTTTGAACCATATTCCCCATTGCTTTGCTGTCGTTCTGGTTCGTCACCTTGTAATCAATGGGAATATTGTTTTTTGAATCAACCATAGACTGAACATTATATGCTACTTCAGTGATATTGTTGCGGATCATTATCTGCCGGCTCTCAGGATCAGATATGGAGATCTGAGCTTCTCCCGATTCTTTAAGCTGTTTTTCGAGATTTTTATAATTGTCTTTTCTCTCCTGCTGTATTTTAATTTCTTCCCGGATCTGCTCTGCGTCATCACCATCGTGTTCCGAAAGAGCACGTGTATACTCTTCCAATTTGTTATCGATATAGGCTACATGCCTGTCTATCTTAGCCTGATTATAGTTGTTCTTCTTGCTGTTTTGTGCCCGCAGTTTGGTGCTGTCCCCGGCAATAAGTTTTCCGCCGATCAGATCAAAATGCTTTGCAATTTGAACCGTTGTCCTGAAGACCTTTTTTATAGCCTTTGGATTGTCTCTGCGGAAATTAGAGATTGTGTTATGATCAGGTTTGAGAGACTTTAAAAGCCACATTACCTCAATGTTTCGTTTACATTCCTTTTCCAGGTCGCGTGATGAGCGGATCTTATTGAGATACCCGTAAATGAAAAGCCTGAGAAGATCTGCCGGATTATATGCGGGTCGGCCGTTTTCAGGAAAGTCTGTTCTGAATCCATAATCTTTAATAGAAAGACTTTCAACAAAAAGGTCGATTATCCGGACTTCATTTTCGGGGTCAATAGATTGGTCAAGTGAAACCGGGAAAAGATTAATTTGATTTCTGTTATGTCCCTGTATGAATTTCATATAGTTAAGATACAAAAATCTGTCTCGTCCTGAAATAGCTTGTCACTTAAAAACTATTCAGGATGAAAATTAAACAAAAATCTTATGTAAAATTAGAACCCAAAAGCCGAGATCCTTACTTGAGGAGAACGGATGGGGAAATGATTAAAATCGTCAAAGAGATTGAATCCGGCTTAATAAGTATTAGAACTGCTTGTTTTAAATATGGTTTATGCAGAAATACCTTGAAATTATTTATCACTAAATTTTCTATCCGTACTTTGGGAGATGAATTTTCTAACCAAATACTTTCAAGGATGAATGACGACCAGAAAGAGTCCGCATTGAATAAGAAAATCCAGCAGCTGACCAAAGATCTTGAATACGCCAAGCTAAAGATCATAAGCCTTGAGACCATGATTACGGTTGCAGAAAATGACTTAAAAATTAGAATCAGAAAAAAGCGTGGTACCAAACAGTTAAAAGAATAAGGCAAATGCATCCCAATCAAAGCTTGGGGATGGTTTGTACACTGTTTGGTGTTACCCGGCAAGCATACTATGAAGCTGAGATCCATGAAAGGAAAACCAGTATCGCCCGTATGATTGTTTTAACCATAGTAAAAGAATTACGAGATGAAATTCCGCTGATAGGGACCAGGAAGCTTTTATTCCAACTGGGACCTCATTTGGAAGAACATGGAATAAAGATGGGTCGGGATCAGCTATTTGATTTACTGCGGTTTCACGGGCTATTAATCCGCAGACGCAAACGACTTGTAAAGACAACTGACTCTCATCACTGGTTAAAAAAATATCCAAACCTAATAGTCGGCATGGTTATTACATCACCGGAGCAACTCTGGGTGAGCGATATCACATATATCAGAACTCTGGAAGGATTTAGCTATTTAAGCTTGATAACAGATGCTTATTCGAGAAAGATTGTAGGATACTCACTTTATACAACTCTTGAAGCTACAGGCTGCATAGAAGCTTTAGAAATGGCTGTGAATGGAAGAAAACATGTTACTCCTTTTATCCTGATTCATCATTCCGATCGGGGTATACAATATTGCTCCTTTGAATATATAGAAATTCTTATGAAAGCAAATATTGCTATCAGCATGACACAGAGCGGAAGCCCTTACGAAAATGCATTAGCCGAAAGAGTAAATGGTATTATTAAGAATGAATTTTTCCCAAAGAAGGTATACCAGAATCATAAGGAGGCAAAGAAAACAATAGCCAGAATTATATTAACCTATAATGAAAGACGACCTCATTCGAGTATTGATTTTCTTACACCTGAACAGGCCCATAACCAGGAAGGAATAATGAAGAAGCGCTGGAAACAATATTCTAAACAAGAAAAAACGAAAGAATTAATACTACTTTGATAAGATTAAACTATCATTGTTAAGCATTGTAAAGGAAATTTAGGATTAACTAAATTAATCTGTAAAGTGAAACCAGGATTACTAACCAAATGTGTAAGGTTTTTCTAGGACGAGACAGATTAGTGGAAAAGCCAGTGCTCCTGACCACCCTACGCCGTAGAAAATTGACCATTCCTGGCCAGTATTAGTTACTTGTTGTTAAACCATTTATGAGAATTTCAATTGGACCGGCCAAATGTGATCAACACTCCCCGCTATTATAAGAGATCATTATTTTCTAAATCCTTATTTGACAGGTGATATTTTTATCTCACGTTCAAACATAGTCGGATAAACCCAATAGCTTCTGAAAACTCCGCGGGCAGAGCATCCTACACCGGAACTGGCATAATCAAGATTAAAGGTAATACCGTCCTGTTTCTGTAACTGGTAAGTATAAATCGCCTTTGTGAGGTTCTCTGTTGAAAAAGGATATGCATTGAAATTAAACAACTCATTAACCTTAAACTGCAGACCTTTACCCTGATCGTCGACCATCTTTACCCAGCGGTTATCGGTCCTGAGGCCATAATCACCCGGCTTAATATATGGAACATACATATCATCAACCGTTGTTTGATAGATTCCGATTTTATAGCCGCCCTTTCTCCCGGGATAATTTTCCTGTGGTCCCCGACCATAATACTCAACTTTATCAAGACTCTTGTCGAGTTTAAAACTCAATCCAAAACGTGGAAAATACAATGGTAATCTGCTACCCTGAGGTTTAGAGGTATGATGTATTGTGATCTCGCCATCTCCATCGATAATATAATTGTAGATATTCTCTAATCCGTTATACTGAGTTCCCCTAATATACTGGTACTGAACACCTACTGAACTAACTCCGAAGAGTGTAATTTCCCTGATATAAACATAAACTTTCCCATCCACTTCCGAAGGCTGAACATATATCGGATAGTGTGATACCTGGTCTAATCCTGTGGAATAAAATTCTGTCGATACAAAGTTCCCATAACCCTCTTTCCAGTTTGCTGAACGTGCCGAAGAAGATCCCCAGGAATCGAGATCATTGGCCATAGGTGCACGCCATACACTTACATAAAAAGGAGCTTTTAACATCTCTTTTCCACCTACTATAATTGATGAGATTGCACCTAGTTTCTTATCGAAAGTATATTCAAAGCCTGTACCTGTTACTTTGATATCCCTGGCTGACTGACTAAATGTAGCTTTAACCGAAGGGCGTTTAACTGCCTCAATGTACTTCTTCCATGGGAGTTCAAGCTGACTCCAGGCTACTTCATATCCAGCCTTAGCCCAAACTTCGTCTTTTTTAAGGGAAGAGCTGACCGTGACGCGGTATTCCACACCTTCTTTCAGAACTGGCTTCGTATATGGAATCTTAATAGCCTTTTTCTGTAATGCACCAACCTGCAACTGGAGTATTCCCTCCTGTAAAACTTCACCATCTGCTTCAAGGAACCAGCGTGTTTCATACTGTGAAGCATCGGTGAAATGATTGCGGTTCCATACTTCAACCCAACCTGTTTCCGCATCAAAAAGTGTTATTGATATAGGTTGTACAACTTTCTTAAACTCCCACATCTCGGGTTCGACTTCTCCATTACCGTAAACACTTCCATAGTTCCTGGCACCGGCACCATAGCTCAGGAAGCTCCCCTTATCTGTCTCCTTTTCAAAATCCAGCCATAAGGCAGCATTCTCAGGTTTGAAATTTCCCGGCAAAACAGCATCAGCAAAGATCCCGACATTATCGAGCATCGCATCGCACATATAACCGGGGGTTTCCGATCCGTCTATCTCAGAATCGCGCCCTAAGCTTATTGTGAATGGAAAATTCTTGATCTTCCCCGTTACCGGGCGACTTCCCTTCTTATTACCATCAATATAAAGTGACATCTCCTTACCATCATAAACAGCTGTCAACTGATGCCAGTTATTTAACCAGTTATCGGGGAGTGTAACACTCAAAGCCTTTTTAGCACTTGTATAAATATAAAAACGTAACGAATCAATCCCTTTCTGGTTAATCCCAAACTGGAATGATCCTTTTGTTATGAAATTACCGCCACTTGCATTGAGCTTCCGAGGGAAAACATCCATAGTAATTGTAAGCTTATCACCATCAACCTCTACATTGTTCTGTCTGTAAACTTCAACAAACTGATCATGACCATTGAGATTTACAGCTTTACCTGTTTCCCCTTCAACCAGTTTGATGTTATTACCCATTAGGTTAACAGGTGTATTGTTGGGCGATTTATCCTCCACTACCCGTATTCGTTCAGTTATACCCGGACTTTTAAAATCCCAGAGTGCCCCACCCAATGAACTTGGTATTGAATAGATTGCGTTCCAGTAATCCTCCATACCGCCACCGGCATTTCCGGCAACCGAGAGGTACTCATCCATAAAAGATGGCCGGATATCAGTTTCGTTCAATCCCAGACCGATCCTCATATCCAATTCTATCGGACTTGGATAGCGCGGTCCTATAATATCTTCAGCCGGATGAGAGAATGAGTTACCTCCGTACATCCAGTATCGGGTGTTGTCGTATTTTCTGCCTTCCTTCACCACTTCGGTGATATTCGTCCCTTCGCCGCTTTCGTTGCCGGCACTCCAGAAAAGGACACAAGGATAATTTCTGTCGCGCAGAACCATCCGGCGGACACGTTCCCTATACATTTCAGTGTATTCTGGCAGAGTAGAAACATTTTCGGTAGCATGAGCTTCCACTCCTGCCTCATCAATAATGAATAAGCCATATTCATCAGCCAGTCGGAGATATTCATTAACGGGAGGATAATGAGAAGTTCGTACAGCATTGAAGTTAAACTGTTTAAGTATCTCGAAATCTTTCCTTATAATCTCTTCGGTCATAGCATGTCCTAAATCGGCATTTTGCATGTGTGAGTTTTCAGCATTAACCTTTAGTGCTACACCGTTCAGCTTAAAAACATCACCATCGATCAGTGTCTCTTTGAATCCTATCCGTTGTTCAGCTATATCCTGCACAGTTCCGTTGTCTGTAAGCAATTGCATCTTAAGAGTATATAGGTTCGGAGTTTCAGAAGTCCATTTTAAAGGATTCTTAATATCTTTCTTCAGTGTCAATTGTTTTTTGCCTGCAGATTCAAGCGCAAATTTGTCGCTTGTCATTTCTGCTACCAAAGTGTTCTTAGAATCGTATAAAGAGGCTTTCAGTGAATAAGACGCTGTTTGGGAAACAATATATTTCTTAACATCCATTTGAACCGAAAGAGTTGCATCGGTATAAGTCGCATCAAGATCCGTGGTGACATACCAGTCGAACAGGCGGACATTGGGAGCAGCATAAATGCTTACGTCGTCAAAAATCCCAGCAAGTCTCCAGTAATCCTGAGCCTCAAGGTAGTAGCCATCAGAAAATTTTGTAACAAAAACAGCAATAGTGTTAGTTCCTTTTTTAAGGTATTTGGTGATATTGTATTCAGCCGGTTCCTGAGCACCTTCATTATATCCAACCTCTTGTCCGTTTACCCATACGAACGAAGCAGAAGCAGTTTTTTCCATTCTCAGGAAAACCTGATCCCCGCTCCAGGTTGATGGAATGGTGAATGTCTTTCTATATGCACCGGTTGGGTTATAATCCCTTGGCGTTTTCCCTAGCAGGACAGCAAACGGATCAGGTATACGAACGGGAGCGCGACCTCCTGTAGCTCTTGCTGTCGGGAACGGGGCATTAACATTCCTGAAAACCCGATCTCCATAACCCTGCATTTCCCAATTTGATGGAACTACAATATTGCCCCAACCTTTGTCGTTAAAACTAACATTGTAAAAATCAGCAGGTACCCCTTCCGGAATATCACTATAGAAGAATTTCCAATCGCCGTTGAGCGAAATTGTTTTGGCAGGAAGGAAATATGCACGTCCCTCTTCCTGATTCAGCTCAAACACCGAGGTACTTTCGATATAGTTATATATGTTGTCGAGGAATTTCTCCTGCTGAACCAGCTTAGGTGGTTGAGCAACCAGTATGCAAGGTACAACAAGAAGGGAAAAGAACACTATCTCGTTGATTCTAAAGTATTTCATAGCTGTTCAGTATAATTGAAACATCTAATTAACATTATCTATTTTGAAGGTATTGAATGAATGTGGCTGTAGCTGAACTGTCATTTGGTTTCCGCCAATCTGTAAATTAGTTGTTTTTGCTGCTTCTTCCTTGTTTTCAA
>CAWJKD010000008.1:0-77764 GCA_963843415.1 uncultured Bacteroidota bacterium
TCCGCCAATCTGTAAATTAGTTGTTTTTGCTGCTTCTTCCTTGTTTTCAATAATCACTATCAGACTTTTATATGGATTCAGGAATGCAAGCAATTCTGAATCGGACCACATAGTTTAACCTTATACAATGGTTACGAATTTACAATTTAAAATGACACTGACAAATACTAAGTTATATAGTTTCTGTGAAGATGGATAAATATAAAGGCAAAGAATTAACTGTTGAAATTTCAGATGGAGTAAGGAGGGAACTTACCGTAGAACTGGAGAAAGCTTAAAACATGTATTGCGGTCTTGCAAGTCTTTCAGTCCTGCAGTCTGAATGTCCTGTAGTCATTACCAAACCGATCGACAGGATGACCTGCAAGACCGCAAGACCGCAAGACCGCAAGACAAATCTACTAAACTGAGAAATTATGAAATCAAAAATCTTCACACTCGACTGGAGGGACCTTGTAAACGGACTTTTTGTTGCTATTCTGACTGCTATTCTTACCGGAATAATTGACATTCTTGGAAATGGTGCTGTTTTTGACTGGATTGGAAAAGCCGGTACCCTTGACCATCTTTAGCCGGTAAATAATAGCCAAAGTTTGATGGAACTAAAACCTTGATGTATAAATATATATAATTAAGACACTTTGACTGGCCTGATGTGGTCAAGCCTTCCGGTTTTTGTAGTCAAAGATCTGGTAAACGAGAAAGAGTCGTCATGGTATGATAAAGTTGTCCAGATGGCAAAGACCCGATAAACGGGCAGGTTTTGTCATGTTATGATTAAGTAGTCTAAACGGCGGAGTCCGGGTAGGCAAAAAAGCATGTGTTTTGCAGCGCAGGGATGGTTGCAGTGACGGGCTGCAAAACTCTTGCTTGTGCGTCGGAAGTCATGGTAGAATGAGGGTCTGTCGCAATTTGCCTTACAGCTAACGGTTGGTAATATGGCCAGTGACGGTTTGCGGGCCTCGTCACTATCCACCGTTACAAACCTTGATGCGGGGCACTACGTTTCAAACCGCCACAGACCCCACCATTGGCTATATTGTCCGTGTTGAACTAAATCCCGCTTCGCGGTCTGGCCTGTCCACATATTTACATTTTTAATTAATTTAAGACCAGTAATCATACATTAAATCATAGCATCATGAAAAAAAAGAAATGAACCCACAATCGTCCAAAAAGCCATCCTCACGGTAAGTGGCTTTGAGAATGTTTTTAAAACCATTAAACAACAGGTTATCCTTCGTGGTCAAAGCCAGAATACTCTGGACAATTACATTCGCAGGATTGCCCTTATCAGCCTGCATTTTGACCGCCTCCCCGGACAAATCTCAGATGATGAGCTGAACGAATACCTTGCCTCCCTGGCAATCGATAAAAGATCCCCTTCACGCAGCAGCTTCAAACACATGGTTTATGGACTTCGTTATTATTTCCGTCTGATCGGAGAGAATAAAAGAGCAATTAATTTACCATCACTCAAAAGAGAAGCCACCCTGCCGGTGATACTCAACCGCAGCGAACTGAAAGCATTGTTCAGGGCGCCAAAGCTGTTAAAGCACCGCATTATACTGACACTTATCTATTCTGCAGGACTTCGCAGACAGGAGGCTATCAACCTGAAAATACCGGATATCGATTACGAACGTAAAACCATTCATATCCGTCAAAGCAAGTATTTAAAGGACCGTATGGTTCCTCTCTCAGACTTTATGGCCCGGGGATTGAGAAAATACCTGGATGCTGAAAAGCCAAACATATATCTTTTCAATGGAAGGGAGACTGACGGGCGTTACAGTCCCGAAGCTCTCGGCTGGATCATGCATGAAGCCTTGAAAAAAGCAGGTATCAGCAAGACAGTCAATCTTCATTCGCTGCGTCACAGTTATGCAACTCATCTTATCGAGGAGGGTGTCAATATTGTAACCGTTAAAGAGCTTCTTGGTCACGCCGATGTAAATACAACCATGATTTACCTGCATGTAGCCCATTGCAAGGTTGTTCAGGCACACAGCCCCCTTGATACCCTGTACAAGGATGCCTTATGAGCCGCCCTGAGCATGAAGTGGCGGATATTATCATGAGGTTCGGAGAATATTTTATCAGCAAACATCATCCGAACAAGTACCATCTCCGCGTTCTGAGAGCCTTATCCATGTGCCGTACCACAGCTCTGGGCGGTCATAAATATCGTTGTGACCATTGTGGTCGTGAACATATCAGCTATAACAGTTGCCGGAACCGTCACTGTCCCAAATGCCAGGGAACAAAACAGGCTTTCTGGGTTGAGGATCGTCTTAAGAATGCATACCCTGTTAAACATTACCATTTGGTTTTCACCCTGCCTGAAGCTCTGAACGATATCTGTCTCTGTGATACAAAATGGTTCTATAATCATCTCTTTGCATCTGTATGGGACACATTGCAATCATTTGGTTACAGTCATTACTCTGCGGAAAGCGGAGCTATATGCATATTGCATACATGGGGGCAGAACCTCAGCCTGCATCCTCATGTCCATTGTATAGTTCCTGCACTTGGTTATACTGTCAAAGGCAGCATGAAGCAAATCGGTAAGGCAGGCAAATACCTTTACCCGGTTACCCGGCTTAGCCTTAAGTTCCGGGGAAAGTTCATGGCCGGAGTGAAAAAGCATCTTGCCGGAGAGGATCTCCTTTCCGAATACCACGACCATATTAAAAAAGCATGGGACAATCGATGGGTTGTTTACTGTGAACCTTCGCTCGGGAAACCGGAACATGTTGTTGGATATCTCGGTCAATACACACACCGTGTGGCAATTACCAATCATCGTATTATTGATATCAGCGATGATGAAGTATTATTCAGTCTTAAAGACTACAGTGATCACGGAAAGCAGAAAACAACCAGTCTTACAGGCGAAGAGTTCCTGAGACGCTTTTGCATGCACATACTTCCCCTGGGGTTCGTTAAGATACGCCACTACGGAATATACAGTTCACGGTTCCGCAATACCATCATGAAGGATAAAAGTAAGATGGTCTTACATCAGGTAGAAACCACCATCGAGCGTATAAATCGTCTTATTGGCGTTGATATAAGCCGTTGCCCCCGTTGCAGGAAAGGACAGCTCATTCTTGTTGATATCATTCCGAGAAGCCGTTCTCCGACTCTATTGGGATTAAATTCTTTCGGTTTGCAGGGATAAAAGCCTGGTCCATTTGTCTGCCTTTACCGGACGAAACTGGAATTGTATTGACAATACCTTAAAAATCAACTAAAAATCCAATATTTTTAATCGTTCCTTTAACTTAATTAACCATCCAGATACAATTATTCTTATTTCCCGGCCTTAAAACCATCCCCTTTTTTATGGTACTCTGATCAAACATCTGTTACAATAACTTTAAAATCCTGTTTAATCCCCATAGATTTATCAGTTTTGAGGGATTTAGTTCAACCTGGGCTTCATCACTGGGTGCTACGCACCGTGTAAAGCCCTATGTATTAGGTGATCGTAGTTAATTATAAAAAAATCTTGGTGTAGAAATATTTTCAAAATGGATCAATCTCGAATGTAAGTCCTCCAATAAGCAATATTAATCCTAAGGTGCTACCAATAACAACCAGAATTGTCTTTCCTGTCGAAGCCTTTATAGTCTCAACTTTTGAAATGTCATCAAGGTCAATGCTTAGAGTTTTATCCGCATTTAAATTTAATAATGAATCAGATGGGACATAGATTTTTACTTTGTTGCCTATATGTCCAGATTCTTCAGAAATGATTTTGCCTGAGAATAATCCATCAGATATTGATGGTTGTTCAATGGAGAATCTAGAAGATTGTCCATGAACGATATAGTAGTATTTAACTGAAAGAGGTATTTCAGAGCTTGAAACAACAGTTTTTGAGCTAATGCATCCAACAAATCCTAAAATAATGCAAAAGATCACAAACAGTAGAATTTTAAAGTGCGCGATTTTTTTCATTTTTCTTATCGTTTAAAGTTCAAAATATATGCGAATTTTAAAGTACATATTCTAATGTTCGGTCGCATTAAATGTCGCTCCGATATTTTCATTTATTCTATTTAATAACAGAGAGTAAAAATCGATTAGAAATCTTAAGATAGCTTGCTTATGCCACCCAACGGGAGTCTGTCTAATAACCCATTTTGCTTACTTATTTCTTTGGATACCTGTACACGAAAAATTTCAAATATTCGATTCTCAGGGACTTCATTTTAGTTATTAGTTCTTATGTTTGTAAAATAAGTTTGAAGATTATTTGTCCAACCATTTAAGGGGCTAATACACTGAATCCCCTACAAAAAAGAAATTATAGTAACGTGCATCCTTTATTTTTCTCAATGAATATATGAAGTATCCTGAGCTATCAGTAGAGAAATGACCAGCATCAATTGATACTATTTTATTATTGCTTTCAAGTAATCCCTGAACTATTATTTCCCTTTCTGGAATTGGCTCTTTTGTGGATTCATCTATAACCTTTCCTTTTATTTTTAGGATACCTTCAGTCCTAACACATCCTACTAATAATACTACTATTACAAATTTTATGTAGATAACATTCCTCATAAGTCCATTATGTTGTCAATCAAACTGATGATTTTGGAAGGTGGAATAATGACTGACGTTTTAGATTGCTGTAAATCATTAAGATGTTATAAATCTGTCCTGGTATCATTTCAGTGTCAAAGTTAAATCAATTTTAGCCGTTAGCTTGCATATTAAACTGAGCTACTCCGGAGGAGCATATGCCTTATAACGGACGGCAATAAAGTAAGTAGGTGTTAACCGACGCAAGTACCGGGCAGAGTCCTGATACTTTAGCCGAAAAATAGTCACGGTGCAAGGAGGTTATGGCGCGTGTTTTTGCATTCATAGCAGGAGCTTTGTGGAGTTAGAGCCGTTTCGCGGTACAAACATTAACGGAGCCGCGAAATTATCACCCGTTACAAAACTGTTAGCGAGCACTGGAGCAGTATCGCGGTACAAACTATATCGGAGCCAGAGATTTATCATGGTGCAGGAGTTAAATTGAGGGCAGCTGCGCGAGTCCGGATGCAAGGGCCATTACTAATTTATCTAGATGCAGGAGCAAGGCAAAAACCGTGACAAACCTAGCTTGTCCGTGTTAGTTGGTCGTAGCAATTATTTTTATCATCATGTAGAGAATTTGTCTCGGTTACAAAGAAGTCATCCATCTTTCTATTTTACGAATACTTAGTCGAGTCTGGTTCCTTCCTTTGCATACTACTTCCTGGTCTCCTTCAACTTCAGGAAACGCGCAGCATTGTTATAAAAAATATCACGCTTTTCTTCTTTGGAGAGAAACTTGGCTGATTCTATTCCCTCGATGGCCATGCCAATAGCCTCAGGCCACACCATTTGATCGGATCCGAACATTAGTCGTTTTCCAAAACCTGCTCTAATCAAATCTTTGAGATATTCATGGAATTCTTCTCGTGGGATGATCCAGTTAATAGTTGCAAGATCAGCATACACTTGCGGATAGACAGACATAATTGCCTTTGTTTCTTCTAAGTACGGCCAACCCCCGTGCATCATATAGAGTCGCAGCTTTGGATGTTTCACCAGAACTTCTTCAAGAAGAATTGGATTGCCATATGCTACACGGAAATTAGGACAACATGTATATGGCGTTTCCGCAGGCCCCAGACCTGTATGAATTCCGACCGGGATGTCCAATTCTTCAGCGAGGGTTAGGTATGGGGCGAACAACGAATCATTCAGAGAAAGTCCAGCATGTTGGGCTACCAGTTCACCAAGCACACTAAGTTGGCCTGACATAAATTGTTGCCGAAGTTTTTCCACATCCGGAAGTGAAGTTACTTCATCGAAATGTACTCCTCCAATTATGCATTCGGGTGCTTCAGACTTCCAACGATACAAAACCTCTAACGGTCCACTCGTCGCGGCTAAAGTGATATTGTAACGGTGCATCTCTGCAAAAGTCGCCTCCATAATTGCCTTGTCACTCGTCGATGAGGATGGTTTGCCAGTGACCGGATTTGGTATGCCTGATTCACCCATATACCCTGCAGTCCAAGAATGTAGATGCATGTCAATAATGGGAAGGTCATTATTTGTAGCGGTTTGACATGATATCAAACCGAGGATTCCTACAATCTCAGCAGCAACAAGGAGTAGTGTAATAATCTTCCTTTCTTCTGTCAAGAAGTGTTTGTTTGCTAGCGCTTTATTTGATTGAACCATATTTTTAGTCTATTAATAAAGTTTTTTTGTCATTAGTAACAAAGCAGTCATTTGATTGTCATTATATATGCCCATAAAGAATAATTTTTTGTTTTGTTCATTAGCGAGTAGGAGTCCATGCTATGCCACCTAACAGGTGTATGTCCTGATTG
This sequence comes from uncultured Bacteroidota bacterium, assembly GCA_963843415.1. Taxonomy (GTDB): domain Bacteria; phylum Bacteroidota; class Bacteroidia; order Bacteroidales; family VadinHA17; genus LD21. Next base: position 6,393 of record CAWJKD010000008.1, read on the forward strand.
TTGATTCTGGATACCTGTTTACCTCCAGCCATTTTCTGAACCTTGCAGTATCAGTTTTACCTTTATCACTCAGCAGTGAAAAATTGTTATCTACAGTTGTTCCTGTTTTTAAGTTCTTTTCTTTCAGTTCTTCAGGTCCAGTTATCCTGGTATTTAGCGGGGAAACAGGTTTAATTGCAGAATAATCAATAAGTGCTTTCCCGTCAAAAAGTCTGGTGAGACTTTCAATTACTTTTTCATTATCAGGTATATGCCAGCAATACATAGTTTTACTCCACTTTGCGCCTTCAATGCTTCTGGTAATACTTATCAGTTTGGTGTCATATGGAAATCTGAGGCTTACACGTTCTTCACCATAATGTATAAGCTTTTCACAGATGATTGTTTTCATGTTGCAACGAGTTAAATTTTATTTTAAATGTAGCACTTGTCAATCAGTTGAACTTGTTTAATCTCCAAATTATCAAAGAATACAAATAATGCCCAGCCCCGTCAGTCACATAAATTACTGACAAGTAAAATCTCTGATCAATGTTTAATACGTTTAAGGGTATTTTTGTTACCCCTAAATCTGCTATTTTTTTATACTGGCAGTATTTTTATCGAGAGATTACTATTCAATAATTTTCCTATCCATCTTTAAATCCTCGCAACATTACTCACATAAGTATTATTAATCTACTGATATAAAGTATGTTAATATACAGATTACTAATATCCAACTTCCCTAAGTCACTACAAGTTAAATAATATCAGGGAAATTGGGGATCGGCTTTTCTATAATTTATTTCAAGTCATTATATTACTGACGACATAACAAAACCAATTATCAATCCTGATAAGCAAGAGTTTAAGGACAAAAAAGTCTTTGCAGATTCTGTCCCCAAAATCCAGGATGTTTAATTGAATGTTTCCTTATTACATAGAAATACTGTTTAATATGTAACTATTCAATCTGACCTAAATGTCTGTTATAGTGCCAGGGGTCGGGAATTCTCGCCTGAAATGTCCTTCTACGTTCCCTAATCTGAAGTCACTTAACTAGACGACAGAAACAGATTGAATATATTATTTATTTTGAGTGATAAAAAAGAATTCTTTTTGGAGGCGACTGGTGTCGACAAATTTGCTTTCCTTTTAGAAAATGCTCACTATAATAATTACAGATGACTCCCGATATGTTTCTATGTTTAGCAGGAACTTTAAAAAAGGATATTGAATGATTTTTCTGATGTATCAAATATTCTTTTGCCCGGCAACAGCCTTTTTTGCTGCTTCGAGATGAAGAAAAGCTTCATGGTCATAAATAGCATTCTTCATTCTTAAATCCCAACTTCTTTGGAGAATCTCTAATGCTTCCTTGGATTTCCCCTGTTTATATAATCCCCAACCTTTGGTATCCATGAAATCATAATTATCAGGAATTAGTTCCAAAGCCTTATCAATTAGTTCCAAACCTTCGTCAACATTACGATCATTGTCAATGAGAAAGTAAGCCAGGGAGTTCATTCTTGAAGGATTTTCAGGCTCAAATGATAATGCTTGCCTAAAATATTCTTCTGCTTTATCCGGAATGTCTGCCTCAGAATAAATATCTGCAAGTTCTGTAGCTACATCTGCTTCATTTGTTGCCTGTTCTTTGAGGATAGATTTGAATTTCTCAATATATTCATTTGCATCTTTTGGTCTGCTTTCAGACAATGCCAATACAGCCTGCCTGTAAATCAGAGAAGGATCATCAGGAAAATCCTTTTCTGCTCTGTCATAAATCTTCTTCTCTTTTCTGTATTGGTTTGTCATGTGATAGCAATATCCAAGATTAGTATAGTTACCAACCCACCATGGACGTGAACCCCATTTATAATTTATCTCTAACGCTTTCTCATATTCAGGGATAGCATTGTTAAATTGGGAAAGATTCCCATAAGCAACCCCTAAAAGAAAATGGTAATCCGGGGATTGATCATCAATCTCTAAAAGCTGCTTCAAATATTTGATCCGTTCATTTGGTGTTTCAAAAAAAACTGCATATATCCAATCAGTATAAGTCTTCATTTGGTAAGACATCTGATCTCTTTTATTATGCTGCTTTAGAACCAGATTTCTCCCTTCATTATATCTTCCCACATTTGCATATGCCTGAGCAAGCAAAATGGGTGCATAGGTAAAGTTTGTATCATTCTCTATTGCTTTTGTCAGATTATCAAATACGGTGGGATAATCTCTTATTTCAAAAGCCTTTTTACCCGCAATAAAATAACGATATGCCTCCGGAGAGTTTACTGTAGACAGCATTCCCTGCAAATTATCAGGACTTTCTTCTTTTAATTTAGTTACCTCAAGATAATCTTTTACCATAACTGAAAGGGAATCAATTATCCTATTGGTTATCTCTTTATTGGATGGAAGATCTATCTGAAAATTCCTGAAAATCTCTTCCGTTTTTGAATCAATCAGTTGCGCTGTTAACCGCATAGCTGTAATATCCCTTTTTATGCTGCCATAGATAAAGACATTTGCTTCCAGTTTCCTTGAGATTAAACCTGCAAGAGCCGGAGAGATTGAAGCAGAAGCTATAATACCTTTGCTTGTAATGACCGCATTAACTGATTCAGCAGGTTTTACTTTCAGTTCTCCCGAGTTTGACAGTAGATTTATCAAATTATCCTGAATCCATCCCTGAAGTATATTTATTGTTGTATCGTTGGTCAGATTCAGAAATGGCATCACAGCTACAGAAATCCTCTCCCCTGATGCTCTCAATCTTTCAAGAGTATCTCTTTTGAATATCTTCGGGTAAGCAATTATTCCAGCAACGATTAGTACAGCAACAATACCTGCTGCTGATAGTAATCTACCCTTTTTTGTTTTAGCAGGTTTCTTAACATCAATCCCCCTCTCACCTTCCCTGACTTCTTTAAATGGTTCTTTAGGTTGAACTTTGTCTTCCACCACCTTGGCAGGTTCTGTCTTCATGCCCAGAATGATCTCCTTTATTGCATGAGCCACTTTGATTATCTGGATTCTGAAGTTGGTGTTATTCAAGTTCTTCTTTTCATTATCTCCCGGTGCAAGAGGTTTATCAATGCCGGCCTCTTTATAGATGAACTCAATTCCACGCAATACTCCCCCCAGAACCGATTCACATTCCTTAACATCAGAAATGTCCAGATCATGTATACGAACTGGTAGTACCCTGCTTGCAACATTCCCATTTGGTAATTTCACCTTCAATCCAAATTGATCTTGTGATGCTAAGTCGACAAATGCCTTAAATTCATGTTCCCATGCAAAAGACTTTGGATCGCAATAGGTACGAGAAATAACAGGAATAAAGACCAGACACTTCAGTTTATCTTTAAGTGATGCATCAACATCGTATGTTTCAAGGAGGTAGTCGGATGGATTAATGTCAAAATAAACGCTTATCTCTTCCTTGAAGGTTGATTCCAGCTCAGTCTTCAGCGCCTCAACGAACTCACTCACCCACCTGGCACCTTTGTTGTCCTTCTGACGGTAAGAAATGAAAATGTCGTAATTATATCCTTTGATGATGCTTGACATCTGATACCTAATTATTTCATAATCAAAGTTAATTTATCCTGATACCAAAATCAATATAAAATCAGATTATTAGAATAAAAAGCCCGCGAAGCTGTTTCTGATCCCGGAAGCCGTCTGCAAAGCCTGCACCAGAATAACCGGTATGGTCAGCATTTACTCCTTCTCCGCCCGATAAAGCTGAGTTTTCAGCTTCATATTTATTGACAGTACTACTGCCACCCTACATTGACGTAGGAATACTCTCATTGAAAGAATCAGGTTTTACACCCTGTCTCACTATTTTTATATCTTCACCGATACTGGTTGAAAAACTGATGAGAGAACCGGTAAGGTCTTCAGCTTTTACCGCGTTCCTGTAAAGCGATATGGTGTTTCCAGGCCATGGGTTTCTTATCCTGCATGTCCCTCCAAGCTGTGAGTTTATCTCTAAAAAGCTTACTTCACCGTTCTTTACGGAGGACGAAACTAAAAATCCGCCTTTCGCAAGAAGCTTGAAGTATGCAGGTTTATTTTTATCCCATGCAGGGAATACTCTTATAACAGGATCTCCTCCCGGCGTTGCAGATATACTCTGCATAAGTCCATCCTGCAGCCCCGCACTTAAAATGCCATATCCTCCAAATTCTGCCCAGTCAGTTGTGACAAAGCCAAGACGGTTTGTACTACTTCCAACTTTACTATTTATTTCACTATTAAGATTGCTTAATATAATATGGAACTCACTTCGTCCAAGTGCTACAGCATCAAGCAGAAATCTACTAAGGTTGGAACCGTAATCGCCCAAGGACATGTTCATGTTGTAAGCGACGTTAGCTTCAAAGGAATTGTTGGCAATCGCCCAATCTTCACCATCCAGTCCCTGGTCTTTGGTTTCAAGGGTCAATACATCATAGTTTTCAAGCATCCTCAAACGAGGACTTTGTGGCTCTTGTTCAATAGCGTCATATCTGACTTGCGCTGCCGGGGTTCTGGCCTGCCCCCAGGTTGTATAGCCAAGGGGATGTGTAATTGAACCGATAGTATTAGGCTGTCCGCTCATCGGGTAAGATGCGAGGTTATCAACTATATCCTGCCAGAGAGGCCTGAGATTCGAATCTATACCAAGAATCTCAGAAGCCTTTATAGTTGACTGCATTACACCCTTTATAAAGGAAAGGTCGTCAATAATATCTTTCCCTCCCATGATATGCTCATGAAGGTTGGTCCTGTAGATATGATACTTTCCATTCTCCAGCTTCAGGTTGGGGAAATTCCTGTAGAATTCCGATGCACCCTTCAACATCGGGTATGCGTGTGTTGAAAGGAAGTTGGTGTCAAGGGTATAGAGGTAATGATTCCAAAAATGTTCGGCCTTTTCACTTGCATTTATTGTGGTAAATGTTGTCCAATATGTAGGCCATAATTCCCATCTTGAATGCATTCTGTTACGGGCATTTGCAAAATCACCGAGCGTACTTGAAGGACCGTTACCATTTATCATGAAATCCCTTAAATCATTAGCAATATTTGAAGGAAGTAATTCCGGCCCATTCCAATTGTCTGTTTCATTAATGAAAATACCCTGGCTTCCCCATTGCTGCTGTGCTGCAGTAGCATAATTATCATAATTGTTCATGTACATTTTAAATACGGGTTCCTGAAGTTCATCATGGTTTGCAGCATCAAACGAGTAATGTAAGGCTTCCTGATTATAACCCCAGTACTGAGTACCGCCCCACCTCTTATACTGTCCGCCTGTATAAAATAGATTTCCGGCAAACTTTGCAGGATAATCTCCTCTCTGGCTTATAGCGGACATGTATAAAAAGTAAAGCCATTTTCTCTGTATGTCAATAGTTGTACTATCTGAAGGTAAATATATATAAGACTTTGACCAGAAATTCTGCCACCATGATTGGTTGCTTGAATAGATACTGTCAAATCCTTTGGTCTTCGCTGATTTTACCTTGTCAGCTGCCAGATTAATAACATCATCAGAGCTGTTCAAGCTTGCATGACTTCCAATAAATACATATGCTGTTCCTGTTACAGGCGGAAGCGTAAGACGTACCGTCCTGCTGTCCGGATAGCTAACCGTTCCTGTTCTTCCTGCAACATCTGCTACAATAGCAGAACTGCAGTAATGGTCAAACTGTGTATATCCTGTTGCCGAAGGCTGCTCAAATATCTGCTTCAACCTTATTTGTCCGCCGCTATTGCTTGTTTTAGTAGTAGCTGTATGAGTACCGATTACTTCATCAGGATCCTGAAGCATAACAAGGTCAATATTGATGGAAGACGGGTAAGATCTGGTATCATTGATTTTTAATGCAAATACATCCGAGTTAGTATCGCCGATTATGTCAACATTCACTCCATTACCCTGAATTACCAATTTACCATCATACAGGGAAAGGTGCTGACTTGTTGAAGATGTTAAGGGATTGCCTCCCAGGTCCACAATAAGAAATCCACAACCATAACCGTAATCATTATGTCCGTCCAATGAGCCTGTAGCTGCACTGTTCCAGCCAAAAACATCAACACGGTTAATCTGGAAGTTTAATGAATGGTCATTATTACTCCAGACAAGACTGCCCATACTGCCGGTTCCCATCGGCATTCCATTATGGGAAGTAGTTATAATACCTGTATGATGTACATCTGCAGAAGATACCAATGATTGGTAATTCATATTTATTATTGGAGTCGGCAAAACACCATTTACTATGACACAACCGGTTGTCATAATAAATAGAGAAGTTATAAGTGTAGATGCCAAAATAAATGTTCTGTCTTTTTTAGATTTCTTAAACATAAAAACATCTCCTATTAAATTAAATTTTTAATTGACTAAACCTTTTTTCCCGCTCAGCAAAAAGTTTTCTTTCTCCCTGCTGACGATATTATCTTATTTAAATACACTTATTGAGATAATACACGATCCCTGATAGATCTGATTTTCAATCCAATTAAATCCAGAAGACTCATTTTCCCACGGGCCTGTCCAAGCCTGATATATGTTTCTCTCAGGTTTACAGGTACATATGATTGTTCATGTTCAGGTTTGCGCTGTAGTTTTAAAGATCCTGTTGAACAAGTACTGACGCATAATCCACAACCGATACAGCGATTCTGATTCAGGAGAGTTTTTCCATCATTAAGGGATAATGCGTCCATCGGGCAGCGATCTGTACAAGTACCACATCCAGAACATTTATCTGAGTCAAGTTTAACTCTGAATGGGCTCGACACCCTGCTGGCTGGCCGACTGTCACGTTTAAGACTACGGAGAACACCACAGCAACATCCACAGCACGTACAGATATATACTGCATTCCTGGCATTCGATGTCTGCAATACCAGACCGGCTTTTTCTGCCTTGTATAGTATATCAATAACTTCTGACCGGCCAATGATCCTGCCACGATTTAATCTCTTATTACGCTCAGTTGTCATCCCAAAACTCAAACAACTTTCTAAAGGTCTGTTACAACCTTTGCCTGAAAGGAGTTGCTCCCTCCGGCAGATGCAATCTGAAACAGTAAATTCACTATATGCATTAATCAGTTCAAAGACCTGTTCGTATGGAAGGATAGTATCTGCAACACTGATGCTTTTATTAACAGGTATTATTCTGAGTTGGGGAACTTTCTGCCATATATCCAGGTTGACAAATTCAGGCAAGTACTCTTCAAAGTCCCTTACCAGATCAGGTGTCAGGGAATTTACCTGTTGTTCCCAAAATCCAACGATAAATTGTTGCATCATATATCGCACTGGTTTGCCTTTTTCCTTAATACTGTAAATAAGACCTTTGCAGTCCATTTCATGTAGCAAATGTTCTGCCTTATCCAAAGAAATACCTGCTCTGTAGGCTATAACCCTGGGTTCTTCAGCTATTAAACTCACGTGCATGGCCAGGCTGGCATCTTCAGGGGAAAATAGCTGTCGCAGGATACGGATCTCTGCACCACCTTCAGTTCTTGGGAAACCAGCAGGTAACTGCTCAAGATAATCAGCTAATTTCTCGTAAATATCTGTTGTTGCAGATTCGTGCTTCATTGGTTTGGTTGTAATTCCACTCATAATATCACCTCCTAAGTATTTTACCCTGAAATGTTCTATATACGGCTGAGTCTTAGGTCAACCGGTGCATCATCCCCCTGGCTCTATGCACGATATTAAGCCCTATTTATTATCAATAGTTAGATGTTAAGCTTTCTTTTCAGGCAGATATCCCCAATAAATGTAATCTTCTTTAGATTTTAAGACTTTGATTCCTCCGTCGAGGAGTATCATAAAAATATTAGCTATGTCCAGAGCGTCTCTGTAATCATGGTCGGTTAAAATGATCCCTTTTTTAGTTGAGTTTTTTCGAATCAAGTCTTTGACCATCTCAATATGGATTGGAGAAATTCCATTAAATGGCTCATCAAGAAAGACAAACTGAGAATCAATGCTAAGAATTAGTTTGACTTCCAGGTATCTGGATTCTCCACCAGACAGGTTACAAATTTTAGTGTCTAAGACTTTATTAAGAACATAATCACCAAGGAATTCAGAATAATTCAACTGATGGTCAAACAACCTGATAACCTTTTTTACTGTAAAATTTCTTGGGAGGAAGTTATCCTGAGGGAGAAAACTAACGAGACCATGGTCTTTATAGAGTTGGTCAAAGATGTCCCCATTAAACGTAATGTGCTTAAAGTCAGCAGAAAGTGTTCCAAATAATATCCTCAATAAGGTAGTTTTACCTGATCCGTTTCGGCCATGAAGAGCAATAATATCTCCAGTCTGACATTTGATAAAGATGTCGGTGAGAACCGGTTTATCACCAAAAGATTTTCTTATACTATCTGCTTCAAGTTTATTTTGCATAATAAGCTATAATCAAAAATGGGGATATAACAATAAGATGGAACAGATAGGTCATTATAATTAATTTGATTTTCGAAATACCAAGATTATAGTATAAGTAATATTCATTTTTTCGGACAAGCTCAAAGTAAAGTACTCCCAGAAGGTATCCTCCTGTAATGAAGCTTACAATGAATGAAAACATTACTTTGCTTAATGTAATTTCTTCCTCGAGAAATTGTTTCGAAAGAATTGTAGCAAAAGTTGTTGCTATCGGGGAAGCAATTAGATTAATAATAATTACCGGATAAAAGTACGGGAGGAATTTCCTAATCATGGTCAGGAGCGTTTTTTATTGTTTCAGCACCGTCCAGAGGTTGATCCAACAAAAAGATCGGGGAGTTTATCTAAGATTCTATGGGAAATATTTTGATCAAACAGGAATCTCATACTGCGACCTGGTAAATCTTATTTTCTCTGTCAGCTGCATAACTTAAGGCAGCAAGAATATCAGTCTCATTGAGTTCATCAAAATCACTAAGTATTTGATTTATTGTCATTCCAGTTGCTAACCAACCAAGAATATCACCTACTGTTATTCTCATTCCTCGAATGCATGGCTTACCACTACGTTTTCCAGGTTCCAGAGTGATTATGTTCCTATAGTCCACCATTTTATCCTTTTTTTACAAATGTACAACATTTTATCGGAATGGGTCATACTTAAAACTAACGGGATTCTGTCTATCAATCTTTTCCTGAATGATTTTGCCATCAATATTTTTTACTAACGTCCAATCGGACACACTCTGATACATAGTCCACAGATCCGCTCATCAACGTTAAGCTTTTGTTTTGCTAATTCTCCGCACTTTTCTCTGCATTTGAAAGCATTGAAGAATTCATCTCTGTGAATGGTGACATTCCACTTTAATCCGGTTGCTGCATTTGCAGGACATCTTACTACACAAATATTACAGTCACCACATTTACTTTTTTCTACTGGCTTTATATTATAACCGGGGTCTTGTTTTAAAAGTATTGTAACCAACCTTAATCTTGGTCCAAATTCTTTTGTAATTAGCAAATCAGTTTTCCCAATCCAGCCAAGCCCGGCTCTGGTAGCCACCATTTTGTGTGAGATATCGCAGGTCAGAGTTTTCAAGTACTTTTTGTACTGTTTGGATCCTATTGAAATTGTCGGAACAATAGGTAAAGAGTAAATATTATTACTTAAAAGATCCTTCTGAATTTTTGAAGTCAGTTCTGCAAGTTGTTTATTAATATTATTATAATGATCCAGATACTCAATTGTTGGTCCATCTATCAGGTTATTAATTATATTGTCGTCAAGCCTTTTGCCTATGGAGATCCCATATTCGAAATCAGAATATTCTTTTGGAATTAACCCCTTTAGATATGCAAAACCGAAAACGTAATCTTGTCTTGGTACAAGATGATTCTCTACTATGTTTCTAATCATGCTGGTGTTGAGGAGTTGCATTGGTAGAAATATGTTTCACAATTTGAAAAAACAGGCTTTTACATGTAAGAGAATATTCATCAATTTGAAAAAGCAAGCAATTTGCTTTTTGTACGGATGTATATAGTGTTACCAATAATTGCGGGAGTTGCTCCGATATTGTCTTCAAAATCGTGCTGTGAAATTATTTCCAGTTCATCTCCGGCTTTGACAATTATCAACTTTCCTGAATATCCAAATACATAAATATGTCCATTCGCAGCAACTGGTGAAGCGATGAATGCCCCCGGAATTCCTATCCTTTCCTGGTAAATTTTTTCACCAGTTTCAGGATTTATACAGGTTAGAAATCCACCATCCTTTATCATATAAATTCTGTTGTTATAAAAGACAGGTGAAGGAACCTCAGATACTTTTTCGGTTACTCTCCATAAAATATCACTATCTGTAAGGTTCCCATTTGATGCGGTGTTAATTGCCAGCAAACCGGAAGGCCTGGTATAATATTCCCACCATTCCGTTATCACTTTCCATTCCTCAGAATCCATGTACCCATCATGGTTCTGATCGAGTTCTGACCAGAAGATTTCAATATTGACAAAGCTCTCTTCAATATCCAGTATCTCGGCTCTTTGAAACAGTTTCAGATCATCAGGGAATTCATCTTTGCTTATTTTACGATTTTTGTCAGAATCATATTTCTGAACCAATCCATTATAGTCCAAAACAGGAGGTCGTTCATCAGCTTCACTCAGATTATACCATGTGTTTACAACTACTTTATCTCCAACTATAATTGGTGTTCCCACTGCTTCTGTCATAACTTCATATCCCCATAAACGGGATCCGTCATTAATCGAATAAGCTGCTACTTCTCCCAATATGTGTACTATAACCATATTGTTATTGATACACGGAGTGGATTGTCCGCCCTGTCCCGATGCCAGACTATCTGAAAAATTAGTTTTCCATATTTGGTCCCCTGTTGTTTTGTTAAGAGCCAGGAGGTATCTGTCACTTACATCATCATTTATATAAATAACCTTATCGCCCGCAATTACAGGAGAACTGGCAATCCCGTACTTATATTCCGAGCAGGGCTTGGAGTATTTCCACTTTTCAGAACCTTCCATGTCATAGCATATTAATCCCACTGAACCAAAACAAGCAATTATATTCTCCCCGTCAGTTGCAACTGTGTTCTGGGCAACATTGCTTATAGAATGATGGTTTTCAATAGTGTCAGCAGTAATAACCCTCTGCCACAATACCTTACCATTCTTCCTTTTAAGGCAGATTGTAATAAGCTCCTTTTTGTCTTCATCGGAACCTGTCAGGAAAATCTTATCCTCCCATATCACGGGTGATGAGAAACCTGTTGGTAATTCAGTCTCCCAAAGCAGATTTTTACTATCAAATTCAAGTGGAGGTCGTGCTTCAGGACCGGCAACACCTGAGCCATCCGGACCACGAAACCGAGGCCACCATTTTTCAGCATCCTTATTTGCACAGGAAACAAGCGAAAAGCATGTTAACAAGTATACTATTGTTTTCATTTGCCATCTTATTTTAGTTTTCATTTACCATATTAACGGTATCAGCCTGTATCGTGTCTTCTGACAATATTCTTTATAGCCAGGTAATTCTTCACTCAGCACTTTTTCTTCGTTCAAAATTCTAAACACTATTGCTAAAACAATTCCAGTCATAGGAATTAGTCCCCAATATGATCCCAGAGCAACGGGTGTAGGTATATACATTATAAGAACACCAATGTACATAGGATGTCGTACAATGCTGTAAAGACCGGTTGTTATTACTTTCTGACTTTTTTCTACTTCAACTATTCTTGAGGCATAGCTGTTTTGCTTGAAAACAAAAAAGATAAGAAGATAACCCGATAAAATAACCAGATCAGTCATCAGAACTATAATAACAGGAACGTCAGACCATCCAAAGCGCTTATCAAGACCGGGAATCACGAATCCTGATAAAAAGATTAAAGAGAAAAAGATCTGAATGATTTTCTGTGCTTTTTCCTTCTCTTTTGCCCTTGTACGCCGTTCCAGGAACCTAGGGTCATTTTTCAGAAAGTAGGCCAGAACAAAACTCATGGGAATTACCAGAATTCCAGTATAGACGTATACCTGCCAAAAATTAAAAGTTCCTGCAGGTAGAAGAATAAGAAGTCCGATAACTATCGGGACTAAAGAAAATCTCTTTACGATTTTTTTAATCAGAGATCTCATTTCTTGTCGGGTCAATTCACTTTTTTTGTCTGTCATGTTCGAGATCAAAGTGTAAATTTCAGCATTTTTCACCGTTCCGCCACATCACTCACATAAAATGACGACGAACAAAATATACCCGGACCTCTGTTTAATACGTTTTCAGCTATCATTGTTACCCTGAATCTGCGATTTTTTATCCTGGTACTTTTTCCCAGGTAATTGAAGATCAGATATTGGGATCCAGTTATTCAATTATTTAATTTCGATTATCAAAAAGAATAAAAGTATTAAAAATAATTGATTATGCCTGATTGTCAGGAAGTCGGCAATCTGGATCTGTCACATCAGAACTTTACTAAAAAACCCCGGATCGGGCAAAAAGATTGAAACTATGGATTTTAATTTATAGATTTGTGTAACCACCTGCGACAATGAGAAAATTCTTTAAAGAAGCAAGTTCTCTGCTGTTATTCTGGTCCGGCTTATGATGCCCGGATAATCCAGCTTCGGCAAATATCTATTATAAACGTCAAAAAATAGTCAGATGAATCAAAAGGAAGAAAAAAAGGCAGATCCGGAACGATTAATTTCGCTCGATGCACTACGGGGATTTGATATGTTCTGGATAATTGGCGGAGATGCATTATTTCATGCTTTAGCCAAGTACACCGATTGGCCGATATTTAATTTGATGTCAGAACAATTGACTCATAAATATTGGGAAGGGTTTAATTTTTATGACATGATTTTCCCATTATTCCTCTTTATTGCCGGAGTTGCCATTCCATTCTCAGTAAATAAAAGGCTCCAGCAGGGATATACAAAGAAGCAAATTTACCTTCATGCTTTAAGCCGGTTATTGATACTTATTGTTTTAGGCTTCCTTTTAGCTAACCGGGGAATCCGCAATTTCGACTGGGAGAATTACCGGTATACTCATGTATTGGTACGTATCGGAATAGGATGGTTTTTTGCCACATTGATTTTTTTAAATACAAAAACAAGAGGACAAATACTCTGGTTCATTGGCCTGTTACTTGCCTATTGGGCAATTATGATGTTAGCTCCGGTCCCTGGTGTTGGTGCGGGAGTACTGACGCCTGAAGGTAATTTTGCAGGATATGTTGACCGTTTATTATTACCGGGAAGGTTTTATAGCGGATACTTCCCTGAATATATGGATCCGGAAGGCCTTTTAGGACATATATCCGGAGTTGCAATGGGTTTGATGGGAGCTCTCACAGGTCAGTTCTTAATGACAACAAAATGGAATTTAACCGCTTTAAAAAAGGGACTCCTTTTAGGAGCAGCGGGAATAATATTTATAGGAATAGGATTAGTCTGGGATCTTGCTTTCCCTATCATTAAAAAAATATGGACGAGCTCATTCGTAATTTTTGCAGGAGGCTGGAGCTTAATACTTCTGTCTCTATTTTATCTGCTTATTGATGTATGGAAATTAAAAAAGTGTTGGGCACAGTTTTTTATAGTTATTGGTTCGAATGCAATTTTTATATATTTCTGTCAGTCACGGGTACTGGATTTTCGGAATATGAGTAATTTTTTCTTTGAAGGACTCATTAAATCCTTCTCTAATCCGGAATTACAACAGGTTATCGCATCTGTTGCATATCTCCTGGTAAGCTGGTTATTTTTATATTTCATGTATAAGCGAAAAATATTTATTAAAGTATAATCTTGTAGATCATAGAAAAATATTTGTTATGAGACAATTTAATAAACTTTTAATTGGATTTACACTGATTCTTTTTTTAGTATCAGGATGCAGCAGGAATGCAAAAAAAGATTTAAGCATTATTCCGAAACCTGTTAGTCAGATGCTGCTTAAAGGTAAATTTACATTAGGACCGGAAACAAAGATTATTGCCGGAAGTAATGATCTCAGACAGTCCGTCATTTTTTTGCAGGATTATCTTAGTGCAAAATATGATATTAAAACTGAATCTGTCGAAACGGCTCCCGAAAAGAATTATATTCAGCTTTATCTGACCGACACAATAAAGAATAAAGAAGGATATATTTTAAAAGTAAGTAACAACTCTGTAGAAATTACAGGTTCAACCGGAGCGGGAGTGTTTTATGGCATTCAGACATTTTTGCAAATGCTGCCGGCAGAGGCTGATCCGCAAAAGCAAATTGATGTTCCTGCAGCAGATATAAGAGACTATCCCCGGTTTAGTTACCGGGGACAACACATAGATGTTGCCCGACATTTCTTTTCTGTGGAATATATTAAGAATATGCTTGATGTAATGGCAATGAATAAACTGAATATATTACACTGGCATCTGACTGAAGATCAGGGTTGGCGGATTGAAATAAAGAAATATCCAAAACTCACCGAAATTGGGGCCTGGAGGGATAGTACCATAATAGGTTCCAATAATTCATATCCAAGAAAATATGACAAGCAAAGATATGGAGGTTTCTTTACCCAGGAAGAAATTAAAGAAGTTGTCCAATATGCCAGAGAGAGATATATAACTGTTATTCCTGAAATAGAGATGCCGGGGCACTCTCTTGCAGCACTTGCTTCATATCCTGAATTTTCATGTACAGGCGGACCATTTAAGGTAGCAACCGAGTGGGGTATTTTTGAAGATGTCTATTGCCCGGGCAAAGAAGGGACCTTTGAATTTCTGGAAAGTGTTCTGGATGAGGTTATTCAATTATTCCCCAGTGAGTATGTTCATATCGGAGGCGATGAAGTTCCAAAAACAAGATGGGAAAATTGTAATGACTGCCAGCGGAGAATGCGTGCTGAGGGTTTGAAAGATGAAAATGAACTTCAGAGCTATTTTGTAAAACGAATTGAGAGATACCTTAATGATAAAGGTAAAAAGCTTATTGGCTGGGATGAAATTATTGAGGGGGGATTACCGGAAAGAGCTACTGTCATGTCATGGAGAGGTATGAGTGGAGGAATTACAGCAGCTAAAGCCCATCATAACACAATAATGACTCCCCGGAGTCCTTGTTATTTTTGGGATTATGAAGGTAAATACGAAGAACCCCTGGCTGCCGGGGGATATGTTAATTCACTGAGTGATGTATATAATTTTGATCCGGTTCCGGAGGAATTAAATTCAGAAGAAGCGAAATATATTATGGGTGCGCAGGGATGTGCCTGGGCTGAATATATGATCAGTCCCGAAATTGCTCAATATATGATCTTTCCCAGGCAGGTAGCTCTGGCAGAAGCTCTCTGGTCGGAAAAATCGCAAAAGGACTGGGATGATTTTCTTATAAGGATGGATGATCATTACCTCAGGCTGGATTATTACAATATGAATTACCGAGTTGATTATCCTGCTAATTACGGATATATTAACCGGTATCTTGAGACTCAGGTGCAGGTAGAATTGGATAATATTGTTCACAACAGTGAAATCCGATATACTACCGATGGAAGTGAACCCATTAAAACTTCAAAACTTTACGAAGGCCCGTTTACATTAAATCTGGAAACCCCTGTAACTTTAAAATCCAGAACATTCATGCCTAACGGCAAAACAAGTAACGTGCATACAGGTATGTTTGCCAGGATGGAATGGGAGAAATCAGCTTCACCAGCCTCTACAGAACCAGGTCTCAGTTTTAAGTATTTTAAACATCAGGTAGTTTCTGCTGATGAAATTACAGGTGAACCGGATAGTACGGGAGTTATTGGTACCGTGAAATTTCCCGCAAATTCAATAAATAACTTCTTTGCAATTGAATATAATGGTTATATAAAAGTCCCGGCAAAAGCTGTTTATGATTTTACCTTATCTTCTTCGAGAGGGAAGGCAATATTGTATATTGACGATATGAATGTAGTTGACAATTCAGCTGGAGTACCTCAAAGAAATCAGGGAACGGGCAAAGTAGCTCTTGAGGAGGGGTATCATAACATCAGCCTTAAATATTTTGCTCCAAATTCCAGGGGACAGGTCAGGCTTGGCTGCAAGTACGATAATAATGAAGTGGAAGAAATACCAGCTTCATGGTTTTATCATTAGTTGCCGGGTTAAGAGATTAAGTACTAATGAACGGAACTGTGAAATGTTATTCTGAGGATTGGTATCACTTTGTTAAAGAAACATTTATGTGTAATTAAATCAACAATTATGTCGAAAAAAGTATTAGCTGTTTTTGCACATCCCGATGATGTGGAATTAATGTGTGCAGGTACATTGGCATTGCTAAAAAAGCAAGGATGGGAGATTCATATTGCAACAATGACACCCGGAGACAAGGGTACAGCAGTTCATTCAATAGAGGAAATTATTAGAATCAGAAAAGCAGAAGCAATAAAATCTGCCAGCTTATTGGACGCATCTTATTATTGCCTGGGATACATGGATGTATTTATTTTTTATGACCGTGATTCAATAAGCAAAACAACCACGCTGATACGACAAATTCAACCTGATATTGTCTTTACAGCGAGCCCACGGGATTATATGGTTGACCATGAAATGACGAGTCTGATTGTTCAGTCCGGTTGTTTTTCCTGTGGAATGAAAAACATGGAATTAAGCGAAAAAGCTTTCGAACCGGTACCGTACCTGTATTACAGCGATGCAATGGAAGGAAATGATAAACTGGGAAATCCTCTTCAACCCTCAATATATGTTGATATCTCAGAAACGATGCCGGTTAAGGAGAATATGCTTGCATGTCACGA
The DNA here is from genome assembly GCA_963843415.1 of uncultured Bacteroidota bacterium. Taxonomy (GTDB): domain Bacteria; phylum Bacteroidota; class Bacteroidia; order Bacteroidales; family VadinHA17; genus LD21. The sequence continues at coordinate 23,203 of CAWJKD010000008.1, forward strand.
AAGTCAACGTAGCTGGTTGTTGGAACATCATAAGATGGATGAATATATTCTTGCAATGAAAAGATTTTCCGGTAAGAGAGGAGACGAGATCGGAAAAAGATATGCTGAAGGTTTCCGACAACACCTGGGGCATGGATATCCTCATGATAATATTCTTAAAGAGATCCTTGGAGAACTGGTCATTGAAAGATGATCCTGATAAAAGACAACCATTTAAATTAAAGATCAGATACTATGAGTGTTGAACCGACTCTTAATGCCAGGAAGGAACAATCTTATATATTCCCGCTATTCATTATTGGTATAATGTTTTTTGCCATCGGGTTTAGCTGGGGAATAAACAGTTACCTGGTTCCTCTGTTAGACAAAGCTCTTGAGATTTCTTCCGGGCAGTCATACCTTGTAATAGGAGCTAATTTTTCAGCCTTCCTGATTTTCAGTTATCCGGCAGCCAAAGTCATTCAGAGAATTGGTTATAAGAATACTATGACCCTTTCGTTCATCATGTTTGCAGCAGGTTTTTATCTCTTTATACCATCAGCCAGACTGGAAAGTCTGCCTTTATTCCTTATCGCCTCCTTTATAAGCGGGATGGGTAATGCTTTTCTTCAGGCTTCGGTAAATCCGTACGTCACTATTCTGGGGCCGATAGAAAGCGCAGCAAAGAGAATAAGTTTCATGGGAATCGCAAATAAGCTTGCATGGCCTATTGCTCCATTATTCCTTGCTTTAATAATAAATAAGAGTGTCAAAGATGTTGAACTGGCTGATATTAACCTGCCTTTTTACATAATTATCGGCGTCTTCATCCTTCTGGGATTTCTTGCTTATTTTTCACCTCTTCCTGCAGTGAAAGCCATCGGGGAAGACCCTGACAGTGTAAGTGATTGTCCGTATGCTGCTAACAAAACATCTTTAATGCAGTTCCCGCACTTTATTCTGGCAGTAATAACTTTATTTGTGTATGTGGGAGTTGAAGTAATTTCGTTATCAACGCTGGTGGATTATGCGGCTAGTCTTGATCTGCCAAATGCTGACCGGTATGCATGGATTGCCCCTGCGGGGATGACAATTGGTTATCTTTGTGGTATAATCTTTATTCCAAAATATTTAAGTCAGGCAAAAGCTTTATTGATCTGTTCAATACTTGCTCTCACCGGATCAATATTGGTTATTATTTCACCTCAGGCTATTTCAATATGGTTTATATCATTAATGGCCCTCGGGTGTTCTCTTATGTGGCCGACAATCTGGCCTCTGGCATTATCCGATCTGGGGAAGTTCACAAAAACCGGCGGATCGCTGTTGGTAGCTGCGATATTCGGGGGTGCAGTTTTTCCAACATTATATGGATTTTTAAAAGATGCTGTTGGTTCACAGGATGCCTACTGGATAACTGTTCCCTGCTTTCTGCTGATTCTTTTCTATGCTGTTAAGGGATACAAAATAAGGACCTGATATTCTTACCTGTTGATTAGCTTGTCATAAAGAAGGAATATATAAATACGACAATATTTGTACAATTAAAGATTTAATTATGCAGATTCAAAATTTAGCTGATAATCCTCAGTTTGTTGAAATAGTATCAGAATGGATATTTAAGGAGTTCTTTGAGAACATCCGCCATGGGATATCATATGAAAAAATACTTGCAGATTTTAGTAGCAGGGGAAAGGACGAGATCCCTCTTACATTTGTGGCAATAGAAAATGATGTATGTCTTGGGACTGTCTCCCTTTTTTCAAATGATTTAAAAGAGCGTATTGACCTAACACCATGGCTGGGGTCTCTATATGTAAGAACTGATTACAGAAACAGAGGCATTGCAAAACAACTCATTGAAAAAGTAATTGAAACCTCAAAAAGATTAGGATACGATACTTTATTCTTAAGAACTGAAAATGCTTCAGGATACTATATAAAGTCAGGCTGGAAACTTATATATAATACAATAGATGAATTTGGCCTCGAAACAGAGGTATTTATGAAATTAATATAGTGTGATCTCAGCCCGGACGAAAACGGGAAGTAATGGTCTATTAAAAATCGTGTTTTTTATTCAAAAAGTACTTCTCCAAAAAACTCAGGGCGATGATAATCAGGATTGGTCGTTTTAACCGGATTCCATGTAACAAAATGAGGCTCCGGGGTTTCATCACCGCATTTATAAAAATTGGCCCTGGCTTTTAATCCTTTAAGTGTATTCAGTTTACTGAAGAGGAAACATTCAATTGGTATACGTACCATTATCTGCCAGGAGAAGTTTCCGGTTTTTTCGCCGAATGGCTGATTGCCGAGTGAGGATTTAACCTCAATTTTTTCAATCACAGCCGGATCAACAAATTTCCGGTCATACCGTCCGGGGCCCCATGCCAGATGAATTGTGCCAATGCAGCTAAATTCAAAATTATAGTAGTTTTCTCCATCCGGGGAAATGAAAAACTCCACGCAGCTGTCTTTGTAAACATCCCCATTGGTTTTTGTTTCAAAGGCCCTGAGATGTTTTTCGTTAACATAGTATTTCAGCCATATTTCATCTCCCGAATACGCAATCCGGAAATTGACTTCGGGCAGGTAACCATATTCTTCCCAGTTCAATATCTTAATGTAATTGACAGCCGTTTGGGAATCCAGTAAATGCTCTGCAATGTACAGGTTAACTGGCTTTTCAGTTTTTATCTCCTTGATAGAAAGCTGGTTCATTTTTGAAACGGAATTTGAGTAAAATTATAATAATTTTTCTTCCATTACTGATTTTTCCGGTGAAGCAACCCGGAAGCAAAATTTATCTGTTCCGGATTTCCCAGTAAATAAGCAATATCATCGGGTTTGAAGATAGTTCCCGGTACCGGATGTTCAATTACATCAGCACCTCTTCTGATAGCAAGGAGAGTAACGCCAGTCTTTTTCCGGAGATCAGTCTCTAAAAGTGACCTGCCCTCAACCTGTGAATCAGACTCAACCGTAACGGCTGTAATATTGATGTTAGAAAACTCATCGAGAATCGATAGTTTGCTCACCTGATCTTTTTCACTGAAAATCCCGAGGCTGATACTACGTATATGTTCAATCATCTTGTTCATTTCCTTACGGGGGACTGACCGTCTCACCAGGATCCTGTTCAGCAGGTCAACGGCAATCTCGAATTTTTCGGATAAAACCTGGTCTGCTCCTGCATTATATAATTGCTCAAGATTGCTTGTAAATGTTGATCTTACCAGTATGTAAGCGTTGTTGTTTAATAGCCGGACTTTTTCGGTAATAGCCAGAGCTGGTACGATGCTGCCCACGGAGATCACTACGATATCAGCTGTATCAGCGTGAGCTTTCCTCAAAATCGGTTCATTGACAGCATCACCGTAAACAACCAGATCGCCGTTGTTGATTTTTTCATGCGCCAGCGAAGGATCAAATATTATCGAGACATGATTAAGGTTATTATATTTTGCCATCATTGAAAGTTTTATTGCGCTCGCATCTTTGCCAATGATTATCAGATGATTTTTAACATCAGGGATTTCAATTTCTTTTAAAGGGAATAATCCGTTTACCAGAAATTCCGGCAACGGTAATTTCAGAAAGGCTTTTGCTAATGCGGGTGCAAAATAGAACAGGAATGGTGTCAGGGAGATCGTAATTACAGCTACGGCAAGGAACAGATGGTAGTAAAATTCAGGAAGGATCGCATTGTCGAATCCTATTTTAGCCAGGATGAATGAGAACTCCCCCACCTGGCTCAATGCAAGTCCTATTAATACTGTTCCCTGAAACGTATGGCCCAGCAGGAAACCTGTGCCTCCGGCAATTATGAATTTTAAGATAATTATAAGTAACACGCTTATAATTACAATCTGATAGTTATCAATAACGAACCTGATGTCAAGCAACATGCCGATTGAGACAAAGAAAAAACTGGCAAACACATCTTTAACAGGCAAAAAATTCCCGAAAACATTATGGCTGTATTCCGATTCAGAGATCATAAGTCCGGCAATAAAAGCGCCAAAGGCAAGAGACATCCCAAGTTTGGAGGTCAATAAGGCAATTGCAAAACAGATAAGGAAAATGCTCATCATAAACAGTTCCTGGTTTTTTGTCAGTGCAATTAGCCTCAATAACCTGGGCAGTAACCATTTGTTACCTGCATAAATAAATCCTATAATGAAAATTACCTTAAGCGTAAGGCTTAATAATTCTTTAGGGATGTTAAGTCCGGTATCTGACAGCAGATCTGTGAACAAAAGAAGAGGGGCCAGGAGCAGATCCTGAAAAATAAGTATTCCGACCACGGTGCGCCCGTAGTTTGATGTCAGTTCGGATCGCTCCTGAAGAAGTTTCAGAACAAGGGCTGAACTGCTTAAAGCTGCCAGGAATCCTATTAAAAGAGCTCCCTGCCAGTTAATTCCGTTGAAATGGGATACTATGAAAAATACTCCTGCTGTTATAATTACCTGCAAGAATCCACCCAAGAATACAATCCTCCTGATTTTCAGCAGATGTGACAGGGAAAACTCCAGTCCTATTGTAAAAAGCAACATGACCACTCCAATCTCAGCGATCAGCTCTATCTGGTGTCTTGCTTCAACCAGGGAGAGTAAATATGGTCCGGCAATAATGCCCGTAATCAGATAACCTACTACGGTCGGAACTTTTAACCTGGTAAATATAAGGTTCACCAACGTGGACAGGGCAAATATTATGACAATATCCTTTAGTATCCCTAATTCCATTTTGTCCTTTCCTGGTTATACAAATGAATTTTTTTAAAGTTAAAGTAATTTCAATTATTTGCATAACTTACACGCTGCTGATGATTAATTGATGATTAAATTAAGCGGCAGTATGAAATGATCATTGATCCATGGAACAAATGGATCTTTAGTATTGAATCCGGCGGGGAATTTCAGAAAGAGGAGAGTCAGAATGAGTTTTCTGTTCAAACAGAGGCGGTTATAAAAAAGACTACTGAAGAATGGAAAGGGAGCATTGCGGTAATTTATGAAATTAACAGGGAGAATTATTTTCAACGAAGGTAATCGTATTTCCAATAAACAGGATACTAAAGAGATCTCTGCACGATATATTAAAAGTCTTACCGAAAGGTGGTCGGGACGGATTTACGGCGAATATTCTTCACGTACCTTCCTGAATATTAAACACAAGTATAGCGCAGCAGCGGCATTTGAATATAATATCTTTCCATGGAGTGAAAGCAACAGAAGGATTTTAGCGTTCAGGTACAACATGGGGGTCAGTGCTTATAACTATATTGAAGAGACGATATATGACAAAATGAAGGAGACCTTGTACTATCAGTCGCTGGAGATGGACCTTGAACTTGTTCAACCCTGGGGTGATATATCGTTGCGGATCGATGGTACACATTTATTGAGCGACTGGACAAAAAACCGTCTCACATTTGAATCGCAGTTTTCAATACGGATTACAAAGAATATTTCGGTTTTCACCGAATTTGAAACTGTTATGATCCACGATCAGCTTTATCTGCCAAAGGGAGATGCCACGCTTGAAGATATTTTATTACGGCGAAGGCAACTGGCAACCTCTTATGAGATGAATGGTCAGCTTGGGTTACGATTTACTTTCGGGTCAATTTATGATAATGTAGTGAACGAAAGATTTTAATAAAACAACAAACCTGCAACAGATTCAGGTTAATCCATTGCAGGTTTATATAAAGTACTAATTATCAGCCTTTCCAGGATCTGTTACGGTAAAACATATCCGTTCTGATATTCTCTGTGGTAGAATTTCTCAGCTTCCGGATCATCGACAAAGTATTGCTTTTCAGGAGACCAGGCAACAGGCCTGTTAAGTTCAATAGCCACATTCCCTAAAATACAGGTTGTTGCTGTCCTCATTCCGATTTCGACGGGAGCAATAGGATCGGTATTTGCTTTAACCGAAGCAATAAAGTTCTCAAGATGGAGAGAGCTTCTTTCATACAGACCAGGATCTGATACAACGTCGGCAGGAGGAAGAAGAGAATTATCCGAAGCGGCAATCCTGCCTCTTGAAACCTCGATCCAGCCATTGCTTCCCCAGAATTTTATTCCAAGGGTCTTTTCTTCATTATAAGGGCAATTGACCATTTCCAGGCCGTTATCATATACATAGGTCAGATATTCGGTCCCTTCGTAGCCGGGAGGAATGATCTTTACAGGTCCGCTGAGTTCTTTGCCAAGACCCCATTGGCCGATATCGAAATTATGAGCACCCCAGTCACATGTAAATCCGCCGCCGGTTTCCTTATAGTAACGCCATGCACCCCAGTATGACTCGTTCACGACCGGATCAAGTGAAACCGGAGGATTAAGTCTTGGATTATAATGAATGAAAGGAAGCGGGCCTAACCAGGTCTTCCAGTCCAGATCAGCAGGAACGGGTTCTTCGGGCAGGTTGTAAGGATCGGGTCCGGGACCAACGTAAGCCCATACTTTTTCAAGTTTTCCTAATGCCTCTTTGTGTACCATGCTTACGGCATGCTGATAATTACTGTCAGAACGCTGCTGGCTGCCGGTGGCAAAAATTACATTGTTTTTCCTTACTGCTTCAGCAACCTTGATGCCTTCTTTAATTGTGAATGTAATTGGTTTTTCCTGATAGATATTCTTTCCTGCATTGCAGGCAGCGATGGCTATCATGGCATGCCAATGGTCAGGTGTTGTAATCACAACAGCATCAATGTCCTGCCGGTCAAGGATTTCCTTGTAATCGGTGTAGGTTTTAACATCAATATTTGGTACTGTTTCTTTGTAGTACTCTTTGACCCTGAGTTCAAAGCGCTGTCTTTTAATGCCGTAAATATCAGCACCCGCAACAACCTCAACTCCGGGGATTTGCCTGAGACCGTTAAGAAGGTTCATGGCCTGTTGTCCGAGTCCGATAAAACCGATTCTGACTGTGTCGCTGGGGCTCGACTTACAGCTCCGGATAAGAGGGAGCATGCTGATACCTGCAGCGCCGATCACAGTGTTCTGGATAAATCTGCGTCTGGAAATGTTTTTCATATTATTTAGGTTAATTTAAATTTGATTATCTATCCCGGATGATTTTCTGATCTTTATCCGGGATACTGATATGAGCCAAAAGTAATAATCTTTTTCATTGATTTTCTAATTTTTAACAAACAATTTCCTTAATAATTCCTGTTAAAAGACAAAAAACTCCTGGTTTTTGGTAAACCTCAACTGATTTCTACAGAGAAAGACCTTGCAGAGATGTCTTCAGCAGGATATCCTGTGGCTATGAACGGCTTATCTTATGGCTTTTTAATTAAAACAATTAACTTTATAAGCAAATTATGGCTTGCAATGGAAATAATAAAAATGAGAAATCTTATCAGGATACTAATAATCAGCATTCTTACCGGATTACCTGAATTTCTTTACGGGCAGCCGGCACTGAAGAGCGAAACACCACAATTCCTTTTCTCAGATTTTACTGAGTCAAAGGTTTTAATGAAATCGGGGAAGATCCAGAATTCATTAATGAACTATAATACTGTCACGGAAACGATGGTTTATATTGACAGGAATAATTATTATGATCTTACGAATCCTGAGATCGTAGATACAGTTTTTACTCACGGCAGCAAATTTATACCTGTGAACGGAGCTTTCTATGAAATTCTTGATGGAGGTAATATGCCCCTCTTCCTTCAGACAAAAAGCGACCTTAAACCTGTGGGAAAAGAAGCCGGATACGGCAGTACATCGCAAACTTCTGCAACGACAACTTACTCCAGCATCAGCTCATCGGGTCATAATTATAACCTTTCAATCCCTCCCGACTATACAATCGAAACAGCAAACATCTATTGGATCAATAAAACCCTCAGCTTTGAAACGGAGAGGCAGTTTTTAAAACTTTTTCCCGGGAAAGCAGATATCTTAAAGGATTACATAAAGAAGAATCGGTTTAAATTTGAGAACAGGGAACAGGTAATTGATATTGTTAAATATTGCTCTGACCTTTATAAATAATTAAAGCCATGTTAAAAGAATATCAAAAGCGGCTGTTTTTAAGCTTAATAAATCTGTTATCTGTTTTCTCATTATTTGGAGTGATAGTTGCAGACGAACCGGTTAATGTTCATGTCTGGGATGTACATGAAATAGTACTGAAAGCTGAAAATAATTACAAGAATTTCTATACAGATGTCACCTGCTGGGTCGAGCTAAAAGGTCCGGATTTTTCAAAACGGATATATGGCTTCTGGGACGGGGGGAATAATTTTAAGATCCGTATAGTTGCTACAAAACCAGGGAAATGGCAATGGACAAGTGGTTCAAATCAGCCGCTTGACAAGGGACTAAACAACTATTCGGGTGAGCTTAATGCAATTCCCTGGACGCAGGCGGAAATTTCAGAAAACCCTAACCGCCGCGGTTTCGTCCGTCCGACACCAAACGGTCATGCTTTGCAGTATGCCGATGGTACTCCTTTCTTTATGATTGGCGATACGTGGTTAGCCGGTACAACCTGGCGGCTTCCTTTCAGGAATGCAGCCCCGGCCGAAAATTACATTCCCGGACCCGGAATAGGCTTTGAAGATGCTGTAATCTACCGGAAGAAGCAGGGATTTAATTCTGTCAGCATGATATCGTGTTATCCAAACTGGGAGGCAGATGAAAATGCTAATACCTATGCAGATCCTCAGGGTATATTTGTAAGGAATGCATGGGAGAAATTCGGTTACCTGGTGGAAGACGGGAAGATGACTTCGAAGGATATGCGCGATGAGAGCGGGAACAGACCATTCAAAATGTCGGATAAACATAAAGGAGTAGCTGATTTTGATAATATTATTCCGGAATATTTCCAGAGCCTGGACAAAAAAATGCAGTATTTATCGGAACAGGGATTTGTTCCTCTCCTTGAATCAGTCAGAAGAGACAATTGCCCGACCTGGAAAGCTTATTTCGATTTTAATGAATCCTATGCAAGGTTTATCCAATACCTTATCTCAAGATACGGTGCATATAATTTTCTTTTCAGCGGGATACACCTCGATTGGATCCCAAAGGAATACAGCCTCACCGCTGATGAATTCAACGAGGCTCTTACCTATCATCTGAACAAGTACGGGCCCCTGCCTTTCGGGCAGCCACATACCATACTCATAAATAATTCAACCTACCGGCAGTTCGGACATGCCGGTGACTGCCCCTGGCTCACAATGCACAGCGTTGGGAATAAACCCCGCGATCACCGCGTTTCAGGTGCTCTGGATACTCTTTTCAATCTTAAACCGGCATACCCCGCAATTAATTTTGAACCTTACTATACCGGGTGGGACCATGAGATCAACAAACCGAATAATGAACGTCCGCCGGCAAATTCCGTACGTGATAACTATTTTTCCCGTGCCCAGATGTATGGTTCAGTCCTTTCTGGCGGACTTTCGGGACATGTGCATGGGACAGCAGCATACGATATTACTTCAACAGGAGAGCCTGAAGGATTCAGGCCTCATATCTGGGATGCACTCAAGTATACATCTGCCGGGTATATGCAATATCTCAATAAATTCATATTGTCGGAAGGCAGCAGATATCAGGAACTGCAAATCAGCCATACTGATCTTGATCCTCAGAAAGCTCCCGGAAGTCCTGAAAGAGGCCTTGACGGGTGGGCGTACATGATGCGGACTCCTGAAAAGGATCTTGCTTTCCTCTATTTTGAAAATCAATCGATTCTGCCCGGGATAACGGGATTTATTCCAAATAAATCATATTCCTTTCAGTGGTTCAACACTCTGAACGGTGAGTGGCATGATCCGGTAACTATTCAGGCTGACAGGAAGGGGAGACTGATTATACCTGTATTTCCAGACGGGAATAATCCATCGGTCATTGACTGGGCTGCGAAGATTAAAGTGAAGGAGTAGTGACCTCCGGGAATAATATCGGTAATTCGGCCAGTTTCAGCCAGTTTCAACTTACACCTACAAAAATAGTCATTTTTCTTGTAAAAAATTTGCATGACTAGAAAAATAGTCTTAACTTTGTATTAATAGGGTCACAATTAAGCTTAAACCGGTCTTTTAACATTTAATTTAAATAACCATAATATGAAAAAAAGCTCAATATTGATTGTATTAGCCATGGTGGCAGTAATTGCTTTAGTGGCAACCTGTGCCACCACAGGTAAAAATGAAATACCGGTGGGAAAACCCAATGCTCTTCTGGGGACCTGGGAGCTAAAACTATATAAATATGGATTTGGGAATCCATCTTTTATTGAATATCCGAAAGGCAGGCGTCAGATAGAACTAATTACAGATAATTACTTCACCTGGGTAAGGATTGATGAAGCTACAAAAAAGATCACCGGTTCTGCCACTGGTAAATATTCATTTGATGGTAACAATTTTGTTGTAAATGTAGATTATGGACTTGGGATGGACAGCTACCTTGGAATACAGAGTAATTATACGGTCAAAGTGATTGATGATAAATACTTCCTGTCCGGGGAGCTGGTTGATGGTTACCAGATTGAAGAAGTCTGGGAACGTGTCAAATAATCAGACAATACTAACTAACTAAAAAATTATAAATATGCAGCTTACAAAAGCAGAAGAACAGATAATGCAGATATTGTGGGAAATGGAAGAGGGACTTGTTAAGGATATCCGTAACAGGTTCGAAGATCCAAGACCTGCAAGGAATACTGTTTCAACAGTGGTAAGAGTCCTTGAAAAGAAAGGATTTGTGAACCATAAGGCTTACAGTAATGTACATATCTATTACCCGGTTGTGTCGAAAAAGGATTATTCAAAGAGTCAGCTATTCGGACTCATGAAGAATTATTTCGACAACTCATTCCCGGCAATGGCTTCATTTCTTGTCAGGGAAAAAGACCTGACAATCAGGGAACTTGAAGAGCTCCTGGAGGATACAAGAAAAGAAATCAAAAAGAACAAAAAAAGAAAATAATGGAAGCATTTTCAACATACCTGTTAAAGTCAGTATTATGGCTGACCGGTTTTGCTCTTGTCTATTTTCTGTTTTTAAGGAACGAGAGATTCTTCGCGCTAAAAAGAGTGTACCTGGTTGCAGGGATACTGGTATCATTTCTGTTCCCTCTTATATCATTTACTTACCAGGTCGAAGTTCCTGTACCTGAAATTGATCAGGAGGCATTGATGCAGTCAGGAAGCACAACGGTTCAGCAAATAGCAACCGAAAAACTATTTAATTTCAGGATCATCCTTTTGATAGTTTATCTGTCAGGAGTATTTCTGCTTTTATACAGGAATATCAGACAGGCCGGATCTATATTCAGGACAATTAATAAAGAAATTCCAGAATTTCGCGGACCGGTTACGGTTGTAAGAGCAACATCATTTCCTGTATCATTTTCATTTTTCAATTACATATTCATCAATCCTTCAATAAATCCTGAAGAGACAAAGGAGATCATGAACCATGAGCTCGTTCATGTCAAACAGAAGCATTGGTTAGACTTGCTGCTCGCTGAGATCCTCAGGCTGGTACAATGGGTAAATCCATTTGTATGGATTTACACTGGCTTTATCAGGATGAACCATGAATACCTGGCCGATGAGGCAGCGCTGCAACAAACCGAGAATCCGGCAAATTACAGGACTGCACTTTTAAACCAGCTTTTTAAAGCGCCGGTTGTCAGCCTGTCGAATTCATTTAATTATTCACTGAACAAAAAACGATTTGACATGATGAAAAAGATAGTCACATCTCCTTACAGGAAAATGAAAGTGCTGTTCGTTTTGCCGGTTTTCGCTATAATTTTCTATGCATTTGCAACACCGGAATTCAAATATATCACACAGGTAAAAAACAGTTTACCTGAAAATGTTGTCTCAGTAACAACTGAAGAAATTGTTAAAGGAGTTGTCCTGGACGAAGAGAATAAACCAATTGCCGGGGTAAATATTGTAGTTACCGGAACATATTCCGGAGTATCAACTGATGCTGCCGGAAGATTCGCTATAAGTAATATTCCTGAAAATGAAGCTTTGGTAATTTCAAAAGCCGGATATAAAACTCAGTTTATAAAAGCCGATTATTCCGGCGAGATGACAGTAAAATTAATGAAGGATCCTGAATACAGAAGGCAGGTCCAACTCCGGACCTTTGAATTCGGAAGTACAGATGCAAAACCTCTTATAATTGTTGACGGTGTGATAAGCGACAAAGGGGTTGATGGGATAGATCCCTCAGTGATAGAATCTGTTACTGTTTTAAAAGATAAATCAGCAACAGTAACATACGGAGAAAAGGGCAAAGATGGTGTGATCCTGATCACTACAAAAAAGAAAATTTCTGGAACGAATGTAACCTCCGATACTGAATCAGAACCTGAACCATTCGTGGTTGTTGAAGAAATGCCCATGTTCCCGGGTGGTGACGTTGCTCTGCTTCAGTACATTGCAGATCATACACAATATCCCGAAGCAGCCAGGGAAAAAAATATCCAGGGAAGGGTAATTGCCAGATTCTGTGTTACTTCCACAGGTGCTGTAAACCAGATAAGTGTTCTTAAAGGTGTTGATCCGGAACTTGACGCTGAAGCAGTCAGGGTTGTAAGCTCATTTCCTGAATTCAAACCGGGAAAACAGGGCGGGAAACCCGTTCCTGTATGGTACATGGTTCCGATAACCTTCACAATACCATCAGAAACTCAGGAAGCGAAAATTGAACAACCAACAACTTCTGGTGAAGAACCCTTTACAGCGGTTGAGCAGATGCCTCAATATCCTGGTGGTGACGTAGCACTGTTAAGATTTATAGCAGAAAATACATCATATCCTGCCGAAGCGAAAACAGGAAATATTCAGGGGCGGGTCATTGTCCGGTTTGTTGTTACCAGTGAGGGAAAAATGGCTGATGCAACGGTCATAAAAGGCGTTCATCAGTTGCTGGATGCTGAAGCATTGCGTGTTGTTAATCTGTTGGGTGATGGCTGGCAGCCTGGTATGCAGGGAGGGAAACCTGTAGCGGTCTGGTATATGATCCCTGTAACCTTTACGCTGAAATAGTTATTATTTATCAGGAATAATAAAGTCTCTTTTACTTCATGGCGGTGGAGTTCAAGGGAGGGTGCGGATATTTTGTATCCGCACCTTTACAATTTATTCCTTCTGGTCCTCAGAACTGTCAGTGCATCACGTTTTATGCGCACAGTTACCGGTCCTGAGAATTCAACCGGTTCACCATCTATATGAAATCTCTTTTCCCCGGTCCTTATAGTAAATGGTTTATCTGTTTTAATATAGTTTACATACTTTGAATTTTTCAATGTTCCCTTGAAAAGTCTGTAAACAATAACAGGGGCTATTATTTTTGGGAAAGGTTTGATAAGGGCCAAATCGATTATACCATCGTTTGGTTTAGCTGCAGGTGCAATAAATGCGTTATTTCCGAATTGTCTTGTATTGGCAATTGTAAGCACAAAAAGATCTTCAGAGACAGGCTCTTTACCTTCAATCTGAATTTCAACATGAACAGGGCGCAATTTCAGAAAGTTAATCAGAGTTACGAGGACATAGGACCACAATCCGCGTGTTTTAAGCTTATCGAATGAATGAGCGACAAAACTGTCCAGACCAACACCGGCCGCGTTCAGGCATAACATTTCGTTGATCTCAATAATATCCGTTTTTATACTCTCACCTTTCTTTATATCCCTGATCAATGATGGAATATTCTGACGAAATCCGAATTCTTTGGCAAAACCATTTCCGGATCCCATAGGAAGTACCCCCAGGATCTTTTTTGTTCCCACGATCTTTGCTGCCACACATCTTACGGTACCATCTCCTCCGGCTGCCACGAAAATATCATAATCATCAAATGATTTTTTGATAAGCGATCCGGATTCATCTATGCTTAATGATTTGAAATAGGATAGATCATTTTTCCGCCGTTTGAGCTCTTCCGATATTATGAACTTTACAGGCTGCACACCTGCATACGGATTAAGTATAAAAAGAGATCTTTTAAGCTGCGAAGATTCCATCTGACCTGGTATAACCCTTACCTCGAAATAACAGATATAAAGGTTACAAAATTATCTGATGAAATCAAATAAACCTCAGACTATCCGGAGGGCAGGGATATCATCTTTATCAGGTTTCCATGAAGGGATACTTAATATCTGTTGCCGGAATAAGTGTCTCTTTGATTGTTCGCGGGCTGACCCATCTTGTGAGGTTCAGATGGCTTCCCGCTTTATCATTCGTTCCGGAAGCTCTTGCCCCTCCGAATGGCTGTTGTCCGACCAAAGCTCCTGTCGGCTTATCATTTATGTAGAAATTACCTGCTGCATAACGAAGGGTGCGACATGCCTCGATCATTGCATATTTATCGTTGCTGAAAATTGAACCTGTAAGGCCATATGGAGATGTTTCATCGCAAAGTTTAAGCGTCTCGACATATTTTTCATCATCATAAACATAAATTGTCATCACCGGACCAAAAATTTCGTCTTCCATTGTGATAAAATGAGGGTCAGTTGTCAGTATGACAGTAGGCTCAATGAAGTAACCTTGTGATTTATCTCCTTTTCCTCCGGTTATTACCGCTGCTTCTGATGATATTCTGGCTTTTTCGATATATGACATTATCCGGTCAAATGAAGCTTCGTCAATAACAGCATTAACAGCATTCTCAAAATCTCTTTCGCTTCCTGTTTTTGTTTCAGCAAGAATAGTTGTAAGGTTGTTTTTTGTTGCTTCCCACTGCGATCGTGGGATATATGCCCGTGAAGCTGCAGAACATTTTTGTCCCTGGTACTCATAAGCGCCTCTGGCAATAGCTGCGGCTACTTCAGAAGGATCTGCGGAATTATGTACAAAAATAAAGCCTTTACCACCTGTCTCACCGACAATTCTGGGGTATGATCTGTACACTTCAAGATTCTCCGTAATTTTTTTCCACAGGGTATTTAAAGTGCCGTTGGATCCTGTAAAATGGATCCCGGCAAATTCTTTATGTCTGAGAACAATATTACTGATAAGTGACCCGGAGCCGGGTAAGAAATTAATGACACCATCAGGCAGTCCTGCTTCTTTCAGGATTTTCATGAAGTAGTAATTTGACAGGAGAGCAGAGGAGGCTGGTTTCCAGACTGTTGTATTTCCCATCAGGGCAACGCTTGTATTGAGATTGGAGGCGATTGCTGTAAAATTAAATGGCGTGACTGTAAATATGAATCCTTCCAGTGGACGGTATTCAATCCGGTTGATGCTGAAATCATCAGAAGAAGGTTGTCCACTGTAGATCGTTGATGCAAAATGGGCATTGAAGCGAAGGTAATCGATTGTTTCACAGGCAGCATCTATTTCTGCCTGGTGGACATTTTTCCCCTGGCCAAGCATCGTTGCGGCATTGAGGAGAAATCTGTATTTCCTGGAAATAAGCTCAGCGGTCCGGATCATTATTGCAGCTCTCTCCATCCATGCCAGTGTCATCCAGCCTTTCTTGGCTTCAAGAGCGGCATTTATTGCCATCCCGGTCTCTTTCTCCCCTGCCATGTGATAAGTGGCAATAACATGATTGTGTTCAGATGGCATCACAACCTTACCTGTTTTTCCGGTCCGGATCTCTTTCCCTCCGATTATAATGGGGATCTCTATCTCCTTACCGGATTGTTCATTAAGTTGCTGAATGAGTTTATGGCGTTCCTCCGATCCTGGCGCATATGTCAGTATCGGTTCATTTTTAGGTTCCCTGAAATTATAGATCGCATTGTTCATAGCGATAATTGCTTATTTGAGTTTATAAAATTAAAACAAAAATTCAGTCAGAAAGTTAATTTACATATGATAAAATAATTATCAGGGGGTTATCTCGTGGAACGACTTAAAATCAGATCTAAAATAATAACTTTAGACACTCTAGGCACTCTAGGCACTTCAAACTTTTTATTGTAATTTGGCTTAAATTTAAACATGATCAAACAAGTAAAAACCATGTCTGAATCAAGATTTTTTCATTTCACACCCGAAGGTCTGTTTTATGGCCTGAAGACCGCTGAGGAGGCAATAGCTGCGTCACGGGAAGGAGGCTTTATATGGTTTAATTTCTATAATCCACCTATGGAAGAGCTTCATTCTCTGGTTGATACCATGGAAATTCATCCGTTATCTGTTGAAGACTGTCTCGATACACGTCAGGTACCGAAGATCGAACATTTTTTCAACAACACATTCATGATCTTCAATTCCTTCAGCTATAAGGATAAGGTGCTATCAATTGATGAGGTCGATTTCTTCATAGGTAAGAACTTTATGATAACAGTCAGCGGGATCAATTCGGAAGGCAGGAAGCCTCTGAATAGTATTGAACAGATAGTGGCCAATGATCCGGGACTGTCAAAGGCCGGACCGGCTTTCCTGATGCATGTTGTGCTTGATTATGTTGTTGATGAGAAACTTCAGGCGATTGAAGCTCTTGAAGATGAGCTGGAGGAAGCAGAAGATGCGTTATTGAATTCTCCTGAGAGTTTTCAACCCAAAGAACTGATGAGACTGAAGAAGTATCTTGTAAATCTCCGGAAAAGCCTGTTCAATGAACGGGAGATCCTTGTAAAGATATGCAGACTGGATTGTCCGTTTATTCAGGAAAAAGCGATTATCCATTTCCGTGATATATATGACCACCTGACCAAATTCTTCGAATTGACGGATACCAACAGGGAAATTGTCACCAGCCTGATGGAGCTCTATACTTCGCTGTTGAACAACCAGATGACGAAAATGTCGAACAGGACAAATAACTCGTTAAGGCGCCTGACACTTATAGCAACAGTATTCATGCCTCTTACATTATTAGCAAGCATTGGCGGGATGTCAGAATGGACAATGATGACAGGCCAGGAGAACTGGAGAATAAGTTATCCGTTATTCCTGGTCGGGATGCTTCTGATAGGATTAATGAACTTATTCCTGATTCTCAGAATGGAATATAAGGATAGAAAGAAGAAAACTGAGGAACTGGAAGAATTATAAAGTCTCTTCAGACAGGTTTTCAGGTAACGACATCTCTTCATAAATCTTCAGTATCCGGTCTTTAAATTCCTCAGGTGCATCAAGCTGTCCCCAGGCGGTTTGGGTCTGCCATAAGCCATCATAAGCCAGATCGTGATATGACTTGATCAGATGGAGAATATCCTTTTCATTTAATATTTCATCCAGAAGGCTTGCCTCAACAGAATTTTTTAATACAAGTATCTTAACCGTGTTTGACATCTTTTTTCAATATTAGCGAAAGGTAAAAAATAACAACAAAGAGTGCAATGACCTATTAAGCAAATTACACGGAAAAATAGTTATAAGGGAACATTTTTAAAGAGCATCCCGAATTCGAACTCAAAATTAGGAGTAAAAATATCTTTTCCTATTTTGGTCATTATCTCCTTTAAAGTCCAGAATCTGCCATCATCAATTTCATCTTCATTTAATACAGGAGATTCGGCTGAAGTGCCTGTAAATGAATATACAAGCTCTTTTTCCCGGGGTGATTCCCAGATATATTTTACGGTGAACTCATATTTAAATATCTTCAATCCGAGTTCCTCTTCTGTCTCTCTTTTGAGGGCTTCCTCAACATTCTCTCCCGGGCTTACATGTCCTCCGACGGACGTATCCCATTTCCCTGGCAATAAGTCTTTTGTCATGGCACGTTTTTGAAGGAACAGCTCTCCTGCATCATTAAAAAGGTGAAAATGAACAACAGGATGGAGCAGTTTACTCTTTCCGTCATGGCATGTCTCTCTTGTTGCACGGGAGATTTCGTTACCGTTTTCATCAACAACAGGAAACCATTCAGTTTCGGCGACATTCATATTTTGAAATCTGATTAAGCGGCAAATATGGCGAAGATTTTGTAAAGATTTTTACTCTGTATTCCCAATTATACTGAATCCGCACTTAATACTGTTCCCGTCCTCATCGACAACTGTAAGCACATGATCCCCTGCGTATGCAAGTATTTCAATCTGATGGATAAAAATCGTGGTTCCGCTGTATTTCTCATCGAGATGCCAGAAGATCTTTTTTGATGCATTCCGATGCACCACCTCCGGGATGATCCTTGTCAGCAGGCCAGTCTGATCACGGGGGATGAATATTTTAATTCCGGGAGACGGATAAATAAACTCCATTACCGGAATTGGCCTGTCAACAGAACAGCCGGGAGCAACAGGCGGTAAAACCCTGTATTCAGGATGTTTCTGCCTGTAAAAAAATTCCATAGCCGGAGGCAGGATGAACCACGATTCATTTCTGATCTCTGCCGCAGACACACAATTTGCATTTACCTGCCAGGTCCGGTCCTTATCAAGATGAATAATCTCATGAAAAGGACACACTTCACTTCTCAGTCCGTTGATGCATGCCGGTATCTCTTCTGTTTCAGGACAGTCGGGCCCGGCCCTGTATCCGCTTTGCCTGCAAACTTTTATTCTGGTCAGATCTCCGGCAGGATCTGTGAACCATTCTCCAGGTTCCATAATATTGACGAGGTCAAAAAGGATAGGGGCTGCCGCTGTGATTCCTGTCAGTCCCGGCCGTCCTTCACCATCTGCATTCCCTGCCCATACACCAATGACGAAATCCGGAGTAGTTCCCACTGCCCACGCATCCCGGAAACCAAAACTTGTCCCTGTTTTCCAGGCGATGTTCGGGGAGGAAGAAAAATATTGCCAGCCAGCCTCTCCTGCGGGTCTGTTAACTTTTTTAAGAGCCTCATATGTAAGCCATATTGATGAAGCTGTGAGGGGAGGATCCGATTCTTCCGTGTCTCCGGGCACTGATGTTGCACAGGAGACTAATACCGGAGAATGATAATCGCCCTGGAAATATTTTTTTGAATTGTTATACCTGTTTAGCACCCGTGAAAGAGAAGCATAAACTCCGGTAAGCTCCCACAGAGAGATTTCGCCGCCTCCGAGTATAAGCGACAGACCGTAATGATCGGCAGATTTATCAAATGACGTGAATCCTGTCTTCTGAAGAAGATCCAGGAACCGTTCAGGAGTATATTTCTGCAGCATCTTAACAGCAGGAACATTAAGTGACTGTGATAATGCAAAGGAAGCTGATACAGCACCGCTGTAACTCAGATCGAAGTTCTTTGGTGAGAAACCCGGGAAACGCGAAGGGATATCTGCTATAAGTGCATCCGGGAGAATATCTCCCGCATGCTGCATTCCGGCATAGAGAATAGGTTTGAGAATGCTGCCTGTACTGCGTTGCGACTGTATTATATCAACATCGCCGCCATGTTCACCGGCGTTTTTAAGAGTGCTGTTCCCAATATAAGCAACAACTTCTCCTGATTCAACTTCTACAATAATACCTGCCGAATTATTGATGAAATTTCCTGAAAGATCTTTCTGATGAGCATTGAAAATCTCTGTTGCCCGTTCCTGAATTTCCGGATCTATTGTTGTACGGATCCTTTCTCCCTTATTATTCCTGAAGAAATAATCAGTCAGGTGAGGAGCTTTCGCGGGTAGAGGTTTAGGTTCACCGGGCAGTGGTTCATCAAGCGCAAGAACAAAGGTTATTGAATCAAAAAGACTCCTTTCATACAGTTTCTTTAACAGTTTGTCCCGCCGATATTTAAGTATTTCCTGGTTCTTACCGGGAAAGACAAGTGACGGGGAGTTGGGAAGTACTGCCAGCGCTGCAGCTTCTGCCCATGTAATATCTCCTGATGATTTTCCTGTATAACGCCAGGTTGCAGCTTCAAGTCCGACAGTATTCCCTCCAAAAGGAGCATTGGCGCAATACATCTTCAGGATTGTATTTTTTGACCGGAACAGCTCCAGCTTAAGGGCAGAAAACATTTCAATGATCTTCTCAATGTAGGTACGCTGTTTATTTCCCCGTGAGATCCGGGCAACCTGCATTGTAATCGTACTCCCTCCGCTGACTATCTCTCCTGCTTTGATATTATAGGTCAATGCCCTTATTATTGAAACGGGGTTTATCCCGGGATGCCAGTAAAAATATCTGTCTTCGAAAGTAAGCAGGGCTTTTTTGAACTTTTCAGGGAGACTATCTGAAGCCGGGAACCTCCATTGTCCGTCATCGGCAATCCTTGCACCAAGCAGATCCCCGTTTTTTGCCTCCACTACAGTAGATAACGGTTCTCTGAACCCCGGCAAAGGTGATAGCAAAACCGGAGTAATTATTACTCCGGCTGCGATAAGTACTATCCTGATCTTTCTGTTCAACTTACTGGCCGGTCACTTTTACCCTGGTTCCGGGAATTCTTGCGTAGCAGTTTTCGGTGTACATGGCTTCGCACCACACTGACGGCTGGAAAAATTCTCCTTTGTAGGCAGCATTCAGTATAAGGACAAATGTTTTTGACTCTCCCATACCCAGACTGAAATAAGTATTTACCCTGTCGTCCCTGAAATCGCGGTAATCGTATGCGCTCTCTTTGATACCCAGGTTTGCTTCAAACAGACGGGTGTTCTGGATCTCCCACCCTGATGGGACCATCTGGGTAAGAGCAATATTTTCTACTTCCGAGAAAGTATTATTTGATACTTTCACAACCATCATAAAATCTGTACCCTGGATAATGTTTCCCGGATTAAAAGGATTAAGGTTCAATGTGACATAATCGACTTTCATGCTTAGCCCTTTTTCTTCGGCAGTTGCATCTGAAAGGAGGGGGATCCCTTTTCTTACAAGAGTGGCATAAACCGGACTTTCGGAACTATTTTCAATAACCAGATTATTGCTTTCGGCAGCGATTTTCAGATCTTTTTTAAATATTTCTTTCTGCCCGATTGTCTGATCATCTTTTTCACTATTAAAACTTATCCCGATCTTTGCAGTACCGGTTTTATCTCCCGGCATCATTTCAATCCATTTCATGTATGATAAAAGGCCCCAGGCAACAGACTGTGTGCTGTACCAGGAATCTTTATTGAGATCGTCACAGATCTCTTTTAGCAGAGGAAGTGATTGCTCCACGTTTTTCAGTAGAGTCAGTGTATAAAGGATTATTGCTTTATCTCTTACAGGACTGCCATAGAAATAGTGGTTATATTCCTGTTCTGTTTCGGTGTTTCTTACATCCAGCAGATCTGCAGCCACTTCCGGTCTGCCTGTCTGGGCAAAAGCAGCAGCCAGAAACCAGTGTGACAGCTGAGGAATATTTGCTGTTTCGCGCAATCTGTTCATGGCTCCTCTGTCGGGTTGGCCGGCAAGGGCGAGTGTAAATAACCTGTAAGCCTGGTCATTTGCAGAATATTTATACCTGTTGTCGAAACGCCACTCTCTGGCTGCCTTTTTCTGATAGCTGATCCATTTCTGCCTGAATCCCGATGAGATATTATACCCCATCCGCTCTGCTTCAAGGACAAAATGTCCGGCATATGAGGTTACCCAGTTATCAGGCTGATATGATCCGGGCCAGAGAGCCAGTCCTCCATTTGCCATTTGCCTGGATATCAGTTTATTGATTGCCTCTTTGATATTAGATGATGATCTTTGAACAGCTTCAGCATTATTTTCTGTAAGAAGCTTTAACCAAAGTTGAGGAAAAGCAGCAGAAGTAATCTGTTCAGTACATCCATGGGGATAACTGAGAAGAAAGTCAAGTTGTTTTTCGAGGTTGACAGATGGGAGAGTTGAAATTTCAAGTTGAGCCGAATTTGATCCGTCTATCCCGAAAGGCTCAAAAGAGGAATTCCATTTTTCTCCAGGCTTCAGTAATTTTAATTCAGCACGTGTTTCAGGTGGATTCGGGCTTCTTATTTCAAGCTCCAATTCATAAACTGCTGTTTCTCCGCCACCGGTTGCCGTAACTTTGATCTTCCCTGTTCCTGTTTTTTCACCGGCGATGAAAGAAAATTCTGTGTCTTTTTCTCCTGTACCGGAGGCGGAAATGGTCTTACTATCTCCATCAAAACTGATAAGATCGTTTCCTTCTGCCTTAAGCGTGACATCCCTTATATTATCTTTCTGGATGAAAACAGTAACCGGTAGAGCAGCTCTTTCTCCGGGACTTATCACCCGTGGCGCCGTGACGAGGACCATTAGTGGATCTTTGACAAGGATCGATTTTTCAGCAGCCCCGAAAGCTCTGTCATTTCCTGCAATGACCATTACTTTTACCGATCCGGTATATTGAGGCAATGTCAGGGTATGTGTCTTTGTTTTACCAGCCTGAAGAGTGAACGGGCCAAGAAATTTCACAACCGGAACAAACCTCTGAGCTTTATTGGCAGATTTGTCCACAACCGCTTCATCACCACCTATTGCCAGCATTTTTTCAAGTGTTCCGCCGAAAGCCCCGAGAACATAATCATAAAGATCCCAGGTCTGGACACCGAGAGCTTCACGGGCATAGAAATAATCCCAGGGATCCGGTGTTTTAAATCCGGTAATATCAAGCAATCCTTCGTCAACCACTGCAAGGGTATAAACCATTGCTTTCTGATTTGCTTCACTTACTTTTATTTCGAAAGGTCTTTTTGACCGTATCTCATCGGCAACTGTAACCACTGGAGTGAGCCGGGTTCCGGAATCTTCAACCATAACCGGAACTATACCGTAAAGCCTTACAGGCATATCGTTAACGGTCTGGCTATGTGGCTGAATAACAGTTACATATGCATAGACATTGGGAGCCATTTCAGGAGTGGCTTTAAAACGGACCTCAGTATTTCCCTTCTGGGTACTGACAAGGATCTCATCAAGAACGGCTGTCGCATTTTCGATTGTGACAATTGCTCTGGCATTTTCAGGTGAAGGGAAAGATATTTTAACTTCATCACCCGGATTATATTTTTCTTTATCAGCGTTGATAGCAAGTAAAGTAGCTCCATCTGCATTACCTTTCATCCCGTATTCCCAGGGCCAGTCAATAAGAAGCATCTTACCCGTCGAATGCCCGGCAGGAGTTGAAGCGCGGACAAGATACCTTCCCCAGTCGTTTTTATTTATTTTAAAAGTAAAGTTGCCTTCCCCGTTTGCAGTCATGATCGTTTTCCTGAACACAGGTTTGTAAATCTGGTTTGAGATATAATAAGCCAGATCCTCTTCATCAGACTCCCACCACCAACGGTAGGAGAGTTTATAGACAGTCATCTCAACTTCTGATCTTACCGGATTCCCTTTTTCATCAACAGTCACTACTTTAACTTCATTATCGTTGTCAGTGTAGAGCATCCTGCTCTTGCCCCTGAGTCCCGGTAAATTGATACCCACAAAGACAGGATAAGGAGCATATTTAAGGGTTGTCTGGGTGATACTTTCATCTCCTCCCGGCTCCTGTACTTTTGCAGTGAAGACCGCATTCAGCATTCCCGGGGCATTCAGCTCATCGCCCGGATAAAATTTTACAGAAGTATTACCGTTCTCATCGACGCTGTTGTTGTAGATATTTACTGTCTCTGAATAGAACTTGTTGACCGGATCATCAAAATCATACTGACCATATTTCTCAAATTCAGTCTTTGTATGTTTAAGGAGGTAGTCGACAGAAGTTTTAAGATTTGAAGCAATTGATCCGTTCAGCCATTTTACATTTAGCGTTCCGGTAGCTCCGGGTGCTGTTCCTCCCAGGATCTCCCCTGGAAAACTGAGATTTATTTTCAGCCTGTTAGGTTTCACAGTCTCGATCCTGACCCGTTTGGTGTATGTTGCTCCGCCTATTTTGAACTGAGCGCGGTAGTTTCCTGTCACGGCATCCGGTGAAGTTTTAGTAATGAAGACCAGCAGGTTATTTCCCTGTAGTTTCTGGATCTGGTTGTCTACCCGCTGTTCAAGCGGGTTATAAAGTTCAAACTGTACAGGGTGAGCAGTAGGCAGCTCCTTTTTCATATCTTTAATGAATACAGAAAGAAAAATTGAATCACCCGGACGCCAAACATCTCTTTCCCCATAAATAAAGGCTTTAATGCCCTTCTCAGATTTGGTCCCTGCAACGTCGAATGAACTAAGGGAAAGAGACGAGCCATCATTTGTTTTAAGGTAATTCCTGTCTTTATCTTTTTTGGCAATAATAAGAAATGGTTTTCGTCCGCACTGAAGAGCAGCATATCCGTCTTCTTTGGTTTTTCCGGTTATTATTTGCTGCATCTGGTAGTCGTAAATCTCAAGCTCAACTTCACCGACAGGCAGGGCGCTTATCAGATCATTTACCATGACATGAAGAATATTATCTTCTCCCTTTTTGGCGATCAGGCCAAGGTTTGAAGCCAGAATATTTCTCGATACATTTCTGTCAGGACTATAAAATGCTTCTTTGCATGGATCATCCCTGTCTTCCCATCTGAAACCGAATGAGTAGTAAATTGAAGCTTCATTATCATCATAATAATTCTCTGAATCGTCCCAGTAACTGCTTGTCTGATCAAGTGATTGCTGGAGAAGCTCTTCATACCTCCTCTCTTCCTCTGTCACTTCGCACTGGAGAAGAGAATATGATTTTCTCATTCCAAGCTGAACTTTATAGAGTACTCCCGGTTCGACATTAATATAATCAGCAAGATTAATAGTGTAGAGATTCCATGATCCCTGCCCCGATCCTGTTCCCGGGGTCAGGTCTATCCTGCCTGAGTATACAGGACGTCCAAATTGCTTGACTGAATACCCGGCATTGATATCATTCTCCTGAAGGAAATACGGGAGATTATTCTCGAAGATTTTAATGATCTTAAGATCAACAGCTTTCAGGTTTGCAGCTTTAAAAGGAAATATCAGATTCTGAGATGAAGGAAGAATAATACCATCTCCGGAAAGCTCAATACCCGGATTTACAGGAGTAAAATCGAATTTTTTTGAAAAACCGGATAAAAGACTTGTTCCTTTATTATTTTTAACTGATGATTCTATATTGAGCGATACTTCATTTTGTATTGGAGTTGAAGGAATGACAGTAATGATGTTTGATTTAATTGTGAAGCTGACTGGTGCAGAGGGATCCGTATAGATCAGTCCTTCAAGCTCCTGCGAAGCATCAACAGGATCTGAGAATATGATCTTTATCCCCTGGTCTTCTCCTGTCTGCGTTTTCACATCAAGTACTATGAACACACCTGATGCCGGTATACTGACTACTGTTGAATTTTTCTGATTTACTCCGGATTTCGTTCCGTCCCAGGCCAGTGTCAGCTCCTGAGCTTTGCCGGTGCGGTTGATATTATTAACAGAGAATTTATGGATCAGGTCATCGGAATGGTCCCATGTGATATCCATTTTCTTTCTCTCAAGTTTTGCCTCAAGAAAAGTCTCCACTTCAGCATTTTCGATGAAATCGGATGTAACTAATTCACCATTAAGATTATAGGAATTACCCTCATCTGAGAGAGATTCAAGAGTGCCTGACGATATACTGAAATCTTTTTTAAGAGTCTGGAACATAAGAGGAAAAACTCTGAGCCGTTCTTTAACTTCGCCAAGTTTAAAGAGATCCAGTTCCCCCCTGTATTTTTTCCCCGGATCGAGAGGCCGTGCCGGTCTGAAAACAAGAGTTGTTTCATCCACCCATTCTGTTTTGCCTATCATTAATGGTTCGAAGGTGAAAAGCCCTACCGGTGTTTCCTTTTTCGCCCTAGCAGCAAATGCGGGAGTGAATCTGACTTCTATGATCCCGTTCGCAGGGACTATACCTGATGTGTACCCGGCAATGTATTCACTGAAACCTTTATCGAGAGGAAGGATTTCATGTGAAGATTCTGTAACTCTCTGAATAGCATCTTTTACGACGCCCTTCTTTTTTGGTCCGCATGACGGAACCAGTAGAATTATCGCTGACAGGAGCAATAGTCTTGAGATTTTCATATTAAGGCAGATTGATAAATTGTTATCAAATCTAAATTACGAAAAAATATTGGATAGTAAATGTGATTCAGGAAAGAGGGATTGATGATCAGGGTGTCACCATCTCCGTTCTCAGTCTGGCAACATAATCACGGATCTTGTTGAGAGTTTCAACACTGACTGTCATTTTGGTGCCGGATGAGAGGAGCACTTGTTTTACGGTATCAATTTCAAGATCCCCTTTTGCGAAATATATATCGAAGGTATCGAAATAGTTCTTAAGGTGTTTAAGCTTTTTAGTATAATAAACTACCATGGGATCATCATAATAATTTTTCATGAAGCTAAGCAGCGATGTAAGTGTATACTTCTGTTCAGCAATCTTTTGCACCACTTCTGGATCGGGACTTAAAGGATTGTAAACAAGTTGTGTGGCAATGAACATCGCTTCAACCCATCCCCCCATGACCATTAGTCCGGCAGTACTCTCTCTTCCGCTCTCCCTGAGATGATTTTCGATATCGATATATGCCTTTTGCATCAGAGTGGTAAGAGTATCCGCATCGGCCAGATCATTCTGCACTCTTCTGATAGGCTCAATTATAAGCTCATCAGGGATCCCAAGTTTATTGCTCAGCTCCCTGATTGTGACCATATAATTGATAACTTCCTGTCCTATACCGAACATTTTCAGATAACCAAAATCCACACCGAATACCCCTGAATTGATAGCCGCTTTGGAGGTGCTGAGGTAAAGATCTGCATTGGATACAGGATTTAATACTGCGTCGTTATACGGCACACCCAATCTGTTGAAGATAACACAGATCTCAACAGGTGTAAGAACACCATAGAAAGTCTCGTCTTTAGTAAATGGGTCGTCAGTATTAGCAGAATCAGTTCTGAAGGTTGAAAAGCTCGGTTTGAAAATTTCTTTTACAGGTTCTTTTTGACTGCAGGAAATTGCTGTGACCATCAAAAGAACCATAAGGGAAGCAGGGAAGCTTTTCATGAGAATAGAATTATCAATCAAATTTAATAATAAAATTTAATTCACATCCCCTAAGCCCTAATAACCCCCCAACCCTGATAACCCCCCAACCCCCCTGGGAGTGTTTGACCCCCCAACCCCCCTGGAAGGGGGGCTAAATCCGGAAGCATAGTGTGATTTTAGATTCCTGATAAAGTAATTCCTTCTCTAATATGTTGGTATTCAGGATAGCGATAATGCTATAATATTATTCTCTTTCCCAGTTTCTCGGATATCATCCTGAGTGCTACTTTAAGGTTCTGATCCTTTTTTTGAAGTGACAGTATTTTTTCGGCATCACCGTCTTTTACAGCCTCCTGGAGTTGCGACATTATCTCTTTCAATCGTACCTTTATTTTATCGCCTTTGAATTTCAGCACGGAATCAGGAACAATGTCTTTCAGCTTCATATCCTCTGTTTCAACAAATGTCTGCTTATTCTTCCATATCTTGCTGAGCTGGTAGGAGTCTGAAAGGATATCTGCTGAGAGCTTTGATATTGCAGGATCTTCATGTTTGACAAACTGCTTGTCATCCATAAAGATACCCTGTTCGACAGAGAACCTGAATTCTTCAAAGATCTTTGCATAGATCACGTCATCAAATGACAGCTCATCAGAGATGATCTCTCTTACAATATAGTCTGCCACTGTGGTCAGCTCCTCCTGCCCGTCTTCCATACGGATCTTTCTTTCAAATTCGATGCTCCCGAATTTAAGCAGCAACCTTATAATCTCTTTTTCAGAAAAAGAGGTCGTTGCTTCCTGTTTTACCGTCCTGGGAATTAACGGAGGAGGTACCGGCAAATCTTCCGGACCCGGGTATTTGTTCTTGTCCTGGAAAGATCTCTGCTGCCTCATCTTGTTGACTTCATGATAAAGGACAGCTTCAGGGATCTGCATCTGGGAACCACACTCCTTTATATATATAGTCCTTGTTATTGATTCAGGGATGACTGCAATGGATCTTACAATATCACGGACAAGATTAGCTTTCAGCACAGGATCATTTTT
Organism: uncultured Bacteroidota bacterium; assembly: GCA_963843415.1. Classification (GTDB taxonomy): domain Bacteria; phylum Bacteroidota; class Bacteroidia; order Bacteroidales; family VadinHA17; genus LD21. Next base: position 51,047 of record CAWJKD010000008.1, read on the forward strand.
AGACTCTTCGAGAAGAAGCTCGGTTTTAAAACGGATAAAATCAGTCTCTTTTTCTTTCAGATATTTAACAAACTCCTCGTTACTGACTTTCTTTGAGTATGAATCAGGATCTTCACCATCGGGAAGAAGGACGATTTTCACATTCATTCCCTCTTCAAGGACTATATCAATTCCACGGAGTGATGCTTTTATTCCGGCAGCATCGCCGTCGTATAAGATAGTGATGTTTGGGGTGAACCGTTTGATCAGCCGTACCTGCTCCTGTGTTAGAGAGGTACCTGAAGAGGCTACTACATTCTCGATATTTGCCTCGTGAAGCGACATTACATCGGTGTAACCTTCAACGAGATAGCATTTCTCTTCCCGGCTTATTGCCTTTCTTGCCTGGAAGATCCCGTAAACGATCCGGCTTTTATGATATATCTCTGACTCCGGCGAGTTGACATATTTTGCAGTTTTTGCATCCGACTTTAATACTCTGCCCCCGAAACCGAGAACCTGTCCGGAAAGAGAATGGATAGGGAACATTACCCTTCCGCTGAACCTGTCGAAAACATGATCTTCGTGCTGAATTGACAATCCGGTCTTAACGAGAAAATCCAGCTTGTATCCATCATCCGTTGCCCTTTTCGAAAAGGCATCCCGTTTTTCGAAGCAGTAGCCTACCTCGAATTTCTTCAGGGTATTCTGACGGAATCCTCTCTCTTTAAAATAGGAGAGACCAACAGTAATTCCTTCATCGCTCTGAAAAAGATTTTCCGAAAACTGCCGTGAAGCATAAGCTGTCAGAACAAGCAGACTTTCGCGTTCATTCTGTTTTTCAAGTTCTTCGGATGTAAGCTCTTTCTCAATAACTTCAATATGATATTTCCTTGCAAGGTATTTCAGAGCTTCAGGATATGTCAGATGCTCGTGCTCCATTATAAAATTGACCGAGTTGCCAACCTTACCGCATCCGAAACATTTAAAGATCTCTTTTGATGGCGACACGGTAAACGAAGGAGTCTTTTCATTGTGAAAGGGGCATAATCCCAGATAGTTAACACCACGCTTCTTTAGAGGAACGAATTCCTGGATAACGTCAACAATCTGTGATGCGTCGAGGATTTTTTCTATTGTAGCCCGGTCGATCATAACTCAAAGATATTCAGAAAAACGGGATTCTTATTTTCGTTTTGAGAATATCAGGAGGGAAAAGGGAGAAGGGGGTAAGGGGAGAAAAGGGGAAAAGGAGAATGGGGGAATGGGGGAAGAGGAGAAGTGGGGAAAAGGGGAAAAGGAGAATGGGGGAAGTTTGGAATGGGGGAAAGGGGGAAGAGGTGAAAAGTGGAATGAAAGAAGAGGAGAAGAAGGTGAAATTATCTCTGTGTCAGAGGAGTATGACTCCGTACTAATTCCGTGATAACCCCGTGTACTCCGTGGTTAAAAAAGTTTTTTTTCTGAGCTCTGGGCTTAACCCTATTTATGATAAATTTTCCCAACCATGTTTATCCCTCGTCAACCGGTTTTGACTTTTATTTCTACTTTTATAACTAAAATTCCATACATGAAAAGACTTGTCATCCTTACGGGCGCCGGAATGAGCTCTGAAAGCGGTATACGAACATTCAGAGAGGCTGGCGGACTGTGGGAAGAATACGATGTGACTGAGGTCGCATCCCCGATGGGCTGGTGGAAGAACAAAGAGCTTGTGCTGCGGTTTTATAATGAAAGACGGACTCAGCTTGCAGGCTGTGAGCCAAATGCCGGACATATTGGCGTGGCGGCGCTTGAGAAGTTTTTTGATGTTCATGTAATAACTCAGAATATAGATAACCTTCACGAAAGAGCAGGAAGTACAAATGTCCTGCATCTTCATGGCGAACTGACAAAAGCAAGAAGTACAACAGATCCGTCGTTGATATATGATATTGGTTATAAAGATATTAACCTGGGCGATAAATGCGAAAAAGGAAGCCAGCTACGTCCGCATATTGTGTGGTTTGGAGAAGATGTACCAATGATGGATGAGGCAATAAGGCTTACAACCACAGCTGAAATATTTGTTGTGATAGGATCCTCTCTCAATGTCTACCCTGCAGCAGGATTGATGGATTATGCTCCGTCCGGGGCATCACTATGGCTTATTGATCCGAATGATGTTAATATGCCGATCAGCAGGAGAGTGGAGGTAATTAAAGAGAAGGCATCGGAAGGAGTTGCTATGCTCACACAAAGGTTGATTTCATTATATGGGATAGCCAGGCTGTAGGGGAAGATGGGAAGTTGGAATGTGTCTTTTTAACCACGGTGTTGCACGGAGTTATTCACGGAGTAACACTGTTATTAAGATCACCATCAAATCAAAAACTCCGTGTTCTTCCTCCGTGTGACCCCGTGAACTCCGTGGTGAAAAAAAGAACGAGCAAAAATAACCACCTATTGTAGGGATCACTTATAAATCCTGATCCATTTTGATAAAAGTAATTACCTTTATACCTTGACTATCAATAAATATGAAACCTGTCCAGAGAAAAATTATCCTAGCCATCACCGGAGCCAGCGGATCTGTCTATGCACTTAGGCTGCTGGAGAAACTTGTAAGCATTAAAGTGCCACCTTCAGAAATTGCTGTTATTTTTTCCGATAATGCAAAGGAGATCTGGAAATCAGAGACAGGGAAGAAATTTGCTGCAAAATCACCTGCGAAGGAGTATAATAATAATGAATTCTATGTGCCATTCGCATCAGGGTCTTCCGATTATGATACGATGATTATCTGTCCCTCATCCATGGGTGTCCTGGGACGCATTGCCAATGGGGTTTCTGACGACCTGATAGCAAGGGCTGCTGACGTTATGCTCAAAGAACGAAGGAGATTGATCATTGTTCCAAGGGAGACGCCATATAATCTGATACATATTAAAAATATGGAAATCCTCACAATGGCAGGAGCAGTAATTTGTCCGGCGACACCTTCCTTCTACAGTAAACCCCACACGATCGATGACCTGGTATTAACTGTCGTTGAACGGATCATTACCATTGCCGGTTTCGAAGCAGATACTTACCGATGGATGGGAAATGATTGACAGACGGATCGTAAAATTCTTCAAAAAGCACCATGTGCTTAACATTGCCACTTCGGTTGAAAATAATCCCTGGTGTGCAAGCTGTTTTTATGTTTATCTTGAAGAAGAGAATGCCATTGTTTTTACTTCAGATCTTAAAACCAGGCATGGTCAGGAATTTATTAAAAATCCAAAGGTTGCCGGCTCTGTTGCTCTCGAAACTCTGGTTATAGGCAAAATTCGCGGCATACAGTTCGAGGGAATAGTTTCAGAACCTGATGAGGAAATGGAACCATGTGTCAGAAATGCTTATCTCAAACGGTTCCCTGTTGCAATGCTTATGGAAACCCACCTTTGGATAGTAAGACTCACCAGTATCAAGTACACCGATAACAGACTGGGATTCGGGAAGAAACTGGTGTGGGGGTAGGGGTCATTTCCCCAGCTGCTGCTTCACAATCCTCGCTATATACTTCCCCAGAATATCGAATTCAATATTCACCACGGTTCCTTTTTTGATCTGGTGAAAATTGGTGACCTCATAGGTAAACGGGATTATAGCGACCTCGAAAGATTTTGATTTTGAATTGACAACTGTCAGACTGACGCCGTTCACAGAAACAGATCCTTTTTCGACGGTCAGATAATCATCCTGAAGAGGCTCATATTTAAAAGTATAATACCAGCTGCCGCCAGCCTCTTTTACACTGCTGCATACGGCAGTCTGATCAACATGTCCCTGTACCATATGTCCGTCAAGCCGGCCGTCGAGTTTTGTACTTCTTTCAAGATTGACCTTATCACCGACTTTTAACAATCCGAGATTGGTCTTTTCGAGGGTCTCCCGGATAGCAGTCACGGTATAAGTGTCTTTCACTTTTTTCACCACGGTAAGGCATACACCGTTGTGTGAAATACTCTGATCAATTTTCAGTTCCCGGGTGAAAGAACATTTCATAGTAATATGAAGGTTGTCCTTCTCTTTCTCTATTTTCACTACTTGAGCGGCTTCTTCTACTATTCCGGAAAACATAGTCCTTTTTTAGTTTGATTTAAGTACAAATGTAGCTATATTTTACAAGCATGAAATAAGTCATGCAGTCCTTCAGTCGTTAAATATCTGTTTTTCCTGACCGCCAGCCTTCGCCAAGGCTTCGGCTGACAAAGCATGACCGCAAGACCGTACTACTGCATGAGCGCTTGACAACTACTTCCTTTTCCGTTTCACATTTTTTTTCTCAACCGGAAATCCATCATTCCTCCACGCCTGGATGCCTCCTTCAAGGCAATAAAGTTTCCGGAAACCTTTGTCGTATAAAAACTCCGCAACCTGAACGCTTCTGGTGTCGGTAGTGCAATAGAGAAAGAGCGCATAGTTTTTATTTAAAGTGTCGGCCGCGATATCAAGATTTTTGAAAGACGGGATATTTACAGCATCTTTAATCCGCTTTCCTCTGAACTCGAAGAATTCCCTTACATCGACAAGTAAAGAAGAATCTTCTTTCAGATATTGCAAATGGAAATAGTATGGATCAAGAAACTTGAATTTAACACTATCCGGGACCTGTGCAGCCAGTGGTAAACAAGATAAAAGACAGGATATTAAAAAATTAGGTCTTAGCATCATCGGATGATTCGAAAATAAAAGTAATATTTTTTTGTAACATATAGCCTCCCGGAGAAAGAACTGAGAACTACGGAGTCAGACAGGGTATGTGCTCCGGTTAACCCGCCCCTGGTCTCCCGCTGTGGCGGGGCAGGCTCTCCGGGGAAGGGAACTTTAAATTTTAACTCTCTTCAACTTTTATTATCTTTGTCCGTTTTTCGGCAATTATCAACTTCAATAATCAATTGATACAATGGGGAAACGCTTTCCTGAATATAAAATTCTTGATCTCTCGAAGGTAAACAAGGAAATACTGAAGATATGGGATGAGAACGATACTTTTCATAAAAGTATCCGTGAAGTGGAAGGTAAGGGTGAATTTATTTTTTATGAAGGTCCGCCCTCAGCAAATGGTATTCCGGGTATTCACCATGTGATGGCACGTACAATAAAAGATATTGTCTGCCGCTACAAGACCCAATGTGGTTACCTTGTCAGACGCAAAGCAGGATGGGATACCCATGGACTCCCGGTCGAGCTGAGTGTTGAAAAAGCACTGGGAATAACAAAAGAGGACATCGGAACGGAAAAAATCTCAATCATCGAGTTCAACAAAGCCTGCCGCACTGACGTGATGCGTTACACAGATGTCTGGGAAGACCTTACCCGGAAGATGGGTTACTGGGTAAACATGGATAATCCTTATATTACTTTTGATAACCGTTATATTGAAACTCTGTGGTGGCTCCTTAAACAACTTTATTCAAAAGGATATCTCTATAAGGATTATACAATTCAGCCATATTCACCAGCCGCAGGAAGCGGACTGAGCTCACACGAACTGAACCTTCCGGGGTGTTACCGCGATATAAAAGATACTACATGCACAGCTCTTTTTAAGGTCATTCATGATAAAAGATCTGAATTTCTCTTCAATCATATTGATACAGAAGCAATTCATATAATGGCCTGGACAACAACCCCCTGGACCCTCCCCTCTAACACAGCTCTGGCTGTAGGGAAAGAGATCCGTTATGTAAAGGTCAGAAGCTTTAATCCTTATTCAGGTGAACCTATAACTGTGGTGCTCGCAAAGGAACTTCTTCATTCAATGTTCCCTGAAGCAAATATCGGGATACACTTTTCAGAATATAAATCTGGCGATAAAAAAATACCTTATAAAGTGCTCGATGAATTTTCAGGTAGCAAACTGGAAGGTATTAATTATGAGCAACTTATTGACTGGGTAAAACCTGATAAAGGTGCTTTTAAAGTTGTTACAGGCGATTTTGTTACAACTGAAGATGGAACAGGAATAGTTCATATAGCACCAACGTTTGGAGCAGATGACTATAAGATATCAAAAGAGACTGGTGTTCCGCCGCTGATGGTTAAAAGGAAAGATGGTTCGTCAGGTCCGATGGTGGATAAGAAGGGTTATATGGCGCCCATAGCGGATCTTGATGAGGAATTCGTTAAAGAAAGAGTCAATGTAAATACTTATAAAGGATTTGATGGTCGCCCGGTCAAGAATGAATATGATGTAAACATCGCCCCGGATTCTGATACACTTGATGTTGACATAGCTGTTATGCTTAAGCAGCAGGGTAAAGCATTCAGGATAGAAAAGCAGGTTCACAGCTATCCGCACTGCTGGCGTACCGACAAACCGGTTCTTTATTACCCGCTTGATGCATGGTTCATCCGCACAACTGCTTTCCGTGAAAGGATGATTGAACTTAATAATACTATTAACTGGAAGCCGCAGTCAACAGGAACGGGCAGGTTTGGTAAATGGCTCGAAAACCTTGTCGACTGGAACCTCTCACGATCACGTTTCTGGGGTACACCACTTCCAATATGGGTAACTGAGGACAGAAAAGAAGAAATGTGTATCGGATCGGCTGAAGAGCTTAAGGCTGAAATCGAGAAATCGGTCAAAGCAGGATTCATGAAAAAGAGTCCCCTGAAAGATTTTGTTGCCGGAAATAATTCAAAGGAGAATTATGAGAAATTTGATCTCCACCGTCCGTTCGTTGATGAGATAATCCTTGTGAGTCCTTCCGGTAAGAAAATGTTCCGCGAGCCTGATCTTATTGATGTATGGTTCGATTCAGGCGCTATGCCATATGCTCAGGCTCATTATCCGTTTGAAAACAGGGAGAATTTCAGCGATATGTTCCCGGCCGATTATATTGCCGAAGGTGTCGACCAGACAAGAGGATGGTTTTTCACACTTCATGCAATAGCAACAATGACCTCCGATTCAGTGGCATTTAAGAATATAATTTCAAATGGACTGGTCCTTGACAAGAATGGGAACAAGATGTCCAAGAGGCTTGGGAATGCAGTTGATCCTTTCTCTGCTATTGATGAAAACGGTTCCGATCCGCTTCGCTGGTATCTGATCACAAACTCTCAGCCCTGGGACAATCTTAAATTTGATATTGCAGGTGTTGATGAGGTGAAACGCAAATTCTTCGGAACTCTCTACAACACATATTCATTTTTTGCACTCTATGCCAATGTGGATAATTTCAGATTTGCTGAGAGAGATATTCTGGTGAATATTAGACCGGAAATCGACAGGTGGATAATATCTCTGCTTAATTCACTTGTAAAAGAGGTGGGGAAATGTTATGAGGAATATGACCTTACCCGCGCAGGCCGTGCAATTCAGGATTTTGTCACTGAGAACCTTAGTAACTGGTATGTCCGACTGAACAGGAAGCGCTACTGGGGAGGTGAATATGATGGTGATAAGATTGCTGCTTACCAGACGCTCTTTGCCTGTCTTGAAACTGTAAGCAGGCTGGCGGCACCGATCGCTCCTTTCTACATGGATAAGCTCTTCCGCGATCTCAATACGACCACCGGTAGGCATGACGAGGAATCAGTACATCTTGCTGTATTTCCTGAGCATGATGAAAGCCTTATCGATAAAGATCTTGAGGAAAGAATGGATATAGCTCAGAAAATATCCTCCATGGTCCTGGGTCTCAGGAGAAAAGTAAGTATCAAAGTGCGTCAGCCACTGGCTAAGATAATGATACCGTTACCTGACAAATCGTTTAAGGCTAAGTTTGAAGCTGTCAGGGATCTGGTCCTTGCAGAAGTCAATGTCAAAGAGGTTGAATATATTGAAGATACAGCACGCCATTCTTGTTAAAAAGATAAAGCCCAATTTCAAGACTCTCGGTCCGAGATATGGTAAACTGATGAAGGAGATAAGTAATGCGATCGCAGAACTTTCGCAAAAAGAAATAGCGTCATTTGAAGAAGCAGGTTCTCATATATTAAACCTTAATGGGCAGGAGATCACACTCAGCTATGAGGATGTAGAGATCATCTCCGAAGATATCCCGGGCTGGCAGGTCGCCAATGATGGAAGGCTTACTGTAGCGCTCGATATTTCAGTTACAGATGAACTTCGTTACGAAGGGATCGCCAGGGAGTTTGTCAACAGGATCCAGAATATCCGGAAAGAGAATGGATATGATGTTACTGATAAGATCACTGTTCAGATTGAAGATCATGAGTTTGTAAGGGAAGCCATAAAAAGGCATGCAGCATATATAGGATCACAAACTCTTGCAAAGGAGGTATCTTTATCAGGCAGTCTGGGAAGGACAGCTAAGGATGTTGAAATAGATGATGTAACTGTAAAAGTGCTGGTCTCTAAAAAATAGAAATTTACATTCTGCGACCTCCGCTGGTGAAGATACGTAATTCAAAATTCTTTATTTTTTTTCGTTCTTTCTTTGTTCGTCCAAAGAAAGAACCAAAGAAAGGGCGCCGAAAACGATAAGTTAAGCCTGTACGTACTCCCGCTACACAAGCCTTATTGGCTCTATCGTACAGGCTTAACTTCGCGCCGTTTTCGGTTTGCCCGCCCACCATTACTAATATAATATTTATAATATTCCGGAAGTAAGATATCTTTATTTTGATTTTCAAATTTAGTAGAAACTGGCGTGAGGGCAAAATCGGAAAAGGTGCGAACCGCATCCAGTTTTTTGGAGCGGGAAATGGCTTTGAGCGATTGGCGAAAAACAGGATGCGGTTGTCTTTTCCGGCGCCTTTTCTTTGTTACTTTCTTTTAGTGGTAAAAGAAAGTAAAAAAGAAAGAAGAAAATTAATGTGAAGGAACTGACTTCGGCGAAGCCAAATGAACAATCCCTCTTGCCGAACAAAAAAAGAACTGTAAAAGAAGTTCATTAACTTGATAGCCTCAAAAGATAAACGACACTTTTAATTAAATTTGCATTTAACCAAATATATCTGGTATGAAACGTATACTCGTTACCGGCGGAGCCGGTTTCATTGGCTCCCATCTCTGCGAAAAACTCCTCGCAAATGGAAATGATGTAATCTGCCTCGATAATTACTTCACCGGGTCAAAACAAAACATCATTCATCTACTTGATAATCATAATTTTGAGTTAATAAGACATGATATAACAGAACCTATTTATATTGAAGTTGATGAAATTTACAATCTGGCTTGTCCTGCTTCACCGGTACACTATCAGTACAACGGAATAAAGACAATAAAGACTTCTGTCGTGGGTGCGATAAACACTCTCGGGATGGCAAAGAGGACAAGAGCAAAGATCATGCAGGCATCGACAAGTGAAGTATACGGAGATCCGAAGGTGCATCCTCAGCCGGAGAGTTACTGGGGTAACGTTAACATTTTAGGTTCAAGGGCATGCTACGACGAAGGCAAACGTTGTGCAGAAACCCTTTTTATGAACTACCATAATCAGAATAAAGTCAGGATAAAAATAGCCAGGATCTTCAATACTTATGGTCCAAGGATGAGCTCAGACGACGGCAGGGTGATATCCAGTTTTATCGTCCAGGCGTTAAAAGGGAAAGATATTTCAATATTTGGTGACGGAACTCATACCCGCAGCTTCCAGTATGTAGATGATCTTATCGATGGCATGATAAAGCTGATGGAGACCCCCGACACCTTTACCGGACCAGTTAATCTCGGCAATCCGGTTGAGGTTTCAGTTAATGATCTGGCAGATAAGATCATAAAGATGACAGGCTCAAAATCAATAATCAGGTATCTGCCTCTTCCTGAGGATGATCCGAAGCAAAGGAAACCGGACATTGCTCTTGCTATCAGGGAACTGGGCTGGAAGCCGGTTGTCGGACTTGAGGAAGGACTTGAAAAAACGATAGAATTTTTCAGGAATACATTAAAATAATAGTGAAAGATTCTTACTGAGAAGCGGGTGTTTAATCTCTTGCTAATGAAACTCGCATACCGCCTAAGCCTGGCTAACGAGGATGGAAATAAATAAGGACATTACTTCCCATTTCAAAGGTTACCCCCTTTCCCATTTCCCCCAGGGGGGAAAGGCAAATCAAGCACCTTCCCGCACGGGGGAAGGTTGGGATGGGGTTAAAATAATAAAAGGGAGTGGGAAACATTTAACAGATAATAAGCTACTTATAAAAATAAATTCACGTGAAAATCATCTGGAAGTATCTGAAACCTTTTAAGGGTTTGTTGTTTCTTGCAATGGGGCTTGCAGCTATTGCCCAGATACTGGAACTTATTGATCCGATTATCTTTGGGAAGATCATTGATAATTTCGCTGTAAACAGGGGCGGTCGAAGTGAAGATGAGCTCATAAGGGGAGTATTGAGACTACTGGCCCTTGCGGTAGGTGTTGCCCTGATGTCAAGACTGGCACGTGCTTTTACCGACTATGTGACCCGTCTGGTTGTTCAGAAATTCGGACTATCTGTTTTCGATGAAGGATTAAAGCATACACTTCGTCTTCCATATCATGAGTTTGAAGAGACAAGCAGCGGACACGTGCTTTCTGTTCTTCAGAAGGTGAGAACTGACAATGAACGGTTTATAAGTTCTTTCATCAGCACGATGTTTTCATCAGCTGTAGGTGTTGCTTTTCTGATCTGGTATGCAATTACAAAGCACTGGGCACTGATCCCTGTATTCCTCATTGGGGTCGTAGTGCTGGGAGGCCTTACGGGACTTCTGAGCAGTAAAATAAAGACAATCCAGAGGGCTGTAATAAAAGAGACCAATAAGATGAGCGGATCAATCACCGAATCATTAAGGAATATCGAGCTTGTTAAGAGTCTCGGACTTACCTATCCGGAAATCAGGCGTTTGAAGACCTTCACCAAAAAGATCTTCGATCTTGAAATCGACAAGGTAAAAAGGATACGGACTCTTACTTTCATTCAGAGTTCTGTACTCCTCGTTCTCAAAGAATCGATTCTTTTTATCCTTTTATGGCTCATCTTCCGCAATCTGCTTTCAACTGGGGAGCTGATATCAATGCAGTTCATATCCACCCGGATCATGTTCCCGCTTCAGGATCTCGGAAGTATAATCCTGGCCTATCGTGAAGCCGAAGCTTCCCTCCAGATATTCAACGAGCTGATGAAGAAAGAACCTGAATACAGACCTGAAGACCCTGTCGAGATCGGTGAGATTGAGAAACTCAATTTTGACAAAGTAAGTTTTCGTTATAAAAAAGCGGATCATGATGCTATTGAAGATCTCTCCTTCATGGTTAAAAGGGGAGAGACTATAGCGTTTGTGGGGCCTTCCGGTTGCGGGAAGACAACACTTGTTAAGCTTCTTGTCGGATTATATACACCAACAAAGGGCACTATCTATTATGATGATATTCCTGCAAAGGATATACGTTATAATAAGATGAGGAGGCAACTGGGTTTTGTAACCCAGGATACTCAGCTTTTTTCCGGAACAATCAGAGAGAATCTGCAATTTGTAAAACCCGAAGCAACAGATGAAGAGATATATGAAGCACTGAGAAAAGCCTCCGCCACGGAGCTGGTCAGATGTTCACCCAAAGGACTGGATACCCTGCTTGGGGAGGGAGGAAAGATGGTTTCAGGGGGTGAGAAGCAAAGGCTTGCCATTGCAAGGGCGCTTGTCCGGAAACCAAATATCCTGATTTTCGATGAGGCCACTTCTGCGTTGGATTCCATAACCGAAGAAGAGATAACCCGTACTCTGAGAGAAATATCATCCGGTAAGCAGCAGATCACTCTTATGATAGCGCACCGCCTGTCCACAATTATGCATGCTGACAGGATTTACGTGTTGGAAAAGGGAAAGATAATTGAAGAAGGAACACACAACACCCTGCTGGACAAAAAAGGACTCTATTATGCTATGTGGAGACAACAGATTGGTGAAAGAAAAACCGTTACTTCTGCTTCATCTTCGCATCAATCGACAATGTAGCATGAGGCACAGCCCTCAGTCTTTCCTTGGAAATAAGTTTTCCGGTTTCCCGGCAGATACCGTAAGTTTTGTTCTCGATCCTAACAAGAGCAGCCTGCAGATGTTGTATGAATTTCAGCTGACGCTGGGCCAGTCTGCCGGCCTCCTCTTTTGATAAAGTAGTTGCACCCTCTTCCAGTACTTTGAATGTGGGAGAGGTATCCATGGTGTCGTTACTCTCTTCGTGAGTTATGCTGGATTTGAGTATTTCATAATCTTTTCTGGCTTTATCCAGCTTCGCGAGGATGATCTGCCGGAACTCATCAAGCTCGTCATCCGAATATCTTGTCTTTTCAGCCATAGCATAACGGTTTTAATTATCCGGCAAAGGTAGGATTTTTTAATTAATATTAAAATTAGGGGGAAATTCCCCCAATCCCCCATTTATCCTTAAAATGATATTTCAATTAGCTTCTCTGAGCTCGATGCTGTGAATTCGTAAACTTTATTCGCATAAATTCATTTTATATTTTCTTGTTCTTTCTTTGTTCGTCCTAATTGATTGTTCATTTCTTTTGCTCCTCCAAAAGAAATGAACCAAAGAAAAAGAGTCCGGAAAAGACAACCGTATCCTGTTTTTCGCCAATCGCTCAAGACCATTTCCCGCTCCAAAAAACAGGATACGGTTCGCACCTTTTCCGGTTTTTCCCCCGCACCAGTTTCAACTAAATTTGAAAATCAAAATAAAGATATCTTATATCCGCATATAATAAATATTATATAAGTAATGGTGGGCGGGCGAACCGAAAACGGCGCGAAGTTAAGCCTGTACGGTAGCGCCAATAAGGCTTGTGTAGCGGGAGTACGGACAGGCTTAACTTATCGTTTTCGGCGCCCTTTCTTTGGTTCTTTCTTTGGACGAACAAAGAAAGAACATAAATTATTATCTTTGCGATCATTTCAGAAAAAGCAATTATGGTTAATTCAACCCTTCCGGAGGAAGAAAAAAAGATAATCATTATAAAAAAGCAGGCAGAACCAAAGTGGTACGCCCTCTACACCCATCCCCGTGCTGAAAAACTGGTCCACTCCCGTCTTCTTGAGACAGAAGTTGAATCATTCCTCCCTCTTCAGAAGACTTACCGGAAATGGAGCGACAGAAAGAAACTGATAGAGAAACCGTTGCTTTCATCGTATGTTTTTGTAAAGGTGACAAGGAAAGATTTTCCGAAAGTCTATAAGGTAAATGGTGTGGTCAAATTTGTCTCTTTCGAAGGACAGCCTGTCTCAATACCTCAGAACCAGATAGATAATCTCCGTTTACTTGTAAACAGCGATGCCGAGATAGAAGTCATATCCGGGAATTTTGCAAAAGGAGATCAGGTAGAGGTTATGAGCGGCTCTATGACCGGGCTGACGGGTGAACTTATTAAGATCGGTGGGAAGAACAGAGTTATTGTAAGGATCGACAAACTCGAACAGAATATCATTCTCACAATACCGGTTACGTTTTTAAGGAAATTGTAAATTACGGCACAGCGGCGCAGTGGCATAGCGGCACAGCGGCAAAAGGTGCATGGATCAGCGGTCGAAACATAAAAACATAAAGGCATTAAGGTGTTGTACCCTAATGCCCTAATGCTGAGGCCTCTGCGCCCCTGCGCCACTGAGCCTTTGCGCCTTTGCGCCCCTGCGTCTTATCTTACAATTATTTTCCCCACAAACCTCTTCAATCCCGATTTTATCTCAACAACATATAACCCGTTTGAGAACCGCGATTGAACCTGGACCGGGGAGTTTTTGTTGAATTGGACATTTTCCAGCATGCGGACAGGTTTGCCGGAAATATCAATTATATTGACTGAACCGGTTCTCCCATTCCAATCATCAGATAGTGTCTGGATATTGATCTGACCGTAGGTGATATAAATTATGAAACTGTTTTCTGAAGCAACAGGATTTTCAAAACCTGGTACACTGCTAACCACAAGATCTCTTGGTACACGGCCGAAACAAAAAAGCATAAAGGTAGTAAGGATTTAAGGTATTAAGGCGTGGTGCCGTAAAGCCCTAATGCTGAGGCCCCTGCGCCTCTGTACCCCTGCGCCTCTGCGCCGTTACGCCGTTGCGCCTTTGCACCTTAAACTCCTACTTCGACCTTGCGTGATGAAATAGTATGTTCCACCAAGATTTCCAGAAATACCTGATATTCCACCAGGATTTCCAGAAATATTTAAAATCAGTTAAAACAGGGTGTTTATCGAACGAATCAAGATACTTCATTTCCGACTCCTGAATGCTCTCCAGATCACCCGGCATATCTGCATAGAATGGCGGAATAAGTCCCGGTGTATAATTAATTCTTCGCTCCCTGACTTCTTCTTTATAAAGTTCAAAATAATGTTTGCTTAAAGGTCTTACACCAACAAGCTTCATATTCCCTTTCATTAAGTTAATGAAGGTAGGCAATTCATCAAGCCATATCTTCCGGCACACAGAACCCCATGATGTGATCCGGAAATCATTTTTGAACTTCCCTCCATCCTGCAGATCATAAAGTCTGTAAACATAATCCTGGATATATTCCGAATAGGGATGCATTGTTCTAAGCTTGTAAACTTTTATAGTTTCGCCTCTCTTACCTATTCGTGGCAGGGCAATCAGAGGTCCATATATAGTACCGTTTTTCGGAAGGGGTTCGATTATCTTTTTCGCTTCGATGCACAGCAGGTTCCCTATAAAAGACTCCTGCCTGATCCTGAATCCTCCCCTGCAAAGACGCCCCAATGCTTCTGCACGGGAGATGACAGTGTTGTTGCCATGTGTAAGAGAATAATAGACAGGACGGGTAAGTTTAAGTTTCGGGAGGATCCTTTTTATAATAAAATCAAAGAAATAAAAAACGTAATTAATGACGGGCGGGAACTTTTTAAGTATCCTCTTTTTCCGCTGATCTTTTGTCTCAACACAGCAAAAGAAATATCCATTCATATCGAGTTTATGACTGACAGCGTCAATAAAGTCGTCGATGTGCTTTATATCATTGATTTTGTGAAGGTTAATAATATAAGTATATTTATTTTCAGGGAGATTCAGGATATTGAACCGGGTGGTGGTTGAAAGTACAGCTGTCCGTTCGGAGAGTTTTGGTCCTGTCATACTTATTATCGCCTCAGCCATCTCCGGACCGGATTCCTGTTCAATAGCGCTTAATGTTCCCGGATTAACAAGAGGATTGATTACTGTTGATTTCCCATTGCCGTTCAGATCATTAACAAGCTCGTATTCACTTGGTCTCCTTTGTTTCTGGTATTTGAAATAATCCTCTGAATCCTGAACATGTGCTTTCTTATAAGCAATAAATGACGATCCCAGCAGCAGTTCAATAAATGTGGCAACAATTGCAGTACCAAGAACAACTGTCCGTGAATAAGCATAATCTCTGAATATAAACATTATAAGAACAGTAAGTGCAAGGGAGATTATGTTACTGCTCAGGACCCTGTTGAAAACAGTCGAAAAATTTATGATCTTTCCGCGGTGCATCTTTCCATTAAGAAGAGACACCACAATCCATAACAATGCCAGGATGGAGAAAAAAATACTATGAGACGGAACGTATGCTTTAAGACCTGCAGGTTTAAAAGAGGCAACAATAAGAAACGATAATGTCAGAATAACAATATCGGCAAAAACAGTTATAGTCCTGAATTTAGTTTTTTCCATTTTCAGCTCAGGATCGTATAATTCAAGGTGAAATAAAAATAAAATTAAGCAAAATTATCAAAGAGGGCATTAACTTTTTGACGAAAATAGAAGAATTTAATAAATGAAACGGCGCAGGGGCGCAGAGGCACAGAGGCGCAGCTTAACCCCCTGTCTCCCGGTAGCCCCCCCCATCCCCCCTGAAGGGGGGCTAATTTCTGGATATATTGTGGATTTTGTATATTTGATAGCGCTGCATTAAAATGAAATTATGCGAAATAGAATTATTGAGAGGAACATGTTCTATGGGGCAAAGGGGACTCTTTTTGAAACAGCAGAAGGATTGCGAAAGAATATGACTTTAGCAGAATTAATACTCTGGAAGAAACTCAAAGACAGAAAATTATTTAAAGTCAAATTCAGACGGCAACATCCGATAGACATCTTTATTGTTGATTTCTATTGTCATCAATATAAGCTTGTTATCGAAGTGGATGGAGAAATTCATTTCGATCCTGAAAAAAAGGAATATGATTTAGGAAGAACAGAAGAACTTAAAAGATTTGGAATACGAATCATCAGATTCACAAACGATCAGATAATATTTGATATGGATAAAGTAATTACAGAAATCAACAATACGATCACCGCATTAGCCCCCCTTTAGGGGGGTAGGGGGGCAAAGACTCAAAATCCGAACGTCATTCCAAAATTCAGCGTTGATTTCTCACCATAAAAATACCCCGGACTCCACCTTGCATCCCCGCTCACATCACTGTAACACAGAGAAAACCACGCATATATATCATTGATTACCTGGTATGACGATTTCAATCCGATTGAAGTGTTACGCCAGTTAATTGTTTCCAATGGCGGGTTACCGACCCTTGGGACTCCGAGCTCAGTGTAATCCGGACCTCTGACTGCATCAGTGAAAAAGACCCTGATATCCAGAGTTCTTATCGGCCGATAATCTAATGCCAGGTACCACTCTCTTGAGTTATCTCTCAGATAATGACCGATATTATAATTCATCGTTTCAAATGTCAAAGTTGGGACATAATGCTGAAAGACCAGAGGATAAGAATATGTGAATTCAGTTGTAAGAGATAGATTATCAAGAGGGAAGTTATCAAGTCTGAATCCTGTTTTCCAGCTGAAGAAATTCCATTCATCTTTTTTAAAGAATCTTTTTACTGACAAATCGTCAATGAATAGTGTAGTATAAAGATGAAGATGATCTATATTCCGTGAACTGATATCCAGGAACATCTGTGAGTTCATATTATCTACACCTGAGGTCTGTGAGTGATCGACTGATTTATAGAAAAAGAGGGGCATAAGGTATGCCGGATTAAAATGGCGATCGGTGTACACAATACTGTTACCAAATGAAATGTCAAGACCTGTGACTGGACTGATAGTAAACATATTGGCTGCAAGATATTTCTTATGATAAACCTCCCTGTAGTCTGTTCCGTAACTGTTTGTAACCCAGTATGATCTTGAACTGTCGACAACCATTGAATTGAGCCACCCGTGGAAATAATTAAAACTGAACCACTTTACAGGATTCACATGCAGACGTAATTGTATAAAAGAAGGATTATTCCCTCCAAAAATATTTGCCCCGTTATAATTATTTCCCCAAACCTGTTTATCTCTTACCAAACCTATGTTACCCCATTTCCACGACCAGGTGATTCCGCCAATCATGTCACTCCAGTCAGTAGAACCTTTCAGATGTCCGCCCTCTCTCGTTGTCAGGTAATCGCTTCTCCCAAGTAATGGTTTTTCATGATTATCTCTCAGTGAAGCATAAAATCCGAAATGATGAATATATCCATGTAATTCTGCACCATTCCTCCAGTAAGTTGCCCTTCCTGAAGAATTAGTAAATATCTCCCCTCCGAGTATTGGATTTACAGTCAGTGAGAACAACGAATCTTTATAATAAAACAGATCCAACCTCTTTTGTACCTTCTTGCCTTTGAGCCACTGTGCCTTTGTGCCGTTGCGCCGTTGTGCCTCTGTGCCGTTGCGCTGTTGTGCCTCTGCGCCGCTGCGTCCCTCTTCCCCCATACTCCACTCCTCGCCGCTGCGCCGATCTTCTTCCAATTCCTTTCCAAAATCCAGCAAATAAAAATCAAGCTCCTTCTGTTGCCTTACTGACAACCGGTCTCTCTTTTCATCAGCTTCCTGAAGTTTCTTTGCGATATATAGTCTTGAGTATGGTTTTACTGCTGAATTAATCGAAACAACCTGAATATTAGCAAGCTCGTCGAGGAAATCATAAACGCCGTAATTGCTCACAGAGAAGGGGATTTCCTGGCATTCGCCAGGGATATCACCCAGGAAGAAGCTTATCCCTATTAAAAATATTGTTATTAAATAGTTCTTCTTCATTTAAAATTAACAAAAAACAAATATAAGACTAATTGTTAAATCATTTAGGCATAGGTAGCGCGGTTCGCGGCAACTCCGGTGTATCAGATTGGTAATTCATTTCTTTATTTTTTTCGTTCTTTCTTTGTTCGTCCAAAGAAAGAACCAAAGAAAGGGCGCCGAAAACGATAAGTTAAGCCTGTCCGGACGCCCGCTACACAAGCCTTATTGGCGCTACCGTACAGGCTTAACTTCGCGCCGTTTTCGGTTTGCCCGCCCACCCGTACTTACATAACATTTATAATATTCCGGACGTAAGAGATCTTTAGTTTTGATTTTCGAATTTAATAGAAACTGGAGCGAGGGGAAAACCGGAAAAGGTACGAACCGCATCCTGTTTTTTGGAGCGGGAAATGGCTTTGAGCGATTGGCGAAAAACAGGATGTGGTTGTCTTTTGGCTTCGCCGAGCTCACCGCCATTCGGCGGTTCGGTTCCGGACCTTTTTCCTGTTTTCCTCAATGCAGCACCCAAATTAGAAAATTGATATTTGAATGTCAAATCGTTATAATATTTCAAGGGAAATGTGCGAAAAACAGGAGTTTGATTTTCAAATTTAGTAGAAACTGGCGCGAGGGGAAAACCGGAAAAGGTGCGAACCGCATCCTGTTTTTTGGAGCGGGAAATGGCTTTGAGCGATTGGCGAAAAACAGGATGTGGTTGTCTTTTCCGGACTCTTTTTCTTTGGTTCGTTTCTTTTGGAGGAGCAAAAGAAATGAACATCACTTTGGACGAACAAAGAAAGAACAAGAAAATATAAAGAAATATTATCTATACAGGATTTTCCTGAGGGTTAAAAACCATAAGTCACTAATAGGGTATTTGCAAAAGCCATTAAGATAGCTATGGGAAAGCCATCCCGATGACAATCGGGACTCAGATCTATTCTACCATCGGTACATCCCTCTTCCCCACATATTCAAATATATTGAATCCAACCGTAACCTCATGATTATTAAATATATTCATTGCAACATTCGTTGCGAAATTGAAGTTATAACCGATCCTCAGTCCTTTATCAATATTTGCACCAAGACCGATCCCAAGGATCCCCGGATCGCGGAAAACAAGACTTCCCATTATCCTTTTCTGCCATACAACCTGCGAAGCGATCTCAAATTGTGTTTTGATATCCTTTCCTCCCCGAACCAGGACAAAAGGTACAATATCCCAGTTCTCTGCAAAATTATAGAGATAAGAAGCATGGACCTGAAATACACCGACAGGATTATACTTAAGATCTTCAGCAGCTTTATACGATGCGTCGCCAAAGCTGATGTTTGAGAACAGAAATCCTGCCTCAAGACCCTGCCAGATATAAACCAGGGAGATGTCGCTCATGAATTTCACTTTCGATTTTACATCATCCTGTACGAGGGCGGGATCAATATTGTAATTAGGATCGTTATAATACTCAGTCAGATTCAGTGAATTATGGTAAACTCCGGCTGATATACCGAAAAGTATATAATGATCCTGCGACACATTGAGATTATAAGAATATGACCCGAGTGCATAGAGCTGGTTAAAGATGCCGGCTTTGTCGTAGACTATCCTGGCCCCGTACCCTGCGTTCTCCATAAGCACATCGCTGTACGACAGCCGGAAAGTCATTGGTCCACCGTCAATCCCTGACCAGTCGCTCCGGTATCCCAGGAAAATGAACTTCGGATTAAAATTACCGGCATATGATGGCGCCAGTGTGTACTTATCCATGAAGTAGCTCTCCGACAGAGGGCTCTGCTGGGCATGCAATGTTATGGCCAACACAGCTAGTATTGATAATATAGTCAGTTTTTTCATATTCATAAGTTTAATTGCTCAGGGCTCAGGGCTCAGAGCTCAGGGGCAGAATCACTCTGTGCCCTGCGCTCTGCGCTCTGCGCCGGGTTTATCTTACAATATTTACAGTTCCTTTCTTTACTCCGGCATTTTCAGTTTCAATTACGAAGTAGTACGGTCCCTCCGGTAAAGGATTTCCATCCGACATCCCCTCCCAGAGGTTATCATAGTCATCCTGGGCAAAAACCAGTTTTCCCCAGCGGTTAAAGATTCTTACATCACACCTGCCCCATTCTTCCATTTCAGGCAGCTCCCATTGATCGTTTATCTCGTCTCCGTTGGGAGTGAACAGGTACATAATATTTTTGTGTGTTGATATAACTTCAACAGATACAAGCGTTTCAGCAGGTTCGTAGTTATCATCTCCTGCATTATACGCCCGGATCTGTACGGTCCCTCTGGAGACTGCAGTCAAGTGTATTACCTGAAACAGTTGCTATTGAAGTGTTCTTGCTTTCAAAAAGGACCGGCAGTCCTGATGATGCAATAGCAGTCAGGGTATAGGTATCTTTTACCAGAATTTCATCAGGATAGTTTGTAAATGTGATAGTCTGGTTACTCTTTGAAACAGTCAATGTCTGTGTTACGTCCTCAGCCGGATAATAGGTATCACTTCCTGCCTGGGAGGCTGTTATGACTGCAGTTCCGGTTCCCGTAATGTGGATCATGTTACTTACGATCGTTGCAACGGATTCATTATCGCTTGAATACGTGACTGTCAGACCTGAGCTGGCAGTAGCACCGGGACTGAAATCAGCATCTCCGTATTTTTTGGCCGGTAAGGGCATTAAATGTGATGGTCTGATCAACTTTATTCACGATAAGGATCTGTTCTACCGGATGTTGCAGGATTCCACCAGGCGTTCCCGGCCTGTGAGAGCGGTTATCGTTGTTGTTCCTCCCCCGGTAATGATAAACAGTATTATCTTGAAACGGTTGCAACAGCAGGATTACTGCTTGTAAATGTGACAGTCAATCCTGAAGTGGCGGTTGCTGTAAGGATGAAAAGCGGATCACCGAAGGTCTTTTCCTCAGAGAGTGCATCAAAGGTAATGGTCTGATCACCCTTGCTTACGGTAAGGGTTTTAATGTATTTTGCAGGAGCATAGGTCGGGTTACCGGCTTGTCGGGCAGTGATTTCCGAAGTGCCAAGGGCATGAAAAATGAGGTTAGTGCCGCCTACTGTAGCAACCGCTGAGTTAGAACTTGTAAAAGTAATTCCAAGACCGCTCGAAGCTGATGCATTTAAAGCAACCGGTGATTCATTGTATTTTTTTGTCAGTGATTGTGTCCAGGTAATTGTTTGAGCTGTAAAAGTCACAGATTGTTCTGTAAATGTTGCGAGCCATCCGCCCTGGGCTGATGATACGTCTCCCGCATTATAAGCAACTGTGACGGTTTCTGGTCCTGAAAGAGGTGTTCCGGGAGTCAGAATAATTGTATAGGGATCACCTCCCTTTAATGCAGCAGAACTTATCGTGACCGGAGTTCCATTTACATTTACTTCAAACTGGTTTTGTTTACCGGTTGGGTTGGCCATTATCCTGTCGAACTGGATCTCGACATTATTGCTTTTAGCTATATAAAGAACGTTCGGAATACCCGGAGGGCTGACATTAATTGTTACTGTACCTGCAGGTGAATCGCCATCAACATCGTTAATTTTGAAGTTAAAATTTCCCGCTCCGTTTCCGTAAGTGCCTGTAGCAGCATAAATTACATTTCTGTTCGGATCAGTAATTGTGGAGGGTACAGAAGTTATCTGCAAACCTCTGGCTCCACCATCGTACTGATAAAGCTGACCTTGCACAGGAAGCGATGTAATAACTGCAGTAGCGGTACCCGGATCACAACCTGTATATTGAAGTTTTATAGTTTTGTCCTGTCCCTGCTCGGTCCACAATGTTAATGGAACAGGCATACAGGGAACCGGGATGGTTGTTGAAAAACGACGTATCTCACACCATGTTGTAGCAGTTGCATTAGTTGAGAAGACAGCCCAGTAGTAAGTAGTGTTTACAGAGAGTCCTGTAATGTCGTATGACAGGTTCAATCCTGCATTATAGTATGAGGCTGTTGCAAGTGTTGGATCAGTATCAATTACCAGAGTATAGGAGGTTGCGCCTAGAAGCAGATCCCCAGGCAAAAGTCTGGTCAGAGAAAATTACAGCGTCTGAAGAAGGATTTATGAGATTTACTATTCCCGGGTCAGGTACTGCTATGTTTGTAGTCAAAAAGACACCATCATAAAGAGCATTATCATTAACCGTATAAGTTGAACCTGATGGTGTAAAAGAAATTGCGTCTTCTGAATATACAGCAGTTCCGTTCCGGAAAGCATACAAAACACCTGCCGAACCGGTTGCATTTTCCAGACCGATAGTGGCACTGCCTCCGTGAGAGGCAGCAGTATAAGGATCAACTATCAGTCTGTACTGTACCTGGATGATGTTAGTAGTTTCATATAGGATAACTG
Source organism: uncultured Bacteroidota bacterium (assembly GCA_963843415.1). Classification (GTDB taxonomy): domain Bacteria; phylum Bacteroidota; class Bacteroidia; order Bacteroidales; family VadinHA17; genus LD21. The sequence goes on from CAWJKD010000008.1 coordinate 73,415, forward strand.
TAAAGGTCCCCAGAGGAGTCGGAACAGGATCAAATCCCATATTTTTGAACTGGATGATGCATTTCCGGGTTGGCGCAGCTCCGACGGTCTTATACATGATATTACCACCGTCAACTATTGAGAGGTTATCCCAGAAAGGCGCAATGTAATTGTTAGGAGTTGTGGCTGTGGGAATAGTAGTTTCAGTGTTAAAGAGTCCGTCAGGATCGGTAAAGGTTACAAGACCATTGGCGCTGACATAGAACTGAGAATATGAATTACCAAAGAATGTGAAGTTAAATCCGATCGGAAAGGGGCCGTCAGAAGCAAGAGGAATACTTTGTCTGAAACCGGAAGCAATAAGAGTTCCTTCGTAAATTGTCTCCGGAGGTTGTGCTGACAACCCCAGACTGAATAAACATATTGTGATAAAAGCTGCAAACCTGACTTTCATATCTTATGTTTTAAAATTCTAAATTATATGTTTGTATATATCAGACGCTGAAAACAGTAAAACAGTTGCTTTGCCACTTATTCTGACATTTAAAATGAGGGATAGCCAGAAATAATCCAACCCATTAACGATCACCGGTTATTTATTCAAATTTAGTAAAAATATCCGTATTCTGATCATCAGATACCTCAGTTCCCTTGCCCCGGGCGTCCAAGAGGGGGTGTTTACAGCGCATTGAAATCAAGATATCAACTTTAGCGGATCCGGGGGTCATCAAATAAAAAAGGGGCTTATGATGCCCCTTATATTGCTAGTTGTCAACACGGTCAATCTCGAATGGTTTATCCTCGAAACGGACTCTGAAAAGAATCATTTGTTCCTTTTCCCCCTCTGGGACGCGGAGGTGGATTTGGAGGCATACTAGTCATCATTACCAGAGATATTGAATTGTCAAGGACAATCCTTGTAACCTCTGGTCTATGGTATTCCTTTTTAGATGATATTTCGCGATATATAGTTTTCAAGTGGGACGTTATCGTGAAGAATAATTAACAAAAGTACATAATTATTTAAAACATGCAAATATATTTAAAGGCGAGAAGGCGGAAGGCAGAAGGCGAAGGCGACAGGAAGAAAAAACCTGTGTCCCGTCGCCCGACACCCGTCGCCTATTTAATTATTACTTTCCCCACATATCTCTTAAGCCCCGATCTTATCTCGATAAAATAGAGTCCACCGGTTTTTGGAGCCTGCAGCTGGATTAAAGCATCTTTATTAAATTCAGCGTTTTGCAGATCTGAAACAGACTTTCCTGCCATATCCGTTACTTTGACAGATCCTTTTGTTCCGTTCCAGTCATCTGCAAGGGTTTGTATATTAATAAGATCGAATCCGTAATAAATATTGAATTTATTCAGAGTGCCGGTCGGATCTTCAGTGCCGGTTGAAACATTGCTGATCCTTAAGATAAACCGGTTACTTATTGTCCCGGGTGCAGCAAAAAAGTCACATCAGGAGTGGTTTTAAGATTTGCAGTGAAACCGGTTAGCGTTATCTACAAGGTAAATATTGTAATTATCAAGGTCTCTGTACTTGAGTTGCTGAGATCTTATGGGTACTATTTGAAATGACATTAACCACCACCGGGATTTCAAATACTGTAGCAGGGAAAGGTTGTCCGTTGATGGCATAATCAACACCTCCCATTGAAGTATAGATTGAGGTTTTTGTGGATGAGAGGAACATCTTAAGTGCATCAAAATCATTGTCGAGATCAGATTTTGCATCTTCATCGAATCTGACCACAGTTTCGTCGTTTGATTCTGAATCTTCAAATATTGCCAGTCTTACAAGAGGGATGTCTTCACTGCCTTTATAACGGGAGTGTATATTATCATGAGTTCTGGCGGCGGCAGGAAGAGTAATTGAATTTCCTGTACCGTAGGTTTTTGTAAAGAAACCCTGCATCGGAGGTATGATACCATTAACATCTCCGGGGACACCAACCCCGCTGATATAGGTACACAGTGCATTATTACGGGTAAAGTAGAGACTTTTGCTTGTATTTGAAGGATAAGTAAAATATACACCATCAATAATATCATCCCAGTTGAGTCCGGATGAGAACGGATTCCCAAGAAGGTTAAATCCATGATATATGTCAGCGTAAGTAAAAGGCAAAGACATAATTACATTTGAGGTATTAAACAGACCCCCGAAAGTCAATGAATTATTCACGTCACCCCAGAAATTATAACCCTTTCCGGGGGTAAGAGAAGAGAAAGTAGGTCCATTGGTAGCTCCTGGTTGAATATACATAACCATCGTAAGCAACCCATCCCTGCAATAATGAAGTAGAAGGTCTGCTTTCCACAAACTGTGCAAGATCAATAGTAACATCTGTAAATACATCAGTAGAAAGTGAAGATACAGGAGTGGAAATATAGTGCCACTTATAATCTTCAAGCAATTCACTTCCGCCGCCGGTCAGGTAAAGCTGGATCTCTTCAGTGCCTCCAGTACCTCTTGTATAACTGTTGATTATCAGTGAGGCAAATCCGGAGGAGTTATGGTTTAATTTTAGAGTTCCGTTATTGGTAAGATTATTTAATGTAACTCTTGCTCCCTGTTCGATTATCATTTGTTTTCCTGAGCCTAATGTAAAATCTGGATTTGAAGAACTGACAGGATAAATTGATAAACCGGTTGGGATAATCACATCTCCGGTTCCTGAATGATGGATCAATGTTTGCTTCCCAGTTTCCTGATATTGTCCAATCAGTACCTGATGCGCCTGTCCATCGGCTGTATTGGTACTTCGTATGCTCCGATATCATAACACTTATTCGGGAATTTCCAGGATAATCATTCGGAACAGCTGGATTTGTAGTGTTTCCCGCATCACGGCAGGGAGAGATGAATTTTATTGACCAGTCAGAACCATCAGTTGCAGCAAAATTAGGGCCATTAATTGCAGTATTAATAGCATTAAGTTGAAAATTGCCTGTACCTGCAGGAATAGTTCCTTGTACAGCACAATATTGAACTAAATTGGAGCCTCCTATTCTCAAAAAATGAGTTCCGTTACCCCAAAAAATACAATTTTGAACTATATCCCCTATTGATCCATAAAGTTCAATACTCGCACCTGCAGAACGGGTGGTTGTATTATTAACAAAAGTACAGTTCAACACCTTCATAGTTCCTGATTGTGTATACAAGCCGCCACCGCTGTTTCTCTCGTTAATCGGTTCCAGACAGTCATTTGAATCAAAAATACAATTTTCAACAACCGACCTGGAACCTAGCCAGAAATAAAATCCGCCACCCGCGCGGATTGATTCATTATTAAAAACAAGACAGTTTTTTATTGATGGTGAAAAATTTTGATTCACAAACAAAGCTCCGCCCCATTTAGCTTTGTTATTCTGAAGAATACAATTTGAAATAGTAAGATCATTGAATGCAGCATGAACAGCTCCACCATATTTAAAAGGGTTATCAGAACTACCAGCATTTCTTACGTCGCCGTATTCTATAATACAATAATCAAGTACTGAAGGTCCGGCACTTCCCATATATTGAAATGAAATATGTCCCCAGGATTCACCTGTTTCACCAAAGTTCCCATCGTTATCATCATCTGAAGTAAAGCGAATCAAACTGCCTGCTGCACCATCAGCTTCAACCTGGCCGGTACCTGTTATAATAAGATCTGCAGTTTCTGAAAGGAAAATTATTATTGCTCCGGGGCTTATTGTAAGCTTTTCGTTATCAACTGTAATATCCCCATTGATATATTTGGTTCCACTCCAGGTTGCATCACCTTCCAGGATCCCGCTCCATGGATTGGTAAAGGTTCCATCCCCTGTTAAAGCAGCATTTACTGCAAGGAGTACGAAAAACATTATTATTATGATTATCTTTTTCATAGAAATTGATATTTCAAATTATGACCACAGAATGATTAATTTAGTTGCATTTTGTTACTGGCTTTGCAGTACCATACAAATATAATACTAATTAACAAATGAGAATAGGTGGATTATGAAAATGTTGTAAGGTATAGGGGTCAATTCTTCAAATGACAGAAATACTATGGCCAAAACATGTCCAACTCTGTTTAGGCATTGACAGGCTGGCACGTTGCATCTTGCAACGTACACCCGCATGCAAAAAAAATCCTAAAATTTTTTTGCTTTTTCACAACATTGAGTAAATTTGTTACTCATTAACGTGATCAGATGCTTAGCAGTCTTATTACTTCTGAGACGAGGATTAAACTACTGAAGAAGTTTTTCCTTAATAGCAGCACCAAAGCCCATCTTCGTGGTCTGGAGACTGAGTTCGGAGAATCGTCAAATGCGATACGCGTTAGAGTTAAACAGATTTGAAGAAGCTGGGTTCTTAATTCACTC